>CAKPPF010000019.1 GCA_934177485.1 uncultured Clostridia bacterium | reverse complement strand
GTTTATAATACTTTAAAGTATGCATACTAAAATTAATTCTTTTTATATTGATTTTTATTGACAACAGCCAAATAATCTGTTTTAATACTTATTATAAAAATTATATCTAAAATTTTAAATTCAAATGATATGAGTTAAATTTTAGGTGGCAAAATTAAATAAAAAAAATCCAGTCAAAGACTGGAAAAACATAAAGACCAAAAGTATAATTTGTTTAACGAATACAATAAATATACGGAGGTCTTTATGTTTGAGAATATTTTAACAAAGGAAAATGTAAGCTTCAAGGATTTGGAGCAAATTTGTTTTAAAATTGCATGTGAATTTGCAAAGGAATTGCTTAGAACAATGTTAAAAGAATATGATAGCAAATTGATGAATAAAAGAGATAAAAAGCAGTACAGAAATAAAGGATTTAAGAAAACAACCATAAAAACAGTAATTGGAGAGCTTGATTATGATAGAAGAATGTATATTAACAAAGAAACAAATCAAAGTGTTTTTTTGATGGATAAACAGCTTGGTATTAAAGGTGTTGGAGAAATATCAGAAAATGTTATAGAGCTTATAATAGATACAATAAAAGAGCTTTCATATAGGGCGTGTGCAGAAACCATTAGTAATGCAACAGGGATATCAATTAGTGGGGTTGCAATATGGAATATAATACAGTTTTTGGGAAATCAAATAAAGGAAAATGAAGCCCAAAAGATAAAAGCATATGAGGAAGGTATGCTTGAAGAAGGTACGAAAGAGATTGAAGTTTTGTATCAAGAAGCAGATGGTGTAATGATATATATGCAAGGTAAAGATAGAAAAGAGCAATATGATAAATATAAACAAGAGCATCCAAATGAGGAAGTACCAAAAAAGACAAGAAACGTTGAAATTAAGTTAGGAATGACTTATGAAGGATGGAAAGAAGTAGGTAAAAATAGATATGAATTAGTAGGAAAAGAATATGTAGTTGGATATATGTCAGGTGAAGAGATGGCACAGATAACCAATGCAAATTTATATAGTAAGTACAAGATGGATAAAGTAAAGATAAGAGCTTTAAATAGCGATGGTGGAAGTTGGATACAAAAATTAAAAACAGATAAAACAATAGTACAAGCGGATCAATACCATTTTCAAGAAAAAATCAGCACATGCATAGAAGATGAAGAAGATATAAAGAAAATGAAAAATTTATATTATAAAAGACAATATGATGAAATGATGAAATTTATAAATGAGCTTAAATATAAATGTGGTGGTGAATGTGAACAAATAAAGAAGTTAGAGGAGCTAGAAAAATATTGTACCAAAAGAAAGACACAAATGAAGAGATATAACGAAGATGAAAAAATAAAGTTAAGGTTAAGTGAACTTTCAAAGAAAACCGGATTAAAGTATAGAAACATGGGTTGTCAGGAAAGTAATAATTATAGTATTTTAACGAGAAGAATGAAGCGAAAGAGAATGAGTTGGTCAAAGGATGGCTCTGAGAATATAGCAAAAGTAATTGTAGTAAGAGCAAGTGAAAGCACGAGAGATATGATTTGTAAGTATTCGTTTAAGCAACTTCCAGAAGAATTCAGAAATTATGCAGAAAAATATATACAAGAGATAGAAAATAATATAAAATTGTTGAAGAAGAAAAGAGAAAAAGTCCAAGATGTTTATGATTTTAAGACTGGTACTTTGTTAGGCAACGCTAAAATGAAAGAAATAATAGATATCAAACCAATAAGCGAATTAATTTATAGATAATAAAATAAAAAATAAACAAATTATAGTGGGAATTTATGAGAGAAAAAATTGCCACCTATTACTTAACAGATACAATATAGTATGAGTAGCACAGTAAAATTTGACCTATTTACATAAAAATGGTATAATTACTATAGTAATTTCAAAAGGAGGAATTAATTATGAAAAAATTAAGTAAATATTTTATAGTTACAGCCTT
>CAKPPF010000018.1 GCA_934177485.1 uncultured Clostridia bacterium | reverse complement strand
AACGAACCCTGCACACCTTGTTTTAACAGCAGCACACCCAAGTCCGCTGTCTGCATACAATGGATTTTTTGGATGTGGACATTTTGTTAAAACAAACGAAATCTTGAAAAAACTTGGAAAAAAAGAAATTGAATGGTGAGGTGAAAAATGGGCTGGATTATAGCATTTAGTTCAATTGCATTGATTGCAATAATAATCTTTTCGGCATATAAATTTGTTCAATATAAGAAGAAAAAAGTAAAAAATAAAGTTCAAAAAATAAAAAAAGAAAAACCGATAAAAGAAAAAGCAAAAAGAAACAAACATGGCAAGCTTGAGTTAAAAGGTTCTTATTGCGACACAGTTGACAAATTTCTTTACAGAAAAGAAGTTAAAATGTTGATTGCAAATTCAAAAGTTTTGCCTAAGGAATATGTTGTTTTCCCTAAAATTGGAATTGACACAGTTTTGGAACCAATTGGCAGTCATGCGCTTTTTGATTCTGTCAAAGGAAAATATTTGGACTTTGTTGTTTTCCATCAAGAAACAATGAAGCCAAAACTTGCTATAGACATTTTTGATGGCTCGATTGGTGATGAACAATTAGACCAGCAATCACCACAAGTTCATGAAGCGCTGAAAAGTGCAGAACTTCCGGTTGTCACAATCAAGGTCAAAACAGATTATGACTTTGAGGAACTTAGAAAGCAGATTTGGACTGGATTGGGCATTGAAGAAGAAGTGAATGAAAATACAAAATAGTGCATAACTATGCACTATTTTTATTAACAAGTTTATTTCATGATTCATATATAACAAAGTGGAAAAAAACGGGGAAATTGTTATTAGTTCAAAAAATTTGAAACATAATTTTTTGGAAATAAAAAGGTCATGTGGCGGAAAGAAAATTTGTTTAATGATAAAAGCAAATGCCTATGGTCACGGAATGATTAAAATTTATGATTTGATGAAAGGAATGGTCGATTTTTTTGGCGTTTCGAACATTAGCGAAGCAATGGAAATAAAACACCATGACCCTTTTGCAAATGTTTTAATTGTTGGAAAAACAAGTCGATTTGATTTGTGCATAAACAATGGCATTAGTTTTGTTGTTGACAGCAAAAGACATTTTGATGCGCTTGTTAAATATATTGACGAAAATGGATCTTTTTTCCCCGCAAAAATCCACATAAAAATTAATTCAGGAATGAACAGACTTGGAATTAAAAAACGTGAAACATATCGATATATTTTTGAATGTTGTGAAAAGCGAAACATCATTGTTGAAGGAATTTCAACACATTTTGCAACAGCAGGTAATGATAGTGAATTTTTCAGGCAACAAGTAAAAAAATTTAATGAATATATATGCGAAATTCCCAAAAGGCACTTGCCAATAATTCATGTTGGTGGCTCTGGGGTTTTGGGCGAAAAATCGCTTGAACTTGAATATGACATGCTTCGTGTGGGAATTGCCATGTATGGTTATGGAGCTAAGAATGTTAAGCCAGTTCTTTCTTTAAAATCTAAAATAATCAAAACAACAAAAATTTCGGCGGGGGAATTTGTTGGTTATTCAAAAGGTTTTTGCGCTGAGAAAGATATGAGAATTGGAGTTGTTCCACTTGGATATGGCGATGGCATTTCGAGAAGGCTTTCAAACAATTTTTCGGTTAAAATTAACGGCAAATTATGTCCAGCTGTTGGAAATATTTGCATGGATATGTTTTTTGTTGATATCTCTGATGTGGAAGTTAAAGAAAGTGCTGAAGTGGTTGTTTTTTGGGACGCAAAAAAATGGGCCCAAATTTTGGGCACCATTCCTTATGAGATTTTGACAAATATGAGTTTAGTTCGCTGAGCCAACAAGTTTTAGCATATCAACAAGTTTTGTTGTGTATCCGAATTCATTGTCATACCAAGCAACCAATTTAACAAAAGTTGGATTTAACATTATTCCTGCGGAAATGTCAACAATGCAGGTTCTTGGATCTCCGATAAAATCGCTTGAAACAAGAGGAAGGTCGGTGGTTCCAATAATTCCTTTCATTGTGG
>CAKPPF010000017.1 GCA_934177485.1 uncultured Clostridia bacterium | reverse complement strand
ACATACGGAAAAGTTTGTTTAAATGATTATAATGGAAAATGGCTTATATTGTTTTCTCATCCGGGCGATTTTACCCCCGTAAAGTTCTAATCTTTGGATGAATACATAAAACACTTGATATTGCTGAGATACGTGGATTGTAAAATTAAATAAATTTCACTAAATTTAATGCATAAAACTGTAGGGGCGGGCCTTGTGTCCGCCCGTTTTTAAAAATATAACCACATACAATATAATTTATAAAAAAACATTTGACATTTAAGCAATAATATCATATAATACAAACATAAATTCGGTAACAAACAAACTATAAATTGTAATAATAAATGTACAAAAGATTATATTTTATGAAGGGAAGTGTTCTTATGGGAGAAAAAAGAAACGAAATTATTTTATTTGAAAATCAAGGAGTAAAATTGGAGGTAAACTTAAGTGAAGAAACTGTATGGTTAACTCAAAAACAAATGGCACAATTATTTGATAAAGACGAAAACACTATTAATGATCATATTAATAATATTTACAAAGAAGGAGAATTAGATGAAAAAACTTCTACCGGAATTTCCGGTAAAAGTTCCGGAGGTAGAAAACCTAAAATTTATAACCTAGATGTTATTATAAGTGTTGGTTATAGAGTAAAATCTAAGAATGGTACTATTTTTAGACAATGGGCAAATAAAATTTTAAAAGACTATATGTTAAAAGGATATGCAGTAAATCAAAGAAGATTAGAATATTTAGAAAAAACAATAAAATTAATAGACATTGCAAATAGAATTGATGAACGATTAGAAGGAAATGATGCAAAAGAAATATTAAAAGTTATAGGAGAATATTCAAAAGCACTAGATTTATTAGATGATTATGACCATAAAAGGATAAAAAAGATAGACGGAGATATTGATAATAGAAAAATAGAATATAGCGAATGCATAAATATTATAAATAAATTAAGATTTAATGAAGAAAGTACATTATTTGCAGTAGAAAGAGATAGAGGATTAGAATCAATTATTGGAAATATCTATCAAAGTTTTGATGGACAAGATATTTATAAAAGTATACAAGAAAAGGGAGCAAACTTTTTATATTTAATAGTTAAAAACCATGTATTTGCAGATGGAAATAAAAGAATAGCAGCAACATTATTTATATATTTCTTAAATTTTTATGGAATATTATACATAAATGAAAAGCAAATTATCGATAACAATACACTTGCAGCATTAACATTGTTAATAGCTGAATCAAATCCAAAAGAAAAAGAAGTACTAATTGATTTAATAACTAATTTTTTGCACAGTTAGTATAAGATAAATTTTATAAAAAATATAATACAAAATATGGAGGTAAAAATGGCAAAAGAAAATAATAAATTAGAAACTATATTAAATCTTTTCGAAGGAAAAGAAATAAGAAGTATATGGGATGCAGAAAAAGAAGATTATTATTTTAGTGTTGTAGATGTTATTAGAGTATTAACGGATAGTAAAAATCCAAATGATTATTGGTATCGTTTAAAAAACAGAATGACAGAAAATGTAAAAAAAGAAGAGATAGAAAGTTTAGGTATAAAAACATCAACTATGCTTGATGATAAAAATGAAGAATATTTTCCATTTAATGGAGAATATCCGATAACATTTAAAAAGTGTATAGATGACAGTCTTGGAACTAGAGCAAATATAGAAGATACAGTTAAAGAAGCTTTAAAAGAAAAATGGAATGATACAAGGGAATTACCATATCTACAAGACTATTTTACAAAAGAAGAGTATGATTATATGTGAAAAAATCTTGATGCTTCAGGAAGTAAATTGTTGGGATATGCTGAATTTACGCAAGATGATCCAAGAACAGATTCAAAATACAAGTACTATGACACATTGCTATTGCAAATTGATTCAGAATGAGCTATAATGTGGGGAGATTCTGGAATATGTAATTTCTTTATAAATAAAGAAGAATTAATAAAAAAAGATTTTTCTAATGTTTTATATAACTGGGATTGTATGTAGGGAGTGAAGAAAATATGGGATTATTTGAAATTTTTAAAAAGAAAGATACAACTAATGAAGCTAAAAAGCAAGATATTAGTTTTGATAAAAACAGTTTAGAAAAAAATGAAGAAAACAACAATACAAAAGCTGATGTTACAATAAGTGAAGAATACGAAATTACCAAAAAAGCCACTATTTTTGAAACAGGAGGAGGAAGACCAACTAAAGAATTATTAGAAAGTTGGATTGGAGCAGTAAATTATCAAAAAGAAGAAGATAAGGATTTATTTTCTAAAGAAAATTTTAAACCATTAGCAATGATTTTTCTAGAAAATTTACCTTATGTTCCTGAAAGTGTTTCAAATATAAAGCTAATAAATGTTTTTATGTCAGAAGAAATTTGGAACGCAAAAGATATTGATATAGAAAAGTATTTTATAATTCGCACATATAATGATCTAAATGATTTGGTAAAATGTGATTATACAAACAGTAATATAAAAGCATTTCCTTTATTTCCAAAACTAGTTGAAGATGACACATCTATGGATAATTCAGAAGGAAATAAATATTATAATCATAAAGTTGGTGGATTTGAAACGTTTTGTCAAGAACCAATTGCAGTAGCTGATGGGTATGAGTTTATATTCCAAATTACATCTGATGAAAAGGCAGGTCTTAATATTGTAGATGGTGGTAATTTCTATTTCTATTACAATAAAGAAAAAGATGATTGGATTGTTAACTACGATTTTTATTAATAATTTTTAAAAAACAAAGGAATGATACAAATTATGAAAAATTTTTTTAAAGGATTTGGTTTGCAATTGATTATTAATAGTGTTTTACTTCTGTTACGCTTTATTGTTGACTTACTAATATTAAAATACGCACCAAATGTACCACCAACAACTTCTTTTGCAAAAGATAGTGGATGGCAAATTTGGTCTATATGCTCTATAATAGTATATAATATTATTTCTATAATAGTATCAATTGCAATGATTTTTAATAAAAAGAACACAAAACAATTTGCAGGGATTGGAATATTTTCAATTTTATTTGCAATTTATACATATATGTGTTTAAGATAATATTATTTCTAATATTAAGAAAGTAGGAAAAAATGGGATTATTTGATAAATTAAAAAAAGAAAAATATACTCAAAATTTTTTTGAATATATAGGAGAACTTCCACAAGATATCAAATCAGAAGTTGAGAGAATGAATTCTTTAACACCTAAATTTTTTAATATTAATGGAAAAGATGGGAAAGAAATAGCAACTGAAATAAATAATATAGTGGATAGCATATTAAAAACAAATTCTTTCCCAAAAGAATACTCTAGTATAGAGGATGTTGCAGTAGCTTTAGGAATTTATTATGGACATGCAATATGTGACTATTATGGATGGACTTGGAAAATGTTAGGTTCTTCTGCTGAAACTAGTGCTGTAAGCATAGTTTCACCAAAAGAAAATTATAGTATTCAGCTAATGAATTATATGCAAAAAATCTTAACAAATAAAAATATTGGAATAGATGGAAATAACGATAATACGATTTTATTATTGTTTAATATGTTAAATAGTATTGATGAAAATCCAAAAGATAAAAAGTATATGCCATTATCATGATTTATAAAATCAGGTTCAATTTGACATAATATGTAAAATATGCTATAATAAAAGTATGTCATAGGAAATATATTTTTTGGCATTTAAAAACAATATATTTTAATATATTGCTAAGCCCGATATATAAAATATATTTCCGGCCGATGGCAAATACAACGAAAGGAGAGAAGAGTAACATGTTATTCTTCAACGGAAATATTATTTCCGCTCCAACATAGCGACGCACCCACGTGCGTTGTGGCATGGGATTGAAGCCAGTATAAGTCACGCCAAGCAGGGCGAATGCATCTGTATCTTTTCCATGATTTTACCCATCATATCTGTTATGCGAATAACATTTATGATGGTTTTTAGTTTTGACAATAAATTATGTAAGTTGTATGATATTAATATTGCGTAATAAATGATATAATTAGCGCAAATGAAGTATGGAGGAAAGAGTAATGGGATTATTTGATATATTTAAAAAAGAAAAATCTTTTGAAAACAAGACTGAAAGAACAATAATTCAAGATGATGTTTTTGGAAAACTAGAGAATGAAAAAAATTATGGCTTTTATGGAAAAGTTAAATTGAATTTTTTTGAAACAGAATATGATGTGAAAATATGTATAAATTCTTCTAGTAATAAAATAGAAGAAATACAATATGAATCATTCAAAGCTTTTATTCAAAAATTTAAATTAATAGAGGAAGATATTATTATTAAGTTATTACAATATTATAATGGTGGAGAAGGAGTACTAGCAGAAAAGTATGCTTATGGACCAGAAGACGAAGAAGAAAACAAGACATGGTGGCCTGATATTAATACAAAAGAAGATATGATTAAAAACATACATTTTGATTCTATAATAATTCAAGAAGGTTTTTTACTTAATAATGAAAGACGTATATATATTCTATTTAATCGTGATTGGGGTGGACCAGATAATGATGATAATGGAGTAGCTGTTGAAATAATTAATGAAAAGGTTACTGGAGTTGGTTATAAAGATATAGCTTATTAATACTTATTACAATTTGTTATAATAACTGAATATTAATTTTTGGAAGGATGTTTTAGATAACACCCTTCTTTAATTTGCAAAAAAATTAAAAATTTTCAAAAACTACCATACAAACACCATGTTTTTTCACAGGTATAGTAGAAGGAGGTGGAAAATGGTCATTGGGGACGGAGTTTTTTGACAACATAGAAGATTAATTGTAGTAAGTAAATATTTAGTAAACAAGCACAAAAC
>CAKPPF010000016.1 GCA_934177485.1 uncultured Clostridia bacterium | reverse complement strand
TAATTTGTTTTAATAATTATCTGTTTTTGTTCTTTTTTACTAAATATTACTTACTCATGTTGTCAAAAAACTCCGTCCCCAATGACAAAATTATATAAACGCAAAAAATGATAATTATGTATAAAACATAATTATCATTTCTTTTGAGCTATAACATTGTATATAATTAAAAATCAAAATCTAAATATGCATACTTTTTAGTTTTAAACTGTAAATAATTATCTATTTTTTCTTTAGCAAGATTAGAAACAACATTTATTCTCTTATAGGAATCTGAATCTTCTACCAATGGAACTATATACCTTCTTTTAGCAGTTATGCTAACGCAATATTTATCAAAAACAGGAAAATCGCTTTCTGATATTTTGCTTGAGTTTCTAAATAATTTGAAACACTTTGAAATTTTTTCGTTATTACAATTTTCTATTTTATTTATTACTTCTTTTTCAGATAAAGTATATAAATCCTTTTTAGTTAAAAGATTTTCTTCAGACATTTTCTTTACAGTATCTGCTAAAAATTGCATAGCTAGTTTATCTTCATTTGATACCCATAATGGCCATAGTTGACTTGCACCAACTATGAATTCTTCTGCTATATTTTTATCTTTAAATCCTAATTCTTGTATATTATCCTCGTTTATTTGTATTTCGATATTAGAGTAAATTTCCTTGATTTTTTGTATATTCCAAACTTCTTTAAAATATAGACCATTAGTGAAAGTATATTCTAATCTATCTGCTGATAATTTTGGAGTATCGTTATCTGCTATTGGATATATATGATAATCATCTACTTCGTCTACTTTTATATTATCTCTTTCTAGCAACTCCATTATTTCTTTTGAATTTTTTATCATATATGTTGTTAACTCTTCAGTAGATTCCTGTGTTTCGTGATCTCCATTCATAAAATCAATACAATGTTTAAATACAGGTGTACTAATATCATGAAAAAGTCCTGCAATTGTTTGCTTTTTATTTTTTGTAAAGTTCCAAATAATTAAAGCAACTCCTATACTATGGTCTAGGTTTGAATAGAAAAACTTATTATTAAATATTTTAGTATAGTCTGTTCCACATCCACAACCAATTTTTCCTATCCTTTGCATTGGCTTCGTATTTATATAGTCATATAAAAAGTCCGGTATTTCATCTGATAATACTTTAAAATATTCTTTTATTGTTTCATTTAAATTTTCAAAATATTCATTCATTACTTTTTCTCCATTTCCAGTTTAATTTAAAAAGTAGTCTCAAAAATTTCAGCAGGTTTCATGTCTCCACAATCACAAATAGATTGAAAAGCCATTTTATGAGCAACTACAATTATTCTATCATATTTTTCTTTATATTTATCAATAACAGACATAACTCTATTCTTTAATTGTTCTTTTGTTTCCCATTTCCTTTTTTCATTGGTTGGATAAACTCCATTATTTTCAATATAATCTTTATAGTATTCTTTCATTTCATCACTATTTTTGTATTGATATGTAAGGTCTGGTTGCCATTCTCTTATATCTGGCTCGACCACAATTTCAAGTCCTGTTTCTTTGGATATTATACTAGCTGTTTGCAATGCTCTTGTATATGGTGAAGCTACAATAATTTGTGCATTTTTTAATCTAGTATCTTTGGATGTTTCTATAACATCTTTTATTCTATCTTTTTCCAATGGTGCAAAATCATGTCCTTGTCCTATAAATCCGTGTGTATCTCCATATGTATAATCTGGTTTACCGTGTCTAATTAAATAAAATGTTGCCATATTCATTCCTCCTATTAATATAACTAAAATTTATATGTTTTTTACATTTTATTATACTTATATATTTTTAGCAATGCTTTTTATATATTTCTATCAGTTAATTCTTGAACATTTAAAATTTGTGCAATGATTCTACTTACATACATTTTATCTTTTCCAGCAGTAGATATTCTTCTACTATTAGGTATTTTTTTTGATACTGTTTCATAAAATTCATTTTGATAATCTGTGAAAGAAGTATCAATCCATGATTTTGATAATTCTTTTCCTCTTGTTTTATTTCTTTGCATTATACTATCATTATTGGCGTATAAAAATATGTATTCATCTGGTTGTAACAGTGTACGGTCTTTAAACAATTTTTCATATTGACCGCATTGCATGTTTAAAAGTTGGATATTTTCCTAATTTTTCAAATGCATAACTAATTGCTACTGTAGATAACGCACATCTGTCCAAAATAACATTTTTTCCTTCTAAAGCAAGTGTGGTTGCTTTCTTCATTCTTCGTCTTTCTACTTCGAAGAAGAACAATTGATTTTGTATTTCTTGTTCATAATTTTGAGATGGTCTAGGAGGATTTTTTTCATATATCATACATTCATCAATTACTATACAATCAGCATAATTTTTCATGTTCTGGCAAGTTGTTGTTTTGCCTGAATTAGAAGGTCCTTCTACTACAATTATCTTTCCTCTATTCATAGTTACTCCTACCTTACTGTTTTATATTTTTCTTTCTTTCGTGATACTAAAGAATATATTGGTCCTATATTTGAAATAGAAGTTGCCAATATTGTATTACACAAAATTTTGATTTTGTTTTTCAAAGTTGTTTCCGTCAATTTTTCAATTAACTTAATAGTGCTTCCATATTCTAGCAGAATCATTACAAAATATGACAGTATGGATAATACAAACAATATAATATTTTTATTCAAAATAGATATTATAATTGTATATAAAAATGCTAATGGCAAACCAAGCCATGTTATATTCATTCTTATTCTTTGTATTAACCACCCTATACTATTTAAATTTAATTTTCTATTTTGATTAAAAACATCTTTAAAAATTTTCAAACATTCAAACGAGGTCTTAAACCATACTGCGTTTTGTTTCGTTAGTATAGATAAATACTGTGGAGATTGCATAATTTCTAATGTCTTTATTGGATAAATCGATATACCTTTATTTCTTAGCACATAACTCATATATATATCTTCACACCAATATTTAGTTTCAAATCCACCAATTTTCTTTAATAAATCAACTCTAATATACATGCCATGTCCGACTACATATGTATACAATAATTCGTTAGGAAAATATGAATTTATTAATCCATACCTAAGTTCAAAATTAGATTGATATATAGAAAATCCTTTCATTAAATTAGATAACTCATTCCAATTACTTATTGGAACAGAATATTGTTGTATAACTTTAGGCTCATCATTTCCATTTATAGTTTCTAAAACTTCTTTAATTGTATTTTTATTAGGAATACTGTCAGCATTATAAACTGAAAAGTAATAATTTTTTTCATCTTTAAATTCAAAGTTATTTAATACATAATTTAATTGATCTGCCATTATTCCTTTGGTATCAGGATAGTGAAAATGATATATTCTTTCTTTCAAATGGTTTTGAATTATAAATTCTTCTATTAAAGTATTAGTAGTTTGGAATTTCTGGATTTTATTGTTTATGATTTCTTCTATATTTTCTAACTTGCCACACTTTAAAATTTCCTTAATTTCATTTGTAGATAATATTTTATTGTACTTGTTAATTAGTTTTTGTAATTCCATATTACTTTTAACATCTTTTATAAACTGGTCTTTTAAGTGTAAATTATTTTCTTTTTCAAATTCTTCTTTTTGCGTTGTTACAACTAAAAGTTTGACATTATCTAAATCATTAGTTAATTCTAAAAAATAATTTAATGTTTGAATAATTATATCTTGTTCTCTCAAGCAAGGAATAACAATAAGAATATTTGGTTTCTTTTCATTTAGTTCCATTTTATTTTTAGTTTTTTGATTTTGGTTACAAATATATTTAAAACTTCTATACAAGCACCAAAATCCTGTAAAAACCTCAAAAATTAAAATTATATAACATACTATTAAGCTCATAATCTTTCCTCCTTATGCAAAAATGAAGACATAACATTAAGTTAAATCTTCATCATTGGTTACTATCATATTTATTTTAGTATTTTTTTAGATAAGTCTTTTATTTCTTGAACGTATTTATAGGGCATTCCTCTTTGTAAGAAAAATATTTCATCATATTTTCCATCTAACAAATCAAATACACAATATTGTATTTTTAAATCAAAATATAAAGCAATTGCAATTCTGTGAGCTCCATCAATAGGTATTCCTGTTGTACTAATTGGAATTATAGTTTTATCTAAATTCTTGCAAGATTTGATGTTTTCTATAAGGGAATTAAACTTTATTATAAAATCTTTTGCATTGTTTTTTCTGCCATCAGGTTCATGAAAATTATTAAATGCTTTTATATGTGATAAATATATCTTTTTAGCTTCTTTTAAATCATAATTTTCAATATATGATTTAACATAGTAATACTTCACAAATATATCAAATCTATATTTAGATAATAAATTGATAGGATTAGTACTATACACAATAATCTTATTTCTATGAGATATAAGATTAAAGATGTAATCATTATCAAGCAATTCTTTTAACTGAACTGATGAAATAGTTTGTATTTTTTTACTATCTATAATTGGTGACTCATCTAAAGAAGAAATAATTTTATTCTCGTTATTATAGAATCTTCCAAATTCTATTTTTCCCATTCCTTCGATTATTTTTTCCATGTTATTTTTCCTTTGTTTATCATTTTATCATAAAAAATCTGGAAATTCAACACTTTTGTCAATTTTTGTAAATTGTTTTGGGTTATTTTTTATTTTATATAATTGTTAATAACTATGTTAAAATATTAAGAGCTTGAAAATTGAAAATCAATTATTTCACAATACTGCAGGATCAGGGAGACATCTCGTATCCCTATAACTGCCTAAAAGCGTGGCTTTTAGCAGGGTGCTATTTATTTTCTGAGTAGTCACATAGACGTCTCGTTTCCTATCAGAAAAAAGCCAATATAAATCGATAAATCTATATAACATATTAATTTTTTTTTTCTCCATTTAACATCACCTCCTATTAGTGTGTGATGTTAACTCTCATAAAATTAATGTCAAGATAATTCCCTAAAAATTATTCGCATATAAACTTGTCCAATCGAAATTGATATAATCTCTGTCACTTTTATATTTATTTTTATTATTATTTATTATCTCTTTAACATTTGTGTTAATAGGGCTAGTATTGATTTGTTTATAGGTATTAACATTTTTGTATATAGGTGTAATCTTTCTTAATGCTATTTCCCTTGAATTTTCTTTATAAATTATATCTACCTTTATATATCCTTTTTTCTTCAGTGAATTAATTATTCTTGATGCTTGTATTTTTGTAATATTTAATAATTCGCTTATATATGAATTTGACATTATACATTCTTTTTCTTTACTCAAATACAGAATCATCGAATAAACAAATTTTTCTTTATCATTTAATTTTATATCTGTTAATATTTCATATGTTATCCATACTCCTTTAAATTCTTTCAATATTTATTTTTCTTCCCAATCAATCGCTCCACAATCGCTTTTATGCTACTTAAAAGCAGAATTTGATAAACTTTATCGATAACGAAAATTATAGGAAATATCAGGCATTTTATTTATTCATCCAAAGATGATGACTTTACTGGGGTAAAATCGCCCGGATGAGAAAACAATATAAGCCATTTTCCATTATAATCATTTAAACAAACTTTTCCGTATGT
>CAKPPF010000015.1 GCA_934177485.1 uncultured Clostridia bacterium | reverse complement strand
AGTCCATCTATACATTTTGTTATACATCATCCAAAGCTTAGAAATGCTATTGAAAATTTCATTCCTCCAATCATTGAGTAGATTGTTTATGCTACTTATTCTGCTATGTCAGTGGGGACGGAGTTTTTTGACAACATAAAAATGAAATGATAGATAAATTTCAATAAAGATTTTAAAATAATATGGTTGTCAAAAAACTCCGTCCCCACTGACATAAAAGATACACAACACTAACTATTATTTTTACAGATAATATATGTGCGTATCTTTTCTTTTTATTTAAACTTGTTTTAAATAAAAAGGCGACATTACTACTTACGATTAGTTTGTAGTATTGTCGCTTAAATGGGGTTCAAAGTGGTTTTAATCCCTTGCCCACTGATATTGGCTTTGCCGATATCGTAGTGGGTTACTAAAATGTCATTTTAGTTTTTAAATCTTCAAAAAGTTCATTAATTTTTTCTTCATTATAAAAGTACTTATAATAAATATCAGACATAACACCATCTGGATAATTAGATATTGAATCATCTACATCCATAACTTTTTTATATAATTTTTCATTTTCTAAAAATGCTATATTTGCAGAATCTATATCATTTTTATAATCATGTAATAATTCTTTTAACTTGTTTACTAAATCAGATGTTTTTTTAGCTCCAACTGTTTTGTATGCTTTTGATATAATCTCTAATTCATCATAAACAATTCCATCTTCAAGTATACTTATTATTGAATCTGCTTGAACACAGTCCTCTAATAACATACAATAAAACAAAGTTTTTTGAGTGTCATTTAACTCTTTTCTATTAATTTTAGAAAAAAATGAATAATACAATTCCATCAACATATCCAAAAATTGTGACTTTTCATATTTTAATAAATCTAAATAAGTTTTATTGTTAATCATTTTAGTAATTATTAATGCCTTTTCCGATAATTTTTTATTATCCTTTCTTGAGCTTATTTTATCTTCAAATTTTTTTAAATCAAAAAAATGGTTTAATACTTTTGTTATAGCAAGAGATATTCCTATTATTAAACCAACAGTTGCTAATATTATTAATATAATTTCTATCCCATTCATAAACTTTCCTCCAATTAAAATTACTAATTATTTTAACCAATCAATCTCAATTGTAGTTTTAAATATTTCTTTTCCATCTTTACCAGTAGTAATAATTAACTTACTTGGTATTACACTCTTATCTTTATATTCTAAATTACAATTATATGATTGAGTTTTTCCTTGATCTAATAAATCTGCAATATGATTATCTACCTTTTCCTTTGCAGCATTTATTCCGATTGGCACATATATTATATTTTGAATTATATCTTTACCACCAAACATAAGTGGAACTAAATATAGTTTTTCTAATTTTCCTTTGTGAAATAGTTGTTCTGCTTTTTCAATTGTATCAATTTTATTAAAATTAATCTCTTTTTGTTTCTTAAATCTATCTAATATACCCATGATTTCACCATTAATCTAGATTACCGAATCTCTGTTATAATCTGTTATGTCTGTACCTAATTTGTCAATGGGGACGGAGTTTTTTGACATTAATGAATCACTTTTTTAAATAATAATATACCAAGCATAAATCTTTAAAACCAAATTTTTGATACATTTTATTTGGGTAAAAACCTTGTTCTGTTTGTAGATAAGCTGCCCTAATATTTTTAGATTTGCACATTTGTAATTGTTGCTTTAATACTTCTTTTCCAATGCTTTTATTTCTATAATCTTTCTTTATTGCTAAACTATAGATTCCATAAACTTTACTATTATAAGCACTTTGTGTTGTTCCCACAACTTCATTATCAACTTTTATATAATAGAATTCATTTTTTATATCGCTATATAAATCTTTATAATTCATATAACCTTGTCTATATCCTTCATCTAAATCTCCATAAGGATCATCTTCATCATCAGTTTGATAACATTCCATTACACAATCAGCATATTTTTTCATATCTGTTGCTAGTTCTAATGTTACATTTGATTCACAATTTGTAATTATATTATCTAATTTTGCAAATTCGTCATAAATTTGCCATGCTTCAGTTGAAACTAACTTATATTTGTCAGCTTTAAAATATTCTTCCCTGTTATTATAAAGTTTTTTCATAAAGGGAATTACGTATACTGTTGTAGTTCTACCTATTTTCTTAAAAGTTTTATCTGCTTCATTTATAATATTTTCAAATTCTTGTTTATCTTTAACATCAAAATTTGAAATAAAATTACTATAACAGTCTTTTATATTTTCATTGTAAGTAATCTCATAATTGTTTTTGTGAATAACATTAAAATCTAATCCATCAAATGCTCTAATATGCAAATCATATATATTCTTAACTAATTCTAAATCCATTTTTATATTTTTCCTTCTACTAAAATTTATTGTCATTTTCTTTATTGGTATGAGCATTATATCATACTTTTTTGATTAAATATATATTAACTCACTAAAAACAATTTCTTCAGCTATATTTTTGTCAATGGGGGAAAAAATTTGCTTTAGAAAATGTAAAACCCCTCTCTCGTAATGAGTGAGGGGAAAAACTGATACACAGTTTTTAGGTTGGTGGATTACTCGAACTGGTGTGTACCCGCAAACTCTTCGCGTCCGATGCGGTAACCCTTGAATTTGCTTTCATCGCTCACCAAGAATACATCGCCCTCTTCGAGATTGCAGGGTGTTTCGGGGTCCCATTCGTTGTAGCATTCCGTCACACCCGCCTCAATCATTTCCGCAGTAATCACGATGACGCGGCGTCCGGATTCACCGGGAGCAATTGCCGGGCGTACATCAGATGCCACATTGAGCAGTGGCTGGAGTTCTTCCATCTGTTGCTTCGACAGATTGGTCAGATCGTACGGTTTCCGAAGAAGCTTTTCAATCTTATCCTCACCGGGAGCGTAGATGTCGAACGTGCCGCCGATCAGCACCTTACCGTCGATAACACGAACCACCACGGTCCGATCATCATCATAGATGCAACCTTCCGGTGCCTCCTTTGTAACGATGACGGTCTTGCCGTCGGCGTTGTGCCAGATGACACCTTCGAGGTCGCCGAGATCCTTAACCAGACCAAGACCGATAGTGATGACCTCAATCTTGCGTGCTCCGACTGCTGTGTCAATGGGGACGGAGTTTTTTGACAACCATTGACATTTGCCATAAAATCACACTCCTGCATTTATAAAACATTCTACTTTGCAGTTATCACAAAGCTCCCTATTCTCATGTTGGTTATTTTTTCTTATTTTACTTAATATATTTCTCAATCTTTCTTCATCAACTTTAATTTCAATTTCTTGAAGAATTATAATTCTATATGCTAATAGCCATTTATAATAAGCATTTATACTTTGGAACAACTCAAATAATTTGTCTTTATCTTTTCGGGTCATATGTGATATCTTATTCCTTTCATTTACACATTTATCGAGGAATACATTTTTTGATGAATATAAATTACATTTGCATTTTTTATTACCCTCTAGTTTTATTTCCTCATAAAAAATTTCTTGTAGTAAAGTATAATTATCAATCAAATATTTCAAATAATCTTTAAAACATGGGTTATGATATTTTTCTATATATTCTTTTATTTTCTTTTTTGAATTATTGTTAAGTATGTCATATTCATCAATGTTTTTTTCTAAATATTTAATAGTTTTTTTATCTTTGTCGCTCTTTTCTGGTAATTTGTCTTTAATTTTCGAATTACAATATCCATCTATTGATTGTAGTAAAGTTACTAAAAAATCTTCTATATACTTATTATACATCATCTGTGATATAAACAAGCCTATAATGGGATATTTTCCAATGTTTTCTTTTAAGCTACCTAATTTCAAAACAAATTTACCAATATCAGAAATATCATCTAATTTTACTAATCCATACTCTTTTTCTATCATATCATCCGAAGAATAACAAAAATAAGGCATCTGACCATATTCATATATAATATTATTATTTTGATATAACTCAAAACTTTTAATTCTCGGGAAATATCCAATACACATCGATATAAATTGGTAAATGCTCATGAACTTATCAAAAAAAATATTACTATTGGTAGTTTCGCTATTGCTCTCTATTTCTACAAAATCTCTTCCTAATTTAATATTATATTTTTCAATACTACTAACTACATCTTTTTCTAATAAGATAGTATCCTTGAATGTAACTTTATATTTTTTTATATTGTCCACAAAATATTGGTTTGTTTTAATTCCTTCAAATATATGTTCATATTTCAAATATGTAATATTATTATCGTAGTCTATATTACAATCAATGCAATTAATTACCGTAACAAATTCCCCATTTTCTGCTTCTAAATGAATAATATTATTGCATGACCATATTCTTAAAATATTAATTTGACTTTTTATATAATCATCATTTTGTATTGATAATATTCTTTCTTTTGCATTTAAAATCATTTTTCCAATGATATTTAGTTCTAATACTTTTTTTATTAACATTCTACTCTTTACTAAACTCCTTTAAACACATACATAAAAGTTAATGATTGTTGAATTTCTTAAATCTGATATTGTAAAAATATGTGAATTTTTGTAACCTTACTTATATATTCGGCATTGTATTTATATTTTCCTTTTAATTCAAAAATATATTTATTCCTAATTCTTTTAATAATTCAAAACCACAATCAAACAAATTCCATATACTGTTTCAAATATTCTAAATCTACATTTAAAACTTTTAGTAAGAGCACCAATTCACATCTTACGAAAAACTTGGTGCTCTTATAGTGCAGATATCCGGAATGTTGTCGAGCCGCGTTGGTAAAATAGTCCAAATGGACTATTTTATCCTTCGCTAATTGATTGCTCTTGTAATCTAATGAGCTTGGCAACCTCCTTTTCGATTCGTCCATTTCTTCTCAAAAAGAAAAAGAATAAAGTTATAATTAACTCTATTCTTTTTTCTGGTTTTCTGGTGCCAACAACGTAGATATTTACAACTCGTTAGCTCTCTTGACGATTGATATTAAATCAATCAATTTATTATAGTATATCATATATTTTATAAAATACAATAAATATTTAAAAATTTGACACAAATTTATTAATTTCTACCAAAAAAGGAGACACAGGTCTCCTTTCTCGGCATGTTATTCAATTGTGCTCGACAGATTAGTAGAGAATTATCTCTTTCTTCGAAGCTTCCATTCCAGCTTTGATCAAGGCGAAATTCGCTCCACTGAGAACGCCTACGAGACCAGTTCCAATTGCAATCGACGCAACAGGCTTGTCGCCAGGAATAGCGTCAAAGCACTTTGTAATGACTTCTTTCTGATTGTTCCAACCATTTTCCAGAGAGTGGCAGCACAGTGCGAAGAACTCCACACCATCCACTTCTTTTGTCAGAACTGTACCCAGCTGAGTTTCCCCAATATAAGCAAGTTCGGGCCAAAACCTCTGAGAAATCATACCCGCGAAACCAGAATCGTTTACGCCTTCGGTATTGACTGCGAATGCAATCCGAGTTTCATTACCTTTGAGAATGTCTCCACTTGTTGTCTTGATAATCATAATGTTTTCCTCCTAACAATTGTTTTTCGAGAATTAAATAACTTGCTATTCTTATTATAGTTCGCATAGCTACGAATAGTTACAATTTTATTATACCACAATTTACATAATTTTTCAACACAAATCTAAATTACATTATTATATAAATACAATGCAACTTTATTTTGTTCTGTTGTTTCCATTTCAATAAGTTTAGCCATTGCAAACATTACAAGTTTATATTTTCCAAAGTTTATAAGTGTAGTTCTATATTCTTCATCTATATCTTTTAACATATTTTCAAATTTATCATAATTTTCTTTAGTATTATATATAAGTCCAGACCATTTGCTTTGACTCATACATATTTCTAATCTTAATTTATCTTTAATGTTCATATTATTTATCATATCTATTAAATATTTTACTTTTTCTTGTTCCATTTTCAATTACCTCCGTTCTAAAATCTTGTATCATTGTTTTTCTTTCTATTCTTTTCAGCTTTATTTTCATTTGGTATAGTTACTTTTCTTAAAATGTTATTAGCGATTTCATTATCGTTATCATCAAATATGCCATTTTTATATGTCAACGGGGACGGAGTTTTTTGACAACCATATTATTTTAAAATCTTTATTGAAATTTATCTATCATTTCATTTTTATGTTGTCAAAAAACTCCGTCCCCATTGACAATAGCCCCACTTTATCTCTTTCAAGCTCTTTTTTTGAAAAAAAGATATATTATAATTATGAAGAATATTTGGAACA
>CAKPPF010000014.1 GCA_934177485.1 uncultured Clostridia bacterium | reverse complement strand
TCTATGTTAAAAGCAAAAGAATTAGCAGAAAAATTACAAGAAAGATAAGAAAATTATCTTTTTTTGTTTAAAAGAATTTAGAAATTTGATATTATAAATATATAAAAGAAAGCAGGTAATGCAAATATGAAAAATATAGACATTAGTATTATCATTACACATTATAATCAAAATCAATATTTAAAAAATTGTATTAACAGCATATTAAAACAAAAAGACATTACATATCAATTAATTATAATTGATGATTGTTCAGATAACTTTGATAGAACAAAAATAGAAAATTATATAAAAGATAATAAGAAGGAAAATTTAAAATCAATAATAATTATTGAGAATAAAGAAAATATAGGGACAACAAAAAGTTTAAATAAAACATTAAAAAACATAGAAGGAGATTATTCTGTGTTCGTAGCAGCAGATGATGAGCTTAATAAGGATAACTGTCTTATAGAAAATATTAATTACTTTAAAAACCATAATTTTGATATATTAATTACACAACAAAATATGATGGATAATAATTTAAAAAATTTATATTACAAATATGTTGAACCAGAATTTATTAAAATAATTGAATCAAGAAATAATGAAGCTATATTTAATCTTTTATCCAAAGGGTGTTTTTTTCCAGCTGGTGCAACACTGTATAAAAGTAGTTATATAAAGAAATCTCAATTCGATGAAGAATGTAGACTAATCGAAGATTGGACAACATATTTGCGAGCATGTTTGTTAAATACAAAAATAGGCTATCATAATATAACAACCATTAACCACAGAGATGGTGGCTTAAGCCACAGTGCAGAAACAACAAAATCACACGAAGAATTTATACAAGATATATACACAATATATTGTAAATATTTAATTCCAAACATGAAACATATGTCATTTAGCAATAGAATATGGGTTACGAGAAGTTTCAAATATTATAAAGACAGATTTGGAACATCAAAGTTGAAAATAAATAAAGAGTATAGTTTTACAAGATATATACTCATAGTATGGTACACACTAATAAGAATAAAAAATTATGTAGATTCAAGAACGTTTTTAAATGTAACATTATTATTATTAATATTAGACTATAATTTAAATTCAAACTTTATACATGCTATTTTTAAGATATACACTTCAATATGTTCAATTTTTATGATATTTAATATAATATATAAATATTTTGAAAAAAACAAGAAGAATAAAGAAAGTCAGAGGAGATAGGAAATGAAACCAAAATTCACGGTAGTACTAGCACACTATAACCAAATGCAATTAATAAAGGAAGCTATATATAGTATATTAAAACAAAAATATGATAGAATAGAATTGATAATTACAGATGATTGTTCCAAATATTTTAATAGGGAAGAAATCACAAAATTTATTGAGAACAATAAAAAAGGAAATTTAGAAAATTATTTTATAATAAAAAATAATGAAAATATCGGAACCGTAAAAACATTAAATAAAGCAGTAAGAAAAGCAACGGGAGATTATATTTTATTCTTTGCAGCAGATGATAAATTATATGATGAAAATGTTTTAGAGAATTTTGTTAATTCGTTTAATGAAACAGAAAGAATTATAACTGCCCAAAGTATAATGTGTGATAAGAATCTCGATAAACATTTTGAAAAATATGTTAATGAAAAAAAGGCATTAGAAAATAATATGAAAAGTAGTAAGGAATTATTTGAAATAATGAGTGAAAACTGTATTTATTCTTCAGGTGCTACAGCATATGATATTAACATTATAAAAAAATATAATTATTTTGATGAAAAATATAAATTGATAGAAGATTGGACGTTTTGGTTAAAAATTTTGAACGCCGGAGAAAAAATATATTATCATAACTTTAGTGCTTTACTTCATAGAGATGGAGGTGTGAGTCACTATAATTTAAATAAAAAATTACCTCCGCACGTTATTCAATATTACAAAGATTTACTTAATGCGTATAAATACAATGTAATGCCTTTCATAAATGAAATGAGTGAAAATAATAAAATAAAGGTAATTACAAAATATCTATTTTCATTAAAAATCTTTAGTGAAAGAAGTAGTGAAATTCAAGAAGAATATTATGAAGAACGAATATTATTTTTTGATAAATACAAAATAGATGAAGAAAAATATAGAACTAGTATCGAAAAAGCAAATAATCACATTAAATTAACGAATTTTATAAAAGAGGATTTAAAACTTAAATTCATCAAACCTTTAAAAACTAATAAAATCTTAAAATTTTCTTTTGTTGAAAATGTGTTATTATGTGATATTATACATCAATTTGCAAAAATAAATAATACAATAATCTTTTTAATTCTTATATTTAATATAATCCCATTATATTTTTTGATGAAAGAAATAGATTCTCAAGATTACATCGTAAATGACGCTCTAGTTCTAGGCTCTATATTAACAACATCATTCACAAGATTTTTTGATGATCCGTTTGTTTTAATCATTATGTTTGCTGTTGTCACAATAATTATATATTATATATTATATATTATATTTAATTTGAGAAAGGAAAAATAAAATGAAAAAAATATTAATAACTGCTGCAGGAACTGCAACTACATGGCATTTTTGTCAAATTATAAATGAATATTTTAAAGATGAATACGAAATACATTTAACAGATATCAATGAAGAATATTTAGTTCCTTCAACAATATATTGTCATAAATTTCATAAAGTACCACCAATATTCGAAGATAATTATGAAGAAAAAATTTATGAAATAATTAGAGATGAAAAGATAGATATCATAATTCCTTTAATTGATTTTGATTTATCAACCTTTTCAAAAGATAATCAAAATTTAAAAAAATTGAATTGCTACACTACTGCACCGGTTAAAAAAACAGTAGAAACATTATCAAACAAAAAAACAATGCATAATTTTCTTTCAGAAAATGGTATATTAACTCCTAAAGTTTTTAATGAAAAAGAAATAAAAGACGAAGACTTATATATATTAAAACCTGTTACAGGATTTGGCTCTACTGGTGTAAAAAAAATGCAGGGTAAAGAAATAAAAAATAGTAGTTTTAATTTTAACAATTATATTATACAAGAATGTTGTGATGATCATGAAGAAATAACTGCAGAAATATATAACGGAAAAACCATTAATATATTTCAAAGAAAAAGAGTGGCTACTAAAGCTGGAGTATGTACTAAAATGGTTCCTGTTTATTATGAGGAAATAGAACGAGCTATAAAAAAATTAGTAAATATTATAGAATGTCCAGAAGCATTTTGTATTCAATTTATGAAAACTAAAGATAATCATTGGGCTTTAATAGATTGTAACTTAAGAATAGGAGCTGGTACTGCATTATCAACAAAAATTGGTTTTCAATTAGTAAGAGCATTGCTAACTTCACTTTTAAATGAAAATGTACCAGAGGATTTATTTAAAATAGACAAATCAATAAAAAGTGTGTTAAGAGTATATGAGGAAATTGTTATAAAATGATATATTTTATAGATTTAGATGGAACTCTAATAAATAGCAAACAACGACATTGTATACTGATGAAAAAGATATTGAAAAAAGAAAAATTAGATCATAATTTTAATGAAAAATCTTATTTTCAAAAGAAAGAAGATGGAATGAATAATTATAATTATTTGATAAAAGAACTAAAAATTAATAAAAGTCAAGCAAAAAAAATATGTAAAAAATGGGTAAGACATATTGAAGATATTAAATATATAAAATCAGATAAATTATATCACGACACAACAGATTTCTTGGAAAATATAAGAAAAAAGAATAAAAATAAAATAGTATTTTTAACATCACGAAAAAAATATATTAATTTAATATTAGAATTAAAAAAACTTAACATTATAAAATATGCAGACAAAATAATTAAAGTTTCTACTAAAAATGCAGGAAAAGAAAAGGAAAAATATATAAATAAATTCATAAAAAAAAATCAACATAATTCTTACGTTTTAATAGGTGACAGTGAAGCAGAAATTTATGCTGCTCGTAAGAGCAATATTTCATATTTTATTTTAAATAGAGGATTTCGTTCTGAAAAGTTTTTAGAAAACTATAATATTAAAACATATAAAAACTTAGAAATGATTTATGAAAGGATAGTTACAAATGAAGAATTGTAAAATAGTTAATTTTAATGAAATAACAGATCACAGAGGTAAAATGATACCAATTGAATATCCAAAACAATTAGAATTCCCATTGAAAAGAATATATTATATTTACGATGTAAAAGAGGGGGTAAGAAGAGGATATCATTCTCATAATGATTTAGAACAAATATTAATTGCTATTCACGGAAAAGTAAAAGTGTTGATTAAAACTCCATATGAAGAAGAAATTGTTGAGTTAGATAATCCAAATAAAGGTTTATACATAGGACCAATGATATGGAGAGAAATGTTTGATTTTGAAAATGAGGCGGTGCTTGTTGTTTTAGCCAGTCACGAATATGATGAAAACGATTATATAAGAGATTGGAATGATTATGTAGAAAAAGCAAAAAAATATTTTAATGAAGGTAGTGATAAAAAATGATAAGTTTTGGAAGATTAGATTTAATGCATAATGAAATAAGAAGTGAAATAGACGATGCTATAAAAAGGGTGTTAGACAATAGTTATTATATTGACGGACCATATTTAAAACAATTTGAACAAGAATGGGCTGAATATTGTGGTACGAAATATTGTGTTGGTGTTGGAAACGGTTTAGAAGGAATAAAATTATCTTTACTAGCCTTAGGTATAAAAGAAAATGATGAAGTAATAATTCCCTCACATACATTTATTGCAACAGCTTTAGCAGTTTCAAATTGTGGTGCAAAGCCTGTATTTGTTGAAGTTAATGAAGATGATTGTCTTATCAATCCTGACAAAATAGAAGAAAAAATAACGGATAAAACAAAAGCAATAATTGTAGTGCATTTATATGGACAATGCTGTGAAATGGATAAAATAATGGATATTGCAAAACGTCACAATTTAAAAGTGGTTGAAGATGCAGCCCAAGCACATGGAGCAACATACAAAGGAAGAAAAGCTGGCTCACTTGGGGACATAGCAGAATTTAGTTTTTATCCAGGAAAAAATTTAGGATGTTTAGGTGATGGTGGTTGCATAACTACCAATGACGAAGAATTAGCTGATAAAGTAAGAGAATTGAGAAATTATGGTTCAAATCAAAAATATATACATAACGAAAAAGGTTTTAATTCCAGATTAGATGAATTACAAGCCTCTATTCTTTCAGTAAAATTGCCATATTTGGATAAATGGAATAATGATAGAAGAAGAATTGCTTCAAGATTTAACAATGAAATAAAAAATGAAAAAATAAAATTACCAGTTGAGAATGTTGATAATTACCATGTATATCATCAATATGTTGTACAAGTTGATGATAGAGAAAATTTTCAAGAGTATTTAAAAAAATATGACATACCGACTATGGTTCATTATCCAAGAGCAATACACAAACAAAAAGCTTATGAAGAATTTAATAAATTGGATTTACCAATAGCTGAAGAACTAGCAAGCAAAGTAGTCAGTTTACCTATGTATTATGGCTTAACTGATGAAGAAATTGATTATATTATAAATGTAATTAATAAATATTAGGAGGAAATATGAAAGGAATTATTTTAGCAGGCGGAAAAGGAACAAGACTTTATCCATCAACAATATCTGTATCAAAACAATTATTACCAATATATGATAAACCAATGATTTATTATCCTATATCAACTCTGATGCTTGCAGGGATTAAAGACATATTAATAATATCTACCCCTCAAGATATTGCACAATATCAAAGTTTACTAGGTTCAGGTGAAAGAATAGGAGTGAATTTCACATATAAAATTCAAGAAAAACCAAGAGGTTTAGCAGAAGCATTTATTTTAGGTGAGGAGTTTATAGGAAATGATAACGTATGTTTAATATTAGGCGACAACGTATTCTATGGTCAAGGTTTCTCAGACATATTTAATAGAATAAAAAAAGAAAAAAATCCTGCAACAATATTTGGATATCAGGTAAATAATCCAAAAGCATTTGGAGTTGTGGAATTTGATGATGACGGAAATGTAATATCTATTGAGGAAAAACCAGAAATCCCTAAATCAAAATATGCAGTTCCAGGATTATATTTTTATGATAATAGTGTTATAGATATAGCAAAAAATGTTAAACCGTCAGCAAGAGGAGAACTTGAAATAACTGCAGTTAATAATGAATATTTAAAAAGAAAGCAATTAAAAGTAGAATTATTACATAGAGGTATTGCTTGGCTAGATACTGGCAGTCCTAGTAATATGCTTAAAGCAGGGATGTTTGTTGAAACAGTACAATCTAGACAAGGATTATATATTGCATGTATAGAAGAGATTGCATGGAGACAAGGTTTCATAACAACTGAGCAATTAAAAAAAATAGGAGAAGAGTTAAAACAAACGGAATATGGTAAATATATTTTATCAATAGCAGAGGAGGAAGAATAATATGAAATTTTTAATAACTGGAGGAGCTGGATTTATAGGAAGTAATTACTTACATTATGTAGTGAATAAGTACCCAGAAGATAAATTTATATGCTTAGATGCATTAACATATGCAGGAAATTATAACAATATAAAAGAACTAGAAAATAAAGATAATTTTGAATTCGTAAAGGGCGATATTAGAGACAAAGAATTGGTAGAAAAATTATTTGAACAATATAAATTTGACTATGTAATTAATTTTGCTGCAGAGAGTCATGTTGATAATTCTATTAAAAATCCTAACCTTTTTGCAGATACAAATATATTAGGTACAATGACTTTATTAAACGCATCAAAAAAATATGGTATTAAAAGATATCATCAAGTATCAACAGATGAAGTATATGGAGATTTACCGCTAGATAGGCCAGATTTATTATTTACAGAAGATACACCAATACATACATCAAGTCCATATTCTGCCAGTAAAGCAGGAGCAGATTTACAAGTTTTAGCATATGCAAGAACTTTTAAATTACCAGTAACAATATCAAGATGTTCTAATAACTATGGTGCATATCAATTTCCAGAAAAATTAATACCTGTTGTAATATCAAAAGCACTAAATGATGAACCTATTCCTGTATATGGAAAAGGTGAAAATGTTAGAGACTGGATACATGTTCATGATCACAATGTTGGCGTTGATATGATTGTAAGAAATGGTAGAGATGGTGAAGTATATAATTTAGGAGGACATTCTGAAAGAACCAATTTAGAAGTAGTAAAAACAATATTAAAACAATTAAATAAACCAGAATCATTAATAACATATGTAACAGATAGACCAGGACACGATTTAAGATATGCAATTAATTCTGAAAAGGTAGAAAAAGAACTTGGATGGAATAGAACTTATACATTTGAAGAAGGTATTAAAGAAACAATTAATTGGTATGTAAATAATCAAGAATGGATAGAAGATATTAAAAGTGGAAAATACAAAGAAAGTTATAATGAAAAAAAATAAAATAAATTTATTATTCCTAATTAATGACATGTTTGTAAATAATTTTGAAACTATTTATTATGAATGTTTAAAAAATGAAACTTTTTCAGTTACTGTAGTCGCGACAGATTCTTTAGAAACAGAATACAAAGATTACATAAGTGGAGAAGAAATAAGAAAATATATTATTAAAAGTGGTATAAAATGTATTAACAGTTTTAATAAAAAAACAAAGAAGCATATTGATCTTTCTGAATATAATCCAGATTATATATTTGTTTCAAATCCTTATGATATATATAGGACATCGAAATATTCTTCATTTAATTTATCTTTAATAGCAAAATTGTGCGATATTGAATATGGTGCAATTATTGTTAAAGATGATGAAAATTTTATTTTAAATAATACTTATTATTATAATTGTTATAGACATTTTATTTTTGATAGGAAAGAGAAAAGTTTATCAAAAGAATTTATGAAAAATAAAGAAATTAATTCCAAGTTTTATCCTATAGGATGTTTAAAAATGGACAGATACTATAATGACTATAAAAAAAATAAATATTGGAATAAATTGTTTCCAGCAAATAATAATCTTAAAATAGTTTATAAACCAAGATGGACAATAAAAAATGAAAAAGATTTTTTTGATTTTTTCTTAAATATACTGAATTTTACAAAAAATAAGAATTTACAATTATTCATATTAGAGCATCCTTTACTCAAATCAGAATTAAAATATAAAGGATTGTTAAAAGAATATGAGAATATGATTAAAGAATTTTTAAGCGTAAATATTAAAGTATATAATGGTGGCGATTTTTTGGATTATGTAGTAGATAGCGATGTTTTGATTGCCGAACCCACATCATTAATAGCAGAATTCTCTTTAACGCAAAAAAATATAATAATGATTGGAGATTATACTAGCTTAAATGATTTTGGGAAATCAATAATTAAAAAAAATTATTGTACTAATTCATGGAAAAAAACTGAAATAATATTAAATAATATATTAGAAAAAAATAAAAAAATAGTAAAGATAAAAAAATTAAAAGAAAATAATAGTACAAAAAAATTATTGAATTACATACAAGAAGATTATTATTTTGATAATTTTAATAAAAATTATTATCAAGAAAAACTCAAAAAAATAACAAAAGAACTCAATAATATAAAAAAAATATTAAAACAAGGATATTATGAAAATGGAATAATAAATTCTTCTCAAACACTATATAAAGAAATAGATGAATTATTGAAATTGTGGGCAGATGAAACTACTAGATTAAAAATATTTGAAGAAACACACAAAAAAGAGTAGTAAAAAAACAAAAATAATAAAATAGAAAGCATTAAATTGCTTTTTTCTTATTTATATCTTATAATATATATATATACTTAAAGAAGGAGTCTAACTTTATGAATACTAAATATATACACTTCTGTTGGTTTGGTGGAAGACCA
>CAKPPF010000013.1 GCA_934177485.1 uncultured Clostridia bacterium | reverse complement strand
TAGTAGCAATAACATCAATAAATAATAATAAGATATTGGAATATGCTAAAAATGGAAGAGATGCTTATAACCAAGGAAGAACAAACGAAACAGAAAAATTATCAGAATATGAAAAGCTAATTAGTGAAAATTTCAAACAAAATGCTGAAGATAATGAAGTTAAATATGGATATATATATGAATATACTGGAGATTTTAGTGGTTCTGGTATGGGAATGATATTTTACAAAAATTATAAATTATATATATGTTTGCAAAATATTGGTAGCGATAACTGTACTATATCAAATATTTTTGGAATTGCAAATTCAGAGTCGCTATTAAAAACTATTAGAACTAAATCATCAGGCAAAAACATTGAATTTATTGAGGATGAAAGTGTAGTATCTACAGCAACTGCAAGAGATGACATAGAATTTAGATATCAAACAGAAAAAATAGAAAACTCACCTGTATATTCTGGAATATATTATTGTGATGAAAATCAAGACAATATTTTTATAAAAGTAAATTACGATTCTGAAAATAATAAATTTTTAACTGAACTTAATGTAGATGGAGAAAACCATCATTTAAGTAATGAAAATGGAGAAACAGTAGAAGAACAATTACTAACACAGCGGAGTAAGTATTGTTTCTGGAAAAGATAATCAAATAGTATATGGAGGAAAGACATATACATTACTAACCAGTCTATCATAGTTTAAATATAAAAGCTATAATATATAATTAACTGTGAAAAAAGATATAGTAACATAATTTGACGATATTACATTTTAATGATATAATATAAATGCAACTTTTTCTTGAAAGAAAAAATACATCTTATGGAGGAACATTATGAAAAAAGTTGAATGTATTATAACTATTGCGTTAATAGGAGTCATGTTTTTTGCAAGTACTGTAAGTTTTACGGCTTGTAGAAAAACAGGAAAGGAAAGGTTTTATCGTGATAAAGATTGCGAAAAGAACATTAGTAATCAAGTACGTGAAAATCTTTCTAAAGCATGCTTAAGAGCTTTTGAAAATACTGGAGTTCTTGTTGAAGATTTTTTCATTACAGTTGAAAATGATATTGCTGTATTTTGTGCTTTAACTAACCAGGACAATTATGTTAAATACTCAATCAGATGCAGTAAGTACCAAAGCCTTATTAGTAAAAATATCTTAAATCAATCACATGAAAAATGTGAAGAAATTAATATTTTTCTTAAAAGCTGTGATTCAAGAATCTCACATAAGGGAAAAAATATTTTTTTGAGCTTATAATCAAATAAAAAGAACGTATATGCTTGCATATATGTTCTTTTTTTAGTATAATAAGTTTATTAAAAAAGGAGCAAGTAAAATGATAAATTTTAAAGAAGAAATAGCAAAAATTATATCAAATAATACAAACATTAATTATGTTGGAATAGAACAATATATAGAAACACCTCCTAATGATGAAATGGGAGATTATGCATTTCCATGTTTTAGATTAGCTAAGGAACTTAAAAAAGCACCTCAAATTATAGCAGAAGATTTAAAGTCTAAAATTGAAAAAAATGAAGATTTAATTGAAAAGATTAATGTTGCTGGTGGATATCTTAATTTTTATATAAATAAGAAATGCTTAATTATAAATACAATTAACGAAATAGAGAAAGAAAAAGATAATTATGGTAAATCTAATATTGGAAATGGAAAAACGGTATTGGTTGAATATTCATCACCTAATATTGCTAAACCATTTCATATTGGGCATTTAAGAAATACTTTAATAGGTCATTCTTTATATAATATGTATAAATATTTAGGATATAATACTATTAGTATAAATCACTTAGGAGATTATGGAACTCAATTTGGAAAAATGATTGAAGGATATAAACTATGGGGTAGCGAGTATAACATAGATGAAAATCCAATTGAAGAACTTACAAAAATTTATGTTAGAATAAACGAACTATGTAAGAAAGATGAAAATGTTTTAGAAAGATGCAGAGATAATTTCAAAAAATTAGAAGATAAAGATCCATACTGTGTAGAAATTTGGAATAAATTTAAAGAACTTAGCTTAAAAGAGTTTAATAGAATTTATGATATTTTAGGAGTAAAGTTTGATTCATTAAATGGAGAAGCATTTTATTCTGATAAAATGGGAGAAGTAGTTGAATTATTAAATGAATCGGGAAAATTAGTTGAATCTGAAGGCGCAAAAATTATTGATTTAGAAGATAAAAAACTTGGCGTATGTATGATAAAAAAATCTAATGATTCCTCAACATATGCTACAAGGGATTTAGCAGCTATATTATATAGAGCTAGAACTTATGATTTTGATAAATGTTTATATGTCGTTGCTTATGAACAGAATTTACATTTTAAACAGATTTTTGAAGTAGCAAAACTACTAGGACTTGATGAAAAATATACAAATGGACTAGAACATGTTTCTTATGGTATGGTACATTTAAAAGATGGAAAAATGTCTACAAGAGAAGGAAACGTTGTTAAGGTAAATGAACTTTTAAATGAAGCAATATCTCGAGTAGAAAAAATAATAGAAGAGAAAAATCCAAATATGCAAGACAAAAAACAGAATGCTCAAATAATTGGAATTGGAGCTATAACATTTTGCAATATATGTACAACAATAATCAAAGATCAGATTTTTGATTGGGATTCAATACTTAATTTTAGTGGAGAAACTGGGCCATACATACAATATACATATGTACGTACCAATAGTATTATACAAAATATAAAAGAACTGCCTAAAGCTGAAGATGTTAATATAGAAAAATTAGAAAATAAAGAGGCAGTTAAAATTATAAAGTTAATATATAATTTCCAAGATATAATTAAGCAGTCAGCAATGAAAAATGAACCATCAATATTGGCAAGATATCTTATTGAATTATCTAAAGCATACAGCAATTATTATAATGAATATAAGATATTAGTTGATGATTTAGAAGAGAGAAATGCAAGAATACATATAACATATATTACAGGTTTAGTATTAAAGATTGGTATGAATTTGCTTGGAATAGATATGCCAAATAAAATGTAAAAGAGGTAGTAGATAATTGAAAAGACTAATAATTTCTTTAGGAAAAATATTTTTAAATTTTATATATTTGTTTTTTAAAGTTTTTCCAACTAAAAAGCAGATTGTATATATAAGTATGCAATCCGATAATAAAAGTTTAGATTTTAAGCTTTTAAGTGAAAAAATAGAAAAAAGAGATAGCACGATAAAACAAGTTTTTTTATGTAAAAAAATGAAAAGTGGATTAGAAAAAACCACAGATTATATCAGCTATGTTTTTAATATGATTTCTTATTCTTTTAAAGCAATGTATTACTTGTCAACTTCTAGATTGTGCATAACAGAGAGCTATTGTGTTCCAATAAGTATACTTAAACATAAAAAACAATTGAAAATAATACAAATTTGGCATGCTTCTGGTGCAGTAAAAAAATTTGGATATCAAATATTAGATAAAGGAGAGGGCAAAGCAAGCAAAATAGCTAAAACAATGTGCATGCATAAAAATTATAATTATGTAATTGCACCAAGTGAAGAAACAAAAAAAGTTTTTTCAGAAGCATTTAATATAAGTCAAGAAAAAATTATAAAATTAGGTTTACCGCGTTTAGAATATATATCTGATCCTAAATATGATAGAACAGAAGAGTTTTACAAAGACTACCCTAATTATAGAAATAAAAAAATAATTTTATATGTCCCAACTTTCAGAAAAGGAAAAAATATAGATCTGACTGAAATTAAAAATTATAATTTAGATAAATACAAGTATAGAATGATAATAAGACTACACCCACTTGAGAATGCTAGCATTCCAGATGAATGTGATATTAATAGCAAATATTCAACTTACGATTTAATAAAAATTGCAGATTACATTATTACAGATTATTCAATATTGTCTGTTGAAGCAAGTCTTCTTAATAAGCCTATATTTTTGTACTTATATGATTTAGATGATTACAATAAAAATAGAGGGTTAAATATTGATTTACCTAAAGAATTAAAAACATTTACAACCAAAAGCTTTGGTGATATAATGAACAAAATTGAAAATAATGACTACAATATGGAAGAAATCAGAAAATTTAGAAATAAATATATTGATATTAATACAGAAAATACTACTTCTGAGCTTGCTCAATTTATACTTAGTTTATGCGACGGAAAAGAAAAACGGAAAAAAGGATATGAAATTAAAAAAAAAAATAGAAAAATTTATTAAAGAAAATATTTTTATAAGAAAGCTTGCAAGAAAAGTTTATTGTTGGGGTAGCATTATAAAATACAAGATAATTACTTCAAAAATAAAAGTTGATGATAAATTAATTATATTTGCAAGTTTTAATGGCAGATCTTATTGCGATAGTCCAAAAGCTTTGTATGAATATCTTATAAGTAATGAAAAGTACAGAGACTATAAATTTGTATGGGCTTTTAAAAATATAGAAGAACATAAATATTTAATTAAGAATAAAAACACAGAACTTGTTAATATTGATTCAAAGAAATTTATTGAAAAATTAGGACAAGCTAAATATTGGTTTTTTAATTACACATTACCTGATTATATTATTCCTAAAAAAAATCAAATTTTTACACAATGTTGGCATGGAACACCATTGAAAAGGCTTGGATGTGATTTGAAGCATTTAGATAATGCAATGAATTCAATTTCTGAAACTAGAAACAGATATCATACAGAAGCAAGAAAGTTTAATTATTTTTTGTCACCATCTAAATTTGCAACTGAAAAGTTTATATCAATATGGGACTTGAAAAAAATAAACAAAGAAGGTTGCATGCTTGAAAACGGGTATCCACGAAATGATTTTCTATATAACTATACTGACAAAGATATAAAAAATATAAAAGAAAAATTAAACATAAAAAATGATGATAAAAAAATTATTCTATATGCACCAACATATAGAGATAATCAGCATTCTACTGAAATTGGATACACATATAAGACACAGATTGATTTTGATAAACTTCAAAAAGAATTATCGGATAAATATATAATTCTTTTTAGGGCTCATTGGCTTGTTGCACAATCATTTGATTTTGAAAAATATAAAAATTTTATATTTGATGTATCTAATTATGATGATATAAATCACCTATATGTAATATCGGATATGTTGATAACTGATTATTCAAGTGTATTTTTTGACTATGCAAATTTGAAAAGGCCAATATTGTTTTATATGTATGACTTGGAGGACTATAGAGACAATATAAGAGGATTTTACCTGGATTTAAAAGAACTGCCAGGAGAAATTATCAGAGATGAAGAAGAATTGATAGAAAAAATAAAATTTGCTAATACTAAATTTGAATATAATGATAAATATGAAATTTTTAATAAAAAGTTTAACTACTTAGATGATGGACAAGCATCTAAAAGAGTTATAGAAAAAATTCTAAATTAAGGAGATATTTATGAAAAGAATTTTAACATATGGAACATATGATTTATTACATTATGGACACATTAGACTTTTAAAAAGAGCTAAAGAGTTAGGAGATTATTTAATTGTTGCATTATCAACAGATGAATTCAATGCTATAAAAGGTAAAAAAGCATATCATAACTACGAAACAAGAAAAAAAATGTTGGAAGCAATTAGATATGTAGATTTGGTGATACCAGAAAATAATTGGAATCAAAAAATTGATGACGTAAAAAAATACTATGTTGATGTTACAGTTATGGGAGATGACTGGAAAGGAAATGATAAATTTGAAGAATTAAAAGAATATTGCGATGTAATATATCTTCCAAGAACTGAAGGAGTTTCAACAACTAAAATAAAAAAAGAATTAGGATTACAAAGACCTATAAATGGTGTAGACCAAATTCCAAATGTATAAGAGAGGAATATAAAAATGAGTAAAAAGAAAAAAATTATTATAACAGTTATATTGATAATTATTTTTGCACTATGTTTTATACCAAATCAAAATTATAATTGTAGACACAGATTAGAAATTGTAAGTAGCTATGGCGACAATCAAGCGTATCACCCAAAAGTTCTAGCTTTTAAAGAAAAATGGAATGGCTATAAATATTGGATGAGCTATACCCCATATCCTAAAGGAGATGATGGTAAAGAAAATCCTCATATTGCAGTTAGTAATGATTTGGTTAATTGGAAAGCTCCGGGAGACAATGTTAACCCATTAGATGAACCGGATGATAAACAAGCATCACTTAGATATAATTCGGATTCACATATTGTTTATAATTACGATACAAATGAATTGTATTGCTATTGGCGATATGTAGATGATATAAATAATGCTGTATTCATCTATAGAAGAGATACTAAAGATGGAATTAATTGGTCACCTAAAAAAATTACAGCATATTCAAATGATAGAAAAAGCAAAGATTACATAAGCCCTGCTATAATATATGAAAATGGTGCGTATAAAATGTGGTATGTTGATCAAGGAAACACTGTAACTTATGCAACTTCAAATGATGGAATAACATGGAATGACGAAAGTATAGTAAAACTTGAATATGAAAAAGATCTTAAAACATGGCATTTAGATGTGATTCATACAAGAGAAAATTATGAAATGATTGTTGTTGCATATGATAAATGGGCAAATAGAAATGATATGAACTTGTATTATACTTCTTCTACTGATGGAATAATATGGGATAAAACTAGAACTATATTAAAACCAAGTGTTAGATCTCAATATTGGGATAATAAGGGAATATACAGAAGTAGCTTTATTTATGAAAATGGAAAATACTATGTATTTTATGGTGGAACAAGTAAAAGTTATGATCATGGAATTGGAATGGTATATGGCGAAAGCATAGATAATCTTCATAAAGTTAATGCTAATTTTAAAAGTCAAAAGATATAAATAGATTAAAAGAACAGATTTCAAGGTGATTAAAAAAATGAATTTTAAGTATATAATTAGTAAACTAGCAAAAGCTAATTTTGCATATCTTAATAGAATTAGATATTTTAATTATTACAAAAAATGTAAAATTAAAGATAACATCATATTTATAGAACCACAACAGGGTAGAACAATAAATGGAAATATGTTCTATTTTATAAAAGAATTATCTAACAATTTAGAATATAATAACTATAGCATTTTTGTAGCACTAAAAAAAGAAAGCATAAAAGATGCTAATGCAGTCTTAGCTAAAAATGGCATTGAAAACATAAAAATAATAGTAATGAATAGCCTAAAATATTATAAAACCCTTGCAACAGCTAAATATCTTATAACAGATACATCTTTTCCAACAGCTTTTATAAAAAAAGAAGGACAGAAAATTTTAAATACTTGGCATGGAACACCATTAAAGTATCTAGGTAAGAAAGCAAAAAGTGATTATTATAAAATTGGAAATGTTCAAAAAAACTTTTTCATTTCAGATTATTTATTATACCCAAATGAGTATACAAAAGAACACTTAATAGAAGATTATATGCTAGAAAACATTAGTGATACTAAAACAATTCTAGCGGGATATCCAAGAAATACAGCATTTTTTGATAAAGATTCTGAAAAGAATATAAGAAATGATTTGAATTTAAATGACAAAGAAATTTTTGTATATATGCCAACATGGAGAGATTGTGTAACTGAAGATGATATAGAAAAAAATAAAAAAACAATGTTAGATAATTTAACCAAAATCGAAAAAGGACTAAAAGAAAATCAAATTTTATATGTGAACTTGCATCCTCTAGATAAAAAGAATATTGATTTTAGTCAATTTAATAAAATTAGAGAATTTCCTAAAGAATATGAGACATATCAATTCTTGAATATTGCAAATTGTTTAATTACAGATTATTCAAGTGTATTCTTTGATTTTGCAATAACAAAGAAGAAAATAATACTATTTTGCTACGATGAGGAAGAATATTTAAAATCACGTGGATTATATTTTGACTTTAGAGAATTACCTTTTACTAAAGTAAAAAACATTGAAGAATTATTAAAAGAGGTAAATTGTGCAAAGAATTATGATGATAGCGAATTTATTAAGAAATTTTGCAAGTATGATTCATTCGATGTAACTGCAAAACTATGTAAGAAATTCATATTAAATGAAGATGTAGATTTACCTATTAAAGAAATAAAAAACAATGGCAAAGATAATGTACTTATTTATGTCGGAAATCTTGATAAAAATGGAATAACTTCTTCTCTTAGAAATCTCTTAAATAATATAGATATAAATGCTAAAAATTATTATTTGACTTTTTCGGCAAATAAAATTGAAAAAAATAAAGAGCAATTATTAACCTTCCCTGATGGTGTAAAGTATATATCTACTATGGGAAATACTAATATGAAGTTTATTCAAAAAATAGAATTGAATTTATACAGAATGAATTGGATGCCTCAATTTATAATTAATAAACTCGTAAAAAATGTTTATCCATATGAAATAAAAAGATTATATGGAAATATAAAATTTAATACGGTTATACAATTTGGCGGTTATGAATATAGAAAAATATTGCTTTTTAGTGAATTTAATTGTAATAAAATTATTTATGTTCATAGTGATATGGAAAAAGAAATAAAACTTAAAAATAATCAACATAAAAAAACGCTTAAATATGCATATAATAATTATGACAAAGTGGCAATTGTGACGGAGGGAATGAGAGATTCTGTGTATTCAATTAGTCATAAAAATGATAACATATATGTAGCTAACAATATAATTAATTATAAAAGCATAATTGAAAGAGGAAAAGATAATGAAGTTTCATTTAATGAAAAAACAGAATGCACAGTTTCTTTAGAAGAACTAAATGATGTATTAAATTCAAAAAATAAAAAATTTATTACAATTGGTAGATTTTCTCCTGAAAAAGGACATGCTAGATTGATTAAAGCATTCGAAAAAATATATTTAGACAATAATAGCGTGTATTTAATAATAATTGGTGGAGTAGGAAAAGAATATGAAAATACAATAAAAATAGCTCAAGAATCTGTTGCTAGAAAAAACATAATTCTTATTAAAAACATAACTAATCCATATACAATATTAAAAAAATGTGATTATTTTGTTTTGTCTTCTTATTATGAAGGATTTGGACTGGTTGTGGCAGAAGCAAATATTCTAGGAAAACCTGTTATTTCTACTGATTTACCAGGAATTAGAGACTTTATGCAAAAAAATAAAGGCAAACTTGTGGAAAATAGTGAAAATGGTATTTATAGTGGTATGCAAGACCTGTTAAATAATAAAGTTGAAATAATGCAAGTTGATTATGAAGCATATAACAAAAATGCAATTGAGGAGTTTTATAAATTATTTAATTAAAACGATGGAGGCAAAAATGAACAAAAGTAAGTTTATCTGGCTTTTTGGAGAAAACATGGGTAACACTGCCAATAATAATTCATTTTATTTTTGGAGACATATTGTAGAAAAAAACGATGAAATTGAAAAATATTTTATAATGAAAAAAAACAAAAAAAATTTAAAAGCATATAAATCTCTTAGTAGAAAAGAAAAGAAAAATGTTGTGTGGAAAGATTCAATAAAACATTATATCCTTTTTGCCAAAGCAGATATGCTATTTGTTTCATTAAGTTATAAGGATGTAACTCCTAAAGGAAAATATATTAAAAGAGGAATAAAGACACCTTTAGTTTATTTACAACATGGAACCTTGGCAATTAAAAAAATAACATATAGAGGCAATACTTATAATAATAACATGTTCAGATTTTTATATTACAATAAAAATATTAAAGAGACCTTGATACAAGAAAATAAATTTAAAGAATATCAGCTTTTATATGCAGAATTTCATCCTAGATATAAAGAATTAGTTAAAAGATATGAAGAATATCAAAAAAATAAAGATAGACAAAAAAGTATTTTGTGGTTTATTACATGGAGAGAATATTTTGGAGAAAATAATGAGACTAAAAGATTTATTGAAAATATAAAAAAAGTTATTAATAACTATAAAATGCGTGAATTTTTATCTCAAAATCAATATAAGTTGAAAATATGCTTACATCAATTTTTTGACAAAGAAAAAATTGATTATATAACTAATAAATTAAAAGATGAAAATATAATAATTGTAACTCCAAAAGAAATTGATGTAATGGATGAACTTGTATATAATGACATACTAATAACTGATTATTCATCTGTGGCATTTGATTTTTCATTATTAGGCAAACCTGTAATCTTGTATCAACCAGATATAAAAGATTATTCAAAAACAAGGGATTTTTACTATTTGGATGAAATGCTTGAATATTCAATTCAAACTCCAACAAAACTTGTCGCTGAATTAAAGAAAAATAATACAAATGTTAATGAATTTTTTAAGAAAAGACTTCCAGATAAAATTGACTTTGAGTATATAAAAAATGGAAAACATATAGATAAAATATACGATGAATTTTACAAAATTCAAAAAAATGAAGTAACGTTTATAGGCTATAATTTGTATGGTAGAGGAGGAACTGTATCAGCTACTTTGGCACTTGCAGAGGGACTTCTAGAGAAAAAATATTTAGTAAAACTTTTATCATTAAAAAAACATAGAAAAAAAGGAGACTTTCCAAATGCACTTAATGCAAATGCTTTATATTTTGATAAAAAAAGAACTCCTCAATATGTGGTTAAAAGATTATTGTTTTTTAGTAAAGCAAATTTTGGAAATTTAAAATATGACTGTAATAAAGAATATTTAATTCCATATGCTGGATTTGCATTAAAAAGAAAACTTAAGAATATTAAAAGTAATACAGTAGTTTCTACAAGAGAAACATTACATTTATTTTTAAAGGAAGCAAAATCACCTTTTATAAAAAATAAAATATATTTTTTCCATACATTTTATAATGTCCTTCAAAAACAGTATGTTGGATTATTAGAAGAAATGAAAAAACATCAACTAGAAAAAGCAGTTTTTATAACCGAGGCCGGAAAAAAGCAATATGAAGAAAAAGCTGGATATACTCAATATGAAAAAGTTACAATACTAAATAACTGTCTTGAAAGTTCTAAAATGATAACCAGAGATGAAATACAACCAATAAAAAAGAAAAAGACATATAATTCAATTTATTTATTAAGAATATCTGAAGATAGAATAAAGGATTTAAATAATCTTTTCGATTTTGTAGAATATATGAAAAAAAATAAATTTAATAAATTAATAATACATGTATATGGAATCGGAGATTACCTAGAACAATTTTTACAAAGAATTGAAAACGAGCATGACGAAGAATATATAAAATATGAGGGACTTGCTGAGAATATTAAAGAAGAATACGCAAAATATGATTTTGTTACAGATTTTTCATTAAATCATTCATTTGGAATGACATATCTAGAGGCAATTTTTAATGGCAAGATGGTGTTTGGTACAATTAATCAAGGCTCTAAAGAAGTATTTAAAGATATGCCAGAATGTTATATTAATTCATATGAAGATTTATTAAATAAAATTAAAAAAATTGATAAAATAGATATTACTGATTTGCAAAAACATTATGATATAATGTATAATAAATACTCAAGAGAAGTAATTACAGAGAAATTTATAAAATATATTAATGAATAAAATTATAGTAAAAGAGGAAGAAAGATGAATAGTTTATTACAAATTTTAAAAGAACATAAAGAATATAAAAGTCAAATTTTTAAACTAGCAAAAGCAGATTTAGTAAAAACATATAGAGGAGCCGCATTAGGATGGACATGGGCATTAATAAAACCAACTGTTACTATATTTGTTTACTGGTTTGCATTTGCAATTGGTTTAAGAGTAAGTAATGATGTTAATGGCTTTCCATACTTTTTATGGTTAATCTCAGGAGTTGTTCCATGGTTTTACATGAGCGAAATGATTACTGGAGGAACGGATTGTATTAGAAGATATAGTTATTTGGTAACAAAGATGAAATTCCCAGTTGCCACAATACCTACATTTGTTAATATATCCAAGTTTATTATACACTTAATGCTTATATATATAGTGATTGTAATATTTAGGTTGTTTGGATATACTCCAGATATATATTTGCTTCAACTTCCATTTTATATGATTTTAACATTTATATTTTTTAACATATGGGGATTATTTTCAGCGCCACTTGCAGCAATGAGTAAAGATTATAGTAACCTTGTAAAAGCATTCATAACTGCAATTTTTTGGCTTTCTGGGATTTTGTGGAATCCAGATACTGTAAAAAGTAGAATGCTTAAAAGAATATTAAGAATTAATCCAATTACATTTTTAGTTAATGGATATAGAAATTGTTTTATAAATAAAGTATGGTTTTGGCAACAACCTAAAAGACTACTATATTTTGGGGTTATAGTTGTAATTATGCTAATAATTTCAATTAGAGTTTATAAGAAACTTAGAAAAGATATACCAGATGTGTTGTAATTAAGGAATAATTTTGAATTGAGAGGAATAAAAATGAGTAAAACAGTAATAGAATTTAAAAATGTATGTAAGACATATAAGCTTTATAAAAATGATAAACAGAGATTTAAAGGAATATTTTTTAAGAAAACACCATGCAAATTAAAAAAAGCGGTAAATAATGTTTCTTTTAAAATTAATAAAGGAGAGTCTGTAGCTCTTTTTGGGAAAAATGGTGCAGGTAAATCTACAATTTTAAAAATGATTACAGAAGTAACATATCCAACAAGTGGGGAAATTTATATTGATGGTAGAGTAAGTGCGCTACTTGAACTAACATCTGGTTTTGATCCTGAGTTTACTGGTAGAGAAAATATTTATTTAAAAGGTCAACTATTAGGCTTAGAAAACTCTGAAATTAGTGAACTTGAAAGTACAATTGTTGATTTTGCTGAACTTGAAGAATATATAGACCAACCGGTTAGAACATATTCAAGTGGTATGAAAGCAAGACTTGGATTTTCAATAAATGTTAATGTTGAACCAGAAATATTAATTGTAGACGAAGCATTAAGCGTTGGAGATGAACAATTCAGGAGAAAATGTATAAAAAAGATTAATGAATTAATTAATAATAAAAATGTAACATTACTTTATGTAACTCATGCAACAAAATCTGCAAAAGACTTCTGCAAAAGAGGCATGGTAATGCAAACTGGAAATTTGATCTTTGATGGAGATATTGAAGAAGCGATGGACGTTTATACTAAAACCATTAGTGGATAAAGGAGAATGCGAGATGATTGACCCAATAGAAAAATTGAAAAAATATAATCAAAATCATATAATAGAAATGATAAAGGTATTTAATGATGAAGAAAAAAATAATATATTTGAACAAGTAAATAAGATTAATTTAGATGAAATAGACAGTTTGTATATGGAACTATCCAATAAAGAAAAAGTATTAGATAGTAATATAGAAGAAATTGTTGCTGTAAATAAAGATAAAATAACTTTAGAAGAACAAAAAGAAATTAATACTTTAGGAGAAAATATAATAAAAAATAATCAATATGCTTTGGTTACAATGTCTGGAGGTCAAGGAACAAGACTAGGTTATGATAAAGCAAAAGGAACATTTATAGTCAATATTATGCCATCACCTAAATCATTGTTTGAAATTTTAGCAGATAAGCTAAAAAAAGTAAAAGATGAATTTAATGTAATAACTCCATGGTATATAATGACTAGTGAAGAAAATGATAAGCAAATAGAAGATTTTTTTGTGGAAAATAACTATTTTAATTATCCTAAAGAATACATAATGTTTTTTAAACAAGATAATTTACCAATGCTTACCGAAGATAAAAAATTAATAATAAATAAAGAAAAAAACATAAAAGAAGCGGCAAGTGGAAATGGAAGTATCTTTAATGCAATGTACAAAAATGGAGTATTAACAGACATGAAAAAAAGAGGTATAAAATGGATTTTTATTAGTTCAATTGATAATATTCTATTAAAAATAGCAGATCCTATGCTAGTAGGTTTAGCAGAAAAAGAAAATGTTGAAATTGCAACTAAATCAATACTTCGTAATTCTCCAGAAGAAAAAGTTGGAGCTATTTGTAAGAAAGATGGAAAAATTTATGTTATTGAATATTCTGAAATGTCAGATGAAATGAAAACAGCTATAAATGAAAATGGTGAATTTAAATTTGGAGAATCACATATTATGTGTAATTTATTTTCATTAAATGCTTTAAATGAACTAGCACAAAAAAAATTGCCATATCACATAGCACATAAAAAATCTGAATATTTAAACGAAAAAGGAGAACTTGTTATTCCACAAGAACCTAATGCTTATAAATTTGAAACTTTTATATTTGATAGTTGGAAATACTTTGATAAAATTGCAATACTTAGAGGAAAAAGAGAAGAAGACTTTGCACCAATAAAAAATAAAGAAGGGGTTGATAGCCCTAGTACAGCAGTAGATTTATACAATAAATTTTATTTCAAGGAGGAAATCTAAAGATGAGTATCTTAATAACAGGTGGGACAGGATATATAGGAAGCCATACAGCAGTTGAGCTTTTGAATAATAATGAAGAAATTATTGTTTTAGATAATTTTTGCAATAGTAGTCCAGAAGTTGTGGATAAAATAAAAAGTATAACAAAAAGAGACTTTAAGTTTTATGAAGCCGACATATTAGATGAAGAAAAATTAGAAGAAATTTTCAAAAACAATAAAATAGAGTCTGTAATACATTTTGCGGGATTAAAAGCAGTTGGAGAATCTGTACAAAAACCATTAGAATACTATTACAATAATATATCAGGTACATTAAATCTTTTAAAGGTAATGAGAAAATATAATTGTAAGAATATTGTTTTTAGTTCATCTGCCACAGTTTATGGTGAAAGAGAAACACCTAGATATATCGAAGAAATGGGAAGAGGAAAAACTACAAATCCATATGGAACAACAAAAGCAATGATAGAAAAAATTTTAGAGGATGTCTATGTTTCAGATAATGAATGGAAAATATATATATTAAGATATTTTAATCCGATTGGAGCACATGAAAGCCACTTAATAGGAGATAATCCTAATGGAATACCCAATAATTTAATGCCATATATTCAAAAAGTAGCAGTTGGGGAGTTAAAAGAGCTTTCAGTATTTGGAGATGATTATAATACACCAGATGGAACAGGAATAAGAGACTATATACATGTTGTTGATTTAGCTAAAGGACATATAAAAGCTTTAGAAAAATTAAACAAAGAAAAAAATGGTGTTTATGTGTATAATTTAGGCAGTGGTATAGGCCATAGTGTTTTAGAAATGGTAAAAACATTTGAGAAAGTAAATAATGTTAAAGTTCCATACAAAATAGCACCTAGAAGAGCAGGAGATTTAGCAGAAATATATGCAGATCCAACAAAAGCAGAAAAAGAATTAAATTGGAAAACAGAAAAAACGTTAGAGGATATGTGTAAAGACTCTTGGAATTATATAAAAAATAATATACAATAAGAAAAGTGGCTATTTATATAGTCATTTTTTTTGAACAAAAATGTAGGGGCAGGTCTTGTGCCTGACCAAATATTCTTTTTTTCTCAAATTTAAAATCATTATTTTATATAATAGGAAATAGTTGCATAATTTTCCTATTATGTAAAAAAATTTACAAAAAATTGCAATTTATTATTTACTTTTTGATATATTTTGTATAGAATATATTAAGTTACAAAAGAAAGATTTGAAAGGAGCATTTGGTTATGAAAATACTAATGCTAACATGGGAATATCCACCAAGGATAGTAGGTGGAATTGCTAGAGTAGTCCATGATTTATCTAAAAGATTAATAAAAGATGGCCATGAAGTTACAGTAATTACATATAGAGAAGGCAACTTACCGTATTTTGAAGATGATAAAGGCGTAAAAGTTTATAGAGTAGATAATTATATGATAAATCCAAATAATTTTATTGACTGGATTATGCAAATGAACTTTAATTTACTTGCAAAAGCAAATGAAATAATAGATAAAGAAGGCAAGTTTGATGTTATTCATGCTCACGACTGGTTAGTTGCATATGCAGCAAAATCATTAAAAAATTCATATGATATACCTATAGTTGCTACAATACATGCAACTGAAGCAGGAAGAAATAGCGGAATACATGATGAAACTCAAAGATATATAAACGATACAGAGTGGATGCTCACATATGAAGCTAATGAAGTAATTGTAAATAGCAATTACATGAAATGCGAATTACAGAGAAACTTTGGATTACCATTTGAGAAAATAAATGTTATACCTAATGGTGTAAATCTAACAATGTATAGTGGAATTGAAAGAGACTATGACTTTAGAAGAAACTATGCCTCTGACAATGAAAAAATAATATTATATGCAGGAAGATTAGTTTATGAAAAAGGTGTACAATATTTAATTGGAGCTATGCCTAAAATTTTACAAAACTATCATGATGCAAAACTTGTTATTGCAGGTAAAGGTGGGATGATTGACGAATTAAAAGCAGAAGTTGATCATTTGGGCTTAGGAAATAAAGTATATTTTACAGGTTATATGGATCATAAGTCTTTATGTAAGTTGTATAAATGTGCAGATATATCTGTATTTCCAAGTACTTATGAACCGTTTGGAATAGTTGCACTTGAAGGAATGCTTGCTGGAAATCCAATAGTTGTATCTGACATAGGTGGATTAAATGAGATAGTTGAACATGGTGTAAACGGAATGAAAAGTTATGCTGGAAATAGCAACTCAATAGCAGACTCAATATTGACATTATTATTTGATCACAAATTATGTAATGAAATTTCAAAAAATGCAAAAGCTAAAGTAAAAGAATTATATAATTGGACCAAAATAGCACAAGATACACACTTTGCATATCAAAAGGCAATATGTGAAACTATGGCAGAACGTCAAGCAAAACAAATAGCACAAGAAAAAGCTGCTAAAGTTAAAAAAATGAAAGGCGAAGAAAAAGAAGTTAGTAAGTTATTGGAATTTAGGAAACGCCAAGCATATGCTTAAACAAAATAAATATCATACTGCATTGTCTAGCTTAGAAATATTAAAATATAAAATGCGGAGGGTAAAATGAACGTATATGATACAGCTAATAAATTAGCACAGGAAATAAAGGAATCAGAAGAAATTAAAAATTATAGAAAATATAAGGAACTTGTAAATTCCAATTCTGATATTAAAGAGAAAATTAAAAAATTTGAAAATTTAAGATATGAAATTCAATTATCAGCTATGCAAGGATTAGAGGCTAATAAGGAAAAAGAAAAAGAATTGCAAGAAACATATACTGAATTACTTTCAAAAGAAAATGTAAAAGAATATTTTGATGCAGAGTTCAAATTTAATATTTTACTTGCAGACGTTAATAAAATAATAGGAGAAGCTGTAAAAGATATAATTGAATAGTCTTATACTAGAAAAAGCAAGTTAAAATATTATTAACTTGCTTATTTTATATAGTAGGAAATTTCTAATTTCCTACTATGTTGTAGAGGGCAGGTCTTGTGCCTGCCCGAAAAAAACGTTAAATTAGGAGAAAAAGTTATGTTTAATATTAGTGTAATTATTTTAGGAGCAATAACCCTAGTATTATTAAAAATATTCTTAAATATAAACTTTAAGAAACTTAAACAGCTCGAAATTGGGTCAGACGAAAAACTAAAAAATATTTCTGATAAATTGCAAAATGTAAAAAGTGAGGTTATATGCAAAGATATATTAGATAAACTTGAATGCTCAAATGTAGAAATATGTATTAAACCAGAATACAGTGCATGTTTATATACGATATTTGATAATAAAATAACAATAGGAGAATTTAAAGAACAATATATGAAACCGCAGACAATTGCACATGAGTGTATACATGCTTCGCAAAATAAGGTAACATTATGGGCTAATTTTATATTTACTAATATTTATTTATTGTTTTGGGTGGTTATATGTATTCTTTCTATATTAAATAAATTACCAAATATTGGTATATTTACAATTATTCTTGTTTTTACAAGCTTAATACAATATATTATAAGATCTAGCTTAGAAAATGAAGCTATGATAAAGGCAAAATACCTAGCAAAAGAATATATTGAAGAAAATAAATTATTAAATAAAGAACAAGAAGAAATATTGCTAAAAGAATATGATAGAGTAAATAACTTAGGAATACCGTTTATGAATTATTATCAAATAAGTATGAATATTGTAAAAGTTATGATATTTTCATTTATTTGCATAATATAAAATTTTAAGAAAAAATAAGCATATAAAGGTTAAAAAAAACTATTAAATATTATATGATTATATTATCATATGAACAAAGAATATTGGAATACAATTATCATAAATGAAAATGTTGATGAAACATTAGTAAAAGAGTTGATAGAACAAAGTTATCAATTAACAAAGTAATAAAAATTTAATTAGTAAGTATCTATAAATGTTGGGGGTGTGGTATGAAAAAAATATATATAATAACTGGTGCAAATGGTTTTCTAGGAAATAACATAATAAGAAATTTAGAACAAAATGGTGAAAATGAAATAAGGGCACTTATATTACCTAATGATTCTATAAAGGCATTGGATAACTTGAATTGTAAAATTTATTATGGAGATGTTACTAAGAAGGAAAGTTTATCATCAGTTTTTGAAAATGTTGACGGAAAAAAAGTTTATATAATACATTGTGCAGGAGTTGTATATATAAAATCTAAACATAACCCAAATGTATATGATGTTAATGTTAATGGAACAAAAAATATTGTAGACAAGGTCTTAGAAATAAATGCAAAACTTATTTATATCAGCAGTGTACATTCAATTACCGAAAATCCAAATAATGAAACAATAAAAGAAATTACTAACTTTGATTCTGAAAAAGTAGTAGGATTATATGCAAAAACAAAGGCAGAGGCAGCAAAATATGTTATTGATGCAATAAAAAATAAGAATCT
>CAKPPF010000012.1 GCA_934177485.1 uncultured Clostridia bacterium | reverse complement strand
TCTCTGTTAAGATCATCTTTATCATCTTTATCCCATCTTCTCCAATATATATAAGTATAGTTTTTTCCACTTCCATCTTCTTTTGTATTCCATCCAGTAAACTTATATCCTTCTCTTACAGGTGTATATGGTAAAAGTGACATAGCTGTTCCTGAATTTCCGCCACCTAAATAGTCATATTTGTTAGATGTTTTACCAGAAATAGTTCCACCGTTTGCATTTAATACTAATACTCTATCTGTTCCATCAAAAGTATCTTTAGTATATGTAGCAGTTAAAGTAATTACAGCATCCTTTGTGAAAGCACTTGAATTAATAGAAGTAACAATTTTTCCATCTAAATCCCAGCCTTTAAAAGTATATCCCTTTCTTACTGGTGTATATTTTGTTAAATAAATTGTTTTAAATTCTGCTACTTTACTTTCCAATGTTAGTTTTGCTTTACCATTTATTGTACCAGCAAATGCATCAAAACTAACATAGTATTTACCACTATCTTTTAATTCTTTATCTGAAAATTTAGCACTAAGAGTTAATCCATTAGTATAATTAACTTCTTTACCTGTTGTTGTATAAAAGTAACCACTACCAGTAAATTTTGCTATTTCTAATTCTTCACTAGCTTTTGTATTTTCTGCCATTTCCCAATGTGAAAATACAGTTTTACCATTGAAGGGAATAATTCCTTTTGTTAATTCAGATAATTTAACTGTTGTTTCTCCTTCTGCGATATTAAATCTTACAAGTTTAGAATATTCACCATCAAAACAACCATCAAATTCATTTGCTGTTAGTACTAATGAGTATTTTCCATCATCACTAATTGTTGCAGCATTAACTTTATTAGATAAAGTTACAATTCCTAAAAATGCTATAAGCATTACTAAAAATAAAAATATTTTTTTAGATTTCATTTTTAATCCTCCTTTTTAGTTATGCTTATTATATATCACATATAGTTATATTTTTTATAATAATTACCAATTTTTCCATGAAAATTTGGTAATTACTTTTTATGAAATTAATCGACATATTTTTTATATACAAAGAAATTTTTTATTTCCTACTATATAAAATATGAACCTAATATGGTGGTATTTCCCACATTAGGTTCATATTTTATGTTTTATAATTCGTTTGTTTTATATAACATATATCCTTCATATAGATAACTACTATCTATACCTTTCATATATACTTCTCTATCATTTATTTTCCGGAATCATTAAAATTCCCCTAGTTTAAAGGTTTCATTGTTGGGAAGAATAATACGTCTCTTATTGATGCACTTCCTGTTAATAGCATTATTAGTCTATCTAGTCCTATTCCCATTCCGCCTGTTGGAGGAAGACCAATTTCAAGTGCAGTTACAAAGTCCTCATCCATTTCTCCTGCTTCTTCATCACCTTTTTCTCTTGCTTCTACTTGTTTTAAAAATCTCTGATATTGATCTATTGGATCATTTAGTTCTGAATATGCGTTTCCATATTCTCTTCCACCTATAAACAATTCAAATCTTTCAACTAATCTTGGGTCATCGTTTCTTCTTTTTGTAAGTGGTGATACTTCTACTGGGTAATCCATTATAAATGTTGGTTGAATTAATGTTTCTTCAACGAATGTTTCAAAGAATTCATTTATAATGTGTCCTCTTGTATTCTTAATATCTTCAAATTCAACACCTTTTTCTTTAGCTATTGCTTGTGCTTCTTCATCTGTATTAATTTTATTAAAGTCTACACCTGTTACTTCTTTTATTGCATCTATCATTGTTATTTTTTTCCAAGAAGGTGATAAGTCTATTTCGTTTCCATCATATGTAATTTTTGTTGTTCCTAAGACTTTTTGTGCTATTGTTGAAATTAATTCTTCAGATATATTCATCATATCGTTATAATCTTCATATGCTGCATACCACTCCATATTTGTAAATTCTGGATTATGCTTTATGTCCATTCCTTCATTTCTGAAGTTTTTACCGATTTCAAATACTTTGTCAAATCCTCCAACTATTAATCTTTTTAAATTTAATTCTGGTGCAATTCTTAAATACATTTGTAAATCTAAGGTATTATGATGTGTTATAAATGGTCTAGCTGCATCTCCAGTTGCAACTGTTGTAAGCATTGGTGTTTCAACTTCCATATATCCTTTTTCCACCATAAAATTTCTTATTTCTCTTATTATTTTACTTCTTAATATAAATGTATCTTTTACTTCTGGATTTACAATTAAATCTACATATCTTTGTCTGTATCTTAAGTCCATATCTTTTAATCCATGGAATTTTTCTGGAAGTGGTCTTAAAGACTTTGTAAGTAAAATTACTTCTTTAGCATGAATAGAAATTTCTTCTGTTCTTGTTTTAAATACAAAACCTTTTAAACCTATAATATCTCCTATATCAAATGTTTTAAATGCCTTGTAGCTTTCTTCTCCTAAGTCATTTATACTAACATAACTTTGTATTGTTCCATTTGAGTCTTGAATTGTACAAAAAGATGCTTTTCCCATTATTCTTTTGGCAATAATTCTTCCTGCAACAGAAACATCTTTTCCTTCAAATTCTTGGTAATTTGCTTTTATCTGTCCAGCAGTTTCTGTTCTGTCATATTTTGTTATAGCAAATGGATTTTTTCCCTGCGCTTGTAATTCATCAAGTTTTTCCTTTCTTACTTGCATTAACTTGTTTAAATCTTGTTCTTGCTCTTGGTTGTTGTTTTGTTGTTCATTCATATAATATTTCCCCCTTATATATAATTAATTTTCAAAGAATTGATTAAACTCTTCTTCTGTTATTGTTTCCTTTATTAACAATTCTTGTGCCACCTTGTGTAATATATCCATATTTTCGCTAAGAATTATACTTGCTTTTTTATAAGCCTCATCCATAAGTTTTTTAATTTCTTTTCCAACAGTATCTTCTATGTTTTCGCCAAATAATTGAAGTTCATATGGACTATCTGTTTTTAATGATATAGGTCCAACAACATCACTCATTCCATATACAGTTACCATCTCTCTTGCAATTTTAGTTGCTACTTCTATATCATTACTTGCTCCAGTTGATATATCATTTATTGCTAATTTTTCTGCTACTCTACCACCAAGAAGAGCAACTAACTTTTGCTCCATTTGTGTTTTAGATACATAGAATTTATCTTCATCTGTTTTGTATAATGTATATCCACCTGCAAAGCCTCTTGGAATAATTGATATTTCTTTTACATCTTCAACTCTGTCTAAGAATTTACTAACTATAGCATGTCCAGCTTCATGATATGCTGTTAATTTCTTATCTTTTTCTGATATTACTCTACTTGTTTTTTGAATTCCAACTGTTACTTTTTTTACTGCTTCGTCAATATCCTCTGTTGTTATAGCTTTGTGTTTTTTTACTGTCGCTATAATTGCTGCCTCATTTAATACATTAGCAAGTTCTGCGCCAGTAAATCCTGCAGTGTCTTCTGCAATTGTTTTTAAATCTAGTCCATCTTCAAATTTTTTATTTGCACTATGAATTTTTAATATTTCTTCTCTTCCTTTTACGTCCGGTGTTGCAATTGTTATTTGTCTATCAAATCTTCCAGGTCTTAGAAGTGCAGTATCTAGCATTTCTGGTCTATTAGTTGCTGCAAGTACTATAACAGTCTCATCTGTTTCAAATCCATCCATTTCAACTAAAAGTTGATTTAGAGTTTGATTATTTTCTGTTTCTGCACCACTATTACTTGTCCTTCTTGCACCAATAGCGTCTATCTCATCTATAAATATTATACAAGGTGCCATCTTTTTAGCTTTTTCAAATAATTTTCTAACTCTTGATGCTCCAAGTCCAGCAAACATTTCTATAAATTCAGAACCACTCATAGAAATAAATGGTACTCCTGCTTCTCCTGCTACAGCTTTTGCAATTAAAGTTTTACCTGTACCTGGCTTTCCACAAAGTAAAATTCCTTTAGGAACTTTTGCTCCCATATTTAAAAATCTTTTTGGATGTTTTAGGAAATCTACAATTTCAACTAATTCATTTTTTTCTTCGTCTAATCCTGCAACATCTTTAAATCTAACTTTTGTATCATTTTCATTTCCATCGTATACTTTCTTTTCTGATCCAAATCCTTGCATTTTAAATATCATTAAAATCATTGCCAATAACAATAAGGTTGGTAAAAATTGAATAAATGTTGAGGAAATTTTTATCATTACATTAACTGGTTTTTGTGTTAACTTTATGTTGTTACCTTCCATTTTCTTTTCTTGTATTAATTTTATAAATGCTTCTGTGTTAGGTATGCTTACATTCTTTTTCTCATCTGAATCCTTGTATTTTATTTTAGCAGTGGTACTTCCTGCAGTCATCTCTATTTCTTCTATTTTTTCTTCTTCTATTTGCATTATAACATCTGTATATGCTACTTCTTTTTCTTTATTTTTATTTTCAGTATAAAAATAAGTAAATGCAAGTGCTCCAATTATTATGAATGTTAATATTGTAATTAATGTATAATAAGTATTATTGCCTTTTTTATTATTATGTTCTTTTTCTTTTTTCTTTGCCATTTATTATTTACTCCTTTATTTGTTTTCCTGAATAGTTGAAGGATTTACTTCTCCTTCTGGTTTTTCTTTATCTTTATTTTTTTCTTTATCTTTAGGCTCTTTTTCCTTATCTGGATTCTTATCCTTTTCTTCTTTTGCTTTTTCTAGTTCTTCTTTTACTTTTTTCTGTTCTTGTGCTAATTTTATAAGTTCCATTTGTCTGTTTATAAAATCTGTTTTTATCATTAATATTCCAACAATAACATAAATATATGAAATTGTGCTGTACATTAATTCAAAATACTTTACAGTAAATCCTGTCATTAAATTTACTATTATATAAATTAATCTAAGAACAACTGATAATGTAATTGAGTGGACTGCAACATTAAATGAAGTTCCAAAGTTAAACTTAATTCTTGAAATTCTTGCTACTAGATAAGCCAATAAAGATAAAATTAGTGTATCAAGTAATATTGAAATAAAGTAAGTTATTGCAATACAAATAAATATAGTAACACATATAGAAAAGTATAAATATATAGTATTAATTTGTTCTACATGTTCTATTACACTTTGTTTTGTAAATTTTTCTATATTGTAGCTTTCCGCTAAATCTAAATATCTATATACTTGCTGTAAAGAATTATTTTTTATAATGCATTTATCTTTTAAGAAAATTATTTGTATGCTACTTCCATTTGCCTGATATTTATTTGTTTCATTTTCTTCTATGCTTGTGTCAATTATAATTTCACCAAATGAATCTTTATAGTCTTCAATTAATATAGGTTCTTCTTGAGTTGTAATAATTCCATCTTCATAAGAAAAATCTGGAATTTTTTCTTTTAAGTTATTATATGCATTTCGCATAACGCTTCCAATTTTTATGGTATAGAAAATGGAAACAATTATACTAAACAATACAATTAATTTAATAAAATATTTAAAAGTTTTTTTAGGTAATTCTAAAGCAAAATCTTCATATTTATCTAAATCTTTTATACTTTTTAAGAACTCTTTAAAAAAATTCATTCTTTTGTTTTCTTCAGCCATTTTTTGCTCCTTATAAATGTAATTTAATATAATTAATTGTTCAACGTTATTTTCATTCCATCTGATGTATCTTTAACATTATACCCTAAAGAAATTAATTTATCTCTTAATTCATCAGATTTATTCCAATTTTTCTCTATTCTTGCTTGTTTTCTTTCTTCAATAATTTGCATTATTTCTTCTGGTATTTCAAATTCTTCTTCTTTGTCTATATTCAATCCTAAAACTTTATCAAATTTTTTAAGTAATTGCGCAAATTCAGGAGATTTCTTTTCTTGTTTTACTACTTCCCAAACAACACTTAAAGCTTGTGGCATATTTAAGTCGTCATTTATTGCTTCTAAAAAGTCTTTTTCAAATTTAGTTATTACTTCCTTGCTTACTGCATCTTTCCCTTCAAGATGTCTTTTATATCCTTCTTTTAATCTTTTTAATGCTATTTTAGCAGCATCCATTGCTTCAAATGTAAAGTTTATTGGTTTTTTATAATGTGATGAAAAATTAAACATTCTATATACATCAGGTGAATAACCTTTTTCCTCTAAGTCTTTTAAAGTATAAATATTGTTTAAGCTTTTTGACATTTTTCCACCATTAACCTGAAGAAATTCAACATGCATCCAATAATGTGCTGGAATTTTTCCACAATACCCCTTTGCCTGTGCAATTTCATTTTCGTGGTGAACCGGTATATGATCCATTCCTCCTGTATGAATGTCAAATACTTCTCCTAAGTATTTTTCTGACATTGCGCTACACTCCAAATGCCATCCTGGGTAGCATTCTCCCCAGAATGTATCCCATTTCATTAAATGCTCTTTAGGTGCTTTTATCCATAAAGCAAAGTCTGTTGGATTTTTCTTTTCTTTGTCAAATTCAACTCTTGCCCCTGCTTTTTGTTCTTCAATATTTCTATTAGACAAAACTCCATATTTATCTAATTTAGATGTGTCAAAATATATTGTATCTTTAGTTTCATAAGTGTAGCCATTGGCAATTATTTGTTTTAAGTAATCTTCCATAACTTGTATATGTTCTGTTGCTCTACAAATAATGTTTGGCATATCTATATTTAGTTTCTTCATATCATTTAAGAATGCATTCATATAAAAGTCTGCAATTTCAAATGGACTCTTATTTTCTCTTTTAGATGCTTTAAGCATTTTGTCTTCGCCTTCATCGGCATCTGAAACTAAATGTCCAACATCAGTTATATTCATTGCATGTTTTATGTTATACCCATTATATTTTAGTACTCTTCTTAGATTATCCATAAATAGGTATGCTCGCAAATTACCAATATGAGCAAAATAATATACTGTTGGTCCACATGAATATATTCTTACCTCTTTTTTATCTATAGAAATAAACTCTTCTTTTTTTCTTGTAAGTGTATTATATATTTTTAAACTCATATTTATTTTCCTCCTACTTTTTAATTTGTTGTATTGGTTGTGTTTTGAGATGGTGCAGGTTCTGGTGTTGGAGTTGGTTCCGGCGTTGGTGTTGGAGTTGGAGTTGGTTCTGGTGTTGGTGTTGTTTTTTCCTCAACTTTAACTGTTCTTGTTAGTTTTGTAACATTTCCAGCACTGTCTGAAACTGTATATGTAATTGTGTATGTTCCTGCCTTTTTTGTATCTACAGTTCCAGATATAATTATTTTTGATGTTACGTCTCCGTCAATGTCATCACTTGCTTTAGCTCCCTGCTCTGTATACTTTTCTCCAACCTTTAATGTAATTGTATTAGCTCCATTAAGAGTTATTACTGGTCCTTTTGTATCTGCTAAACAATTAGTACATGTTTCAGTTGGTAACATATATTTTGCATCTGCTGCTTTTTTCCAGTTTTCATTGTCTGTGTCTCTTGTTATAAATATTTTCTTTTCTTTTGATGTACAATTTGGTCCAGCTACTTTGTCTGTTTTAGTACAAATTTCTGCTTCTACATGGCAAGTACATGATTTTGTAGGTACTGTTCCTTTTGCAAAATATTCTGTATATGTTCTATTTCCTCTTGGATCATTTTTGCAAGCCTCTGTAACAAGTAGTCCTGAATCTTTGCAAACATTTGCTGTCACAATATCTTCTGGTTTTTTAAAGCTTTCTCCACTTAAATCTTTATGTATTTCTGCCATAACATTTTTCCATATTTTATTTGCATTTGATGTTGCTCCATTAGGTATTGCTGTTGGTGTATCGTATCCATACCATGTTGCTGCTGTGTAATATGGAGTGAATCCACAAAGCCATTTATCCTTTTTAGAGTTAGTTGTACCAGTTTTAGCAGCTGTATCCATTTTGTTTATTTTACAAATTGTTGCTGTTCCGCCAGATTGGGTAGGTTCCATTAACAACTGTTTTAGTAAAAATGCGTTTTGTTCTGAGAATACTCTTGTTTTAGGTTGATCAGCTTTTAGTATTGTTTCTCCTTTATTATCTACTACTTTTGTATAGAATGTTGGTGTTATGTACTCTCCATCATTTGCAATAGCTGCATATGCACCAGCCATTTCTAAAGGTGAAATTCCATGGTTTATTCCTCCTAGAGCTAGTGGTAAACTGTTATCTTTATCCTCATCTATTGAAGTTACTCCTAGTTTCTTTAAATATTCAATAGATTTTGATGGTTCTAAATCCTTTAATACTTGTATAGCAATTGTGTTTTGAGAAATTCTTACTGCCTGCCTCATGTTTGATAGTCCTTTAAATCCAGAGTATGAATTTTTAGGTGTCCAACTTCCAAATTTTAATGGAACATCATCATATACTGATGCTGCAGTTATTTTTCCTTCTTGTAATGCAGGTCCATATACAGCAATTGGTTTTATAGAAGAACCTGGTTGACGTCTTGCTTGGTTAACTCTATTTAACTTACCTGCTTCTTTTTCTCCTAATACTCCAACTGCTCCTACAACATATCCATTTGATTGGTCTATAACAACCATTGCTGATTGTGCTGCTTCTTTTACTTTTTTCTTTTCTCCATCAATAACTTTTTCAACTGTTGTTTCGACTTGATATTTTGATTTAGAATATTCGTCTTCCATTATTTCTTGAATATCTTTATCTTCTGTTGAATAGATTTTCAAACCGCTACTATATAAATATGTTTCTGCATAATCTGCATCCATACCTTTTTCAGTAATAAGTTGATTTATAACTTGTTTAATTAATGCTTCTGTATGTGATGAATAAGATGCTTTATCTATAATTGTTCCTTTTTTGAAGTTTAATCCTTTTTCAACCTCAGCCACTGCTTCGTCATATTGTTCTTGACTTATTTTTCCTTGTACTTTCATCTGATAAAGAACTGTTTTGGTTCTTTTGGTTATTTTTTCAGTTTTAGGTTTTTCAACAAAAGGATTATATCCATTAGGTGAGTGAGTAACTCCTGCAATAAATGCACTTTCTGCCAAACTTAATTCTGTTGGTGTTTTACTAAAGTAGTACTCAGCTGCCATTCCAACCCCATTTACATTTCCACCTAAGTAAATAATATTCATATATAGCTCTAATATTTGATCTTTAGATAATATTTTTTCAACTTGAGTTGCTCTTACCATTTCTTTAATTTTTCTTATTGCACCTTTTAGTCCTGAGTCATCTTTTTCGTTTGTTATATTTTTTACTAATTGCTGTGTTAGTGTACTTCCACCACCACTTGCAGATTCTCCTCTGTGAAGTATAAAAGATACAACAGCTAAACTTGATCTTTTTAAATCCACACCCTTATGGTCATCAAATCTTTTATCTTCAATTGCCACAAAAGCCTTTGGTAAATATTCACCCATTTCGCTTTTACTTAATATTTTTCTATTTTCTTTTCCACTTAAAACAGCTAAAACATTTTCGTCAGAGTTAACTACTGTACTATTTGAATAATCAATAATTAAGTCTTCTTTTGTAATTGCATATTTTCCACTTATTCCTATTATAAGTCCTGCAAAAACTCCAACTCCTATTATAAATAAAACAAATAATGCTATAAGAATTTTTTTCCAAATTTTCATTTTTTTCTTGCTTTGTTTTTTTGTTTTATTTTCTTTTTTTATATCATCTTTTTTAGTTGTCTTCTTTTTCATTCTTTTTACCTTCCTCTCATGCATTTTTATATTTCTATTTTTTACGCATAATAAGCATTACTATTATATTATAAAAAGATAAAAAGATAAATAGTTTTGGGAAAATTTTCACATATAAATAGAAAAAATGCATACATTTTTATTAAGAATATAGAAAGAAGTGATTAAATGTTTGTATATAATTTAAAAATAAATAGAAATTTCATTTTCAGATTGATAATAATTATTATAGTTATTGTTGCTATATTTATATTAGGCTTTGCATTATTTAATTTTAACAGCAAAAGTAAATCCACTGTAAACAATTGCTTGCCTGACTCGTCTATAGCAAATATTAAGTCTAGCCAATACACTAATATACTAAAGCAAGTTTATGATGATGTTGATACATATGTGGGGCAATCAATAAATTTTACAGGTTATGTATATAAATTATATGATTTAAAAGATACAGAATTTGTTTTAGCTCGTGACATGTTAATAAACTCCGATTCACAGACAGTAGTAGTTGGCTTTTTATGTTCATATGATAAAGCTAAAGATTTCAAAGAAGGAACTTGGGTAAACATTACCGGAACAATAATAAAGGGATATTATCATAACGAAATACCTGTAATAGATATAACAAAAATTGAAGAAACCTCTAAACCGGATGACTGTTACGTATATCCTCCAGAAGATACATATATTCCAACCTCTACTATATTTTAGTAATAAATACAAATATCAATTTAAAAGAGCAATTTTAATATATTAAAAAATTGCTCTTTTAGATTTTTTCCTTACAAAAACTCAAATCATGCGAGAAAAAAGAACGACATAAGCCCCCTTTTCTTATCTCCTATCCAAAATTGTTTTTACAACTCCGTTATCAATCATTGTTTCAAATACATTCTTAAAAATTATTAATGCAATTGGTCCAACAAACATTCCAATTATCCCTATAAGTTTAAAGCCTGTATACATTGCAATAAGAGTAAAAATTGGATGTATTCCTATATGATTACTAACAACTTTAGGTTCTATTAGTTGTTTAACAATAATTGTTACAGCATATAAAATTAAGATACTAACAGCAAGTTTTATATCTCCATTAAATGCTAAAATTACAGCCCATGGAACCATTACAGTGCCAGATCCTAGTATAGGCAGGGCATCTACAAATCCAATTATAAGTGCCATTATAAGTGGGTATTTAACATTCATTCCAATTATTTTAAAAATAAATAATCCCATTAGTACAATAATAAAGGATATTAAAATTAGTATTGCCTCTGCTTTTAAGTAATTTCCGAGTGAGGAAGTAACTTTTCTTATTTTCTTTCCTATTTTTATTGTCCAATTTCTTGGTAAGTGATGTTCCATTTGATCTAAAATGTACATCCTATCAGCACATACAAAATATGTTGCTAATATTGTTATTCCAACGCAAATAGCAATTTGTGGTAATTGTTTAACTATATTTATTATATATGTTAAAAGATTTTGAGCTATATTTTTTCCAAGTTCAATTAATTCATTTGCACTACTATTGGCAATTTCTTTTATTTCTTTTGGAATATTTAACGAATCTATTTTAAATCCATTTATTAATTCACTTACTTTATTACTTATATTAGCAACATTATTATTAAGACCTGTTAGGATATTAGTGGACTCTGTAATTGCAACGGTAATTCCCCATATTAATAAGCCTATAATTATTCCGAATACAACAATTAATGTTATAATTGCGCTTATTTTTCTTGTTAAATTTGTGTATTTCATTACCTTTCTAATTAATGGTTCAATTAATAAACTTATTATAAATGCAATTAGAAAAGGCACATAATAAATAGATAGCTTAAATAGTATGTATATAGCTAAAATTGTTAATATAAAAACTAATAATCTTTTACCAACTTTTTTGTAATAATTTATATCTGTAATCAAGAAATCACCTCTTTTTATTTTATGTATAATTGGTGATTTTTATTTATATTCTTTGTAAATTTGTATTTGTGGGCAGGCACAAAACCTGCCCATTACAATTTTAAATTTATATTCATTACGAAATTACATTTAAAAATATAATCTAGAAGGAATTATTATTGCATTGGCATATATGTTCAAATGTTTTTCCTACGCAATCGCAATTTATATCTTGATGCTTTGCTAAATCTCCTAATGTTAATATTCCAACTAGTTTACCGATCTTTTGTTACTGGTACTCTTCTTACACCTGTTTTTCCCATATTTTTAGTTACTTCTGATATTTCTTCATTGCAATCACAGCAAGTTGTATTACATGTCATTATTTCACTTGCCTTTGTGTTTTTACTATCTTTTCCGCATGCTACACTTCTTAAAATAATGTCTCTATCTGTTAGTATTCCAACAACTTGTTTATTGCAGTCGCAAACAGGCACACAACCACAATTATTTTTATCCATAATTTTTGCTACATCATCTATAGTAGTATCTGGTGTACAGCTACAAACGTTTCCGCACATACATTCTTTTACTTTCATAAAAAATCCACCTTTCATAAAAAATATATAATTATTTTTTACAAATGGTGGTTTTTTATACTTAATTTATATTATTTTTAATTATGTGTGTGTATAAGACTAAATATGAAATTGAAATCATAAAACCTGCTAACACATCGCTTGGATAATGTACTCCTAAATATATTCTGCTTATACCAATTAGTGTTATTAACATACTAAGTACTATAATTAAACAAGTTTTTATTTTCTTATTTTTTACAAATTTAAATATAAAATATATTATTAACCCATAAAAAGCCATGCTTGCCATAGAGTGTCCAGATGGAAAACTAAATCCGCTTTCTTCAACCAATCTATACCCTATTGGTCTATTTCTTCTAACTATATTTTTTAATATAAAGTTAAAAATTCCACATATAGCTAAATTGATACTAATATAAGTTGGTATTTTTTTATTTTTTATAAAAATAAAACTTAATATACAAATGCTTATAAATGCTATTGGGCTACCAAAAAAGGTTATTATTTTTAATAAATTCGTAATTACATCACTTTTAAAGTAAATAATTTTTGAATAAACTATATTATCAAAATTTAGAATTTGGTTATCTAACACATCTTCTAGAACATCTAAAAATATTATTATACATATTAAAGCTAAAATCCATTTTTTATTATCTTTTACAATTTGAATTATTTTTTTCATATATTTCTCTTTCATTCTTTCTGGCTGCAAAATTGTTGCTAAGTAATTATGCACAAATCTGACAGGCACAAGAATTTTCCATACAACACTGAAATTTATTCTGGAAAAATTCTCGTTTTTCCCTATACAAGTATGAAAAGATGCTTTTAAAAGCATCTTATTCTCTTTCTTTATCATCGTTATCTGCTTTATTTATCGCTTTATAGTTACCTATCTTTATTTAATTCTAAAATTAATTTCAAAATTATTATAATGTTACTTTATTGTACTTGTCAATAAAATATTTATTCATTTATCTGTAAGTATCGCCTTTTGTATTCTTCAATTTTTTCTTCATCAACTTTTCCTATTTTAAAGTTTATAGCTGACTCTTTTATTAAATATATTTCATCTAATTTTATAATACTATCTTTATTTAGATTATTAACTGAATTTCTCTTTAGAAATTCATTAGTCTTATATTTCAATTTATAGGTTTTTGAAGATATTAGCATTCCAAAATATTCTATAGGTACTGCAAAATTATCTTTTCCTATAATTACAAACAAATGATTTTTTCCTTTCTCACCATTTTTATATAGATATTCATTTACATATACAATATCGCCAACATTATATCTTGATGTATAAGAATATTCTTCTCCTCTTTCCGCCACTTCTAAATAAGATTCAATTCTTCCTTTATGTTCTTCTTCTTCAGCGGGATATTCAATAAATGCTTCTCTAATATCTTTTATTTTTCCAATTTTTTTTATTCTTTTCACAAACTCTTCATTATTCATTATAAAAACACCTCCTTTATTATCTTATATTTTTTCAGTCTTTTTGTCAATATAAGAAATATAAAAAAAGAAAGTTTCCAAATTTCATGAACCCTTAAGTCAAAGTTTGCTTTGGAAACTAACTAATGGTTTAAAATAATTATGTATAAACCGAGTAGGCACAAGACCTTCCTCTGCAACACTAAAATTTGTTTTAGAAAAATCCTTGTTTTTTTCCTATACAAGTGAGAAAAGATGCTCTTAAAAGCATCTTATTCTCTTTCTTTATCATTATTTTTTTCTTGATTTTTTGCATTACCACCGATTATTTCATCATGTATATTTCTCATATTTTTTTCTGTTTCTTTATCTTTTATTATTTCAATCTTTTTTCTTTTATTTTTCAATTCGTCTTCCACATTTACAAGTGAAGCCTTTGTTTGTTTTTCTATTTTTCCATTTTCAATATCATTTAAAGCCTTTACAAGTATTGGAGCTAATGTAACAACTTCAGTTGTTGCATTTTCATTGTTTCCAAACATTTCTCCTAATGCCATAATGTAATTATTTCTTTTTTTAGTTGTTGTACTCATTTTTTTAATTCCCTTTCAAAATTTAAACAATACTATATTAATATTAACATAAATTTACAAAAAAAGCAAGTACTTTTAAAATTTACTAGCAAAAGCTCACTCTTTCCTGTCCCATTAGTTCTTTAAATTCCTCTAAAATTTCTTTATTTAATAGTATTGTTCCGCAGTCTAATACATTTTCTCCATCTATTACTTGTACTTTTGCATTATTTCTTTCTCCATTAAAAAATTTAATTGCACCACGTAATTTTGCTTTTTTATCTTCTTCTAAGTTAGTAATGTTAATTTGTAGTGCTTTATTATTGTGTGTTATATTTGCATTTGCTTCATCTGTATTTTCGCTTAATTCTTTTATTTCTCTTGCAACAATTTTTACATCTTCATCTTCTCTTATGCTTAAACGTCCATCTACTAAAACTACATTATCTACCATTAATAAATTTGCTGCTTTTTGATAAGCATTTTCAAATACAATTATTTCAGCTGTTCCATATAAATCCTCTATAGTAACAAATGCCATAAGTTTATTGCTTTTGGTATATTTTTTCTTTATGCTTGATATTATTCCTGCATATTTTACAAATTGCCCGTCTTTATATTTTGTGCTTCCACCTGTTGAATCTACCTCTTCTTTTATTTCTGCCATTTTCATTGTGTCAATATTTGTAGCTTTTATTATTTTTTCTCTAATTTTCTCTAATGGGTGTCCTGAAATGTATATACCAAGCATTTCTTTTTCCATTGAAAGTAGCTCTTTATCTTCAAATTCTGGTTGCTCTGAAAAATTATATTTTAGGTCTTCTTTATCATTTTCTTCCATACTGTCTAAATCAAACATGCTTACTTGGCCTTTAAAATTTTTCTTTGCTGAGTCTTGAATTGTATCAATTATTCCTTCAAAAGATTCTAAAAGCGTTCTTCTTGTTTGTCCAAATTCATCAAATGCCCCTGCTTTTATTAAGCTTTCAATACATTTTTTGTTTACAGCTTCTTCTTGTATTCTTTCACAAAAATCTGTAAAACTTAAATATGCCCCATTTTTTTCACGCTCTGCAACTATACTGTCTACTACTGCAATTCCAACATTTTTTATGCTTCCTAAGCCAAATCTAATTTTGCCACCATCAACAGTAAATTTAGTTAAGCTTCTATTTATATCTGGCTTTAAAATCTCAATGTTCATTCTTCTACATTCGTCTACATACAATGGAATTTTATCTAAATTTCCTAAATAACTATTAAGTGTTGCAGCCATAAATTCTTCGGGATAATATGCTTTTAGATATGCTGTTCTATATGATACAACAGCATATGCAGCTGCATGAGATTTGTTAAAAGCATATTTCGCAAACTCTGCCATCTCATCAAATATTTTATTTGCAGATACTTCGTCTATTCCATTTCGTACACAGCCAGGCACTACAACATTACCATTTTCATCTACTTGACCATGTATAAATATTTCTCTTTCTTTTGCCATTATATCTAGTTTTTTCTTTCCCATAGCACGACGAACTAAATCTGCTCTTCCTAATGAATAGCCAGCCAAATCTCTAACTATTTGCATAACTTGCTCTTGATAAACCATACAACCATATGTTACTTTAAGTATTGGTTCTAGTGATGGATGTGTATATACCGCATGTTCTGGGTCTAATTTGTTTTGTATATATCTTGGTATTTGATCCATAGGCCCTGGACGATACAAAGAAACACCAGCTATAATATCTTCTAGACTATCTGGTTTTAATTCTTTCATAAAGTTAGTCATACCAGCACTTTCGAACTGGAATATACCAATTGTTTTGCCTTCTCCCCAAAGTTTAAATACCTTTGGATCGCTCATATCTTTATCGAATTCTACATCTATTCCTCTATTTTTCTTTACTAAATTTATTGCATCTTGAATAACTGTAAGAGTTCTTAGCCCTAAGAAGTCCATTTTTAACAATCCTAGTTGTTCTAGAATTGTCATTGTATATTGTGTTGATATAGCTCCATCATTTACATATAAAGGTACATAGGTGTCTACTGGATCTTTTGTTATAACTACACCACATGCATGAGTTGATGCTTGTCTTGGCATTCCTTCTAGCCCCATAGCTATATCTAACAATTTGTGTATTTCTTCATTGTTTTCATATAATTCTCTTAATTCTCTATTTTGTTCCATTGCTTTGGATATTGTCATATGAACTGCAAAAGGAACCATTTTTGCAAGTTTATCTGTTTCTGCATATGGAAAATCTAGCGCTCTTCCAACATCACGAATAACCATTCTTGCGGACATTGTTCCAAAAGTTATAATTTGAGAAACATGGTCTCTTCCATATTTTCTTGCAACATAGTCTATAACTTCTTGTCTTCTTTCATAACAAAAATCAACGTCAAAGTCTGGCATGCTTATTCTATCTGGATTTAAAAATCTCTCAAAAAGCAAATTATATTTTATTGGATCTATATCTGTAATTCCAATAGCATACGCAACAATAGAGCCGGCACCAGATCCACGTCCTGGTCCAACTGGTATACCATTTGATTTTGCCCAGTTTATAAAATCCCAAACAATTAAGAAATAATCAACATATCCCATTTTTTTAATTACAGATATCTCATATTCCATTCTGTCTAGTATTTCTTTTGGTGGCACTTCTCCATATCTTTTTTTAATACCATCATCACACAATTTTTTAAAGAAATCATAATGTGTTGGAAATTCTGCTGGTACTTCATAGTTTGGAAGTATTGTATGCCCAAATTCAAATTCAACATTACATTTTTCAGCAATTTTGACAGTATTTTCTAAAGCTTCTGGCAAATTTGGAAAGAATTCTTTTACTTCTTCTGGACTTTTTATATAAAAGTCATCTGTTTCAAATTTCATTCTATCTACGTCGGACATTTTTTTGCCTGTTTGAATACATAAAAGAACTTCGTGATTATATGCATCTTCTTTTCTTGTGTAATGTGCGTCATTTGTGGCAACTAGTGGTATATTTAGTTTTCTAGATAATTCAACCATTTTTTGATTAACTAATGCTTGTTCTTTCAAAGTATTTGTTTGGATTTCTAAATAATAATCCTCGCCAAATAAATTTTTATACCATAGTGCTGTTTCTTCTGCTTTTTGCATATTTCCTGAAAGTATTGCTTGTGGCACACTTCCTGCCAAACATGCACTACAGCAGATTAAACCTTCATGATATTTTTCCAAAGTTTCTAAATCTATTCTTGGTTTATAATAATATCCTTCTGTAAAACCTATTGAAACCATTTTACTTAAATTTTTATATCCATTATTATCTTTTGCAAGTAATATTAAATGGTTATATTTATTATCAATTCCTGCTTCTTTATCAAAACGAGTACGTGGAGCAACATACACTTCACAACCAATAATAGGCTTTATGCCCTCTTCTTTACAAGCTTTATAGAACTCTATTGCGCCATACATAACGCCATGGTCTGTAATTGCAATAGCATCCATTCCAAGCTCTTTTGCAACTTTAGGTAACTCTTTTATTCTATTTGCTCCATCAAGTAAGCTATACTCACTATGTATATGTAAGTGTACAAAATCTCCCATTACTCTTCTCCATATTTAAATTTTGAAATTATTATATTACATTTACATATAAAAAGCAATATAGGGTTTAAAGTTGTATATCAGAGCTTATATGTAGTTACAAGTCTTGTACTTGCAATAAACCATATTTTATAGATTAGTATGTAAAAAGGAATTAATTGTTTTATTCAATTAATTCCTTTGTCTATTAATTTACACTTTCAATGTATCCTGATATTGACTTAGAATACATATCGTCTGAAATTGATTCATATTTATTTCCCTTGTAATCACTTGTAAATCCATTATATGCTTTATATATGTCTCCTGTTTCTTTATTATACACCCTTTCATATCCAAGAGTTGCATCACTTTGTTTTTGGCTCATTCTATCATATGCAGCACTTCTTGCTTCCCATGATGACATTATTCCATCTGATATTTGATTGCATACACTTCTTACACTTTGGAAATTTTTCATAACAGCATCTTGTTGACTATTAAATTGGCTAACAAATGTATCTGTAAAGTTTAATGATGAAACCATTTGATTTAGTGTTTCTTCCCAATTTATAAACTCATCTTTTGGCGCAGTTATAAATACAGTATTATATACGCTTAAATAATATATATCTATTTGTTTTCCAGAAGTTATATTATCATAAACGTAATATGGTCCTGGATCATACACATACGCTGTAAATAATCCTTCTCCTTCTTTTCCGTCACTGTCTTTGAATGATGCTCTTAATATATCTCCGCCAATTGCAGCTGTTCCTAGCTTTTCGATAACACTAAAATTAGTTAAAGTTGGAAATGTAAAAGTTGCTGTATTGTTTAATGTTCCAAGATCATTAAATATTTTATAAAATCCCTCTGTTGTTTTTTCTTCAATTACTGAGCACTTTGCAAACATATTGTTTGGATAATACCTTTGTTGGAATTCTTTAGCAGCCTGAGATTTGTTATACCCTTCTGTTTTCATATTAAAGAAAAATTGGTAAATTGGTTTTTCTGGGTTGTAAACTTTTATAGTATAATGAATATTATCGCCTAATGTATCAACTTTCCATCCCTCTGGGATTTTCATTGTAAATAGTCCATTATTGTAATCAGTTAGTTTTATAGTTTTAGCTTCACTCTCTACTATTTTTACATTATCTTCTTTTGATGCAAAAAGCCCTTTATTCTCTTTATTTGTTCCATTACTTCCATTGTTCATAAAAACACCTCCTGCAATAAACACAATTATTAGAACTGCAATGACTATTACAATTTTAACCCATGTTTTTTGGTCTTTTTTTTGTTTTTCTTCCATTTAATTTTCCCCCTTTACTTTTCTTGCATGTGTAACTACTCTATATCCTCTTTTGTCTGAACATGTTGACAATGTTAATATTGTATCTTCTTTAGAAACTTCTACATTAAACTCTTTTTTACTTCTTTTTTGAATTGTGTTTATAAACTTTTTGAATTGATTATCATTTTGAAAAGTTGTATTAATATAATAATTTTCTTTTTTTATTTCATATACTGAAAATACTTCATATATTTCCGTCTCATCTTCAGTAATAAAAATAATTTTTACTTTTCCATCACTATTTAACCAATCTTCATCCAGAAAGTTATGCAAAGTACTAAACATTGAGCCATCTTTTCTATTGTGTCCATATATAACTATATTTTTATCTGTACCATCAAATTTATTCCTATAATCAGCAAAAATCCAACCTGCATCATTTGGGCTTTTATCAAAGCTGTGATTTAAATAATACTCATTGTCTTTGGTTTGAACTATTGGATATTCAATATCTGTATCTTCAACTTTAATCCATGCAATTACATCTTCATTTTGTTCTTTTAATTTTTCAAAGTCTATATTATATTTTTCTTCTTCTGGCTTGTTCTCTTGAATAACTACAGCCTCACTTATTTGTGCTGTTATTTTTTTATTATTTTTATTATCAATATACCACATGCAAATTTTAAAGCCTGAAAATATAAGTAAACTAAAAAGTAATAAATAAATTATGAAATTAATAACTGCTTTTTTTGCATTCTTTTTATTTTGTTTTCTGCTCATTTAACTTCCTTTCGAATAAAGAGTAAAGCAACTTAAATTATCTTTTTTATACCATTTAGCCTTTGAAACTATTTTTAAAAAATATACTGTTAATTTTAAAATGTTTTATTTTCTAGCTTTGTTAATAAATACTATTTATTACTAGTCTTTTTTGTTTTTTTAATTATCATTAATGCAACTATGCTTATAAAAGCTACTGCAAATATCACTATATAAATAACAATATTATCACCTGTTTTTGGATTAGATATTTTATTTTCTGTTTTTAATGTATTTTCTTTGTTAGTATCCATATTAGAGTTATTATTTTCTTTTTCATTATTTTTAGGTGTTTCTTCTAACTTGTCAACTTTAAATTTTGTTGTTGCACTTCCATCATTAAATTCTACTTTTAACAAATGCTCACCAATAGTTAAAGTGTTTGCAAAATCGTTTTTAAAAGTAATTATTGTGCTTCCAGATTTAGATTCAAAGTTTTTTATATCTATTAATTTATTATCAACATAGATTTTATTATTAAATTTATTGTATTCAACATCAATTCTAAAAGTTAGTTCTTTAGATTGATTAATTGTATACGTTTGGTTTGCGCCTTCAATAAATTTGTATTCAGTTGGTGTAATTTTACTATTCCCATATTTAAAAGTCAAGTTAAAGTTATAGTTTGTAAAATAGTCATCTCTAATTTCATTTATAGTAACTTTATTACCTGATGAACTGTTTAATACTTCATTAGGTTCTCCAATAAGTATATTTCCATCTTCATATGTTGTACCTGTATATGTTAATTTAGAACCAGTATAAACAGTTTCAGTTTTTATAAGTGTGTATGACTTAATATCTTCTTTATATAATGATGAAAATACTGCTTTATTCACATCCTTTTTACATTCAACTTTAATAATTGCGTCACTTTCATTGCTTGTTTCAACAAAACCATTATTTTCATCTATTTTATATAATTTTGTTTTATTTAAATCTGCTAAAAGCTGTAATCCTTTTGAAAAATTATCTGTTTTTGTAAAGTCCACAGTGTAATTTTTTCCATCTGTTAAATCAATTATTCCATTTACATTTGAATCTGTATAATTTTTTCTAACTGTAGTCTTAACTGTTACTCCACTTCCATTTACAACATCTGTTACCCCTGCATATGCTACGCTTAAGAAAATCAAAGCAATAATAACTATTACTATTAAAGTTGATAAATGTTTAAATTTAGAATTCATATTTTTATCTCTCCTTTTATAATATATTATATTAGATTATAGCATACAAAGATATTTGTAAAATATTAATTACCAATTTTTCAAATGTTTTTTTGGTAAGTATTTTAGAATGTATAACATATGTGCTATAATAATCTTAAATTTGAACTTTGGAGGTTTTTATGGATTTTAGTAACCAATTAAATGAATACATATCTCAATTAAATTGTTCTTCAAAAGATCTTTCTGATGCTTCTGGATTGTCACAAGTTGTTATAAGTAGATACCGCAATGGTGATAGAACACCAAATAAAAGGAGCAAACAATTAAATGACTTAACAGATGGCTTGTATAAACTTTTTAAGGACAAATCTTTAACTATTTCAAGGGATGAAATATATATTGCATTATCTAATACTTTAAATGATGTGCATATTGATTTAGAGCAATTAGTAAAGAACTTCAATGAATTGGTATTGGTTCTTAATATTAATATGTCTGAATTGGCAAGAAAAACAAGTTTTGATCCATCATATTTTTCTAAGCTACGCTCAGGAGCTATTTTTCCTTCGAAGCCTCAAAATTTTATTAATGAAATATGTGTGTTTATAATAAATAAATATAATAAAGAAAGTGATTTAAAAGTAATTTCTAAACTTATAGATTGTCCAGTTGAAATCCTAAGTAACAAAGATAATCACTTTAATGCTTTAAAAAAATGGCTTTCAACAAATACTTTATCTTTTAACAATAGTATTAGTAATTTTTTAACAAATCTGGATAATTTTGATTTAAATGAATATATAAAAGCTATACACTTTGACGAAATGAAAATTCCATTTGTTCCATTTTACAAATCAAATTCTAAAACATATTATGGAATTGAAGAAATGAAAACAGCTGAATTAAATTTTTTTAAAGCTACTGTGCTTTCAAAATCTTCTGATCCTGTTTTTATGTGTAGCGATATGCCAATGGAAGATATGGCAAAAGATGTAGATTTTGGGAAAAAGTGGATGTATGCTATTGCAATGACATTAAAAAAAGGACTTCATTTAAATGTAATTCATAATTTAGATAGACCATTTAATGAAATGATGTTAGGTTTGGAAAGTTGGATACCTATATATATGACTGGACAAGTTTCTCCATATTATTTAAAGGATTATAAAGATAATTATTATAACCACTTAAATTATTCATCTGGCGTTGTAGCTCTTTGTGGCGAATGCATAAACGGTTTTCATAATAATGGTAAATATTATTTAACAAGTAATAAAAACGAAGTTTCATATTATAAGGAAAAATGTAAACTTCTATTAAAAAAATCAAGTTCACTTATGGATATTTATAGAATAGAAAATAAAGATAAGTTTGAATTATTCTTATCATCATTTTCTAAAACTCAAAAAAATTTTAGAAGGATCCTATCTTCTCTTCCTTTACATACACTTTCTAACGAGTTACTACTTAAAATATTAAAACATAATAATGTTTCTAATGAAGAAATTAAAGAAATTGAAATGACCGTTGAAAATTCTAAAAAACTAATGTCCAAAATTTTATCTTTAAATATTTTTGTAGATGAAGTAGTTGATATATCTAAAGATGATTTTGAAAATAATAGCCCCACTTTATCTCTTTCAAGCTCTTTTTTTGAAAAAAAGATATATTATAATTATGAAGAATATTTGGAACA
>CAKPPF010000011.1 GCA_934177485.1 uncultured Clostridia bacterium | reverse complement strand
AGACGAGAAATATAAAGAAGAAAGCATTGCTATGAAAAACTATAAAGAATATGAAGCATGGTGCAAAGAACATCATAGATTACCAAGGAAAGGTATTAGCATAAATGGAAAAAATGTAATTGCTGCAAAAAAAGGCGAACAGGAAACAGAAGAACAAGTAGAGCGAAGATTAGGTAAGGTAAGAGTAAATTTTTTTAATAAAAGTGATGGCACATTAACAGAAGAAGAAAAAGAAATAAGAAGATTATATGGAGAATTAGACGAGAAATATAAAGAAGAAAGCATTGCTATGAAAAACTATAAAGAATATGAAGCATGGTGCAAAGAACATCATATATTACCAAGGTACGGTATTAGAATAAATGGAAAAAGAGTAATTGCTGCAAAAAAAGGCGAACAGGAAACTGAAGAACAAGTAGAGCAAAAATTAGCTTCGGCAAGAAACTATTTTTTTAATAAAAGTGATGGCACATTAACAGAAGAAGAAAAAGAAATAAGAAGATTATATGAAAAATTAGACGAGAAATATAAAAAAGAAAGCATTGCTATGAAAAACTATAAAGAATATGAAGCATGGTGCAAAGAACATCATAGATTACCAAGGAAAGGTATTAGCATAAATGGAAAAAGAGTAATTGCTGCAAAAAAAGGCGAACAGGAAACAGAAGAACAAGTAGAGCAAAGATTAGGTAAGGTAAGAAACACTTTTTTTAAAAAAAGTGATGGCACATTAACAGAAGAAGAAAAAGAAATAAGAAAGTTATATAAAAATTTAGTTGAGCAATATGGTAAAAGACAACCAGCTAAAAATATTGCACTTGCTATAAAAAATGTTCCAATTGGTAACGCACAGGAAGCAGAAGAATTTATGCAAACGATCACAAATGAAAAAGATAAAAAAGGAGTAAACCATAATGACGAATAATAATGTAAAGATTAATAATTATAAAATTGCATTAGTTGAAGTTGAAGCAGTTTTAAAATGTCTTGAGCGTGAGGATTATTCTAAGATACCAAAGGAAATAATAGAAGCAATATCAAAGAACAAAGATGAAAATTACATATTTGAATATGATGAAAATCTAAATTATAATGATTGGGATTTAATGCCAGAAACAAAGGCATTACTGTATAATTTATTTAAAAAATATTTGGCGACAAAAGAACAGAAAGAGTATTTTATAGAAAAAGAAAAATTGGAAATAATACAACTAGAACATGAAAAATCAAAAAAATATGCTTCTGACATAATGTTTAAAAATAAAAAAACAGACATATCTAATAAAGAAAATTCGAAGGCATTAATAGAATATAAAAAGAAATGGTATAATAAAATATTTGATTTTATAAAAAAGTTATTTAAGAAAAATAGTAGAAAAGTATATTAAAAATGTAGAGCTGTTAACTTATAAACTAAAAGAGGAATCTATGAAAAATAGGTTTCTTTTTGGTTTGTTGACATTTAATTTTAACTCTGCTATACTACATTTGAATTTGATTAGAAAAATTTAATAAGAATTTCTATAATATTTTTTTAATACTAATTATATTTAATTTCTATAAAATGGATGCAGATGGTGTATATATTTAAAATAATAAAAATGATTTTAAACTTGTAGAAGATATAAATGGAGAAAAATTGATGAAAGATAAAATATTTAAAATTATATGTATTATAAACATTTTAATGGCAATTATAGTATTTATATTAGTTGATTTTGTCCTGTATAAAGATATAGCTATGAAATATGACAGCACAAATTATTTAGCATTAATTATTATAGAAGTAATAAATATTATATTTGGAATTTTACTATTTAGAAAAGGTAAGAAAAAACTAATACATATTCTATATATAGCTTTTATAATTATAATAATATTTATTCCAATCTATCATAATGGATATTATTTTGCTCCTACAGGACCGAATAGCTATCTTATGGGGCAAGCATTCAATGATAACTATTTAGATGTATATGGAATAAATTTAAAACAAGCAACAGAAAATTTAATATTGTTTAATCATTCTGTGAAAAGGCAGGCAGAGTAGGAGAGAGGGGCAATTTCAAAAAATATTTTAATAAAAATAACAAATTTTTAAAATTGAAATAATGATTAAGGAATTATATAAAAATTAAAAAATAGATTTTATAATTAATATTTCAAAAAAATTTATATTTAGAAACTTTTTGATTTTAAATTTACAATTAGAAAATTTTAATATTGAATTTTCAAAAAACGAACATTTGTTATTCAAGAATTTTTACAAAAATTCCAAATATATAAATTATATTTATAAAATAATTTAATCAATTAACTAATTAATTTTGTATTTAGAACTTACGAAAATCGTTTTTTAGACATTTTTAAATTTTAATCAACAAGTTACTTGTTTATAAATTTAAAGCTTAAATTTATACATTATATATATGATTATATAATCTGCTAAAATATTGATAAATTAAGCATTGCTGAAAATTGTTCAAAAAAGTGACGCACGAGAATCGATTTTAAGGCGTTTTTATAAAAAAGTAATATAGTTATATACCTCAAAAATAAGTTGAAATATGAATTTAAAAGAATTTTAAGAATTTATAAAAATTTTCAAGTTTATAATATAAAAATTTAAATAAAATAATAATATTAGATATAAAACTATATAAGTAAAAAATATTAATGTTATAATAAAGTAGCTGTAATGAGCCTATATCAAAGAATAGTAAATTTTGAGAGGAGGGACTTAAAATAAAGAATTTCTATTTTACTCCTATCTCTTTTTGAACAAAACTTTGATTTTGTGCAATGTTAAATGGATTAAAATAAAAAATAATTTTATAAATTATACTTAAGGTTGAATTACCTATCGCCTATTTTATATTATAAAAAATATTAAAAGTCAAGCATTTTTATTAAAAAATAAAATATTATTTTTCTTCTTTGAATCTTCTATAGATTTTTCCCATGTTGAAACTGTTCTCTCTTTAATGCAAAAATACTTTAAACTTGATAAAATTGGTGGAAATGTATTATTAAAAAAATCATTATCCACGTAATATGGCCTATTTCTTTCAATTTCAATATCTATAATTTCATATAGTTTCAATTTAGCTTCCATAAAGGAATTAAATGTAGATAAATAAAAAGGTTTAGCACCATAATAAATACAATAAATACTATATTCTTTCACATAATCCCCCCTTTGATATTTAATTATATCATAATTATGTAAACTATACAATAATATTGTTTCGACATGAAATGACAAAATATACGTTTATTAAATGATATTATAAAACCATAAGGAGGTGATTAACATGACGGAATGCAAAGTAATACAACAGGGAAATAAAAAAAATTTTGAAGAAATTATAAATAAATATTTAAATGAAGGCTATAAAATTGAAAGTACAAATATGTTTACATCAAAAGATCCATTCAATCCTTATGTATATTATGCATTATTAACAAAAGAGTGCTAAATAAAGCACTCTTTAAATATATATTTTATACAATTTTGAATTGCTAAAGTACAATAATAATTTGATAATTTTATTTTATAATTGCCTTCTAAAAGATTTTTTACTTTATCCCTATACCTCCTACTTAAATCATTTAAACTAAATCCAGACTGAACAGCATATAAAATCGCGAGTAGTGTTCTATCTTCATAATCTTTAAATGTATATAAATAATTATTAAGATATAAATCAGGCAATTTTACATCATAGGTATATAAGTTTATATCTTTAACTTTAAAATCAATTTTAGAAGTAATCTCACAACGAGTAAGGTCATAATCAAGACCACTCTCTATCTTTTTGTTGTATATTTTAATTCTATTATTAGAACGTCCCATATAATATGTTTTATTATCATAACCGGCAGGTAAACATTCTGAAGTCCTTTTTGCGCTCTTTGTCAAGACCGGCAAATATCAAGTATATTAATTTTTAAGTCCATTGCCATATCAAGGCTTTTTACAGTCCAATTTCTTGATATGCTTAAAATATATTTTAACAGTCCTTTTATTTCAACCTTATTAGGATTAAATTCAACAGTAAAATTATATTTTCTATGTTCATTTTGCATTGAACTATTTGCATTAGTTAATTCACTATTATGTATAAAACCAAACCAGTAACTGGAACCTTCTGTTATTTCCATAACAAAGTTATATTTAAAATTAGATATTCCAGATGACTGATATTTATCTTTTAATTTATCACTATATATACTATCAACTCTATACTCTATTTTACTAAATTCTTCAAATGTTAAATCAGTACGTAAACGCAACATATCTACTGTATAATTAACATTATCATTTGAAACACAATTAAAATCAGCATACATTTTGGTGCACTCCTTTCATTGTCAAAATGTGTTAGCAAGTATGAAAAATTGTAATATATTACACTTAATTCGCCTTGTTAGATAGAAGGCGAATTATTTTCTGAATTTATTTGCATGTTTTTTAAATTCCCATGGATTAGATGTAACATAAAATACATCAATATTTTCTAAAATACCTTTTTTAAATAAAACAGCAAGTAATCTAAAAAACATATAAGCCAATAAACAAATTAAAATAAAATGTAAAAACATAATAAACATAATAAAACTCCTTAAAAATGTATTTTTAATATATACGGGTAATAAAATAGCATACCCGGATTTAAAACTAATACCTTTAGAAGCAGAGCTTCGCTGGTATTGCTATAGTATTCTACTATTTCTAAATACTTAAGGGACTATGCTTGTTTCAAAAAATTATTTCTTAAATATGGTCTAGCTTTTATAGCTAGAAATACCGATAAAAACACTATCCCTCATTCCCTTACGCATTTTTATCTATTTTTATGAAACAAGCTTTTGTTTTCATTTATATTAATTAACATATCAATATTATGAAGCTGTTGTTCTTCCGATTTAAAGCCGTCGTTGGCAAGATTTTCGACTTTTCTATAGGTATCAAATGCACTTCTAATTTCTTCATTCTGAATAAAGAAAAAACAACCTCTATATTTTTTAGTATCTGTTTGACCAGACACATCTGTTGTAACTTCATATTTTCTAACAAATGTTAAACAACCAAACAATGTTATAGGTTCATATAACATATATGTTTGCTCTCGTATAGGTTTAGCTATTCTACTAAAAACTTGTGCAGTGCCAAAAATAATTTTACGTTGTTTCCTTTGTTGTGTGATATCTGTCATCATTTCTGGAGGAAAGTCTTTACTTTGTAAACTATTAAACCAGTTTTGTATTTCATCTAGTACAACAATAACACCATATTTATCGTTATTGAATCCAATAAAATCTTTCCAGTGTTCAATGTGTTTGTCCTCGTATTCGTAATAATAATTTGTAGTAACTTTAACATTAGGATACATTTCCTGATAACGCATTAACAGATATGTTAATGTAATGCTTTTTCCTGTTCCCTGCTTTCCTGCAATTATATGTACACCAAACTCTTTAAATTCATCTGGATCGTTATTAAATCTATCAATTATAATTTGTCTTGGCAGATCAATAATAAGCCTCTTTAATATAGAACCATGTCCAATATAATGAGATACTCCTTTTTTAAATCTCATATCTTTAACAAAATAAAAATATAAAAAATGTACGAGTAAACTAATTAAAAATGGACTAAGTATAATTAAAATCCACATAAAAATCTTAAATATAAAATTCATATATACTCCTTACTTTTTAAAAAAAAATTCATGTAAAAATTCAGATAATAAATTTAAAAATTCACTAAAAAACCTAACAAAAGGACGTAAAAATAAAAAAGATAAAATAATTGGTATAAATGGGCCAATAAATAATAAAATTTTATTAATATTCATACTATACCTCCTTTTTATTTTTATAATTCATAATATAACTAACAATCAAACAATAAATATAACCTAATATAAAACCAATTAAAAACTTATTCATATATTTTCTCCTTAAATTCAATTAGCAATATAAATCTGGACAACGCACTGGCGGAACGTTGCTCCAGATTTTAAGATGATGCCCAAAAAATACCTTTGATTTTATTAAACAATGCCCACACAATTTGCATACCTTTAAGCATAAAAGAAATAGTAAGAATAGGAATTAATGTATGAACAGGAAAAACATAACTAATAGTATTAAAAATGTTATACCACCATTCAAATGTACCCTCAGGTATCACAATAGATTCAATTGAACTCATAGAATCCAAAACCATATTAGGAATAGCACAAATAAAACCTAAGATTGCGTCAAATATCATACTATGACTCCTTTCCGTTACCTTCAACATAATAAGCATTAATATAACCAGGTACTCTTCTAAATAATCTAATAATGAAACTGGCCCACAAAATAAAATTAATAATACTATGTAAGAAACCACGATATTCTTCAAAAGCAGACCAATCAATAATATTTACAGTTGTATCAAAATAAGTGATAGACCAATTAGGAGGAATACGTCTAACAGAAGTTTTTTGTGTAGAAGAGTTATCAATAAATAGTGTGTTAACAAGAGTAGAAAGTTGATCAATAAAACCAAATTTACTTTTAAACTTATTACTTAATGAAGTGAAATGATCTTCCTGTGGAACAAATAATTCATAAAATAAATTCCTAAACATATCAATGATTTTGTATCCTAAAAAATTCTCATTTAATGGATTTATATAGCTTAATAAATTATTTAAATTAGTTCCTAAATCAGTAAACCATTGACCAATATTAGTACCAAGATTTGAAAATAATTCGCCTATATTTTTACCTAAATCGCCAAAAAATTTTCCAATATTTTCTCCTAGATTATTTAAGCCTTTTTCAAAGCCTTCTTTAAGAAAGTCCAGCCCTTCCTTAAGCTTAGAAAACCAACCAAGCACGCTACTAAAGAAACCACTACGCTCTTCATCAGTTTCTTGAACACTTCCACTACCTCCACTTTCTCCAGTTCCTGCACCAGGGTTAGTGGAGCTGGATGAAAAAAAATTTCATTATAGTCAGTATCTCTGTATATGTCAAAAGAAGATAAAAACATTAAATTAGAATTAACAAAACCACCTTTATGAGTTGTCATCCAATCTCGAGTTTCTGAGTATGTAGAACTAGTAAGCTTATAGGTACTAGCATCATACAAGTATTCATAACTAGCAAAAAGTTTATTAGCTATAAACCAATAACTACCAACACCTTTAGAAACAATCCTCCATTTTAGGTCATTATCTTTTTTTATAAAACAAATAGCGAACATACTATCATAATTATAAACAAGATAATCGTATTCAGGATCTCCGTAATAAGCATTTTTTTTCAATGCAGACAATATTTCATCAGGTAACTCAGTTGGAACAACTGCAGATGCAAAAACACTATTACTAATAAAACAACAACTAATTAATATAACAATAAGAAAAATAGACAATATTTTATTTTTCATTTAATTTCTCCTTTCAAAATAATAAAATAAAAGAGCTGTACCTAATAGACACAGCTCCGGCAATTAGGCTTTTCTTATTTCGCCTTTTAAGAAAGACCAACCTTTTCTAAAAGCTAAGAAACCAACAACAGCTGGTAACACAACAGGAATTAAATCCTTTATGCTATCTAATACGCCATTGAAAGTTGCACTAGTAATACCTTCAAACATAGGAACACGCTCCTTTCACTAAAAAAATAGTTTAAATAATTTATATAGAACAAAGACTACAAAAGAAATAATTGCAAATTGAATTACACCAGTAATCATATTTGCCAGGGGCATTAATTCTTGTAGTAGTTCATATATACACTTTAAATATTCAAGTTCTGTCATATTATATCAACACCTTATAACGAATTTTTCCAGTTTCTAAATTTGGAACGACTTCGATATTTATTGTTGAACCAATTTTCATATTTGCTATAGTTTGAAATTCTTTCAAGTCAACAAAAACTGGAATAATTACAGCTTTCATTTGTGCACGTTGGGTATCACCTTGATAATAAGCACATTGCACAATATGATATTCTTGTGTACCTTCTTTATTTTTAAAGTGATGATATCCAATTAAATTCATTTGATAAACATTGTTTTCCATAAAAATAAACCTCCTAAAATAAATAATATACGGCGCTCCAGGTTGGACTCGAACCAACACCCACTGTACCTGTTATGTCGCGACCAGTACTGCTACCACTTAAGCTACTGGAACATAAAAAATAGACTTTCATAATTCAACTTTTAAAGTATAATTATGAAAATCTATTAAAAAACTTTGCGATTTGCTTTGATTTTGCGCAATGTTAAATAGAAAAAAACATAGGTTATCCACCCTATGTTAAATCCATTTTACTCTTACATTATTAATAAAATAATAATGTAAATTAATATTTTGCAAACATATTCTTTATTTTTTCAATTAGTTCTTTATTGTTTTTGGTTGAAACGATTTGAGCAAGAATTTGCTCTGTTACATCCGCAGTATTTAAGTTAGATAGTGCTTTTCTTAATGCATATACTGCCTCTTGTTCATCTTTAGATAGTAATAATTCTTCTCTTCTTGTTCCTGATTTATTTATATCTATTGCTGGAAAAATTCTTTTTTCTGAAAGTTTTCTATCCAAATGTACTTCCATATTACCTGTTCCCTTAAACTCTTCAAAAATGACATCATCCATTCTACTACCTGTTTCTATTAGTGCAGTTGCAAGTATTGTAAGACTTCCACCATTTTCAATATTTCTTGCAGCTCCAAAAAATCTTTTTGGCTTGTGTAGAGAGCTAGGATCTAAACCACCAGACAAAGTTCTTCCTGATGCAGGTACAACTAAATTATATGCCCTTGCAAGCCTTGTAATACTGTCTAATAATATTACTACATCTTTTTTTTGTTCTGTTAACCTTTTAGCCCTTTCTAATACCATTTCTGCAACTTTAACGTGATGTTCAGGAAGTTCATCAAAAGTTGAATAAATAACTTCTCCTTTTATAGAACGTTTCATATCTGTTACTTCTTCAGGTCTTTCGTCTATTAATAAAACTATTAATTCTACTTCTGGATTATTAGTTGATATACTATTAGCTATTTTTTTCAACAATGTAGTTTTTCCAACTTTTGGCTGAGCAACAATCATTCCTCTTTGCCCTTTACCAACAGGTGAAATTAAGTCAATAATTCTCATTGCATATTCATTGCTTGTAGTTTCAAGCTTTAGTCTTTCTGTTGGATAAATTGGTATTAAGTCATCAAAAGATTTTCTTCTATATGCGTTGTCTGGAGATTGTCCATTAACTTCCCCAACATAAATTAGAGCAGGAAATTTTTCATCTTCAGATGGTTTTCTTGCTATTCCCTTTATCATATCTCCTGTATTTAATCTAAATCTTTTTATTTGAACAGGTGAAATATATACGTCTTTAGGAGTAGGAAGATAATTTTCTCCTCTCAAAAAACCATATCCATCTGGAAGGACTTCTAGTATTCCATTTACAATTGTATCATTTTCTCCATTTACTTTATATTTCTCATTTGGTTCATGTTCAACAGCACTATTTTTTTCGTTTTCACTTTGCTTTTTCAATAAATCTATTAATTCTTCTTTCTTCAATTTAGAAATATTGTGAATATTTTTTTCTTTTGCTAAATCTTTTAATTGTGATAAATTTAGTTCTTCTATATTCATAAAAAGTACTCCTTTATTCTTTTATATTTTTACTTTTGGATATTTTATAAAGAAACAAAACAAAAATAGAACAAATAAACAAAAAGTATATAAAACTTTTTGTTTATTTATTTATATTTATATAAACTCTTTCATTTTCAGAATACATATCTAATTTTTCTCTACTAATTGACTCAATATATTCTTTTGAATCTAAATTATCTTTAGTTAAATTCAAATCAGCATTTTCTTTTTTGGCATCACTTATTTTTGTAGCATAATATTTTTTTTGTGAGTTATAAGAATTAATTGTCTGTTGCTGATTAATAAATATTACTAAAACATATATGAAAAAAAACATAATACATAGTTTTTTTATTAATTTATTTTTAAAGATTCTTTTCATAAGTATACTCTCACTTTTTATAATCCCTTACGGGTACAACAAATACACTTATATTTTTCTACATATTTTTTGAAAATCCTTCTTATTTTTTGCTTTTTTAATTTTATTTTTTGAGAAAAATATAAATATTTTGTTTTTTATTTTTCTAATATTAATAATTATAAATGAAAAAGGTTTTATAACTAATTTTTTTAGAAAATTAAATAAAAATATAAATGGTTTTGTCAACAATATGAATATTTTTTTAATAAAATTTATAATAAAGACATTTATAGTTATAAAATATTTGCTAATAAATAACATATAAAGTATAATTCCAATTAAAAAACCTATAAATATATAAATACGTATTTGACCATTATTAAATAAGTATATTGATGCAATAATTAATATCCCTGATGTTATTCCGAATATTATATCTTGTATATTTGTAATAACGTCTGATGTTTTAAATGAACGTCTCAATACTCTAAATATGTCGAAATTTATGCTTAAGATTGCTCCAGAAATAATAAAATATCCTAATTTTATAAGCTGTTCTAAATTATTTGTGTACATTTAATCACCTTATTTAAATATTTTTCCAAATAATCCTTCGCTTTTTTTGTCTAAATTTTTGTTGCTATAAGTTAATGAATTTATATCACCTTCAACAATTACTTCTGCAGTATCAATACTTAGTTTATTTATTTTTAAATTTTCACCTTTTACAGTTAATAAATCAAGCTCAGTTTCAATTATAATAATTTGATCGTCAAAGCTTAAAACATCAAGAACACCTGAGATGCTCAATTTATTTCTATTTTCAAGAATTAAATTTTGAACGATATTTGTATTGAAGTTCTTCTTTTCTTCTAGTGTCATAACAAAATACCTCCTATGTATACTTTTATATATAAATATATATTCATCATTATATAAAAATATAACTAAATAAAAATATAAAATTAAAAATAATACTTCAAGGTAAAACTATATAACACAAAGAGGTGAATTATAGGTTTGCACCTGTAATTCACCTCTTGTGTTGCGTGAAAAAACTTAATGGACTTTTGGTTTTATTTTCCGTTCTTTTTGGTAGTAACAGCCATTAAGAAACTACCACCTACGAAACCACCCAAAGCTATAAAACACCATAAGAGTATGTCCTCAGCACTTTCTCCAGTCCACTCCAGCCATTCTTTTTCTTGGCAAAGAGCTCCAAAGAAAAAAACAATAAAAGCGGCTATAATGACAGCAATTGCGAATACATACTTGTATTTTTTCACCATTAGTTTTTCACCTCCTTATAAATTATTTAACCTTCAAAGTGATCAAAACTTTCACTAAACTTTATAAGGAGGTATATACGCGCCTCCTTCCAAAATTTTTTTCTAGTTGTAATATCAAAAGTGAAAACACGAAGGTTAGTTGTATATACCTTTTAGGATATACTATATAAATTATAACATTCTTTATTATAATTGTCAATATTATGTTAATTTTTTAAGTTTCTAACAAATGTTCCAACAGAATTTGAATTATATAATGATTTTACATGTATGCATATATTATGTTTTTTAGCAATTTCTATACATTTATTATGAAGAATTTTAGCACCATTATTTGAAAGTTTAAGCATTTCGTCATAAGTAATTTCATTGTATTTATATGCATTTTTGTTGCACTTAGGATCTTTGTTAAAAACACCATCTACATCTTTATATATTTGGCATTCATCTGCTCCAATAGCAGCAGATATTGCGACAGCTGTTGTGTCTGATCCACCTCTACCTAGGGTTGTAATATTATTGTTTTCAGATATTCCTTGAAATCCTGCAATAATTAAAATTTTGTTTTTTTCAAGTTCTTCTTTTATTCTTTTAAGATTAATTTTAATTATATCGGCATTTCCATAATTTTCATTTGTTTTAATTGGAACTTGCCAGCCTGTTAATGAGGTAGCGCTATATCCTAATTTATTTAAACACATTGCTAATTTTGATATTGTAATTTGTTCTCCAACAGATAACAGAACATCTAATTCTCTTTTATTACAAATATTATTATCAATTTCCTTTGCTTCATTTATTAGGTTGTCAGTTGTTTTACCGTTGTGCAGAAACAACAACTATAACCTGATTATTGTTATTATATTCTTTTAATATATGTTTACATACATTAAATAGCTTTTCTGTACTTGAAACAGAACTTCCACCATATTTTTGTACTATAATGCCCATAAAACTTGGCACCTCTTTTAATAATTTAAAAGCACATTTAATTATAAATATTGCTTTATATTATTATATTAAATTTCAAAAGAAAATGTGCCTAGTCCTATTTTAGGCAACTTTTAAGGTATTCCTCAATAAAATCATCTATATTTCCATCCATAACTGCTTCTATATTTCCAACTTCATAACCAGTTCTATGATCTTTAACAAGTGTATATGGACAAAATACATAAGATCTAATTTGACTTCCCCAAGCAATCTCTCTTTGCTCACCTTTTAAATCATCTATTTTTTCTTTATTCTCTTTTTCTTTTAAATCAAGTAATTTAGATTTAAGCATTCTCATAGCAGTTTCTCTATTTTGAATTTGTGAACGTTCTGTTTGACATGATGTAACAACTCCTGTTGGTATATGAGTTATTCTTATTGCTGAATCTGTTTTATTTATGTGTTGTCCTCCTGCCCCAGATGCCCTATATGTATCAATTCTTAAATCATTTGGATTAATGTCTATTTCTACATCATCTGTTATTTCTGGTAAAATTTCTAATGATGCAAATGACGTGTGACGTCTACCTCCTGCATCAAATGGAGATATTCTTACTAACCTATGTACTCCATGTTCTCCTTTTAAATATCCATAAGCATTTTCGCCAATTACTAGTGCTGTAACACTTTTAATTCCTGCTTCTTCACCTTCTAGAAAATCTAATTCTTTTACAGTGTATCCATTTTTATTTGCCCATCTGCAATACATTCTATATAACATTTCTGCCCAATCTTGAGATTCTGTTCCGCCTGCACCTGGATGAATTGAAATTATTGCATTATTCTTGTCATATTTTCCAGACAATAAAGTGTCTATTTCAAACTTTTGCAAGTTTTTTTCTACTGATTTCAAAAGTAATATTAATTGTTTTTCTAAATCTTCATCATATTCCAAGCTTATTAATTCTATTAAATCAGATAAATCCGCAACTTGTTTATATATATCATTATATTTTTTTAATTTTCCCTTAATTTCTTTTATTTGCTTTAAAACATTATTAGATAATTTATTGTCATTCCAAAATCCGTCTTTGATTGTTTGTGCTTCTAATTCTTCCAGTTTCTTTTCTTGCTCTTTTAGATTTAATGTTGAACTTATGTTTTCTAATCTATTTTTTTGTTGATTTATTATTTTTTTATTTTCTTCAAAATCAATCAAGCTTCATCTCTCCTATTCTTTTAAATATTTTACTATATAATTTCTAAATATTCAATATTTTATTTTTCTATATTAAGAAAGTTATTACTAGTTGATAGTTTAAATACTAATTTTTGGGCAATCATAAAGCATGCCATACACACTATATTAATTATTTTTTGTAAGAATAAGTCTTGTGCTTGCCAAGTACTGAAAATTTAAATTTTAAGATTTATTTTAAGTCCAGGCACTTTTAATTTTTAAATACATATATTTAAAGTATAAGTTTAAATGGTAAAATCTATTTACTATTTTAAAATGGAGGTTTTAATATTGTTTTTTTCTTTTATTACAGGTTTTTTTACTTTTTTAAAATCAGCTGTTGTTGTATTAGGATATATTCAAGGAAATTCTTTATTTCCTGAGCCATTATCTCCTGAAGAAGAGAAAATATGCATTGAAAAAATGAATAATGGTGATACAGAAGCCAAAAATATATTAATTGAAAGAAATTTAAGATTAGTAGCACATATTAGTAAAAAATATTCTACTACTAATATAGATCAGGATGATTTAATATCTATTGGTTCTATTGGTTTAATTAAGGCAATAAACAGTTTTGATGATTCAAAAAATATAAGGCTTGCTACATATGCTGCTAGATGTATAGACAATGAAATTCTTATGTTTATTAGAACAAGTAAGAAAACAAAAGCAGAAGTATTTTTAAACGAAGCAATTGGAAAAGATAAAGATGATAATGAAATTACATTGCTTGATGTTATAAGTAAACAAGAAACATGTATTGATGACGAAGTAGATTTAAAATTTAAGATAAAAGAACTTTATAATAAAATGAAAGAAGTTTTAAAAGATAGAGAAATAAATATATTAAACTTAAGGTTTGGACTTGGAGGTATTAGACCAAGAACTCAATATGAGATTGCAAGTATGATGGGAATAAGTCGTTCCTATGTTTCAAGAATTGAAACAAAAGCTATAAATAAACTGAGTGAAGTAATAAAGGAATAACTTGTTTATTCCTTTATTAAATCTTTTATTACTTCTCTTGCTATAATTAATCCTGCAACTGAAGGCACAAAAGATACACTACCTGGTGTTCTCTCGTTTTCTCCATATTCTATATATTCTTTTTGTACTTCCTTGTTTGGCAATATTGGTGTTTCTGTAGAATAAACTACTTTTAATTTATCTATATTTCTATTTTTTAATTCTTTACGCAATATCTTAGCTACAGGACATATAGATGTTTTCTTTATATCTGTAACTTCTAATTTAGTAGGATCCAATTTATTTCCGGTTCCCATTGATGAAATTATTGGAACATTAATTTCTTTTGCCTTTTGTACTAGATTTATTTTGGCAGAAATTGTATCTATTGCATCTACAATATAATTTGTTGATTTATCTAATATATTATCGAAATTATCTATTACAAATTCTTTATGAATTTCAACTTTTGCATTTGGATTTATGTCTAATATTCTTGCTTTGGCAACATCTACTTTATTTTTTCCAATTGTACTATTTAAAGCAAACAACTGTCTATTCAAATTTGTTATAGAAATTGTATCATTGTCTATCAATATAAAGTTTTCAACACCTGCTCTTGCAAGTCCTTCAACAACAAAAGATCCCACTCCTCCCAAGCCAAACACTGCAACTTTTGATTGTCTTATTTTATTTACATTTTCTTTTCCTAAAATTAATTCTGTTCGTGAAAATTGGTTTAACATTTTTCTCCCCTTTTACATATTATATATCCAAAACTTCTTTTAGATTTTTTATATTTTTGTCAATAGAATAATAATAAAATATACCATCATATTCAAGAAGTTTTAAGTCATTTTTTATTTTTATCTTTTCTGATTCATCTAAGTTTTCTAACTCAGGTATTATGTCATTTGAATAAGAATCTTTATTGGTTATATTATCAATAGTTCCATATTTTTCTCTATCAATATTAATAAATTTTTTCCTAATATTTAATTTGTTTGTAGAACACAAGTTAAAAGATAAATTTGTTTCTTTTTCCCATTTTTTTAATGTTTCAATTATATTTTGGATAATATCTGAAGCAAATTTAATTTTATCACTATTAGGTATTGCTTGAATAACTTCGTTTAATCCGAGTAAAACCTAATGTTAATGTAGATGTTTCTTTATATAATAATGAGTTTATTTTCTCATCTTTACTTAATCTTGAAATTGCTCCATATTGCCAATGCAATGGGCTTATATTAGATAAAGCTCCCAAAAGAGCATAGTGCTTACACATTAATGCTTCTTTGCATAAGTCTAATCTATCCTTTAAATTTTTCCAAAATTCAGTTTCACTATATTTAGCTTCAATTGCTATTTGCGGTAAGTTTATTGTTACTTTTCCTTGGTTAAAATAAGTACTATATACTTTATTATCAAACTTTAATAATTTAATATTCAGTGGACTTTCTATTGTTAAATTAGTTATATTATCAAATTTACCACCATTTAGACTATTATCTTTATTTATTACATATACTATTTTAGGATATATCAAATTTATATTATTTATTATACTTAAATTTTCTTTGCATTTTAAAATTTCTTTATATATTTCTATATTTTCATTTATAAACTCATCATTTGAGTTTGGATTAAATATAAATTTTACTTGAGCAACATTTCCATTGCTTGATATTTGGGTGCATAATTGTGTAAATAACATATTTATGCACATTTCTAACTCATCATGCCACATTAATTTAGATAACTTCTTTGTTTTGTTTAAATATTTTCCTAATGTTTCTATATTTACTAAAATATCTCCATATTGATTTCCAGATAAATATGATATTATTTGAAATAAATTGCTGCATGCTTGCCTAAAATCATTTGGAGAATCTAGTTTAATTCCATTAACTACAGTACCATTTTCTAACATATCTTTAATATTTATAATAGAACTATTAATAATAGGTTGAATAAAATAGTCAGAATCATGAAAATATAAAACTCCATCTTCTTCAGCTTGGGTAATTTTATCAGGTAGTAACAATCTTCTGGTTAAATCTTTAGAGACCTCATTTGCTATATATGCTCTTTGAATTCCAGCTGTAATTTGACTGTTAAAATCTTTCTGAGCTATTATATTATTTTCATTTCTAATTAAACCTAATATCGATTCATCTGTTGTGTTTTGTTTTCTTATTAATGCTCTTTTGTATCTATATACAATATACTTTTTTGCAAGCTTATATTTGTTAATTTCCATTAGCTTTTCTTCTATAATATCTTGTATATCTTCTACTAGCATTCTTTTTTTATCTAAGTTTTCTATATACTCCATTATACTGTTAATTTCTTCTTGATTTGCTTGATCAGCAATCTGCACTTCTTTATTTGCTTTTCCTATTGCAATTGATATTTTTTGTCTATCATAATCTACAGCTCGTCCATCTCTTTTAATTACTTTCACAAATTTTCTCCTTTTAAACTAAAAGAGCTACATATATATAGCAGCTCTTTTTATTATTAATCTTTAAATAATACAATTTTAGAATCTGCTAAACTTTTCTGAACATCTATAACTCTTTGATTTTCAGAACCCTTCCATTTTAATTTTGGATTTCTTAAATCATCTTCGTATCTTCCGTCAACTATAACATCAAGATATTTAGCAACTTCCTTATCTTTTAAATCGTTATCAAATGAATAACCAGACCAAGCCCATAAGCTTTTATTTGGATATTTTTCTTTAAATGCTTTAGCTAGCTTAGTAGTTCCCTCAATATTTTGTGGATGCATTGGTTCTCCACCTAAAATCGATAATCCTTCAATATGATCATTATTACATAAATCAAGTATATGATTTAATGTTTCATCATTAAATTCTTTGCCACCATTAAAGTCATGTGTTTCTTGATTAAAACAATTTTTACAATTAAAGCTGCATCCTTGTGTAAATATAGACACTCTTACACCAGGTCCATCTGCTATATCCATTTTTCTAATTTTATTATATCTCATAAGAGTCCATCCCTTTTCCAATTTTTTATTTAGTCATCTTTATTATCAATATGTAAAACTCTCTCTTTAATTTCTTGAGTTCTTCCTTTATTCCAGAAATTACTTCCAATATATCCGCATGTTCTTCTTGCAACATTTAATGTAGCATGATCTCTATTACCACAGTTAGGACAATACCACTCTAAATCATCATCAATTAAAATTTCTCCATCATAACCACATTTTTGGCAGTAATCTGATTTTGTATTAAGTTCTGCATACATGATATTATCATATATAAATTTAATTATTTGAATTACAACCTCTAAATTATTTTGTAAGTTTGGTGTTTCAACATATGAAATTGCTCCACCAGGACTTAATCTTTGAAATTCACTTTCCAATTTTAATTTTGAAAAAGCATCAATTTCTTCAAATACTGGTATATGGTATGAATTTGTAACATAATCTCTATCTGTAATTCCTTTTATTATACCAAATCTATTTTTCAAGCATTTAGCAAATTTATATGTTGTAGACTCAATTGGTGTTCCATATACACTATAATCAATATTCTCTGCTTCTTTCCATTCTTTACATTTATCATTCATTTTTTGCATAACTTCAAGTCCGAATTTTTTTCCTTCAGCTCCGTCTGTGTGACTATGACCTGTCATATATTTAACGCATTCATATAAGCCTGCATATCCAAGTGAAATTGTTGAATATCCACCATGTAACAAATCATGAATACTCTCCCCTTTACCTAATCTTGCTAAGGCTCCATGTTGCCATAAAATTGGTGCAACATCACTTGTAGCTTTGCTTAGTCTTTCATGTCTTTTTTGTAATGCTCTATGACATAATTCAAGTCTTTCTTCATAAACTTTCCAGAATAAATCCATATCTTTTCCAGAAGTTAAAGCTACATCTACTAAGTTTATTGTTACAACACCTTGATTAAATCTTCCATAATATTTTGGTTTATTAGTTTTTGGATCAACATATGGTGTTAAGAATGAACGACATCCCATGCAAGGATAGCAATTTCCATTTCCATTTTTGTCTATTTTATATTCTAACATTTTCTTTTCAGATATATAATCTGGCACCATACGTTTTGCTGTACATTTTGCAGCAAGTTCAGTTAAATACCAATATTTGCTACCCTCTTTTATATTATCTTCTTCTAATACATATAAAAGTTTTGGAAATGCTGGTGTTATAAATACACCCTTTTCATTCTTCATTCCTTCAATTCTTTGTTTTAAGAATTCTTCTATTATCATTGCTAATTCTTCTTTATATTCTTCTGTTTCCCCTAAATAAAAACAAACGCTTAAGAAAGGAGATTGTCCATTTGTTGTAGTCATTGAATTAATTTGATATTGGAATGTTTGAACCCCATCTTTAATTTCTTTTGCTAAGTCTTCTTTCGCAAATCTTTCACATTGTTCTTTACTTAAATTTCTTTCTTGATATTTTTTTAAATATCTTTTATAACTTTCTCTAACAAATGGAGCTAAATGAGTCATTGTAACAGTTGCACCACCATATTGGCTAGATGTAACAGCTGTAATAATTTGAGTAGCTATAGTCATAGCAGTTAAAAATTTATGAGGTTTCTCTATCATAACTCCATTAATATTAGTTCCATTTTGTAGCATATCTTCTAAGTTTATTAGATCACAGTTATGTAAAGCATTTTGAGCAAAATAATCTGCATCATGGAAATGTATAATTCCTTCATCATGAGCTTTTACAATATCTTCTGGTAATAAAAATCTTCTAGTTATATCTGTGCTTGTTATACCAGCTAAATAATCTCTTTGAGTAGTAACAATTGTTGCATTTTTATTAGAGTTTTCATTATTCCAATACTCACTTTCACCATCAATTAATTCTTTTATTGATTGATCTGTTGTATTAGCCTTTCTTACAAGCTCTCTTGTGTATCTATATGTAATATATTTTTTAGCTAAATCATATTTACCAGAAGCCATTAATTTTTGTTCTATTATATCTTGAATGTCTTCTACAAGTATTCTTTGTTTTCTTAGCTTTTCAATATATTTTATAATTTTATTAATATCTTCTTCTGATGCCATATCTTTTTCGTCTACTTCTTTGTTAGCTTTGTTTATTGCTATTCTAATTTTTTCTGGATTATAGTCAACTATTGTTCCATCTCTCTTGATTATTTTCATTATATTTTTCCTCCCCTTAGCTCTTTGTTATTTGTATTATAATACAAATATATTTTTTCAAAAGTTGCAATTGCAACAAAAATGCAAAAAGTTTTTTTGACTAATTTTTTTTAGCCTTTTTCTAAGACAATTTCTTTTATTACATTTATATTACAATTTTTTTCTTAATTGAAATCAATTATTTTTTATGACAAATCTCTTTATTATTAGCTATTTACTTACTTTTTCAAATAAATGTAAAAAAATAATTTATGTATTCTTGTTGCAAATGCAACAAGAATATTGTATAATTTGATTAATTTTATTAAAATTAAATAAGGAGAATTAAAATGTCTAAATATGCATTTGATATAAAAAAGTTTACAAATGAAGTATTATTAAATTGTGAAAAATGTCAGGTTAAAGAATTTGAAAAAAATGAAATAATTACTACTTATATTGTAAATAGAAAGATGCTTTGTATAGTTTTAGAAGGTTCTGCTGATTTAATTCGATATGATTTTGATGGGAATCAAATGATTGTAGAAAAATTCAATAGTTATGATGTATTTGGGGAAATTTTTTATAGAATAAATATTAACAATGAGTTATTTGTTAAGGCAAGAGAAAAAACAAAAGTTTTAATGCTTAACTATGATATATTTGAGAAGAAATGTAAAAAAAATTGTAAAATCCACGAAGAATTAATACTAGGATTACCCAAATTGGTATTAACAAAAGTTTCTGACTTAAATTTGAGAATAGAATTATTATCAAAAAAGACAATTAGAGATAAAATTCTTTCATATTTTCGTGTTTTATCAGAAAATAATTTTAGTAAAACATTTACTCTTCCATTTTCTCTTACAGATTTAGCAGATTTTTTAAGTATCGACAGAAGCGCAATGATGCGAGAATTAAAAGTTCTAAAAGAAGATGGAATCATAAAAAAGCAAGGAAAAAACAACTTTACCTTGTTAAGTCAATAGTATTGCATATAAAATTATGGTAATATATAATTAAATTAATTTTTATAGGAGGAATTAATATGAAATTATTAGAAGAAAGAATAATAAAAGATGGCCATGTACTAAATAGTGAAGTTTTAAAAGTTGATAGTTTTTTAAATCATCAAGTTGATGCAGATTTAATGAAATCAATCGGAAATGATTTTGCAAATCATTTTAAAAAAAGTAATATAACAAAGGTTTTTACAATTGAAAGTTCTGGCATAGCTCCAGCATTAATGACTGCATTAAGTTTAAATGTTCCTCTTGTTATTTTAAAAAAACAAAACTCAAAAATATTAAATACTGATACATATCAAACAGAAGTAAAATCTTTTACCAAGAACTCTTATTACAACTTAACTATTTCTAAAAAATACATAAATGAAAATGATAATATATTAATAATAGATGATTTTTTAGCTCATGGTGAAGCTGCTATGGGTACTATTAATATAATTAAACAAGCAAACGCCAATGTAGGCGGAATTGGTATAGTAATAGAAAAATCATTTCAACCTGGTAGAGAAAAATTAGAATCAAAAGGTTTTGATGTATATTCACTTGCCAGAATAAAAAAAATGTCTCCAGATAAAATAGAATTCATTGATTAAAGCTATAAAATAATATTAGTTATAATACCTTTTATTTTAAATATACTTAAATAGGTGATTAACTTGGTTAACTTTATTAAAGGTATATTTATTGGTGCAGGTGCTATTCTTCCTGGAATTAGTAGCGGTGTTATATGTATGGTAACTGGACTATATGAAAAATTATTAGAAAGTGCATTAGGCTTTTTAAAAGATATTAGAAATAATTTTAAGTTTCTATTTCCAATATGTCTGGGCGCTATAATTGGAATATTACTATTTAGTGGTGCTATTTCCTATTGTTTAGAACTAATTCCAATTCAAACAAAATCTGTTTTTATTGGACTATTATTGGGTAGTTTGTCAATATTAATTAAAGATACAATAAAAGAAGATAATAGCAAAACAAAAAGTTCAAAATATGTATCGTTTTTTATATGTTTTTTTATTGGCATTGGATTAATACTTTTGGAAAATTATATTAATTATTCATCTTCATATGTAGTTAGTAATTGTAGTTTCTTATTTTTAATTTTAAGCGGTTTTTTTATGAGTATAGGTATTATTGTTCCTGGAGTTAGTAGTACAATTATTTTGATGATTTTAGGCATATATAACACATATCTATCTGCAATATCAAGTCTAAATATTAGTATTCTATTTCCAATACTAATTGGAATTATAATAGGTTCATTATTTTTTATGAAAATAATACAAATGTTGTTAAACAAATACCATTCTCAAACAATGTTTGGAATAATAGGCTTTGGACTTGGAAGTATTTTTATTCTATATCCTAATTATTCGTTAAACATATCAAGTTTTATTTCAATAATATTATTAGTTTTAGGATATTATATTGGAAAAAATATAAAGTAAGAAAAGTGGCTTCGCCACATGTGCATTTTTCTTCGCAAATATGCACCGCCTTAGGTAACTTAACCTTGTTATATAGCAAAAATTTTCAATTTTTCCTATATAATAAGAAAAATAAGTAGAAATGAAGTGAAACCCAAAATGTTCACTTCTTTCTACTTATCTTTTTTTCTTCTTATTATCCAGTCTTTTTCACACTTAATTGGCAACTTCAATTTAACAGTTTGTCCTAATTTACCTGGATTTACTGTTTGTATTTCATCTTCTGTCTCGGTATCCCATAGTTTGTCAATTATAAATACATAATTATTTATTGTTCCAGGTATTAAGATTTCTAAAGTATCACCAACAGATAATTTATTTCTAATTTCAATTATAGATTTTTCTTCTGAATAGTCTATAACTTTTCCTCCGAATTCATATTCCAAATTATATTGTTTGCCTTCATACTCTTGAAAATCTTTGTTTGCTCTATCATTGAAATAAAAAGTAGTTAATCCTCTTGTTTTTGTTTTTTCTAATTCTTTTAAATATTTTGTGTAGTCGTATTCTCTAGGATTATTTAAATAATCGTCTATCGCTGTTCTATATGTATTAATTACAGATGCCAAGTAATACTCTGTTTTAAGTCTTCCTTCTATTTTTAGGCTATTGACTCCCATTTCAATTATTTCTGGCACTTCTTTTATTAAGCATAAATCTTTAGAAGAAAAAATATATGTTCCATGTTCATCATCATCAACAGGCATTAAATTACCAGGATTATTTTTCTCTTCTACATATACATTATATGCCCATCTACAACTTTGAGCACAATCTCCAAGATTTGCACTCCTAGATGCTAAGAAGTCACTTAAAAAGCATCTTCCAGAATATCCAAAGCATATTGCTCCATGAACAAATATTTCTGTTTCTAAGTCAGTAGGAGTTTTTTCTATTATTTCTTTTATTTGTTCTTTGTTTAATTCTCTTCCTAATATAACACGTTTTGCACCATTATTATACCAAAAATTAGCATTATGATAACTTACAATATTAGCTTGAGTACTTATATGTATATCAATGTTAGGGGCATATTTTTTAAATATTTCAACTATACCACCATCTGAGATTATTACGCCATCAACATTTATTTTGCTTAGCCTTTTGGCTTGCTCTATTACTTCATCATATTTTTCATCAAATGCATAAATATTAACAGCAGCATAAACTTTTTTTCCAATATTATGTGCATAATTTATTGTTTTTTCTAATTCATCATCATTAACTTGAACTCTACTTCTTAGTGAAAGAGATGATGTTCCCATATATACAGCATCTGCTCCATATAAGAATGCGATTTTGGCTTTTTCATATGAACCTGCTGGTGCAAGTAATTCAATATTTTTCATTGTTTATTACTCCTAATTTAAATTAATTATAAGTCAATCTGTTCTGGTTCTTTTATTGCTGTTATATCAATAAAAGGATAAACCCTTTGAATTATTTCTTTATATTGTAATTCGTGGAATCCGTTTTCTCTAGAAACCCACATTCTTGGAATTTGAATTCCAACCTTTAGTGTTTCATTTCCAAGTTTTGATTGCATTTGTGCTTTATCTACATTTTTATAATCATGGTGACTTGCTTCTGGATTAAGTTCAACAGTCATTGTTTTAAATTGACATTCAACTGCTGGAACGCATTCTCCATATAAATTCCACTTTTTTAATTGTTCTTTAGCACTTTCTTTTGCAGAATAACATTCATGCCATGCTTTATATCCGTTTGTTTTATCATGAAATTTAGTTCTCGTACTATGCAAATACTTTTCAAGTTCATCTTTTATGGTATGTATATCATTTTCAGTAGCGCAAATAATTTCTATTCCAAATACATCATCTAGTAATTTGTTTTTTTCAAAATTTATAAGAGCGCTTTTTATATCTTTAATTCTAGCTCTAATTTCTATAAATTGACTTACTTTAGCTTTTCTTTTTAATTCATCAACTACAGTATATATATAATCCATAAATCTGAAAAAGCCTTGCTCTTGTGAACTAATAAAATCAGCATATAAATTTTCTTTGTTAACACTATTAATGATTTTGGCTTGTTCTTCTTCATCAATATGTACTTTATATTGTTCTAACAAATATCTTCTCTCCTCTTAGTAACAGCAAGCCCATCACCAATTTGTAAAATTTGTGTTTCAAGTTCTGGATTTTCTGTTGTTTCTTTTATGTATTCTCTTAAATGCTTAACAGCAGTTCTTTGCTTATGTTTATTATAATCACTCATAACGTAGCCTTTATAAAGAATATTGTCAGCTAAAATAACTCCATTTTTATTTAACATTCTTAATGCTTCATTTAAGAAGAACGGATATTTTCCTTTTGCTGCATCAATAAATATCATATCATATTTCTTATTTATTGTAGGCAATATTTCAACTGCATCACCTGAAAATATGTTAATTTTATCTTGTACTTCTGCTTTTTTTATATTCTCTTTTGCTTGATTTATTCTGTCTTCATCTCGCTCAATTGTATCCACAAAACCATTTTCATTTAAAATTTCAGTAAAACATATTGCAGAATAACCAACAGCAGTACCTATTTCTAGAATACTGCTTATTTTATATTCTTTATACATACTTAATATATATTCAAGTGTATCATCCATTATTATTGGAATATGATCTTCTAATGCTTTTGCCTTTATTAATTCTAATGCTTTTTTATTCATCTCTTAAATGTCCTTGTTTTTCTTGGTTTAGTTCTGCATTTATTTTTCTTTTTACTGCATTTTTTATATCTTCTTCTTTATCCAAAAAAAATCTATCTTTAAAAAGTTTTGATGCAAGAATACTATTAATTATATCATCTAATTTAGCATCAAATTTTTCATCATTTATGTTTACATTTCTTTTTCGTAATTGTAATAATATATAACTTGTTAATCCGTCATATCTTCTATCAAAATATCTTATCTCTTGCTCACGTATTCTAACTCTTTCACTATTTTTATCTATCTTAGCTAACTTATCAAATTCCTTTTGTAAATGTTTTTTTGGCATAATATCATCTCCCAATTATTTTTATTCTTTATTTCTTCTTGCTTCTCTTTCACGAGTTTTAGTATCTAGTATTTTCTTTCTAAGTCTAATGTTTTTAGGTGTTACTTCAACTAATTCATCATCTTGTATAAATTCAATAGCTTTTTCAAGTGACATTTGAATAGGTGGTACTAATCTTAATGCATCATCTGATCCAGATGCTCTTGTATTTGTTAAGTGCTTTTCTTTGCAAACATTTATAGATAAGTCCTCTCCTCTTGAATTTAGTCCAACTATCATACCTTCATAAACTTCAACACCAGGTCCTATAAATAATTCACCTTTATCTTGTGCATTATATAAACCATAAGTTATTGATGTTCCAGCTTCCCAAGCAACTATTGTTCCTCTTGTTCTTGATTGAATATCACCTTTATATTCTTCATATGAATCAAATATATGATTCATTGTTCCTTCACCCTTAGTGTCAGTTAAGAATTCTGTTCTATATCCAATTAGTCCTCTAGCAGGTATTTTAAATTCAACTTTTGTATGTCCATCTTCTGCTGGTTCCATATTTAACATTTCAGCTTTTCTTCTACCAAGTTTTTCAATTACATTACCTATGCAATCATCTGGTACATTTACAACTAATCTTTCAATTGGCTCACATTTTTTGCCATCTATTTCTTTAAATATAACTTTTGGACGAGATACTAAAAGTTCAAAACCTTCTCTTCTCATTGTTTCTATTAATATAGATAAATGTAATTCTCCACGTCCAGAAACCTCAAAAGCTTCAGCTCTATCTGTTTCTTTTACTCTTAAGCTTACATTTTTTTCTAGTTCTTTAAATAATCTATCTCTTAAATGTCTTGATGTAACAAATTCTCCCTCACGTCCTGCGAAAGGTCCATCGTTTACACTAAATGTCATAGAAACTGTTGGCTCATCTATATCAACAAATGGTATTTTTTCTGGATTAGCTGGATCACAAATTGTATCACCAATATTTATATCTGCTATTCCTGAAATTTCTATAATATCTCCTGCTTTTGCTTCTGATACTTCTACCTTTTTTAGTCCTTGATGAGTATAAACCTTTGCTACTTTTCCATTTATAGTTTTGTCATCTTTTTTGCATACAACAACATTCATACCAGTTTTAACTGTACCACGTTCTAGTCTTCCAACTGCAATTCTTCCAACATAATCATCATAGTCTATGTTAGATACAAGCATTTGCATTGTTCCATCTTCATCACATGCTGGTGGATTAATTGTATTTACAATTGTTTCAAATAAACAATTTAAGTCTTGAGTATCATCTGCTAAATTCATTTTAGCTATACCATTTTTAGCTGAAGCATAAACAACTGGGAAATCTAATTGTTCATCTGTTGCATTTAACTCTATAAATAGCTCTAGAACTTCATCAACAACTTTTTCTGGATTTGCACCTGGTCTATCTATTTTATTTATTACTACTATTGGTTTTAAATCTAATGCTAAAGATTTCTTTAAAACTTCTCTTGTTTGAGGCATTGCACCTTCAAAAGCATCTACTAGTAATAAAACACCATCAACAGTTTTTAAAACTCTTTCAACTTCTCCTCCAAAATCAGCATGTCCTGGAGTATCAACTATATTTATTTTTACATCACCATATTGAACAGAAGTATTCTTAGAAAGTATTGTTATTCCTCTTTCTTTTTCCAAATCATTTGAGTCCATAACTCTATCTTGGACAACCTCATTATCTCTAAATACATGGCTTTGTTTTAGTAATGCATCTACTAATGTTGTTTTACCATGGTCAACGTGTGCTATTATTGCTATATTTCTTATATTTTTATTGTTCATCGTTTTTTTCTCCTTTTATTATATATTCTTCATAACCATATTCTTTAGATGTTCCTTCTAATTCTTTTATAGATAAGCCAATTTTTCTATTTTCTTTGTCTATATTAATTATTTTTGCATTAACCATTTGTCCAATATTTAAAACTTCTTCAGGTTTTGTTACTCTTTTTGTTGTTGTTATTTCTGAATTATGAACTAAACCTTCCAAGCCCTTTTCTATTTGTACAAATGCTCCAAATGGCGCAAATTTTACAACTTCACAAGTAACAATATCATTTAGATTATATTTACTTGCTAATTTGTACCATGGATTTTCGCCTTTTAAAGGATAAGCCAAGCTAATTTTATTTTCTTCTTTGTTAAATGATTTAATAGTTACTTCTATTTCTTCTCCAACCTCAAATTTACTATCAAGTTTTTCTTCTTTATCCCAAAAAACTTCTGATTTATGTAGCAAACCTTGTCTTACTCCTAAATCTACAAATAATCCAAAGTCCGTAATTTTAGCAATTGTGCCAGTATAAGTTTGTCCTACTTGTAAGTTATTCCAAAACTCTTCAATACTTTTAGCTTTTAATTCTCTTTGTTCTTGTCTTTTTTTATATTCTTCTTCTCTTTTTAATTTATCAAGTTTTGCTTGTTCTCTCTTTGCAAATTTTTTATATGATAAAAGTACATTTCCTAATCCATCATTCCATTTTAATACATCAGCAGAAATTGTATCTCCAGATTTAAATTCGTCTTTAGGATTTTTACTTTCATCATCTGAATATTCAACTTTAGGTATTATTCCATCTGCCTTATATCCAAAGTCAACAAATATTTCGCCTTTAGAAGATATGTCGATTACTGTACCTGTTACAGTTTTATCATATCTTTTTTCTGTTATAGATTCATTAAATAATTCTTCAAAACTTTTTTCTTCCATCGTTTTCTCCTTATTCATAAATTAAGATACGACTAGAAGTCGTATCTTAAAGCACTATAAATAATTATACTTCAAAAACATATATTTGTCAACAATTATAAGCCGTTTGAGCCTTATTTTTATTACTAGTTATTAGTTTAAATGATGCTAAGCTTTTAGGCAACCATAAAACCATTGCCTCTACATACATAATTAATTATTTTAAAATAAATTATTAACTGGTGCCTTTATTTTTTATAATAAACATATGTGTTTTATTCGCTTATTTCATTTTCTTTTGATATGTTTTGTTTTTCTAATTTTTCAATTAATTCTTGCAATTTTGTTATATCTTTACCAATCATTTCAAAGTTTTGTGATTTAGTTGAATCTTTTAAATTATTATTTGCATCTATTATGGAATTGATTATTCCTTGTAAAGTATCTGTATTTTCTACCTTAATATTTACTGCTGATTGTGAAACTAAATTATTTAATGCATCATTTAATGTATTTCCAATAGCTACTTTATTTCCAGATGCTACAACAACTTTTTTTAATAATGGTATAGAATTTTTTTCATTTAATTGTTGCTGAAATATTGGCTCAATATATAATAACGAATTATCAATTGGGACAATTATAATATTTTTACTTATTTTAGTTCCTGTTACATTTACGCTCTCTATTTCTTTAGATATTACTTCATCTTGTATTATTTCTTTGTCTAATTGCTCAGGTCCCAAAATATTGCTTCCAGAAGAATATCTGTATATTTTAAGTATTGGATTACTAGCATTATCGACCGTTCCAACTAAGTAAGATGTAATATTTTGTTTTCCATAAACAGTATATGGTATTACAAGTCCAATTTTGTTTTCTCCGTCATCTCTTACCATAGTATAATACTCATCTATTCTAGTTTTAGAAGAAGTTTTTGATGTTGCAGCATAATAAGCATAATCCCATGTATCATCTCCTCTATATAAAACATCTTCTGTAACATTATGATAAACTTTTAACATTTCAGCTTGAGCTTTATATAAAGCTTGTGGATAAACAAAATGTTCTGAGATATCTGTAGCAATATTATTTTTATCTTTAAAAATATTTGGATAAGCATGTGCATATGCTACTGCTATTGGATCAGTTGTATCAGTTATATAAAAATCTACTGTTCCATCATAAGCATCAATTAATACTTTTACAGAGTTTCTTATATAATTTATTTGCCCATTAAAATCCCCTATTTTTATATTAGTTTTCTGAGAATAAGGATATTCATTTGACACGGTATAGGCATCTAATACCCATACTTGTTTTCCTGAATTTGTAATTACTAAATATGGATTTTCATCATATACTAGATGTGGCATTATTTGTTTTGCTCTGTTAATTATGTTTCTGTTTAATAAAATTTTACTATCGCTATTAACATTAGAAAAAGTGATATTAACATTTTTATTCATAATACTTAAAATTAATCTATCTAAAAATCCAACCTTTATACCAGCTTTTCCATTATACGTAAATTCATTAAATGTGGTAGAATTTATAGGATAGTCAAACTCAGCAATTCCATTTGATTTTGTAACAACTGTGCTATTCGTTTGTGTTCCATAATAAATTCTTGGCTCATTTATATTTATTGTTTCATTATTTGAATTAAAGTCTTTTTGCACATATTCAACATTTCCTGTCTCATCTACTTTATTTGCATAACTTATTATGCTTCCATATCCATGAGTATATCTATATGTTCTATTATTATATGTACTTGTATCAGACGAACTATCTATTTCTCTTGGAGATACATATACAATTTCTTCTTGTCCATCAATAATGTATTTTTGTAATTTGGTATTTCTATAAGTATAATATCCTGAATTTGTTTGAAATGAGTTCAAATTTTTTAATATAGTTTCATCATCTAGTAATCTAATATTATTTACAATTTCACTATTGTCACTTAAATCTTCTTTTGAAATAGAATCAGAATTTTCGTATTCTATTTCATCTGTTTTTATGTTATATGCTTGTTTAGTATAGCTTATGTTATAACCAATATATTCTTTTTCTTTATCTAATTTGTTATTATTTACATAAATCAAATTGAATAATAACATAACAATAAATAATGATATTAAATATCCAGGTACAATACATACACTAATTAATAATTTTTTTGTGTTGTTTCTATCTAAAAAATATTTTAAAATAAAAATTGAAGAAACAAGCATGACAACACATAATATTCTGTATCCCCATACTTTAACTGAGATATCTGTAATTCCAGCTCCAATAATTCTAGTAGATAACGAATCTTTTAGGGTCATAAATTCATTTGTTCCAATGCAGAATGTATTTAAAAGAGTTTTTAATGTGAATGTGACCACAATTAGGAACGCATATCGTTTTAATGTTTTTATAAATTTACTTTTCTTTAAAAGTTCTCTATCTATTCCATTTAATGATGTATTAAATACAATTATATAATAGGCTGTTGTATATAGAAGCAACCCAATCAATATTGTGCATATATAGTTTAGCAATAAATTTACAAATGGTTTTTGAAAGAAATAAAAGCCTATATCAACACCAAAAGCAGGATTATTAATTCCAAACCAAGTAGTATTTAAAAGTAAAATAAATTTATCCAAGAATGCATAAGTAATAATTATAGCTCCAATTGCCGCTGTAATAAAAGCAATACTTTTATTTGGTAACTTAGGCATCTGTTTTTTTTCATCATCAAAGAATACTTTTAATCCTTTTTTTATTGATATATTATTAAAAAGTACTACAAAAAATAGAACGATAAAACTTACTCCAAATAATTTTAGTTTATATTCTATATTTTTGTTAAATACACTTATGTACTCTTCCCCTATTTCTAAGGTTTGTAAATAATCCGCTCTATAAGAAGCATACATGTAAAAGACAAAAAGTAAAGTAAACACAATAACCAAGATTGTTTTTATGTTTTTAAATTTATTGTTTTTTCTTTCCATTAATATTTCCTTTCTCATTTTATATAATAGAATTTACAAAGTCTCTACTATTAAACGTTTCCATGTCATTTATTGTTTCTCCAACTCCAATAAATTTAACTGGAATTTGATTTTCATTTACAATTCCAATTACAACCCCGCCTTTAGCAGTTCCATCTAATTTTGTTAGAACTAATCCAGTAATAGGCGCAACCTCTTTGAAAGCTTTAACCTGAGATATAGCATTTTGACCTGTTGTTGCATCAATAACTAGTAATACTTCTTTATCTGCATCTGGCATTTCTTTATCTATAACTTTTTGTATTTTATATAATTCGTCCATTAAATATTTTTTGTTATGTAACCTTCCAGCTGTATCGCATATTAAAATATCTGCATTTTCTTCTTTAGCTCTTTTTATAGAATCATATACTACAGATGCAGGATCAGCACCTTCGGCTTTTTTTACAATCTCACATCCAACCCTTTCTGACCATATTTCTAATTGTTCAACTGCTGCGGCTCTAAATGTATCTGCTGCAGATAATATTACTTTTTTTCCATTCTTTTTTAAATTATTAGCAATCTTTCCAATAGAAGTCGTTTTTCCAACGCCATTTACTCCAATTACTAATATAACAGATGGCTTCGTATTTAGCTTTAATTCTTTATTATCTACGTTTAATATATCAATTATTATTTCTCTTAATTTTTCTTTTACTTCTTCTGCATCTTTTATATTTTCTTTTTTTATTTTTTCTCTTAATCTTGAAATTATTTCAGATGAAGTCTCAATTCCAATATCAGACATTATTAAAACTTCTTCTAATTCATCTAATAAATCCTCATCCACTTTTCTAAAATTACTAAATATATCATTAAACTTTTCATTTATATTATTTTTAGTTTTTCCTAAACCAACTTTTAATTTATCAAAAAAGCTCATATTACTCACTCCTTAAACACATATTCTATTTTACCATATATTCTCAAAAAGTACAACTTATCAGTTTTGTAATAAAGCTTTTACTTCTTCATCTTGTTTCATACTTTCTTCTAAAAATTCATAGCACTTTTTATTTTGTTTAACTGCCTCTATTGCAACTTCTTTATCTGCTCTTAATCTTTTACTTGCATATTTCACAATTAATCCTTTGTTCTTAACAGCTTGTAATACAATATCTTTATCGTCTCTCATTTCTTTATTTGCATAATATAAAACCTGCCCTGAAACTTTTAAAGCAGAAAGCAATAATTCTTTATCAGGTAATAAACTTTCATCTGCATAGCAATAAGTCCATCCAACTCTGCTTACAGAGTCATAGACAATTTCCCTATCAGCCTTTAATCTATTACTTGCAAATTCAAGAGCTTCAGGATTATTTTTTACTGCTGTTAAAACAACTTCTCTATCATCTTTAAAATTTTCTGATGCAAAATCTAACAAACTTCCTTGGTTTGCAACAGCACTTAAAACATATTCTCTATTATTACAGTTTTCTTTCATTTTGGTTATTTCAATTGGTTCTGGCATATATATTCCTCTCCTATTACTTTTTTGCTATTTTCATAAATTATACTTTTCTTATATATTTTTTTCAAGTATTTTATTTCAAAATCTATTGTAAAAAATAATCAATCTGTGTTAGAATAAATATTGCAGTGTTCATATGCTATTATAGCTCAGTTGGTAGAGCAACAGATTCGTAACCTGTAGGTCGCCAGTTCGATTCTGGCTAATAGCTCCATTTGAAATCAACTTACGGACTTAATTGTTTGTAAGTTGGTTTTTTTCGATTGTTTGTAAATTCTGCCACCATTGACTCTTATTAAAATAAATGCTATAATCGCAATATCTTATTGTGCTTTACACAGCCAATTCGAGAAATTTTTCTGGAGGTGCGCTGTGCAAACCTCCGGATATATTTTAAGGAGGAAACGACATGACATTTTTTAGCCAAAAGCATCGGAAAAGCACAGACGTCTCTATACCAATCAAACTTATTGAAACAGGTTACGAAAACGAATTTGTACTTGAAGTAACAACTCCAGATATTCTTTTTGAAAATCTGTATATGAATATGTTGATTGATTATGCGTCTTGTCTTGAGAAAAACGGTTTTTGCCACTATACTGTTGCAGGATCTACTATAAAACTTGTATTTTCTGATGTAAAAATTGCAAATGATGCTCGTGAATTCTGGAAAGACAAATTAAAGGACAAATAAGAGAAGAAAATCTCAAAGAGCTAGCAATTATAGCTTTCCTATCACATCAAAAAGCAAAGAAGTAGTCTCCCAAAAAGTCTACTTCTTTGCTTTATCTAACTAAATTATTTAACATATTCATTTAGTGCTTTTGTCTTAAAATTTAATTCTCCAATTTCGGCTGTTGGTACAAATCCAGGTTTTGCATTTATTATATCTGGTATTCTATTTACTACTGTTGCACATGTCAATTCTACAGTTGCTGGTCTTGCAACTGTAATTGTTGTATTTGGTTCTCCATACACAGTCCATTCATTCTTGTCGAAATCTTCTTTTGAATATACTTTTCCTATACATTCAGATTCTATTGTTATTCCTTCTTCTGTTTCAGTAGTTACTATTGCACTCATTCCTGTAGCATCTCCTGCTTTAACTGTAACTCCTAGTGTTTCTGAATAAATGTCTTCTTTATATGTTGTTGGTACCGTTACTTGCGTTTGTGACTTTATTATTAATCCTAACTTATCGCATAACCATCCGTTAGTATTCCACATGTATGAAGGTAAATATTCTCCACTTTCAATTATTTTTTGTCTTTCTTCAGTACTAATTTTATCAACAACTGCAACATTTTTTTCAAAATCTTCTAATGTTAAACCTGCACCATGTGCATTAGCTAAAGCTATTCCATAATCTTCAACATTATAGCTTGAGCTTCCTTTAATTTTAGTTATCTTTTGTGTTGATCCACAAATACTTGTTATTAGTTGTCCCCAATATATATCCTGGTATCCTGTTCCAACAATAGTACAATTGTTTTGTTTTGCCAATTCATCTATTTTTTTAGTTACACTTGGATTTGAGTTCCAAGAATAAAATGCTTCTTCACATGTAGTAACAGCATTTATACCTAATTTTGCACATAACATTAGTGGTTCTTCAACATCTTTTAGTAAACTCATTGTTTCTACAATACATATATCTGGTTTTGCTTGTTTTAACATTTCCTCAGCATTTTTTAAATTAATAACTTTAACTCCTATTTCATTGCATCCAATTATCTCTCCAACATCTTTTCCAATAACTGCTGGATTGACATCTACAGCTCCTACAATTTCTCCGCCTTTTTCTAAAACATACCTCATTGTATATTTGGCCATTTTGCCTGTACCAATTTGCACAACTTTAACTTTTCTTTCCATTATTTTTACCTCCTTAAAATATTATTAGTAATTTAGCTAAAAAAATTCTTTAAAAGTTATTTTTGTTAACACATATTTTATATTATTTTGTATATTTTTTTCAATTCAAATTATAATTTGTAATACAAATTTAATATAAATGTAACATTTACTCTTCATAATAGTACATTAAGTAGTGATTAGTTGCTTTTTTTTAGAAAATATGTTAAAATATATATAGGAGTTACTTATAGAGGGGATAACTCTCAAATAAATATGAAGGACGTGTAAAAACATCATGAGTAAAGACACTACGAGTAAAAACACTATGAGCAAAAAAATGGGTTATATCCTTATTGCAATTTCTATAATCTTGGGTATTGCACTTGCAATATCAATGTCTTACAATAGCATAACCCAAAATGCATTAGAAACCGCTAACCAAAAACTATCAGAACTCAGTTTTGTAGAAGGAGAAACTAGAGCACTTTCAGATGACAAAACTGGATACATTGGTATCGTTACAGTATCATCGGAAAAATGGATCTATTCAACAAGTCCTGATATAACATATCAGCATACCCCTTCTGGGAATATGTTGAGAGTAATCTTTTCAGAACTAACTGAAAGCAAAATTGTTTTTGCAAGTGAAGGTGATATGGTAAAGTTAAAATACAATGCTGTATCTCAATGTAATGGGCATACATTCTACCAAATAATAACTGGTAACAATACTTATTACATTTGTAAAGTGTAAACTACTTACATTCACTAAAAACTTTTACTTCCCCTCGATGAAAGCTCCTCATTGTTGTAAAACAATGAGGAGCTTTCTTTTTTATATAATAGGAAAAGTAATACTTTCCTATCAAGGAAAAATCTTGATTTTCTTATTTGTTATGCAATTTTAAAAGTTTCTTTTAATGCAACATATTTATCTACTATACATACTATGAATGCTTCTTTCGAAAGTGGTATTTTTCTTAGTGTAAGTGGCCACATATGAGTATTAATAATTTTGGCAACATTATCATTTACATTACATATTTTCTTTGCATTTATACTAGCTATTTTTGGGTGAATATATCCATGTAATCTATGGCTCTTATCTTTTACATGCCAGTCATATAAAAACATATCATGTAAAAAAGCGCCTACAATTAAATCTTTATAATTAAACTTTATATTAAATTTTTCTTCTAATTTCTTTGCCAACCATAAACTACAAAAAGCTACATTTCTAGAATGCTTTAAAACTGTAGTAGTCCCATGTTGGTAGTACAATGCTTCTTGCCTGCATACTTGTTTATAATTTTCTATATTTCTTAAATTAGAATAAAATTCCCTTTTTATATTATACATTTACGTCATTCCTTTTCAAAAATATTTTAGCATTTTTTCATATATATTTCAATATTTTTCTATAAAAAGGAATTGGTAAAAATTTGAAAACAAAATTTAGAAGTTGTATATTGATGTATTTAGCTAGTTGCATATAAAAACATCCTAAATTTTATATATTTAGGATGTTTTAAATCATTAAAAGTTTATTATCTTAATTAAATTAGTGCCTTGCGTACTCATAACTTGAACACATTGATTCATCACATTTTTTTGTGCTACAATTAGGTGTTGGAGAAACAACTATTTGATTTAGCTCACATAATTGTTTATCACAATTGTTATACTTACAGCTTTCAACTGTACAATTTATTTTTTGTTTGTCATTCATAAAAATAACCTCCTAATAATTTTATATAATTATTATTTGTTATTTTTAAAATTTTATTAACATTTTTTATCTTTTTTATCTTCCAATTTTTTTACTTCTTTACTCTGAACTATATTTTGTTTGCATTCATCTGGATTTTTAAAACTCAAATACCAACTCATTCCATTTTTGTTATTTTTTACATTTTGAACTCTTTCTTCTAATCCACAAAAGGTTGTTGGAATTGGATTAATTATTGGTTCACCTAATCTCCAATTAGCTGGCGTAGCACCTTTGCATTCTCCTGCAATTTGCAAAGCCTCTAAAGATCTCAATATTTCTGGAATGCATCTTCCGACATTCATTGGATATATTAATATCAATCTTATTATTCCATTTGGGTCAATTATGTACACATTTCTAACAGTTTCTGTATTACTAACATCACTAGAAATCATACCATACTTTCTTGCAATTTCTCCATTTCTATCTGCAATTATTGGAAAAGGTATTTTAACTCCAGTTCTTAAATAAATATCATACATCCATGCCAAATGTGACGGATTACTATCTATGCTTAAACCCAACAAGCAAGCATTTCGTTGTTTAAAAAATTCATTTGCATTAGAAAAAGCAATCATTTCAGTTGTGCAAACTGGGGTAAAATCGCCCGGATGAGAAAACAATACAAGCCATTTTCCATTATAATCATTTAAGCAAACTTTTCCATATGTAGTAACTGCTTCAAAATCCGGAGCTTTCATTCCAATTTTTACCGTTCCATTCATCATTAATTCATAATCCATAAAAAATAAACCTCCTGCATAATTTTGTATATATTATGC
>CAKPPF010000010.1 GCA_934177485.1 uncultured Clostridia bacterium | reverse complement strand
TTGGGCTGTAGCCAAGCGGTAAGGCACCAGACTTTGACTCTGGCATGCGCTAGTTCGAATCTAGCCAGCCCAGCCATAATACAAGTTTTTAAATATTAAATAAAACTTGTATTTTTTTATAAAAAACTATTGCAAAAAAATAAAAATATAGTATAATTAAATGTGTATGTAAAATAATATATATTAAGGAGACGCGTATGAAGAGGATAATTAATTTAAAAGAAATAATGATAGTTTTAATGAGTGTAGTTATAATAGCATTAATAGCTAATACAGTTTTAGCTGTTGATCCAGGGGCAACTTTAGGTGGAGATGATTATAATAATGCTCAACAACCTCAAGTAAGCAACTCTAATAGCAACAATTCAAATAATAATTCAAATAACAATTCAAATAATAATAATTCAAACAATAATGCAAATAATAATTCTAACAGTAATAATTCATCAAACAACACTGCAAGAAGATATAACACAAATAACAATACTAATTTACCACAAACAGGTATCGAAGATTATAATGTAGGAATACTTTTAGTAATATGTGTAGCATCTGCAATATATGCATATAAAAAAGTTAAATATTACAGAAATATATAATAAGAAACATAAAATGAAAGGCAATTAGCCTTTCATTTTTGCTTTTACAACAATTCTTTCTGAGTTGTTATTGTCATTACATGTAATTAATGTTATTTCTGTATTTATTGTTTGATTAGTACAAGCTAAATTATTTCCATTTGTTTTATATTTGTTATAAACAATATATTCAATTTTTACATTATTTAAATCTGTTATAAATATTGAATCATCAATTTCTAGTTTTGCAAGTTTACTAAACATTAAAGAATTTTTATAGTTGTGACCAGCAATACATAAATTTCCATTTCTATTTGGAAGTGGACCAGAAAACCTACAAACGGAAATTTTTAATAAGTCTTCACTACTATTTTCTAGAATTGGATATGATATGTCTAATTTTGGAATTTCTATTAAACCAATTATAGATATATTACTTGAAAGCTTAACTGCTTCATAATTATTACTTTTTAAATATAAGCTTGCAATATTGTATTTGTCTTTAATACTATTTGTTTTTTTATTTTGATTTAATTGTATAAAAGATGATAAAATTAAATAAAATAATATTGCAAAAGATAAAACAAGAGAAATAATTAAAGCTAATAAATAACTTTTTTTTATTTTTTTATTCTTATTTTCATAAAAATATTCAAAATAATTTCTTTCATTAGTAATTAATATTTGATTCATTTTCTTCACCTTATAATATTAGTTTGCTCATAAATTGTATTTTTTTATCAAGAAATTTTAGTTAAAAATTCAATAATATTCAAAAAAACTATATTACAAAAATGTTAAAACTATATTACATTTTCATTAATACTATTGACTTTAAAGATTTTTGAAATAAAATATATTTGTAGTAATTTTGAGGTATTAAAATGAGAATAATTAGTGGAAAAGCAAGAGGAACAAAGTTATATACTTTAGAAGGTGAAAATACTAGACCAACACTAGATAGAGTTAAAGAATCTCTATTTAGCATAATACAAAATAACTTGCAAGATGCAATAGTTATAGATTTATTTTCGGGAAGTGGAGCACTTGGACTTGAATGTTTAAGTAGAGGAGCAAGTAAGGCATATTTATGCGACAAATCTCCAAATGCAGTTGAAATAATTAAAAAAAACATTCAAAAGACACATATGGATAATAATACTATTGTTTTAAATACGGACTATAAGAAAAGCATTGAAAAAATAAATGAAGAAGCAGATATAATATTTATTGATCCACCATATAAATCAAATATTGCTACTGATGCAATAGAAATAATAACAAATAAAAAAATTCTAAGAAAAAATGGAATTATAGTTCTTGAAACAGATGATGAAAAAAGAGAAATAGAGCAATTGAAAAATAATATAAAAATAGAAATAATTGATTTTAGAACTTATGGAAGAGTAAAATTAATATTCTTAAAGTGGAAAGAGGAATAAAAAATGGAAATATTTACATTGTTAGATGAATTAGAAGAATATTTAGAAGGTGCAAGAACTTTGCCTTTTACAAGTAAAGCACTTGTAGATAAAGAAGAAATATTAGATATTATAAAAGAAATACGACTAAAATTGCCAGATGAACTAAAACAAGCAAAATGGGTAAAAGAGGAAAGAACTAGAATTTTAGTAGAAGCAGAAAAAGAAGCTGACGGAATTGTAAAAGAAGCTGAAAACAGAATTATTTCTATGATTGATGAACATGAAATAACAAGAAAGGCATATGAACAAAAAGCACAAATTATAGAAACTGCAAATGAAATGTCAAGGGAAATTTCAAAAGGAACAAAAGACTATGCAGACAATATACTTGAAAAAGTACAAACAGTATTAGAAGATGCATTAAAAACAGTAGAAAATAATAGAAAAGAATTAAAATAAAAAACCAGAAATCGGAACAATCGCTAAAAGATTGACTTCTGGTTTCTGATTTTAAATTATAGGGATTTTACCTACTGGAAATTTTAAAATTTCTCAATAAATAAAAGAACTGTAGAGAAACTTGCTTGATGTTTTAACATTATATTCAAGAATTTAAATTAGGTAATAAGAAAAGTGTGTCAAAACTACTTTTCTTGTTAAATAAAAAAATCAAATATATTTCCGAGACATATTTCAGTATTGTAGAGGCAGAAATGGTAGACACAAGACCTACCCTTACATGCCTGCCAGCAAAAAAATGAAATGTAGTTTCTTACTTTCACCCTGACAAACAATTTATAAAATAGGAGGTAAGCTTTGGCAAAACGCAGAAAAAAAACGACAAACAAAAGAATACAAACAAGAAAAAATATATCAATTGTAATGCTAATAATCTTAAGCATATTATTAGCTGTATTAATATATGGAAAAACAGGATATATTGGCGAAAATCTAACACCAATATTAGGTGGCATGATTGGAATTATAAAATTTGCTATACCAATTGGAACATTTATAATTGCAATTTCAATTGCAAGTGATAGAAAGGAATTAGCAAGCACAAAACTAATTGAACTATTGGTTTTTCTTACTTGCTTAGCTTCAATTTTTTCAATTTATCAAATTTCGCAAAATACAATGGATATAAAAAATAGTTTTTCTAAAAATATAAAAATAGCATATGAATTAGGAAGCAAAAATATTGGTGGAGGAGTTCTAGGAGCTATTTTAGGAATTCCTTTAACTAATATGCTGGGAGTCGCAGGGGCAGTTATAGTTTCAGTAGGAATAAGCATAATAATATTGGTATTTATACTAGGAATACCAGTTTCAGAAATTATTGAAAATTATATTGAAGATTTTAAAGAGAGAAAACAAGAAAGAAAACAAGAAATTAAAGAATATAGAGAACAAGAATATGAAGAACGCAAGCAAAAAAGAAATCAAAGACAAAAGAATGTAGATATATCAAAAGAAGAGATAACTGATGACCAAATAAAAATAAATCTAAACGATAATGGCAGTAAACTAAAAAAATATGACCATTCAGAAGATAATTTGGAACCACTTAAAAGTAAAAAAGACACAGCAGATTACATAGAAAATAACTTGTTTAAAAAAGAAGAAGAAAAGAAAGAAGAAAAAACAAGAGAAGTATTAACTTTAGAACATGCAATATCTGTAGAAGATGAAAACTACGAATTTCCACCAACTAGTCTACTAAAACAAGGAAAAGAAATGGTTTTAAAGGGTGGAAAGAAAGCTTTAACTGACACAGCTGCCAAATTACAAAAAACTTTATATAGTTTTGGAGTAACTGCAAAAGTAGAAAATGTTTCTGTTGGACCTGCTATAACAAGATATGAATTAAAACCAGCTGAAGGAGTAAGGGTAAGTAAAATTGCTAATTTAGCTGATGATATTGCTTTAAATCTTGCGGCAGAATCAATAAGAATTGAAGCTCCAATACCAGGAAAACAAGCTGTTGGAATAGAAATCCCAAACAAGGAAAATGAAATAGTACACTTAAGGGACATCTTAGAATCTGATAAATTTGAAAATGCAAAATCTAAGTTGACAATGGCACTTGGAAAAGATGTTGCCGGAGAATGTGTAGTTGCAGATATTGCAAAGATGCCTCATGTTCTTATCGCAGGTAGTACTGGTTCAGGAAAGAGCGTGTGTATAAATACTTTAATTTCAAGCCTTATTTATAAAGCTAAACCAAGTGAAGTAAAATTAGTAATGGTAGATCCAAAAATAGTTGAACTTTCAGTATATAATGGAATACCTCATTTGTTAATACCTGTTGTTACAGATCCTAAACAGGCAGCAGGAGCACTTGCTTGGGCAGTTCAAGAAATGGAAAATAGATATAACTTATTTGCATCTAAAGGAGTAAGAGACTTAAAAGGTTATAATGAAACAATAGAAAACAATTCAGATGAAGAAAATGGAACCTTGCCTCAAATAGTAATAATAATAGACGAGCTTGCTGACTTAATGATGGTAGCAGCTAAAGACGTTGAAGACTCAATATGTAGGTTAGCTCAAAAGGCTAGAGCTGCTGGAATGCACTTGGTAATTGCAACTCAACGTCCATCTGTTGATGTAATAACAGGGCTTATAAAAGCGAATGTACCTTCAAGAATTGCATTTGCAGTTTCATCACAAGTAGATTCAAGAACTATATTAGATATGGCTGGAGCTGAAAAATTACTTGGAAAGGGAGATATGCTATTTTATCCGGCTGGAGCATCAAAACCTACAAGAATACAAGGAGCTTTTATCGATGACAAAGAAGTAGAAAAAATTGTAGATTTTATAAAATCAAATGGAACAGCTACATATAGTGATGAAATATTGGAGAGTATAGAAAAAGCAAATACGAACGAGAAAGAAGTTAAAGACTCAGATATATCTGATGATGAAAATGATCCTTTATTAGATGAAGCTATAAAGACTGTTATAGAAACTCAACAAGCATCAACATCTTTTATACAAAGAAGATTTAAAGTGGGTTATGCAAGAGCAGGAAGAATAATTGACCAAATGGAAGAACGAGGAGTAATTTCAGGCTATCAAGGAAGTAAACCAAGAGAGGTCCTTATATCTAAAGAAAGATGGCAAGAATTAAATATGGCTTCTAGCAGTAAAGATGGCGTTGATGAATAATGGAAAGGATAACTAATGAAAGAAGAATTTTTTTCAAAATTTAAAGACTACAATAAAGAACTAGAAAAAATATTGGAAAAAAAAGATTTTTCGAAAGATACGAAAAATCTTCTTCTTAGTATGTTTTACAAAATAGAAATGTCATACAATGACTATTTTACTGTAAAAAGAAAAACAATATCTAAACAAGAATATCTTGAAAATATTTTAAATAATGTAAAGAATAGCAACTTCATTAGAGTAGTAAAAACAAATGAAAAAGAATTTAATGAACTACAAAAGAATAAAAAATATAATACTGACTTAAAGCTAAAAAAAATTGAAGTGGTTGAAAATGAATTAGACTTGTTATCAGCAATATTGGAACTAAATAATTTTCAAATCAGATTAAGAGAAGAATATAACTTAATAAGAAACTCTATGCCTTATCTTTTAAATCTAGCATATGATATTGAAAATGTTGAGGTACTAAGAGATTTCAATGCTTGGTCATGGAATACTTTAATAAGTAAAGTCGAAAATATTGATATTAACCTTACTTATCAAAACTTAAAAATGGCTTTAAACTTTAATATATTTGAAAGATTACAAAAGGATAATAAAAATTTAGATGTTATGGAAATAATAAAAGAAGAATTATATACTAAATTACCCAAAGAAGTTGTTGATAAATTTTTATTTCTTATTTTCAAAATTTCAATTATAATATATATTAAAGTTAATAAAAATGAAAACAAAAGACTATCAGAAGAAAAAATTACGATACAAGATGAACTTGAAAAAATAAAAAATAAAAAAGAATATATAAATAATATTACAAAAGAAAAAAAAGAATTAAACAAGCAGTTACAGAAACTAGACTTAATATTGAATGATAACACTAAGTTAAAAGAAGAATATCAAAAAAGAAACGAGAAATTATCTGAATATAATAAGATATTTAGTATAAGCCACTTAGAAGAAAAAATACAAAAAGAAAAAAATAAAATCATTGAAAAGATTAGGATACTAAACAAGAAAATTGAGCCCCAAACATATCTTGAAGATGTAAAAGAATTAGAAAAAAATAATAATTTACTAGAAAATATAGACTTTACTAAAGAGAATAATGTATATTTATATGTAAACGAATTGCAACAATTATTTCTGAAAGAAATTTTATTTTCTGAAATCGAAAATATGGATTCAAAACAAGAATTAATTGATTTTACTTACGAATTAAGGTATTATAATTTATTGCCATACAATAATGAGATCCAAATAAAAGATGTTAAAGAAGTGAGTAATTATCTAGAAACAGTAAAAGAAAAAAATATAAAAAAGTTGTATGATAATAAAATTATTAACACATTTTCAGCAAATGAGAAGAATGATATTGAAATAGTCAAAGAAATATTTAATTTAAGGATAATTAGCTTAGAAGATATATATATGCAAATTAAAAAGCATGATAATAAATATTTAGTACAAATATATGACGAAAAAAGTACATTAGAAAAGGAAATAGAACTAAATTTAAAATTTAATAAAAAGGATAGGATTAAACTAAATAAAAAAATTAAATTATTTATATAAAGGAGAAGAAAAAAATGAAAATTACATTTTTAGGAGCTACCAAAACTGTAACAGGGTCAAACTTTTTAGTAGAAACAGAAGAAAAAAAATTCTTAGTTGATTGCGGAATGTACCAAGGTCATGGTGATGTTGAAGAAAAAAATTATGATGAATTTCTATTTAACATAGAAGACATTGATTTTATGTTATTAACACATGCACACATTGACCATTCTGGAAGAATTCCAAAATTATATAAAGAAGGATATAGAAAGCCAATATATGCTCAAAAGGCCACATGTGACTTATGTACAATAATGTTACCAGACAGTGGACATATTCAAGAAATGGAATCTGAGTGGAAAAATAAAAAGAGAGTAAGACAAGGAAAAGCACCATATACTCCAATGTATACTGCTCAAGACGCAATAGATTGTTTAGAAGTTTTTAAACCTGTTAATTATGATGAAATCGTTGATATAGATGAAAATATTAAAGTTAGATTTAATGATGCTGGACATATGTTGGGATCAGCAATAATAGAAATATGGGTAAATGAGAATGGCAAAGAAACCAAAGCAGTATTTAGCGGAGATTTGGGAAATAATGATTTACCACTTTTATCATCTCCAACAATGATTGAATCAGCAGATTATTTGGTAATGGAATCTACCTATGGAAATAGATTACATGTTAAAAATGATGAAAAAGCAACAATGTTTTTAAACATTGTTTACGAAACTTTAGAAAAGAATGGAACAGTTGTAATTCCTTCATTTGCAGTTGGAAGAACTCAAGAAATATTATATGAGCTAAATAAAATAAAAGAAAATACAGAAGATGAAGAATTTAAAGCAAAATATAATAAAATTATGAAAGCACCAGTTTTTGTAGATAGTCCACTTGCAGTTTCAGCTACAGAAATATTTAGAGAAAATATGGACTTATTTGATGATGATGTTAAAGAAGAAATGGAAAAAGGAGATAATCCATTAGAATTTCCAGGACTTAAATTTACAAAAACAGCTGATGAATCAAAAGCCTTAAATGAATTAAAAGAACCTATGATAATATTATCTGCAAGTGGAATGTGTGAAGTAGGAAGAATAAAACATCATTTAAAACACAATCTATGGAATCCTAATTCAACAATTCTATTTGTTGGTTATCAGGCTCCAGGAACGCTTGGCAGAAAAATAGTTGATGGAGAAAAAAGAGTTAAGATATTTGGAGAAGAAATAAATGTAAATGCAAGAATTGAATATATAGAGGGATATTCGGGACATGCGGACCAAGAAGGACTATTAAATTTTGTTTACTCATTCTATACAAAACCAAAACATATATTTTTAGTACATGGAGAAGAAGAAGGACAAGAAGTTTTAAGCGATAAAATAATTGAAAACACTAATATTCCTGTTACAATTCCATCATTTGGAGAGACATATACATTAGATGAAAGTCTATCAGTTGAGAAAACAGTACAACTACCAAAAAAATATAGACCACTAAGACTAGAAGTAATAGAAAGAATTAATACTTTAAAAGAAGAACTAATAGATATGGAAGATATTGTTGTAAAAGAAAAATTAAATGAGAATGTTAGTGATGAAAAAATAAGCGAACTAAATGAAAAAATTAAAGAATTAGAAAAACAAATTGTCAAGATAATAGAATAGATTTAATAAAAAAAGTTAGACATTTGAAATTATATTTATATATTCCTATTTCTAACTTCTTAGTTCAATTATAATTTATATAAAATAAAAGGAAGAAACATAATGAAAACAAAATATTTTAATGATGCTATAATAGGAAATAAAAGCTTAAAAGCAACCTTTTCAAAAAAAGGGGAATTGCTTAGATTATATTATCCAAATATTGATTTTAGACAATTTATAGATGATTTTACAGTGGGAATAAAAGTAAATGATTCAATGTTAATTAATCTTGCAGATGACATAAATAATGTGTATTCTCAAGAATATATACCAGGAACCAATATTATTAATACAGAAATAGTTAATACATATTTTAATTTAAAAGTTATTCAAACAGACTTTGTACCAATAAAAGAAAATGTTTTGGTAAAAAGATATAAATTCTTAAATAATCATGATATAGACTTAAATATAAACTTATTAGTACATTCAACATTATTATCAAGTGAAAATAATTCGGTAAGTGGAATATATAAAGAGGAAAGCTTAATACAATATATGCATGATTATAAATTGTCTATTTTTTCTAAAAATGATGTCTTAAGTTATCAAATAAATAACTCAAAACAAAATATAAATGAAGGCTTTATTGGAGGAAAAGATTATGTTGGTACTAGCAAGGATTCTAGTATTTCATATAATATAGGATGCTTAAAGCCTGGAGAAGAAAAACAGATTGATTTAATAATAAACATAAGCAATAAGAATACAGAAGATGAAATTATAAGATTAAAGAAAATAGATATAGACAAGAACTTTGAAGAGACTAAAAAATATTGGAGAAGCTATTTGAAAAAACATGATACATTGAATATTCCAATGCCAATAAATGAAAAAGAAAGAAAAATTAGAAAAATATATGAAAGAACAATATTGTTATTCCCACTGTTATATAACAATGAAACAGGTGGAATTTCAGCTGCTGCAGAAGTTGATGAAAACTATACAAAATGTGGCAGATACTCTTATTGTTGGCCTCGTGATGCAATATTTATTACTAAAGCAATGTACAAGCTAGGGATGGATAAAGAAGTAGAAAAATTTTATAAAAATTTTTGTGCAAACACTCAAAATAAAAATGGTATGTGGGAGCAAAGATTCTATACAGATGGAAAACTTGCACCATCTTGGGGATATCAAATTGATGAAACAGCATCTGTTATATATGGAGTTTATGATTACTACCTACACAAACAAGATGTTCATTTCTTAAAAGAAAACTTAAAAATGTGCGAAAAAGCTGCGGAATTTTTAATAAAATATGTAAGTGATATATTAGAAAATAATAAAATACAACCAAGTTACGATATATGGGAAGAATGCGAAGATATTCATGCATATTCTCTTGCTTCAATTTTTTCAGCTTTTAAAATAATGATAGAAATATGTACATTAGTAAAACCTTTATATGAAAATAATAGATTAAAAGTTGAGCAACTTATAAAATTAGAAGAAAAGATAAGCAAATATTTAGTAAAAATAAAGAAATACATATTAGATGAATTTTATGATATAGACAAAAAATGTTTTGTAAGAAATAAAACAGATAAAAAAATGGATATTAGCTTATTAGGATTAGTTTACCCATTTGAAATGTTTTCTCCAAAAGAAAAAAAGATTGAAAATACAATAGAAAAAATAAACATGACTTTAAGAACGTATACAGGAGGTTATTTAAGATACGAAGGAGATAATTATATAGGAGGTAACCCTTGGATAATTGCAAATTTATGGCTTGCAGAATATTACTTAAAAGCAGGAATAAAAAATAGAGCAAGAGAATGCTTTGATTTTGCAATAATAGGAAGCAACAAGCATGGTTTACTTCCAGAACAAGTTGATAACGACACAATGGATCCAGCATGGGTAATAGGACTAGGATGGTCTCATGCAATGTTTATAGATGTATTAGAAAAGTTATACTAGGAGGAAACATGAAAGAAGAAAAAATACCTAACATAAAAATTACAATAATAGCAGTAATATGCATAGTTTTACTAATGATAGCAATTGTGCCTAAAGGGCTACAAAATGATACCTTTTATACACTAAAATTAGGCAAACTAATTTTAGACAACGGAATAGATATGAAAGAACATTTTACTTGGCATGAGGGATTACCTTATACATATCCTCATTGGCTATATGATATTGGAATGTACCTTGTATACGAAATAGGTGGATTCAATGGAGTATATATATCTTCAATAGTTCTAGGTGCAATTTTAGGAATAGTAATGTTTCTAACAAATACAAGAATTACTAAAAACTCTGTATTGTCATTTCTTACAGTAACTTTAATGTTATTTATAGGACAAGACTTTATAACTGCAAGAGCACAGCTAGTTACATTTATATTATTTGTATTAGAAATATTCTGTATTGAAAAGTTTTTAGAAAACAGAAAAATTGGTTATGCAATAATTCTGCTAGTTATACCTACAATTATTGCAAATGTTCATGCTGCTGTTTTCCCATTTTATTTTGTGCTATATTTACCATATATAGGTGAATACATAGTTTCACTTCTAGTAAAAAGCAACCTTATAACCAAATTTTTGCTAAAGACAGATGAAATTGAACTTAAAAGTTTAAAAAAGAAAAAAAATATAAATGAAAATATTCAGAAAAAAATAGATGTATTAACCAAGAGAATAGAAGTAAATAAAGATAGACTTGAAGAAAGAAAAAATAAAAAAATAGAACCATATAAAATAATAGTAGAAAAAAACAAGAATGTTATAAATTTAATTGGCTTAATGTTTGTAGCAGCTTTTACAGGACTTTTAACACCGATAGGAGATACTCCATATACATATTTGTATCACACAATGAAAGGAAATACTACAAATAATATATCAGAGCATTTACCAATTATTTTATATAATTCAAAACTAGTTTTAGCATTTATAGCAATTTCAATTTCAATAGGATGCTTTACAAAAGTTAAGATAAAACTATCAGATTTATTTTTATTTTGTGGATTAACATTTTTAACTATAATGTCAAGAAGACAGGAATCACTTTTACTTTTTATTGGGATTTTACCAGTTAATAAAATGATTAGTCAGTTAATAGAAAGCTATGATCCAAATGGAATGAAAGCGATATTAAAAGCATTTACAAGCATTATAGGAAAAATAATTATTTATGGATTATTTGTTTTATTTATGATAATTCAAATAAAGAAGACAAGTAACGATGAAATTGTAAGCCCTAAAAGTTATCCTGTAGAAGCAGTAAATTATATAAAAAATAATTTAGATATTAAGCAAATAAAATTATTTAATGAATATAATTTTGGAAGTTACTTGTTATATAATGATATTCCAGTGTTTATTGACTCAAGAGCGGACGTTTATGACCCACAATTTAATAAAAAAGAAGATGATATTTTTAGAGATTTTATCAATATATCAGATGTGTGCACAGATTACGAGGAAAAATTCGAACATTATGGAATAACACATTTACTTATATATAAAAATTCAACTTTAGGCAAAGTATTAAAAAATAATTCAAATTATGAAGAATTATACTCAGATGATAAATTTATTATATATAAAAAATTGAGTTAGAAAATATCTAGGAGATAAAGCGTGAAAAAATATATAATTAACACAGAAAATAAAAATATAAGATTAGATAAAGCACTAACAATTTTGCAAAGTGATTTAACAAGAACAATGCTTCAAAAACTAATTCTTGAGGAAAAGATATTAGTTAATGGCAAAGCAGAAAAGGCATCATATAAAACAAAAGAAAATGATATTATAGAAATACCAGAAAATATTGTTCCAAAAGAAATTGAGCTAAAGGCAGAAGATATTCCAATAGATATAGTATATGAAGATAAGGACATAATTGTTGTAAATAAACCTAAAGGAATGGTGGTCCATCCTGCTAATGGAAATCCAGATGGAACGCTTGTTAATGCACTTATGAGTATATGTAAAGACTCTTTATCTGGTATTGGAGGAGAAATTAGACCAGGAATTGTCCATAGAATAGACAAGGACACTTCTGGTCTATTAATTGTTGCAAAAAATGACAAAGCACATTTGTGTTTAAGTGAACAAATAAAGAATAGAGAGATAACCAAAAAGTATGTTGCATTAGTAAGAGGCATAATTAAAGAAAACGATGCAACAATTGATATGCCAATAGGAAGAAGCACCAAAGATAGAAAAAAAATGGCTGTTAGAAAAGATGGAAAAAAAGCAGTTACTCATTTTAAGGTATTACAAAGATTCAATGGATATACTTATTTAGACATTAAAATTGACACAGGAAGAACACATCAAATTAGAGTACATTTATCAGAAATAGGATATCCTATAGTAGGAGATATGGTATACTCAAATGGTAAAAATCCGTTTGGGGTTGAAGGACAAATGTTACATGCTAAATCTCTAGACTTTAAACATCCAATAACCAAAGAACAAATGCATCTAGAAGCACCATTGCCAGAATATTTTGAAAAAGTATTAAAGACTCTAGAAAATAAAGAGAATATTAAATAATTGTAGAAAGGATATGAAAATGGAAGCAATTAGATTGCAAAAATATTTGGCTGAAGCAGGAATAGCTTCAAGAAGAAAATGCGAGGAATATATAAATCAAGGCAGAGTAAAAGTTAATAATCAAATTGCAGTATTAGGGCAAAAAATAATACCTAATATAGATAAAGTAGAGTTTGATGAAAAAAACATAGAGCAAACGGAAAAACACGTATATATTTTACTAAATAAACCAATAGGATATGTAACAACTGTAAAAGAACAATTTGGAAGAGACTCTGTATTAGATTTAGTAAAAGTAAAAGAAAGAATTGTACCTGTTGGACGATTAGATATGTATACTTCAGGAGCATTATTATTATCAAATGATGGCGAATTTGTATATAAAATTACACATCCAAAACATGAAATAAATAAAACATATACAGTAACATTAACAGGAATTATTACTAATGAAGAAGTTGAAAAATTAAGAAATGGTGTACAAATTGATGATTATATAACAAAACCGGCTAAAGTAAAAATATTAAAAACTGATGAAGAAAAAAATATATCTAGAATTGAAATATGTATACATGAAGGAAAAAATAGACAAGTTAGAAAAATGTGTGAAGCAATAGGAAAAAAAGTTAAAGCATTACATAGAAGTAAAATTGGTAATATAGAAGTTAAAAATATAAAAATAGGAACATGGAGATATCTAACGCCTGAAGAAGTTGAATATTTAATAAAATAAACAGACTATATAATGCAAGGTAGACAAAAAAATATATTTATGATAAAATAAACAAGTAAATTAATAGCAGAATTTGCTAGGAAATTGGAGGAAAAATAAGTATGATAGAAGACAATCAAATAGAAGCAACTGAATCACCATTTGCAGTGCGAGAGGGTGAAATAAAAGTTTTTGATGGAAAAGATGGATATGTTTCAATGAATCAAATAATTAATAAAATAAACATTGGACATATTACTGATATTCATTTTGAAATATTAAAATTAGTAAATGAATTTGAGTTTGTAACATCAAGACAGCTTTGCCAGTTATTAGATAGTAAAGGAATTGAATATAAATCACAAGATAAATTAAATAATAAATTAGACCAACTTGTAAAATCTAAGATATTAACTAGATATTATTTCACATCTGAAAATAGCAAAGGAATATATAAAATATATTGTTTAGAAAAAATGGGAAAATATTTATTAACATCAAGAGAATATGACTGCAAATGGCAACCAACAGACAATACAAAACCAATAGCAATGATAAAAAAGAGGTTAGCTGGAAACCAAACTGTAATAGCATATTTAAGAAAAGTATCTGCATTTGATTCTTATATTGCTAAACCAAGCTTAAATGCTAAAACTTTAGGAAAAGTTTTCAAAACAACAGGTGGAAGTGTTAAGTTGAAGAAAGCAGGCAAGACAATTGACTTTTTATTTGAAGTAGTAAGAAGAGAAGAAGATTGGAAAAAGAAATTTATAGATAAGATGAAAATGTATCAGGACTTTTACAAAAACTTTATCTTAGGAGACTCTGGTTTTACTATGTTACCACAGCTAGTTTTTGTATGTGAAGATGAAAAACATATGGCAGAAACTTTTAAAGAATTAGTAGTCAATAAAATTGAAATACCAGAAATTAAATATTTGTTTACAACAGATTTAAGACAAAATGCAGATAAATTAACAGAATCTTTAATAGAATTTAAACTAGAAAATGGTAAATACAAAGTTGAAACAGTAAAATTATCTTTGTTATCATAATAATAAAATAATAAAACAAAGAAAAGTGGCTAAGCCACTTTTCTTTGTTTTATTCATCTTTTTTATTTTTTTCTTCTTCTGGCTTTGTTTGGTTTTCTTTAGCCAATTCTTTTGCTTTAGCTTTTTCTTCTTTTTGCTTTGCTTTATTTTCTTTAGCTAACTCTTTAGCTTTTTGTATATTTTCAATTTCTTCTGGCGTAAGCTCTCTTTTAGGTAGTGCTAAGTTAAACATCATTCCTAAAGAAATCATAAATATAACAAATGCGAATATTCCTCCAACTACAGGTATTATTGTTAAAACATAAAATACTATATTAACTAAAGAAATAACAAGACATCTTTTTCCAATTCCTTCTGTTTTAAATAATCTTGAAATTAAAATTGAGAAGATTGGAACAGCTAAAATCCAGATAATTGCAAAAATTAAGATAAACACAAATGCAAGTTTAACCCCAACTTGAGTACAAAGTAGCATTATAAATACTAAAAATGCAGCAATTATCATTGCAAAACCATAACCGAAACACTTTAATAGTTCGACAAATGATATTTTTTGTTTTTCAATTTTATCATAGAATTTTGGCATAAATTTCTTTACAATTAAGAATATAATTAACGCAGTTACTATATATGTTATAACATTTACTAAGATATCTTTTATAGATACTGATTTATTTTTATTTTCTTCAGATTTTGGATTATATGTAACAGTACCAGTACCTTTCATTACTCCATCTGGAATTGAAAGCTCAGATGGAGAAGTATATCTAAAGTTTCCATATACAACTGGTATATTTTCACCATCACCTAAATTAGCTTTACTACATGATAAGTCAATGTCTCTACCAACAGCTGCTTGAAAAATAACATTTGCTGCAGATGCTTTTAAATCTCTAATAACGTAAGAATTAAAAGTCATTTCTAAATTGTTTGCAGTAACATAAAAATCGTTACAAGCACCATTGTAGTAAACAGAGTTAGCACATGCATATATAGAACTTACAACATAGCTATTTTCTTCAAATTTTAATGTATTTGCTAAAACAAATAAGTTTCCATTAACTTGCCCTGTAACTTCAACATTGTTTCCAATTATGAAAACATTTCCATCAACAAGTTTATCCATCTTTACGTCTGTGTCTATTAAATATAAATCACCATTAATAATTTCTGGTGTAGATTCGGTAGTAGAATCATTATTATCTTCAGACGTTACAACTGCTGTATTGTTTTGATCTTCTGGCATAGAAATAGGTACAGCTTCTGATGCTTCAGTAGTTACAATATCAGTATTGTTATCTGCAAAACAAACAGAAAATGATAAAAGAGTTATAACAACCAAAGCAGTAGTTAAGAAAATTTTTAAATTTTTTCTAATCATTTAAATTCCTCCTAAAAATAGTAATTTTACTAGATAATTGTATATTCAATTAACATTTTTGTCAACTCTATTTAATCAAAACACAAAAAATTCACTTTAAATCAGATTATTTTAAAGACTAAAGTAATATTTGTTTTTTACTATAATATCTACAATATTTATTTATAGGACATTCATTACATTTTGGACTTCTAGCAACACATACATTTCTACCATGCCACATAAATAAGTGATTTATATCTTTTAAGTATTCATTTGGAATTATTTTTAATAAGTCTTTTTCTATTTTTATTGGATCACTCTCATCTGAAAGTCCAATAAGATTTGAAATCCTTTTTGCGTGCGTATCTATAGCAATTCCTTGGGCTATACCAAAAGCTTCTAACATTACAACATTTGCTGTTTTTTTACCAACACCAGGTAGAGTTAATAAGTCATTAATGTTATTTGGGACTATTCCATTATAATCATTGATTATTTTTTCAGCACAAGACTTAATGTTTTTTGCTTTATTTTTATAAAATCCACAAGGATGAACTAGTTCTTCAAGTTCAGATAATCCTATATTCACAAAATCTGAAGGTGTAGAATAATTGCAAAATATTAAGGGAGTTGTTTTGTTAACTCTTTCATCAGTGCATTGTGCAGATAATATTGTGGCAACTAAAAGTTCAAATGGGGTTTGAAAATTCAAACTACATCTTGCATCTGGATAGAAATCCTTTAAAATATTTATAATTTTAATTATATCTTTTTTAGAATGCATAAATTAATTCTCCTTTTATTCTAATATAATATCACCTTTTACATAATAAATTAATATAATAATGTGAAGGAGGTAAAAAATGTGTTTTAGATTATTAAAGAAAACAATATCAATATGTCTAATTGGGTTGGGAATGGGGATATTGTTAGTTCTATTGCTTCCTTTATCATGGTGGTTGTTTATTTTTGGAATAGCTATATTAGCATGTGGCTTTGTTTGTATAGCATGTTAAAGTAAGGAGAGGATGAGTATGAATATTGTTGTAAAAAAAGTCCCAAAATGTTTAAGAGGTATAGTAAAATTTATTTTTGGAATAAAAAAATAGTTTTACATAGTACTTAAAAACTTAATTTTATATAAAAAGGCACATAGTTAATCTATGTGTCTTTTATATATGAAATATATTAAACAATTTTTATAAAAAATTAATATTTCCTAATTATTTGTAATTTTGTATGGAATAAATTAAGCTCTTTTAACTTTTCCAGAACGTAAGCATTTAGCACATACTTTAATTCTTTTTGGCTCTCCATCAACAATAGCCTTTACACTTCTTAAATTTGGTTTCCATGTTCTAGTAGCTCTATTACTAACATGAGAACGAGCTATACTTAATTTATTTCCGTGACTTAATGTTTTATCACAAATTGCACATTTTGCCATGACTTAGCACCTCCTGAATAGTTAAATCTAAATTAAACTAGATAATATTCTAACATACAAACAAAAAAAAAACAAGACTTTTGAAGAAAAAAATATAAATTTTGGTTACTAGTTAATGGTTTATTTAAAATTAATTACAATACCGTGCAAGCACGTGATCTACCTCTATAAAGAATAATTAATAGAGGTATAGGACTGGGTCTTGTGCTTGACCGAAAGTTCTAGTAGTATTTAGAACTAATAGATTTTCGGTGCAAAATTTGACAACTAAGGAAAAATATGCTATAATTAAATAGTTGCTCTAGAAAAAAGGAGGAATTATTATAGAGTTAAAACTAAAAAATGTATTATTAAATAAGGAATTAGTTATAATTCCAATGGCTATTTTGAGTTTAGCAATATTTGGTAATACAGTAGATGCTAGTAATAGCATTGAGGCTACGAAAGATAGAATTAAAGAAATAAAAATTGTTGAAGAAGTTAATGTAGAAAAGTTAATAAGAAATAAAAAAGAAAAAAACATAAATAGTTATTATAATAGAGAAATACAAACTACATCAAGAGGAAATGTACAAAGAAAAGAAAATACTCAAGAAGAAAACGAAACTAAAGAACAATACAAAGAACTTAAAGATATAAAAATAAGTAAAAATATGGACTTAACAATAAGAACCGGGTTATCAAAAGAAGATTTTAAAGAAGTTATGAAGAATTTAAAACAAGATACTTCAAAATTCTTTTATAACAATTCAGATAAAATATATGATTTGTGTGAAAAATATGAAATTAATGAAATATTCTTCTGTGGTTTAATATCAGCTGAATCTGGTTGGAATATTGCTTCAAACCATAGAAAAACACATAATTATATAAGCTTGATGTCAAAAGGAAAACTTATACATTATTCATCAGTTGATGAGGGACTTGAAATAGCTGCAAAAAAATTACATTATAATTATTTAACACCAGGAGGAAGCTTCTACGGAGGCAAAACTTTATCAGGAGTTAAAAAGAAATTCTGTCCATCATCTACATGGGTAGACTTAGTTTACGGAAGAATGAGCCAAATAATGTCTACTATTAATAAAATTAAATAATTAAAGAGCAAACATCTAAATGGAGAGTATAAGTACTCTCCATTTGTCTTTTAATACATCCCAAATGCAAACCACATTCTATTATAATTATAGTACATAAAACTCCAGGAGAAAATAAACATTCTTACTAAAAAAGTAGTTGATTAAATACATAATTTTTCTAAAATTTGAATTGCATTTGTTGCAGCGCCTTTTCTTACATTATCTGCTACTACCCAAATGTTTAGTCCGTTTTTTACACTAAAATCTCTACGGATTCTTCCAATATAGACGTCATCTCTTCCAGAAACTTCTGTTGGTAAAGGATAAATTAAATTAGCTACATCATCTTTAAGTTTTATATGTTCATAATTAGAAAGTATACTGAAAACATCAGATAAATCAAATTGTTGTTCAAATTCTACATTAATGCTTTCACAATGACAATTAATAACAGGAACTCTAACACATGTTGCTGTTACAGGAAGTTCAGGCTTATGTAAAATTTTTCTCGTTTCATTAATCATTTTTTCTTCTTCTTTTGTATAGCCATTATCTAAAAAAGAATCAATATGAGGAAGGCAATTATTAAATATTGGGTATGGAAATTTTTCAGGTGGTAGTCCTTTTATTCCATTTTGTAAATCATCAATTCCAAATCTTCCAGCCCCTGATACAGCTTGGTAAGTGGAATAAATAACTCTTTTTATTTTAAAATTATCATCTAAAGCTTTTAAAGGGAGCATTGCTTGAATTGTTGAACAATTTGGGTTAGCAATAATACCATTGTTTAAGAATATATCTTCAGGATTTACTTCGGGAACAACAAGAGGCACGTCTTTATTCATTCTAAATGCACTACTATTATCAATAACAATACATCCATTAGAAGAAGCAATAGGTGCAAATTTTAAAGAGGTCGCTCCACCTGCACAAAAAATTGCATAACTAAATCTATCTTCAATAAATGAATCTTCAGTTAATTCTTTAACTAAATAATCTTTTCCTAAAAAGTGAATAGTTGAGCCAGCAGATTTTTTAGAAGAAAATAACACATATTCATCAATAGGAAGATTTTTTTCTTCTAAAACTTTAAGAACTGTTCTTCCAACTAAACCTGTGGCACCAACAACAGCTAATTTTTTCATAACTAACCTCCAATTATATAATTATATACATAGTATATTTGTAAAGATAAAAAGTGTTACTATTGCAATTAATTAATTTTAAATAAAACGGAAAATTGTATTATAAAACTATTGAAAAAAAAAACGTATTGTGGTATAAATTATCTAGGGAAAATGGAAATTCAAATCCTTTTTGAAATAGTTAGGAATGTTTAATGAGGAATATAAAAGATTATAATTTAGATGAACTAAAAGAAGAGTTTTTAAAACTTGGAGAAAAACAATATAGGGCAGAACAAGTTTTTAAGTGGATATATATAGATGAAGTAACTTCGTTTGATGAAATGACTAATCTTTCTAAAGACTTAAGAGAAAAGTTAAAATTAGAATTCAAGTTACATAACTTCAAGATATTGCAAAAGCAAGAGTCAACAGACGGAACAAAGAAGTATTTGTTTGATATTTTGGATGATAATGCAATTGAGACTGTTCTTATGCAATATCATCATGGAAAAACAATATGCGTATCTTCACAAGTTGGATGCAAAATGGGATGTAAGTTTTGCGCATCAACTGGAATAAAATTTGTAAGAAATTTAACAGCAGGGGAAATTGTAGAGCAAATTTTAGCAGTTCAAAGAGATGAAAATGTTAAAATATCTAATATTGTTTTTATGGGAATTGGAGAACCATTAGATAATTATGATAATGTCATTAAAGCCATAAAAATATTAAATAACCCTAAAGGATTAAATATAGGGGCAAGGCATATTAGTATTTCTACAAGCGGACTTGTTCCTAAAATATATGAACTTGCTGACCAAGATTTACAATGTACATTATCTATATCGCTTCATGCTACAAATAATACAAAAAGAAGTGAAATGATGCCTGTAAATAATAAATACGACATAGAAGAGTTAATGAAAGCATGTAAATATTATATAAATAAAACAAATAAAAGAATATCTTTTGAATATGCTCTTGCAAAAGATAATAACGATAATTTAGAAGATGCAAAAGAACTAGTAAAATTGTTGCATGGAATGTTATGCCATGTAAATTTAATTCCAATTAATAAAATTGAAAACGGAAAATATGTTAAGAGCTCAAATGAAAACATAATAAGATTTCGAGATTATTTAAATGAAAAAGGAATTATAGCAACTATAAGAAGAGAATTAGGCTCTGATATAGATGCTGCATGTGGACAATTAAGAAGAAAAAATCTTAAAGAATAGGAGAAAATATTAATGAAAGTTTTTGCTAAATCAGATATTGGTAAGGCAAGAGAAATGAACCAAGATGCATATTATGCTTCACAACCAAGTGAAACAGTTGGATTATACATAGTTGCAGATGGTATGGGAGGCTATAATGGCGGCGAAGTTGCAAGCACATTAGCAGTAACAACAGCCAAAAACTATATAGAAAATAATTTTGCACAAATAGAACATACTAGGGAAAAAATAGAAGAATTAGTAAAGAATGCTATTGAATATGCAAATATGGTCGTTTATGAAAAATCCAAAAAAGTGAAAATGCTAGAAGGCATGGGAACAACAATGGAAGTTGCACTTGTAAAAGACAATAGAGTTTATATAGGCCATGTTGGAGATAGCAGAATTTATAGAATAAGAAAAAATTTTATTAGGAAACTTACAACAGATCATAGCTATGTAGAAAAACTGGTAAAAGATGGAACTATTACTAGAGAAGAAGCACTTCATCATCCAAAGAAAAATATGCTAACTAAAGCATTAGGATGTACGTCTTTTGTTGAACCAGATACAATGGTAAAAGGTTTCTTAAAAGATGATATATTAGTTATTACATCAGATGGACTTACTAATATGGTAAAAGATGAAGAAATATATAATACAATAACGGAAAATATTGATACAGCAGCTGAAACATTACTAGAAAAAGCAAACGAAGCTGGTGGACTTGATAATATAACTGTTATTATAGTACAAAACAAAACATAAAGTTAATTGATAATTATAAATATAATCCTAAAATTTGGAGGTTTAAGATGGATTTAGAGGGAAGATTGTTAGGAAATAGGTATGAGATAATAGAAAAAGTTGGAAATGGCGGAATGGCAACAGTATATAAAGCTAAATGCCACGTACTTAATAGATATGTAGCAGTAAAAATACTAAAGGAAGAATTTACAACTGATGAGGAATTTATTAAAAGATTTAATACAGAAGCTCAAGCTGCTGCAAGTCTTACACATCCTAATATAGTATCTGTTTATGATGTAGGTAGTGAAGGAGATTTACACTATATAGTAATGGAATTAGTAAAAGGAAAAACTTTAAAGGAAATAATAAATGAAGATGGAGCATTATCTTGGAAATGGTCTGTAAATGTTGCAATACAAATAGCTTCAGCCTTAGAAACTGCTCATAAAAATAATATAATCCATAGAGACATTAAACCACATAACATTATAATTACAGAAGATGGAATTGCAAAAGTAACGGACTTTGGAATTGCAAAAGCAGTATCAAATTCCACTATAACAGCATTTGGTACAACGATGGGATCTGTGCATTATTTCTCGCCAGAACACGCAAGAGGTGGTTATACGGATGCAAAATCAGACCTATATTCATTAGGAGTTGTATTATATGAAATGGTAACAGGAAAAGTACCATTTAATGCAGATACACCTGTTTCTGTAGCTTTAAAACATATGCAAGAAACACCAAAGCAACCAATAGAAGTTAATCCATCAATTCCAAAAGCTGTAAATGATATAATAATGAAAGCTATGCAAAAAGATGTAAACTTAAGATATCAAAATGCAACTGAAATGCTTAAAGACTTAAGCAAAGCAATAAAAAATCCAAATTCTGAATTTGTTGTAATGGAAAAACAAGAGGATTTTCCAACACAGAGAATCTCAACTATATATGATAAATCTGATTTTAATAATAAATCAGACTTTAAAAATAAAAAAGAAGAAAAGGGATTAAAAGCATTTGTTAATAAGCATAAAGCTATTTGTATAATAGTTGGAGCAATATTACTATTAGCAATAACAATTTTAGTTACAAACATAATTATAGATAAAACAGCCGTAAAAGACGCACAAATACCTAATCTTATAGGAAAAGAACAGTCACAAGCGGAGAGTGAAGCTAAGGAAAGCAAATTTAAACTTGAAGTGACTGGTCAAGCATTTGATAAAGATGTACCACTAGGTTGTATAATTTCACAAGATCCAGCATATATACCAAATTATAAAATAAAAGAGGGAACAACAATAAAAGTTGTAGTAAGTAAAGGAAAAAATACTGTTGAAATGATAAAGGTAAATGGATTAACTAAAGATGATGCAGTTGCAAAATTAATGGCTCTTGATTTGAAGGTAGAAGTAGTAGAAGAGTTTGATAAAAAAGTTGAAGCTGGATATGTAATAGACCAAAGTGTTGGAGAAGGCCAAGAAATTGATGCAGGAGAAACAATAACAATTAAAGTTAGCAAAGGAATAGAAAAAGTAGTTGTTCCGGACTTAACAGGCAAAACAGAGGCAGAAGCAAAAAAGATGATAAGTGATAAAGGCCTAAAATTAAAAAAAGTATATGTTGATAATGATGAAAGCAAAGCAGATGGTGTAGTGCTTTATCAAGATTTAGAAGCAGACTCAGAAGTTGAAAAGGATTCATATATATCAATAACAATAAATCAGTTACTACAAAAGAAAAAAGGGACAATAAATGTAAATGTAAAATCTTTACTAAATGGAAAAGTTGAATATGAAGATCCAACTACAAATGAAGCTGTAGGTCAGCAAGTTGTAAAAAAAGTAAAATTAAAGATAACTGTAAATGATGAATCTATATTTGATAAAGAAGTAGACCCAAGATCAGAAAGTATATCAACAGAGTTTACTAATAAAGGCTATGTAAGTATAAAAGTACTAATAGATGGAGTAAAAAAAGCTGATACAGGAATTAACTTAGAAGATACAAATATATGTATAATAGATTAAAAAACAAAGGGAATTTTAGGGGATAATCCTTAAGATTCTTTTTGTTGAGGAAAAATGCTACGATGACTTAGAGTTATTGTATGAGAAAATTTGGTAAAACTACTTTATTAGAAAGAGAGAAAAATGCAAAGAAAAGGAAAAATAATAAATATAGTATCAAATATTTTTTATGTAGAAATTAACGAACAAGTGTATAAGTGTACATCAAGAGGAAAATTTAAAGAAAAAGAACTAAAACCTGTCGTTGGAGATAATGTCATAATAGAAATAGATAACGAAGTAGGAAATATAATAGAAATAGTAGATAGAAAAAGCTATATAAAAAGACCCAAAATGGCGAATATAACGCAACTAATATTTGTTATTTCTGCTAGTAATCCGGAACCCGATTTATTGATGCTTGATAAACAGATAGCATTTGCAGAATTTTTGAATATAAAACCTGTTATTATAATAAATAAAATTGACTTAAATTTAGACATGGCAGACAAAATTGAAAAAATATATTCTAAAATAGGATATAAGGTTATAAAGACAGTTGCAAAAGAGAAAAAAAATATTGAACAAATAAAAGAAATGCTGAAGAACAATATTAGTGCTTTTTCTGGAAATTCAGGAGTTGGAAAATCAACTTTAATAAATTCTATATTTACCAGAGATACAACTATAGAGGGGGAAATCAGCAATAAAAATAAAAAGGGTAAAAATACAACAACGTCAGTCAAACTATATAAAATAGAAAAAGAATCATACATAGCAGATACGCCAGGCTTTTCAAATTTTGACATATTTGAGATACCATATAAAGAATTGTACAAGTATTTTAAAGAATTTAATTATTTTAATAATAAATGTGAATATTTAGATTGTACTCATATAAAAGAAGAAAAATGTGGCATAAAAGAAGCACTACAAAATAATGAAATATCTCAAATAAGATATAATAATTTTAAAAAAATGTATGAAGAGTTAAAAGATAAGGAGGAACATAAATGGTAGAAGTTTCAACATCAATATTAAGTGTAAAAAAAGAAAATATATTAGGTACAATTTATAACCTTGAAGTTGCAAAAACAGATTATTATCATATAGATGTTATGGATGGAGAATTTGTAGAAAATAATACAAATAATTTGATGCAAGAATATTTAACTAGTATTAAAGAAATAAGCAATATACCACTAGATATTCATTTAATGGTTAATAACATAAAAACATTTGTGGATGCCTATTTACCATTTGAACCTAATATAATAACATTTCATATAGAAGCATGTAAAAACAAAGAAGAGGTACTTGAAATAATTAAGTATATAAAGAATAACAATGTAAAAGTTGGAATAGCTGTAAAACCCAAAACAAAAATTGAAAAAATATATGAATATATACCATTAATACATGAGGTATTAGTTATGACTGTTGAACCTGGAAAAGGAGGACAAAAATTAATACCTGAAACAGTAGAAAAAGTTAAACAATTAAAACAATATTTAGAAAAAGAGAAACTTGATATAGATATAGAAGTTGATGGTGGAGTAACAATAGAAAATAAAGAAATATTAAAAAATGCAGGAGCAAATATATTGGTATCTGGAAGTTGTATAGTAAACTCAAAAGACTATAAAGAAGCGATACAAGCAATAAAAGAATAATAAAAAATTTTATTGCTTTATTTATTTTTTATGATAAAATAGAAAAGTCAAAGGAGGTAAATTATATGGCAATAAACAATTTAAAAAATGAATTAGATTACTTTGATTTTTCGTATCAACCTGGATTAGAACAGAGTCAACGTATAAGCAAATTTGTAGGAAATATATATGTCTCAATAATAACTTATTATGAGGAAAGCGGGAATATTGAACAGACATATTTATCATTATATAATCAAACATTTCCGCATTGGGAATGGTTAATAGTTACTAATAATATAGACAAAACTCTTTTGGATTTAAAGAAACGAGATAAGAGAATTAAGATAGTAGAAATAACAGAAGAAAGAGTACCAAAGGCACAATATATAGCTGCAGAACAAGCAAATAGTGATATAGTATTACTATTGTCAGAAGGCGATTTAATAGATAAAACAATGCTTGAATGTGGTTATTTTACTATGCTAACAAATCCTGAGGGAGTGTGGGCATATTCTAGAATGGTCAATTTTGGAGCAATTAACGAATTGTATAATAAAAAACTTGCTATATATGAAATGACCAAGAAAAATATTATATCAAAGTGTGCATTTATAAGAAAAGAAAAGTTTCTTGAATTAGATAAATATGTTAAATTTCCTATAGATATTCATGAAAACTGGTTTATGTGGCTATTTTTCTTAAGTCAACGATATGTACCTATAAAAATGGACTTCTATGGATTTTGGCATAGAAAAAACAATAAACAACTTTCAGAGAAAATCCAAGAAGGAGATATTAAAAAAACAGAAATAGAAGAAGAATTTATAAATAAAATAAAACAAAAAATGGATATTGATAAAGATATAGATACAATACAGTTTGATGATATTTATCAGATAGAGTACAAAGATATACCTAAAAAAATTGATATAACAAAGAAGGATATATTTGAACATAACACAAAAAATAAACTTTTATTTATAGTTCCATGGTTTGTTGTTGGAGGAGCTGATATATTCAATCTTAATTTAATAAAAGGATTAAGAGAAAAAGGGTATGAGATAAGTGTTATAACTACACAAAAATGTGATTATTTTTTAAGGCAAACAGTTGAAAAATATGTTGACGAATATTTTGATTTAACTACTTTCTTAAAAGAAAAGGATTGGGCAAGTTTTATATATCATATAATAAAAAGCAGGAAGATTAACTGCGTACTTATAACAAATAGCTTTTATGGTTACTATGTTCTACCTTGGTTAAAGTATCATTTTAAAGATATACCTTTTATTGATTACATTCATGCTGAAAACTGGACTCTAAGAAATGGTGGCTTTCCTAAAGATTCAAATTCTGTTGCACATTATTTAGATGCAACATATACATGTACAAAACATTTAAAAGACATGATGTATCATTTAATGAAAAGAAATGTTAAAAATATTAAAACGGTATATATTGGAACAGATACAAATAAATATGATTGTAATGTTATATATGGTGGGGAAGACAAGCTTGCAAAAAAATATGAAGGCAAAAAAGTGATTTTATATATAACTAGAATGGTACATTATAAAAGACCATTATTTGCAGTAGAAGTGTTTAAAAAAATTCTTGAAGATAGAAATGATGTCCAGATGGTTATGGTTGGCGATGGTGCAGCATTTGAAGATGTTAAGGAAAAAATAGAAGAAGAAAAACTTCAAAAAAATATACATATGTATGGAATGCAAGAAGATCCAAGGAGATTCTATAAAATTGCAGATGTTACTTTAGTGTGTTCTTTAAGAGAAGGATTAACTTTAACAACATATGAATCATTATCAATGGGAGTGCCGGTTGTTTCAAGTAACGTCGGTGGACAAAAAGAAATTATAGAAGATAACTGCGGTGAACTTATTGTTCCATATCAACAACCAGAAGAACAATTTAATTTTGATTATTCGGAAGAAGAAATAGATGAATATAAGATAGCACTTGAGAAAATTTTGGACAATAAGGATAATATTAACTATAAAGAAGTATGTAGAAAAAAAGTAGTAGAAAAATTTTCAATAGACAAGATGATATTAAATATGGATAAAGAAATAAGCAGATTAATAAAAACAGGATCATCAATAGATAAAAACTTTTGCAATAATATTGAATTTGCTGAACGATACTTACTAGTTAATAATATGCTAGAAAATTTAAATAGAACTATTGAAAAACAAAATAAGGAAATAGATTCACATAAATAATAAAAACAGTGAGCATTTTGCTTAAAAAATATATACTCAAGGAAACTTTAACCATTGTTATATATGTAAAAAAAGAAACGAGTTAATCGTTTCTTTTTTTATTCGTTATTTTTCTTTCTGTTTATATCAAATATTATAGCATCATCATTATTGAATAGGAAATTACTATCAGTTGTATTATTTTTTATTGGATCTACATCTCCATTGTCGTAAGTATCAAATTCTAAGTTTTTCAAATCAAATTTTTCTTTTTTGTTATCTTTTTCTTCATCTGAAGATGGGGCATTTATAAATTTATTAAAGTTGTATTGTTTACTTTCATGTTTTTCATGATATTTAGAAGCAAGATAATCAACTTTAATTACACCATTTGAATATTTTGCCTTTGTATCTTTAATTTTGAAGTAACATTGTTTTGCTCCTAAACCTTGGACTTGACCAGGTGTGAATTTTACTTTGTTTTCTAGTTTTGCACCACCATATTTAGGATCATATGAAGTTTCGGCTGTATTATAGGTATAGTTGAAGTTCCATTCTCTCTTTTCACCAATTTCTTTTGACCACCATTCATTATCCTCAGGCGTATTATTTCCAAATACAAATTTATTATAACAGTTCGCAATTATTATATCTCTGTATCTACCATCTTTTTGACCTAATTGTCTTAAATTTTGAGCTGATATTGTAATTCCAACTCTATATTTTCTATATAAAGTAAACATATTTGTAGTTGCATGAGTTATAAAATCAGGGAACTCATCTATATATAGAAAATGAGGAACTCTACTTCTTTCAGGACCAGGTCTTCTTAAAACTGAATATTGCATTAATAATAAGAAAAATAATCCAAATGCTGTATGAACAGCAGCGCCTAAATCACCACGTCTTGTACATACTAGTGTTATTTCACCATTTGCTAAAGCATTGTCGTAATCCAAATTGTTACGTCTATTGCAAAGAATATTTCTAACTCCAGGAACACGAAGTAATACATCTAATTGAGAAGCTGCAGGTTGAATATATTTTTCGGTATCATTTTTATTTACACCATCTTTATAGAAGTTCTTTTTAAAATATCCAATTTGAATTTTATATTTTTGTGCAAGTTCTTGATTTTCTTGTAATTTGTTACACATATCTTCAACTAATGAAAAATCATTAAACATATTAAGCATATCTTCAAGTGATGGTAAATCACCATTGTTAAGACGTGGATACATTTCTTTTAACAATATACAAACATTTTCAACAGCTTGTAAAGAAGCATTTTGCCTATAAGATTCGTCTAAATCTGTACCAGCTTTAGAATACATTTCTTTTAATACTGAAGAAATTATTATTGCTATTTTAACAGGGTCATCAAATGCAAAAGGATTTAATCCAATTGATGATGAGTTATTAGGATCTATTAAATTGACTGGTAAGTTAAAGTTATTAGCAACTTCTAGCATTCTTGAGGTAGATTCATAATCAGGAGAAACAGAAGTTAAACCAATATTTCTATATATAATATTATCAGAAGATGCATCTAATATCATTTTATTTAAAAATGCTTTAAATACTTTTTCTTTTCCATAAGTAGGAGTAAGCATATTTAAATTAAAGTTTTTATTTAAATATTCATTGTCGTATGGTTTATTTATTATAGCTATATGTGTTTTAAGTGCAGTATAACCTAGTTCTTTTGAAGTCTCTTTAAAGAAAAACTTCTTCTCCATATCTTTAGCCATCATTGGCTCAAAAAGCATAGAGGTTTTACCACTACCAGAAATACCACATATAAATGTAGACTGATATCTACCATTTTCTGTTATACGAACTCTTTCTCCGGTTTTTTTATCATTTTGAAGTGGCATTTCGCATGAATAAGCGCCAGTTCCTTCATTTTTCTGAGATAAATTTATACCAGCATATTCCATTATAGATTTACGAATATTTAAAGTATCATTAACTGTTAAAATTAGCCATTTCATTAATGGGTAAAATGTTACTAATGGTAAATATGCAGCAAGTGACTGAAAAGCAGGTCTTATTAAATATGACAGCTCAGAAACAATTTTTACATATCCAGGAGCTGATATAAACAATAACCAGCAAAGTAAATTTGCCCATTGAATAACCATCGAAACACCAATAATATATAGTGAAATTATATACATATATAAAAATGTAATCTTCATTTCATCATTTTTTACAAAAGAAGATGAACAACAAAATAAAAATGCAAATATTGGGCAAGCAATAGCAAAAGTGTAGTGAATAGGGCCCCAATAAGAAACTGAAACTCCAGTAAATATCATCATTAAAACTTCTAGCAATCTATCTACTGTAAAATATATAGAAAGTACTGTTAATATGTATGTAAAAAATGTATTTTTATCTGTTTTTAAGAATTTTAAAAATTTATCAAGTATTTTCATATTTTCCTCACTTTAAAAAATAAAATAACTACATATATTATCTTACAAAATCCCTAAAAAAACAAGGGCTTTGACAAAAAAAATGAATTTTATAGACATTTATAAAAGAATAATATATAATTATAAAAATGACTTGTTTTTAATATATACATAAATAAGTTAAGTTAAAAAGGAGAAAAAATGAAAAAAATAGAAAAGGAACTGGCAGAATTCAGAAGTTTTAAGAAAAAATATGTATTTGCCCAAAAAGAAATTAAAGATATTAATGGTATAAAGTATTGTGATGGTATTTCACTAGTTGATGAAGAAGGTAAAACAATAGGTGAAAGCGAAAAATGGATAAATGTAGGATATAAAATAAAAGGAGCATATTCTAAAGTTTTATCAAACTTGTTTCCATACCAATTTGTGTTTAAAGGGAAAAAAATGAGTAGTATTGAATGTTTTTTCCAAGGTATTAAATTTAAAAATATAGATATGCAAAACCTTGTTTTGGATTATAGTGGATTAGATTCAAATAACATAAAAATTGCAAGCGATTATGATTGGAAAAAAAGTGGAATTGTTTATTGGCAAGGTAAAGCGATAAATAGATTTGACGAAGAGTATGATAATTTAATAGATGAATTGTATATAAGTGCATTGCAAAATCCATTATATAGAAATGTATTGAAACAATGTAATAAGTATATTTTACATGAAATAGGAACTCTAGAAAAAGAAGAAACTGTTTTTACAAGATATGAATTTGAAAAGCAGTTAAACTGTTTAAAGGATTTTTTAAAAAAGGAGAATACATAATAATGGATGAAAAAATTGACATAAAAATCAATACGTTCCCAAACAGATTAAAAATGTAAATTACTAATATAATTAAAACTAAATACGCATAAGATTAAAATATAATGAAAGGAAGAGTTATGGAAAGGACAAAAAAATTAGAGAAAAAAGACGGCTTTATGAAAGGCGTATTAGCTCTTATGGTTTCACAAGTGCTAATAAAAATGTTAGGACTTGTTTCAAAAATTTATTTAACGAATAAAAAAGGTTTTGGAGATGTTGGAAATGGAATATATGGAAGTGGATATCAAATCTATGCATTACTTCTTACAATATCTTCAATAGGAGTACCAAACGCAATTGCTAAATTAATTTCAGAAAAAGTTGCAGTAGACGATTACAAAGGAGCACATAGGATTTTTAGAATATCTTTATTAACATTTGGTTTAATTGGATTAATTGGAACACTTCTATTATTCTTTGGAGCAAATGCAATTGCAAACATGATAGAGGTACCAGAAGCAAATATATCACTTCAAGTATTGTCACCATCAATAACATTTGTTACCATTGCGTCAGTATTAAGAGGATATTTTAATGGATTAGATAAAGTATCTGTTACAGCTAAATCTCAATCATTAGAACAAGTATTTAAAACTGTAATAACAATATCCGCTGTAGAGCTAATCGGAATTGGTACAGGACTTGATACGAAACTTATGGCAGCAGGCGCTAACCTTGCAACAACATTATCTGTTATATTAAGCTTCTTATATATATTGCTATATTATAGAAGTTTTAGAAAAATAGTAATGCCTAAAATAAAAGAGGCTAAAAATTATAGAAATGAAAGAATAAAAAAAATAGTAAAAAATATATTAATAGTATCAATACCAATTACTTTAAGTGCAATAATGTCAACATTATCAAAAGTTGTAGATATTGTTACTGTTGTAAAAGGACTAAAAACATTTTTGCCAGATACATTAGCAAAAGCACAATATGGAATTCTATCTGGAAAAGTTGATACTTTGGCAACACTTCCACTTTCATTTAACATTGCATTTGCAACAGCATTAGTTCCATCAGTATCTGGACTAATGGCTAAAAATGATAGTGCTACAGCAGGAAAAAGAATTTCACTTTCATTACTAATAACAATGATATTAGGGCTTCCATGTACGTTTGGGATGATAACATTTGCACAGCCAATTATTAATTTGCTATTTCCAAATGCAACAGAAGGTGGTTTTTTACTACAAATTTTTTCATTTACAATAATATTTGCAGTATTAATGCAGACAACAAATGGAGCTTTGCAAGGACTTGGAAAAATAAAAGTTCCTGCTATAACTTCTTTTATTGGTGTAATGTTAAAATTAATATTTAACTTAATTTTAGTTCCAAATCCAAAATTCGGTGTAAATGGAGCTGCTATTGCTTCTGTAATTAATAATTTCTTTGCATTTTTCTTAAGCTTTATTGTATTAAGAAAAACAATAAAATTAAAATTGAATTTATCAAAGTTTATTATAAAACCACTAATTGCAACTTTTGGAATGTGTGTATGTTCATATTTTATATATTCAATACTTATTGGTATAATTTCAGCTAAAATTGCAACACTAGTTGGTATAGCAGTTGCGGTCGTTATTTACTTAATTTTAATTGTATTATTAAAAATTTTTGATGAAGAAGAAATTGTTATGATACCATATGGAACTCAAATATATAAAATTCTTCAAAGGCTTGGTATATATGGAAAAAAACAAAATGTAAAGAATTAAATAAATTTACATTTATTGCCTATAATCTTACAGCCTTAAAGATTTTAAAGAAAAAATTAATAAAAAAAGAAGGATTTTATTTTATTATGACGAATATTGCTATTGTAGATGAAAAGTTCTACATATTTCAAACTTTTTAGGAGGTAAATTAAATGAACAAATCTGATTTAGTAGCAGCAATGGCTGCAAAAACAGGAGACACAAAAAAATGTGCAGAAGAAACATTAAATGCTTTCGTAGACGTTGTTACTGAAGCATTAGTTAAAGGAGAAAAAGTACAATTAGTTGGTTTTGGTTCTTTCGAAGTTAGAAAAAGAGCAGCTAGAAAAGGAAGAAACCCTCAAACTAAAGAAGAAATAAAAATACCTGCATCAAAAGCTCCAGTTTTCAAAGCTGGAAAAGCTTTAAAAGATTTAGTAAATAAAAAATAATTTATTATATAGATAATGAATTCATTAAAGGACGTCTATGAAGATGTCCTTTTAAATTTTCTCCTTGCAGTCAAAAACTCGAATTGGGTGAGAACAAAGAGCAACATAAAGTCGATGATTTGTTTTATTTTGAATATATTGAATTAAATTTTCAACAAGTGTATAATGTTAATGTTTTGGAAAGGACTTACATAACATGAAAATAAAATATAACAATATAATAATTAAAACAATAATATTTGTAATAATATTTATAATAATTATGAGTATTCTGAACAAAATATTTATACCTAAATGGGCAGATGAATATGCACGGTGCAACAAGAAGAATAAAAGGATTGTATAATGAACCACAAAATACAATAGATATTGTAATGATCGGAAATAGTGATATGTATAACGGAGTTTCACCAATGGTCTTGTGGAATGATTTGGGTGTAACAAGCTATCATATAGGCAATCCGCTTGAAACAACATGGGTTTCATATTATTTATTAAGAGACTTTTATAAAACACAAAAACCAAAACTTGCAATAATAGATATGGATTATATATTTACAGACAAAGATTCAAGAAATGATATTAGAAAATCTATAGACTGTATGAAATTTAGCTTAAATAAATTAGAATTAATCTTGAGCAAAGATGTTAAGGTGCCAGTTTCAACAAGAATTAGTTATTTAATGCCATTAATAAGATATCATTCGAGGTGGAATGAATTATCAGATGAAGATTTTACAGGGGTAACTGAAAAGTATTTAGCTCCTTTTAAGGGTCAAGAATTTAATAAAAAAATAAAAGCATATAAAAAGAATTCAAAGAAAACAGAACAAGATGTAGTAGACGAAATACCTGAAAAGTGTAAAAGAAATTTAGATAAAGTACTAAAACTATGCAAAGAAAATAGCACTGAAGTTATTTTTGTTTACATACCAACAATAAAGTCATGGAATCAAAAGAAAAGTGATTTGATTTCTCAATATGCACAAGAAAGAAATATTCGATATATAGATTATAATTTAAATGAAAACTTTAATTGGGAAAAATGTAGTAGAGATGAAGGAAATCATCTAAATATTTACGGTGCTGAAATAATTACTAAAGATATTGAAAGTATAGTTAAGGCATATAATCTTGAAGACCATAGAGAGGACGAAGATTACTCAAGTTGGAATTATAATTATGAAATATATGAAAATTTAAAAAAGAATTAAAAGAAAACTTGGAATTAGCCAAGTTTTCTTTTTTGAACTTTATAAGTTATTCTAGCAATAAGGGGAGAAGGAACAATTTTCGTTCCAAATCTTGCTAATTTTATATCAAGACCTGGTACAATATAAAATCTATTTAAATGCTTTATTGCGTATTTAGCAACATTCATACTGTTAGCTTCTCTAATACTAAATTTTACATTTGCAACCTTTGTAAAATTTGTACTAACAGGCCCAGGACATAAAATACTTATTTTAACATTTGACTTTTCTTTTCTTAATTCTTCACGTATTCCTTCAGAAAGTCTAACAATATATGCTTTAGTGGCGTAATATGTTGCCATAAGTGGACCTGGCATAAAACCAGCAATTGATGCAACATTTAAAATATGTCCTTTATTTTCTTTTTTCATATCAATTAAATAAAGTTTTGTTAATATGTGATATGCAGTTATGTTTGTATTTATCATACTAATTTCTTTGTCTAAATTTGTAATTGCAAAATTACCACAATCGCCAAAACCAGCATTATTAATAAGTAAATCAATATTAGGATTTTCTTCATGTAATTGTTTGCAATTATCTGGATTACTTAAATCCATACTTATAATTTTTATATTACCTCCAAGTTCTTTTTTTACTTCTTGAAGTTTTTCTAAATCTCTTGCTACTAAAACTAAGTCATATCCTTGTTTACTAAGTATACGTGCAAAATCTTTTCCAATGCCAGAAGATGCTCCGGTAATTAAAGCTTTCATATAAATTTCCTCCATATATTATAATCTATATTTATTTATAACATAAAAAAGATGATATATGAAGTAGTATTTACTAAAAAATTAATTATATGAAATATTAAAAGTACGAATACCAGATGAGTAAGGAGCAATATCATATTGCTGAAAATACACAACAAGACTATCCGGTGTTAAGTAAAAACTTTTGGGACTAAATGTTTCTAATACTAAATTGCAGGTATTTTCAAAATATATTTCAGGTTCTTTAGATATTTGTGCATTAATCTGTTTTAAAATATCAAGCATAAAATAAGGATTTCGCGGAAATAAACTATTTAATTCCACAATATTACCATGTCTTAAATTCCAAGTTTGAGAGGACCTAATTGTAGTTCCGTGTGCGCCACCTGTAAAAATATATTCATCAGCATATAAGCTTATAAAACTATTTGTATTAAGAGTAATTTCGTAAGTTCTGTAAACTTCATATTGCATAACTGGAAAATTATTTTCTTTATTGTATTTATACAATTCAATTGCTTCTTTATATAACTCATTTTCAGCCTTGTTTCTTAAAGAAAATGCTAAATGTTGATTATATATATTAAATTTAAATATACTAGGATCAAGAGAATTTGAAATAATAGTAGGGTATTCTATATGATACTTTAAAATAACAGTATTATCATAATAAAGTTCTTTTTGCAAAAGATTATTTTTTATATTATTCATTAAAATCACCTAGTAATATTCTATTCATAATCCTGCATAGTAGTAGGTTGTACTTTATAATAAATATAGTTTTTTACAAAAATGCATAATTTAGGAATATATAAGGTTAAAAACAAATAAATACAAATTGTAATTAATAAGGAAATTACATTAATAGACTTATTAGAAAAAAAATTCATAAAGCACCTCATTAGAATAAAAATAAATAGATAAAAACAATGTAATTATATAATTTATATAAAAAAATGCAAGTTTTTTTGAAAAATTTTTTAAATCTATTGACAAAGTTCTAAAAGTAATTGTATAATAATTCTTGTCCAGTTCAAATAATGCAAATGCAGATGTGGCGGAACTGGTAGACGCACAGGACTTAAAATCCTGCGGACGAATAATCCGTGCCGGTTCGATTCCGGCCATCTGCACCAAGAAATAAAACTTGTAATGGCTATAGTACAGCAATTACAAGTTTTTTTATATTAAAAAGTATGCAATAGGTATGTAGTATGGACTTGTCAAAAAACTCCGTCCCCATTGACAGAGATAAAACAAGAAGTAGATAATATAAAGAGGCAAACTGTATTTATTTACTTAGTACAGTTTGCCTGATTAATGAATTTACTTAATGATAAAGGTCAATAATGCAGAAATCACATTTGCTATTAATGCATATCTTATTATTTTATTTTTGGCTATATCACTAAAATATTTTTTATAAACTAAATATTCTGAAACTATTACTAGAATCTCCATAAATATAAATGTAATCATATATGGTAATGGAATATATATTAGTGCTAATTGAAGTATGATATTTGTTATTAAATTAGTTATAAAAATAGTTTTAATGTTTTTTATTTTCATTATTAAAGCAATTATTATTTCAGCGACAATAGTTAATACTAAAGAAATAGCAACAGTCTTTATAATATTTGAAGCACTTGCTTTTGTAACTACGCCCATTGTATCAATGTCTATAGTAATATTACTTTGAAAATCTGTTCTATGTATTACATCAGTTATTTTAATTTCTCCAGTATCGTTGTTTATTATTACTACTTTATAAGTATCTGGCGTTCCAAAGTAGTTGTAAAAATGTTCATGTTTAATATTTCCAGCGCATTTACCCCATAATAAACTATTTCTCATACATGAAGAAATCCAACCATCATAATCCATATTATATAAGGTTTCTGCTTGTTTGGCTGTTATTCCGTCTGAGTTGTGCAATATCATCGAAATAAACTGTTATTCCGTTCTTATCTTTAATCCCATCTTTTAAATTCATAGTACGTCGTCCATTACTTGAAAAATTGCTATCAGGATAATAATCTTTAGTTTTTTCAGCATATTCAAATAAATCTATTGTGTAATTGCTTGTTTTCATATTTTTTAGATGAATTGTTATACTTGGTTTTGGACCCATATCAGCATTTACAATGGCATTAAATCCAAATAACATTAGAAAAATAATGCTTAGTATTATTATAATTCTACATTTTTTTAACATATTTAATTCCTCCATTTTTTATATATTTTATCATATTTATTATATTTTGAAACTATAATTTTACAAAAAAATATATTTTTTATTTTATTTTAAATTCAAATAATAATTATTTTAATTATGTCAATGGGGACGGAGTTTTTTGACAACATAAAAATGAAATGATAGATAAATTTCAATAAAGATTTTAAAATAATATGGTTGTCAAAAAACTCCGTCCCCGTTGACAAAAGCATTACAATATGATGTCAGAATATGTTAAACAAGTGCAATTAGCACAAACTATTCCTATAGCAGATACTATGAGAAGGATAAAAGAAAGCATTGGATTACCTTTAACACCATATCCAAACATTAGCTATTTAAATAAAAAAATGATAAAATATAGATTATTTTATTGTTTTATAGAAAAAAATATTGTATAATTTGAACATCCTTTTCATAAAGGAAATCTTTGTGAAAGGAGGTGTACATAGTGAGTTCATACGAACTTATTTGGCGTCTAATTGTTTTATTGTTACTTAGTAATGATAATCAAGAAGATAGTCATAACTCTCAGGACTAGTGCAAATCTAGTCAAAGGCGGTCTGGTCAACCGCCTTTTTTAAATGCAAAAAAGCATAAAAAAAGATGTGTGGTCAACACATCTGTGTACAAGTGCTCTTACGAACTCTCTCTTTGCTTAAGCTAATATTATTATAGCACCAATTCTATTATATGTCAAATAAATTTGAAATATTCTTGAAGAATTGAATACATATAAAAACACAACACATTTATAATATAGAATATTTTTATGTTTTTGTCAAATAATTTTCAAAATTGATTCTATCCATAGATTTTAACAATTTGCATTTTATGTAAAATAATGGTATAATATATATTGTAGATGACTTTCTATAAGTCAGTACGCCATATTAACCAAAAAAATTCTAAGGAGGATACTACTATGGCAAAGACTACACGCGTTTACTACGAGGGCATCTGGGAGCATAACAATACCTCCCGCATTTTCCGGACGATAGGCAACGATTCGATTCGCACCCTTTGGGTTGAGGGCTTTGAAGATGGCATCGCAACGGTTGATCCTGTTGGCGGTTGCACCATCACCGAGTTCGCAAAAGCTGTTGCTGGCTGCTTCAACGATGATTCCAACTTCGGTACTGAGGTACTGAGAGCATACAAATGTGACGAGAACGCTACCTTTACAGGTATAAAGTTCGAGTTCAACGGAGTAACTCTCATCGTAACCAAAGAAAACGCCGATGCTGAGAGAATCTATCAGGAGTGGGATGCTGGCATGAAAGCCAATGCGGAAAAGTATCGCCTCGAGAGGGAGGCTTGGCTCAAGACTCCTGAAGGACAGGAATACCTTGCTCAGCAGGAAGCTGAAGCTGCCCGCAGAAAGGCTGTTGAGGCTGAGGTGCTTTGCATCGATGAAACGGTCGAGATGGAATTCAAAGATGAAGAAGGCAAAAAGGCCTGGGATCAGATGGTGGAAGCCAATTCTAAAGATCCCTACAGCTATGGTGTTGTGAAATATGCTCGCCGCTGGGCGAAGTATATGCAGAAGCTCATCGCTGAAGGCAAGACTGTCGTCGAAATCGCTGAAAAAGCGTCTCATGACTGCGACATCGAAGGGATTACCGGCTTCATGTATGGATGTGCGGTCAACGCTCTGGCTCAGTGCTGGAAGTACGGCGAGGAACTCCGCAAATGGCACAACAAGGATTATGGCTATGAAGGAGATGGCGTTGTCAATCCTGCAGTGCTGACTGTAAATGTAGGTTAATACATGCTAAAAAGAAAAAACTTTCTTTCCACGCAAGTGGTTCTTTTTTATGTCAAAAATATTACAATAATATTAAATTTATATTACATCTCATTCATTGTTGAAAATAATGTTCCTTTATGAAATAATATAATTATATTATTATATTAAAAATATTTCTTAAAAGGAGAATTTATATGGAAGAAATGAGTAGAGAAAATGCTCGTCAATTATTTATAAGTAGACCGCCTGAGGAATATACTAGAATATTATTTGAATATAAAGCAAAAGGAGAATCAGTGTTTATAGATATTAATGGACACAAATTATATTCTTGTGAGATAGATTCGGAAGATTATGTGTATAAACAACTTACAGGAATGTCTAAAGCAGAGTATGAAGAAAAATTAAAAAAAGAGGAGAAAGAGAATGCAAGAAAAATAGAATTTTATGGTAGCACATTAGAGGAATGTGTAAATGCACTTTTAAAGTTTAAAAGTCGTGGAGAATCTGTTTTTGTTGATTTCAATGGACATAAATTATATTCTTGTGATATAACTATGGACGGAGCTTATCAAGAAGTGTTAGGAAAAACAAAAGCTGAATTTGATAAAGCTCAAGAAGAATGGCAAAAAGAATATGAAGAAAGAACAGCAAGAAAAGAAGCAGAAGCTAAAGCTAAAATACCTACTTGGATAAAAAAAGGTGAAACATTTATTTACCCTGAAAGAATGGAAGAATGGACTCAATGTGTTGAGGCTAGAGCAAGTGATTTGTATCATGGAATGGATTTAGATGCTGCAATTGAAATTATGGAAAAATTAGAAAATGGTGCTAGCTTAGATGAAGCAAAAGAATTATTAGATAGTCAAGATCATTCTGGAACATCATATGAAATGGTAAGAAATATTATTTTTTCATTCTCAAAGCAAGGACCAGAATTTTGGGAACATACAGCATATGGAGAAATATCTCCAGAGGCTAGACAAGCGATAAAAGATAAAAAGAGAGAAAATGAAAGCATAAAAAATGGTGAATATGAACCAGAGCTTTCATATGAAGAAAAAAAGCAAATTGCAGAATCAAGAATACCAGAATGGATAGAAAGAGGAAGTAAATTTATTTATCCGGAAAAATTAGAAAAATGGAGGAAACACGTAGAAAGTAGTGCAAGAGGAATATTTGTAGGACTTGCTCTCGATGAAGAAATTGAATTAATGCAAAGACTTGAAGATGGAGCAACTTTTGAAGAATTAACACAAACTATTAATGATGATGAAACCGAAGTATATATAGGTGCAGTAAATGCTGTTCTCCGTTTTTCTAGACTAGGACCTGAATTCACAGAATATTTTGAAAAAGCAATAGGAGAATATAATTTTTATAGGGACAAAATTGAAGCACAGAAAAAAGAAAATGCTGAATTAGATGAATTGCACAGAGGTGATTCTACTAAAGAAGTTCCTACAGAAAGAAGAACAGAGGAACAAGAAATAACTAATTTATCTGAAGAAAAAGAACAACTTACAGCCGAAATTAGTGATATAGAACAACAATTAGAGGGCTTAAAAGCTAAAGAAGCAGAATTAAAGAAAGCTTTAGAAGATAAACAATCACAACTTAATGACTTAGAAGAAAAATAACTAAAGAGGTGGAATATGAAAGGTAAAGAAAATATTTTTATAAGATTTATTAATTATATTAAAAGAATTTTTGTAAGTGAAGAACCAAAACAAATCCCTGCAGAAACAGAAGTAATTACAAATCAAAAATCTAAATCTAATTTTTTTGATAAATTAAGCTTGTATAAGGAAGAAGACCCTACATTATTAAAATTACAAAATCAATATGAAAAAAATGAAATTGATTTATGTGTAATGTCTAATGAACAAATACATGATCTAAATTCATTATATAAAAGGCAAGTTTCTGAATTAAATAAAAAATTAAATGATAAGAAAACAGAATTGAGCGTTATGCAACATAGAATAAAAAGTTATTCTACAAATATGTAAACATTAAAGCACCAGAAATGGTGCTTTAATTCTATCATCTGTCATAGCCAATTTTTTTCTCTTTCTTCCTTTTTCATTTGTTTTACAGGTTTAATAAATGTGTGAGGTACATTTTCAAAATTTTTAATTAATTCTTTAGAATCACCCAAATTAAATTTATTACAAATCATTCTACAAATTTATCAATAGTTTTGTAAAATCTATTGATAATCTTATTTAAACGGCTATTTTCTTTTTCTCCTATTTTATCAAAGAATACTTTGTCTTAAGTAAATTATTATACTATTATTATGAAAATGACCCTGTAAATCGTTCTCTTTTATTAATTCTCATTGCTGTAAAAAATGCTCCATTGCAGAACAAAAAAACAAACAATAATATAAAACTAATAGCAATCATACAAATTCCAACAACATGAAAAAAGCTCCATATAATTGACGAAATAATGTAAATGATAGTGAAAACTAAAAGAATAAAAATAGCATTTGCCAACATATAAGCAGGGAACTGTTTTTCTGCTTTTGCTGTAAAAAAATCCTCTTTAATTTCTTTGAATTGTGTCAGTATTTCTTTCATATAGTAAAACCTCTCTTTTAAAGTATTTATACCCACATTTTTAAAGCAGAACTTTCCACTTATTACTATTATATCACTTTGTTAACATAATATCAAGAAATAGGATGTTAAATTGGTTTAAGCCTTAATATACAGAATCATAAAAATAGAAGGTTTTCTGACCAAAGTTATAAAAATAAGGATGACAACGTCATCCTTATTTTTGGTTAATCGCTCCAAACAGAACAAAATGCATCTGCAATAGAAACATTAGAAAAATAATTAGTTTGCCTCACTTTGAGGAATAAAAAAGTTTTTATAGTATTTTTTTAGAATTATTGCAAATACGAAGCATTTATTCAATGATTGGAGGAATGAAATTTTCAATAGCATTTCTAAGCTTTGGATGATGTATAACAAAATGTATAGATGGACT
>CAKPPF010000009.1 GCA_934177485.1 uncultured Clostridia bacterium | reverse complement strand
GAAGGTAAAGCAGAATATATAGAACGAGTTGCAAATGTAACAAAATATCCAGACAAAAAAATTGTAGAATTTAAAAATAACTATGAATTAATAGACAATGGAATAATAACAACTGAGATTTATGAAAAATTTAAAAATAATGATAATATCTATAATCTAACTATAACAGAATATTTAAGATTAGGAGATATATCATCAAAAGAGAGTTATAATATAAATAAAGCAATACAAACAGGAGTAGTTAAAGAGAACACAATATATGCAGATTATTTTGCGAAAACTTGTGGATTTAAAAACAAGAAGGAATTACTAAAATACACAAAAGCTGTATTCGAACTAGCTGACAAAGAAAAAAAGATGCTAAATTTAATAAAATAAAGCATAACACTTGATTTTTTTAAACAAATATAGTACAATATTTGTGTTAACAAAATTACCTTTTACTTAGCTACAAGAGTTAACACCGCTTTAGTTCAGTTTAAGGCATATAAAATTTATAGGAGGTGTATACTATGACAAAAGAAAGAAAACAAGAAATAATTTCTACATACAGAAGAGATGAAAAAGATACTGGTTCTTCAGAGGTTCAAATTGCTTTATTAACAGAAAGAATTAATGAATTAACAGCACATCTTAAAATTCATACTCATGACAATCATTCTAGAAGAGGTCTTTTAAAAATGGTTGGTAAAAGAAGAAATTTATTAAACTACTTAGCTAAGACAGATGTTCAAAGATATAGAGACATAGTTGAAAAATTAGGTTTAAGAAAATAATATGTGCATTAGGACGTTTAAAAAAGTTTAAACGTCCTAAGTTGCGTTTTATGGTGTCAATTTTATCTTGATTTATATTATAGTGGTAGCTTGTATAATGTGTATTTCTAAAAAGTACATATTATAAAGGTTACAAACTAATAATATATATCAAGAAATTTATATATATAAAGGAGAAGAATATGTTTAAAAGTTATGAAATGGAATTAGCAGGAAGAAAACTTGTAATTGAGTCGGGAAAAATTGCTGGTTTAACAAATGGAAGTGTTGTAGTTAAATATGGAGATACTGTTGTAATGGTTAATGTTACAGCATCAAAAGAGCCAAGAGATGGAATAGACTTTTTTCCTCTTTCAGTTGACTACGAAGAAAAATTATATGCAGTAGGAAAAATACCTGGAAGTTATTTAAAAAGAGAAGGAAAACCATCAGATAAAGCTATTTTAACATCAAGAGCAATAGATAGACCTTTAAGACCATTATTTCCAAAAGATTTTAGAAATGATGTATGTGTTGTTGCAACTGCATTATCAGTTGAACAAGATAATTCACCAGAAGTTGCAGCTATGATAGGAGCTTCAGCAGCACTTTCAATATCTGACATACCATTTGGTGGACCAACTGCTGCAGTAAATGTTGGATATGTAAATGGAGAAATAGTTATAAATCCTACACAAGATCAAAGAGAAATATCAGACTTAACATTAACAGTAGCAGGAACTAAAGAAAAGATTGCCATGATAGAAGCAGGAGCAAATGAAATACCAAATGATATTATGTTAGAAGCAATAAAAGCTGGACATAAAGAAATAATAAAAGTTTGCGAATTTATAGAAAAAATAAAAGAAGAAATTGGAAAACCTAAATTTGAATATAAATCATTTGAAGTAGATCATGAAGTTTATGAAGAAATAGAAAAAGAATATAAAGATAGAATGTATAAAGATGTACAAGCTACAGACAAAGAAGTAAGAGATGCAAATATGGACAAGCTACAAGAGGATGTTGTAGCATATTTTACGGAAAAATATGGAGAAGAAGAAACAGAAGCAAAACTTACAGATATAAAAGAAAGCTTATACAAATTAGAGAAAAAATGCGTTAGAGAAATGATTTTAAAAGAACATAAAAGACCAGACGGAAGAGCAATAGATGAAATAAGACCTTTATCTTGTGAAGTTGGTGTACTTCCAAGAGTACATGGTAGTGCAATATTTACAAGAGGTCAAACACAAGCTATGTCAATAGTAACTTTAGGAATGATTAGTGAAGAACAAATGCTAGATGGAATAGATGAAGAAGAATCTAAAAGATATATGCATCAATACAATTTCCCAGCATATAGCGTTGGTGAAGCAAGACCATCAAGAGGACCAGGAAGAAGAGAAATAGGACATGGAGCTTTAGCTGAAAAAGCATTAGTTCCTGTTATACCTTCAAAAGAGGATTTTCCTTATGCAATAAGAGTAGTATCTGAAATATTAAGTTCAAACGGATCTACATCACAAGCAAGTATTTGTGGTAGTACTCTTGCTTTAATGGATGCAGGTGTTCCAATAAAAGCTCCAGTTGCTGGTATTTCTACAGGTCTTATTACTGATCCAGATGATCCAAATAAATATATAATGCTTACTGATATTCAAGGATTAGAAGATTTCTTTGGAGATATGGACTTTAAAGTTGGAGGAACACACAAAGGTATTACAGCTATACAAGTTGATATCAAAATAGACGGATTATCATATGATATTATAAAGGAAGCATTTGAAAGAACTAAAATTGCAAGAGATTACATCTTGGATGAAATTATGTTAAAACAAATTGCAGAACCAAGAAAAGAAATATCTAAATATGCACCAAGAATTATTAATACTAAAATAAAAGTAGAAAAAATAAGAGACGTAATTGGACCTGGTGGAAAAATGATTAATAAAATAATTGATGAAACAGGTGTAAAAATTGACATAGAAGAAGATGGAAAAGTATTTATTTATTCTACCGATTCAGAAGCTGGAAAAAAAGCTTTAAATATGATTGAAGATATTGTAAGAGAAATAGAAGTTGGCGGTGTATATGAAGGAACAGTAACTAAAATTATGCCATTTGGAGCATTTGTAGATGTCGGGTGTGGAAAAGAAGGATTACTTCATATTTCAAAAATTTCTAAAGCTAGAATTGATAAAGTTGAAGATGTGTTAAAGGTTGGAGACAAAGTAACTGTTAAAGTTTATGAAATTGATGATCAAGGAAGAATAAATTTAATAACTAAAGAATTAGATGAAATAAAAGAATTAGAAAAACAATTAAAAGAGGATGCAGCAAAAAACGAAGAATAATTTTTACCAAAATTTGCACTTTTTTATTAATTGTAGTATAATAGAAAAGTGCAAATAATATAATTGTATAAAATATATAAATAATAGGAGTAAAAAAATGGAGTTTTTGTATATTGTGCAACAAGCACTTATATGGATAACAACAATATTTTGGATATATCAATTTGCTATAAGTATATGTGCATTAATTAATTTCAAAGATAAACCATTATTAGAAAACAAAAATCACAGATTTATGGCAATTATACCAGCACATAACGAAGAAAATGTTGTGGAAAATTTAATAAAAAGCTTAAAAAAACAAGATTATCCAAAAGAATTATATGATATTTATGTTATAGCTGACAATTGTACTGATAAAACAGCACAAATAGCAAAAAATGCAGGAGCTATTGTATATGAAAGATTTGATTCTATGCATAAAACAAAAGGAGCAGCACTAAACTGGTTCCTAGCACAAAAAATAGAAGAAGATGCACCATATGATGCTTTTTGTATATTTGATGCAGACAATGTTGTTGATATAAATTTTATTAAAAATATGAATAAAAAACTATGTCAAGGTGAAACTGTAGTTCAAGGGTACAGAGATATAAAAAATCCAACAGATAGTTGGGTAACAGCTGGATATGCAATTTTTTATTGGACAATGAACAGATTTTATCATTTAGCAAGATACAATATTGGACTATCACCATTAATAAATGGTACTGGATTTATGGTAAGATTTGACCAAATTAAGCCAGAAGGATGGAATACTAAAACATTAACAGAAGATATAGAATTTTCATTGAAACAAATAATAAAAGGAAAGAAATTAGGTTGGGCAAGAGATGCTATAGTATATGATGAACAACCAGTAGACTTTAAACAATCTTGGTCACAACGTTCAAGATGGACAGTTGGACATATTCAATGTATGAAAGAATATACTACTAAATTAGCTTTAGCAGTTAAAGAACACAAAACAGTAATGAATTTTGATGGATTACTATATATTGTTGGAAGTATACCAATATTTGTAGCTTCAATTGCTTTACTACTTATAAACTCTTTGCTATATTTAGGAAGTGGACTTTCACTAGTACAATTAATGGAAAGTTATGTAAGATATGTAATACCAACATTTCTATTACCAGTATTTACAGCAATGCTTATAATGAAAATGGAACATAAACCAATTAGACCTATGGTAAAAGGGTTAATTTGCTATCCATTGTTCTTAGGCTCTTGGCTTTTAATAAACTTTAAATGTTTATTTAAAAGAGAAACTACATGGGAAAAAATTGAACATGTAAGAAGTATTAATATAAATGAAATGGCAAAAATTGAAGAACATATTTAGTTATATAATTTTTAAAATATAAAAGGAAGTAAACAAGAATCCATATGTTTACTTCTTTTTTATATAGTAGGAAATTTCTCCGAAATTCCTACTATATAAAATGCTATAATCGCTATATAAGCATAAATTTAAAAAAAGTATTTATTTTTTTAGATTTTAATTATATAATATAACCATACATTTTATATAGGAGATTAAATATGAACTTAAATAAAAATATCGATATAAATTTTAATTTCAATTTCAATAATAAAATAAAAGTTTATGCCTTTGTTGGACCATCTGGTACTGGCAAAAGTTATAGAGCCCAAATGGTTGCTGGTGAGTATGATATCCATTATATAATAGATGATGGACTATTTATAAAAGATAACGAAGTTATAGCGGGAAACTCAGCCAAAAAAGCTCCTACCAAAATAGAAACAGTTAAACATGCACTTTTTTTAACAGAGGAGGAAAAACAAGAAGTAAGAAAGGCAATAAAAAAATACAAACCTGAAAGTATTTTAATACTTGGTACCTCTGATGGAATGGTTGAAAAAATTGCTGAAAATTTAAACCTACCTAAAATTGAAAAAACAATTTATATAAACGAAATTGCAAGCCGTGAAGAAATGGAAACAGCAAAACGAATTAGAACGATTGAAGGAAAACATGTTATTCCTGTTCCTACATTTGAAATTAAAAAAGATTTTTCAGGGTATATACTTGACCCATTACAAATATTTAAAACTAAAGGAAAAGGAAAAACACCATATATATCTGAAAAATCAATTATTAGACCTACATTTAGTTATTTGGGGAATTTCACAATATCAGATACTGTTTTTAGACAAATAGCTGAATATTTGGCAAGTAAAACAGATTTTATTGATAGAATAACAAAAATTAGAGTTGATAAGTCACCCGAGGGACCATATATATATATGGAAGTAATAGTGAATTACGGATATAATATTGCAAATGGATTAGTAGAATTTAAGAATAAGACTAAAAAAGAAATTGAAAAATTAACAACGATGAATGTTCAAAAAATTGATATAGTTGCAAAAGGAATAAAAATTAAAGAGGAAAAAAAGGAGGAATAATAAGATGAGTTTTATTGTAGCAATAGATGGACCTGCAGGTACAGGTAAAGGAACAATAACTAAATTAGTAGCTGAAGAGCTAGGATTAATAAATATAGATACAGGAGCAATGTACAGATGTGTTACTCTTGCATGCTTAAGAAATAACATTAGTGTTGATGATATTAGTGGAATTGAAAATATATTAGAAAATATAGATATTAAATTTAAGAGAGAAAACGGCGAAATAATAACAATATTAAATAATGATGATGTTTCAAAGGAAATTAGAACACCGGTTGTTGATGAGAATGTTGCAAAATATGCTGCTATTAAATGTGTTAGAGATAAAATGACAAAGCTACAACAAGAAATGAAAAAGTTAGGAAATATAATAATGGAAGGAAGAGATATAGGAACAACAATATTTCCAGATGCAAATGTAAAAATTTATTTAGATGCATCAATTGAAGAGAGAGCAAATAGACGATATAAACAAAATTTAGAAAAAGGTATAAACGAAAGCTATGAAGAAGTCTTAGAAAATATTAAGCAAAGACATATTTTAGAAACAACTCGTAAAATTAGTCCGTTAAGAAAAGCAGATGATGCTATATTGGTTGATAGTACAAATTTAACAATAGAAGAAGTAAAACAAGAAGTGTTAAAAATAATTAAAGAAAAAACAGGAGATTATAATAATGGTAAGGGTGATTGTTAAATTTTTAGTAAGAATATTTACTTTGGTGGTATTTAGAGTACAAACATACGGACAAGAAAATATTGAAAAAGATAAACCATATATAATGTGCGCAAATCATACTAGTAATTGGGATCCACCAATTTTATATACAGCTACCAAACGAGAAATGTATATGATGGCAAAAGAAGAGCTATTTAGAAATAAATTTATATATTGGTTTGCTAACAAGACTAATATATTTCCTGTAAAGAGAGAAAAAAAAGATATAGAATCTATAAAAAAATCAATTAAAGTTTTAAATGACAATAAAATATTGGCAATTTTTCCAGAAGGAACTAGAAACGGAATAATTAAAAATGGAAAAATACAAAACGGACCAGCTTATTTAGCTGCAAGAACTGGAGTACAAGTTATTCCGGTTAAAATAGAAGGGAATTTCAAACCGTTTACAAAAGTTAAAATTTATTATGGAAAACCATTAGATTTTTCAAGTTATAAATCTAAAAAGCCAGAAAAGGAGACCTTAGACTTAATCAGTACTAAAATTACTGAGGAAATATTTGGAGATTTAAAACAAATTATTAGTAAAGAAAGCTTATGAAATATAAGCTTTTTTTCATATAACAGGGAAATATTTATTTCCTACCATATAAAAATAGCCAAACGCAATCTGTTTGAGACTTTTCATTGTGTGATCATGCACAAGACATAGCAATATAATATAGAAAGCTATTCTATACCAAAATAAGTACACATAAAATATAAAAACAAAAAATTAAATAAAAATGTAAACTATAAAATTATTTTAAGGTGAATAATTATCATAAAAAAATGAGCATTTTAAGTTATTCACAGAGTTATCCACAATTTCCACAGTATAATACAACGGAAATATGTAAACAAAAAAGGATTACATAAATAATTGGTTTGAAAGCAAAATGTAAAGAAATAGAAATATTTTTGTAATATTTCAAAAGCAAAGAATACGAAAACACTAGAAATATCAACATCTACACAAGATAACAACTCTACAATGCAATTTTTCTAATTTATATACAACATTACAAAAATATTACAAATATCATAATATATAGTATTATACTATATAGAAAGAATGTGAATTAATTTATGAATATAAAAAAATTGTGGAAAAACTACAGAAAGATATCAGAGGTTGAATATTCAAATATAGATTTAAAACAATATACAATTATAGATGTAAGGAGTAGAAGAGAGTTTTCTGAAGGACATATAAATGGTGCAATAAATATTCCGCTTCCAGAACTAAATAAAAATATAAATAGATATGTTGCTTCAAAGAATAAAAATATATTGGTATACTGCCAGAAAGGTTCTAGAAGCAAAAGGGCTGCACAAATATTAGATGATATGGGATATACTAATGTATTTAATTTAAAAGGTGGTATTGAAAGCATATAAAAAATATAAACAAAAAAATAAAAAAATATTGTAATTTAATTTATTATTGATATAATAAGTATATATTATTAAGAAATAAGGAGAGAAAAATGATAAAAAAAGTTGCAATATTAGCTAATGGAGGAGATGTTTCAGGATTTAATGCTGTTATAAGAGGTATAGTTAAAACAGCAGAAAACAATGGAATTGAATGCTATGGATTTATAGAAGGTTATAGAGGTTTATTAAAAAATGAATATATTAAATTAGATTCTGCAACAACCGCTTCAGGAATTTTACAAAAAGGAGGATCTATAATTGGTTCTTCTACTAATGCGAACGTTTTTAATTACAAAGTTGAAGAAAATGGAGAAGTTGTATACAAAGACTTATCCGACTTATGCGTTGAAAATGTAAAAAAAGATGGATTTGATTGTATTTTTACTCTTGGGGGAGATGGCACACAAAAATCAGCTAGAGATTTTTCATTAAAAGGATTAAAAATAATAGGAATACCAAAAACAATAGATAATGATGTTGCATGTACAGAAATAACTTTTGGATATAATACAGCTGTATCAGTTGCAACAGAAGCACTTGATAGATTACACTCAACAGGTGAAACTCATCATAGAATAATGGTTCTTGAAGTTATGGGAAGATATGCTGGTTGGATAGCACTTGAATCATCTATTGCTGGTGGAGCTGATGTGTGCTTAATTCCTGAAGTTCCATATGATATTAATGTCGCAGCTCAAAAAATAGAGCAGAGAAAGAAAATGGGAAAAAGATTTAGTGTAGTAGTTGTTGCAGAAGGTGCTATGCCAAAAGGTGGAACAATAACAGTAGAAAACATAAGAAATAATGGAATTGGAGTTGATAACACAAAACTTGGAGGTGTTGGAGAAAGGGTAGCAAAAGAATTAGAGGCTCTAACTGGACTCGAGGCAAGAAATACAACACTTGGATATATGCAAAGAGGGGGAACACCAACTGCATTTGATAGAGTATTATCTACTAAATATGGTGCAAAAGCAATGGAACTTGCAATGGAAGAAAAATTTGGAGTATTAACAGTAATAAAAAATGGAAAATTAGATTATGTTTCTTTAGAAGACGTAGTAGGAAATAATAAACAGATTGGTGCTGTTTCTGGTAACACTGCGGAAAGCAATATAAGGAAAGTTACAAAGGATCATGATTTATATAAAACTGCAAAAGATATTGGAATTTCTTTTGGTGAATAAACAAATTAATTTGTGAATATATTATAATATAATATATAAAAATAAAGGAGATAAAAAATGGAAGAAAATGAAGAAAAATTCAAAGTTGATACAGAAAATTTGAAAAATGAAACTGTAGAAACGGCTAAAAAAGTAAAAGAAAGTGTTAAAGGAGTGAATATCAAAGAAGAAACCAAACACACCAAAGGATTTGTTACTGAAATGTTTAAAAAACCACTTGAGAAAATTAAAGAAGTTGCAGAAGATGATTCTGGAAAATATTTTAAAACGGCACTATTTTTATTAGTAATATGGGTACTTGCAATATTTATTGAATCTTCTTATTCAACAATTTCTCTTTGGGGATTTGCAAGAGCATTTAAAAATATTTTAAATGTAATAAAGAAAATTGCAGCTCCTATAATAGGCATTTTAGTATATGCTGTTATTGCTTTACTATTAAATAAAGATAACAAAAAGTCTTTAACTACAATTATATCAACAGTTACTGTTTGCTATTTACCAACAATAATTGCTTCAGTTGTATCTTTGTTAACTTTAATTAGTAGTAATATTTCAAGAATTACAATTCCTTTTGCTAATTTATGTTTTGCTGTATCAATTGTACTTAGCTACTTTGGATTTAAAGCAGTATTCGGAAACAAGGAAGATAATGAATTTATAAAAAAATTTGTTTTAATTCAAGCATTATATCAAGTTGCTTATATTGTAATAAGATTATTAGGAATATATATTTAAAAAAATTGGGCAGGACAAAAGAACATTTTAGTTGTTATTTGTTCTACCCAATTTTTATGCTTAATGAGTGTTTGGCATAACGGGCAAACACAAGACCTACCACTACATTGCCTACCTAATATTGAAATTAATTAATTTTTTCTAAACCATTATCTAGTAATAATTTGTATTGTATTTTGTTATTTATATATTGTAAAAAAACGTTAAATAGTATAAAATATAGAAGAAATTGTTTATTTAAGGAGCTATATATGAATAAAAAATGGGTATGTAATGAAGTAGATGTAAATAAGGTAAATAAAATTAAAGAAAAATATAATTTAACAGACTTATTATCAAGCATATTAGTAGGTAGAGATATTGCACAAAATGAGGAAAAATTAAATGTATTTTTAAATCCAACAAGAAAAGATTTTTATGATCCGTTTTTACTACCAGATATGGAAATAGCTGTTAATAGAATTATAAAAGCTATTAATAATAAAGAAAAGATAATGATATATGGCGATTATGATGTAGACGGAATTACAAGTATATGTGTTCTTAAAAAGTTTCTAGAAGCAAGAGGAGTTGAAGTAGAACAAGTTATACCAAATAGACTAGAAGAAGGATATGGATTAAATAAAGATGCTGTTGAAAAGATTGCTAAGTCAGGTTATAAACTAATGATAACAGTTGACTGTGGAATATCTGGAATAGAAGAAGTTGCATATGGAAACTCACTTGGAATTGAAACAATTATTACAGATCATCATGAACCACTTGAAGAATTACCAAAAGCAATAGCTGTTATTGATGCAAAAATAAAAACAAGTGTATACCCATTTAAACAATTAGCAGGAGTTGGAGTAGTATTTAAACTTATTCAAGCAATAAGTTTAAGAATGAACTTAGATGAAAAAGAATATTTAAAATATTTAGATTTAGTTGCTATAGGAACAATTTCTGATATTGTACCTTTAGTAGACGAAAACAGAGTAATTGCAAAACTAGGATTAAAACTTGTAGAAGTTACTAAAAATATAGGATTAAAAACATTAATAAACAGCTTAGGATATAACAAAATAAATTCAATGTGCATTTCATTTGGAGTTGCTCCAAGAATTAATGCTTGTGGAAGGATGGGACATGCTGAGGAAGCATTAAAGCTTTTTTTAACAGACAATATAAATGATGCAATTAATTTAACTAATATCCTAAATAATTATAATCAAGTAAGACAAGAAATTGAAAAAAGCATATATAATGATGCAATAAAGAAAATAGAAGAAGAAAACATTGAAAATAAGAATTGCATAATTTTATCTGGTGAAAATTGGCATCATGGTGTTATTGGAATTGTTGCTTCAAAAATTACAGACATGTATTTTAAACCATCAATATTAATATGTATTGACGGAAAAAACGGAAAAGGTTCTGGTAGAAGCATACCTGGATTTGACCTACATGAAGGACTTTGCAAGTCAAGTAAGTACTTAAATAAATATGGTGGCCATGAAATGGCTGTTGGACTTAGTTTAAGTAAAGAAAATTTTGAAAAATTTAAAGTAGAATTAGAAAACTATTCAAAAGAATGTGAAATAGATAAAATTGTACCAATTATAAATATAGATAAAATAATACAAGATAAAGAACTAACAATAAATAATGTAAAAGACTTAGAAAAGTTGGAACCATATGGAGAAGCAAATAAAATGCCATTATTTATGTTTAAAAATCTAAAAGTTGACTCTATAAGGTCATTAACAGAAGGAAAACATATGAAGTTAACTTTAAAATCAGAAGGAAATAATATAATAACAGCAATGGGATTTAATATGGGAAATAGAGCAGAAGAATTTTTAATAGGAGATAGAGTTGACATAGTAGGAACTTTAGAAATTAATTCTTTTAATGGGATTGAAAATGTTCAATTTAATTTAAAAGATATAATGAAATCACTATAAAAGGGAATGATGAAAATGGATGAGATAGTTGAAAACGCAACAATAAATGATATTATTACTGAATTAAAAAAGAAAAAGAAAAAAGCAAATGTCAAGTTAGTATCAAAAGCTTATGAATTTGCAAACAAAAATCATGAAGGACAATATAGGAAATCAGGAGAACCATATATAATCCATCCATTAGAAGTTGCATATATATTAACAACTATAGGATTAGATGAAGCAACAATCTGTGCTGCATTATTGCATGATGTTGTTGAGGATACACCTGTAACACATGAAGATTTATGCAAAGAATTTGGGGAAGAAATTGCAAATTTAGTTGATGGGGTTACAAAACTTGGAAAAATTCAGGAATATAGTACTGTAAAAGAACAACAAGTAGAAGACTATAGAAAAATGTTCCTAGCAATGGGAAAAGATATTAGAGTAATTTTAATAAAACTTGCAGATAGATTACATAATTTGAGAACTTTAAAATTCTTGAAACGTGATAGACAAATAGCAATATCAAGAGAAAGTATGGACTTATATGCTCCACTTGCAAACAGACTAGGACTTTATTCTATAAAGTGGGAAATGGAAGATTTATCTTTTAAATATTTATATCCAGAAGAATACAGAGAACTTGTTGAAGGAATAAATAAAAAAAGAGAAGAAAGATTAGCTTTTATAGAAAATATAATGGATAATATCAGAATAGAGCTTAAAAAACAGCATATCGATGCAGAAGTTACTGGAAGAGCAAAGCACTTATATAGCATATATAGAAAAATGAAAAGAGACAATAAGACACTAGACGAAATTTATGATTTGTTTGCTTTAAGAATACTAGTGAATTCAGTAAAAGATTGCTATGCTTCATTAGGTATAGTTCATGAACTTTATACACCAATGCCAGGAAGATTTAAAGATTATATATCTGTTCCTAAATCTAACATGTATCAATCATTACATACTACGCTTTTAGGACCAAAGGGAACACCATTTGAAATCCAAATAAGGACATGGGATATGCATAGAGTTGCAGAATTTGGTATAGCAGCACACTGGGCATATAAAGAGGCAAATAAAGAGAAAAAATCAGTAGTATCAGTTCAAGAAGATAAATTTGCATGGCTTAGAGAGTCTCTAGAGTGGCAAAAAGATATGCAAAATCCTGATGAATTTTTAAATACTTTAAAAACAGAATTATTTGAAGATGAAGTTTATGTATTTACTCCTAGAGGAGACATAAAAGTACTACCTAAAGACGCTACACCAATTGATTTTGCATATTCTATTCACGAACAAATTGGTCACAAGATGATTGGATGTAAGGTAAACAGCAAAATGGTACCAATTACTACAAAATTAAAAAATGGTAACATTGTAGAAATAATAACTTCAGACACACCTAAAGGTCCAAGTAGGGATTGGTTAAAATACGTAAAAAGTACAACAGCTAAAAATAGAATTAGCCAATGGTTTAAAAAAGCAGAACGTGATGATAACATTATAAAAGGAAAAGACTTACTTGAAAAAGAAATAAAAAGAATTGGAATGACTCAAACTGAGTTATATAAACAAGAATATGTAAATAAAGCTCTAGACAGATACAAATATTCATCAATGGATGATATGTATGCTGCAGTTGGTTTTGGAACAATTACACCTTCTAAAATAATATCTAGAATGTTAGAAGAATATAGAAAAGACCATAAAGAGCTAAATATAGAAGAAAAAATAGAAGAATTATCAAATGAAAAAAGAATTAATAAAAATTCAGCTGATAATGGAATTGTTGTAAAAGGAATTGACAATTGTTTAGTAAAACTTTCAAAATGTTGTAACCCTGTTCCAGGAGATGAAATAATTGGATATATAACAAAAGGAAGAGGAGTTTCAATTCATAGAACTGATTGTGTAAATGTTAAAGAATTATTAGGTGAAGACAATAGAATTATTGATGTTTCATGGTATGATTCAAATAAACCAACATCATATACAGTTGAAATTGAAATATATGCTAATGATAGAAATGGATTACTAGCTGACATAATAAAAGAATTGTCAAATTTAAAAACTAAATTACTTGCTGTAAACTCAAAAGCAAATAAAGAAAGAATTGCAACAACAGATGTAACTATAGAGGTTGAAAACTTAGATGAATTAAATAAAGTGTTAAGAGCTTTGAGAAAAATAGATAGCGTATATGAAGTTAAACGTAAAAAGTAAAAGGAAGAAGGAAAAACAAATGATATTAAAAAGACTTAAGGTACATACACCTGTGACAGAACCAACAAATTGTTATATTATAAAAGACGAAGAAACAAATGAAATGATGGTTATAGATCCGGGTGGAGAAGCGGATAAAATTTCTGATATGATAGAAATACTTGAGGCCAAGTTAAAATATATATATTTAACACATTGCCATGCTGATCATATTGGAGCTGTTAATCAAATACAAAATAAATATGGTGGAAAAATATTGATACACAGAAATGGAGCTAAAAATTTAGAAAACGATGACGTTGTATTGGCTACATATATAGGTGAAGATAAAATTACATTAGAAGCGGATTCAAGAGTTGATGATAATGACACTATACATATTGGAAATATTGAATTTAAAGTACTACACACACCAGGACACACAAATTGTTCAACTTCATTATATTGTGCAGAACAAAAAATGATATTCTCTGGAGATACTATATTTAGAGGAACATGGGGAAGGACAGATTTACCTACAGGTAGTATTGAAGATATAATGAAAAGTATAACAGAAAAAATTTTAGTTCTACCAGATGATACAATAATATATCCCGGTCATGGAAAATCAAGTATGATAAGAGAAGAAAAACCAATTTATTTAGATTTAAAACCAAGACTAGAATATTAAAAAGAAAAGGAGAGATAATTATGATACAAAAACCAAAAGGAACAAAAGACATTTTACCAGAAGATGAAGATAAATGGTCATATATTGAATCAACAGCAAGTTTTATTTTTGAAAACTATGGATTTAAAGCAATAAGAATTCCGACATTCGAATATACAGAACTTTTTGAAAGAGGAGTTGGAGACACAACAGATGTTGTACAAAAAGAAATGTACACATTTGAAGATAAAGGAGGAAGAAGCATTACATTAAGACCAGAAGGTACTGCAGGTGTTGTAAGAGCATATATAGAAAATGGAGTTGCTTCTAAACCATCACCTTTTAAGGTTTGCTATGCAATGCCTATGTTTAGATATGAAAATGTTCAAAAAGGAAGATATAGAGAATTTAATCAAATTGGAGCAGAAATAATTGGAACTGATTCTTATCTTGCTGATATTGAATTAATATCTATGGCAAATAGTTTCTTGGAAGAGTTAGAAATTAATGATGTTGTATTAAACATTAACTCAATTGGATGTCCAGAATGTAGAAAAAAATATCAAGAAGCACTAAAAGAATTTATAGGTAAAAACATAAATGAATATTGTTCAACTTGTAAAACTAGATTCGAAAAAAATCCAATGAGAATATTAGACTGTAAAGAAAAAAGATGTAAAGAATTAAATGTTGGAGCACCTACAATTTTAGATTACTTATGTGATGAATGCAAAGAACATTTTGAAAAAGTAAAACTAGGCTTAGAAAAACTTAAAATACCATATAAAATTGACAGTAGTATTGTAAGAGGATTAGATTATTATACAAAAACTGTTTTTGAATTTGTATCTAATCAAGATGGATTAACAGTACTTGCTGGTGGAAGATATGATGGACTTGTAAAAGAACTTGGTGGAGCTGATACTCCAGCCATAGGATTTGCAGCAGGTGAAGAAAGACTATTTTCTTTAGTTTCTGATGATGATATTATGACATTTAGTTCATCTGAGATATTTATTGTTTCTATGGACGAAAAATATGACTTGGAAGTAATGAATATTGCAAACAAACTAAGAAAGAATTTAGGTGTTCAAACAGATATATCTTCTAGAAGTTTTAATGCGCAAATGAAATATGCAAATAAGTTAAAAGTTCCATATATAATTGTTATAGGTGAAGACGAAATTAAAACTAAAAAATGCAAAATAAAAGATATGAAAACAGGAAAAGAATATGAGACTAAATTAGATGCAGAAAAAATTTTTGAAGCATATTTAGACATTGATGAAGAATTTTAATATAAACTAAGAAACAAAAAAAATAATCATAAAACTCCTTTTAATTAAATATACTTAAATGAATATTTAATTAGACAAAGGAGAAAAAATGATTAGAACAATTAGATTAAAGGATTTAATAAAATATCTAGTAGGGTTAATTATAGCAATTGGTGTTGCAATATATTCTACTAGATTTTTTTCTAATATTAAATGGAGTGGAAGTATATTATCTGCTAATATTAGTCCAATTAATATAATTAAAAACAATATTTTGTTATTTAAAAAAGATGATGACGATATAGAAGAGGCAAAAATTGCTAAAATGAGTAGTAAAGTTACTTCTAGAAGCGGAATACTTAGAGTATTAGATATGGAACTACCACAAATTGATGAAACTAATAAGAATGTGCAGGAAGACAATACTAATGAAGAAGAGGATGAAGAAGAAAGACAAACAGTGCAAATAAAAGATACATATTCTAATACATATGGTAGTGTAACAGTAAAAAATTTAACTGATATAAAACTGACAGAAGAAATTCTTAAACCAGATTATAATGTTAAAAATAAGAATGATATTTTGATATTTCATACACATACATGCGAAAGTTATACTCCTACTAAAGCTAATTCATATGAAGCATCTGGAAATTATAGAACAACAGATTTAGACTATTCTGTTGTAAGTGTTGGAAGAGAATTAAAAGAAAAACTTCGAAAATTTAAATTTAATGTGACACAAAATGAGACAAAGCATGATTATCCTGCATATTCTGGCTCATATACACGATCATTAAAAACAGTAGAAGAAATGCTAGAAGAAAATAAAGATGCTGAAATTGTGTTTGACATTCATAGAGATGCAGTTGGGAGCAATAGTAATTATGCTCCAACTTTAGAAATAAATGGAGAAAAAGTTGCACAATTGATGTTTGTTGTTGGAACCAATGACGGAGGTGGAAAACATCCTAATTGGAAAAATAATTTGAAGTTTGCTGTAAAAGTACAAGAAAAAGCAAATGAAATGTATCCAGGTTTATTTAGGTCAATAAATTTAAGAAGTGCAACTTTTAATCAAAGAGTTACAAATGCCGCAACAATAGTAGAAGTAGGAGCAACTGGCAACACATTAGAAGAAGCAAAAGCAAGTATGAAATATTTTGCAGAAGTATTAAACGAAGTTTTAAAATAATAGCTGCTAACATCATTTTTAAAGAAATACTACAAAAGTATTTCTTTTTTTTCTTTTTTTATATATAATATATTTACTTAAAAATGAATAGGAGTTTTTACAATGAATAAAGCAAACAAATTAACGGTTTTAAGAATTATTTTAGTACCTATAATGGTATTTGTACATTATTATCAATCAATAACAGGTTTTAATGGAACATTTTTAAATATTCCTATAACAAATTGGATAATTATTTTAATATTTAGTATAGCATCATATACAGACCATTTAGATGGGAAAATTGCACGAAAAGAAAATATGATCACAGATTTTGGAAAATTTGCAGATCCTTTGGCAGATAAAATATTAGTATTAACTGCTATGCTATTATTAGTTGAAAATGGAAAATTACCAGCATGGATTCCGGTAATAGTTTTGTTCAGAGAATTTGCTGTTTCTGGATATAGATTAATAGCTGTTCAAAAAGAAGGTAAAGTTATTGCTGCAAACATATGGGGAAAGATGAAAACTGTTACGCAAATGTTTGGAATTGTTTTGATGTATCTTAGCAAATTTTCATATTTTCAATTCATATTTAGAGTTTCAAATATAAATGCAATGTATCAGAATTCTGCAAGTATATATATGACAACGGGTGAATATATAATTAATATTTTGGCAAGTATATTTATTACAATATCTGTAATAGCAACTTTAATATCTGGCTGGTCATATTTGAAAAATGGAAAAGAATTATTAAAAGATTGCTAATTTAGGAGGACTTTAGTTAAATGAATAAACAACAAATTGAAAAAAGAATTAAAGAACTAAGAGAAAAAACTGAATATTATGCAAAAAAGTATTATGATGAAGATAGTCCTGAAATAAGTGATTTTGAATATGACATGCTTATGTTGGAACTTAGAAATTTAGAAAATGCTAATCCAGAATTTATTTCAAAAGATTCATTAACTCAAAAAGTTGGAGGAACTGTAAAAGAAGGGTTTAATAAAGTTACACATATAGTGCCTTTGCAGAGTTTACAAGATGTTTTTGATTTTGACTCTATAACTTCATTTGATGAAAAGGTAGATAATATTGCAAAAGAAAATAATAAAAAATTAAAATATGTTGTAGAAACAAAAATAGATGGTCTATCTGTTGCACTTGAATATAAAAAGGGAAAGTTTGTAAAAGGTGCAACTAGAGGAAATGGACTAGTTGGAGAAGATATTACAGAAAATTTAAAAACTATAAAGCACATACCTATGCAACTAAAAGAAGATGTTGATATAATAGTTCGTGGAGAGGTATTTATAGGTTCAAAAGAATTTGAAGAACTTAACGAAAAAAGATCATTAAATGATGAAACACTATTTGCTAACGCAAGAAATGCGGCAGCTGGGTCACTTAGACAATTAGATAGTACAATTACAGCAAAAAGACCTTTGGACATTTTTATATTTAATGTTCAAAAAAGTGATGATATTAAATTTACATCTCATTATGAAAGTTTATTATATCTTGAGAAATTAGGTTTTAACGTTAATCCAGTTAAAATATTATGTGATAATATAAAAGATGTATTTAACGCAATAAATTATATTGGAGAAGAAAGAGCAAATTTGTCTTTTGGTATAGATGGAGCCGTTATAAAAGTAGATGACCTAGAATTAAGAGAAATTTTAGGACAAACAGCTAAAGTGCCTAAATGGGCAATTGCTTACAAATATCCACCAGAAAAAAAAGAAACAATTGTTAAAGATATTATATGCCAAGTTGGAAGAACAGGAGCAATTACACCACTTGCAATATTAGAACCTGTTGTTGTTGCTGGCTCAACTATTTCTAAAACAACACTACACAATGAAGATTTTATAAAAGAAAAAGATTTACGTATTGGAGATCATGTATATATACAAAAGGCTGGGGATGTAATTCCAGAAGTTGTTGAGGTTATAAAAAATAAAAGAAATGGAAATGAATTAATATTCAAAATGCCTGATGTGTGTCCTGTATGTGGAGCAGAAGTTATAAGAGAAGATGGAGAAGCAGTTTCAAGATGTATAGGAATTGAATGCCCAGCAAGAACATTGAGAAATATTACACATTTTGCATCAAGAGAAGCAATGAACATTGATGGACTAGGAGAGGCAATTATTGAACAATTACTAAATAACAAATTAATAGAAAATATCGCAGATATTTATTATCTGAAATTAGAAGATATAGCTTCTTTAAAAAAAGATGGAAAAAAATTTGCACAAAATTTGATTAATTCTATAAATAAAAGCAAAGAGAATGACTTAGATAGATTAATATGTGGTTTAGGAATTAGAAATGTCGGCTCAAAACTTGCGAAAGTACTGGCAAAGAAATTTGGTTCTATGGATGAACTAGCAAATGCAAGCATTATGACATTAAATTCAATAGATGAAGTTGGTGAAATAATTGCAAATAATATTTATGAGTTCTTTAAACAAGAACAAACAATTGACCTAATAAATAAACTAAAATTAGCAAATGTTAATATGAATTTTCTAAAAAAAGAAACTTCAGACGAGAGATTTTATGGACAAACTTTTGTGTTAACAGGTAGTTTAGAAAAATACACAAGAGAAGAAGCTAGTCAAATAATCGAAGATTTTGGAGGTAAAACATCTAGCTCAGTTTCTAAAAAAACAAATTATGTATTAGCAGGTGAAGATGCTGGAAGTAAGCTAAAAAAAGCTAATGAGCTTGGAGTGAAGGTTATAACAGAAGAAGATTTTGAAAATATGATAAAATAGGAGAATACATGGATAACAATTATAAATTAATAAATTTTGAACATGATTTAAACAAGGGCTATAAAATTTTTCTTAAGTATGTTAATAATAAATATTTAATATATAAAACTACAGAAAATTGCTATACTTTAGAATTATTAGATTATGATGAAAGTAATCCACAGCCAAGAATATCAATGATTACAAAGAAAAGAATGAAAGAAATTTTTAAATATTCAACAGATTTAGAATACAGAGTATAATAATTTAAAAGCGAGTACTTTATATAAGATACTCGCTTTTTTCTATAATTCAAATTAATTTTCAACAATAATTGTTTTATAATTATTAAATATTACAAACCCAGGCTTTGAAACTTTAGGTTTTTTTACGTTCTTTATTAAAGTATAATCAACTGCAACTTTTTTTTCATTGCTTGCTTTACTATGAAGTGCAGCAAGTTTAGCACATTTATATATTATGTCACAGTTATCTGGTATTGGTGTGTTATTTGTTTTTAATAATACGTGACTTCCATGTAAGTTTTGTACATGAAACCAAATGTCGTTTTTGTCTGAAAGTTTAAAAGTAATGTAATCATTTTGCTTGTTATTCTTCCCAATGTAAACTGTAAAATCATTTATTTTTAATGGAATAATATTTAAATTCTCATTTTTTATATTTGCATTTGTTTTTTTATTTTTTTTGCCTAAAATATTATCTTCGATTTCTTGATGTATTTCATTAAGTTCTTCAATTGTTGTAGCTTCACTAATTGAAAAAACTATTGTTTCTAAATATGAAATTTCTTTCTCAATATTTTCTTTTTGAACAGAAACTATACTTTGTGTGTTTTTTAATTTATTGTATTTTTTAAAATATAATTTTGCGTTATATGATGGAGAATATTTTTTATCAAGAGGAATTGTAAGAATATTGTTACTGTCATAGTAGTTCTCTAATTTAAGTTCTTCACAATTAATATTATTATTAATTTTATATAAATTTGAAGTTATTAGTTCTCCATATAATTTATAAGTATTCATATTTTTACAATCTTCTAATTTTTGATGTATTGAATCTAGTTTTTTATTATACTTTGACAACATTGAAAGAATAAGCTTTAAAATATTATTTTTGTAATTTTTAAATAATTCATCATTTTCTTTTTTAAAATAAAAATCATCAATAAATTTATTTAGTGAGTTTTGACTTTCATTAGAAGATATTTTAATAGTAAAATCTGATTTATTGTTTAGATTTAATACCTCAAAATCAATTTTCTTATTGTTTATTACCTCTAATATATAATAATATATTTTACTTAAATCATCTGTAGTATAATTATTTTCATCAATATTTAAAAGGTTAATAGTATATTTTACAAATGTCTTACTCATACCTGTAAAATTTGAAACTATTGCTTCTATAATATTAGATGTTTTGTTAAAAATAATTAATTTAATGAAATCTTCTAAATTTGTTTTTAAAATATTAATTTTATTAGAAGTGGGGTACGTATATGGGTTTGCTGGCAAAATCGTTCTTAAAGCATTTTCAGAAGAAATATGCCTATTAGAATCCAATATTACATCATCATTGTTTAAAAAAATAATATTACTATGTTTTCCCATTAATTCAATTACTAATTTGTAATTTACTAAATCATTTAGTTCATTATATGTTTCAAAATTTATTACAACTATTCTATCAAGCTCATAGCTGTATATATTTTTAATAATTGCACCAATAAGGTATTTTCTTAACAGCATACAAAAATTTGGAGCAACTTTAGGATTTACTTTTAAATACGTAGTTAAATTTAGTCGGCAATTTGAAGAGTCAATACAAATATCTAGTAAAAATTTTTCTTTATTGTATATATCTAATATAATCTCATTTTTATTTGGCTCAAAAACTTTATTAATCTTACCACCAACAATCTTATTACATAGTTCATCTACAACTAATTTAGTAACAATTCCATCAAAAGCCATAATTAACATTCCTTCCATAAATTATATGACATAAATTATATTATAAAATTGCAAAATAAGCAAACAGATATTGACTTTTTAGATAATAAACAATATAATTAGTTAAATATACGTAGAACTCTTTGATTTTTCAACTGTACGAAGAAAATCTCAAATGGCATTCGTTTAACAATTCTAAAAAAACTATTATATAAAAATGCTTCTATAGCTCAGTAGGTAGAGCACAGCCATGGTAAGGCTGGGGTCGCCGGTTCGATTCCGGCTGGAAGCTCCATTATACTTTTATATGAATTCATATTATAGCAAAAAAGTTTTATTATTTAAAAAATTTTAAAACAATAAATATGAAAGTGAAAAGAAAAATGAATACTGTTAAAGAAAAAAGAGATTTATATGACGTTAATAGAAAATTAACTAATGCTACAATATTTAAAGGGGAACCAATTCCAAAAGGAAGCTATATTGTAGTTGTTTTAGTTTTTATACAGAATTCGGAAGGAAAATTTTTAATTCAAAAAAGAAGTGAAATTAAAAATGGAAAATATGCTACAACAGGAGGACATCCAAAATCTGGAGAAAGTAGCATTGAAGGAATTATCACGGAAACTAAAGAAGAAATAGGTGTATTGCTAGATAAAGATAATCTAGAATTATTTTTTTCTGGTAGATCAGATGAAAACAGCGTCTTTTGGGATGACTACTATACTAAAATGGATATTCCATATATAAATAAATTAAAATTGCAGAAAAGTGAAGTCGAATCTATTTGTTGGTTATCAATAGAAGAAATTAAAAAACTAAAAAATGAAGATAAGTTTTTTGAAAATCATTATGAAGAATTTGAAGTGCTTCTTGATTGGCTAGAAAACAAGAACAATAACTAAACACACGCCATTTGAGATTTTATTCTTAAAGTCGAAAACTCAAATCGGGCGAGAACAAATAAGAAAAATCAAAATTTTTCTTATTTGTTCTTGTAAGCTATTGCATATTTATGTCATATCTTGTAAAATAAAGTTATCAAGTAAAAGGGAGGAGATAATGTATGTATACAGATTATTCATATTTAACTACTAGTGCAGATATGTCAGATGCTAGCTACGCTGCATTAGGTGGACTAGTAGGCGGAGCACTTGCTGGAGTGATGATGACAGTTTCTTTAATTTCATTGGTAATTGGTATATTAACACTTATTGCAAATTGGAAATTATTTAATAAAGCTGGACAAGCTGGATGGAAATGCCTTATTCCAATATATAACGTAGTTATATTATTCAAAGTTGCCGGAATATCACCATTATGGATATTAGTATATTTTGCATCAGTTATACCATTTGTAGGATGGGTTGCAACATTAGCTGTAACAATTTATTTAATGATAAGTTTAGCTAAAGCATTTGGAAAAAGTGGCGGATTTGCTGTTGGATTGATACTATTAAATACAATATTTATAATGATACTTGCATTTGGTAGTGCAGAATATCAGTTAGACAAAAACACACCAACTGAAGCTTAATAGCTCTATGTGTAAGAATAAACTAAAAAAAAGATGAAAAATATATCTAATTTTTCATCTTTTTTTCTATAGTAGGAAATTTCTCCGAAATTCCTACTATAGAAAATACTATAATCGCTATTGCCTTTGAGATTTCCTTATTTCATTCGGAAACTCAAATCGGCGATAAGAAAAATAATTAATGCAAAGTGTAGGGGGGCAGGTCTTGGGCGTGCTCGAAAGAAAAATTGAAAATTTTTAATGGAGCACACTGTGCTCCGCTACGAATGTATTAAAGTAAAGTAGAATAGAAAGATATAGCATAGATTAGACTAAAATAGGCACAAACTAAAAAATACTTATTTGTTCTTCTTTACAATAAATATTCATTGTGATATAGTATTGTTGTTAAAAATAGAAAAGAGGGAAAATATATGAAAATTGGTATTGTAGGGCTTCCAAATGTTGGTAAAAGTACAATGTTTAATGCAATTACAAAAGCTGGTGCAGAATGTGCAAATTATCCATTTTGTACAATAGAACCTAATGTTGGTGTTGTGCCTGTTCCAGACGAAAGGCTAGATGTTTTAACTAAAATGTACAAGCCACAAAAAACAACACATGCTGTAATAGAATTTGTAGATATAGCAGGGCTTGTTAAAGGTGCGAGTAAAGGAGAAGGCCTTGGAAATAAGTTCTTATCGCATATTAGAGAAGTTGATAGTATAGTTGAAGTTGTAAGATGTTTTGAAGATCCTAATGTTGTACATGTAGACGGAAATGTGAATCCGACAAGAGATATTGAAACAATAAATTTGGAGCTTATATTTGCAGACATTGAAACCATAGATAAAAGACTTGAAAGAGCTAAGATAAAATTAAAGGCAGATAAAAAAGCACAATTAGAAATTGATGTTCTAAATAAAATAAAGCAAACTTTGGAAGAGGGAAAATCAGCAAGAAGTGTTGAACTAAATGAAGATGAAAAAGAAATTTTAAAAGATTTATATTTATTAACAGCTAAACCAATACTTTATATATCAAATGTTTCAGAAGAACAATTATCTAATATTGAAAATGATAAATATTATAATGAAGTAAAAGACTATGCTGAAAAGGAAAATGCTAAAGTTATTCCTTTATGTGTAAAAATAGAGGAAGAATTATCTACTCTAGAAGAAAATGATAAAAAAGAAATGCTAGAAGCACTTGGCTTAGACGAATCAGGACTAGACAAAGTAATAAAAGCAAGTTACGACTTGTTGGGCCTAATGTCATTTTTAACAGCAGGTGAACCAGAAGTTAGAGCATGGACTATAAAAAAAGGTACAAAAGCACCTGAGGCTGCTGGAAAAATACATTCAGACATTCAAAGAGGATTTATAAAGGCAGAAGTTGTTAGTTTTGATGACCTAGTAAGAGAAGGCTCTATGAATGCAGTAAGAGAAAAAGGTCTTTTAAGAATGGAAGGAAAAGAATATATTATGCAAGATGGAGATATTGTTTTATTTAGATTTAATGTTTAATAATCTAATAAAATGAATATAATTTTATTAAATTTGAAACAATAAAATAAATATAAAGAAATATATATTTTAAGGAGGATAAAATATGAGTGAAGAAACAAAAGAATTAAAAGAAAGATTGTTCAATAAAAAGGAAAATGGATGGCTTAAGGTTGATGAAGAAAAAGATAAATTAATAATAAATTTTTCTAATGAGTTTATTTATTTTCTAAATAACGGAAAAACAGAGAGAGAATGTGCAAGCTTTGCTAAAAAAATGTTAGATGAAAATGGATTTAAGTGTATTTGTGAATATGAAACATTAAATCCTGGAGATAAGGTTTATTATATTAATAGAGAAAAAAGTGTATATGCAGCAGTTATAGGAAATCAGAAACTTGAAGCTGGAATAAATGTTGTTGGAGCTCACATAGATTCTCCAAGATTAGATTTAAAACCAAATCCGCTATATGAAGATGGAGGTTTTGCATATTTTAAAACACATTATTATGGTGGAATAAAAAAATATCAGTGGACAACAATTCCACTTGCAATTCATGGAGTAATTGTAAAAACTAGTGGAGAAAAAATAACAGTTAATATAGGTGAAAGTAATGAAGACCCTATATTTACTATAACGGATCTTTTACCTCATTTAGCAATGGAACAAATGGAAAGAAAGTTAAAAGAAGGAGTTAAAGGAGAAGATTTAAATCTATTAATTGGAAGTAGACCATATAATGATAAAGACATTGATGAAAAAGTAAAACTTAATATATTAGATATATTAAATAGAAAATATGGAATTACAGAAGCTGATTTCTTAAGTTCAGAATTGGAATTAGTTCCAGCATTTAAAGCTAGAAGTTTAGGATTTGATAATAGCATGGTTGCAGGTTATGGACAAGATGATAGAGTATGTGCATATACTGCAATAAGAGGTCTATTAGATACATGCACACCAGAAAAAACAGCTGTTATGATTTTATCAGACAAAGAAGAAATTGGAAGCATGGGAAATACTGGTATGGAATCTTTAGTTTTTGATTATTTTATTTCTGAATTATTAAATAAAAAAGGAGAAAATAAACCAGATTTAATAAGAAAAGTATTTTGCAATTCGAAAATGTTATCATCTGATGTTGATGCAGGATATGATCCTATATATGCTAGTGTGTCAGATACAAAGAACGCTGGTTACTTGGGAAAAGGTATTGCTGTTGTAAAATATACTGGAGCAAGAGGTAAATCTGGTGCTTCAGATGCAAACGCTGAATTTGTTGCAGAAATAAGAAAAATGTTAGATGATAATAGTATATCTTACCAGCTTACTGAGCTTGGAAAAGTTGATGTCGGAGGTGGAGGTACAATTGCATACATCTTAGCTAATAAAGGTGTAGATGTAATTGACTGTGGTGTACCTGTATTATCAATGCATGCACCATACGAAGTAACTTCAAAATATGATATATACTGTGCATATGAAGCATACAAGGCATTTTGGAGATTGTAATATAAAAAAAGAATAATTTTTTGGGCAGGCCACAAGACCTGCCTTATTAAATACTTAATATAGGAAAACATCACTTTCCTATTAAATAAATAAAAGATGTGATTTTAATTCACATCTTTTATTTATTTTCTTCATTATTTTTTACAGTCATAACTTCTTTACCATTGTAGTAACCACAATTTGAACAAGCTCTGTGTGGTAATATTGGTTCGTGACAATGTGGGCAAGTAGCTATTGTTTTATTTTCTAATTTCCATGTAGATCTTTTTAAGTGTGTTCTAGCTTTTGACCATCTTCTTTTTGGTTGTGCCATTTAAAATCCCTCCTCTGTAATAGAAACGATATCTATATATCTAAATTTTAATCAAATTAATTAACACTAAAAAATTATACAATTTTTTTCTTTTTTTGTCAAGAGAGAAGCATACTTTTTTAAAATATCTGTACATTTCTATTTTCAAGAGTTTCATAATATGATATAATATGTCACGGAAAGGTGGGATTATATGCCTAAAAGAGTTGATAAAACAAATTATTATTTAGATATTGCAGAAACTGTAGCTGAAAGAGGTACATGTATAAGAAAAGATTATGGTTGTATTATAGTAAAAAATGATGAAATTATATCAACAGGTTATAGTGGAGCACCTAGAGGGAGAACTAATTGTATTGATTTAGGATATTGTACTAAAAAGAAAATATATCCAGATATACATCATGGAGGACATGATGCATGTAGAAGCGTACACGCAGAACAAAATGCTATTATAAGTGCAGCAAGAAAAGATATGCTAGGATCTACAATGTATTTAGTGGGTAGAAGAAAAGACAATAACAAATATGAAGAGGGAGCAATGTCTTGCCAAATGTGCAGAAAAATGATAATCAATGCAGGTATAAAAAAGATAATAGTTAGGGTTACTAGATCTAAATATATTGAATTGGATGTAGATGAATGGATTAAAAATGATGATTTGCTTGAAGGAATTACTACATATTAATTTATAGAAATGGAGAAGAAAAATGTCAAAACCAATAGTTGCAATAATAGGAAAACCTAATGTTGGAAAATCAACTTTTTTTAATTATATAGTTGGTCAAAGAATTTCAATTGTAGAAGATACACCAGGAGTAACTCGCGATAGAGTTTATTCAGAAACTGCATGGCGTGATAGAAATTTTACAGTTGTAGATACTGCTGGAATAGAGCCTGAAACAGATGATATAATAATTAATCAAATGCGAAAACAAGCTGAAATTGCAATACAAATTGCAGATGTTATTATATTTTTAACAGACATAAAACAGGGAGTAACAGCAGCAGACAAAGATATTGCATTAATGTTAAAAAAATCAAAAAAGAAAATTATTTTAGTTTGTAATAAAGCAGATAATTTCGGAAAAGAATCAGATGATATTTATGAATTTTATAACCTAGGTTTAGGCGAACCTATGGCAATTTCTGCTGCAAATGCAAAGGGAATTGGAGACGTACTAGACAAAGTTTACGAAATGTTGCCAAGCATAGATGCTTTAGAAGATGATAATGAAATAATTAAAGTAGCAGTAATAGGTAAGCCAAATGTTGGAAAATCTTCTTTAGTTAATAAAATATTAGGAGAAGAAAGATTAATTGTAAGCAATATTGCGGGTACAACAAGAGATGCAATTGATTCTGAATATAAAAACGAATTTGGCAGATATACTTTTATAGATACAGCAGGAGTTAGAAAAAAGAGTAAAATAAAAGAATCAATTGAAAAGTTTAGTATTAATAGAACTTTGTTTGCAATTGAAAGAAGTGATGTGTGCTTAATGATGATTGATGCAAATGAAGGAGTTACCGATCAAGATGCAAAAATTGCAGGTGAAGCTCATGAAGCAGGAAAAGGAATAATTATTGTTGTAAACAAATGGGATGAAATAGAAAAAGATAATAATACAACAGAAAGGTTTAAAAAGGACATATATAACAGATTATCATATTTAAGTTATGCTCCTATTATATTTATTTCTGCTAAGACAGGACAAAGAATAAATAAATTATTTGAACTAATAAATCAGGTAGCTGCTAATAATGCTATGAGAATGAACACATCTGTTATAAATCAAGTATTAAATGAAGCTATAGCTTTAGTTCAGCCACCAACAGATAAGGGAAAGAGACTTAAAATATTCTATATGACTCAAGCGTCTACTAAACCACCAACATTCGTTGTATTTGTTAATAATAAGGATTTGTTTCATTTTTCTTATGAGAGATATTTAATAAACCAGTTAAGAAAAGAATTTGGTTTACAAGGTACACCAATTCGTATGATAGTACGCGAAAAAAACGAAAAAGATGTATAATATAATTAACAAATGAAGGGAGAATTATAATGGTACCATATTATATAATAATGGGAATAATTGCATATTTAATTGGAAGTATTAACTTTTCTATATTAATAAGTAAAAAAATTGCTGGCTTTGATGTCAGAGAAAAGGGAAGTGGAAATGCAGGAACTACTAATATGCTACGAACTGTTGGGAAAGGTGCAGCTGTACTAACACTTATTTTAGACATATTAAAAGGAGTATTAACAATATTTAGTACATTTTTTTATAGATGGCTATGTTTAAAAATTGGACATGTTGAATTAGATGAATCTATATTGGCTCAAATTTCCGGAATTATGGTTATACTTGGACATACATATCCGATATATTTTGGATTTAAAGGTGGAAAAGGTGTTGCAACAGCATTGGGAATACTGCTTACAACTAATTATCAAATTGGTTTAATATGTTTAGTTTTTGCGTTAGTTTTAATAATATTAACAAGAATGGTTTCTGTTGGCTCTCTTGGAGCTGCAATATTATTTCCAGTTTTAACATTGTTTTTAAAAGAAAATTATATTGAACCAGGTAATTATTTAATATATAGCATAATAATTGCACTTATAATAATGTTTAATCATAGAACTAATATAAAAAGATTGTTTGCTGGAACAGAAAATAAAATATCTTTTGGCAAAATAGAGCAAAAATAATTAAAAGAAAGGAGTACGAACGATGAAGAATATTGCGATAATTGGTAGTGGAAGCTGGGGAGTAGCACTTGGGATACATATGGCTAAACTTGGACATAATATAAAAATTTGGTCTTTTTTAGATGAAGAAGCAAATTTAATTAATAATGAACACAAATGTAAGTTCTTGCCTGAAATAACTATTCCAAATAATATTGTAGCAACCCAAAACTTTGAAGAATGCTTAAAAGATGCTGACTATGTATTTCACGTAACACCATCAAAAGCTGTAAGAGAAACGGTTAAGAACTATAAGAAATATGTAAATGGAAAACCAATAATAATGTGTTCAAAAGGTTTTGAAAGAGAAACGAAAAAAACTTTAATTGACGTATTAAATGAGGAAATACCAAATAATAAAATAGCTGTTTTTTCAGGGCCTAGTCATGCTGAGGAAGTTTCAAGAGAGATTCCAACAGCTATGGTATTAGCGTCTGAAAATAATGAGTTACTAGAAGAACTACAAGGTATGTTGATGAATGAAAACCTAAGAATATATCTATCAAATGATGTAAAAGGCGTAGAATTAGGAGGATCTTTAAAAAACATTATAGCATTTTGCGCTGGAATATTAGTTTCACTTAATCTTGGTGATAATACATTTGCAGCATTAATAACAAGGGGACTTTGTGAAATTTCAAGACTTGGAGTAGCTTTAGGAGGACAAAAAGATACTTTTTATGGTTTATCTGGATTAGGGGACTTAATTGTAACTTGTTCAAGTAAATTTAGCAGAAATAGAAAAGCAGGAATGCTAATTGGAGCTGGTAAGACAATAGACGAAACAAAAAAAGAAGTTGGAATGACAATTGAGAGTATAGAAAATATTGATGTTGCATATAAGCTTGGAAAACAATATAATGTTGATATGCCAATTATTAATACAGTATATGATGTAATATATAATAATTTAAATCCACGAGAAGCTGTTACAAAATTAATGATGAGAGATAAAAAATTTGAATAAATTTTTTCTATGCAAAAAATAAAAAATTTTGAATTTTTATTTTTAAATTTATTATGATATAATAAGTATGAAAAAATAAATTATGGTAAAAAATATTAAAGGAGGTATTTATATGGAGATTTTTAATAAAATAGGAGATTTTGCAAATAAAACATATCAAAAAACTACACAAAAAACAGGTGAAATAGCAAAAGAAGCAAAAATTAAATTTAAAATGAATGATGACAAATCTAAAATTAATAATTTATATCAAGAAATAGGTAAAGCAATATATAGAAAACATTCAAATTCTGAAGAAATAAGCATAGATGAGGAATTAAATTCATATTGTACACAAATTGATGATTTATCAAAAGACTTAGAAGATGCTCAAACAGAGCTTTTAAAAATAAAAAATAAGAGAATATGTGAAAATTGTTATGCAGAAATAGAATTGAATGTTAAATATTGTCCTCATTGTGGTTTTGAGCAACCAGAGATTAAGCAAGAAGAGGAAGAAGTAAAAAATGAAGATAATGAAAACAAAGTAGAAGATAACAAAGTTGAAGAAAATCCTCAAGAAGAAAATAACGACAGTAATCAATAATATCTATCAGAAAAATTAAAGATTTTCTAATTATATGAGCAGAAAGGGTAGGCCACAAGGCCTACCCTTGTACTGTCTGCCCGAAGACTATCACAGTGGAAATCTTTCATATATATATCTAATTATTTTATCTGCATTGTGTTCAGTTACATTTATATATACATTTTTATCTAAACTAATCCACATATTAATTTGATATTTATCATTATTTTCAATAAAAGTACCAATTATATCGTTTATATCTACAGGGTTATCATATTCATATTCCCATTTCAAATCATTTATTAAATTAATTTCATTATTATACATAGAATTTAAAAATTTTTTTATTTCGCCTTCTTTTTCACTATATAAATTTACTTTTACTTTCAAAACTTATCACCTATTTATATTATTTGAATATATAAAATTACTATACATAGAATAAAAGCTAAAATTATTTGAAATAATAAAAATAGGTGAAAATTGTGAATAAAAAGAATGTAAAGATAATAATTATTTTAGTTATATTTATAATATTATTTGTTATCATAACATTGTTTCTTATAAAGAAAGATAATCCACAAAAAAGTACTAATAATGAAAAAATTTATTACGAAATTAAATTCTTAGAAGATTCAATATTTGAAATGTCAAGTACTATTAGTAATTCTGAAGATTGGCAAAATCTGCAAGGTCAAGCAATTGTGCTTTATAATTTTTGGGATTCATGTATTTTAGATTTAAATAGTTTAAATATTGAAAAAAAGTATTTAACTGATTTTGGAAACATGTTAGATAATTTATTTGTTACAATCCAAAATAAAGATAGATTAGCTGTCATGAATAGTTTAAGTGATTTGTATAAGCAAGTGCTTTTATATTACGAAAATTTAGATTATGATAAAGCTAGCTTAAACATATCATATTCAAAATATAATTTATTAATGTCCAAGATAAGTTCTGAGTCTTTAAATTGGACAATAACTTATGAATATATAAAAAAGAGTGGTGAATATTTACTTAATATAATTGCTTCAGAAGATTATAGTAAATATAGTCAGTATAATATTAATCAAGCATATATATCTGTGAAGGAATTAGAGAGCATAATTAATTCGAAAAATATAAATGTGTTTAATGTAAAGTTTAATATTGCAATTAAAAAAGTATCTAACATTTGACTTTTTCAAAAATAGATAGTAAAATAATATTTGGAGTAAATTGAATAGTCGCTGGTAGATTTCGCAAGGAACTACGAGAGGAAAGTCCGGGCTCCATAGAGCAATGATGCTGGTTAACGGCCAGTAAGGGAAACCTTAAGGAAAGTGCAACAGAAAATAACCGCTATTTATGGACCTTTGGAAAATAAATGGCAAGGATGAAAAGGCGAGGTAAGAGCTCACCGCTGGTATGGTAACATACTGGGCTGTGTAAACCCCATCTGGAGCAACACCTAATAAAGAAGGCTAAGACTGCTCGTCATCTTCTTGACCTGGTGGCTTGAAACATATAGTAATATGTGTTCTAGATAAATGGCTATTCAAGACAGAACCCGGCTTACAGATTTACTTTTTATATAAATAAATGGCGACTTTTAAGTCGCCATTTATTTATATAAAAAGCTACAATCACTAGCTTTTTGAGATCTTATAAAATTATATAGGCAGAACTGGTAGGCACAAGACCTACCACTACACATTACATTAATTATTTTTTGTTCTATAGGATTCTATTCAATAATCTTTTTAATATCATTTGGTAATGCAGAAATAATCTCAGTTTTTTGTTTAGTAATAGGATGAATAAACGTAACCTTATATGCATGTAAAGCCTGTCTATTAATTAGACTTGTTTGACCGCCATATAGCGTATCTCCAAGTATTGGATGACCAACATATTTCATGTGTACACGAATTTGATGTGTGCGTCCAGTTTTTAATGTACATTTTACTAAAGAATAGTCTTTAAATCTTTTTATTAGCTCTACAATAGTAACAGCGTTTTCACCGATTATCACTAACACATCTTTCTATAATGCTATTTTCTTTTCTTGCAATAGGAGCATTAATTAATTGATGCTCATTTTCAAATTTTCCAGATACTATTGCAAAGTATTCTTTGACAAATAGATCATTTTTCATTTGCTTTATCAAACATTCTTGTATATATTGATTTTTAGCAAATATAACAATTCCAGAAGTGTTTTTATCCAATCTATTTACTGGTCTAATTTTTTTGTTTAAGTTTATAGAGTTAAAATAATACTTAACTCCATTAGACAAGCTATCTAAATAATGGTCCATAGAAGGATGAACAGGTATTCCTGCAGGCTTATCAATAACTAATAAACTATCATCTTCAAACAATATATTTAAATTCATTTTAGTTGGAACAATATTATCATTGTTTTCAATAAAATCTATATCTACTGTTAATAAATCTCCTATTTTAAGCTGATAATTTATATAAACAGGTTCATTATTTATATAAATTTGTTTTGAATTTTTCAGTTTAGCAATTAGTCTTTCTGACATAAAAAATTCTTCTTTTAAGATTTCTTTTATTGTTTCATATTTAGTTAAATTTTCTATTCTATATTCTAGTTTCATAATAAATAAAGTATAGTAAAAAAACTATTAAAAGTCAATTGTAAAATTTGTTAGAATATGTTAGAATATGTAAGAATTTTAAAATTAATAAAAGGAATAAAAATATGAGTGTTAAATGCACAGAAAAAATACAACCATTAAATAAAAATAATAATTTAGACTATAACTTATTAGTTGATACGGCTATTTTATTTGGAGAAATTATGCTTAAAAATGGAGCAGAAACTAATAGAGTTGAAAACGCAATTGATAAACTATTAAGAACAACGCAAATGAAACATATAGAAGCTGTTGTAATGACAACAAGTATAATTGTAACATTATCTGATCCGTCTATTGAACATATAACAGCAGTTTCAAGAATACATGAAAGAGTAACAAATTTAAACAGAGTTGATGAAGCTTATAGATTAGTTTTTGATTATTGCGAAGGTAGAATAAATTTAGAAATATTATTTAGTGAATTAAAAAAATTGAAAACATTAAATCAATATAGCACTTTGTTAAAAATAATAGGGTTAATGCTTGTTCCACCTGCATTTACTGTTATGTTTGGAGGAACAATTATGGAAGCATTATCGGCTTTAATATGTGGGAGTATATTAGCAATTTTGAATAATATATTTAAATATATTAAGGTGAATGACTTTATGAAAAATGCTTTTGAAATGCTTGTAGTATCATTTGTGGCGGTATTTTTAAATACAATTATTAAATCCGACATTCAATCTGTTGTTGTTGGATTTATAATGCCATATGTACCGGGAATTGCAATTACAAATGCAGCAAGAGATACATTTAATGCTGATTATATGTCAGGTGCTGCAAGATTATTAGATGCACTTGTTCAAGCATTTTCGGTTGCAATTGGCGTATATGTAGGACTTTTTCTAGGCCAAATTATTTTATTATAGTATAAGGGGAAATTTATGATTATTATTCAATTTATAGCATCTTTTATTGCAGTTGTTTCATTTTCAATAGGAATAGAGATACCAAAAAAATACATAATTATTGTTGGATTAGTTGGAGCTATTGGTTGGCTTGTTTATTTAGAAACAATAGCTTTTGGCGGTACAGAACTTTTGGCATATTTTTTATCTGCATTAATTGTAACTATATTTTCAATGTTGCTATCAAAAATTTTAAAAACACTTTCAACAATTTTTATTATACCAGGTATATTACCAATTGTTCCTGGAGCTGCTATGTACAATATGGTATATTCATTAATCAATGGTAATTCCAGCAAGACAGGATATTATTTGTTGCAGGCTTTACTTATAACTGGAGGTATAGCTCTTGCTATTTTTATTGCTCAGTCAATAAAAGGTATTGAAATAATAAGAAAGGACAAAAAAATCGATGAGAATAAGATTTAAACCATGGGCTAGACCTGAACTTGAAGCTAGCTATTTTTATGAAGATAATCCAGAAAATTATATTGGAAATTGGAAAAACAAATTTAAAAATTCTCAAAATCCAATATATATTGAGCTTGGTTGTGGAAAAGGAAGTTTTATATCTGAAACTGCTTTTGAAAATCCAGAAATTAATTTTATTGCAATAGACTTAGTTGATGCAATGCTTGGATTAGCAAAAAGAAAAGTTGAAGAAAAGTACAACTCTAACAATAATGATGTTGAAAACCTAATATTAGTTAGATACGATATTGAAAGAATAAATAATATTCTTAATAAAAATGATGAAATTAAAAGAATTTATATAAATTTTTGCAATCCATGGCCAAAGGCAAAGCATAAAAAGAAGAGACTAACACATTCAAAACAACTAGAAAAGTACAAAGAATTTTTATCTAATGATGCAGAAATATATTTTAAGACAGATGATGATGATTTATTTGAAGATAGTATAACTTATTTAGAAGAGAGTGGATTTGAAATTATTGCAAAAACATTTGATTTACACAATGCAGATATTTTTAATGGAACAAATATTGTAACAGAACATGAGAAAATGTTTTCAGATGATGGAATAAAAATAAAAGCATTAATTGCAAAAATAAAGTAAAAATCACTTGTACTTTTAATAGTTTATTTATATAATATACAAGGTATAAAAGAAAGGAGAATTACAATGAACTTTATTGATTCAATAAAAGAAAGAGCTAAAAAAGATATAAAAACTATTATATTACCTGAAACTGAAGATATAAGAGTTTTAGAAGCTACTCAAAAAATCTTAAAAGAAGGATATAGTAATATAATTCTTATTGGAAATGAAGAAAAAACATTAAAGCTTGCAAAAGAACATAATTTAAATATAGAGGGAGCAAATATTATTGACCCTATAAGGTCAGAAAAATACAATGAATATGTTAATAAATTCTATGAGCTTAGAAAAGCAAAAGGAATTACTATAGAACAAGCAAAAGAAATAATGCAAAACTATGTTTATTTTGGAATGATGATGGTTAAGAATGGAGATGCTGATGGATTAGTTAGTGGTGCTGCACATTCAACAGCTGATACCTTAAGACCAGCACTTCAAATTTTAAAAACAGCACCAAATACAAAACTAGTATCTGCATTTTTTTTAATGGTTGTTCCAAACTGTGAATATGGAGAAAATGGAACATTTATATTTTCAGATGCTGGATTAAATCCAAACCCTACAAGTGATGAATTATCTGAAATTGCTATTTCATCTGCTAAGAGTTTTGAACAATTAGTTGGAAAAGAGGCTAAAGTTGCAATGCTTTCATATTCTACATATGGCAGTGCAAAATCAGATTTAGTGGACAAAGTTGTAGAAGCAACGAAATTATTAAAAGAAAAAGCACCTGACCTAAGTGCAGATGGAGAAATGCAATTAGATGCTGCAATAGTTCCTGAAATTGGTATGAGTAAAGCTCCTGGAAGCAAAGTTGCTGGACATGCAAATACTTTAATATTCCCAGATTTGAATGCTGGAAATATCGGATACAAATTAGTTCAAAGACTTGGAAAGGCAGAAGCATATGGACCGCTTTGCCAAGGAATAGCAAAACCAGTAAATGATTTATCAAGAGGATGCAGTAGTGATGATATTGCAGGAGTTGTTGCTATTACAGCCGTTCAAGCTCAAGCAAAATAATTTATAGAATTTTTATAAAAAGAAAGGAATATTTAATATGAAAATTTTAGTTGTTAATTGTGGAAGTTCATCTTTAAAATATCAATTAATTAATATGGAAGATGAAAGTGTATTAGCTAAAGGAAATTTTGAAAGAATAGGAGAACAAGAAGCTTTTTTAACTCATAAAGTTAATGGAAATGCAACAGTTATAAAAAAAGCTGTAATGAATCATACAGAAGCTTTAGAAGTTATATTAGAGCAATTTATGAATCCTGAGTATAAAGTTATAGATTCATTAAAAGAGATTGATGCTGTAGGACATAGAATTGTTCATGGTGGGGAATTGTTTGATAAATCAGTATTAATTGATGAAGAAGTAATTTCCAAAATAGATAAATGTGCTGCACTTGCACCATTACATAATCCAGCTGCTATTTTAGGAATTAGAGCATGTCAAAAAGCAATGCCAGGAGTTCCTATGTCTGCAGTGTTTGATACAGCTTTTCATCAAACTATGCCAGCGGAAAATTATATATATCCAATACCATATGAATTTTATGAAAAATATAGAATCAGAAAATATGGTGCACATGGAACTTCTCACCAATTTGTTGCTAATATAGCTGCAAAATTAGAAAATAAACCAATAGAAGATTTAAAAATTGTTACATGTCACTTGGGACAGGGAGCTAGTATTACAGCTGTTGATGGTGGAAAATCAATAGATACATCAATGGGGCTTTCACCTCTTGGAGGAATACCAATGGTAACACGTTCAGGAGACTTGGATCCATCTGTTGTAACTGATATAATGGAAAAAGAAAATTTATCTCCAAAAGAAGCTAATACTTTGTTAAATAAAAAATCAGGATTATATGGTATAACAGGATTAGATCCAGATTTCAGACAAATTGAACTTGCTTCATATGAAGAAGATAAACCTAAGGCACATATAGCTATAGAATTGTTTACAAAGTCAATTGCTCAATTTATTGCAAAATATGCTGTATCTATGAAAGGAATAGATGTAGTAGTATTTACTGGAGGGATTGGTGAAAATCAGATAAATATAAGAAAGAAAATATGCAAAAACCTTGAATTTATGGGGCTTATAATTGATGAAGACAAAAATAATGTACGTGGAGAAGAAGTATTAATTACTAAACCAGAATCAAAAATAAAGGCTTATATAATACCAACTAATGAAGAACTAGTTATAGCTAGAGATACAAAAAATTTAATAAAATAGGAGATTAATAATGCAAGAACATATTGAATTGGAAGTATCACTAGAAAAAATAATGGCCAATATTGCTCAAACTATTTTTGCAATTAGTGACTGTAATAGTGATAATAAAAGAGATTCTTTAGAGTGTGAATTACAACAACTTATAAGCTTAGAGGAAAAGGCTTATAAGGGAGATAGAAATGCAGTAGTTGAAATACTTAATAAGGAGATAAAATATGAGTAAGAGAACAATTTCACAAAACATATATGAAGAATTAATTGATGAGTTACCAGAAATTATAGTAAAAATGTTACCAGATGAACCTATTAATTTGTTAAAATATGCACAAAGGGTTGAAAAAATAAATTTTGCCCCAAACTTAAAAGATGATGTTAAACTATTAATGGAAAAATACCTATTAAGTGATAAAGAATATTTAAGAACTTTTTATTATGCTATGGCTATAACTTTTTACAACAAAGTACCAGTAGAATATCCGCAAATATCTATTGTCGCTGCACAGACTGGTAGTGGAAAGAGTAATTTAACTGCTAAATTACTAAGAAATGATGAAAATTACATTTTTGTAGACTCAGATAAATATAAACATTTTAGATATGATGCACAAGAAATAGCTCAAAAATATCCAGTATTATATCCATTCTTAACAGGTCCTGATGGCTATGATTGTGCAGATAATATATATAATTATGCAGTTAATAATAAATATAATATTATAAAAGAAACGGCTCCATCCTTAAGCAAAGGTTTAATAGGAATAAACGATGAGAAAATTATAAAAAAAGGATATAAAATTGAAGTGCACATATTAGCTGTCGGAGAGTTAAACAGTTTACTTTCTTTACATGAAAGATATGAAAAGCAAATTTTATCAGGTTTAAAAACGGCCAAATTAACTCCCATATCTAGACATGATGAATCTTATATGGCTTTATGCAAAAATGTTGAGGATTTACAATTAAATAATAATATAAAGAATATCTATGTATATGAAAGAGGTATAATTGAAAATAACTTTAATCCAAGACAAATATATCCATCTTCTCAATATATGTCACCAATTCAAGCCATTAATGGGGCAAGAGAAAATGACAATAAAAAAACTGGTGATGAATTTGCAAATAGATATAAACTAATAGAAAAACAAATGGAGGACAGAAATGCTCCAATTGAACAAGTACAGCAATTACAAAAAGTTAATGAAAGATTTAAAAATATTTAATTTATAATGGAGAAAAGTTATGAAGAAAGGTAATTATGATGTTAAACTTAATAAAGCTCTTAATATAATCATGAATAATATAGCAAGCTTAACTAATGAATATTCTATTACAAAAGACATTGAAAAAAGTAGTGAACTTAAGAAAAAGATAAGTGTATTAAACCAGATAAAACAACAAATATATATTGGAAATGAAAATATTATAAATGCTGTAATTAGCAAAAATGTTAAGGGGATTCTATAAATATGGATGATAAAATATTAAGAAATTTAAGTAGTAATGTATTAGAACAAGTGAAAAAAGAACTAAACCCAGACTTTATAAAGGAGCTACCTTGCTCTGTTGATGAATTATTTCAATATGCAAAAAGAAGAGTAGACCCAGTTATATCTAGTAATATAAGTTTTCCATTGGGACAATCAATGCTTTCACATAGATTATCTGATAAAGATTATTTTTTATGTTTTTTAAAAATTGTTCACACATCTTTTCAAGGTAAAAAAACATCAGATAATAAAATAGCATCAATAATCGTTGCTCAAACGGGGGCAGGAAAAACTAATCTAAGAACTTTAATATTAAAAAATGAAGATAGTGTTATTATTAATCCTGATTTGTATAAGAAATTCAGACCAGATGTAGAGCAAATAATGGAAGAAGATCCAACTCATTTTGGAGCTTTAACTGGAATTGATTCCTATGATCATTCTAATAATATTAGAGATTTAGCGGCTGAAAAAGGATACAACTTATTATTTGAATGTGCACCATCTGAAGAATTAGGCTTAATAGGAATTGATTTAGAAGAATTAAAAAAGCACAATTATTCAATTAATTCTAAAATATTAGCAGTTGGAGATTTAATAAGTTCAATAGCAATTCATAATAGATATGAAGAAGCACCTGAAAACCCTAATGTAAAACTTACAGATATAAGAAGACATGATGAGTCATATAGGGCTACAGCTGGAGTAATAAATGAGTTATCTAATTATAATGTTCAAATTTTCAGAAGAGGAACAGAAGAAGAAAATTTTGTACCTCAAGAACTTACAGATTCTAGTCATACTTATTCATTAAATGAATTTTTGAAAATATTAAATGATGAGAGAGAAAAATCTAATTATGAGTATGTTTTTGAAAACAATGGTAGAAGTTTCCAAGAAGACTATAATAGAATAAAAGCATCAATGCTTAAAAGAGGTGCACCAGAATGCCAGATAGAACAAATTACAGAAATATATAACAAATATGTTACATATCTAAATTATATTAAATATAAAGATAAAATAGGAAATAGTATTGATGATACGTAATATTGCTTAAATATTTTATAAACAAAAAACTTCTCAATAAGAGAAGTTTTTTTCACGCTTATTTACATAAAAACATAAGATATAAAGAAGTATTATGATATAAAAGGAGGGATATTCTATGAAATTAAAAAATAAAACTGTAGGATTTTGTTTAACAGGTTCCTTTTGTACATTTGAAAATACTATATTACAAATGAAAGAGTTAGTAAAGGAAGAAGCTAATATCTTACCTATAATGTCATTTAATGCATATAATTTAGATTCTAAATTTGGTAAAGCAAAAGATTTTATTGAAGAAATTGAAACAATTTGTCAAAACAAAATTATTCATACAATTGAAGGTGCAGAACCAATTGGACCTAAAAATTTAACAGATATAATGATAATTGCTCCATGTACTGGAAATACACTTGCAAAATTAACTCAAAGTATTATAGATACACCTGTACTTATGGCTGCAAAAGCACATTTAAGAAATGACAATCCGTTGGTTATAGCTCCTTCAACAAATGATGGGTTATCTGGAAGTGCTAAAAATATAGGATATTTACTTAACAGAAAAAATTGTTTTTTTGTACCGTTTAGGCAAGATAATCCAATTACTAAACCACGTTCTGTAGTATTTGATCCGACATATATAAAGAAAACTTTAGAATATGCTTTAGATGGTGAACAAATACAGCCAATTTTATTATGAATATAATAATTATTTTTAAGAACAAGAATACATTGATTCTTGTTCATTTTTGTTGAATAGGAAAAATCAAAGATTTTTCTATTCAACAAAAATGCTATAATCGCTGTTGCCTTTGAGATTTCCTCATTTTATTCGGAAACTCAAATCAAGCTAGAACAAAGAGCAACATAAAGCTACTTTGTTCTCACATTTAATCTGATTCATTAATATATTAAATAAGGAGGAAAGTATTTATGAAGAAAATTCTTATATTTATATTTGCATGTTTTATTGTTACATTCTTAGCATTTGGAAATCGTGTTTTAGCATTTTCAGCATCATCAAACACAATATATGATGGAATAGACATTAGCCAGTGGCAAGGTAGAATAGATTTTTATAAAGTTAAAAATGATGGAATAGAAATTGCGTACATAAAAGCTACTCAAGGAAATAGTCATGTTGACCCATATTTTGATAGAAATTATACTGAAGCAGTGAAGTATGGAATAAAAATTGGAGTATATCACTATTTAACAGCAAAAAACATAGATGAAGCAATAGATGAAGCTAACTATTTTTGTTCTATTATTGGTAACAAAAAAATTAACTGTAAATTAGCTATGGATTTTGAATCATTTAGAGGACTTAGTAAAACAGAAATAAATAATATTTCAAAAGCTTTTTTGGAAAAAGTTAGAGAAAATACTGGAAAAGAAGTGGTTATATATAGTGACGCATATAATGCCAAAAATGTATTTGATGAAGAGTTAGCAAGAAAGTACCCTATATGGGTTGCAGAATATGGAGTTAAAAATCCAACTTCTAATGATAAATGGAATTCATGGATAGGATTTCAGTACGCAGATAATGGAAGAATTAGTGGAATAAAAAAATTTGTTGATAAAGATTATTATACTTCAGATATATTTTTGACAGATGAAACAGTAATTAAAGAAACAAACCATAGGAATAGAGATTTAAGTAGAACTATTGAAGTAAGAGTTAGAAGAGGAAACACCCTTAGTCAACTTGCTGTTAAATATAAAACATCTGTTGATTTAATTGTTGAGTACAATAATATAAAAAATCGAAATATTATTTACATAGGTCAAATACTAAATATACCATATTCCAATTATGATGAAAAAGGTGAAACAAATCACATAATTTATAATGTAAAAAGAGGAGATACTCTTTCAGCTATTGCAAGGAAGTACAACGTAACAGTAAAAGAATTAGTTAAATTGAACAATATAAAAAATCCAAATTTAATTTATGTTGGGGAAACGATAAAAATAAGAAAGGAAAATATAAAATAGCAAACATTTTTTTGTTTTTTACTAAAAAACTATTGACAAAGAACTTATGTTCGTATAAAATAAATACATAAAAAGCGAACAACAATTCGATATTATAATGAAAAGAGGTAAAAAATATGAAAATAACAGATAAAAATAAATTTATAAAAAGTTGTGGTATTACAATAGCATTAATAGTATTTATTATAATATTACTTACTAACATAAGTTTTTCACATACGGAGGTTAAATACAAAAAAATATATATTTCATCTGGAGATACTTTATGGGCAATTGCCAAATTAGAACAATCTAATAATAAATATTTTGAAAACAATGATATAAGAGACATTATATACCAAATAAAGAAAGTAAATAATTTAGATAATAGCAGTAATTTACAAATAGGTGATGAACTAGAAATCCCTACAATATAGGTAAAAATCTTCGATTTTTACCTATATAATAAGAAAAGTGGCTTCGCCCACATGATAATAAGAAAAGGATGAGAAAAGTATTTTCATCCTTTTTATTGTATGTTAGCTAACGGATTACTTTCTACTGCTTGTCTTACTTGAAAATTTTCTACGTGAGTATAAATTTCTGTTGTTGCAATACTTTCATGTCCCAATAATTCTTGAAGAGCTCTAATATCAACTCCGCCATATTGATACATTAATGTAGCAGCTGTATGCCTTAATTTATGAACTGAATATTTATGTACATCTAAGCCAGCTTTTTGAAGCTCTTTTTTTACAACATATTGAACTGTTCTATTACTAATTCTTTCTTTTCGTTCGCTTAAAAATAATGCATCCTTGCAATCATATTTAATTCCTTCTCTTGGTCTTGAATTATCAATATAATCATTTATAGAATTTACACATGCTTTATTTAAATATATAGTACGTTCTTTATTGCCTTTGCCAATTACAGTTAACTTATTTTCACTAAAATCAATATCCTTGATATTAATTCCAACCAATTCAGATAAACGTATTCCGCAATTTAAAAATATTGTAATTATTGCATAATCACGTTTTGCATTTCTGTTTTCTTCTTCATTTGATGTTATTGCAAGAAGCTTTTTACTTTCATCTAAAGAGAGATATTTAGGCATTCTTTTTTCTTGTTTAGGCGTTTCTAAATCTTGAGCAGGATTTAGGGTTATTAAATTTGCTTTCTGAGATAAGTATTTAAAAAATATTCTTATAGTAGAAGCTTTTCTTGCTCTGGTAGAAGCTTTACTATGGTGTTCTGTTGCGAGATAAGATAAAAAAGCATGGATATCATCAAGTTTAATTTTCTCTATTACAGAAAGTGGTATATCAGATATTGTTATATTTGCAAAATCCGTTTCATCTGTTAATTTAAAACGTAATTTAATAAATTTTAAAAATAATGCCAAATCATAGTTATATTCTTTTATTGAATTAGGTGACTTATTAAGAATTGTAATTGAATAATCTAAAAAAGAATTTATATAATCTGGGTTTAAACTTCTATCTATCATATTTTCTCCTTGAATAATAGTACCTTTTTATGAATTATATCATATATTAACAAAACTGAACAAGTTTTTTATTTTGTTTTTAATAATGTAATAAAAAAATACACTGTAATATATTTATAAGGATTGAAATAAAAATGTTTATTTTAAATATTGTATATTATAGAGGTAAATGAATGATAAAAATTGATAATTTTCCAGTAACAGAATCATAAGTGTATTCTGTTGTAGATCCATTTACTTCGACAGTGTTGTCTACTAATTTTATTAAGGTAGGATCCAATATATCTGTAAATGTTGGTTTTTCAAATGCATTTTCTGCAGCATTTGTAATTGTTATTGTATAAGTTAAGTTTCCAGAAGCCCAATTTTGTCTATCTGCAGTTTTTATTATAGTTAAACCAGATATTAAATCTGTTATAATTGCTTCAGAAGTAGGAGTTGTAGGAATAGAGATAAGTTCCAGTAGCGATGTTTGTTAATTTTACATCTGCCATTGTAATTCACCCCCTTTTATAATATATGATTAATTAGAAAAAATGGTACATGGTTTCTTTTGTTATTACCAGTCTTCATAAATATTGATACTCTTAAATACATATGATATAATAATCAAAGATAGAAGTACTGTAAAGATCGAACATTTTGAAAAATATTATTAATTAAGACTGTTCACAAAAGTGTAAATATGATATAGTTATATAAGTAAGAATATGTAAACGAATGTAATATTATAAAATTCATTGGAAAATGGAGGAATATAAATGGCAAATATTCAAAACAATAAATTGAAATTAGAAGAACATCAACAAAAGGCATATGAGAATGTTGAAAGATTATTTGATGAAAAGGGAAAAGCAGCAGTTATATTTCCAACTGGTTGTGGAAAGTCTTTTGTTGTTTTAAAATATATTTTAGAACACCCTGATGATAGAATATTATTTTTGTCACCAAGGAATGCAATAAAAGATCAAATGTATGAATATATTGTAAGATATATTGGAGGAGATTTTAGACCAATAGAGGAAATACAAGCCGAAAGTGGAAGTATAAAGCAAGCAGCAAAACAATATATTCCTAACATAGAGTGTATGTTATATCAAACAATAATGGGATTAGGAGAAAAAGACAGTGTAGATGAAGTAATAGAGAAATTTAAACCGGATGTAATAGTAGTAGATGAAACACATCATTTGAAAACAAGCAGAAACGGAACAGATAGTGAAGATGTAACAGACGAAATAAATGACGACATTATTAGCGAAAAAGATACAATAGATAATGAAGAAAGAATAAATCAAGAAAATAGGTGGGGGCAAAAATTTAAACAGTTGTTAAAAATGTATCCACAAGCAAAATTATTGGGTTTATCTGCAACACCAATTAGAAATGATGGAGCAAATGTTGTTGAACGACTTTTTGAAAATGCTATTGCAGAAGAAATATCATTATTAGAAGCAATTGAAGCAGGAATTATATATCCGCCTAAATATGTTGTACCAGATTTTATAAGAGAAGACGAACTAGAATCTTTACTAGAAAAAATAAATTCTGCTGAATGTGAAAGAAAAGAAGAGTTAAAAGAAGAGTATGAAAAACTTGTAAAAAAATCAGACAAAGCAAAAGGTATTCCAGATTTATTGAAAGAAAATATAACAGAAAAAGATGGTAAATATATAATTTTCTGTAAAAATATAGAAGATATGAAAGAGAAAATGGCAAAGGCTAAAGAATGGTTTGGAAATATAGATGAAGAACCTGAAATATATGGAATACATTCAAAAGATAATACAAGCAGTAAACAACTTCAAGCATTCAATAATTCTGATTCTAAACATTTAAAATTAATGTATTGTGTTGGAATGATAGATGAAGGTGTGCATTTAAATAATATTTCAGGCGTAATACTTGCATCTAAGACTGGAAGTAGACCAACATATTTACAAAGAATAGGAAGAGCTATTTCATCTGGAAAAGATAAAAGACAATCATTAGTAATTGACTTGGTAAATAATAATGAAATATTAGCAGATGAACATAATACACAATATGGATATGAAATAAGTGATTTAGAAGCATTAGAAAAATTAGTAGACTGGATAGAAAATAAAAATGATGGAAAATGGCCAGAATATGCAGAAGATAAATCTACTAAAGAAAAAGCAATGATCACAAGATTAGCTAGGCTAAATAATAAATATTTAAAGTATATTCAAAATCCTAATTTATCAGAAGAATTAAATGAAGATTCAATTAATAAAATACAAGAAATATTACAACTTGGAAAAACAATAGGCATGTTTAAAAATGTAATAAAAATTGATTTTGGAAATAGTTATTCAAATGTTATAGATTTTTCTATTGATGAGTTTTTACATGGTATTGAAATAAAAGGGGTAAGAAGAGATTTTAGAGAAATTTTAGACCATGATTATTTTTTTAATGAAAGTATTAATATGATGAACTATAAAAAATATGAAGCATGGTGCAAAGAACATCATAGATTACCAAGGAAAGGTATTAGCATAAATGGAAAAAATGTAATTGCT
>CAKPPF010000008.1 GCA_934177485.1 uncultured Clostridia bacterium | reverse complement strand
GATGGAAGTGGAAAAAACTATACTTATATATATTGGAGAAGATGGGATAAAGATGATAAAGATGATCTTAACAGAGACACTATTATAAAAAATTCACTTGGAGCTGAATATTATCAAAATGTTACTTTATATGCTTCTTGGACTAAGACTTCAGAAGAAACAGAACAACCTGTAAAAGAAACGGTAAAAGAAATTCAAAGTACTGGAGAAACAAAAGCAAAAATTGAATTCGCTAAAGAAGTTAGTAAAGACTATAAATTAGACATTAAGCCAGTTGAAGTAGAAAAAGACTTAAGTAGCAAAAATGTTAAGTATGTAGTTGATATTAACATTTTTGATGGAGATACAAAAGTTTCAATAAAAGATACAGATATGACAATAAGAGTTAAATTACCAGAAGATTTAAAAGGCTTTAATAAATATGAAGTTGTATATATTAAAGATGGAAATATAGAAGAAAACTTTGATGCTAAAATTGATGGAGACTATTTAGTATTTAAAACTACTCACTTAAGTGAATATGGAATTATAGCTACAAATACAGCAAATTCATCAAATAACACAGAAAATATTTCAAACCCTAAAACAGGTGATAATATAGTAATATATGTTGCTATGGCGTGTGTTTCAATAATTGGAATGAGCGTACTAAGTATAAATATAAAAAGAAAATAAATAAATATAAATATATATATGTAAATAAGTAAAAAAAGAGCAAATTTAAAGTGCTCTTTTTTTGATAAAAAAATTAAATATATTGACATTTTACAAATATGGGTGTATAATTTTAGCAGTCTAACATATAGAGTGCTAAAAAGGAGGCGATATATATGAATTTTGAAAAATTTACTCAAAAATCGTTAGAAGCTCTTAAAAAGGCTCAAGATATAGCAATTAAAAATAAAAATACTCAAATTGAACAAGAACATATGCTATTATCTTTATTAGAAGATGATAATGGACTAATAAAAGAACTTTTCGAAAAAATGAACGTAGGTAAAGAGTTAAAAAACGAAATTGAAAAGATAATAGATAACAAACCTAAATTTATTAACAAAACAAATCAAGAACAAAGCATATATATTTCACAAGACTTGGAACAAGCTTTAATAGAGGCAGAGAAAACTGCTAAAAATATGAAAGACGAATACATTTCAGTTGAACATATAATGCTTGGAATTTTTGATAAAGCAAATAACAATATTGAAAACTTGTTTAAGACTTTTAATGTTACAAAAGATGAATTTTTAAAAGTTTTATTAAAAGTTAGAGGAGGTGCAAGAGTTATGAATGATAATCCAGAAGAGACTTATGAAGTACTAAAAAAATATGGTTCAGACTTGGTTGAACTTGCAAAAGCTCAAAAGTTGGACCCAGTTATAGGCAGAGATGATGAAATTAGAAACGTTATAAGAATACTATCAAGAAAGACCAAAAATAACCCGGTTTTAATAGGTGAACCAGGTGTGGGTAAAACAGCAATTGCTGAAGGTTTGGCACTAAGAATAGTAAGAGGAGATGTACCTGAAGGACTAAAAGAATGTACAATTTTTTCACTAGATATGGGAGCTTTGGTTGCAGGTGCAAAATATAGAGGAGAATTTGAAGAAAGACTAAAAGCAGTTTTACAGGAAGTTAAGAAAAGCGAAGGAAAAATAATTTTATTCATAGATGAGCTTCATACGATAGTTGGTGCAGGAAAAACAGATGGTGCAATGGATGCAGGAAACTTATTAAAACCTATGCTTGCCAGAGGAGAATTGCATTGTATTGGTGCAACAACCTTAAATGAATATAGACAGTATATAGAAAAAGATCCTGCTCTAGAAAGAAGATTTCAACCAGTAATGGTAGATGAACCTAGTGTTGAAGATACAATATCTATTTTAAGAGGTTTAAAGGAGAGATATGAAGTATATCATGGTGTAAAAATAGCAGATAGTGCAATTATTGCTGCTGCAACTTTATCCCATAGATACATTTCAGACAGATTTTTACCCGATAAAGCAATAGACCTAATAGATGAGGCTTGTGCTTCAATAAAAACAGAAATGGAATCAATGCCAACAGAATTAGATGAGATATCACGTAAAATAATGCAATGTGAAATAGAAGAGACAGCTCTAAAAAAAGAAAGTGATGAATTTTCACTTAAACGTTTAGAGGACATTCAAAAAGAAAAAGCAGAACTAAAAGAAAAATTTAACCAAATGAAAGCAAAATGGGAAAACGAAAAAGGAGCAATCTCAAAAGTACAAAAATTAAGAGAAGAAATAGAAAGTGTAAATGCACAAATAGAACTAGCTGAAAGAAATTATGAACTAAATAAAGCAGCAGAATTAAAATATGGTAAATTACCTAGCTTACAAGAACAATTAAAACATGAAGAAGAAATAGCAGAAAAAAGTAGTAATTCAGCAAATTCGTTATTAAGAAATAAAGTTACAGAAGATGAAATAGCAAAAATAATTTCAAAATGGACAGGTATACCAATTTCAAAATTGGTAGAAAGCGAAAGAAATAAAATACTAAATTTGGATAAAATATTGCATAAAAGAGTAATTGGACAAGATGAAGCTGTAGAAAAAGTTACAGAAGCAATTATACGTTCAAGAGCTGGTATACAAGATGAAAAAAGACCTATTGGATCATTTATGTTCTTAGGACCAACTGGTGTTGGTAAAACAGAATTAGCAAAAGCTTTAGCAGAAAGCTTATTTGATGATGAGCATAATATGGTTAGAATTGATATGTCTGAATATATGGAAAAATATTCAGTATCTAGATTAATAGGTGCTCCTCCAGGATATGTAGGATATGAAGAAGGAGGACAATTAACAGAAGCAGTAAGAAGAAAACCATATAGTGTAATATTATTTGACGAAATAGAAAAAGCACATCCAGATGTGTTTAATGTTTTGTTACAAGTTTTAGACGATGGAAGAATTACAGACTCACAAGGAAGAACAGTAGACTTTAAAAACACAATAATAATTTTAACTTCAAATCTAGGCTCAGAATATATATTAGAAGGAATTAACGACAAAGGCGAAATAAGCGAAGAAGCAAAAGAAAAAGTCGAGCAATTATTAAAACAAAGTTTTAGACCAGAATTTTTAAACAGACTAGATGAAATAGTATTTTACAAACCATTACAAAAAAATGAAGTAGAAAAAATACTAGATTTATTAATAGCAGACTTGGAAAAAAGGCTAGAAGACAAACACTTAGAATTAGTTCTAACACAAAAAGCTAAAAATTATTTAATAGATAATGGCTATGATGGAGTTTATGGTGCAAGACCATTAAAAAGATTTGTGCAAAAGAAACTTGAAACATTAATAGCAAAAAAAATATTATCTCAAGAAATAGAGCCGAATAGTAAAATTACAGTGGATTTTGACGGAAAAGAGCTAATAATAAAATAGGAAAATTTCCTAGTTATTCTTTTAAGCTTCAAGAATAAAGTACTTGACAACAGATATAATTATGTATAAAATGTTAATTAATTGTAGGGGGAGGTCCTGTGCCCGCCTAGAAAAATGTTATTAATGTTTTAATATATAATCAAAGGAGGAAAAGAGAAAAACAAATGAAACAAAAATTTAAAAATACTAAGGGTATTACACTTGTTGCATTAATAATAACTATAATCATATTATTAATATTGGCGGTGGTTGCCATAACGTCAATAAAAAATAACAACATAGTAGAATATGCAAAAAATGGACGAGACAATTATATACAAAAAAGAGGAGAAGAAGAAGAAAAAATAAATGGCTATGAACAATATATAAAGGACAATATTCCAAATTCAGGAACCAGTGTAGACGAAAAGATATTCTATTTTTTCAACAAAGGAATGTCTATATTTAAACTCAAAGATGGAAAATGGAGTTCTATTATATATAATCGTGATGGAACAGTAGAAAGCACACAAGAAGTTGGAGTTTATAAAATCAAAGGTGATACAATAACTCTTTATGATGATGAAACTTTTGATGAAGAAAATAGCATGCAATATTTAATAAAAGACAGAACAATAGATGGAAAAACATATAAATGCCTTACAATGGCAGGTGAAGATGATAGTTTGATGTGCGCGTATGAAACAATGCCACCAGTTAGAACAGATTTAGAAGGAAAAAGGTATGGATATAAAGAAAATGAGAACGATGAAACTTTAACAGATGGTTTCACAGTTAAGGTATATAATATTAATGGACAAAAAGTCATGAGTTTTTATTACAATGATGAAGAAAGAAATGAAGAAGATGATAGATTTGTAATATTTGATGGAAATACAATATACGAACTTCCAGATGGCGGTATAAGTTTATATGGAAAAATAAACGATGATGGTACAATTGATCAATACGATGACGGAAGTGAAAGCGTGCACATAAAATTTTATGTAATGGATAATAATTAATTAGATGCTTCAAAAGGTGAGAACCTTTTGAAGCTATTTTTTCCTTACAGTCGAAAATTCAAATCAGTTAGAACAAAAAGCAACATGATACTACTTTGTTCGGGAGCAAATTTCAGTTCTTATGCATTTAATCTAGCAAATTCCTGCAATATATGGTAAAATATATTTATATGGAGGAATAAAAATGAACGTAGGATTTATATCACTTGGATGTAGTAAAAATTTAGTAGATACTGAAATTGCAATTGGAATATTTAAAAACAAAAAATACAATATAGTAAATAATCCAAAAGAAGCAGATATAATTGTAATTAATACATGTGGATTTATTGAAAGCGCCAAAGAAGAGGCAATTAATACCATTTTAGAAATGGCAGAATATAAAAAACACAAATGCAAATATTTAATTGCAATGGGGTGTTTAGTAGAAAGATATAAAAATGAATTAGAAAAATCTTTACCAGAAGTTGATTTATTTATTAAGTTTTCTGACTATAACGAATTTGAACACAAAATAGATAAATTAATTAATAATGAGACTTGTGAAGAAGAAAAAGATTTTAATAGATTAGATAATTATCTAGATAAAGTTATAACAACAGGTACAAAAACAGCATACTTAAGAATTGCAGAGGGGTGTAGTAACAGATGTACATATTGCGCAATTCCATATATAAGAGGACCTTTGGTAAGTAGAAAATTTGAAGACATAATTGAGGAAGCTAAAAGTTTGGCATTACATAGATATGAAGAAATTATAGTAATTGCACAAGATACAACTAAATATGGTATTGATTTATATGGAAAAACACGACTTGCAGAGCTATTAAATGAAATTTCAAAAATTGATGGAATAAGATGGATTAGATTTTTATATGCATATCCAGAAACAATTACAGATGAATTAATTCAATTAGTAAAAGAAAACGAAAAAATATGCAAATATTTTGATATACCACTTCAACATATTTCAGACTCTGTATTAAAAAGAATGAAGAGAAAAAGCAATTCAAAAAGTATTCGAAAATTAATAGAAAAAATAAGAAAAGAAATACCAGAAGCAATACTAAGAACATCTTTAATAGTTGGATTTCCTGGCGAAACACAAAAAGATTTTGAAGAATTATATAACTTTGTTAAAGAAACTAAATTTGATAGATTAGGTGTATTTATGTATTCAAAAGAGGATGGAACACCTGCTGAAAAGTTACCAAACCAAATACATGGAAACACTAAAAAGGCTAGATATAATAAAATAATGAATTTACAACAACAAATATCAAGACAAAACCTAGAAAAAAGAATAGGAAAGACATATGAAACACTTGTAGAAAATAAAACTTTTGATAATAAGTACTGGATAGGAAGAACCAAAATGGATATTCCTGAAATGGACGGAGTAATATACATAAAAAATGATAATAACCAAGAATTGATTAATAATTTTGTTGATTGTAAAATAATAGACATAAAAGATTATGACTTGATTGGTGAATTTGTTGTTTAAAATTAATTATTATAGAGAGGAAAAATAGTTTTATGGATAAGAAAAGAGAAGAATTATTAAATAAGTTGGAAACAATAAAAGAAAAAGCACAAGAAGACTTAAAAAATAATCATATTGGATATGAAAATTGTGTTGTTAAGAATGTTATACATTATGATAAAAAAGTAGAATTAATTAATAAAGAAACTAATAAAAAAGAAGAATTTGAACTTTGCGTAGCAGTGGTTGAAGATCCTGATACAAAAACAACAATGAATATGTATTATCTAAATGGAGAAGAAGTAGATTTTACAGAACTAATGCTTGAATATGAGGCGCCAGAGTCAATAAAAGATGTTATAGATAGAACAAAAGAAAATGAAGAAAAGCCAAAGGAAGAACAAGATAAAGAATTAAAGAGTGATAAGCTTGATGAATTAGAAAAGGAAAAAATAGAAGACAAAGGAGAGAAAGAAACTAATAAGAAAAAGGAAAAGAAAGATAAAGACTCTAGAATTGGAGAAAAACCTAAATATATAATTCAAACAGTAGATGTGGACAGAGCTTATATAGATAAATGGCATACTTTAAGAAACAAGCTTAATTTACCAAGTGAAGTAAAAGAATTAGCTTTTGCATATCCAAATACAGATGAGGATAAAAATTTATCAGATGATTTAGTTGTAATTATGTTAGATAAGGACGGAAAAAGAATAAAAGAAACCTCTGATGGAACAAAAGTAACAGATATATTAACTGTTGATAATGCAACAGGAGATAACCCTATGTATGATGACAACACAAAATTAGAACTTGAGGGTTATGCGGAAAAAAATAAAAACATGACAATGAAAAGATTTAAAGCTAAAGGAATTAATGATAACAATTTTTATTTATCTATTGAACAAAAAGAGGTTGGAGGATATGCAGAGCTTTATGCTGGTGGAAAAACACATGATGGTAATGATCCTGTTGAAGTACAATTGGAAACAGATAATGTAGGAATTCAAACTGATTTGGAAATGCAGGAAATTATGAATGATAGAAGAGGCGTGCATAACAAGGACAATATAGACAAAGAAGCAGATATGCATGAAGAGCATGGAGATGACACAGATAAAATAAAAAAAGAAAATGCAGATGGCAATGATGCTACATTTGAGTTTTGTGAAAATGAAAAAGATTGGGAAGAACTTGCTACAAAGTGGGGATACTATAAAGATGGAAAACCTGATTCAGAAAAAGCAAAAAATATTTATAAAGAGTATAAAGAGAATAATCCACATTTAACATCAGATGAGATTGTACAGGAAATAAGTGATGATTTATACGAACAAACTCCGGGAAGAAATAGCAGAATATAAAAAATATATAAGCACTGTCTCATAAACTAGAAAGAATTAACACATTTTTCGCTAAAAGTATTGCGAAGACTAGGATTTTATGGTATATTATGCGTAATTAGAGAACAACTTTGGAGGTATCCATGGAGATTTATACAAATAGTAACTACTTTAATATGCCAGACGAAGAAATAATTGGACTAATAAATTCTGGAGACAAGCAGGCTCAAGATGTTTTAATAAATAGATATCAAGACATTGTAAAAATGAGAGCTAATAAATATTTCATGTATGGAGCAGAAAAAAATGATATAATTCAAGAAGGTATGATTGGACTATTTAAAGCAATTAAAGATTTTGAAAAAGAAAAAAATATATCATTTAAAACTTTTGCAAATTTATGTATTGAAAGACAGCTAATAACAGCAATAAAGACAGCTAATAGACAAAAACATGCACCATTAAATTCAGCTATATCTATTAATTCTACAATTAATGCAGAAGAAGATGATAACAAAGAATTAATAGAATTAATACAAAACAATACAATTGAAGATCCATCAGATATGATTGCTAAAACAGAATATTACAATACAGTTTATAGTGCAATAGATAAAAGCTTAAGTAAACATGAAAAAGATGTATTAATACAGTATCAAACAGGAAAATCATATGTTGAAATTGCAAAAGTTCTAGATTGCAAGCCTAAATCAGTAGATACTGCAATGACAAGAATAAGAAGAAAAGCAAATAAAATAAAAAACGAAATAAATAAAGCATTTATATAACTGAGTTATTAGAAATAAATTGTTTCTGAAACTCAGTTTTTCTATAAATACACGGTTTGACAAATTAATAAAATATTTATATAATAATATACGTATAATAAAAATAAAGGGTTGAAAAAAATGAGTAGATTAAAAACGTTCTTAACATATGTGTTAGCAATTGCAGCTTTATGGATATTTTCAGATATAATAATTTACATATCTATAAATGGAGCATATAAAAATATAGAAACAAATATTTATACAAATTCACCAGAAATTATTGTTGGACAAAGTAAAGCAACTTATGTGAATGGATACATAAAAGGTGGTATAAAAAATAACACAAACGATATAATAAATAATAAATATTTAAAAATAGATTTATATTCATCAAGTAATGTTTTACTAGGAACCAAATATATAAAATTAGAAGAAATAAAACAAAATGAATATAAAGAATTCGAAATGTGGTATAAATTTACAAATGTACAAAAAGCTACTGTAACAATTGTTGACAATATCGATAATGCTTCTTCTGAGGAGTTTTTATCGCAAGAAGCAAGTACGTATATGATAATATCAGCTTTATTAATGTTATATTTTATATAGTAGAAAATGAGAAATTTCCTACTATATAAAAAAGTTCTTGAAATTTTTAAATATATGTAATATAATTGTAACGAAATTGTAATATCGTTACAATTTTAATTTTACGGATATTATAAAACAAGGAGTAGATATTATGTTTTCTTTTGGACAAGATATAGGCATAGATTTAGGAACAGCTACTGTTATAGCATATGTTAAAGGAAAAGGCGTGGTATTAAGAGAGCCTTCTGTTGTTGCTGTAGACAATAATACAAATGAAGTTTTAGCAGTTGGACACGAAGCAAGAAAAATGTTAGGAAGAACACCTGGAAATATTGTAGCAACAAGACCTTTAAAAGATGGTGTAATTTCCAATTATACTGTAACAGAAAAAATGTTAAAATATTTTATGAACAAAATATGTGGAAAAACATTTTTTGCACCAAGAATAATGATATGTATTCCATCACAAGTAACTGAAGTTGAAAGAAAAGCTGTAATAGATGCTGCGTCACAAGCAGGAGCAAGAAAAGTGTATTTAATTGAAGAACCAATTGCAGCAGCTATTGGCGCAGGAATAGATATATCAAAACCATGTGGAAATATGATTGTCGATATAGGTGGAGGAACAACAGATATTGCTGTAATTTCTCTAGGTGGCTCAGTTGTAAGTTCATCTATAAAAGTTGCGGGAGATAAATTTGACGAAGCAGTTATAAAATACATTAAAAGAAAACATAATGTTATAATCGGAGAAAGAACTGCAGAAGAATTAAAAGTCAATATTGGATGTGTATATCCTAAAATACAAGATGTTGAAATGGATATAAGAGGAAGAAATGCGACAACAGGTCTTCCAACAACAATTACAATTCATTCAAGTGAAATGCTAGAAGCTCTTATAGAACCAGCAATGCTAATTGTCGAAGCTGTTCATAGTGTATTAGAAAAAACACCACCAGAGCTTGCAGCAGATATAAGTGATAGAGGCATATATATGACTGGTGGAGGAAGTCTTCTTGACGGCTTAGATAAATTATTACAAGAAAAAACAGGTATAAATGTAATGATAGCAAACGATACCGTGTCATGTGTAGCACTTGGAACAGGAAAAGCATTAGATAATTTAGATGTACTTGATGGAAAAAGAAAATAACAATAACAACAATGCAAATCTAATTAACGTACAAAAAGTACGAAATATAGATTTGCATTTTGCTTACTAAAACCAATATAAAGAAATAAGAATAGGAGAAAAAATGAAGGAAGTAGCGTTTTGTACATTAGGATGTAAAGTAAATCAATATGAAACAAATGCAATGGAACAAAAATTTATACAAGCTGGTTATCAAATTAAAAATTTTAATGAAAAAGCAGATATATATATAATTAATACTTGCACTGTTACAAATATGTCAGATAAAAAATCAAGACAAATGATTAGAAAAGCAAAACAATTAAATAAAGATGCAATTGTTGTAGCTGTTGGCTGTTATGTACAAACAGCTAAAGAAGAGTTAGAGAATATAAAAGGACTAGATTTAATACTAGGAAATAATGAAAAAAAAGATATTGTGCAATATGTTGAAAAACATCAAAGTGGAATAATGCAAATAAAATATAATGATGTATTGCATCAAAATGAATATGACGAATATGGATTTGTAACACATATTGAGCAAACTAGAGCAATAGTAAAAGTTCAAGACGGATGTGATAGATTTTGTTCATACTGTGCAATACCATATGCAAGAGGTAAAGTTAGAAGTAGAAAATTAGAAAACATAATAGAAGAGGTTACAAAACTTGCACAAAATGGTATAAAAGAGGTTGTTATTACTGGAATACACATTGCCTCATATGGTAAAGATTTTAATGAGAATATTGGGCTAATAGATGTGCTAGAAAAAATAAATGAAATAGAAGGAATACAGAGAATACGTTTAGGCTCATTAGAACCAATGCTTATAAATGAAAACTTTTTAAATAGATTATCTAAATTAGATAAAATATGCCATCACTTCCATTTATCATTACAAAGCGGATGTGATGAAACATTAAAAAGAATGAATAGAAGATATACAACAGAAGAATTTAGAAATGTTGTAAATCTATTAAGAAATACATATAATGATGTAATCTTAACCACTGACATAATTGTAGGATTTCCAGGAGAAACAGAAGAAGAGTTTAAAAAAACTTATGAATTTTTACAAGAAATTAAATTTTATAAAATGCATGTTTTTAAATATTCAAAAAGAAGTGGAACAAAAGCAGCAATAATGCCAAATCAAATAAAACCAGAAATACAAGAAGAAAGAAGCAAAAAACTAATTGAACTTTCAGACCTAAATCAAAAAGAGTACAATAAACAATACCTTGGAAAGACTTTAGAGGTTTTATTTGAGGAACAAAGTGGAGAATATATAAAAGGGCATACACAGAATTATATAGTTGTAAATGTTAAAGGCAACATATCAAGTTTTCACAATGAAATTATAAATGTAAAAATAGTGGAAATGTTAGGGGATGAATTATTGGGAATTATGTAATATAAATGTAATTTATTTGTAACAAACATTTAACACAAAAACTATTGAAAAATCTGCTTTTTTGTAATATAAATATATCAAGAAATAATTATATTACTAATGAGGAGGAATAAACATGAGCGATATGTTCAAACCAGTAGACACATCATTACCAGTAAAACAAGGATTTTGGTCAAAATTTAAAGCATTTTGGTTACAAGATGCAGAGGAATTTCTTAACAAAGAAATAGTTGTTGAATTAACACCAAAACAACAAAAAATGGAAAAAGAAATTAATGAATTTTTATATCAAGAAATTACTTGGAATAAAGTACATGATTTTCTATTCCAAGAAGTTTCATTTGGTAAAAAGAAAAGTAATGTTGACTAAATATTACTTTATTATTAAAGAAAATAATAAAAAAAGAGAAAGAATACTTTACAAGTATTCTTTTTTGATATAAAATAAGATAGTCTTAGAGAGACGAATTTTATTTACGGATACACGTTTTAATTGTATCGGAATGGAGGAAAATTATGGCAGTTAAAGTTGCTATTAATGGTTTTGGACGTATAGGACGTCTTGCGTTTAGACAAATGTTTGGAGCAGAAGGGTATGAGATTGTTGCAATAAACGATTTAACAAGCCCTAAAATGTTAGCTCATTTATTAAAATATGACTCAGCACAAAAAAGATATGAAAAAGCTGATACAGTAGTTGCAGGAGAAGATTCAATTACTGTTGATGGAAAAACTATAAAAATATATGCTGAAAAAGATGCAAACAATCTTCCTTGGGGAGAAATAGGAGTAGATGTAGTTTTAGAATGCACAGGTTTCTATACTTCTAAAGAAAAAGCAACAGCACATATAAATGCAGGTGCTAAAAAAGTAGTTATATCAGCACCAGCTGGTAATGATTTACCAACAATAGTATATGGAGTAAACGAAAATATTTTAACACCAGATGATAAAATAATTTCAGCAGCTTCATGTACAACAAACTGCTTAGCACCTATGACTAAAGCATTAAATGATTTCGCACCAATTCAATCAGGAATTATGACTACAGTACATGCATACACTGGAGACCAAATGTTACTTGATGGACCACACAGAAAAGAAGACTTAAGAAGAGCAAGAGCAGCTGCTGTAAATATTGTACCAAACTCTACAGGTGCTGCAAAAGCAATAGGACTTGTTATACCAGAATTAAATGGAAAATTAATAGGTTCTGCACAAAGAGTTCCAGTTCCAACAGGTTCAACAACAATATTAATAGCTGTTGTTAAAGGAACAGATATAACAGTAGAAAAAATAAATGCTGCAATGAAATCACAAGAAAGTGCATCATTTGGATATACAGAAGAACCATTAGTATCTTCTGACATTATAGGAATAACATACGGATCATTATTTGATGCTACTCAAACAATGGTAACAAAAATAAATGATGATTTATATCAAGTTCAAGTTGTATCTTGGTATGATAATGAGAATTCATATACAAGTCAGATGGTTAGAACTATTAAGTATTTTGCTGAATTAGGCTAAAAACAAATGAAAAGCAGCATCTCGCGTCGTTAAACTTCAATTTAAATTTAATCAACGTACAACAGTACGCCTCATAAATTTAAATTTTGTTTGCCTAGCGATATACTACTTTTGCTTTGTTTATGTGATATTATGAATTTAAAATTTATAAAGATATAAAGAGAATGGAGGTTGGAGTTTCGTGTTCGGTTTTCAGTTTAATTAATGTTTTGAATGTAATCAAAACACAGAATACCAAATACTAAATTCTAACCTCCAATTTTCTACAAATAAAATTGGAGGTTTTTAAATGAATAAAAAGACTGTTAGAGATATAGATGTAAGAGGAAAAAAAGTTTTAGTTAGATGTGATTTTAATGTTCCACAAGATGAAAATGGAAATATTACAGATAACAGAAGAATAGTATCAGCTTTAGATACTATAAAATATTTATTAGATAATAATGCTAAAATAATTTTATGTTCTCATTTAGGAAGACCAAAGGGAGAATTTAAAAAAGAATTTTCTTTAGCACCAATAGCTGCTGAACTTTCTAAATTATTAGGAAAAGAAGTAAAACTTGCAAAAGACGTTATTGGAGAAAGTGCTCAAGAATTAGTAAACAATATGAAAGATGGAGATATTGTTTTATTAGAAAATGTTAGATTCCATAGAGAAGAAACAGACAATGATCCAGAGTTTGCAAAAAAACTTGCTTCATTTGCAGATGTATACGTAAACGATGCATTTGGAACTGCACATAGAGCACATGCTTCAACAGCAGGTGTAGCAGCATATTTGCCAGCTGTTTCAGGATTTTTAATTGAAAAAGAACTAGACTTTATGGGAGAAAAATTAAACAACCCAGAAAGACCATTTATGGCAATACTTGGAGGAAGAAAAGTATCAGATAAAATTGGGGTTATAGAAAGTTTAATAGAAAAAGTAGATACATTAATGATAGGTGGAGCTATGGCATATACTTTCTTTAAGGCAATGGGATATAACGTAGGAAACTCAATTTGTGAATTAGATAAATTAGACTTAGCAAAGGAGTTAATGGAAAAAGCAAAACAAAAAGGTGTTAAATTTATGTTACCAGTAGATACAAGAATAGGTAAAGAATTTAAACCTGATACTGAAAGTAAAGTAGTTAAATATAACGAAATTCCAGATGGTTGGGAAGGATTCGACATAGGAGATGAAACAATAAAACTATATGTTGAAGAACTTTCAAAAGCTAAAACTGTTGTATGGAATGGACCAGTTGGTTTATTTGAATTTGACCAATTTGCAGTTGGCACAAATAGCTTAGCAAAAGCACTAGCTAATTTAGATGCAGTTACAATAATTGGTGGTGGAGATTCAGCAGCAGCTATTGAAAAATTAGGAATATCAGATAAATTTTCACACATTTCTACTGGCGGTGGAGCTTCTTTAGAGTTCTTAGAGGGCAAAAAACTACCAGGTATAGAATGCTTATTAGATAAATAAAAGAGGTAATTATGGTAATAACTTTATCTGGAGTTACAGGCTCTGGAAAATCGTATTATAAAAAATTGCTTCAAGATAAATTAAATTTAGATAATCAGATTATTTATACAACCAGACCTATACGAAAAGGTGAAATTAATGGTGTTGATAAATTTTTTGTTACTGATGAGGAATTTGATAAACTAGAAGCAAGTAAAAAAATAATTGTTACATTTGAGTATTTAGGGTATAGATATGGATATGAATCTTCAAAAATTAAGTCTAATACATGTAGTATTATTGAATTACATTATAAGATAATATATAAACTAAAACAAGAAACTAATAAAGTATTTTCAATCTATATCATCCCTAATAATATAGAAACTGCAAAGAGTAATCTTAAAGCTAGAAAATTAGAAAAAAATCAGGAGGACTTAAGACTTAAAGAAATAGAAGAACAAGCAAAAGAATTTGCAGAAAATAAAGATTTACAAAAACAATTTGATTATATTTTTTATAATAATTACGATGAAAAGTCAACAAAAGAACTTATAAGAGTTTTAAAAGATTTAAATATTAATTAAGGCTATATAAAGCCTTATAGGAGGTTTTTATGAGAAAAAAAGTAATTGCTGGAAACTGGAAAATGAATATGCTTCCAAACGAAGCTATAGCTTTTATAGATGAATTTATTCCATTAGTTAAAGATACTCAAAATGAAGTTATACTATGTGTTCCTTATACAGATTTGTTTTATGCACTTCTTTCAGCACAAAATACAAACATAAAAATAGGTGCACAAAATATGCATTGGGCTGAAAAGGGAGCATATACAGGTGAAGTATCAGCTAAAATGTTAAAAGCAATAGGAGTTGAATATGTAATAATAGGACACTCTGAAAGAAGAAGTTATTTTAATGAAACAGATGAATCTGTTAACAAAAAAATTAAAGCAGCTTTTGAAAATGAACTTAAACCTATAGTTTGTGTAGGGGAAACATTAGAAGAAAGAGAAGCAGGAAAAACAGCTGATATTATAACAAACCAAACAAGATTAGCACTTTCAGGTTTAACAGATGAACAAATAAAAAATACAATAATTGCATATGAACCAATATGGGCAATTGGAACAGGGAAAACAGCAACTTCTGAAGATGCAAACAATAGTATAAAAGAAATTAGAAAAGAAATTGAAAAAATATATGGAAAAGAAGTAGCAGAATGTGTTATAATACAATATGGCGGTAGTGTAAAGTCATCAAATGCCAAAGAATTATTTAGTACATCTGATATAGATGGAGGATTAGTTGGTGGAGCAAGCTTAGTTCCAGATGAATTTGCAAAAATCGTTAATAGTATTTAAAGCTTAGAAGCTAGATGTTAGGTGGTAATATTTTTAACATCTAACTTCAAATATAGAAAAGAGGAATAAGAAATGAGTAACAAATTAACTATGCTTATGATATTAGATGGTTTTGGAAATAATTCAAACGCATCAGGAAATGCTGTTCAAATTGCAAAAACACCTAATATAGATGAACTAATGAAAAAAAATCCAACAACACAAATTCATGCTAGCGGATTAGCTGTTGGATTACCAGAAGGACAAATGGGAAATTCAGAAGTTGGACATACAAATATTGGAGCAGGAAGAATTGTATACCAAGAATTAACTAGAATTACAAAATCAATAGAAGATGGAGACTTCTTTAGCATACCTGAATTATGTGCAGCAATAGAACATTGTAAACAAAACAATTCAAAACTACATATAATGGGCCTATTATCTGATGGAGGAGTTCATAGTCATATGCGTCATCTTTTTGCAATACTAGAACTTGCAAAAAGAAAAGGATTTGAAGATGTTTATGTTCATTGTTTCTTAGATGGTAGAGATACACCACCAGCTTCAGGTGAAAATTATATACTAAAACTTGAAGAAAAAATGAAAGAAAAAGAAATAGGTAAAATTGCTACTATATCTGGAAGATTTTATGCAATGGATAGAGATAAAAGATGGCAAAGAGTTGAAAAGGCATATAACGCAATGGTAAAAGGCGAAGGAGTAAAAAGTACTTCAGCTGAAATGGCAATAGAATCATCATACCAAAAAGAAGTATTTGATGAATTTGTTGAGCCAACAGTAATTTGTAGTAACAATAATCCAATTGCTACAATTGATGACAACGATTCAGTTATATTCTATAACTTTAGACCAGATAGAGCTAGAGAAATAACAAGAGCAATAGTAGATAAAGACTTTAATGAATTTGAAACAAAACAGTTAAATAACATATATTTTGTATGCTTTACTCAATATGATGAAACAATGCCAAATGTAGAAATAGCTTTTAAACCAACAGTATTAAAAAATACATTTGGAGAATATATAAGTCAAAAAGGATTAAAACAATTAAGAATAGCAGAAACCGAAAAATATGCACATGTTACATTCTTCTTTAACGGAGGAAATGAAAAACAATATGAAGGAGAAGATAGAATACTAGTTCCATCACCTAAGGTTGAAACATACGATTTAAAACCAGAAATGAGTGCATATGAAGTTACAGAAAATGTAGTAAATGCAATTGAAAGTCAAAAATATGATGCAATAATCTTAAATTATGCTAATCCAGACATGGTTGGACATACAGGTAATCTAGATGCAGCTGTTAAAGCAATAGAAGCAATAGATGAATGTGTTGGAAAAGTAGTAAAAGCTATTAATGATGTAAATGGAGTTCTATTAATTACAGCAGATCATGGAAACGCTGAACAAATGATAGACTACAAAACAGGTGAACCACATACAGCACATACTACAAACCCAGTTCCATTAGTATTAGTTGGTATGGAAGACGTTAAGTTAAAAGAAGGAAAATTAGCAGACTTAGCACCAACAATGCTTGAAATAATGGGATTAGAAAAACCAGAAGAAATGACAGGAGAAAGTATAATCGAAAAATAAAAGGTGAATAAAAGTGGTATTAGAGCCAAGGATTCAAAAAATTTATAGAGAGATACAAAAAAAATTATTTTACATGATTCCGGAAAAGTGGAATAAAGTATATCTTTATTCCTCTATTCTTGAGCATCAAAACAATATTCAAACTGGTGAACTATATTTTTATTATATACCTAAAGGTGTATTAAGAAAGAATCCAATTAATGTATATGAAATACCAAATAAATTTACTATAGATGAAAATCAATATTTAAGATTAGTTGATAGCTTGTATAAAGAAATAAAAAAGCTTCAACAAGCATATATTGAATTAGAAAAAGAAAAATGGAATAGTGTTATTATTTCAATTGGAGATTTTGAATTCCGTGTACAATATAATTATGAAGACATGACATTTAGTAGTTACGAAAAACACCTAATATTTAGATATAAATACCTAAATTATTCTATAGATAGCTTTAATAAGGAAGAAAAAGAAGTTATAAATAGATATTTAATTTACAGTAAAAATAATAACAGTAAAGTAGATGAGTATTGTGAAGTAATGTACGAAATGCCATTTGAGACAATAAAGGCAGGAAGCAAAAAAAGCAATATTCAATATGTAAAAGATGATGATATTTTAATGATAGAAAATAGCAACACAGAAGAAAAAAATGAAATAAAAAATCAAATACTAAAAACAGGTTATTAATAAAATATTAATATATATAATTGAAAGGAGCAATCAAAATGATTTATTCAAAAGAAGTAGAAAATATGTGTCCAGTAGCTAAAGGAGTAGACCATGGACCAGCACCAATACCAGAAGAAGGAAAATGGGTAAAAGCAAAAGATATAAAAGATATATCTGGATTTACACATGGAATTGGTTGGTGTGCACCACAACAAGGTGCTTGTAAGCTAACATTAAATATAAAGGAAGGAATAATACAAGAAGCATTAGTAGAAACAATTGGATGTAGTGGAATGACACACTCAGCAGCCATGGCTGGCGAAATATTAGTTGGAAAAACAATATTAGAAGCACTAAACACAGACTTGGTTTGTGATGCTATAAATACTGCTATGAGAGAATTATTCTTACAAATAGTATATGGTAGAAGTCAATCAGCTTTTTCAGAAGGAGGACTTTCTATAGGAGCAGGACTTGAGGATTTAGGAAAAGGACATAGAAGCCAAGTTGGTACAATATATAGCACAGCTATAAAAGGACCAAGATATCTAGAACTTGCAGAAGGTTATATAACAGATATAGCTTTAGATAAAGATAATCAGATAATAGGTTACAAATATGTAAACTTAGGAAAAATGATGGATAACATTAAAGCTGGAATAGAACCAATGGAAGCAATAGAAAAAGCTTCAGGAAAATATGGAAGATTTGACGAGGCAGTTAAGGTTATTGATCCACGTAAAGAATAAGATCAAAAACAAAGGAAATATACTACTTTTGTTTTGTTTAGAAAATGATAAAATAAAAGAACACTGAATCGAAATTAAGGAGGAATAAAATTATGGCAGTAACTTTTGAAAGTTATGAAAGAAGAATTGATCAAATAAAACCAGTAATGGAAAAATACGGAATAAAAGATTTTGAAGATGCATTAAAAATATGTACAGATAAAGGATTTAATCCTTATGAAATAGTAAAAGGAGTTCAACCAATATGTTTTGATAATGCAGCTTGGGCATATACTTTAGGAGCAGCTATAGCAATAAAAAAAGGTTGTACAAAGGCTCATGAAGCAGCTAAAGCAATTGGAGAAGGTTTACAATCTTTCTGTATACCAGGTTCTGTTGCAGATGATAGAAAAGTTGGTTTAGGACATGGAAATTTAGCATCAATGCTTTTATCTGAAGAAACAAAATGCTTTGCATTCTTAGCAGGACATGAAAGCTTTGCAGCAGCAGAAGGAGCAATAGGAATTGCAAAATCTGCAAATAAAGTTAGAAAAGAACCATTAAGAGTTATATTAAATGGTTTAGGAAAAGATGCAGCACAAGTAATTTCAAGAATAAATGGATTTACATACGTAAAAACAGACTTTGATTTCTTTACAGGAAAAGTTAAAGTTGTAGAAGAAATACCTTACTCAGACGGTGAAAGAAGCAAAGTAAGATGTTATGGAGCTAATGATGTTAGAGAAGGTGTAGCAATAATGTGGTTAGAAGATGTAGATGTTTCTATAACAGGTAACTCTACAAACCCAACAAGATTCCAACACCCTGTAGCTGGAACATACAAAAAAGAAAGACTAGAAGCAGGAAAGAAATATTTCTCAGTTGCATCAGGTGGTGGAACAGGTAGAACATTACATCCAGATAATATGGCTGCTGGACCTGCTTCATATGGTATGACAGATACAATGGGAAGAATGCACTCAGATGCCCAATTTGCAGGAAGTTCTTCAGTACCAGCACACGTTGAAATGATGGGATTAATAGGAATGGGTAACAACCCAATGGTAGGTGCAACAGTTGCAGTAGCAGTTGCAGTAGAAGAAGCTATGAAATAATTAATAAAAATCTAAATACTAAACAAAAAGATTGCCATTTTTGGCAATCTTTTTATTTAGTAAGTGTGAAGTAAACTTGATATGAGAAAGGCTCCCTAAATGGGAGCCGAAACGAAAGGTATATTTTACCTTTATTTGTACGAATAACGCGGATGTAAAAATCTTTCGAGGTTTCTTTTTTCTCTTAAACTTTGAGCAACTTCGAATGCATCAGTTTCAGAGACGTTAAATCTTGATACAATCATCAGTTCATTTAACTGTATAGTGCATTCAAAAGATTGATCGTCTAAGTAAAAAAGACGCCGTACTTCACATCCAACTCGCTTAGGACAATTTGTGCAATATTTTTGAAAATGGCAGATGAGGATTAACTCAAAATCTGCCGGGCTAATGTTGTCATTCATTTTTATACACCTTCCTGTATTTTAATACTTTTTTATTATAGCATAATTTGAAAAAAATGTCAATAAAGCGTATTGAGTCAAGCAATACGAGGCGCTCAAGCTATATATTTTTCAAAAGATTGTGACATATGATTGACTAACCCACAATTTAAATTAAATATTTTTCTATTTCAATATTGAAATAAACATAAAATGGTGATATAATTTTCTATTGTGGAAATCATAATAAGGAAAGGTGATATATATGATAGAAAAAAGAAAAGTAGTTTTAGTTGGAACAGGATTTGTAGGAATGAGCATGGCATATGCTTTAGTTAATCAAGGCATAGTTGTAAATGAACTTGTATTAATTGATGTTTTAAAAGATAAAGCAATAGGCGAAGCTATGGACTTATCAGATGGTATTCCATGTTCACCAAGTCATATGGTGGTAAAGGCTGGAGAGTATTCAGATTGTAGTGATGCAGATATAGTAGTTATTACTGCTGGATTGAATCAAAAACCAGGACAAACAAGACTTGAATTATCTACAGCAAATGCAAAAATAATGAAAGATATAACAACACAAGTTGTAGCAAGTGGATTTAATGGAATATTTTTAGTTGCATCAAACCCTGTAGATATAATGACTAAAGTTGTACAAGAAGTTTCAAAATTTCCAACCAATAGAGTAATTGGCTCAGGAACAGCATTAGATACATCAAGATTAAGATATCAAATAGGAAAATATTTAGATGTATCAAGTAAAAATATTCATGCATATGTAATGGGAGAACATGGTGATTCTTCATTTGTTCCATGGGAACACGCATATGTTGGATGTAAAAAAATGATAAATATAATGAATGATAGTAATAGAAGTCTTGAGGATTTAGACAAAATATATGTAGAAGTTAGAGATTCTGCTTATGAAATAATAAATAGAAAAAAAGCAACATACTATGGAATAGGAATTGGACTAACAAGAATAATTAAAAACATACTAAATGATACTAATGAAATATTAACAGTTTCTGCATACTTAAATGGTGAATATGGACATAAAGATATATATATTGGTATGCCAGCAATAATAAATAGTAATGGAGCAAGAGAATTACTTGAGCTAGATTTATCAGAAAAAGATCAAGCAAAATTAGATGAAAGCTGTAAAATACTAAGTGAATATATGCAAGAAATAAGAAAAGAAATATTATAAAAAAATTTTATAAAGGCATGTGTATGAAAGGTTATATACCTATCATCCATGTCTTTTAATATACATTTTTAAACGAACATTTTTTTGCATTTTTTTTATTAAAAAATATTGACAAACCGAAAAAGTGTTTGTATAATAATAAACGAACAGAAGTTCTAATTTGAATTAATATAGGGGGCAAAAAAATGAAAAATGTAATATCATATACAGTAAATAAAAATTATAATAATGAATTATACTTATCAGTTCAAAATGGAGAAGTTGTAGTAAGTGCCCCATGGTATTACACTGGCAATCAAATACAAAATGTTATAGAAGAAAAGAAAAAATGGATATTAAATAAAATAGAAGAATACCAAAAAAATTACGAAAAAGAATATATAAGAAATGAAGTAGTAAAGTTATTAGGGGAAGATTGCAAAGTTAAAATCAATTATAAAAATTTGAAAAAACCAACATTAACAGTAGAGGGAAAAAACATAAAAATATGCCTTCCTAATAAATATAAAAAGCTAAATAGAGATGAAATTTTAGAAAAATTAATAGAAAAATTATATGATTTAGTGGCAAATCAAGAAATAGAAATAATAATGGAAAAAATAAGAAAACAACTTGGATTTGCTCCAGAAGATTATGAAATTAAAAGAATAAAAAATAAAATTGCAAGTTGTGATTCAGATAAAAAAATCATAACAATAAATCCAGACATCGTACAATACAGTAAAGAGACAATTGAATATATATTAACACACGAGTTTGCTCATTTAAAATATAAAACACATTCTGCAGGATTCGAAAATATAGTTAAAAGAAATATTAAAAACTATGATGTATATGTTCAAATATGTAAAAATATTAAATTTTGAAGAGAGTCTATTATTTATGGACTCTTTTCTTCATATAAAATATTTTTTAGATAAAGCTAGCTTTTATATAAAAAATGTGTTATTATATAAAAGAAATATATATTGGGGTATCGCCAAGCGGTAAGGCATCGGACTCTGACTCCGACATTTCCTGTGTTCGAATCACAGTACCCCAGCCATATGAGTATTAATTAAAATCCAAATTTTGAATATACATTAAAAATGTTGAAATGATTTAATTTAGTGATAAAATCCACTAACTTCGTGGTATAATAACATATAGAAGTGACAGATAAGTAGTGATTTTTTAAAGGAGATGAATTTATGCCGGTAAATGTAAGAATAAAACAAAAATCTGTTTTTAGTAAGAAGTTAAAAATGGATAAAATTATAAATATAACTGGATTATCTTATGGTGCTAGAGATGAAAAATTTAGATTAAAAGAAGGTAAAATGGCAAGTCATACACTTTTATATGATAAGGCAAAACTTGCTCGTGGAATAGAATTGTGGATAGATAAGAATGATATTCTACTTTCTTTAAATTTACCTACATCTTCATCAGAAATTAAATTGTTTTATGATATAATAGCAAAGATTTGTAATACATTAAAAATTAAGAAATATATAAGAGAAGACCAGCAAGAGAATATAGAAGATAATGGTAAATTTATTAAAGATGATGAAGAAAACAGTATAATAGCTTTAGAAAATATAAAAAAGAAAATAGGAAATTCAAATCTAATATTTATTTTATTTGGTATATTCAATCCAATTTCAATAGGTCAAAAAGAACTTAAAAAAATAAACAATAACTTAAATGATTTTGAAAAATTTTTAAATGAGATTCAATCATATGATGTTTACTACGCAGCTCCCACAGTATATAGAAAGAAAGATACAAATTATTCTATAGGAATGTATTCAATTACTGAAGATGTTCCTTCTGTTGTTCCAATTAAACCATACATAATTTTTAGGCAAAGTAATGACATTGAAGAATGGTATGTATTCTTTGATAAAGGTAAAATAATTAAATATGATGATTTTATAAATAATGTTGCAGAAAAACAATATTATGATGCTGATCATGTTATAGTATCAATGAATAATGAGGATATCGAAGTATTAGTAAAAAAATATTTCTGTAATATTTAGTATTTAAATTAGTTTGAAATATAACTAGTTTTTTTTATGGGAATACTTGTGTCTAGGGTAAACAATCTGTTCATCTATGTTAGATATTTTTCCCATCGTGGATGGAAAAAATATCTAACATAATATAATAAAATCTAACAAGAATATAAATTTAAATTAATTAAAATATTTATACTAAAAAACAAGTACTAAGTAGCTTCATTACTTGTTTTAAAAATATTCTTATATAAAGGTGTACCATCTATACCTTTTACATATGCTGTTTTAATCCTATTTTTTTCTTTATCTAGTTCTTTTAATTCCTTTTTATAGTCAACTTTACTATAATCAAGTTTTGACTTAATAAATGGCGTATAATAGTCGTTAAACAGGTCATCTATATAAACAAGTGATAATATTTCCATTAATATTAAATTTTCAATAGAATCTTCTTTTAAGTTAATTTTACAATAATTACATTTATAATAGTAATATTTTTTATTTAGTTTTTTTTTAACACTAGCTTTACCACCAAAATAATTACCACATTTAATACATTTTAATTTGTTAGCAAAAAGATATGTAGAAGTTCTTTCATAGTGCCTTGTATTTCTTAATTTTTGATACTGACAAAATTCATATTTTTCTTTACTAACTAAAGGTTCAACTACATTTTCATAATATGTTGGTTGCCTAGTTTTTTTACCATGAATATAATCACCTTTATATATTTCATTAGATAATATTTTTTGAATAGTTGAATTTCTCCAAGTCTTACCTAAAACATTCACGAGCTTGATCTTCCGTACTAACTCTTATATAAATACCTGCTATTTTTTTCTCTTCATTCATATTTTTAAATATCTCCTTTTATATGTTTGGCATTTTAAATTGACTTTTGCAACCTAATATCTATATCTTTCACTTGTTTGGCACTTTAAAGTCAATTTTACGAAGTCTAATACTTTAAAAAGACATTTAATAACTATTTATATAATCTTCTAAATCTTTAAAAACTATTTTATTTTTAAAGGTATTTTTATAAACAACATCACATTCATCAAATATTAGGTATTTATTTTTCTTAATAACTATAATATGTGGCATAACATAAGCAACATTAGTACTTGTTATATTTTTAATACAACCATTATTTATAACTGGAGTAGTATTAGTAAATCTTCCAATTATACCAATTTTTCTTTTTAGTTTATCACTTATTTTTAATTCTTTTGTTTCTATATTCAACATAAAACCAACTCCTTTACATAACAAAAAAACTAACTATTTCTAGTTAGCATTTATTACTCTCAGAAGTTAATTTTCGAGTTTTCTATCAATTTGGAGTCAGTTAAAAAACTGAAAAGTTTAATAGTAGACTGAATTTATAATCTTAAAACTCCAGTTTAATATAACAATGGTAATTTGTTCTCTATTATGAGCATAAGTTTATGGAAAATACTGTTTTTTCTTAAATATATGTTGAATTAAATTTAACTATTTGATAAAATGAGAGTATGTTGAAAAAAGGGAGGATTAACATGGGTGAAACTTGCAAATGCCAATGTGGTGGCAAAGATGAAAAACTAGAAGCAATATTAAATAAGTATGAAAAGAAAAACAAAAGCAATCTAATTCAGGTATTAAACGAAGTACAGGAGTATTATGGGTATATTCCGAAAAAAGCTCAACTTGCAATTTCAGAGTATTTAGGAATTGAAATGGCAGAAATATATGGAGTTATAACATTTTACTCAAGATTTACTTTAGAACCAAAAGGAAAATATAACATTGCAATATGCTTAGGAACAGCATGTTTTGTAAAAGGTTCAGAAAAATTATTAGATACTGCAAAAGAGGTACTAAAAATAAAAGAAGGCGAGACAACAGAAGACGGAAAATTCTCACTAGAAGCAACAAGATGTATTGGAGCATGTGGATTAGCACCAGTATTTACTGTAAATGACGAAGTATATGGAAAAGCAACACCAGACTTAATGAAAAAAGTAATTGCAGAATATAAAGAAAAAGAGTAATAATATTTAAGTTGAAGATTAGAAGTTGTGAAGAAATATTTTACTTTAAACTGCTAATATCAAAAGGGAGGTATAAATGAAAACTCTAGAAGAAATACAAAAAATTAGAGAAGAAAAAAGAAAAGAACTTGATTTACGCATAAACTTAAATGCAGACACAAGAGAAAAACATATACTTGTTTGTAGAGGAACTGGGTGTACATCTTCAAAATCACCAAAAATAATTGAAGAGTTTAGAAGAATATTGAAAGAAAAAAATATAGAAAATGTTAGAGTTATTCAAACTGGATGTTTTGGACTTTGTGCAAAAGGACCAATAGTAATAATAAGACCAGAAGACACATTTTATGCAATGGTTACACCAGAAGACTGTGAGGAAATTATTAATACACACATAATAGAAGGTAAAAAAGTAGAAAGACTACTTTGCAAAGATGTTGATGGAACTCTTGTTGATAGATTAGATGAACTTAACTTTTATAAAAAACAAAAAAGAATTGCACTTAAAAACTGTGGTGTAATAAATCCTGAATGTATTGATGAATACATCGCATTTGATGGATATAAGGCTTTAGAAAAAGTATTAACATCAATGAGCCAAGATGATGTAATAAATGAAGTATTGGAATCAGGCTTAAGAGGTAGAGGAGGAGCAGGATTCCCTACGGGTAAAAAATGGATGTTTACAAAAATGGCTAAAGGCGATCAAAAATATGTTGTGTGTAATGCAGATGAAGGGGACCCAGGAGCATTTATGGACAGAAGTATATTAGAAGGAGATCCACACTGTGTTATAGAAGCTATGATGATTGCAGGATATGCAATAGGGGCAAATAAAGGTTACATATATGTTAGAGCTGAATACCCAATAGCTGTACATAGATTTCAAAAAGCAATAGACCAAGCAAGAGAGTATGGAATACTTGGAAATAATATATGGGGAACGGATTTTAGTTTTGATTTAGAGGTAAGACTTGGAGCCGGAGCTTTTGTATGTGGAGAAGAAACAGCGCTTTTAGAGTCAATTGAAGGAAGACGCGGTCAACCAAGATTAAAACCACCATTTCCAGCAAATGCAGGCTTATGGCAAAAACCTACTTTAATAAACAATGTTGAGACATATGCAAATATTACTAAAATAATATTAAACGGAGCAAAATGGTATTCAAGTATAGGAACAGAAACATCAAAAGGAACTAAGGTATTTGCATTAGGTGGAAATGTTGTAAATATTGGACTAGTTGAGGTACCAATGGGAACAACACTAAGAGAGATAGTTTTTGATATTGGTGGAGGAATACCAAATGGACACGGATTTAAAGCAGCTCAAACAGGTGGACCATCAGGAGGATGTATACCAGCAGAATATTTGGATACACCAATAGATTATGAATCATTAGGTGCTATAGGTTCCATGATGGGCTCTGGTGGACTAATTGTAATGGATGACACAAAATGTATGGTTAATCTTGCAAAATTTTATTTAGGATTTACAGTTGACGAATCATGTGGAAAGTGTAATCCATGCAGAATTGGAACAAAAAGAATGCTTGAAATGCTTACAAGAATAACTGAAGGAAAAGGCGAAGAAGGAGATATAGAAAAACTAGAAAGATTAGCAGTATCAATAAAGAAAACTTCTGTATGTGGACTTGGCCAAACAGCACCAAATCCAGTATTATCTACAATAAAATATTTTAGAAATGAATATGAAGCACATATAAAAGATAAAAAATGCCCAACAGGTGAATGCAAGGCACTAGCTAATATTAAAATTAATCCAGAGCTTTGCAAAGGATGTGGAATTTGTAAAAGACAATGTCCTGTAAATGCAATTTCTGGAGAAGTAAAACAACCACATAAAATTGACCCTAAAGTATGTATTAAATGTGGTGCATGTGTTAGTAAATGCCCATTTAAAGCTATATCTAAGTAAATGAAAAACTTCGTCTTGCGTTGTTAAAATTTAAACAAAAATCCTCAACGTATAAGAAATACGCCTACGGTATTTTGTTTGAATTTTGCCTAGCAATACTTGTTTTTGATTTACCTATTGGTAGAATAAAATTAATATAATAAAATCCTGAAAGGAGAATTAAAATATGTCAGAAATGATAAAATTAAATATTGACGGTAGAGATATAGAAGTTGAGAAAGGCTCTACGGTTTTAATGGCTGCTAAAAAAGCTAATATAGATATACCTACTTTATGTTTTTTAAAAGAAATAAATTCTGCTGGAGATTGTAGAATGTGTCTTGTAGAAATAGAAGGTAGAAGAGGATTTGTTCCATCTTGTAATACAATTGCTGAAGATGGAATGGTAATAAAAACCAATACACCAGACATAAATGATGCAAGAAGGGTAGTTTTAGATTTAATATTATCTTCACATAATAGAGACTGTTTAACTTGTGTAAGAAATGGAAATTGTGAACTTCAAACCTTAGCAGAAAAATTTGGAATAACTGATATTGAGTATCCAGGCGAAAAGGTTGAATCACATATTGACGATTTGTCACCTTCAATAGTAAGAGATGCAAGTAAATGTATTATGTGCAAAAGATGTGTAGCAACTTGTAAAAATATCCAAGAAGTATCTGCAATAGATGTTGCAGGAAGAGGCTATAAATCTCATATATCTACAGCTGGAGAAGCAAGTTTAAATGATGTAAACTGTACTTTCTGTGGACAATGTATAGAAGCGTGTCCAGTTGGAGCACTAAAAGAAAAAGATGACACAAAAACAGTATTTAGAAAATTAAGAGACAAAGATACTTTTGTCGTTGTTCAAACAGCGCCAGCTGTTAGAGTAGCATTAGGCGAAGAATTTGGTATGAAAATAGGAACTAATGTTGAAGGCAAAATGATAACAGCATTAAAAAGATTAGGATTTGATAGAGTTTTTGACACAAATACAGGAGCTGATTTAACAATAGTTGAGGAAGCAAATGAACTTGTTGAAAGACTAAAAGAAAATAAAGAAATACCAATGATAACATCATGTAGTCCAGGATGGATTAGATATATAGAATTAAATTATCCAGAGCTATTAGGACATCTATCAAGTTGCAAGTCACCACATCAGATGTTTGGAGCAATTTTAAAATCATATTATGCTGAAAAACAAAAAATTGATCCAAATAAAATGTTTGTTGTATCTGTAATGCCATGTGTTGCTAAAAAGTTTGAAAGAACAAGAGAACAAATGCCAAATGATGTAGACTGTGTTATAACAACACGTGAACTTGCAAGAATGATAAAACAAGCAAATATAGACTTCGTAAATTTAGAAGATAGTAAATTTGATGAACCAATGGGAGAAGCAACAGGAGCAGCAGCTATCTTTGGAACAACTGGCGGAGTTATGGAAGCAGCTTTAAGAACTGCATATGAAACTGTTACAGGAAAAGAATTAAAAGAAGTTAACTTTGAAGATGTAAGAGGAAAAGATGGTATAAAAAAAGCAGAAGTTGATTTAAACGGAACAAAAGTCAAAGTTGCTGTAGCACATGGACTTTCAAATGCAAGAACTATATTAGAAGAAATAAAAAATGGAGAAGCAGATTATCAATTCGTAGAAATAATGGCATGTCCAGGTGGTTGCATAATGGGTGGAGGACAACCAATAAAAAGTTCAAAAATAAGAAGTGAAGTAGACGTTAGAAAACTAAGAGCAGATGCACTTTATAGCATAGATGAAAAAAGCACAATTAGAAAATCACATGAAAACCCAACAATAGTGAAATTATATAAAGAATATTTAGAAAAACCTGGAAGCCATAAATCACATGAACTACTTCATACAACATATGAAGCAAGAGAAAAGTATTCAAATATTTAAAATAGAATAAATAATGTAAATTGAGACGGATTTTCGACCACTTAATGTTGTCAGAAAAACCGTCTCAATTAGCCTTTATTGACACATTAATATTTATTTGCAATTATCTGTAATATATAGTATAATAATTATGTAAATTTTGAAGGAGAATTATTTTGTGATAAAATCTATAAAAATAATAAAAAGAAATCAAAATAATATAACATCAATACTTGACAATAAGCCAGAAACAGATATAGTATTTAGAGAATTACAACAAGATACAGTTGGAAGAAGTGGATCAAATCCAACATGGGGATATTTTTATAATAATAAAGATGGAAAATTAAAATACATAGGAATAGGACTTCATAAGGAACATGATTATGATTACCCAGAAGCAGCCTATTCTGAAAAAATTTGGAGCATCATTGGTAAAAGAGTATTAAAAGACACAAGAGTACCAGAAATTGATGTAGTTGAAGAGAAAAAGGGAGATCCTGGAATAATAAGCCACAGACTATTAGATAACGATAAAGAAGACATGATACATATAAGAGATATATTATTCAATAAATTTGAACGAGATGACTTTAGAGTTCAAAGAGATGTGTTTTTTATTGAAGATTTGTTAGAATGTATAAAATTACAAATAAACAATCCAGAGGAATTTGAAAAAGTAAAAAAACAAGTTTTACATACATTATTATTAGATGCAATTACAAATAATGCAGATAGGCATACCAATAATTGGGCATTAATAAGAGATAAAAAAACAAATTCATATCAGCTTGCAGTTTTTGACCATTCAAGTTGCTTTACAGACATGTACAATGATAAGAGCTTTTGCTCAAATAATGGCTGGGTATCTTCATATACAACAGTAACTAGACAACCAGATGTAAGAAGAGGAAGTTGTGGATTAGAAATGATTGAATATATTTTTAAAAAATATGAAGAAGAAACACAAGAATTCTCAAAAAACTTAAATGATAATATAGAAGACATTATATTAGAAATAAAAAATGAAAATTTTAAAGTAGATATAAAAAAGTTAGAAAAGAAACTTAGAAGCAGAAATAAGCAGTTGCAAAGGATGGTAAATAGGGAGGAACTAGAATATGAACAATAAACAAAATGAAAGAGTTTTTTACTTAACATGGGAGGACAACTTAAAAAATCAATATAGAGTTGGTTTTTTAGCTCAAATACATGGAGATTACTATTTAGTAATAAAAAGACAACAAGAAGCTGAGTCTGCATATGAAAAAGGATTTATAGGAATTCCACGGTTTTAAAGCAGGAAAAATATATAGAAGCAATGAATTGTTTGACTTTTTTGAAAGAAGAATAATAGATAAAAACAATCCATTAAAAGAACTTTCAGAAACAAAAGGAGTTTCAATGATTGATAGCTTCTCTGCTGATCCAGCATCTGAAACTCTTATACCTAAATATTCAAAAATGATATTAGAAGCATATTCAAAACAAGAAAGATTAAAAGAAATGAGGAGACGAAAACAACTAATAGCTACAGGACCAAGCAAAAGAGTTAAATCAAGATAAAAAAGTAAAATTTTTAATATAATAGAAAAAAGCTAGCGAAATTTTAAAAAAATCCGCTAGCTCTTCTTATGCATTGGTGTTTTCGGCCGAAGTATTATTGTTCTCTTCAACAGACTTCTTTTCAGAATGCATGTCTTTTAAAAGCTCATTAAGATATTCTTGAGAAAATTTGTTTTTCTCTAAAAATCTATTGTTGCTCCGACGAACTCCGGCTGGCTTGCCTTGACGGCTAGACATAAAATACACCTCCAAATAATATTATTTAACTATTATAATGCAAAATTAACAATTTGTCAAATATAGAAATTTGTTTAAAAATAATATTATTGTCAATAATTTACTTATGGAGGTAAATTATATGAAAATTAAAAAAATAAATGGAATGCAAGTTTTAGATTCAAGAGGAAATCCAACTGTTCAGGTAAAAGTAATTTTAGAAGATGGAACTATAGGAAAAGCAATTGTTCCATCAGGTGCATCAACTGGAAGTTTTGAAGCGGTAGAATTAAGAGATAATGAAAAAAATAAATTCATGGGAAAAAGTGTAGAAAAAGCAGTTTTTAATGTAAATACAATAATAAACGATAAGTTAATTGGAGAAGACGTATTTAATCAAAACCAAATAGATAATAAATTAATACAACTTGATGGTACAAAAAATAAAGCTAATTTAGGAGCAAATGCAATTTTAGGAGTTTCGCTTGCCTGTTGTGATGCAGCAGCTAAAAGTTTGAAAATGCCGTTATATAAATATATTGGTGGGATAAGTGGAACTATTCTACCAGTCCCAATGATGAATATTCTAAATGGAGGAAAACATTCAGATAATAATGTAAATATTCAAGAATTTATGATTGTACCTGTTGGTGGAAGTACATTTAAAGAAAAAATAAAGATGGCGTCTGAAATATATCATACTTTAAAAAATATATTGAAAAGAAGTGGACTATCAACTGCTGTAGGAGATGAAGGTGGATTTGCACCAAATTTGTCAAGTGATGAAGAAGCTTTAGACCTAATTATTGAGGCAATAGAAAAAGCAGGATATAAACCAAGAGAAGACGTAGCTTTGGCATTGGATGTGGCAGCTACAGAAATGGTTGAAGAAGGAGCAAAAAACAATAAAGATGGATATTATTTTTGGAAAACAGGTAAATTAAAAACTACATCAGAAATGATAGAATATTTAGAAGAATTAGTACAAAAATATAATATAATTTCCATAGAAGATGGCCTAGCAGAAGAAGACTGGGAAGGGTGGCAAGAATTAACTAAAAAGTTAGGAAATAAAATTCAACTAGTAGGAGATGACCTATTTGTTACTAATATTGAAAGATTAGAAAAAGGGATAAAAAATAAAATAGCAAATAGTATTCTAATAAAACCAAATCAGATTGGAACTTTAACAGAAACACTTAATGCAATAAAACTTGCTAAAGCTAATGGATACAGCACTGTAATATCACATAGATCTGGAGAGACAGAAGACACATTTATAGCAGATTTAGCAGTTGCAACTAACAATAGATATATAAAAGCGGGAGCACCTGCACGTACAGATAGAGTGGCAAAATATAACAGAATATTAAATATAGAAGATGAAATATATGGCATAGACTTGTAGAGATGCAAGTCTTGTGCCTGCCCACAAAAATAATTTTATAAGGAATATAAATTCAAAATCAAATACATATTAATTTTTTTAATCATTATTACAAACAAATGTTTACAATTACTAAACGTAATGTTATAATTATAATATCATAAAAATAGGAGGTGGATTATGCAAGAACAAAATATTTATATAGCTATTGACTTAAAGAGTTTCTTCGCTTCTGTAGAATGCAAAGAAAGAGGCTTGGACCCTTTAACAACCAATTTAGTTGTAGCTGATAATAGCAGAACAGAAAAAACAATATGCCTTGCAGTAAGTCCATCGTTAAAACAATATGGAATTCCAGGAAGAGCAAGATTGTTTGAAGTTATACAAAAAGTAAGAGAAGTAAATGCAAATAGAAAATATAATGCACCTGGTCATGTATTAAAAGGTAAATCATACATAGATAACGAACTAAAAAAACATACTGAGCTTGAACTAGATTATATAGTTGCACCACCTCAAATGAAAAAATATATGAAATACAGTACAGATATATATAATATCTATTTAAAGTACTTTTCAGCAGATGATATATATGTATATTCAATTGATGAAGTATTTATTGATGTTACTCATTATTTGCAAACTTATCAAATGAAAGCAAGTTCATTAGCTACGAAAGTAGTTCATGATGTATATGAAACAACAGGAATTACAGCAACATGTGGAGTTGGAACTAATCTTTACCTCGCTAAAATTGCAATGGATATTGTTGCTAAACATGCAAAAGCTAATAAATATGGAGTAAGAATAGCCTGCTTGGATGAAAAAATGTACAAGCAACAATTATGGGAACATAAACCATTGACTGATTTTTGGAGAGTGGGAAAAGGAATAGCCAAAAGGCTTGAAAAAAACAATATGCATACAATGGGAGATGTTGCTAGATGTTCAATAACAAATGAAGATAAACTTTTTAAATTATTTGGAATAAATGCAGAGTTATTAATAGATCATGCATGGGGATATGAACCGTGTACAATGCAAAGCATTAAATCTTATGTTCCTACTACCAAAAGTTTATGTTCAGGACAAGTGTTACACTGTCCATATAATTATGAAAAAACCAAACTAATTATAAAAGAAATGACAGAACTATTAGCTTTAGACTTAGTAGATAAACATTTGGTAACTAATCAGCTTGTTTTAACTGTTGGTTACGATATAGAAAATCTTAGCGATTCATCTATAAAATATAATGGTGAGATTACAATAGATAGATATGGCAGAAATGTTCCAAAACACGCACACGGAACACAAAATATTGACCATTATACGTCTTCTAATAAAATTATTGGAGAGGCTGTAATTAAATTATATGAGAGAATTATAGATAAAAACTTACTAACAAGAAGAATTAATATATCAGCTAATAATTTGATAGATGAGAACGAAGCAGAAGCGGAAACAAAGCAAACATTTGAACAAATAGACCTATTTACTGATTACTCAGAAGTAAATAAGAAAAAAGAAGAAGAAAAAAAGGAACACGAGTTGCAAAAATCAATTTTAGATATAAAGAAAAAATATGGAAAAAACGCTATTTTAAAAGGAATGAATTTTGAAAGTGGCGGAACAACAATAGAAAGAAATGGACAGGTAGGAGGGCATAAAGGTTAATATGAATAAATACGAGGATATAATAAATTTATCAAGACCAATTTCCAAACATCCTAAAATGACTTTATATCAAAGGTCAGCTCAGTTTGCACCTTTTTCAGCTTTAACAGGTTATGAAGGGCAAGTTAAAGAAACTGCAAGACAAACTTATAAGAAAATAGAACTAGATGAAGAAATAAAATTAAAACTTAATGTGAAAATTCAAATAATTCAAGAAATGTTACATAATAATCCCGAAATAGAAATAAAATATTATGTACCAGATAAAATAAAAGACGGTGGAAAATACGAAACTATAAAAAATAAAGTAAAAAAGATAGACAATTATAATCAAGCAATAATAATGCAAGATGATTTGAAAATTGATATAAATGAAATCATAGATATAAAAAGTGATATATTTAACAATATATAGGCGCAAGTCATGCACATACATATTAAAAATAATCTCTTTGATTATTTTCTTTTAATATGTTTTACAATTCAATAAATCTATGATATAATTTGGAACATATATACTAAAAAACGGAGAATAAAATGAATGATAAATATTTTAGATTAAGCGATAATTTTAGAAAAATAATTAGTAATGTGATCCCAAATAAAAAAATCAACACAATGACACTAATTCCAACTGGTTGGACCAATATTGTTTATGAAGTTAAAACAGATGATGGAAATTATTTTTTTAGATTTCCAAGAGATGAGTTTTGGTCTAGAACAATAGTAAAAGACTATGAATTTACACAATACATATATGGAAAGACTAATTTTAATACAATTAAATTAGAACTATTCTATGACAATGGAAGACCTTTTAGTATGCATAAAAAAATAGAAGGTACACCTTTGGCAGAAAAAATGAATTCTTTAAATGATGAAGAAATAACTAATATTTCAACAGAAATCGCTCAGTTTATGAATGAGGTTCATAATTTAGACTACTCACAATCTAAAATATTTAAAACTAACAATATAGGATTAAAACTAAAAGATTTTTTAGATGAACTTCTATCTTTTCATATTACAGAAAAAAATAGAAAGTTTTGGAAAATGACGCCAGATATAACTGATGAGTCAAATTGCTTAGTTCATGGAGATTTGAATTCTAGTAACATATTATTAGACGACAATAACCATATTGCGGCTGTTATAGATTTTGGATTCGCAGGCTATGGAAATAAGTATGATGATATAGCAAGAATAATAGGAAGATGCCCAAATAGTTTTAGAGAAAAAATAGTAAATAGTTACGAGGAATGTTCAAATATTAATTTAAGTGAACAAGTATTGAACGAAAATATTGAAACATGGAACAACATAGATAATGCATATATAGATTATATGAGAAAAATAGGAATATACAAATAAGTGTTGACAAATGCAAAAAAAGAATATAAAATATTTAAAATTGAATTTTGTTATGCTTTAAAAAGAAAAATAGTAGTAAATTAATGTGTTATAAAGAGAGATAATGGTTGGTGAAAATTATTTAGCAGTAATTTATGAATTACACTTCTTATAGTAACAAACGTAAGTAAAGTAATAAGGTAATACTTTTTAAGTATTATGAATAAAGGTGGTACCACGGGTAGCTAGTCTCGTCCTTTAAATAAGGATGAACTAGCTATTTTTGTTAAGAGGAGGAATTTAAAATGAAACTATATGATGATTTGAAATGGAGAGGCTTAATAAAAGATATTACATCTCCAGAGCTAGAAGAAAAATTAAATAATGGAGGAATGACTTTCTACATAGGCGCAGATCCAACAGCAGAAAGCTTACATATTGGACAATTTCCTACATTTTTAGTAGCAGAAAGACTAAGAAGAGCAGGACATAAACCAATTATTTTAGTTGGTGGAGCAACTGGACGCGTAGGAGACCCAAGAGGAACAGGAGAAAGAGAAAAGGCAGATATAAAAGTTATAGAAAAAAACTTTGTAAAAATACAAGCTCAAATGAAAAAACTATTTGGAGAAGACACTCTAGTTGTTAATAACTATGACTGGTTTAAAGATTATAACTACATAGACTTTTTAAGAGACGTTGGAAAATACGTTAATGTAGCATATATGATTAATAAAGATCTAGTAAAAAGACAAATGGAAGTAGGTATTTCATATGCTGAATTTTCTTACATGTTAATACAGGGATACGATTTTAAATACATTCATGATAATTATGGAGCTACACTTCAATATGGTGGTTCAGATCAGTGGGGCAACCTAACAACAGGAATAGAACTTATAAGAAAACTTAACAACGAAGAAGCATATGCATTTTCAGTGCCATTAATTGTAGACTCAACAGGAAAAAAACTTGGAAAAAGTTATGGAAATGCACTATGGCTTGATGAGAATAAAACATCTAGCTATGAAATGTACCAATACATACTAAATTTTGAAGATGTAATGATAGAAGAATATTTAAAAAAATATACATTCTTAAGCAAAGAAGAAATAGAAGATATTATGAAAGAACATAATGAAGCTCCACATTTAAGAATTGCACAAAAACGTTTAGCAGAAGAAGTAATTAAATTTATACATAGTGAAGAATCATATAATAGAGCAGTTAAAATAACAGATGCACTATTTAAAGGAGAATTTGAAACATTAAGTAAAGAAGAGTTAGAAGAAGCATTTAAAGGAAAAGACGTAAAAAATATAAAATTGGGAAAAAATATTGTTGATACACTTGTAGAAATGGAAGTAGCATCTAGCAAAAGAGAAGCAAGAGAATTTATAAATAATAATAGTATTGAAATAAGAGGAAACAAGGTAAACGATATAAATAAAACAATAGAAGAAAATGACCTAATTCATAATATGTATTTAGTTATAAAAAGAGGTAAAAAGAACTACTATGTAGCAATAGTGAAATAGGAGTTATATAGATAAGTCACAGAGGGCAGGTCTTATGCCTGCCCAAAATACTAGCAAAAATAAAATTAAAAACTTTTCCAAATCTTTTGACTTTTTCCAAATTTTGTAGTATAATTAATACAGTTGGAAAAGAGATAAAATATGATTCTAATACATAACAAGAAAGCAAAAAAGTCCTACGGAATCTTATTTTTTTAGTCCTAAACTATGTCTTTTGAAAGGAGTGACTTACATGTTTAATGTAGGAGATTTTATAGTATACCCAATGCACGGGGCAGGAACAATAGATGCAATAGAAGAGAAAGATATTTTAGGAGAAAAACAATCATATTATATTCTAAAAATGCCAGGTGAAGTTAAAGTAATGGTACCAACTAATAAAGCAGAACAAGTTGGAGTTAGAAGTATAATAGATAAAACATCAGCAGAAAAAGTTTTTTCAATTCTAGAAGAAGACGAAACAGAAATGTCTATGAATTGGAACAAAAGATATAGAGATAATATGGAAAAAATGAAAAGTGGAGATATTTATGAAGTAGCAGATGTTGTTAGAAACTTAAGTTTTAAACAAAAAGAAAAAGGTTTGTCAACAGGCGAAAAGAAAATGCTACTTAATGCAAAACAAATTTTAGTAAGTGAACTTGTGTTAGCAGAAAAATCTTCATATGAAGAAATGGAAAATATAGTTGATAACAAAATAAATCAATCATTTAAAGAGTTTAGAGTTGACGAGGAATCACCATTAACAAATGTGGTAAATAAATTTATACCTTTTAATGAAGATTAATAATACTAAAAGAGAATTTTTAAAAGTTCTCTTTTTTTTGCCATTAAACTGGTGTACATAAAGAAGGATTTAACGAATATCTGTCGAATAGTATAATATATTAGGAAAGGTTTGAAATAATGGTACGATATAGTGAAGAATTAATCGAAGAAGTAAGAAATAGCAATGACATAGTAGATATAATATCACAATATGTAGTATTAAAAAGAAGCGGTAGAAATTATTTTGGATTATGTCCATTTCATAAAGAAAAATCGCCTTCTTTTTCTGTTTCACCAGATAAACAAATTTTTCACTGTTTTGGATGTGGCGCAGGAGGAAATGTATTTCACTTTATAAGTAAAATCGAAAATGTTAATTTTGTTGAAAGTATGCAACTTTTGGCAGATAGAGCTGGAATTACACTTCCAACACTAGATAATAGCGAAGACAGCAAAAAACAATATTTAAAATCAAAAGTATATGAAATAAATGAAATCGCTGCCCAGTTTTACCACGAAAATTTGTACAAACCTACTTCTAAACCAGCACAAGATTATGTAAAAAAAAGAAGACTAGATAATAAAACTTTAAAAGCATTTCAAATAGGTTATGCAGGAAGGTACAACGAACTTTACCAAGAGTTAGTTAAAAGAGGCTATAAAGAAGAAGAAATTTTGGCTTCTAGTATGGTGCTTAAAAATGATGATGGCAAATTTGTAGATAGATTTAGAAAAAGATTTATGATACCAATACGTGATGTTAGAGAAAAGGTAATAGCATTTGGTGGAAGGGTTTTAGATGATTCAAAACCTAAATACATAAATTCGCCAGAAAATATTGTGTACAGTAAAGGCAGAAACTTGTTTGGACTTAATGTAGCTAAAAGAAATCCTATGGATAAAATAGTAATTGTGGAAGGATATATGGATGCTATATCTTTGTATCAAAGGGGAGTCACTAATGTTGTTGCATCTTTGGGAACAGCACTTACAGAAGCTCAAGGTAGACTTCTTAGAAGATATGCAAATAAAATAATAATATCTTATGATTCAGATGCAGCCGGACAAGCTGCTACAATGAGAGGATTAGAAATTCTTCAAAATCTTGGATATGATGTTAGGATTTTACAGTTAGATGACCCAAATGTAAAAGACCCAGATGAATATGTATTAAAAAATGGCAGTGGAAGATTTAACTTGTGTGTTGATAAAGCAATTTCTTTAGTAGAATTTAAAGTGAAAATGCTAAAAAAATCAATGACAACAGACACAACTAGCGATAAAATTAAATTTTTAAATGAAGTTGCAAAAATACTTGCTAGAGTTGACAATAATATTGAAAAAGAAGTATATATTGAAAGAATTTCAAAAGAATATAATGTATCTAAAGAAGCAATATATGCTCAAACAAATAAACTACAATATTCAAATTCTGTCGGAGAAAAAATATTAGAAAAGCCAAATTTGGTTATAAACACTCACAAAAAAAGTGAAAATTCTGAAATTTCTGAAGCTGTTATAAAAAGAGAAAATATGGTTATTGCTATATTATTAACAGAAGGGATAAAACTATATGAAAAATTTAAACAGGTTATTACAGCAGACGAGTTTAAGTATCCGGTTAATAAAGAAATATTACAAAAAATTTATGATGAATTTGAAAAAGGAAATGACAATATAAACAGTATATTAGATAGTTTACAAGATGAGGAAATACTTAAACAAATAACAAAAATAATGGCAGACGACTACGATATTCAAGATATGAATAAAGCAGTTTTAGATGTAATAAAAATATACGAAAAAGAGAAAATAATAAGTAGACGAAATAAAATTTTAAGTTTGCTAGAAAATACAAATATAACAAATGATGAAAAAGCAAGTTTAGAAAAAGAACTTAGTGATATTATAATTAAGCTTGCAAGATTTAAGTAGGAGGTTAAATATAATGGGAAGAAAAAAGAAAGAAGAAATTGAAGAAAATAAAGTAGAAGAAAAAAAAGTAAAAAAAGCTAGTTCTGACACAAAACCAAATAAAGAAGAAACTACAAAAAAAGATAATAAAGAAACACAAACACAAGAAAAAACATCTACTAAAAGTGAGGAAGAAATTAAAGATCAAGTAAAAGAAATAGTAGAAAAAGCAAAAGATGGAAATATAACTTATGCAGAACTTGCAACTAAATTAGATAGCATTAATCCAGACGAAATTAATACAGTGTTTGATAAATTTGAAGAACTTGGAGTAGACATATTAAAAGATGATTTTGAATCAGAGCCAGACTTAGATGATTTAAATGATATAGAAGAAGTTGAAGATCTTCAAAATATAAATTTAACTAATTTCGAAGGCGTAAATGTAGATGACCCAGTTAGAATGTATTTAAGAGAAATAGGAAAAATCCCTCTACTTAGTTTTGATGAGGAAATTGAACTTGCACAAAAAATATTAGACGGAGACGAAGATGCTAAAAAGAAACTTGCAGAATCAAACTTGAGATTAGTTGTAAGTATTGCTAAAAAATATGTGGGCAGAGGAATGTTATTCTTAGACTTAATTCAAGAAGGAAATATGGGACTTATAAAAGCTGTAGAAAAGTTTGATTATACAAAAGGATATAAATTCAGCACATATGCAACATGGTGGATTAGACAAGCAATAACAAGAGCAATTGCAGATCAGGCAAGAACAATAAGAATACCAGTTCATATGGTGGAAACAATAAATAAATTAATACGTACATCAAGATTATTACTACAAAGATTAGGAAGAGAGCCAAGCCCAGAAGAAATTGCAGAAGAATTAGAAATGCCTGTTGAAAGAGTAATGGAAATACAAAAAATTGCTCAAGATCCAGTATCTTTAGAAACACCAATAGGAGAAGAGGACGACAGCCATTTAGGTGACTTCATACAAGATGATGACTCACCTGCTCCACAAGATGCAGCAGCATATACAATGCTTAAAGAACAACTAGAAGAAGTTATGAATACATTAACTCCAAGAGAGGCAAAGGTACTTAAATTAAGATTTGGATTAGAAGATGGAAAAGCAAGAACACTAGAAGAAGTTGGAAAAGAATTTGATGTGACTCGTGAAAGAATAAGACAAATAGAAGCAAAAGCTTTAAGAAAACTTCGTCATCCAAGTAGGAGTAAAAAATTAAAAGATTATATGAACTAAAAATTAAAATAGTAGTCTAATTTAAGACTACTATTTTAAATTACATAAAAGAATATACAAAAGAAATGTAATGCACTAGCAATTATACATGCAATATGGAAAATAGAATACATCCATTTATGATTTCTTCCTAATTATCACTTCTCCTTGAATTTAAAATTAATTTTAATTCTTCATTTCTTTTTACTTTATTTGTAGTAGTTTTTATTAAAGGCTCTTTAGATAATATCATATTTTTTATATATTTATACATAGGAAGAGTTTTATTAATTTCTTTTATTTCATTCCATATAATATATTTTAAATCACTTTCAGAGGCTTCAGGATATTTATTCTTTACAATGTTTTCGTCATATACAACTTTAACAGAAATTTTAACATCATTTGCATCTTCTGGATTTGGTAAGCCAAAAACCATACATTCTGAAACATCATCTAGTTTGTTTATTAAAGTTTCAAGTTCCTCTGGAAAAACTTTTTTACCATTTTTCAAAACAATAAGATCTTTTTTTCTTCCAGTAATAAATAAGAAACCTTCATCATCAATATAACCTAAATCTCCTGTGTAAAACCATTCATTTTTTAAAACTTCATTTGTTTTATCTTCGTTATTGTAATATCCAAGCATAACATTTGGACCTTTTACAACGATTTCGCCAACTCCTTCATAATCTTTATTTATAATCTTAACAATAGTGCTTTGCATAGGTTTACCAACAGAACCATAACGCATATTTAAATCAGATTCAGCCGAAATTACAGGCGAGGTTTCAGTTAAGCCATAACCTTGAACAAGTTTTATACCTATATTATTAAACCATTTTTCAATTTCAACACCTAAGGGAGCACCACCAGAAACAATAAATCTCATACCACCTAATTGATTAATTATATTTTTGAATAATTTTCTTCTTATGTCTATATGAAACTTTAATAAAAAATTGCTAATTTTTATAGCAGTATTTAATAATTTCTCTTTACCTTGTTTTTTTATTTCTTTCATAATAGTCAAATACATTTTTTCTATTAATACAGGAACTCCAACAAAAAATGAAACATTATATTCAACTAAATTTTGCTTTATATACCTTAAACCATCAGGAAAAACAGTTTTTAATCCGGTGGCAAGCATGACTAACATTCCAGTTGAACCAAAAATATGATGAAATGGGAGAAATGCAATATTAATATCGCTGCTACGAAAATCTTCTACACATTGCATGTCATATATGTTATTTGCAATTCCTTTTTGGTTTAACATAACTGCTTTAGATTTTGATGTTGTTCCAGAAGTAAAGAGCAATATACTCATTTTATTTGAATCAACATTGTGCTCAATAAAAGAGGAATTGTCTTTATTTATTTCTTCTTTACCTTCGGATAATAAATCGTAAAAATATAAAAAATCGGGATTTTTTTCAGTACAAATAAAATGTTCTATTTTAGTTTTATTATTATTTTTTATTTCTAATATAGAAGCTTCTAGGCTTTTATCAAAAATAATAGCTGATACCTCACTTCTAATTAAGGAATCTTCTAATTCACCTGTTTGCAGTCCTTTGTCTAAAGGAACAGAAACAATACCTCCGAAGTAAATTAGCCATATGCGCAACTACCCATTCATAACTGTTATGACCAATTACAGCAATTCTTTTATTTTCTAAACCAAGTGAATATAGTCCAGTTCCGAAACAATTTATATCTACTAATAAGTCTGAATAAGAATGATTGATATATTTAGTGTTTTTACCATCTTTAATTTTAGATGTAAAAGCAATATTATTTGGGTAAATATTAACTGAGTGATATATAAGTTCTTTTATATTTTCAAATTTAATAATATTTTTCTTTTGCATTGTTACCTCCTAATATATTGAACGTTATTATCTAGTATTTAAAACTATTATAGCTTATTAACAAAAACCTGTCAATATAATATATACATTTTATTCATTTGCTATTTTATACATTTGATACAGTTGAAATAATATGTAAAATATGGTAATATAATATTGAATTTTGCCAAAAGGAGAATAATAAAAATGCGAATAGAAGCAGATGATTTAATGAAATATCATTGCCCAAGATGGAATGAACTACCACAAATAGATTTGTATATAGATCAAGTTATATGTGTTTTACAAGATAATTTATCTATATTCTCAAAAGATAAAGAAACACCAATTATAACTGCAAGTATGATAAACAATTATGTAAAGCAGGGAATAATAGATGCTCCAATAAAAAAGAAATATAATAGACAACAAATATCACACTTATTTGTTATATGTATATTAAAAAGGTTAATGAGTATATCAGAGATAGATGATTCTATAAGAACAATAAAAAAAATATGTACAGTTGAAGATGGATATAATAAGTTCTGCAAGGAATTAGAAAATGCATTAAAAAAAGCATTTAATCCTGAACTAGAAATAGAAAATAATAATAAAGAAGAAGATACAAGAGAATATGAAACATTAAAAGCAATGGTAACTGCATTTGCAAATTGTATACTTGTAGATAGACTTATATTATTAAGAAAAAAAGATTAAAAATAATAATGCTGGAAAATAGATAATTTTGTCATTTAAAAGTCATTTTGAATATGTTATAATTATTATAAAGTATAAAAGGAAAAGTAGTGGTGGATATGAAAAAAATAATAAAATTAATTGTATTTTTAATAATTATAATTACACTTAGTGCCTCTATACCTTTTGTTGTTAAGGGATATAAAATGTATACTGTTGCATTAAATGAAGTTAGTATAGAAGAAAAAAAGAATGAGATTCAAAGCAAAGAAAGTTATACTAGTCTTTCTGAATTGCCACAAATATATAAAGATGCAGTATTAGCTGTAGAAGACCATAGATATTACAAACATGGTGCAATAGACATAATTTCAATAGGAAGAGCAATTATAACAGATATAAAAGCTAAAGAGTATGTTGAGGGAGGAAGTACTATAACACAGCAATTGGCAAAAAACTTATATTTTACTCAGAAAAAAGAAATAGAAAGAAAAATAGCAGAAATTTTTATGGCATACGAAATGGAAAGAACTTTAGATAAAGATACAATATTAGAATTATACTTGAATTCAAGTTATTTTGGAAACGGATATTATACAGTAAAACAAGCAAGTAGAGGATACTTTAAGAAAGAACCTAAAGAAATGACAAGCTATGAAGCAACACTTCTTGCAGGTATACCAAATGCACCATCTGTATATGCTCCAAATAAAAACTTAAATTTAGCTAAACAAAGACAAAAACAAGTTATAAATAAAATGGTTAAATATAAATATTTAACACAAGAAGAAGCAAATAAAATTTTAAAAGAAGATTAAAAAATAAAATCACTGTATATAATGCATATATAGTGATTTTTAATATAATAGGAAAATTATTATTATATTAAAAGCTATAATCGCTAGTCATTTGAGCTTTTCTCTTTTTAGTCGAAAACTCGAATCAGGCTAGAACAATACAGATGCAGTAATTAATCTAAATAATTGCAAAATTTCTTATGGAAGTAATATTTTAATTAGTAGTATAGGCACATCTGAATGGGGAAACAATGGAACAAATGGAGGTAATGTTACTTTAAATGCAAGTAAACAAACTTTAAATGGAATTATGTATGTAAAAAAATGTTGGAAATAGAAGTAAACTACACAATTTTGTAACCAAGCATAAATAATAAACATAATATATAATGCGAGGTGAATAAATTGGATTGGTTTGAAAATTTAAATCATGTATTTCAGGCTTTAATTGCTGGAACTTTTACATGGGGAATAACTGCATTAGGGGCACTGGTGGTTTGCTTTTTTAAAGAAATGAATAGAAAAGTATTAGATACAATATTAGGATTTAGTGCCGGAGTTATGATTGCAGCATCATTTTGGTCTTTATTAGCACCATCAATAGACTTATCAGCCGAGCTTGGATACATAGCATGGCTTTTACCTGCATTAGGATTTATAATTGGTGGAGTTTTTGTTTTAGTTTCCGATAAATTTTTAGATAAAACACTAAAAAATAAGACAGATTCTAGAGGCACTAGTTCATTAAAAAGAGTTATATTATTAGTATCTGCTATTACAATTCATAATATTCCTGAAGGAATGGCAATAGGAGTGGCATTCGGAGGTATTGCAAGCAATATTCCAGGAGTAACTTCAATTGGAGCTTTAATGCTTGCTTTAGGAATAGGTATACAAAACTTTCCTGAAGGAGCAGCAGTATCACTTCCATTAAGAAGCGAAGGATACACAAGATTTAAGAGTTTTATGATAGGGCAGGCATCAGCATTAGTTGAACCAATATCAGCTGTTATAGGTGCAATTCTTGTAATTTATATAAGAAGTTTATTACCATTCTTATTAGCATTTGCAGCTGGTGCAATGATAACAGTTGTAGCAAGAGAACTGTTACCAGAGTCGGTGAAGGAAAATAAAAATTTAGCCACTTTTGGACTAATTACAGGATTTATTTTAATGATGATATTAGATGTAGCACTAGGATAAATAATATAAATATCTTTGTATTATACACTTAAGTTAAATAAAGAAAAAAACTTAAAAAGAGCAGATGATTGTACTTGTCAATTGTCTGCTTTTGTGATAATATAACGATATATAGGAGGCAAAAGCTATGACAATAGACGAACTAGATAAATACATTAATAATAAAATTGATAAAGAAGGAAAATTCCTTATTTTTACTTACTATGAAATAAGAGTAAAAATGAATTTAACAAAAGAAGAAGCTATGGTTGTAATAGATCTAATAAAAAGAAAACTAACAAATAATAACTATTCTGTTTTATTCCCAGGCGATATATACTACAAGAATAGTCAACAAGTTAGAGTAAAAGAAAACGAATTATTAGTAGCAATTAAAGAATAAAAGAAACAATATTTCAATTCTGAAGTATTGTTTCTTTTATTTATATAAAAAGGTTAAGTTACTTTAGACAGTGTATATTTGCGAATCAAAATGCATATGTGACTAAGTCACTTTTTCTATAAATTCATAAAGATTTTTAAATTCATATCCTTGATGTCTTAAATATTCAATAGATTCTTTTAAAACATCATATGTTTTATTTACATCACCTGTATCATGCATCAAAATTACTAAAGTATCTTTACCTTTTATACTTTTCTTTAAATTTGATAATAGTTGTGCAGTAGAGTACTTTTTTTCAGAGTCTTTGTTTAAAGCATTCCAATCTAAGTAGTTATAATTTATACTAACTAAAGAAGGCAATAAAGCTTTCTTTTTTCGTCTATAAATTGGGGACATAAATCCATTTGGAAATCTAAAAACATGAGAACTGTATGTTTGAGCACCTATAGCGTTTGCTATTTCTTTATCTGTATTAATAATCTCATTTATAAAATCTGTGCTGCTTTTATAAAGTAAATTTGAATTATGAGAATAACCATGATTAGCAATAAAATGGCCTTCTTGATATGCTCTTTTTACGATTTCTGGGTTTTCTTTTACATGTTTTCCAAGTACAAAAAAACTTGCAACAACATTTTCTTCCTTTAAAATATCCAAAATTTTTGGAGTTACAATAGAACTAGGACCATCATCAAAGGTTAAAAATGCCACTTTTTCCTTACTAGTAAGTAGAAAATTTAAATCGTTATATGCTGGCTTGCTATATACAACAGTGCTACTACATATTTGATAATCTCTGATATTATAAAAAAAGAAAAATGAAGTTAGAATTAAAACAAATAAAATGATATAAATAAAATATTTTCTTATAACTAAAATTTTCATAACATCACTTAGTAAAATGTATGTGTATTTACTTAAAATATGCTGAGAGATGAATGAAGATAAATACAAAAAAAAATTAACTTATAGCTAATCTTCTTCTGGTGCCATTCCGCAACAGGTATGCGAAAAATTATGCATTTATTTATCATTTTATAAATTCAATTTACTACTGCTAATTTAACATAACTTTTTATGTTTTGCAAGGATAAAATACAGATATTTTTCAATTTTTTATATTGCAAAAGAAAATATTAATATGATAGAATTACCCCGGTAATGTTTTTATTACAAAGAAAGGAGGAATGCTTATGAAAATATTAACATGGAATGTAAATGGCTATAAATCTGCATATGAAAAAGGAGACTTGAAAAAAATTTTGAATTCAAATTATGATATTATATGTTTGCAAGAAGTTAAGAATTCAGATATTGATGCTATAAAAAATACAATTCCTAATTCATACAATACATACTTTAATGAGTGTAAAAGAAAAGGGCACAATGGAGTTATGGTTCTTTCAAGGGATAAGGCAGAATGTGTTGATTATACAATACAACATGAAAGATTTGACAATGATGGAAGATTAATCAAATGCGAATTTAAGGATTTTATATTATTCAATTTATATATGGTTCACGGTGGGAGACAAAAAGAAAATCTTGAGTATAAGTTAGAAGTTTGCGATATAATTGAGAAAATTATAAAAAACGAAAACAAAAATATAATAATTGCTACAGATTTTAACATAGCTCATAATGATATCGATTTGGCAAGACCAAAACAAAACCATAAAAATATAATGTTTACTGATGATGAAAGAAAAGTTGTGGACGATTTTATAAATTTAAACCTTATAGATGCCTATAGAACATTAAATAGGAATGGAGAGGAGTACACATGGTATCCATATGCCTTTGATGCTCGAAACAGAAATTTAGGATGGAGAATAGACTATTTCTTTGTTAGTAAATCTATGCAAGAATGCATAAATAATGTTAAAATATACAAAGATATCTATGGTTCTGATCATGTTCCAATGGAAATTAATATAAAGGAGACAAAAAGATGAGTAACGATATTGAAATAGAAATTAAGATAAAAATAAACGAAGAGAAATTCAACGAATTAAAAGAATTCTTTAATTCAAATGCTACATTTGTAAAGGAAGTTGAACAAAAAGACGAATACTTTACAAGCAAATTTGAGGATTTTACAAAAGAAAAATATCCATATAAGTGGTTAAGTATAAGAGAACGCGGGGAAAAGAAAATATTAAATTATAAACATTTTTATCCTGAAAAAGAAGAAATACATTTATACTGCGATGAATATGAAGTAAATATTGATGATGTAGATAGAATGAAGAAAATATTTAATGAATTGAATATAGTTTCGTTTGCTTTGATACATAAAAATAGAAATACCTATATGTACAAAAATGATAAATATGAAATAGCATTAGATAGAGTAGAAAATTTAGGATATTTTATAGAAATAGAAGTTAAGAAAATAGAGATGGATATTGAAGAAGAAAGAAAATTACTTGACGATGAAGCAAAAAAATTGCATCTTAACCTTGACGATGTTGATCAAAGAGGGTATCCATTTTATTTCATAAAGAATCAAGACTGATTCTTTATGAAATATTTTTCAATAAATTTTCTAGCTGGAAAAGAAATATAATTATCAATGTAGGCTAGCTGCAATTGAATTTCAGGCAGTTTAAATGTAGTAGGTACTTCGTATAGCATTTTATTATCTAACTGGTATTGTATAGAATCTTTTAAAAGCCACGCTATACCGAAGTCTTCCTTTACAAATTGAACTGCCATTTCAGTTGAATACGATTCAACTGATGGAAATATTGTTATTTCTTGTTTTGATAGTAATTCGTCAAACATTAATCTATTTGATGTAGATTTGTTTGGCAATATAAAATCAAAATTCATATAATTATTTTCGGTAATTGACTCATTTAAATTATTTTTTGAAACAAAGCATGTTTTACTTCTATTTAAATTCACAAGAGTTATTCTATTGGTGTTTTCAATTGGAAAACTATCAATTATAAAGTCAAGGGAATTATTTTCTAATAAACTTATCATAGAATTAGTTGATTTACTCAAAATGTGAAATTTTATATTTGGATGAAATTTATGGAATTCACAGATTTTGGGCATTACTAAGGTAGTTCCTATATGTGTTGGAACTCCAATATTAATATCACCAAAAATCAAATTATGAGAATCCTGTAAGAGCTTTTCTCCAACAAGTATATTATTATAAGCTTTTTTTATATGAGAAATAAGTATTTCCCCTTCTTTTGTAAGAATGCTTTGGTTATAATTCCTTATAAAAAGTTTTGCATTTAAATTTTCTTCTAAAGTTTTAATTGCGTAACTTACAGCAGGTTGTGTTATGTGTAAATTATTAGCGGCTTTTGAAAAACTTTTACAGTCTGCTACTGCTAAGAAAATTTTATACAAGTTCAATATTTAGTAGATGATTGTAATTTAAGGTGTGTTCAATGTCTGTACAAATTAGAAATAGGATTTCAAGTAAAAAAGAAAGAAATCGATATTGAAGATGCAATTAAGTTAATTAGTGATTTTAGAGAAATGGGTGCAATTAAACTTACTCTAATGGGTGGAGAACCAACTTTATATGGAATTAAAGAAAATAATGAACCATTATTAAGATTAATTAAAACAGCTAAAGAATTAGGTTATGAGTATGTTAGAATTGATACTAATGGTCAGTTTAATAGTGAATTATTATACAAGCCAGAATTTAAAATGCTTGATGAAGTTACTTTTAGCTTGGATGGACCGACAAAAGAAATTAATGACCCAATAAGAGGAGCAAATTCATTCGATAAGTGTGTTGCTAACATAAGATTGGCTAAAGAACTTGGATATAATATAGATATTACTTCATGTATAAGTAAGTCTATGATTGAGAGAGACGAAAATGGTAATTTATATTTAGACAGAATGATAAGGTTTGCAGAAGACTTAGGAATAGAAAGAATAAATTTTCATGATTTATTTAAATCAGGTGTTCCACGAGACTTCTTTAGTGGAAGTATTGATATAAGCATTGATGAATGGTTTAGTGTATGGGGAGAAATTCAAAAGAAAGTTGAAAATAATGAATACTCTATTCCAGTTAGAATACCACAATCATTTACAACAAGAGAAGAATTTGAAAGCAATCCCAAATATTATGGTTATTGTTCATGTAAATTAGGAGAAAGAGCATTAGTGCATCCTAATGGAATAATTCGTGTTTGTTCATTAATGATAGGAACTCCATATGGAATAGCAAGATATTATGATAATAAAATAGAATGGGACAATTCACCAACAAATGAATTATTAGGACATGAAATGGATAAAGATACTCCTTGTACAAACCAAAACAAGAGGAACAAATTTGGAAAGTTCGTTCCTACTTGTGTATCTTTTAAACCTAAGCAAAATGAATTTATATGGCAAAATCAACTAGAGTGGGAAAAAAGAAAAAATAGGGAATAATTATTCGAAAAGTAAAATAAAAACACAGCATCAATTTACTGTGTTTTTATTCACTTAAAAATTTAAAATGCTATTATAATATACGCGATTTATTGTAATTTGTGTTACTTCTTGCTTGGCAAATCTCTGCAAGTTTCAATTACAATTTCTTTTAATGTTTCTTTATTATCTATACCATCTACTAAATACATAAGTTTAGCACTTTTATAAGGTATTTGCTCTTGCATATTGTATTTTTTATTGCTATTAACTATTTTTACAAGTAATCTATTATCATATATTCCTCCAAATAAAACACTATTATAATATAATAAATATTCGCTCATCATTGCTTTACAAGTTATATTATCTAATAAATCTAATTGTTCTAATATAAAGTCTTTATATTCCTTTGTTGTTGCCATTTTACTACCTCCAAAATTGTAATTTGTTATTCTTTTACAAATTTATCAATTACAAAATAAACAACAATCATAATTAAAGATATTGCTAATCCTATATAAAATTCAGGAAAAGCAAAATTAATGCTATTTTGTATGCTCATTTCTCCTGTAATAGTTAGTATATGCCAAGTTAAGAATTGATAAATTTCAGAAATAACAATACCTACTACACCTAAAATACTTAATATCTTATTTACTTTAACATTTTTAAAAGATACCCATACACCTATTATAAATAACAACACAGATACAAGTCCTATTGGATTAAATAAATTACCTAAACCTGATATTTCTTGAACGCCTCTAGCTCCTCCATATTGATTTAATAACATTGGCAATAAACTTAAAACAAATGCAATAGATAATATGATTTTCTTTTTCACAAAACACATCTCCTTTACAACTTACTATCTTGTGTTTTGATTATATCATAAAAAACAAGTAATTTCCAACTTCATATTTGCCCTATCTATGTAAGTTGTTGAAATGATTAACATGATTTTTTCTCAATTTTACTCAAATAAAAAGCATATATTTTATTGTTTGCTACATTCATGAGTTTAGCTAATATTATACTTAATCCGATTACTAGAATAGCATATATATAATCGATTCTACAATAATAACAAGGATTTCTCAATAAATACATAACTAATCCGTGATATAAATAGATTTCAAAAGATATATTTCCTAAAAAAGTAAATACCTTATCATTTAATCTTACTTTTTCTAATATATTAAACAACATAAAAAGTAATATTATACAAATAATGTTCATATTTATAACAGGAATAGGTTGCTTCATTATATCATCTGCTAGGTTTGTATTGTTTATTATATCCATAGCAGCATATTCACTTGTGAAAAATTGAAATCCTATTATTACAAATAATATAATTAAAAGTATTATTGCATATCTAATTATTTTATTTTTGTCTTTTAATGTTATGGCATATCTTTCTTTATAACTTGCCCAAAATATACCTATAAAAAATGCAAAGCAAGAATTAACCCACCAATTATTAAAACCTAAAACATTATTGACAACTATGCAATATAAGATAGTTCCACCAAATACTGCAATATTTATCATTTTCTTCTTTTTTAAAAACTTAGCTGACAAATAAAAGACTACATATAAAATAATAATTGCTAACACATACCACGAAAATCTTACAATTGGTTCTCCTTCAACTAAAGAATTAAAAATTTTTCTAGGGGTTAGTTGTCTAGTTAATAGATATGCTAAACCAGTAAATATAATTGCTATTATATATGGTATAACTATTTTCATTATTCTTTTATTCAAAAAGTCTTTTAGGTAACTTTCTTTTTTTAAATAGCTTGTCATTAATCCATATCCCGAATAAAAGAAAAATGCTGAAACCGCAATAATTCCTATTATCGTAAGTATTTTAAATAGAATTACATCTTTTATATAGATAGACAAGTGGTGCATTATTATCAATATTGCCAATAATCCCTTTATTTTATTACTATTATATTTATCCAATACATCATTATTTGAATTGAAAATAGATTTTCTTTTTATTATTAGGCATATAACTCCTATTAAAAATATTATATCTACTATGTTAATGTTAAATATTGCTACATCATTTGATAGTGGATAAATACTGTCTGATTTTATTGTTGGTAACATATAATTTGTTCTCCTATTACTACTAATAAACATATATTAAAGTAAGCGATAACTTACTATATCTTTTAAAAAATTCTATCACAACTATCTCCATAAAGACAATACTTTTAGAGAAAATTTGTAATTTGTTTAAGAAAAAATTATTTCATTGTAAACTGTTTCCTCAGCACATTTCTTATAGTTGTTCATTAAGCCAACCCACAGTAACTGATTTGTTTGTTTTAATTCTTCGTCTGTATTTTCTCGTTCAGCCATTGACTTAATAATTCTATTAACTCTTTCAGTTGCTATTTTATCTATTTCAAATAGGTGATTACGTAGTGTACCATTCATCAATAATTCGGCATATAAGCCTTGATTATGAGCTTTAATATAATTTAACCTTGCTCTACCATATTTGCCTAAAATTTCATTTTCATAACATTCTTCATTATTTTCAACATCTTCTTTAGCTTTTTGTTCTTTTAGTTTAGTAGCTTCTTCAAGAGATAATCCTTTTACTAAATAGTATTCTGGATAAAAGTAATCGCCATCTCTCTTATACCAAAATCCGTTATCTTTATCATATAATTCATTTTTTAATTCTTCCATAATTCAATCTCCTTTCAAATTTTATCTTGCGTCATTTTTATTTCTAGCTCTTTTGCAAATGTCCGCATCTTCTTTAAGTTCAACCCTTTTATTAAGGTTGTTTGCAATTTCATAATCATCATCACTAAAAATTCCGTTTCTATATAAGTCATCACTTACAATTTTGTAGTTTTCGTCTTTGTCGTAGTTAATTCTATTTTGAAAGTGTTTCAAGTTTTTCTTTTTGCTCTCCTAAACTAAATCCTTCTCTTACTTGATCCTCCGTACTTACACGAATATAAATTCCTGCAACATTCTTTTTTTCAGTGTTATTTTGTTCATTATATTCCATCAAATAACCTCCATTCTCTAACAAAAAAGGCGTTAGACTAGCTTATTTGCTAACTAACACCTTTTTTACGTTATACTTTACAAAAACAAAAATAACTTTTAGTATCAGTTAGCCTTGATAAATTCTCTTAAACTTGAGAGTGGATATTGATTAGTTAAATCATTTATGTAGAAATAATCGTGATAATTAAAGAATAAATATGTTTTACCTTTAATTTCAACCTTATGTGGTTCTACATAAGCAATATTAAACTTTTCAAGTCTTCTCAAATTACCGTTTCTTATCTTTGGTTCACAATTACTAAAAGTGCAAGCCCATTTGATTTTTGAACGTAATTCATTTTCCATAGTTATTTCTCTTTCAATCGTAGAAATCATATCACATAAACCTCCTTTTTTCAATAGTTTGAGGCTATTTTTGCTTTTTTGTGGGATTATCGTGCCGAAAAAAGAGCAAAAAAATAAGCCGAAGTAAATCGACTTTTTAATGATATTCTTTTTGGATCTTTTTGAACTCGCTTATAGCAATGCTTTTTACGAGTTCGAGTAAATCCACCTTTGGTGCGGATGAGAGGACTCGAACCTCCACGCTTTTGGCACTGGTTCCTAAGACCAGCGCGTCTGCCAGTTCCGCCACATCCGCATATTTGATAACAATAATTATCTTAACATATAATAATAATATTTGTCAATACATTTTAAAACAAATATTAAAATTTCATGTAATATATTTAGATGCAAAGTGTTAAAGAATAACATATTAAAAATAATTGTATAATTTTTAATAAAAAACCGAAAAAAGTATGTCAATGGGGACGGAGTTTTTTGACAACTAAAAAAATCAAAATATATAAGAAATTTCGACAAAGTTTTAAAAATAATATAATCTGATTGAAATTAAAAACAATTTATTTTAAGAAATTGGTTATATTTAGATACAAATTTTAATCAAATTATTGACAATGATTAAAAAATAATATAAATAGAAAAGTAAATGAAGAATTTAATTGATAATAAATGTACTAGGAGTGAAATATGAATAAAGATGAGTTTATGAGATATGTATCCAAAGAATTAGAACATGGTAGAGATGTAGATTTTGAATATAAAATTAATGGAATTCCTTATAAAATAAAATTTTTAGCTGCCAATATGGATATAGATATTAATATTCCAAGTATTCTTGCTATTCCGTTATCAGAAAATACAAATAGCCAACTTGTAGTAGAATCTAATAACTTAGAAAGTGAAAATTTACAAAATATTTTAGAGCAAGGATCTGAAACAGTAATAAAATTAGCTCAATTAACAAGAAATTTGCCAAGCCCGATTGTTGTTCCATTAATACCAAGCTATAAAGATTATCCATATTTGCAACAATTATCCCAAGCATGTTTTAGTCTTTCTAGTGACGATAGAAATTATAGAATAGATGAGCAAGTGGTTAGAATTATTGGTAAATCAAAAAAAATTTTAGAAAAAGAAAAAAGATTACTTGTGAAGGATAGAATATTTTTAAATGGATATTCAAGCTCTGGAGTTTTTGCCCAACGATTTGCTTTATTACATCCAGATATTGTTGAAACTGCTTGTATAGGTGGTGCAAGTGGTAGTATTCCTATTCCAACAGAAAAATTAGCCTATCCATTAGGAATAGCTGATTATGAATCTTTAACAGGTAAGAAATTTGATTTAGAAAGCTATTCAAAAATTAAGTTTAGATATTATGTTGGAGAACTTGAAACACAAAACAAATCAGACTCAAGGTTTGATGATTCTGGTCAACCTGCTCCTATGCATGATATGAGTTATTTTGATAGAAGTGTGCCAACAGAAGTTGGGAAATATCAAAGAAGTATTTTAGGAACAGAAATGTTTTCCAGAGCAAAAAAATCAATTCAAATATTACAAAGTTTAGGAATTGATGCTCAACACAAAATAATTCTAAGAAGAGGTCATAATAATATAAATGGTATAGGTGTCAATGAACTAGGGGACAAATTCGTTAATGATACTTATAAGAGTACTATTGAAAGCAGAAAAATGAATTACCGAATATAAAGATAATTGAATTCTTATTTTGCACTTGTAAAATTGATTTAAAATATGAAAGAACTTTATCATATTCTTCTTTTGTGGTATAATTATGAGTAGATGAAGATAATATTTCTAGGTTGAAAGGAGAATTAATTATGAGATTATTTAGTAAAAATAATACTATTGATAAGACTAAATCTATAATAAAATACAAAGAATTTATTGATGGTTTAGTTCTTCAAAAAAACGATGTAAAATCAAAATGGGTTAAAAATAAATCATATCCTGAGACAGACAATAATAAAAAAATAAATAAATTTTTATCTGAACTATCTGATAATCAACGTGAAATTCTAGCTGATATGTTAAATGATTCAAGGATTGGTGGCATACATGATACACTAGCATATATTGATAATTTAATGGATATAAATAAAATGGATATAAAAATCGATTCAGTGCCTATATATAATAATGAATTTGAAAGTATGCATTTTGATTTTATTTGTAGATGTAATAATGATAAATGGCCAGATGAAAAGGAGGATTGATTATGGGATTATTTGATAAATTTAAAAAAACTAATGCTTGTATTAACAATGTATTATTTACCTGTAGACATATTATTGAAGATGGAAATAATGCAACTTATTTTTCACATAAACTAAATGGTGATTATGAATGCTTTTGTTCTCAATGTGAAAAGAAATTAGATTTAAAATCTGTAATGGTTATTGGATTAGAAGAAATCTTAAATGAAAATAATAAAGATTTTTTTAAACTTAAAGAAGGAAATTACATTTATTTTAAAGATGATAACTGGTATGAAAAAGAATTAGAAAAAAATGATGAATATACTACCTGGCTTTTCGAAATTAAAGATAAAATAATAAATGAAAACATAAGAAGAAACAAAAAATTAAGAAGTGATTTATCAGGAATTATAATTAATAGAAAGTAATTGAAAGGAGGATTGATTATGGTATTATTTGATATATTTAAGAAAAAAAAACAAGAAGAAAAAAAACAAGAAGAAATTAAACCAACAGTTTCTCAAGTTAAAGAAGATAATACAAAACTTGATGCTGATAATCAAACAGAAGTTAAAAGAAAAAAGTATTTACAAAAAGGGAAAAATTACCTTACAACCGATGGTGTTGATAGCGAAGAAATAAATTTATTTGAAGAACAAGTATGTAAAATTCCAAATGAACTTAAAAAGTTTTGGATTGAACAAGGATATGGATTTATTGGCAAAAATGAAAATAGACCCCAAAGACTTTTATCTCCTAATGAAATAATTGATTTTAGAAATGTTGCTGGAGATTATTGCTGGATACCAGATGAAGAATTTTATAATAGTATAAAAGATAAAGGATTTGCTATTATGGAATATTCTGAAGATATGTTTTTTTGGATTGGTACACAACCTGATAATTTAGGAAAAATCTTTTATTTTGATCGAGTTATTTGTAATTCTTTTGATGAATTAATTAAAAAACTTGAAAATAATGAAAGACCACTTTAGACTAGAACATTAAAATAAAAATATATAAGTTTAAAATGTTAAAGATTAGTTTGAAATATAACTAATTTTTTAGAAGAAAAAATAGATGAAAGTTATATTTCTTGTTTAGAAGGAGAAATTAGTTTGAAAATAATTAATGATAAAAAATATGATATGATATGGAACAAAATTGATAATGATTTTAAGTTTGTCAATGGAGACGGAGTTTAATAAAAATAATATTACTATTATAAAAATCACCTCTTTCTTCCATAAAAAAATTAGTTATATTTCTATTTAATTTTTTTATTTAATTCCAATCAAATTCATCAATGCATTTTTTTATTTCATCAGAAGTATTTTTATTATCTTTAATATTACTTATAGTTTTTACAATTTCTTCGTGAAAAGGATTTTTAAAGTCATTGTAGCACCTATGAAGCATAAATATATTATGATATGTTGGCATCTTGCTTACATATTTAATTAAAATTTCTTCATAATCTTGTTTAGAATATTTTTCAACAAAATGAACTAATTCACCAGGTAAGCCGAAATCAGTTAATGGATTTTCTGAAATAACTTTTATAATAGGTTCAACTAATTCAGATTTATCAGCATAGTTATTCATTGCATTTAAAACATTATCACTGATAATAAAATCTTCATTTGGCTTAGCTAAATTCCTTAATTTTGCAATTATTTCGTCTTTTGTCATATTAATTTTTGAATCTTTTGTTTGATTATCAACATCAGGTTTTGTATTATCTTCTTTGACCTGTGAAACAATTTCTTTAACTTTTTCTTTTTTATTTTTCTTAAACATATCAAATAATCCCATAATCATTCTCCTTATTTATTTTAAAAATAATTTAATATGCAATATCTTTGTATCCTACATTATTGACTTTTTCATTAATAATTTCAACTGCAACACCATTATCATCCATATCAGGTCCACCCCAATCACGATTGAATAAAACATAAATACATCTTTCGTTATGATGTAAATGACTTTCTTGTATTACAATTTTATCAATATGTATCTTTGAAATCATATCTTCTCTTGAATTAATATCCGGCCACCATGCTTTCATCTCATCATCATCTTCTGGTCCATAAGAAAATTTTATATTATTATAGTATTTAATTAATTTATCAAGAATATCATTTTGTATAAATTCTAAATTTTTTTTTAATAATTCAAATGTTTTGTATTGAATATCATCTATTTTCTTCTCTTTAGTATTAATAAATATATTTACTAAATTATTTGAATTAAAAATATTAATTTTTACTTTTCCAATAAAATTATTATCATCCCATTGCAAACTGCCAAAAACATTATCTTCAACGATTAATAAGTCCTTATTATTCTTCCTAAATTTATCAAATAATCCCATAATCAATTTTCCTTTCAAACAAGAGATACTATTTCATCTACCTATAATTATACCACTAAATCGGCAGATTTTATCACTAACATGATTTATCCAAGATCAATTCAACATTTTTATTGTATATCCAAAACTTGGATTTTAATTAATACTCATGGAGCAATAACAAAGGTTATTTGAAACTCCTAATAGTAAAAGTTGATAAACAACTAATCACTAAAATAATTATAACATCTTTTTGCCGAAATGTAGCAATATTTTAAAAAATAGTGTATAATTTATTTAAGGAGAATGATAAATATGTTTGGATTTAAGAGAAAAAACTATTT
>CAKPPF010000007.1 GCA_934177485.1 uncultured Clostridia bacterium | reverse complement strand
AGAAAAATCTCCTATTTTATACATATCTTGCCTCCTCAAATTATTTATACAACCTACTCTAAGGGGAGAGTCAATATCTTTTAATGAAATTTTTTAAATTATTAAATTACTATTTTTTCTTTAGAACAATAGCAATAAAGTTTAAATATTTACATGCTCCTGCTTCAATTGCTTTTCTGTCTCCTTTAGAATATTCATTATCGCATTGTATCCAGTCATTCCAACATTCTTCATTACTTTCCATTTGATAAATAGAAATAATCTCACTATCCTTTGATTTTGAAACAATATTTTTCCAGTAGTCCACATCATGAATGTAGTCTAATTGTTCAGGTGTCCAAGATAAAAGTAGCTCTTTTGGAATATTATTATGGCAGTCTTTTTTCATTCCAGGAACTGAAATATATATATATCCTTCTTTTTTAACAAAAGGTAAAAGCTTTTCGTCTAGGTATTTTTCATCTCTTCCAAAGTAGTTATAAGAATCTGTGCTAACTACTGCATCAAAAAATTCTTTTTCAAACTTTAAGTCTGTTGCATCTGATTTAACAGGAATAATTTGCTTATCTGTTAATCCCATCTCAGTAAAAAATTTTCTATTTTCTTCGGGATCACTCCATAAATCTGCAGCATACACTTTAAATCCATATTCTTTGGCTAGAAAAATAGATGTAATTCCTTGACCGCTTCCTAAATCCATAACAACAGAATCTCTTTTTATTTTATTGTCTTTCATAAGTTCTTCTTCTAATTTTAATGGGTTAGGCCCCATAATTTTTTGTTTTATTAGATCAATGTTATACTTTTTAGTTTTTTCATAATTCATTTTTCATTTTCTCCTTTATTATATTACTCTTCATCTTTAATAATATTTTTACTTCCTATATATGTTGCCAAGAAATAGCATCCATAAATAATTCCTATAACAATTGCAGTTACTATAATTGATGGTAACAATTGTTCTTTAGAAGCAAGTGTTTCAAATATTGACATTGCAAATTGAATTCCAAATATTGAGTGAATTATTGCTAAAACAAGAGGTAATCCAAAAAATATTCCTATTTGCCTAAATAGTGCTTGATTTATCATTTTCTCATCACAACCTATTTTTCTTAAAATAACATATCTTTGTTTATTATCTGAACTTTCAGTTAATTGTTTTAGTGCTAAAATAGCACAACTTGCAATAAGGAATATAATTCCTAAATAAATAGCAATAAACACTATTATTATTGATAGTCCAACACTTGATTCAATTATGCTTATTTTTGTTTCTCCTTCTAATGTACTATTTTGACTATTTAGGTTTTGCAATAGGTTTGATTCATCCCTTGTAAACATTTTTCCTATTTGTTCTTTTTCTTCATCAGTTTTAGCATTATAGTTAGCAGCTAAGAACCATAACTTTTGTTCCTTTTTACCTAAATTACAACTATCAGGTACTAATATAATTCCTACATTTGTTTTGCTTGTTGATATTTGTATAAACCCATCTTTACATTCATTGTGTTTAGGTTTATATTCTTTTCCATTTAAATTAATTATAGTATTTTCTCTTAGTCCGAAATTCCTTATATTGGCTATTCCTTCATAATTGCAAACTATAATATATTCATCCTCTTTTAAAGAGTATTGTTCATTTCCATATAGTTTTGCAATTTTATTATAATCAGACAATTTCATTATTTGTTCTAATGTATCTAACTTCATTCTAGGATATTGTTCTTTTATTTGGTTTGAAGTTTTCCCTAATGTTTCTTCCCATGTAAATCCATCTTTTTCATATATAGGCACTTCTATAACATCTTTTAAGTCTTTCATATCAAATCCATTTTCAGTAAGTGTATATGAAATTACTTTTTGTGAATCTTCTCGTAATTCTTTAGTATATGGAATTTCTTTTCCATTGCTATCTACTGTCTTTTCAGGTAAATAAGCTGTTTTGCACAAGTTCAAATCCACTGGCGTCATTTTTTCTACATCAGCTTGCATAGAGTTTTTTAATGCAATTGATGATGATAGAGCGGTAATTGTCATAAATAGCATTAAACATATAACACTCATACTAATTACAGTTGTATTAATTTTATTATGTAATTGTCTTAATACAAACATATTAGTTCCTTTTAAGTAAGTACTTCTTTTAGCTTGAACTAGTTTTAGTATTAAGCCTGAAAATGACCAGAATATTAAAATTGTACCAATTACACCAATTAAAACTGATAGTCCAATAGCTCTTGTTGTTTCATTAATGTCTTTCATGCTAAATATTCCTTTTGTTACCATCCAATAAGCATATCCTAGGCCAACTGCTGCAATTATAAATACAATAATACATACAATTGGATTTTTCATTTTTATTTGCTCATTTTTCTTAACTGCTGTTAATAAATTTATTAATTTGTATCTTGATATTGTAAATGCATTAAATAACAATACTGCTAAGTACATTACTGCAAAATATATACATGTTTTAATGCAAGCATCTTTTGAAAATACAAATTCAAATTTACTCATATCTGCTTGAAATAATTTTGCAACTAATATAGACATAAATTGTGATGCAAAAATTCCTAACACTAGGCCTATTGCAAGCGAAATTATTCCAACAAATATTGTTTCTATAAATAGTATTTTAGAAATTTGTCTTTTTCCCATTCCTAATGTCATATATAGTCCAAATTCTTTTTTTCTTCTATTTATCAGAAAATTATTAGCATATACAATTAATAGCCCTAATATTACAGCAATAAACACTGATACCATACTAAGCATATTAATCATAAGCTTTATCATTTGTTTAGTTGAACTTGATACTTGTAGCATTGCTTCTTGACTATCTAGAGAGTTAAACATATAAAATACTGCTACACCTAAAACTAAAGTAATAAAATATATTGCATAATCTTTTAAACTTTTTTTCATGTTTTTTATTGATAGTTTAAATAACATCTCCAAGTTCACCTCCTAATAAGGTTTGAACTTCTATTATCTTTTCAAAGAACTGTTTCCTTGTATCATTTCCTTTTATAAGCTCATTAAAAATCTTTCCATCTTTTATAAATAATATTCTGTTAGCATAGCTTGCAGTGAAAGAATCATGTGTAACCATTACTATAGTTGAATTCAATTTTTTGTTTAATAGTTCAAAACTTTCTAGTAATTGTTTAGCAGATTTTGAATCTAACGCTCCTGTTGGCTCGTCTGCCAATACTAATTGTGGATTTGTAATAATAGCTCTTGCTGATGCCACTCTTTGTTTTTGACCTCCAGATATTTGGTAAGGATATTTATTTAATATGTTTGAAATTCCAAGATTTTGAGCAACCTCTTTTACTCTTTTATCTATTTCATGTGCATTGACTTTTGAGATTGTTAATGCTAAAGCTATATTTTCATAAGCCGTTAATGTGTCTAATAAGTTAAAGTCTTGAAAAATAAAACCTAATTTTTCTCTTCTAAATTTATTTAGTTGATTTCCCTTTAATTTAGTAATGTCCTTTCCATCAATTATTATTTTTCCCGCAGTAACTCTATCAATTGTAGAAATACAATTTAAAAGTGTTGTTTTCCCGAGAACCACTTGCTCCCATTATTCCAACAAATTCTCCTTTTTTTACTTCAAAGCTAATATTATCGATAGCTTTTGTTAAGTTAGATTTGTTGCCATAATATTTTTCAATATTTTTAGTTTCTAATACATTTTCCATTTTCTTCTCTCCTTCTCTATTTCATTACATTTATTGTAGTATTCTTTTTTACTTATTGCCATCGATTTTCATTACATTAATCTTACTTTTTTGTAAGATTAATAATAGAAAAAGACTACATTTAAGTAGTAGTCTTCCTTCTTTTCATTTTATTATTATATTACACCTTGTATAAAACTACTTTTAGGAAATACAAGAATTATTTCAGTTCCAACATTTTCTTCTGAATTTAGTTCTATTTTTAACCCTAATTTATCACATAATTTTTTACATAAATATAAGCCCATGCCTGTTGATTTTTGATTTATTTTTCTACCATTTGTACCAGTAAAGCCTTTTTCAAATACTCTTGAAAGCTCTCCTTTTTTTATGCCTATTCCATTATCTTTTATGTGTAAAGTTACATTTTCTTTGTTATTTATAGAAAATATTTCTATTTCTTTATTATTATTTTTACTATATTTTACTGCGTTTTGTATTATTTGATTTATTATAAAAATACACCATTTTGAGTCTGTATATACTTGGGTATTATTTAATTCATGCAAATTTAATTTTACTTTATTTTGCAATAAACTTCTTTTATTCTTTAATATTGCTGCATTTATAATTTCTGTTAGATTTTGTTTTTTTACATAATAGTCTTTTTCTGGTACATTACTTCTAGCATAAAATAAGGCTTGTTCAACATAGTTTTCTATTTTGTCTAATTCTTCATCTATGCTTTCTGTTACTTCATTTTTATTATTTTCTATAATCATCTTTCCTGTAGCAATAGGTATTTTAACCTCATGTATCCATAATTCAACATATTCTTTGTACTCTTCAGTCAAATGTTTATAATTATTCACATTTTCAAGCATTGATTTTCCTGTTTCTTGTAATACTTCTTTTAGAATTCTACCTTCAGAAAAGTCCGATGTTTCAATAATTTCTGCTATTAAATATTTTTCTTCTAAATCTTCTAATTTATTTTTTAGATTATTATAATATTTACTTTTTTTATAATACTCAATAAAAAAACAAGCAGAGAACATTATAACAGGAACAACTTTAATATAAATTTTCACAAATTTATGTATATTAAATGGAATTAGTATTATTTCAAAAGTAGCTACAATAAATAATAAAGTTAAAATATATAAAATCTTATCTTTTAAATAGTCTTTAAAACTCATTTTAATATGTACCCCTGTCCTCTTTTAGTTTCTATGCAATCTTTCATTCCAAGTTCTTCTAGTTTATTTCTTAGCCTTTTTACATTTACAGATAATGTATTATCATCTATAAAACTTTCACTTTCCCATAAATAATCCATTAACTCATCTCTTGATATAATCTTTTCCTTATTCAATAGCAGATAATGAAATATCTTTAACTCATTTTTAGTTAATTCAATCTTCTCATTTTCTTTTTCTATAACACTTTTAGAAATATCTAAGGTAAGTCCATTATAATTAATTTTATTTTGATTTACTTCCATGTTTTGTGATCTTTTTAATAGTCCAGAAACTTTTGCAAGTAAAATTCGTATATTGTATGGTTTAGTTATATATTGGTCCGCTCCATTGTTTAAACTTATCAATTCATCAATTTCGTTATCCCTACTTGTTACCATTATTATTGGTACATTAGATACTTTTCTTATCTCTTTACAAATATATTCTCCATCCGAATTTGGTAAGTTTATATCTAGTAAAAGTAAATCTGCATTTTCTTTTAATATATCCTCTATTGAATTTTCAAATTTTTCTAAACAATATACTTCATATCCATTATTATTAAGAAAAATTTTAAGCTCATTTCTTAATTTATCATCATCTTCAACTATTAATATTTTTGACATTTTTCCTCACTTTTTATTAATTTATTATTTTTAAAGCAATACTATTGTTCAAAATTTATTGTTATTTGGCCTATTCCGCCATCTACCTCAATGTAGTTTTCTCCGTTTCCCCAAATTTGGTTATCATGCATATCCATTTCATCAACTTTGATAGAGCCTATTCCCTTATCCGTTTTAATTTTGTAATTATTTTTATTTCCAAATAGAGTTATGTTCAAATTTCCTATCCCAGCATCAATATCATTTTTTCCATTAAGTGTTGCAAATAAATTTGTTTCTCCAATTCCCATATCTAAGTCTAAATTATTTATTATTCCTGACAATATAGTTACTTTGCCAGCTCCACCATCTATTTTGCATTGTTTTTCAACATTTAATTTTTTTATTTGTGTTTCTCCGGCTCCCACTTCAAGTTCTAATTCTTTAGTATTTAAATTCTCTATATTGACTTTTCCCGCTCCTGTATTTATTTTGACCACTTCAAAATTTAAATCTTTTGGAACATATACAACTAAATCTCCTCCACTGCTTTTTCCAATAAAACTATTTATATTTTCTTTTATTTGTAAATTTTGATAGTTTTGCTTGCAAGAAATATTTGTATTGTTTGTTTCAGCTCTTAAATAATCACCATCTTTTATTATCAAATTCGTAAAAGCAATATCTATATTCAAAGTTGCAACTTCACTATTTTCAAAATCTGTTGTTTCTATTTGGCCTGTTGTTTTTTTATGCTTTCCTCCTAAAGCACTTGCTAGGCCATAAACACCATTTAATATGGCAGATATTATAGTAATTATAAGGAAGAATGCAGAAGCAGTTGCTATATATTTTATTAATTTTTGTGTTCTTGTCATTTTATTTCAATACCTCCAAATACCGCTGTACCATTTATATAAATTGTATGGCTATTTTCATCAGCTTTTGTATTTGCTTTATTTTCTACTCCACCAAATATGGGCATTGATTTAATTTTAATTTTTACATTTGAAGGTACACGTATTTCTATTCCTCCAAATGTACTGCTTGCATTAATAACAACATCTGAATCTATAATTGCATTTCTTAAATCACATTTAACTCCACCAAATACTGCAGTTAAATCTGCTCCTGTAAATTTTTCTTCATCAAATTTTACATTTTGGCTTGCAAATGTTGCACAATATGAATTTTCTCCATTTCTTTTTTCGTTTAATTTCTTTATTTCAGCACTTACTTTTCCACCTAATGTATTTTTAAAAATAATTGATAAACCAATTATAACTAAAATAGTTGGGAATGCTAATTTCAATATTAAATCAAAATCTAATATATTTTGACATCCTAAAAGCAAGGCTACACCAATTAATAATCCAATTAAATTTCCTGTTTTCTCATTATCTCTAAATAAGCCTATAAAACATGGTATGATAATAAAAAGCGTCCACCATCCATCAAAAAATATATTAATATTTGTTATACCTAGTGCATTTCCTCCAAATATTACTCCTATAATTATTAAAACTACTCCACACAATATATTACTAAAATTTTTCATTTTTAATTTTCCTCCTTTTCATTTAACATATATTTGTTATCTTTTTCTTCCAATAGCATTAAAGCTTGAAATTCATATGATAATAAATCTTGTATTTGTGTTTATTTTTAAACTACAAATGAATCTGGTTTTTGAGCTCTTGGAGTTTTATAATAGGTTTCACTATAATCTGGTATAAAATCTTTAATAGGTATTAATGTATAATCTTTTAATATTACATATTTATATGTAAATGTTAATATTTCATCATAATATTTACTCATAAGCTCACTTTTCATTGTTGTTGTAGTTGGTCCATTGCCTGTATAATAACTATATATTTCATAAAAGCCTTTGTCTGTTTTTAATATTTTCTCATTATATATTCTAATTATTTTTTCTCCTTCAAAGTTTCCTTTTACTTCTGTTAAATTAGCCGGTTTTTCATAATCATGTACATATAATTTATTATCTTTTACAATTAATTCATTCGCAACAAAGTCATAAGTTTGTTTTTTTCCAAGATAAAGCTCTGAATATGATTCTATATAACTCTTTTGGAATTTGTATTTTGCTAATGTATAGCTTTCATAAGATGTTCCAGCTCTTTTATTATCAAGATTTTCGTCATATAATTTATATATTGTATCATTTGTATCTACAAATTCTATATCAGCTCCTAAACTTGGTTTTATATTTAGTATTTTTATATTACTTGGAACATCATATACTTTTTGATATATAAAATTTCCTTCATTTAGTTTATTTGCGTCAAAAATATACAAGCCATTATTTGTAGTAAAGGTATATTCTGTGAACATTGATTCCTGATTTAAAATTTCTGCTCCACTACTAATTTTTTTATAGCTATTTACATCTTTATTATTTTTTTGTGCAACAGCTTCTGTTAAATTTTGAGGCTCCTTAATAACAGATGTTGTTTTATTTTCTTTTTTATTTGATGAAATTAAAATACCAAATGCAACAACTAAAATTAAAACTAAAATTACTACTCCAAATATTATCTTCTTATTTTTAAAAAAATCTTTCATACTAATTAATCCCCTTACTTTAAATTATATTTTTGTTACTATTTATTAATCAAATTGTGTTTGCCAGTTTTCATTGTTAAAAGCTTCAAAGCACATTTTAATCTGTTCCCTACTTGTTTTTTCTTCTGCCAAATTGCTTGGTATTTCTTCTAATGAAAAATACTTTATTTCAGTTGTTTCAATGTTTTCAAGAAATTTTCCACCAATAACATTGCATAATACAAATATTTTACATATACCATAAGCATACAGAGGTTTATTATGTTTGTTTCTATCTTGAATAGCAATTATTCTCACTGCTTCTGCATCTAGCCCTGTTTCTTCTTTTACTTCTTTTATGGTATTTGACTTAACACTTTCAAGCACGTCACACCATCCGCCTGGTAAAGACCATGTTCCATTATTTTCATGAACTAACAAAATTCTGCCATCTTTAAATATTGCTGCTCTAGTGTCAATTTTAGGTGTTTGATAACCAGTTTCATTACAAAATAGTCCTTTTACTTTATCCAAATTAATATCCGTTTTTTCTGCCATCATTTCAGTCGAAATTTCTCTTAATCTTTTAAATCTTTCTATATCGTATGGATTATTTGTATATGCTAGTCCTGCCTGTGCTATACTTTGAATTTCTATTGCCCATTTTAACCATTTTTCCATTTTTATAACCTCTAACCTTACTCATTTCATAAATTAATTTTTTGTATCACATTTTAAGAACTCTTTAATTTGTCTTATTATATGAGGAATATTATAGTTTCCAGCAAACTTATCATTATTTAGCAAACCATCATCAATTTTAACCCATTCTAATTTGTTTTTTTCTTCTATTAATTTAACTTCATTTTCTAGAATGCCATAATATACTTGTAAATTGTTTTCATATTTAAAATAATTTAAATCCATAAAATGATCTAACTTAATATCGTTGTTACTAATTCCAGTCTCTTCAAATAGCTCTCTATAAGCTGCATTATCATTACTTTCTCCTTCTTCTACTTTTCCTCCAACGAAGTTATACATTCCTTTATATGGTTCTTTTGCCCTTATACAAAATAGACAATTACTTAAATCTTTATTAAATACAACTATCAAGTTTAGCTTTCTCATAACGTTTTACCTCAAATTTTATTTTATAACAAATTATTTATAACATAAATTTAATTATTTAGCAATTAGCATTCTATATATTTTAAAAATACTACCAGTAAAACTGATAGTATTCTCTTTAAAGCTTTTATTCATTAAACATCTTTTTTATTTTTTCTAATATTTCCTGAGGTGAATATTCAGACGTATTAATTACTAGATTTGCTGAATCTGGTATATATATTGAGTCACCAGAAGTTATCCTGCAATTAATTTCATCTTCATCAATTCCCCTTGCTAATAACCGTTTATATGTTTCTTCTTTTGAGCACCATAAATGCACCCAACAAGTAGAAGGACAAATACTTACAATTTCCTTAGCAATTGTAATTGATACTGGAGATGCACAATACCCACTTTTATTTAGGTAATCTAGCCAAGATTTCGGTGTTCCATAATACTGTCCTAAATTTTTAAGTAGTGCAAACTCAAGAGATGGTTCTAGATACTCATTTTTATTAAAATTTTCAATAAACTGTTCGGTATTAATAAAAATAGCATCTATTCCATTCCGTTCTCCTTTTCTTGGTTCTCTAGTCATGTGAGTAGGTAAGTAAATATATTCTTTTCTAGCTTCATTAATTAACGTCGATTTTCCAGAAGCTGATGCACCTGTTACTATAAAAGAATTTAGCATATAAATTTCTCCTTTCAGTATGAAGATGTTTGTAAATTAAAAGCTTTAAAATTATAGCTAAAGTAGTACTTATTACTTTAACTAAAGATTTATATAAATATATATCTTTCAATTTATTTAGCTTATTTTTTTCTTTAGTTCTTCAATTAATTTGCTATCAAAATTTCTTTTTTCTTCATCTGACATTTCATCCCAATTTTTTCTTCTATTATTAGATTCAAACACCGCTCCCAATGGATAGCCTGTTCCATTATATTCTTTATTTAAGTTTTCTTTGTTTAGACGTCCACTATTTATATTTTTTATTAATTTAGTTTCACCATTTGGAAATGCAATTGCTATGTTTTGCTCAAAGTGGCATGTATAATCTTTTAAATTTTTAGTTTTTTCTTTTAAATAATTCCAAAATTGTTCATTTGTCACATTATCTGGTAGCTGTCCTCCCCATCTTCTGGTAGCTACACCTGGTTCGCCTTTTAATCCGTGAATAAAAAAACCGGTATCATCTCCAATGGTAATAAGTCCACTTATTTTGCACCATGTTCTGGCTTTTGCAATGGAATTTTCTTCAATTGAAGTTGTACCTTCAATTACATCAACGTCGCAATCATAATCTCTTAAAGTTAAAATTTCATATTCATCTCCTAAATATAATTTATAATCAGCTATCTTTGATAAGTTTTTTGAGGCAATTAGTATTTTTTCTTTATTTGTAGGTAGTATAATTGGGCAAAATCTTTTTTTAATATATTTTGAGTATTCATCTAAATTTTCAAAATATGGTACTGATATAAGTAATTTTAAATTAAAATTTAAATTATCTTTAATTTTATTCAAAATTATTCGTTCATTATCCATTCTCTTTGATATTGTGATTTTCCCCATATCTTTTGAATCTCTTACAAATAAAAGCCATGGTTCTATTCTTCTTTCCAATAAAGTTTCCACACCACTTTGGATAGTTTTTGTTTTTATGTACTCCCCATTGTATGAAGCTTCACTTAACAAAATGACTTTAGATAAGCCTTCACTTTTTAACCTTTGAATCATAGGTGTAAATATAGGATCAACCTCTGGGTCTGTAATTAATCCTCCAATTTCAATAAATAGTTTTGAAGGTTTTCCAATATCATTCCACATTTTATGTATTCTATATTCAACATATAATGACATATGAGGATTTATTTGAAGATTTTCATTTTCACCATATTCATTTATAAAATCACGGTATAATTCTCCGCCTAATAAATAATGTTCTCTTCCCCACGTTTTTCCTTTATTATATTTTTCATAAATGCCGAAATCATCATGTCCAATAGCTGTATGTCTACCATTTTCATTTGTATTTAGTAAACCATCAAATTTTATTGCATCAGAACTCTCTGTATTTGCAAGTAATTGAGCAACTAAAGTTCCCTTTCCAATATCTGATCTTGGGTACCCTAGTACAAAATAATATTCAATATTTTCGTTAGGTTTATACTTTTCTATTAAATTATTTAATTGTCTAATTGTTTTTCTGTTTTCATAAACTCCACTCATATACAGACAACTCCTTTATAAAAAATTTTTTTAAATATTTTACCACTTTTTTTCTTCATAATATGTCGAAACATGTTTTGTTTAATTTTATTTTTAAATTATGTTTCTGTTAGTTTTCTATAAATTTTTGAATTATAAATATTTTATCTAATGTATTTTGTTTAGCATTATTTATTATAACTTGTATAACATAACTTAAGTTTCTTTCAATATATTCTTGTAAATCTTTTTTATTCACAATTATTTCCTTACAAATTTCTTTATAAGCCTCAATAATCATTTTTTCTATTTCTTCTTTCTTTTTATTTTTTAATAAATTGTTAATTTCATTTAATTCAAAACTCGTAATCTCTAAATCGTATACATTTCTTTTGGCTAGTTTACAAGCAATTGCTTCAAATAAAACTATCTCAAAAATATTTATAATTAGATCTTTATAATCTTCACTATAATCATATAATAATCGTTCAATTTTTTCATTTAAGAAAAAATTACAAAGTTCATTTTCCAAATAAATAGAATATACATATTCTTTTATAAATTCTACTCCATCTAATTTTCCTATTAGATTATTATATAGTGGGTAATCGGCTGTAATTTCCATATCATGTGCTTTAAAATCTGGATTATATATTTTCAAGAAACCTTGTATACCACCAATAATTGTATCATTATAAGTTTGATTATTTGTTTTCAATTTATTTTGTTTCACTTTTGCATATATTACCCTAATTATATTTAATATTCTATCTATTTTCTTTCTCCCAATGTAATAAATATTATTTAAGTTAGTACTTTTTATTTTTTCTAATGCATCATCAGGATTATTAAAGGTTTTAAGATACATACTAATAGTATAATAATTTGATTTGTTTATTTCCTCTACAATTTCCTTTCGCACTGAACTATTATTTATTCCATTATATTTATACACTCTTTCATCCAACAGCTGTATAATATCTATCTGTAGATTTATAATTTCATTTTCTGTAATCATTCCATTATTGTATGCTTCTTTAATTAAACTTTCAAAGTAATTTTTCTCATCTAAATTCGACCTATTAATTTTGCTTTTAATTTCGAGTTCATTCATAATCTTCACCTATTTCTATATAATCTATTAATTCTCCATTTAATACCCTTTGTTTCATCTTATACATGACTGTTCCAGATAAATACTCTATATCTCCTTTGCAGATACCATTAAAAGACTTTTTCATAAATTTTATCAATTCGTCATCTGTAACTAAATCCATTGTTTCATTTTTATACTCATAAAAAATATCTAATAATCCACATAAGATTAATACATAATTTTCCTGATTAATATATGGTGAATCGCAAAACTCTTTTATGATTTTATCTATTATTCTATTTCTAAATTCAATTCTCCCTGTATTTTTCAATATATCTATTCTTTTTTCCATTAAACTTTCTATTTGTGCATCACTTAGCATTAGTCCATATTTATTTGTAAATTCATTACACTTTTTTATATTAGCTACTTCAATTTGCTTTTTACTTTTTATTATTTCTAAATAAGAATTTTCCATTTCAAACACCTCTTATTTTATATAACATATTTATACACATAATAACAGTCTTGAATTTTTTCTCATTTTGTGGTATAGTAATTATAGTAAAAAAGAGAGAAAACACTTTAGTTTGTAGTGCCTTTCTCTTTTTTAATTTCAATACTCACTTTTTTGCACTTGCATTATAAGTTTCTTCTAAAATCTCACTACTATTTGTAGATTTTAGCTACAGTAAATTTACTCATATCGTTTTTTTCTATTTCTAGAAGTTTTATTTTATTTTCCATTCCTCCACCATATCCAGTAAGAGATCCATTTGTTCCAACAACTCTATGACATGGAATTATTATACATAAAGTTAAATTATTTCAATCTTTTTACCAAAATTCTTTTTATACCATTTATTTAATTCATGTCTATTATGAAAAATATGAACTTTTTCACTGTCTACTTTATATATTTTTTCTAGAACCTCTTCTCTTTTATTTTTTCTCCAGTTTATTACAAAACATAAAAATTTCCAATCCATTTTTTCTTTGCAACCTGGTATTTCTTTTTTTTCCTTACCATGACATTGTATAAATCTTTTCAATACTCCTCTTAGCTGTGCAAAAGAAGAATAATCTAAGTATATAACACAGTCTGCTTTTTCTAAACGTTGTTGCAATGTAGAACGATATGTTCCATCTATTACCCATTTAGGCTGATTAACCATTTCAATAATAATTTCATCACGTTGTTTTTTATCTCGTTCTTCCCAATCTTTAAAATAATTTAATCCATCAATATGATAAACCGGTAGTTTTAATTCTTTTCCTAAATTATTAGCAAGAGTTGTTTTGCCTGTACCACTTCCTCCAATTATACATATTCGTTCCATATAAAATCTTCCTTTACAAAATTTATTTATTATCACTTATCATCTTTTTCTTAAATATTATAATAGATAAAATCAAAACAGCAATAGTATAACATGAAAAAATTAAAATATTTTTATTTGTTATTATTTCTATATTATTATTCATAACTCCCTTTATTATTTTAACTGCAGATTCAAATGGTAAATACTCACAAACATTTCTAAAGAATCCTCCAAGCATTTCTGACGGAAAGTACATTCCACTTGTAAAGCACACTAATTGTACTACTATACTTGATATTCCAGATGATGCTTTTTCTGTAAATATGCTACCAATTAATATTCCGATTGATATAAATAATATTGAAATAATAATAGAAATTAATATTGCTAATATTATATTAATACTAAATTGTAACCCTAGACAAATTGCAAGTATAAAGAACAATATCTCTTGAGTTAATATAATTGGTATAAGTGACAGCATATATCCTAAAATATAGTCTATAGCCTTCATTGGACTTACACCTAGCCTAATTAATAGTGATGTTGTTCTATCTTTTGAAATAAGCATTGCAGTAAAAAGTGTTAAAAATGAAAATCCAAAAACTATTATTCCAGGAGTAAAGTTCTCTAGCTTATAATTATCACTTGGTATATTAAATTGTTGAAAAATAAATAGTAAAAATAAAGGTAATATAACTGCAAATATTAAACTTAGCGGATCTCTAATTAATTCTTTAAAATTTCTTTTTGAAAAATTTAATATTCTCATTACACCTCACCTCCTGTTGCTATTTTTATAAAAGCATCTTCTAAATTCTTTGAATTAGATTTTTGTATTAATTCTTTAACTGTTCCTACATCTACTAAATTTCCATTAGACATAATACCAATTCTATCTGATAAATTTTCTGCTTCTTCCATATAATGAGTTGTAAGTATAATTGTTATTTTTCCCTTCAATTTCTCAATTATATCCCATAATTGTTTTCTTGCAATAACATCTAAACCAAGTGTTGGTTCATCTAAAAATAAAATTTGTGGATTATTTATTAATGAAATTGCAATAGAAACTCTTCTTTGCCAACCACCAGATAAGGTTTTTGCTTTTTTATTTAAAACTTCGTTCAAGTTAAACATATTAATTAATTCATTTATTTTTTCTTTGGAATTTTCTATTTGGTAAACTCCCGCCATAAATTCTAAATTTTCTTTTACAGAAAGATTTAATGCAATAGCTGTCTCTTGTGGAGATACATTGATTCTTTCTCTTATTTTTTGTTTGTTTACTTTGCTATCTAATCCACTTATATTTATATTACCAGATGTTGGTTCTATTAGCGTTGTAAGCATTTTTATTGTTGTGGTTTTTCCTGCACCATTTGTACCAAGAAGTGAAAACAATTCTCCTTTTTTTATATTCAAGTTTAAGTTATTAACTGCCACTTTATTTTTAAATTTTTTTGTTAATTCAAATGTTTCTATTTCATACATTTTATTTATCTCCTTTAGGAAAGAATTTATCTGACATTTCTTCTATTACGTCAGCTTTTACCAAAGCAATTCCCTGTTCTTTATCACAAAGAGCTATTATAGAATCTCCTGGATTTATATTAAACATTTCTCTTGCTTCTTTAGGAATTACAATCTGTCCTTTTTCTCCTACTTTGCATATTCCTACAAATTTATCTTTTTTCATTTATGTACCTCCTTGTATATTATTTCATACTTTTCATACTTATTATACTCTTGAGATATAAAAAAAGCAATAGTTTTTCTATTGCCTTTTAAATATTTAATTTTTGATATTCTTTCGGTCCAATTCTCATTAAAACAGTATACAAAACTCCTACTATTATTGCAAGTAGCAGTACATGTAATGTTATTAATATATTAATGTCTATATACTGCCCTAAATAACCAAAAGCAAAAATACTAAGGATAAATATTCCAAAACCAATAAATATAGAAATGGTTGAACTCATGCTTTGTTTTACTACTTCAGTATCATTGCTTGCATTTAACTTTGGATATTTCAAATTAACAAGTAAGCCAATAACAGCAGATATAAGTATTAAAACAAATGTAAGTGCAATTATTTGTATAAAGTATGTTAATGACATACCAAATCTAAATATAAAGATTAATTCTGAAATTAAGAAAAATGGTAATTCTATAATAAAACAATATAATATCTTTGAATTTAATATAGTTTTATAACTAATTGGTAAGGTTTTTGTTATATTTATTGTTCTTCCTTCAAGCGAGATGCTAGATGATGTTATTGAAGTAAATGAACCTGTAAACAATATTAAACCATAAAACAACAATTCTATAGATATTGCATTTGTCATTCCATAACCAGATAATAGCGAAACTAGCATTTCTTTTCCTTTTAAGCACAATATTATTGTTAACACTAAAGCAATTACTAATCCCATAGAAGAATTAAACATATATACTGTTGATGATAAATATCTTTTTATTTCTTTAATAGCTAAAGAAACTATTGGTTTTCTAATTTTCATTGTTTTCTTTCTGTTGTTTTTTGTATTTACACTTGAGCTTTTAAAATTTGAAATTATATTAAAATAATATTTTTGTCCCAACATAATAAATATTACAAAAGGAATTATATTAATAGCTAACAATTTAACAAATATTAATATATCAAACTGATTAATTAAGCTAGCATATGCACCTATTGGATAATATATTTTTATTAACATTTCATTTAAATTTATAGCATTAGAAGCTATATTTTCCATAAATGAATTTAAATTAAAACTTATAAAAAATATTCCAATAAAAACAATACAAGATAACACTGTTTGAATTATCTTTTTTGCTTTAAATTTACTAGATACCATTTTCACAATATAGCCTATAAAGCATGATATAACAGTAGGTATAATTGGTATTAATAATGTCATAAGTAAAGATATTAAATAAAACCCAACACCAGGCTTTTCAAAATAAATATATATTGCAAATGCTGGTAGTATAAACATTAAGTTATATATATATTCAAATAATATTAATTTAAATATTCTTACAAACAATATTGTGCTCTTTTTTATAGGCAACGAAAATAGCATATCATTGTCTTTTGCTTCGAATAAAATTCCTTGGGATTTATAAATTCCTTCTATAAATGTAAGTATTGTAACAACTGCTATAAACATACTAAGCATAATGAATGTAAGATGCAATGGTGCTAAAATTTCTGCAATTGCATATGCATAATACCCTATACTGGCACTTACTATTATAAATAAAAAAATTGGCAAAACTATCTTTTTAAATTCACTTGCATTTTTTCCAGCAGAATATTTAAACATATTCATGTCTTGAGATAAAACAGCTTTTAATAACGATAATAATCTCATAATTATTCTCCTAACTCTAAAAATACTTGTTCCAAAGACTCGTCACCTTTAATGTCTTTCATACTTCCTGTTTTTACAATTTTTCCGTTTTTTATAATAGCAACTCTATCACATAATTTTTCTGCAACATCTAAAATATGTGTAGAGAAAAAGACTGTTTTTCCCTCTTTGGTCATTTGTTTCATAAGTTCTTTCATGTCATAAACTGCTTTTGGATCAAGCCCTACAAATGGTTCATCCATTATTAAAACTTTAGGTTCATGTGAAAGTGCAGCTATTAGTGCAACCTTTTGTTTCATACCATGTGAAAAGCTTGATATATCATCATTAAGATTTTTTTCAATTTCAAAAATTTTTGAATATTTTTCTATATTTTCTTTTCTTGTTTTTAAAGGTGTTTGATACATATCACATATAAAATTTATAAAGTCAATAGCTTTCATATTTTCATATAAATCTGGATTATCTGGAACATATGCCATATCCATTTTACATTCAATAGGGTATTTTTTTATTGACTTTCCGTTTATCAAGATGTCTCCATCATCAAAATCTAAAATTCCAACAATAGATTTAATTGTTGTCGTTTTTCCAGCACCATTATGCCCAATAAATGCAAATATTTCTCCATCATTCACATCAAAGCTAATATTATCTAAAGCTTTTTTATCTCCATTGTATATTTTAGTAACATTTTTTATTTCTATCATACCTAAAATCCACTCCTTTTTATAAGAAATTAAGCTATTACAATTTTATCATGTAAATAGAAAAAGTAAACACTTTTTTAAAATGTTTACTTATATATTTTATTTACTTATAGTCCATTCTCCACTATTTTTAGATATTTGTGTTTAGTTTTACATCGGATTTTAATGTAACTATAGAACGTGCCACAAATTCACAACTGTAGTCTTCATATTTATTAGTATAGGCAGGTACAAGACCTGCCTATACAATAGTATTTTATATTAAATATATTGAACTTGTTAACATATTTAAACTAAATTACAATATCCCTTTTTAAATTATTATTTTCTATTCTTCCTATTCCTATGTATTTTTCTTTTACATATATATTATATATATCATTTTCTAATATTTTTGTTAATTTTCCTCCGTTTAAAAATATGTTTAGTTCTTTTTCTGTTAAATTTATATTTTTCTTATTGTTGAAGAATTTTTCTATTGTAATTATATTTTGTTCAATTATACTAGGATCTTCTTTTATTTGCTCAATACCTACTGAATTTTCAATGCTAAACTCTCCAACTTTTAATCTTTCTAACTCTTTCATGTATCCAACTGTATTTAATTTTTCAGATACATTTTCACATACAGTTCTTATATATGTTCCTTTTGAACATGATATTTTGAATATAATTTCATTGCTTGTTTTATTGTATTCAACTAACTTCATATCATATATTGTTATTTTTCTTGGCTCAATTTCTACAGTTCTTCCGCTACGTGCATACTCATATAATTTTTTTCCATTTATTTTAATTGCAGAATACATTGGTGGTACCTGGTTTTGTTCACCAAGCATTTCTTTGAATATATGGTTTATTTTTTCTTCATTTATATTTGGAATCTCTTTTTCTTCTATTACATTTCCTACTCCATCGGCTGTGTCTGTCTTAATACCAAGTTTTAATGTTGCAATATATATCTTGTCATGATTTATTAAGTATTTTGATAGTCCTGTTGCTTTTCCAACAAGAAGCGGTAATACACCTGTTGCATTCGGATCTAATGTTCCTGTATGTCCTACCTTTTCGTTTGTTAGTCTTTTTATTACCGCTACAATATCATGTGAAGTATAGTCTTTGGGTTTATTTATTAATAATATACCGTTCATATTTATTTCCTTATTCAAAATCTACTACATTTATCCATTTTTTCAAAAATTCTTCTTCTTTTATTCCTTTTGTCATTTGTGTTGCTGCTACTATTGGAATCCATCTTTGTATATTTGCTCTTGATATTCCACTTTTTTTGGTAAATAAATTCATATACTTTTCTGCTAATTGGCTATTTCCATCTATTGAAAATAATAAGAATGTTCCAGCTGCATCTGCAGATGCATTTCCTATTGTTACATGTGACCAATCTATTACATAAATACTACCATCATCCTTAATTATTATATTGCTTGGATTAAAGTCACCATGGCATAATTTATTATGATTTTTCATTCCTTCTAGTCTTTGTAACAATTCATATTTTGTGTTTTCATCTATGTTTGTAGCATTTGTTAGTTTTCTTTTAAACTTATCTTTTATTCTATTAAGTAAAGGAACACTATTAGATAAAAGTTTTAATTGTGTATCTACAAAAAGATCTAAATATTCATCTTCCTTGTTTGGATTTTCTTCCATTAATTTATTTAAAGGTGTACCTTCTATATGTTCAGATATTAAAGCCCATCTATTATTTATTTTAGTTACCTCTAAAAGTTTTGGTACATTTAAAGTTGTTCCTTCCTCAACTCTTGCTTGATTTAAAGCCTCATTAAGTATATCTGCTTTTGAATAATTTTCTACAAATAATTTTATAGTTTTATCATTATCTTTATATACTGTTTTTGTATTTCTTTCTGCAATTATATTATCTAAATTATGTTCCATAATTATACTCTTCCTTTCTTTTTTATTATTCTCCATAATATGCTTTTAAATACATTTCTTTTATCTCCCTAATTAATGGATATCTTGGGTTAGCACCTGTACATTGATCGTCAAATGCTTGCTCAGACATTTCATCAAGTCTGTCTAAGAAATTCTTTTCGTCTATACCATAATCTTTAATAGTTTTCTTTATTCCTATTTTTTCTTTTAATTCATCAATAGCTTTTATTAAATTACTTAAACTTTCTTCATCATTTGCTCCACCAAATCCTAGAGTTTCTGCAACTTCTGCATATCTTCTTAATGTATGTGGATGATCATATTGTGGAAATGTTCCCATTTTATTTGGTACTTCCGCACTGTTAAATCTTAAAACATAATCTATCATTAATGCATTTGCAACACCATGTGGTATATGATGGAAAGCACCAAGTTTATGTGCCATTGAGTGACAAACACCTAAAAATGCATTTGCAAAAGCCATACCTGCCATAGTTGCTGCATTAGCCATTTTTTCTCTTGCTTCTGGATCATTTGCTCCGTTTTCGTATGCTCTTGGTAAATATTTAAATATATTTTTTAAAGCTTCTATTGCTAAACCATCTGTATATTCTGTAGCCATCATTGATGCATATGCTTCTAAGCAGTGTGTTACTGCATCTATACCTGATGCAGAAGTTAATCCTTTTGGTGCATTCATCATCATATTGCAGTCTACAATAGCCATTTTAGGTAATAATTCATAATCTGCTAATGGATATTTTGTTCCTGTTTTTTCATCTGTTATAACTGCAAATGGTGTTACTTCTGAACCTGTTCCTGCTGATGTTGGAACTGCTATAAAATAAGCTTTTTCTCCCATTTTAGGGAATGTGTATACTCTTTTTCTTATATCCATAAATCTCATTGCCATGTCTAAGAAATCAACTTCTGGGTGTTCATACATAACCCACATTATTTTACCTGCATCCATTGCAGAACCACCACCAACTGCAATTATTGCATCTGGTTTAAAAGCGTTCATTGCTTTTGTTCCTTCTATTGCACATGCAAGTGTTGGGTCTGGTGCAACATTTGAAAATGTTGTATGTTCAATTCCTAATTCATCTAATTTATCTGTTATTGGTTTTGTATAACCATTTTCAAATAAAAATGTATCTGTTACTATAAATACTTTCTTTTTATTCATTACATTTTTTAATTCTTCTAAAGCTACAGGTAGGCAGCCTCTTTTTACATATACCTTTTCAGGTGCTCTAAACCAAAGCATATTTTCTCTCCTTTCAGCAACTGTTTTTACATTTAACAATTGTTTTATTCCTACATTTTCTGATACTGAATTTCCACCCCATGAACCACATCCAAGTGTTAATGATGGTGTAAGCTTAAAGTTGTATAAATCTCCAATTCCTCCTTGAGAAGATGGTGTATTTATAAGTACTCTACAAGTTTTCATATTACTATAAAATTCTTCAATTTTTTCTTTTTCAGTAATTGTATTTATATATAATGATGAAGTATGTCCTAGCCCTCCATCTTCAATTAATTTTCTTGCTTTACTAATTGCATCTTCAAAATTATTTGCTTTATACATTGCTAAAACAGGAGATAATTTTTCGTGTGCGAATTCTTCTGTTAATTCAACACTTTCAACTTCGCCTATTAAGATTTTTGTATTTTCTGGTACATCAACACCTGCCAAAGCAGCAATTGTATGAGCTTTTTGACCAACTATCTTAGCGTTTAATGCTCCATTTATAATTATGGTTTTTCTTACTTTTTCTGTTTCTTCTGGATTTAATAAATAGCATCCTCTTTTTATAAATTCTTCTCTTACTTTATTATATACCTTATCTAGAACTATTACAGATTGTTCTGATGCACAAATCATACCATTATCAAAAGTTTTTGAATGAATTATTGAATTTACTGCTAAAACTATATCTGCTGTTTCATCTATTATTGCTGGTGTATTTCCTGCGCCAACTCCAAGTGCTGGTTTTCCACTTGAATATGCAGCTTTAACCATTCCTGGTCCACCAGTTGCTAATATTGTGTCAACTGTTTGCATTAAAGTATTTGTAAGTTCAAGAGATGGAACATCAATCCAAGCAATTATGTTTTCTGGTGCTCCCGCTTTTACAGCAGCCTCTAAAACTATTTTTGCAGCTTCTATTGTTGATTTCTTTGCTCTAGGATGTGGACTTATAATAATTCCATTTCTTGTTTTTAAACATATTAATGTTTTAAAAATAGCTGTTGAAGTTGGATTTGTTGTTGGTATAACAGCACCTATTATTCCAATTGGTTCTAAAACCTTTTTTATTCCATATGAAGCATCTTCTTCTACAACTCCACATGTTTTTTCATTTCTGTATTTATTATAAATATACTCTGCTGCGTAATGGTTTTTTATTACTTTATCCTCTACAAGTCCCATTCCAGTTTCTTCTACTGCCATTTTTGCAAGAGGTATCCTTGCACTATTTGCAGCAATGGCTGCTGCTTTAAATATTTCATCAACCTTTTCTTGTGAGAATTTAGAAAACTCCTCTTGTGCCTTTTTTACTTTTAGAATAGTTTCTTGAAGTTTTTCTACACTATCCACAATCTCATACTCTTTACTCATTCTCTTCCTCCTTATTTTTTTGATTGTTTAATTTATATAAATTTATTGAATTAACAATATTTTGTTCTTTAGCTTGTTTGCCAAATTTATCTATTTCTAACACGTTTTTAGGTCCATGATGTATGCATAAAGCTCCATTTAAACATCCACCATTGCATGCCATTCCCTCAAAAAAGTTTTCAAGAGATTTTCCCATCTTTAGTTTTAGTAAATTAGCTTTAATATTTTACAAGTTCAGGAAAGTTCTTTTCATCATACACTACAAATGATGGGCAATAAGAAGTTATAAAGTTTTTATATTTTTTTTCTTTTAATAATTTCTCATATTCTTTAATATGATCCTTTTAAATGACATGAACTACCAACGCAAACTTTTACTTCCATCTCTTTACACTCCCTTTTCTTTTACTTCTTTTAATAATATTAATAATGAAGCAGATAAATCCTCATTCTTTATTGATACATTAAGTGGTACTTTTAAATCTATCGGTGCAAAATTCCAGATTGCTTTAATTCCACAATCTATCATCTTGTTGCATACATCCTGAGCATTTTCTTTAGGAACTGCAATAATACCAATATGTATGTTCAACCTATTAACTAAATTTTCCATTTTATCTATATTAAAAATTTTCTTGTTATCACATTTATTGGTGTCATTGTCAAAAGCCATTAAAATATTTATATAATTTTCGAATCCTTTATAGTTCATTAATGCTTGCCCTATTTTGCCTGCCCCAACTATAATTGCATCTGTAATATTATTTAAATTTAAAAACTCTTCCATATCCAAAATTAGTTCATTAACATTAAACCCAATCCCAGGTTTTCCATCTGATTTACTAACTAAGGCTAGATCTTTTCTAACTTGAATAGGATTTAGATTTAAAGAATCTGCTATTTCAGTTGATGAAATATATGTACTTTCCTTTTCTTTTAATATTCTAAGATATTTAGGTAATCTTTTTAAACTTGCCTGTGAAATATAAACATTATTCTTCATAAATATACCTCGATATTTTTTTATCGATTTAATATTAACATACCTTCTTTTCTTTTTCAATAATTTTTAAAAATTATTTATTTAAAATTTACTTTTGATTTTTATGTTAATCTGTGATATAATAGATATATATTTTTTCGTTGAATATAGCGAAATAAAAACAAATATATTCGTGTTTGGAGGTTAATATGTCAGTTGCTTTAATTATTGTTCTTAGCATTCTTCTTTACCTTGCAATTTCACGGATTGAAAAAGAAATTACAGTAAGAAAATATGAGAAGATTTATTTTTGTGTTATGGATGCATATGAAAAAATGCTTTATGCAAGAAGAAATTACTATCATGTTCACCGTACTGGAGACAAAGAAAATGAAGAAGTATTAAAAGAACTATACAATGACTCAAGGGCAATTCTCGATGACCCTACAATTAAAGCTAAAGTCATCAATATTTTACCTGATGAACTAAGAGATGAATGTCTCGAAATCATCGATGGTCCTAGATATGAATTGTACTAATACCTCAAAAAAGCCACTGTGAGTAAAATCACAGTGGCTTTTAAATATGGTTAAACTTATTTCATTCTTTTCAGGCATACACAAGGTCTTTCCCTACAATTGAGTCAAATATTCTTTTAAGAATTTTCCTGTATATGATTTTTCATTTTTTACTATTTGCTCCGGTGTTCCAACCTGTACAATTGTTCCTCCTGCATCTCCGCCTTCTGGTCCTAAATCTATAATATAGTCTGCAGTTTTTATTAAATCTAAATTATGCTCAATAACTACAATTGTATTTCCTGTGTCTACCAATCTTTGAAGTATATCAACCAATTTATGAACATCCGCAATATGAAGTCCTGTTGTTGGTTCGTCTAAAATATATAAAGTTTTTCCGGTAGGCTTTTTAGATAATTCAGTTGCAAGTTTAACTCTTTGTGCTTCTCCTCCAGATAGTGTTGTTGAAGGTTGTCCTAATTTTATATATCCAAGTCCAACATCATATAATGTTTGAATTTTTTGTTTTATTCTTGGTATATTTTTAAAGAATTCTAATGCCTCTTCAACTGTCATATCTAATACATCTGAAATTGTTTTTCCTTTATACTTTACTTGTAAAGTTTCGCTATTATATCTTTTTCCATGGCACACTTCACATGGCACATAAACATCTGGTAAAAAGTGCATTTCTATACGTATAATTCCATCTCCATTACAAGCTTCACATCTACCACCAGAAACATTAAAACTAAATCTACCCTTATCATATCCTCTTAATTTAGCCTCATTAGTTGTAGCAAATAAGTCTCTAATATGGTCAAATACTCCTGTATATGTTGCAGGATTTGAACGTGGTGTTCTTCCTATTGGTGATTGGTCTATATTTATTATTTTATCTATATTCTCTATGCCCTTTATTTCTTTGCATTTTCCTGGTTTTTCTTTTGATTCATATAAATTTCTAGCAATAGATTTATATAGGACTTCATTTACTAACGTACTTTTTCCAGAGCCGGACACACCAGTTACGCAAGTAAATACGCCAAGTGGAAATTTAACATTTAAATTTTTCAAATTATTTTCTGTTGCACCAATAACCTCAATAGATTCTCTTTTAGGCTTTCTTCTTTTTTCTGGTACTCTTATTTGTTTTCTTCTAGATAAATACTGTCCAGTTATAGAACCCTCAACCTTCATTATTTCTTCTGCTGTTCCTTGCGCAATTACCTTTCCACCATGTACGCCTGGGCCAGGCCCTATATCTATTACTTGGTCTGCTGCAAGCATTGTGTCTTCGTCGTGTTCAACAACTAAAACAGTATTTCCTAAGTCTCTAAGTTTTTTTAGAGTATTTATTAGCCTTTCATTATCTCTTTGATGTAAACCTATACTTGGCTCATCTAGAATATATAAAACTCCTGTTAAAGCAGAGCCTATTTGTGTTGCAAGCCTTATACGTTGTGCTTCTCCACCAGATAAAGTTCCTGCAGACCTAGATAATGTTAAGTATTCAAGTCCAACATCTATTAAAAATTGTAATCTTTTATTTAATTCTTTTATAATTTGGTCTGATATTATTTGTTCCTTTTTAGTTAGTTTTAAAGAATTTATATAATCTTTAATTTTATTAATCGGCATATTAGTAAGTTCATTTATATTTTTACTTCCAACCTTAACAGCAAGACTTTCTTTTTTTAATCTTGCGCCTTTACAATCTGGGCAATCGCTATCACTCATGTAATACTCATAAAAATCTCTCATTCCTTGAGATTTTGTTTCAGAGTGTCTTCTTTCAAGTGTTGGTATTACTCCTTCAAAAGGTGCTTTAAACTTTCTTGTTCCAGCTACAGAACTATATTCAAAGTCAATTTCTTCTGTTCCTGTTCCATATAATATTTTATCTAAGAAGCTTCTTGGTAGACTTTTTATTGGCTTTGTTATATCAACTCCATAATGTTTAGCAATACTTTCAAAGTACATCTTAGCCATTGTTTCACTTTTTTTCATAGTACTTGCACCAAATGCTTTTACGCCATCATAAAGTGTCTTATTTTTGTCTGGTATAATTAGGTCTTCATCCATTTTCATAAGGTAACCTATACCTGCGCAAGTAGGACATGCACCAAATGGATTATTAAAAGAAAACATTCTTGGACTTAATTCTTCAAAACTAATGTCGCAGTCTGGGCATGCATAATTTGTGCTATATAAAATGTCTTTTTCATTTTTAACATTTATTATTACAATATTATTTGCATGTTTTAAAGCAATTTCGATAGATTCTGTTAATCTACTTTTTATATCTTCTTTTATTACTAATCTATCTACAATTATTTCTACATTATGCTTTTTCTTTTTATCTATTTGCAAGTCTTCTGTAAGCTCTACTGTTTCGCCGTCTATTCTAGCACGTGTAAATCCCTCTTTTACATAGCCTTGTAAAAGCTTTACAAATTCACCTTTTCTTTCTCTAACTATTGGAGATAAAATTTGAATTTTAGTTCCTTCATCTAGTTCAAGTACACTTTCAACTATTTGGTCTATTGTTTGTTTTTCTATTTTTTTACCACATTTAGGACAATATGGCACACCAATTCTTGCATATAATAAACGTATATAGTCATATATTTCCGTGACAGTTCCAACAGTAGAACGTGGATTTTTTGATGTTGTTTTTTGGTCTATTGAAATTGCTGGTGAAAGGCCTTCAATAGATTCAACATCTGGTTTTTGCATTATTCCTAGAAATTGTCTTGCATAAGAAGACAAACTTTCAACATATCTTCTTTGTCCTTCCGCATATAAAGTATCAAATGCCAAAGAAGATTTTCCAGAACCTGAAAGTCCTGTAATTACAACTAATTTATCTCTTGGTATTTCAAGATTTATATTTTTAAGATTATGTTCTTTTGCTCCTCTTATTATTATTTTATCGTTCATAATATTCCCCCATCAATATATGTATTATAAAACAAAAGTTTGTATGTGTCAATAAAGAAATGTAAGAAAAATGGAAGACACAACAAGCATCTTCCATTTTTCTTAAAACATTTCTTACAACGCATCTAAGTGATAACCTTGACTTTGGTAATACTCAATGTATACCCATTGTTCCGGTATCATAAGATCTTTAACATAAGTTATAATCTTTGGATTACTCCCTTTGTTGCACCCAACTTTTATAGCCTTTAATTCATAGACCATAAAGTCGCAAAGATCATTGTATTTAGATTTGTCGTACTGGGACTGCAGCTTTTGATCGCAAATATATTCCATTGCGATATCATCATGCTGTGTTCCTTTTCTAGCAACTTCTCCGTTTGGTAAAATAAAACCACGGGATATTGCTCCTACAGAGCGCATTTTCATAACCTCCTTGTTATTTTTTTGCTCTAAATGCAGTTTCTGTAAGTTATATTATATCATATTTAAATTAATTATTCAAATTTTACATAGTCCAATGGGTTTACATTTTCGTTATCTTTTATTATTTCAAAATGAAGATGAGACTCATCTACTATTTCATATACTCCACTTTCTCCAACAGTTGCAATTGTTTGACCTGCTTTTACTTTTTCTCCTTCAGATACAAACTCTGTTGTAAGTAAGTTTGCATATAGGGTTTGGAATCCATTTGTATGTTCTATTATTATGGATAAACCATATCTTGGATCATTTTTTATATACTTTATAGTTCCGTTAGCAGATGCCTTAACCACAGTTGCTTTTTCTGCTTTAATATCAATTCCTAAATGTGTAGTCCACTCTTTTAATGTTTCAGAATAAACTAAATTATCTTTAGCAAATTCCTTTAATAGTTCTCCCTCTATTGGTAACGAAAAAGTTGGATCTTTTTCCTTTTTATTACTTTCTTGTTTATTTTCTTTTTTTACCTCATTAGCTATTTCTTTAGTTTCATTTTCTTCATTTTCTTTATTAGTATTGTTTTCTGTTTTTGTATTATTATTCTGTACTTCATTAACCTTTTTTCCTATTGAGGAACTTGCTTGTTCAGTTTTTGTATTTTCTGTATTAGTAGTATTAGTTGTATACTGTGCTAAATATTCAGAATCCAATGAATACATGTCCTTATCTAATTTATTTGAATATAAAACAAATGTAATAATAAATGTTGCAATTGCTAATATTAACACACCAGCAGTTATATATATTGATGTATAAGAATGTGTTTTGGCTCTATTATCTCTTCTCATAAAAACCTCCTAAATGTTTTGATATATAAAGTATTTCCTTTTTATGAAAATTTATACAAAAATTATAATTTAAAGATATAGATTAGAAATTAAGCACCCAAAAAAAATTTTTTATATTTTCTCAATTTTCATTACACATTTTATTTCTTTATTATTTTGTATTATATCTCCTGCAAAAATTATATTATCATTTTTATTTAGTTCAATAATATTATTAGACTCTTCTTTAATTAATTCAGTAATTTTTTCTATTGATAAATTACTATCTATATTCAAAGAATATATTCCATAATTAAATGCAAGTGAATTAGCAAGTTTAGTATTTTCAGTAGCAACTATTATTAATGATTTTGGTTTTAAATTACTAATTTGTTTAGCAAGTTCTATATTTTTATCTGATACCACAATTAATTTAATATCAAAATTATTAGTTGCTCCAACAACACTCCTTGCCAATACTGAATATATGTCACCTTTAAATTTAACATCAAAATTCTTGCTATAATCATAATATTTTTCTGTATAATCTGCAATTTCTCCCATAAATCTAACAACTTCTATTGGATATTTTCCAATTGTTGTTTCTCCTGATAACATAATCGCATCTGTTCCATCTAAAACTGCATTAGCTACGTCACTAACTTCAGCTCTAGTAGGTCTTGCATTTTTTATCATAGATTCCATCATTTCTGTTGCAACTATTACAACTTTACCTTCTTCTCTACACCTTCTTATAATATGCTTTTGATATTCTAACAATTTACCTATTTGAATTTCATCACCTAAGTCTCCACGTCCAACCATTATTCCATCACTAATATCAATAATCTCATCTAATTTATCAAATCCTGTTTGACTTTCTATTTTTGATATTAATTTTATATCTTCCCTATTATTTTCTTTTAATATTTCTTTTACTTGTAATACATCTTCTTTTTTGGTTACAAATGATAATGATAAGAAATCGCAATCATTTTTACAAGCAAATACTAGATCTTCTCTATCTATATCGCTAATAAAAGGAATATTTAAATGTATTCCAGGAGTACATAAACTTTTTTTACTTCCTAATGTTCCACCATTAATTATTTTACAAGTTACACCTGTTCTATTGCCTTTCTCATCTAAATCTATCGCACTTACTTCTACTTTCATTAATCCATTTTGCAATAAAATAATTGATCCAATTTTTAAAGAATCTAGTGCTTCAGGATGATTTACTGTAAACCTTTCTTCATTCCCAACAACATTTTCTTTTACTATTTTGATTGTTTTTCCTTCTACCAATTTTATTCCGTCATTTTCTAAAACACCATTTCTAAATTCTGGTCCCTTAGTATCGTACATGATTGGAATAGGCATTCCTGTAATTTTTCTAACTTCTTGAACTACCTTTGTAACCTCTACTTTATCTTCTTTTTTTGCATGAGAACAATTAATACGTGCAACATTCATACCATTTTTTACCATTTCTGTCATTACAGGCACTGAGCTACTAGATGGTCCTATGCTACATACAATTTTTGTTTTTTTCATTTTTTCCTCCCTTTTTTATTAAAATTTAATTCATATAAAAATTTCTCAAATTAAGCTAAGAAATCATTATATTCTAATATTCAGTATGTGTTAAGCCATAATTTTTCTATTAATATTATTTTTTCTCCATATTCCTATATAAGAATCCATATCCCTCATTCTTTGAACATCATGTTTAGCATACATTTTTATCTGTTCTTCGGTGGCCTTTTCAAAAAATGTTCTTAACATTTCGTAATTTATAATATTAAAATATGGCTTAGCTCCTAATTCTTCTGCTTGCCTTATTAATTCTTTTCCAAGAGGTAAAGCCCCCTCTCCTAACAATTCAATCAGCACACTTTCATCTTTTTTAACTTTACTGAATAATTCAAAATATTATTAGCTAATTTTTCAATTCTTAAATCTTTCATTATTCTCTCCCATTATAATTTTATATATTATCCAGATTAATCTTACACGTTAATCTAAATATAGCACAAATCTAATTATAATGTCAAAATTTTTTTATAAATTAAAATTTATCCTTTATTTCAACTCCCGAGTAAAAATGTTTTATTATTTCCTCACAGTTTTTTCCTTGTTTTGCAAGAGCATCTGCTCCAGTTTGACTCATTCCAACACCATGTCCATAGCCAATTACTTTAAAGTTCACTTTATTATTTGAAATATCAACAGTAAAATTTGCAGACCTTAGTCCTAACAAAGTTCTTGTTTCTACCCCAGACAAATTTAAATTACCTATTTTTACAGTAACTACTCTATTACTATTATCTCTTTCTTTTATTTCTATGCAATCATTTTCTTCTAAATCAATTTCAAAATCTGAATGTTTTTCTCTTATTTTTTTCTCTAATTCTTCTTTTGTAAATTCTGCTTCAGAACTATATTGTGAATATGCATCTTCTCCTGATGTTTCTACTACCTGTAAATATGGATACCCACTTCCTCCCCACACATAAAAAGGTATTTCTGTTTTTCCACCACTGTTGGCATGAAAAAAAGCATTTATAGGTTTATTATTATATGTAACAATCTTACCAGCAGTTTCATTTACAGCCCTTATTATTTTATTCCAATTATTTTGAGCATCACTTTCTTTCCATCTTTTTAATCTATTTTCTTTAGAAATCCATGCTTGACAGCAAGTACTCTTATCACATATATCTGCATTATCGTGTTTTTTTGATGTAGTTATTTTATATATTGTATATGTTCTTGCCACTATTGCTTGTGCTTTTAACGCTTCTAATTCATAACTTACCGGCATTTCTGCAGATACAACACACGCAATGTAATCATCTAATTTAACTTCCTCTACTTCATCTGTATCTTTATGTAGTAATTTTATTTCTGAGTATTCAGAATAATTAAAATCTACTACTTCTAAGTCAATGTTATTATTTGTACTTGTATCTACTACTCGCTTATTTGTAAATATTAATGGAATTAAGAAAATAAATAATATAACTATTAAAATTATTATAAAGCTTTTTTTCATACTGCCTCCAACTTTAATTTCATTTTTTCCAAAACCCTTTTTTCTATTCTTGATACTTGAACTTGCGTTATTCCTAAAATTTTTCCAACCTGACTTTGTGTTTGTTCCTTATAAAATCTTAATAATATAACTTCCTTTTCTTTTTTGTCTAAATTATTAATTATGTCTTTTAGTGTCATTTCATCTACTAATTTATTGTATTCATCATTATTATCCGAAATCTTATCAATTAACATTCTATCGTCACTTCCGTCAGGAGCTTCAATATTATATATTGAATTTACATTCTGTGTAGATTCTATTGCTGCTGCAACTTCTTCTTTTGAAATGTTAAGCTTGTCTGCAATTAAATTAATAGGAATTTCTTCTCCTAGTTTATTCATATAATCATTTTGAATTTGTTTAATTTTTACAGATAATTCTTTAGTCTGTCTGCTTATTTTTATTATTCCATCATCACGTATAAATCTTTTTATTTCTCCCATTATATATGGCACAGCATATGTAGACAATTGTACATCTAAATTTATATCAAACCTTTTAATTGCTTTAATTAGTCCAATACATCCAATTTGGTATAAATCTTCTGTTTCATACCCTCTTCCTGTAAATCTTCTTACAATGCTCCATATTAATCCAGAATTATTTTTTATAAGCATTTCCATTGCTTCTTCATTATTATTTTGTGCTAATTGAATATACTTTCCATTATTGCAATACATATTACTCCTTTCTATTAGGCAGTAATAGATATATTTTTTTGTATATTGCTTTCTTTTGTTATATGTTTTATATTCTTTTTCATTGTTATTTTTGTACCTAAATTTACAACTGATTCTATATTTAATTCATCCATAAAGCTTTGCATTATGGTAAATCCCATTCCAGATCTTTCTAAATCTGGTTTTGAAGTATACAAAGGCTCTTTAGCAGTATTTATATCTTCAATGCCTATTCCCGAGTCTGATATTTCTATTATTATTGAATTATTTTCTATCATGCAATGTATTTTTACTAACCCTACTGTATTTTCATATCCATGAATTATACTATTGGTAACGGCTTCTGATACTGCTGTTTTTATGTCTGCAATTTCTTCAATTGTCGGGTCTAGTTGAGAAGCAAAAGCAGCTACAGCGATCCTAGCAAAAGCTTCATTACAAGACTTGCTTAAAAATTCTAGGTTCATTTCATTATCATATTTACTTATCATTTATGCACACTCCTCTCTATTAATTTTTATTAATTTAGTTACACCACTCATTTTTAATATTTTTTCCACTGACTTACTAGCATTTTTTAGCTCTAATTCTCCACCTAACATAGTTACATTCTTATATCTTCCTAATATAAGCCCTATGCCCGCACTGTCCATAAAAGAAACATTATTAAAATCAAATATAACCTTTCTAGGAATATGTCTTTCAATTTCATAATCCGCTATCCTCCTTAGTTTTTCTACTATATGATGATCTAACTCTTCCGTTATTTTAAATATAATAGTATTCTGTTCTTTAATATAAGTAACTTCCAACTTTATATCCCTCCTTAGTATTTTTTTAAATTATATATCTATTTACATTATTTTCCAATAGCAAAACTTGAGAAGTTTTAGCGAAATATAAGAAGTTTTCGACAAAAAATACTGATTTTTCGGGCTAGTATGTATATGTAGGTCTTGTACATATCTCATATAACTATTGAAGAACAAATAAGAAAAATTTCCTATTATATAAGAAAAGTGGCTTCGCCACATGTGCATTTTGCTTCGCAAATATGCACTGCCCAAGGTAACTTAACCTTGTTATATACGTAAAAATCTACGATTTTTTCTATATAATAAGAAAACCTCAAAAGGATTTTCCTTTTGAGGTTTTTCTTATATAGATAGCGACATAAAGTTGCTTTGTTCTTAATTGTTTAATTATGCTCTTGGATGAGCTTTTCTATAAATATTTTTTATACTATCATCTTGGAATTGCATATAAACTTGTGTTGAAGATATATCTGAATGTCCAAGCATTGTTTGTATTGATTTTAAATCTGCTCCATTTTGTAATAAGTGTGTTGCAAATGAATGTCTTAAAACATGTGGAGTAATATCTTTTGTTATGTGTGCTTGCTCTTTATAGTACTTTATTATTTTCCAAAATCCTTGTCTTGTAAGTCTTCTGCCATTTATGTTAACAAATAAAGCTTTTTCGTTTTCGTCTTTTACAAGAATTGGTCTTGCTTCATCAATGTATTCTTTTAATGCTTTTAGTGATAAAGAACCTAATGGTATAGTTCTTTGTTTTGTTTCTGATTTACATATTACAGAAGCGGATTCTAAATTAACATCTTCTATATTTAATGATATTATTTCTGTAACTCTCATTCCAGTAGCATATGCAAATTCTAACATAGCTTTATCTCTAGTTCCCTTTAAATCTACATCTTTAGGTTGATTTAAAAGTAATTCTATCTCTTGTGAAGATAAAATATTTGGTGCGTGTTTTTCTACTTTTGGAGCTTGAACATTTTCTGTAGGATTAATTTTAACTTTTTTATTTCTTATTTCAAATTGGTAAAATGATCTTATAGATGCTAAGCTTCTTGATATACTTGAAGTTTTTTTACCAATAACTTGCAAATGATGTAAATATTCTTTTATATCTTCTTTATCTAATTTTGCATAATTTAATTTATTTTCATTCAAATACTTTTGAAATTGTAATACATCTCTCTCATATGATTGTAGTGTGTTTTCTGACATTTTCTTTTCAATTTTTAAAAATTCTAAAAAGCTCTTTATTTGTTTTTCCATTTCTGTTCCCCTATTCTTTAAAAAATTTACATAAATCACTTATGTTATATCAAATTAAATCTAAAAAGTAAATACTTTTTTTAGATTTTTATATAATTTAGTAATAATATAGAAATATTTGTTGAAACATATGCTTCAATAAGTGAAGAAAATATCAGTAACGCTAACATTAATAAGCAAAAAATGGTGTGTCTTAGTATTTCTATTTTTATATTATTTCTCTGTTTATTTTTCATTATCGATTTGTATAATTTCACACCACTTACACAAGTAGAAAACATTACTGGTATAAATATTATGTTATGTAACATTAAAAACGAAAACGAAAGTAATAATCCATTTCCAGTTCCCAAGGAGCTTAATAGGCAACTAATAGTACACCCAATTGAAAACCCCTTTACAATATTTATTCCATATACAATAGGTATTCCAACTATTGTTGACGCTCCAAGCCATAGCAAGAACATAATAAATATATTTGATTTCATAGATTTTTTAAATATATCAAATAAATCAATATTTTCTTTTTGGGTAATATTATTGCATAATTCATTTAAATAATTATTTACTTCAGTAATCTTTATGTCATTCAAATTATTTACAAATAATACTCCTATTATTAAGCCAATGAAAAAGAGAATAATTACAATTAAATATTCTCTTTTGTTATTATTTATATAATTAAAAAGTGCTGTTCCAATTTTAGAACCTTTAACAATTCTTTTAGACATTACATAAAACCCTCTCAATAGTATTTACACACAAAAATTTGAAAAAGAATTATTATTTAGCGTCTCTAAATGATGATTATTTTTCAAATTTCTTTCTACATAATGTCTATGAAATAAAAATATTATTTAGAACTAATTTTTCCATAAACTCCACCGCCACCGGCCTCTATTTTTACATTTCCATTTCTAGCATTAATTATATTGTTTGCAACTTTTTCTCCTACAACCGCTTCTATATCGTCTTTTGAAAGCTTATGTAAAATGATCATTTCTGTACCAAAAACATTTAACAGTTTATCTATTGTTTTTCCACCAAGTCCAGGAACAAATGTTAATGGAATTTGATATATATATGGTGGTCTTGTTTTTGGACTTTTAGTATTCTCTTTATCTTTTATTATTTCTATTCTATCAAAAACTCCCATAGTTATATTTGAGCTGTCACAATCTGGGCATTTTGTAACAGGTGCATTTCCTGGTATTGGCTTATCACATTTCTCGCAGTATGTTCTATGATATTTTCCAAGCTTAGGATCCATACCATAGTTAGCTAATACTTTTCTGCCATCTTCATTTTTTAATGCTTTTACAAATTCTTTAAAACTTATATCTTCTACTAATATCTTATTATATTCTCTTGCAATTTTAGGTAAAGAATGTGCATCTGAATTTGTTAAAAATGTTTTGTTTTCTAATTCAGATATTTTATCTGCTAAATATGTATCTGCTGAAAGTCCTAATTCAATTGCAAGTATTTTATTAAACTTTTCTTTAAATATCTTTTCTAATCTATCTGTACAATTGCCATAAAAGCTTTTGTGAGGTGTAAAACAATGAGCTGGTATTAAAATACCGTTATATTTTTCTACAATGTCCACTAATTCATATGCAGATATATTAGCTCTTTGTGAACTAAGTGTAATATTCTTTATGTGATGACTCATTTCGTTAGAAAATGCTTTTATATCTTTTAAATGAGGAAAGAAACATAAGTTATGAGCACTACCTGTTTTACCATAGTCGTTTACTTCTGATGTTTCTATTTCACTTCCTAATAATATACACACTTTATCTTTGTATATTATTCCGCCATCTGGAATTTCATATGCCTCACCTGTTTTTAAGAAATTTTCTATATCTTCTATTACATATGGAGATGCACAGTCTATTATTCCTACAACATTTATTCCCTTTCTTTCTACGCATTCTTTAGCTATATTAGCAAAATTTAAAGATCTTGCTGCTGTTATTTTTATTGGTTTATTATTTTCACTTCTTCCTATGTGTACATGTAAATCTGCAAATATTTCGTACATTTATTATTCCTCCTATAAAATGGGCAAGCTAATAAACCTGCCCATAAATTATATTCCTACAACTGAAATTCATCTAACATTGATTTATGTTCTTCTACCTGTTTTGCTCCTTTATCCTTTAAGTATTTACTTATTTCTTCGCTTCCCTTACTTACAATTGAAATCATTTCTCTTGTTTGCATTTCTTTGTCATTTGCAAGTTTAGCAGCATTAGCTATACGACCATTAAAATCTTCTATTTGATTAAGTGCCATTACTTTATATCTCCTTATCTAATTAAACTTTTATTCCTTCTTCTATTTCAACAAATTTTTTAAATTGTTGCATATATCTATTATTATAATTTTTTAAGTTTCTGTATTCAGTAAGTACCAAGGCTTCGTCTATTGGAAAACCTCTTCTTTCTGGTCTGTCTAAAAGTAGGCCTCCAAAGTTATCAACTAATTCAAGTATATCACTTTCTGGCTCTCTTGGTTCGCTTCCACTATATCTATTTACTTCTTCACATATTTTACAAAATCTTTTATCAAAGCCAAGTGTTGCTAAATATTTTGCTCCATCTTGTGCATAATTCTTGATTGTATCTATGTCTGTTGCATCTCTTTTCTTTTTACATCCACATAAAATACACGCTGTTATAACTAGATTTTTATCAACACCTAAGTCTATATCTTCCATAAACATTCTTGCAAGTTCTGTTTTAAAAACAACAGAATTATCAAAAAATATACCTGTTCTTTTTTGAAGATAATATGCAATTTCAAGTTTTTTTATATAGTCTTCTTCACTAAGAATATAATCTGCAAAGGTTTCCATACAAATTTTCTCCTTTTTTTCAGATTGATTGTATTTCCAATTGTTTCCACTTAAATTATATTTCAAAAAAAAATATAACACAACTATTGTTACATAAATTTAATATTTTTGTAATATAATTGTATTATATTTATAATTTATATGTGTAATATTGCAACTGCAATATTAAAGTATATTAATATTGAGCAACTATCTAATATAGTTGATATTAATGGAGCTGCCATTATTGCTGGATCTATTTTAAGCTTTTTAGCTAACATTGGCAAAGCACATCCAAGCGTTTTTGCAAGACATGCTGTTCCAATTAAAGTTAAACCTAATACTATTGCAATTTTTAAATTATTGTATTGAACCATAATTCTTATTCCATTTACTACAGCTAATGTTGAGCCTACAATTAATGCCACCCTTATTTCTTTCCATATTGCTTTTAAAAAGTCTCTTGGCTCAATTTCGTCTACTGCCATACCTCTTATTATAAGTGTTGAACTTTGTGAGCCACAGTTTCCTCCTGTTCCCATTATCATTGGAATAAATGAAACTAAAAGTGGAACTGCTGCAAATGCCTCTTCATAATGTGTTAGAATTCCTCCTGTGATCATAGATGAAACCATTAACAATAAAAGCCATAATATTCTATTTTTTGCATGTTTAAATACTGATGTTTTAAAATATGAGTTTTCAGTCGGAGTCATAGCTGCCATTATTTCAAAGTCTTCTGTTGTTTCGTCTTGTAATACATCTATAGCATCATCTATAGTTACAATTCCAACTAATCTATTTTCTTTATCTACAACTGGTAATGCTACCAAGTCATATTTATCAAATGCCTTTGCAACTTCTTCTTTATCTTCTAAGGTATTTACTGTTATAACAGTAGTTTCCATTATATCTTTTATTAGCGCATCTCTATCTGCTAAAAGCAATTCTTTTATATCTACTGTTCCAATAATTACTCTTTTTATATCTAAAACATAGCAAGTATATACTGTTTCTTTATCAAGCCCAATTTTTCTTATTTTTTCAAATGCTTGATCAACAGTCATATTTACCTTTAAGTCTATAAATTCTGTAGTCATAATGCTTCCTGCTGAGTCTGATGGATATTTTAGCAATTCATTTATTGTTTTTCTATCTTCTTTGCTTACATTTTTAAGTATACGTTTTACTACATTGGATGGCATCTCTTCTATTAGGTCTACTGTATCATCCATATATAATTCGTCTATTACTAGCTTTAATTCTTTATCTGTTAGTTTATTTATTAAATCCTCTTGCAAATCAGAATCCATATATGCAAATATCTCAGCTGCTTCGTCTTTAGGCAATAATCTAAATACAATTGCCCTATCTTCCGGTGTTAGTTCTTCAAATAAAGCAGATATATCTTGGCTAGTTATTTGTTCCAAATATTTATATAAATTAGAGTATCTCTTGTTAGTTAATAATTCTATTATTTCATCTTTTATTTTTTCAATTTCTTCCTCCATTACATGATTCCCCCTTTATTATTTAAAAATCAGGTACATATTCTTCTTCATGCTCTCCTAATTCTTGCATATATCCATTTTTTATATTAAGTTTATACACATAATTTTCTATTTCTTCATACTCTTTATGGGTTAATTTTCTATTTAAATCTTCCATTTTTTTAGCTAAATAACACGGGAAATATTGTGCCATTATACTAACATATACATTCTCATTTATATTGCTTTTTATCCATTTTAACACTTTCTTTGAATTTTCTATATTGTTTGGTAAAACAAGGTGCCTTATAATTAAGCCTTTTTTTATAATTCCATTTTCATCTAATACTGGACTTCCTACTTGATTGTACATTTCTTTTATTGCATTACTTGCATTTTCAAAATAATTTTTTACTCCTGAATATTTTATACCTAACTCATCGTAAAAATATTTTAAGTCTGGTAAATATACATCTATATAACCTTTTAGCATTTTTATTGTTTCTATATTTTCATAACCATTTGAGTTATATATTATTGGAATTACAAGTCCTTTTTTCTTCGCTATTTTTATTGCTTCTATTATTTGATATACATAGATTGTTGGTGTTACCAAATTTATATTATTTGCATTTTGATTTTGCAAATCAATAAAAGTTTTTGCTAATTCCTCAATTGTAATTTCTTTTCCTTTACTTTCCCAACTTATTTTATAATTTTGGCAAAATTTACATCTCATATTACAATTAGAAAAAAATACTGTTCCAGAACCATTTTCTCCACTTATGCAAGGTTCTTCATAATAATGTAGAGAAGCTAGTGCAATTTTAATTTTATCACTAGCTTTACATCGTCCTAATTTTCCATCTATTCTATTTACATTACATCTATGTGGGCAAATATTACATCCTGAAAGTTCTATTCCTTGCATAGCTGTATCACTTCCTTTAAATTTATAAACAATAAAATTATAACATAAAACAAATAAAAATAATATATTTTTGTTATAAAAAATTTCTTTTTTCTTTGATTTATTGCACGTTTAGTTTATTTATGATATATTATTTTAGGGAGGAAAAATTATGATAACTATTAAAGATTTATATACAAACATAGATTTATACGAAAACAAAAATATTGAAATTGAAGGTTGGGTAAAAACAATTAGGGATTCTAAAACTTTTGGCTTCATTGAATTAAATGATGGAAGCTATTTTAAAAATGTTCAAATAGTCTTTGACAATACACTAGATAATTTTGATGAAATTTGCAAATTCACTTTAAGTTCTTCTATTAAAGTTACAGGCACAGTTGTTAAAACTGAAAATGCAAAACAGCCTTTCGAAATTAAAGCAACTAATATTGCTTTAGAATATGCTGCTGATGCTGATTACCCTTTACAAAAAAAGAGACATTCTTTTGAATATTTAAGAACAGTTGCTCATTTAAGACCTAGAACTAATACCTTTAGTGCTATTTTTAGAATAAGAAGTGTTGCTGCTTTTGCTATTCATGAATATTTTCAAAACAAAGGATATATTTATTTAAATAGTCCTATTATAACGTGTGCTGATTGCGAAGGCTCTGCTGAAATGTTTAAGCTAACAACATTAAACTTAGATAATCCATTACCTCAAAAAGATGGTAAAACAGACTTTTCGCAAGATATATTTGGTAAGAAAGCTTTCATTACCGGTTCTGGTCAATTACACGGTGAGACTTTTGCACAAGCCTTTGGTAAAATATATACTTTCGGTCCTACTTTAAGATCTGAAAACTCAAATACTAAAACTCATGCAAATGAATTTTGGATGATGGAACCTGAAATTTGCTTTTGCGACTTAGAGCAATTAATGGATATTGAAGAAGACTTTCTTAAATATGTAGTAAAAGCTGTTCTAGAAAGATGTCCAAATGAAATTGAGTTTTGTGATAAATTCATCCAAAATGGTTTAATTGAAAAACTACAAAAAGTTACTACTTCTTCATTTACAAGAATTGACCATAAAGAAGCTATTGACATATTAAAAAAGGCTGATAGAGAATGGGAATTTAAACCTGAATATGGAGAAGACTTAGCAAAAGAACATGAAAAATATATTACTGAATATTTCAATGGTCCTGTTTTTGTTAAAAATTGGCCCAAAGATATTAAATCTTATTATATGAAATTAAACCCAGATAATGAAACAGTAGCTGCTGTTGACCTAGAAGTTCCTGGTGCTGGTGAAATAATGGGTGGTTCTCAAAGAGAAGAAAATTACGAAAAACTGGTTAAAAGAATGAACGAAATGGGTATAAATACAGACGAATTATATTGGTACTTAGACTTAAGAAGATATGGCTCAGTTGTTCATTCAGGATTCGGTTTAGGATTTGAAAGATTACTAATGTATATTACAGGTATGGAAAACATTAGAGATGTTATTCCTTTTCCAAGGACTCCAAACAATTGTGATTTTTAATTTGAATGTAAGAAAAGTGGCTTCGCCACACTTTTCTTCTCGCCGATTTGAGTTTCCGAATGAAATGAGGAAATCTCAAAGGCAATAGCGATTATAGCATATTTTGTTGAATAGAAAAATCTTCGATTTTTCCTATTCAACAAAAAAAGCTTCAGTTTGAAGCTTTTTTTAGTTTATTTATTTTCCTTGAGGTACTGAATCTAATCCAAGTGTAGAAATATCTACATTTGTTTCGTAATAATATGATGTTCCACTTTTTGAAGAGTCTTCTTCATTATATCTACAGCGTGCAAAATATACTTCATTACCACTTTTTCCAATTACTCCTTCAAAACTACCATCACTATTCATTATAACATATTTTACTTCATCAATTTTAACCTTTTCAGTTTCATCTGTAAATTTAGCATTAAATTCCTCTAATTCAGTTTTATATTCTTCTCTACTTTTTACTGAATATGTATAATATTCACTTTCATCTGTATTTATTTGTCCATAGTCTAATCTTAGGTCGTACATTTTATTTTCTGCAGTAAACACCATTCCATATTCTTTACGATTTTGTGCATAATCTTTGTTCTCTACAAATAATTTGTAGAAGTCTACATCTTCATCTCCACCTTTTCCAGCATTGGGTACATTATCATTTATATAGCTTTCATAACTTGATATTGTTTCTGTTTCATTTGTTTTTCCTTGGTTATAAGCATCTCTTCCATTTTTAGCATATTCTAATATCTTGTTATTATTTATTGATGTTATTCCTACTACTGCTAATATCAATAACACAATTATAGTTATAATTAGTGCAACAAGTGTAATTCCTTTCGTATTTTTAATTTTTTCTTTCATAAGTTTTCCTCCTTAACTTTTGTTTATTTATAATTTATGATTTATATTTTATACATAATAATATTATAAGTCAATATTTTATAAGAAAATATATAACTATTATTATTTCAGATATTAGTATTGTTGGAAATCCAAGTGTAAACTTTATTTTCTGTGTTTTATGTCTAAATGTATACATTCCTATTATTGTTCCAATACTTCCTCCAATCAAAGCAATAAGTAACAATGTTTTTTCTGGTATTCTCCATCTTCCATATTTTGCTCTTTTTTTATCTATATACATTATTAAAAAACCTATAATATTAATTACCAATAAATATATTATAATATTTATTGGAGTTATATATTTAATTAATCCCGTATTAGTTAGTAATTTCATTTTTTCCTCTTTCTTATGTTTTAAAATAGCACTAATTTTTCTAGCAAAGCACAAGTCCTGTCCATATATCTTTCAAAGTTTATATTCATTACTTAATTATATTGTGTATGGGCACAATATCTGCCCATATAATAATATTTTCCCCGAATGCAACGCATCCGGGGAAAATATTTGAAACCAATGTTTTTACTCTTAATCGAGGTAAATGATGCCCTTACTTACATTTATAGTATCCATACGTTCAAGTCCATCAATGTAAGATTTTACCTCTAAAATGTTTCTTGGCTCAAGACTGCTCTGTTGTCCGTCTCGCAGATATATAGCTAGTTTTTGTCCCAACATTTTTGAAACGACTGCATAGATTACATATTCATTTTTATCTGTTAACACATTGTAATTAATGTATAACTGGCCATCAAGCATGTGAATCTCCATGAAGCAGTCTTTAACATTGATTCCTGTCGCTTCTGTAGCATTTTTGCAAACTTTTTTTACTTTCTCGAATTCTAATGACTGCACTTCTGTAATTCTTGACTTTGCATCATTAAACCATTGAAGATCAGTTTCGTTTTTTGCATCAACAGCACGCCCTATAACGACCATTATAGCTACTGTTAACACGAAAGCTACAAAAAGCAACACATTCTTTTCCAGTTTTTTTGACGACGTCTTTGTCTTTTCCAATTGAATTTCCTCCATTCATTGTGATGACTATTACCCAAGCTGTCTCTTCTTCGTCATTCAAGAAAAGAGCTTACCTATTGCCAACTATTTGCAATATGTAATTTTATTATATCATCTTGATTACAAATTGTCAATTTAAGCAAATAAACTCATTTGACTGCTCTGTGACATTCCATTTAGACACCCAAATGTTTTTAGCAATTCGATTACAGTTTTGCCTACTTTTCCTCTTTGTTGTAATTCATCTATGCACATAAATTCTCCGTCTTTTTTTGCTTCTTCTATACTGTTAGCTACCACATTTCCAAGTCCTGCTATACTGTTAAGTGGCGGTCTTATTTTATTATCTTCAACTTGAAACTTAGTTGCATGAGATTTATATAAATCTACTGGTAAAAACTCAAATCCTCTTTCATACATTTCTAAAACAATTTCTAGGTCATCGTACATATCAAGCTCAACTTTAGATGCTTCTTTTTTCTGATTTTTTACTTCTATCTCTTTCATTTTGTTTTTTACTTTTTCTTTTCCAAAAATCATACAACTTGCATCAAATGCTTTAGCTCTTATTGTAAAATATGCTGCGTAATATGCAAGTGGAATATGTACTTTAAACCATGCAATTCTAAATGCATTTGTAACATAAGCAGCAGCATGTGCTTTAGGGAACATGTATTTAATTTTTTCACAAGATTTTATATACCAATCTGGAACATCATGTTCTTTCATAAGTTCAATATAGCTTGGCCATTTATCTTCTTTTCCATTTGCAACTTTTCCTTTACGAACTGCTTCCATTATTTTAAACGCTTTGTCTGGTGGTAAGCCTTTTTTTATTAAGTAAATCATTATATCATCACGACAGCATATTGCTTCTTGAAGTGTTACAATTCCTTGTTCAATAAGTGTTTGTGCATTTCCAAGCCATACATCTGTACCATGTGATAGACCAGATAAACGTATTAATTCGTCAAATGTAGTTGGATGAGTATCCAAAAGCATTCCTCTTGCAAATTTTGTACCATATTCTGGTATTCCAAATGTTCCAACTTGAGAATGAATCTGGTCCGGTGTAACACCTAATGCATCTGTTGAATTAAATATAGACATTGTTTCTTTATCATCCAAAGGTATATCCTGTGGTGCAATTCCTGTTAAGTCTTGTAACATACGAATAACTGTCGGATCATCGTGCCCTAGTATATCAAGTTTTAATAAGTTTCCATCTATAGAGTGATAATCAAAGTGTGTTGTTATAATATCTGAATTTGGGTCATCTGCTGGATGTTGTACCGGTGTAAATTCATATATTTCTCTTCCCTTTGGAACTACTATAATTCCTCCAGGATGCTGTCCTGTAGTTCTTTTTATTCCTGTGCATCCAACCGCCTGTCTTGCAATTTCAGCATTATTCATTGGTATTTGCCTATCTTCATAATACTTTTTTACATAGCCATATGCAGTTTTATCAGCTACTGTTCCTACCGTTCCCGCTTTAAAAGTTGTTCCTTTACCAAATATTACTTCTGTATATTTATGTGCTTTGGCTTGGTACTCTCCTGAGAAGTTTAAGTCAATATCTGGTTCTTTATCTCCATTAAATCCTAAGAATGTTTCAAATGGAATATCCATACCATCTTTAGCAAGTTTTGTTCCACATTTTGGGCATGTTTTATCTGGCAAGTCGAATCCATTTCCTACTCCATAATCTTCAAATTCAGAATATTTACAATTAGGGCATCTATAATGTGGTGGAAGTGAATTAACCTCTGTAATACCCGTCATAAACGCTACTAAAGAAGATCCAACAGATCCTCTAGAACCAACTATATAGCCATCTTCATTAGATTTCCAAACTAGCTTTTGTGCAATTATATACATAACAGAATATCCATTGCTTATAATAGAATTTAATTCTTTATCTAATCTTGTTTGAACTATCTCTGGCAAAGTTTCTCCATATAGCTCATGAGCTTTTTCGTATGCAATTTCTTTAATTGTTTGCTCACAACCAGGAATATGTGGCGGACATTTTTCTGGTGATATAGGTGATATTCTTTCACACATATCAGCTATTTTATTTGTATTAGTTACAACCACTTCATAAGCTTTATCCATACCTAGATACTCAAATTCAGCTATCATCTCATTTGTAGTTCTTAAATACAAAGGTGCTTGTTGGTCAGCATCATCATATCCTTGGCCAGCCTGCAAAATTCTTCTATAAATTTCATCCTGGGGATCCATAAAATGAACATCGCAAGTTGCTACAACTAATTTATTAAGTTTTTCACCTAACTCAACAATTTTTCTATTAATATCTTTTAAAGCTTCTTCATTTGCTACTGTTCCATTTCTAACCATAAATTCATTGTTTCCAAGTGGTTGTATTTCTAAGTAGTCATAGTCTTTTGCTATATTTTCTATTTCTTCGTCATCTTTTCCAGCAACTATTGCTCTATACAATTCTCCTTGTTCGCATGCACTTCCTAAAAGTAATCCTTCAGAATATTTCTTAAATAAACTTTTTAATATCCTAGGTTTTTTGTAAAAATAATGTAAATGAGATAATGATACTAATTTATATAAGTTTTTCAATCCAACATAATTTTGTGCTAAAATTATAGCATGATATGATGGCAATTTTTTATATGCATCCTTTACAAACTCTTCATCTGCTGCAACTTTATCTATATCATTTACAGTTTTTGCTCCTTTTTCTTTTAGCATATTCATCATTACTTTTAATACTTTGACAGTAGTGTCTACATCGTCCAAAGCACGGTGTGCCACTTCAACCTTTATTCCTAGGTTTTCTGCTATTATTCCTAATTTATATTTTTTATAATTTGGAAATAATTCTTTTGCAAGGCGAAGTGTGTCCAAATATGTATTTTCTAAAGTATATCCTAATTGGCTAGCATTATATTTTAAAAATCCAATGTCAAAGTCTGCATTATGTGCAACTAAAACACTATCTCCAATAAATTCTAATATTTTAGGGAATACTTCATCGATTTTAGGTGCATCTTTAACCATATCGTCTGTAATGTTAGTTACTTCTACTACTCTGTATGGTATTGGTTTTTCAGGATTTACAAATGTTTCAAAACTATCTATTACTTCTCCATTTTTAATTTTCATTATTCCAACTTCAGTTATTTTTTCTGTTCTGAATGAAAATCCTGTTGTTTCTAAGTCTAGCACACAATATTCTGTGTCTATATCTTGGTTTTTGGCAGATGCTACTATTGGTGTTTTGTCTGGTACTAAATATGCCTCAACTCCATATATAACTTTCATATCCGGATTGTCTCTTCCAAGCAATTTATGAGCCTCTGGGAAAGCTTGTACAACACCATGATCTGTAATTGCAATTGATTTCATTCCCCAGCTCATAGCTCTTTTTATTAAATCTTTAGCAGATGTCATTCCATCCATTTGACTCATTTGAGTATGCATATGAAGTTCTACTCTTTTAACTTCTGCATTGTCCATTCTTTTATTTTTCTTTTTTCCTGGAGTTTCGATTATTGTATTTGCAATAACTCCTAGTTCTTTAGAAAATGGGTCAAATTGAGCTGTTCCTTCTATTTTAACACCTTTTGCTTCTTTAAGTCTTTTTAATACTTCCTTAACCTTTTCAGGTACTACAAAAGCCTTACATGTTATAGTGCTTGTACCATCATACAAGTCAAATAGAACTAAAAATTTTCCACTTTTTAGCTCTCTAGAATCCATATTAATAATTTCACCATCTAGTGAAATTTTTCCACTATCTACACCTATATCTTCTACTTTTACTAAAGTTTCTTTTATATTTAAAGATCTACCTAAAATTAGTGGTGTTATCTCAGCTGGTTCTTCAATAGGTGCTTCAAAATTGTCAGTTGACTCAATCTTTTCGTTCTTTTGGGCTTTTGGCTCACTTTTTTGTTCTAGCTTTTTGTTTTGTGTATTACTTTTTGCCTCATCTTCTTCTACTGCATTTTCCTGAGATGCTAATTCTATAGCCATTCGTTCAATTCTTCTGGTGTTTTCTTCATATTTTTTTACTAATTGTTCATCTATTTCTTCAACATATTCGACCTTTAACTTTTGACCATAAAAATCACTTAGAATTTTTTCTAGTTCATTTTCAAAACCACCGCCACTAAGAAAATCTCGTCCTTTAATTGCTAATTTTACCTGTAAGCTTTTATCTTTAATAATCGGTTTGCTGTTTATTAATATAGGTCTTGTCATTGGATGTTTTGCGCCTAAATATCTTGTAATTCCTTCCCATTCCCTATCTATATTAAAATCAATATTGGCTTCTATTATAATTCTTGCCTCTTTTACTCTAAATTTATTTTTTAAGAATCTTTCAAATTCATATATACTTTTTAAATCAACCTTATTCTCAGAAATTAATGTTAAAGCTAAATCATTTGTTTTTTTATATATATTAGCTGATTTAATTTTACTATTTAATATTAATTCATTAAATTTTTCATCTGGAAATACTTCTTTTACTGTTTTTAATTCTGTTGCCATTTTCTTACTCCTATTATTAAAAAATTCTCAATATATCATTATATGTTATATATATTGATAAAGCAATCAAAATAGAGAATCCCCAAGTTTGTATTTTTAGTTCTATTTCTTCTTTCATTGGTTTTCTTCTAATTAACTCAATTATATATATTAAAACTTTTCCTCCATCCAGTGGTGGTATAGGTAATAAGTTTGTTACTCCTAGTGACAAGCTTATTAACGCAACAATATATACGTATTCATATAATCCACTAGTTTTTACAACTATATCTGATATTCCAACAATTCCAACCATTTGATTGGCTGAAATATTGCCTGTAAATAGCTGTTTTAAATTATCTATAATTGATATAGAAAATTCTTTTGTATCTAACAAACCATAGTATAATTTATTTCCTATTGTGTTATCTATTTTTTTGAATACTACACCAAGATAATAATTTTTCTGGTTAGTTTCATTGTTTTCTATTACTGTTGGGATTAAATTTATAACAACTTCTTTGCCATCTCTTATAATACTTATATTTATTTGTTTATTTTTGTTATAAGATAAAAGTTTGCTAATGTCATTTCTATTTTTAACTTTTTTATTATTAATTTTTGTGATTATATCACCAGGTAAAATTCCACATTCTTGTGCTGCATAATCTTCTATACAATAATCTACTGTAGTTGTATAAAAGTTTCCTGCTGTACTTACAAGTATATAATATGTTAATAATCCAAAAATAATATTTACTGTTGCTCCTGCCAAAACAATTAATATTCTTTTAGGTAAACTTGCGTTACTAAAAGAACCTTCTTTATCAGAACGTTCTTCTTCTCCTTCTAAATTTACAAATCCTCCTAATGGAATAAGACGAATTGCATATTTAGTTTCACCTTTTTCTTTTGAAAAAATTGTTGGTCCAAATCCTAAAGCAAATTCATTAACCTTAACCTTAAATAATTTAGCAATTAGAAAATGTCCACCTTCATGTATAAAAACTAAAAAGCCCAACATTATGATTATTTTTAATGCATTTAACAAAAATACTAGCAATTATTTTCCTCCTAAACATTACAATATCATTGTTAACAATATATATGCAAATGGTGCTAAAAATATTAGACTATCGATTCTGTCTAATAATCCACCATGTCCTGGTATCAAATTACTAAAATCTTTAATTCCTACATATCTTTTTATACTTGATGCAGCAAAATCACCAAATTGACTAATTATGCTTAGTAAAAATGTCATAATTATTATTTTAAAATAAGACATAATATATACATTTAAAAATTTATTTATGCAAAAAGTATATATTACAGATAAAATAATTGCTCCTAAAACACCTGCAATACATCCCTCAATAGATTTATTGGGACTAATTTTACTAAATTTATGCTTTCCAAGTTTAAATGTCTTACCTATTAGATAAGCAAATATATCTGTTCCCCAAGCTATGATTATTGCATACCACACAAGAAGTTTTCCATCTTGAACTCCTGCAAGTAATGGTATAAACATTGTAAAATATACTATATATAGTATTCCAAATAAAGTTATTGCTATATCTACTATATTAATTTTTAGGTCTTTTAGCACTAATTCAATAAATAGAATTACAATTAAAAAAGGTATTGATAATCCAATATACATGAATAGTTTCTCTGATGGTATAAAATGTATAAAGCATATGGAAAGTGCTGCTAAATAGCCTAACCATTTTATTGGGTTATGTTTTTCTTTAAATGCTTGAAAATATTCATGTAATGATATAAATGCAACTACCGAAAGCGCAATATCTATAACATATTTATTTCCAAATAGTAGTACTATTATAACCATTGGCAACCCAAGTAAGGCCGAGCTTAATCTTTTCATATCCATATATACTATTTTCCTCCAAATTTTCTATTTCTTTTATTATATTCTTCTATTGCTAAATCTAAATCACCTGTTGTAAAATCAGGCCACAGTTTCTGTACAAAATAAAACTCCGTATAGGCAAGTTGCCATGGTAAAAAATTACTAGTTCTAATTTCACCACTTGTTCTAATCATCAAATCGGGATCAGGCATTCCAGCTGTATATAAATTATTCATAATTGTTTCTTCTGTTATATCTTTAATATCTAGTTTATTTTGTTTTACTAATTCTGCTATTTTCTGAGTTGCATTAACAATTTCTTGCCTTCCTCCATAATTCAAGCATACATTAAAAGTTAATCCTGTATTATTTTTTGTTTTTTCTATTGTATTATCTATCTTTTTTAGAAGACCAGCTGACAGATTCTCTCTGCTCCCTAGCATATTAACTTTAATATTATCTTTATATGCCATATTAGCAAAGTTATCTAAATAGCTTTGTAAAAGCAACATTAGTGCTCCAACTTCTTCTTTACTTCTCTTCCAATTTTCTGTTGAAAATGCATATACAGTCAAATACTTTATTCCAATTTTATTGCAATATCTAACCATGTTTTCCAAAGTCTCTGCACCTTTTTTATGTCCAAGACGTATGTCTAAATTCTTTTGTTTTGCCCATCTTCTATTTCCATCCATAATAATTGCTATGTGTTGTGGTAAATTAGTTTCATTCATATTTTAAATTAACTCCTATACAATAAAAATAGCTAAACGCATGCCATTTGAAATTTTCTTTTTACAGCCCAAAAACTCAAATCGGTGTGAAGAAAAGTGTAGCAAATCCACTTTTCTTGTTACACTGTTAATATTTCTTTTTCTTTATCTGATAAAACTTTGTCTATTTCATCGATTTTTTTATCTGTAAGTTTTTGAATATTGTCTTCTGCACTTCTTAAATCGTCTTCTGTTAGTTCTCCGTCTTTTTGCATTACTTTTGCTTTATCAATTCCTTCTCTTCTAATAGCTCTAACAGCAACTTTTGATTCTTCTGCCATCTTCTTTATATCTTTAACCAAGTCTTTTCTTCTTTCTTCTGTAAGTTCTGGAAAGACAAGTCTTATTACTTTACCATCGTTATTTGGATTAATTCCAATATCTGCTGCTAAAATTGCTCTTTCAATATCTTTTAAAATACTAGCATCCCATGGTTGAATAACAATCATTCTAGCCTCTGGAACAGATATACCAGCAACTTGGTTAATTGGTGTTGGTGTACCATAATATTCAACAGAAACTTTATTTAATATAGCTGGATTAGCTCTACCTGCTCTTATTTCTGATAGATTTGTTTTAAAAACTTCTATTGTTTTATTCATTTTACTTTCTATTTCACTAAAATCCATTTTTATTCTCCTTTTTATTTATTCTACAAGAGTTCCTATGTTTTCTCCTTTAACAGCTTTTACCATGTTTTCTGGTTCTGCAATTCCAAATACTCTTATTGGAATATTATTATCTTTGCAAAGTGCTGTTGCTGTTGAATCCATAACTTTTAAGTCTTTATTTAAAACATCTAAGTATGATATTTTTTCATATTTTACTGCTGTTGGATCTATCTTAGGGTCTGCACTATACACTCCATCTATTGCTTTTCCTAAAAGAATTATCTCTGCTTCTGTTTCTGCAGCTCTTAAAGCTGCTGCTGTATCAGTAGTAAAATATGGATTTCCTGTTCCACATGCAAATATTACAACTCTTTTTCTTCCTAAATGTTTTAATGCTTTTCTTTTTATATATGGTTCTGCAATTTCCCTCATTTCAATGGCTGTCTGAAGTCTTGTATGCATACCTCTTGCTTCTAATGCATCTTGCAATGCAAGACCATTCATAGCAGTTGCAAGCATTCCCATGTAATCAGAAGTTGTTTTTTCCATATTATGTCCATATCTACCGCGCCAGAAATTTCCACCTCCAACAACAACAGATACTTCAACTCCCATATCAATTAATACTTTAATTTGATCACATATTTTTCCTACAACTTCTGGATTTACTCCTGTTTTTTGTTCTCCAGCAAGTGCTTCTCCACTTAGCTTTAGCAATACTCTTTTATATTTTATATCGCTCATAAAAACCTCCATTTTTTATTTTTTTATATTCTATCATACTTTATATTAAAATTGCACTATTTTTTTGTAATAAATTTAAATTTTAAACATCACTTTCGGACAAGCATAGAACCTGCCCCTACACTTTTTTATTTATATTCTTTGCTTTATTGTATTTGGGGCAAAACACAAGGCCTGCCTAAACATTCTTTTTTATTTTATTCTTTCTACTAATGTTATATTGTATATATAATTTTGATATTTCTGTTCAAATTTTTCTGTACTAATGAATTTAAAATCATCATTATTAAACAACTCATTATAAAAGCCACCATCTTGTGAATCTATTATCCATACTCTACCTGTGCAATATTGTAAAAAGTCTGTTGTTATCCATGTTTCCATTTGTGGTGCCCAATTTTTATATGCTTCTTCAACTCCCCAATTTGCACCATTATAAAAATATTGTTTATTATCTAAAAAATTAGATGCAATTATTGAGCCATTTCCAATGTTGCTATAAACTATGACATCATCTTTTTGTATGTTTTCTTGTAAATACTTTATTTCATCTGTATTACCTTTTGCATAATTATCTTGAATTTGCACTACATTATTGGCTGTTCCTAATATTATTGTGACAACTATAATTAACCCTAATATAAATTTGTTTTTTGACTTTGCAAGTATATCACTAAGCGCAAATATGTATAAGCCAGTTATTACAAATAAATATCTGTAATATAAAATGTTAGTTTTAACTAAATATCGTAATAGGAATGCTGCTAGAAAAACGGCTACATAAATTAGCACAGCAAACTTAACCGCTTTATAATTATATTCTTTTTTAGTTTTAAATAACACTATAGCTAAATAAATGAATAGTAAAACATTAACAGTAAATCCCACAGCTAGTACACCAGTTGAATTACGCGTTCCATTCATTTGGCAACCAATTAATTCAAATATTGTATCTGGAAATTCAAATCCAATCCAAAATCCTTTTGAAACATGAGAAATTTGAGATATTAAATACATTAACCAAGGTGCATATGCAATAACTTGTATAATTCCAAGTATAACAATCCATTTTAATTCTTTAAATTTCTTATTTTTTATAAAACTAATAAACAAAAATAGATTAATTAAGCCTGCAGCCATTAATCCATAATAATGTATATATAAGCTTGCCAAGCTTGTCAAAAAGAATATTATCCAATTCTTAGTAGAAAAATCTCCATTGTATATTCTGTATGCATAAATTGATAATAATGTAACAAATACAATTGCCCAAGAATACATTCTTATTTGGTTAGCATATACTGCCATCATAGGCAAGAAATATGAGAAGAAAGAAAATAGTAATCCTGTTTTTTCTCCAAAATCTTTTCTTATATGTGTATAGCCTAATAATCCTAAAATAGCAATTGCTAAAGCTGAAAATATTCTATATGCTAATATTGAGCCACCAGTTAGTATATTGACAATTCTTAACATCCAATAATATAAAACTGGATGAACATCGTGTCCTCCTATTTTCCATATGTCTATGAGGTTTTGATTTGCCATTCCTACTGAATATGCTTCGTCAAACCAAAGTGTTGTATGAAATATACTTAAAGAAACAAATATAGTTCCTAAAATCATTAGTATAATATGTAGTGTTTTAATTGATATTTTATTTTTCATTTTCTTCTCCTTCTTTTATTAATTCTATATTATAATTGTTTATTCTTTTTGCTAGAAAATTATTAATCCAGTTATATAATTTATCTTCCGTCAAGTAGTAAATAATGCTAGCTATTATTAAATCAATTAATAATACTATTAAAAATACTATTATTTCAACTATATATGGATTATTGATTATGTTATTATTTCTAAAAAATAAAACAATATATCCGCTAAATAAACTATTAACTAACCCATGTGTTACAAATAACGAATAACTTATCTTTTTTAAATTTTTTAGTTTATTCCAGTTAAAAAATAATTGAAGTTTTGGTATGCAGTATATAGTTATTAAAATTAAACTTGAGGCTATTGAATCTCTTAGATATATTTTTTTTATTTCTTCTCCTCGTGGAAGCCACCATATAAGAGGTATTATAAATACTAGATACCAGCTCTTATATAATTTCTTTTCTTTAATATATTCACATAAATGGTATGTAAAACCTCCTATTACTGTTGATAAAATCCATATTTTATCCATATAGTATAGTAATATCATAAATGGTATATATAAAAGCGAAAAATATTTTCTATTTGAAAATAAGTATGTAAGTAAAGCAATAAAAACATTTCCTAAAAAGAAATCTATTATATATTCTAAATGAGAATTTATGCCATTATTTCCTAGCCACAAAGTGCCATTTAGATATGCAGATAATGAAATTTTCGTTCCCATAATTAATCTAATTATAGTATATATTGTACAGGTAACAAATGCTGGTAGCATCAGCCTTATATATCTTGAAAACAAAAACTTTCCAAAATCCACAGCTTTTCTATAGAATTTTTTCGCTACTAACCATCCACTTATTATGCACATCATAGATACTGCATATTTTCCTGTAATTCCATAAAAAATATAATATAACCATGATGAATTATTATATAAATAATTTCCCAATATATTTTCATTATAATAATTAGAAAAACATTGATAATTAAAGTGAGCAAAAACTATCCATATAACTGCCACAAATCTTAAGGTATTTAAGAATTCAAATTGTTTTTTCTTTTCCATTATTACTCCTTTTAGTATTTTTATTTATTATATAATTTTTTGTATATTTCATAATTTCTTATTATTTTTCTTACATACATGTTTGTTTCTTTAAATGGTATATTTTCAATATCCGTTCCATCTTCTTTTATAGTACCATTTGAAATCCACTTTTGAACATTGCCTAAGCCGGCATTATATGCAGTAAAAGCTAAAATATAGTTTTGATTAAAATAATCTAGTAATACATTAAAATAATTTAAACCTAATTCTATATTCTTTTCTGGATTTAATAATATATCTTTTGAATATTCAATATTGCATTTTTCTGCCTGTTCTTTAGCTGTATTATCCATCAATTGCATTAAACCTGTAGCTCCACTTTTAGAAATTACATCTTCATTAAAATTGCTTTCTGTTTTTATTATTGCAAAAGAAAGCATTGGGTCTATACCTAAATCATTAGAATATTTTTTTACATATTCTTCATATTTTATTGGATATAGGTGCCTAAGTATCCTATCTTCTATATTAAAAAACTTATAAATCATTATTAAAGATATAATAATTATTAATAAAATAAGTATTTTTTTCTTCAAAATTCTCTCCTAACTATTTCGCTTCATACCAATTGTTTGCTTCTGATAATTCAACTTTTAATGGTATTTTTAGTTTTATTGCATTTTCCATTGAATCTTTTAACAAGCTTTTAACTTTCTCTTTTTCTTCTGCTTTTACCTGCAATAATAGTTCATCATGTATTTGCAAAAGTATTTTTGATTCTAATTTTTCATTTTTTAATTTATTATATAAATTAATCATAGCTATTTTCATAATATCTGCTGCTGTACCTTGGATTGGAGTATTCATTGCAACTCTTGCTCCAAACTGTCTTACCATGTAATTGTTAGAGTTCATTTCTGGAATATATCTTCTTCTGTTGAATAAAGTTTCAACATATCCGTTTTCTTTTGCAAATTCTTTTATGTTTTCCATAAATTCTTTTATTTTAATATATTTATCTAGATATTGCTCTATATATAACTTGGCTTGTTTTCTTGATATTCCCAATTGCTCTGCAAGTCCAAAGTCACTTATTCCATATACTATTCCAAAATTTACAGCTTTTGCATCTGATCTTTGGCTGCTAGTTACCTCGTCAAATGGAACATTAAAAACTTTTGAGGCTGTTTGTCTATGAATATCTTCATTATTGTTAAATGCGTATATCATATTTTCATCACCAGATATATGTGCCAATACTCTTAGCTCAATTTGAGAATAATCAGCATCAACAAACACACAGCCTTGTTGTGGCTTAAAAGTTTTTCTAATTTTCTTACCTAATTCAATCCTTGTAGGAATGTTTTGCACATTCGGATCACTACTGCTTATTCTTCCTGTAGCAGTGACAGTTTGATGAAAATACGAATGCACTTTTTGGTCTTTTGGACTTATATATGGTATTAATCCTTCGACATATGTTGAATTTAATTTTACTAATTGTCTGTAGTCTAGTATTTTTTCAACAATCTCGTGTTCTTTTTTTAGTTTTTCTAAAACCTCTACGTCAGTAGAATAGCCATTCTTCGTTTTTTTAATTACCGGTAATTTCAACTTTTCAAATAAAATTACTCCCAATTGTTTTGTTGAATTAATATTAAATTCCTCTCCTGCTAATTTGTATATATCACAAGTAAGCTGTTCTATTTCTTTTTTTAGTGTATCACCAAATTCTACAAGTTCATTTTTGTCTAAATATATTCCTTCATATTGCATATCAGCTAATACTTCAACAAGTGGCATTTCTATATTGTTAAATAGATCAAGTTGATTTGTTTCTTTTATTTTTTCAAGAGTTTGGGCATATATTTTGCTTATTGCATATGCATATATACATGCTATGTCCATATAGTTTTCTTCTTTATTTTCATTCATTTCATCAAAAAGGTTGATTTGTTTTTCCTCTTTGTTTGTATATTCGTTTATATCTAAGTTTAAGTAATCTATAGCAAGCTTTTCTATATTATATTTGTTTTCTGTTGGATTTATTATATATGCAGCTATTTCTATATCATAATAAAAACCTGTTGCATTTAGTTTATTTTCTTTTAATAGTATATAATCTATTTTTTGCTTATATCCAATCTTTTTAATATCCTTATCTTCAAATATCTCTTTAAATTTCTGTATCTTATTGTCTTCTAATAAAATATAGTAGCATAAGTTATCTTTAACATTAAAAATACTTATTCCTTTTATTTTTTGCTCTACTATACTGTTAGATTTGCTTTCTTCAATTTTATCTATATAATATATGATTTCTCTATTTTCTTTTATTTTTTTTATTATTTCTTCTATGTCTTCTTCGTTTTGGATTATTTTCTTATCAAATAAGTTTTTATTGTTTACTATTTCTTTTTCCTCATGCATGTTAAATCTATCAATAAATCTATTAAATCTTAGATATGAAAATAAATTATATACATCCGTTTTATTCCATTCCTTAACTTTTAACTCTTCTATATTTTCGTCTATTGGTGCATTTGTGTTGATTTCTCCTAATTTTCTTGAAAGATATGCCAAATCTTTATTATCCAATATCTTTTCTTTTAGTTTTCCTTTTATATCAATTAATGTTTCATTATTTTCAACTTCTTTATATAAATTGTCTATAGTTTTATAATGCTTAATTAAATTTAATGCCGTTTTTTCTCCTACACCTGGTACACCAGGAATATTATCTGATGAGTCTCCCATTAATGCTTTTACTTCTATTAATTCTTTAGGCTCAATCCCATATTCTTCTATTATTCTATTTTTATCATAATCTTCATTTTCTGTCTTTCCCATTTTTGTTCTTGGAATTCTTACCGTAATTTTGTCACTAGTAAGCTGAAAAGTATCTCTGTCTCCAGAAAGAATTGTTACGTCTAAACCATCTCTCTCTCCTTTTTTAGCTAATGTTCCAAGGATATCATCTCCCTCATATCCTTCTTTTTCTATTATTTTTATATTCATAGCTTTTAATATATTTTTAATAATAGGCATTTGAGTAGCAAGCTCATCTGGCATTCCATGACGGTTTGCTTTATATCCTTCATACATTTTATGCCTTTGTGTTGGTCCTTTTAAATCAAATGCAACTGCAATATATTCTGGATTTAAATCTTCTTCTATTTTAAATAAAATAGATAAAAAACCATATACTGCATTTGTATATGTTCCATCTGAAGTAGTAAGCATTTTATTTCCCATAATTCCATAAAATGCTCTATTCATTATACTATTTCCATCAATTAAAACTAATCTAGGCATTGTTTTTCTCCTTTTAGTCGTTTTATTTTTCTTAATATATCATAATATTAAGAATTTTGCCACATAAAATACCAAGAAATGTATAAAAGATATAGAAATTTTCTATATCTTTTATTTGTTCTTGTTATTCATTTCCTTTTAAGCTTGTAACCATATCGATATTTTTAACTTTTCTAGATAATACTTTATATTCAATTTTTCTATTTCATTAAAATTATTCCTTTAATAGATTTATTTAACAATTGAGTAAAATTAATCGCGTCTTGTTTAGTTCCAACTATACTACCATAATGTATTGGTACTGCTATTTGCGGTTTTATTTCATTTATAAGAGTTGCAGCCTCTTTATAGTCCATTGTATATGTACCTCCAACTGGAACAAGTGCAACATCACATTTTACTTTTCTGTTTTCTTCAGTGAAATCTGTATCCCCAGCAATATAATACACATTATTATTTAAATTAATAAGATATCCCACCCAACCATTCTCTTTTGGATGGAATTTTTTGTTTATATTATATGCTGGTACAGTTTCAAAGTTAATTCCTTTTACCGAATATTTTTTATTTGGCTCTACAACAATGATTTTATCTTTATTTATTCCGATTTGCATTAATTTTGTAATTAATCCATCTGGTACAACAATTATTGTATCATTATTTACTACTTTATTAATATCCTCCTCGGAATAATGATCGTAGTGATCATGTGTTATAAAAATAAAATCAGCGTCATTATAATCATTATCTATTTTAAATGGATCTATATAAATAATAATATTTTTATTTTTCATCTTTATACTGCTATGACATAGCACCTCTACATTTTCTATCATATAAACACTTCCTTTTATACTATTTCTTTTTATTTATTAATTCTTAAAAAACTTTTTAAAGCTTTTACTATCCTTTGAATTAAACTTGGTTTTGATATAATAGCTGGCAATGTTTTGTTATCAACTAGTTTATTTTCTAAATTATTTTTAAGCATATTGTCATAATCAAATTTTTCTTTTAATTTATTTTGGTAAAGTTCTTCATTTTGTCTCCATATTTTTCCTATTTCTTCTTTCTCTGTTTCATCTGCTATATAACTATAATACATTAAAGATATTAGATCTTTACATTCTTCTGATATATTTTGTTCATTCAGTTTTTTACCTTTGTCTATATATACATCTATGTTTGACTCTTGAGCTAATCTGTTTAATAACAAAATAAATTTAGATGGTATTTTAGATGTAAATTTTTCTTCAAAATATTTTAAAACCATGACGGTTTCTTTTGCAACATCATTAATCTTAATTTGTTCCATATAATAAATACTTCCTTTATCTTTCTGTTCCTTTTTCTTCTTTTTTCTTAAATTTTGTAATTTCTCTAAATTTGTTATATAAACGTCCTATTGTGCTAAATTTTCTTCCTTTTTCTCCTGTTTCTTTTGCCAAAGTTTCTGCATCTTTCGTCTCAAAAATGCAATTGCTGTTTGTCATTATATTTTCTGTTTCGCTTTCATAATATCTACTAAAAATTGGATTATCTAAATCTGTTGGTACCATTTCAATAAAATTATTTATTTTATTTGATATTTCATCTTTTGATGTCTTAAAAATTCCAGTTGCGCCATTTTCAGTAATACTTTTTTGATTTATTCCTGGTAACGCTTGTATCATATCCCCGTTACATATTTTGGGTACAAAATACTTAACAATTATTTCATCATCTTTAGAAATATCTATATCAACAGATAAAGCATGTCCTAAATCTCTCACCATCATTATTATTTTATCCTTAGTTGAAATAATGTCCGTTACTCCACATTTTGAGTCTGTTGGAAAATTGTCAAATATTTTTCTAGAAATATCATTTTCTTCTCCATATAATGTTATTGGTTCATTATCTTCTGCTTTTACATCTACAACTGGCATCAATTCCAAAATTTCTTCATTATTCATTATGAAAGAGTGCATCACATGCAACAATTCATTTATACTATGTGATTCATTAATAAGATTGGGTAATAAATTTTCATCTCGCAGTTTATATCCGACACAAGCATTTTTTACATCCTCTATTAGTTTTCCACTCATACTAGAAAACTGTGTTTCATACAATTTTTTAATTAATCCCTGATCATATTTTCCAATTAAAAATCTATTTCTTATATTCGTAATATTGTTTGCTATTGCATTACTTACTTCAACTCCTAAATTAAAATCTTCAGCTATCTTTTTTAGTTGTATCTCATAGTCATTTAACTTATTGCATATTTTATCTGTATACTGAATTCTACTTTCTTCATCATAATCATCCATTTCATTAGGAGCAGAATTAAATAAACTTTCTTTCATCTCCAAATCATTTATTAAAAAATCTTTTAATTTTTCAAATATTTTCTTAGAATCTTCCATATTCAAACTCCTTATTTAAAAATACGATTAATATAAATACTAATGTTGTTTTTATCTTTTCATCATGAGTTTGTGTTTTGCCTTGAATTGCACCATGTTCAGTGGTATTCTCAAATTTTGCGACAACCACTTCATTTTTTAATTCTTCCTTAAGTGCATTTTTAATATGTTTTCTAATTGTCTTGTAATCCCTACCAAATAATTGTGCCATTTGTTCAGTATTAAGCCATACTGTTTCATCTTTTATATTTACTTTTTTATTATTCACCTTTAAATCTTTTGGATAATAGAGTACATGTCTATACAATGGGATATTATTCTCTTTCTCTCTCAATTTGCTTTGCATATCTATCTTCTTCTAGTATAGAACATTATGGCCACAAAATTATTTTAATTTTTTAATATCTTCTCCCATTATTTCAAGATAATCTTTTTCTGCCTGAGTTAAATGAGTTTTCATATATTTGTCATATTCTTCATGTGCTTTTTGTAAAGCTTTTTCATGAGATATTTTTCC
>CAKPPF010000006.1 GCA_934177485.1 uncultured Clostridia bacterium | reverse complement strand
TCTTCAAGTCGAACTTCTATTTTAATTTGTCCATCATCAGTTGTATAAAATATTATATCATTATTTTTTCTAACTACTCCATTGTCCATTTAACCTCCTCCTCTCCATTATTTAATTTACAATTCATCAATAAAAACAAGCATAAAATACTCCACTTGTCTTGAGTTTACTCTATATCCAACTGCTATAATTGCATCTAAACTATAAAATGATATTTCTCTCGAAACCTCTCTGTTTCCTTCTTTCTAAACTGTTCGAATTTTTCGAATAGTTCGATTTTCTTCTAATTCATGTGTTTCAAAAATTTCTTTTAAATGATAATTTATCGTATTTACTTCTACATCAAGTAATTTTGACAATGAAGATTTTTGGTTGATTCAAAAATCTTCATTATCATATAAAACTTCTGCAGAAATATTATAATTATTTTGGCTTTAGTATACGATTAAATCTATTTGATTCATATTTACCACTTCATCTTCCGTTCTATATCTCTATAACTTGTAATTTATCTAAACTTCACTTTTTAATGCAGACCTAATAGAATAAATCTCTATATAAACGAGATAGTATGAAAACACCATATCATCTTTTTGCATAGCCTTTTCTTTACTAGAATGTATATTATCTAATACTCCGTCAACAGGAACTAATAATCTCGGATTATCATCTGCAGTTCTATATTTTTCATATAATGCTTTTATTTGTTTTATTTTCCCCTCTAAAACAAATAATTTTTCATAGTCAGAGCTATGTGCCTCATAAAAATAATCTATTTTATCTGTTTTTATTGGTAAATCTATACTTTCAGCATTTAAAACTAACCACTTAATATTACTACCAACTTCAAAATCTTCGCCACAACATTCAAATTGCCAATCATCATATAATACAATACAATTATTCATAAAATCCTCCTCTACAAATTACTATTTTTTACTATTACTCATCTTTAAATCTTTTGAATAATATATCATATCAGTACAAACTAATTCTCCATCATTTATTTCTTCTTCATAATTATCAATAAAGAAATTTTTTATTGTTTTTTCGTATTTATCAAAACCTTGTTTTACATAGAATGGAATATTATTTTCTGTTGTTCCAACTAACATCTTATGATATTTTTGCTTATAATTGTCTGCTAAATATTTTAACATCTTTTTAGCATAACCTTTGCCTCTGTATTTTTCTTCTGTCGCAATATTTTTTAATTCACATGTATCATTATCTTCTTTAGTTACAACAGCAACACAGGCAACTTCATTTTTGTAAGTTAAAACAAATAAATCGCCATCTACTAAATACTGTCTAATTAACTTTTCACTTGGATCTGCCTCAAGTAGTAAATTCATATATTGTTCTTTGTTTTCTCTTTCTTTTCTTATAACAATGTTTCGTTCAACAGGTAAGAATTCAAATCCTTCTGGTAATTTTAATTCTACTTTATTGTGGTCATCATTTGGAATCGGTTCTGAAAAAATACATCCACAATATTTTTGCATATATAATCCAAGTTCTCTTGCTTTAGCTTGTCCTTCTCTAAATCCTACTCTAAAATCTCTATATAAAAACTGTATATTATATTTTACTGCAAGTTGCTCACAAAGTTTTTTTAGTTCTTCATGTTTTTGATATGGACTTACAAATAAAGTACTTGTAAAAGCATCATACCCATTTTCTTTTGCATATTGTACTGTTTTTTCTAACCTAACCTTATAGCAGTAGTTTACACATCTATTTTCCAGGTCATTTATTACGTTTTTACAAAAATTATCTAAGCCATATTCTTCATTAAATATAGCTTGTACATTTATCATTTTTGAGTATTCTTTTAGAGTGTCTCTTCTTGTTTTATATTCGATATATGGATGTATATTAGGGTTATACCAGTATAATACTGGTTCTATTCCTTCGTCTCTTAAACTATCTATACAGTATACACTACACGGAGCGCAACACGTATGCATTAATAATTTCATTTTTTATTCCTCTAACTTTATTTAAAATTTATTCTTCTTTCTTCTATTACCAAAGGCCTATTTTTCACTCTGACATTTATCGATAAGATATATTCTCCCAAGAATCCAATAAAAAATAGTTGTATTGCACCTAAGAAACACATTCCTATAAGAATAGGGATTGTTCCAGCTGCAAATCTTTCCCAATAAACTAATTTTAAGATTAGATATACAACTCCTATTATAAAGCTAATAAATCCAACAGCAATTCCAACAAATGTAGCCAGTCTTAAACCAACTTTGGTATATGATGTAAAACTAATCATTGCTGCATCATATAACGAATAAAAATTATTATGAGTTTTTCCAGCTCTTCTCTTAGGCTGCTCATATGGTATTTCTTTTCTTTTAAATCCTAGCTCTGCAACTATTCCTCTTAGAAAAGGAGATGGATCATCTAGTTGTTTTAACACATCTATAAATTTCTTATCGTAAAGTCCAAATCCGGTAAAATGTTCTATTTGTTCTGTTTCAGACATTTTTTTTATGATTTTATAATAGCATGAGCGCAAAAAATAAATAAACTTATTTTCTTGGCTTTTATTTTTAATTCCTATTACAATTTTATACCCATTTTCCCATTCTTCTATAAACTTTGGTATCATTTCTATAGGATCTTGAAAATCAGCTGCTAGCAGTATTGTACAATCTCCACTGGTCTGTAATAAGCCATAATACGGAGAATTAAATTGTCCAAAATTTTTAGCATTAAATATTGCTTTAATTCTTGAATTTTTTGCGCATATATTTTCAATTAAATTTTGTGTATTATCAGTTGAGCTATTATCTATAAAAATAATTTCATAATCATATTTTTTAAATTTTTCTAACTCATTTACAACCGCTTTACTTATTTCAACAACATTTTCTTGTTCATTAAAACAAGGTATTACAACGCTAATTTTTTTCATTTTTCATCCTCTCTTTATACCATTTTACCGTTTTGTTTATTCCTTCTTCAAAATTAACTTCTGGAATAAATCCTGTATCATTTTTTAATTTATTTATACTAACACATAAGTTCATAACTTGATTGGGTGAATATGAAATTTCGCCTAATCTAAGTTTAATATTTGGTTTAATATTATCTCTTATTTCTTCTATGTATTCATATAATTTGTGTTGTTCCCCATAAGCAATACAATATGTCTCATTTGTTTTACCTTTTTGTGCAAGTAGGTACATAGCTTTTGCAACATCTGTAGAATATATATAATCCCATAGTTGCTCGCCTTTTGTATATTTAGGTGATTCATTTTCTTCTATCATTGTTTTAATTGTATTCATTATCATTGTTTCCATTCTATCATACGGTCCATAAACACTAAATATCCTCGTCCATATATGTTTAATGTTATATTGATTTGCTAATTTTCTACTTTCTTCCGATGCAATTAATTTAGCTTTTCCATATTCATTTTCTGGATTAGGTATTGTATCTTCTGATATAATTCCTTCCACTCTTCCAAATTCTGCTTGAGAGCCAGCCCCTATAAACGTACTACATCCAGTTTTTTTAGCAAGTTCTACTGCGTCTTTTGTATATTGCACATTTTTCATTTGCAATGTAGTATCATTTCTTGAAATTCCAAATGTGCCGTCCCACGCAAAATGGAAAAAAACATCATAATCATTTTCAGTTATATTTATTTTAGATAGATTTTCTAGATTGCATTCTACTATTTTTAATAGTTTATGATTTGGCAAATTATTTTTTCTATTATTATTTTCTCTAATTATTGCTAAAACTTCTATGTTTCTATTTAATAAATATTCTATCAATGCATGACCAATCATTCCTGTTGCACCAGTAATAATCACCTTTTTCATATAATATTTTCCTTTACTTGTTTTTTTATAATATTTCTTGAAAATGTCTAATCATTTCTAGCGAATGGTTATTTATTACAATAACTTTTATAGGTATACCTTCTCTATATTAAATTTACTTTTTTCAATCAAACTTTTTACAATATGATCTGATATCTGCCTTTTTTCTCCACTTTTAAATCTATTCTTCTACTAATGGTATGATCATATTCTTTTTTAGTTCTTCTTTATTCAAGAATGGTGCTAGATCCTCTAGCGGTGGAGATACCAAAGTACCATCTTTTAATTTTTTTGTTTTTGATTTAGGTTCAAATTCTTGTTTTGAAGAAACAAATATTTCACAAATAGCAGGTCCTTTAATTTGTAGTACTTTTTCTATTGTCTCTGGTATCTCTTCATTTTTGCTAGCAGAAATATAAGGATATCCATATGCATTAGCAATTTTAGACATGTCTGGAAAGCTTAAGTCCCCACTTTCTGGTCCTATTCCAACAAGCTTATTGTTAAATAAATTGTTTTGTGTTTGTCTTATTGAGTGATATCCATTATTATTTATTATAAAAATTTTAATAGGCATTTTATGATGAATAATAGTTTGAAGCTCTTGTAAATTCATTTGTATACTTCCATCACCTGTAACGCATATTATATCCATATCATTTTCTTTTGCATATGCGGCTCCTATTGCTGCTGGTAGATCATATCCCATTGACGCAATTGCAGAATTTATAATAAATCTTTGTTCTGGCTTTATCACATATGCATGGCTTCCTACAACACATGCTGATCCATTACCCACAACTGTAATTTGTTTTTCCTTTAGTCTACTACTCAATTCTTTTATAAAATAATAAACATTAGCCATTCCATCTATGTTTTTATAATGTTTAGGAAGAACTACAGGATATTCTTTTTTCCAATTACTGCATATATTAAGCCATTCATTATTTGCAAATAATTTACTATCATTACCAATTTCCTTATCTAACTTATTTAATACATCCTTAGCATCTGCCCAAATTTTCATATCTATATTTAATGTTGGTTTTTCTAACTCATTTTGGTCTATATCCACAGCTATTTTATAAGCTTCTCTTGCCCATGTTTTCCAATTGTATCCAACTTGTCTTATACTTAGCCTACATCCTATTGATATTACTAAGTCACTATTTTGTACAGCAAAATTCCCTGCTCTATCTCCCATAATTCCTGCTCTTCCAACATATAGTGGATGTTCATCAGGTATTAAGTCTATACTATCCCACGCTGTAATTACTGGTATATTTAGTTTTTCAATTACGTTTTTAAATTCTTTATATCCATTAGATAGTCTTATTCCATTTCCAGCATATAATACAGGTCTATTAGATTTTTTTATTTTATCTATTATTAATCCTATTATCTCATCATTAACCTTTGGAGGCAATGTTTTTGCATATTCATCTGGATTATATTCCTCAAGTTCGTCTGTTTCAATATATGCTCCTTGAACATTTAAAGGAATGTCTAACCAGCATGGTCCAGGTCTACCATTATAAGCAATATAAATTGCCTTCTCTAAGCAATATCTTATCTTTTTAGGATCAATTATCATTTCACAGTATTTAGTCATTGATTCTACTGCCTTGCAAATGTCAAATTCTTGATCTCCCATAGCTCTTAATTTTAATCCCGTGCTTCTTGCTGTAGTATCATATCTTACTTGCCCAGATATTATTAACATTGGTATAGAGTCCAAGTAGCCACCAACTACTCCTGTTAACGCATTAGTTCCACCAGGTCCTGTTGTAACACAAACAGCTGCAATTTTATTATGAATTCTTGCATAACTTTCTGCAGCTATTGCACATGCTTGTTCATGGTGGTTGTATATACATTTCAATCCCTTTTGATGGCCCAAACTATCATTTAAATGCATTGCACCTCCACCTGTAACTGTAAATACATGTGAAATATTATTTTTTACCAAAAATTCTGAAATATAATCTGAAACTTTAATCTTCATTTTTTTCTTCTCCTTTATACGCCCAAAATTTATTTAATATAAAATTAACTGGTATTGTAACTACTAAATTCATTAAAGTAGCTATGTAATGAGGAATTTTAAAAATCTGTTCCTCTAAATATAATAAACCTGCTGTTAGGAATAACCCTGTTATTGAATATGAAATATATACCTTTAATAGACTTTTAATCCAGTTCTTTGCATCATTATTTTTTTCATTCTTTACGTTAAAGACAAACTTTCTATTAAGTATAAATGAAATAAATACAGTAATTGTAAAAGCTATTATATTTGACATTTGTTCATTTAAATTCAATAAATAATACATTCCATTAGTTATCCCATATGATAATATTGTGTTTATAGCACCTACCATACCAAATTTCATAAATTGAATTACTAGTCCTTTTAATTTATCCATTTATTATTTTATAACCTCTTTTATTGTTTTTATCATATAATCTATCTTTTCATCCGTCATTCCTGGATATACTCCAATCCAAAATGTGTCCTTCATTATTCTATCCGTATTTTCTAAATTTCCAACTACTCTATATGCTTCTTTTTTGTTTCTTATTTCATCAAAGCAAGGATGTTTTATTATGTTACCAGCAAATAAATTTCTAGTTTGAATATTATTTTTTTCTAAATATTCTACTACTTTATTTCTATCAATTCCTTCTTTACATGTAATCAAAAATCCAAACCAACTTGGAGTTGAATTTTCACATTGTTCTGGTAGTACTAATTTATCTTGAACATCTTTTAGTCCTTCTTTTAATCTATTAAAATTATGTATTCTTTTTTCTACAAATAAAGGCATTTTATCAATTTGAGCACATCCAATCGCAGCCTGCATGTCAGTTGCTTTTAAGTTGTATCCAAAATGTGAATATACGTATTTATGATCATATCCAACTGGCAGTTGTCCATATTGCTTATCAAATCTATGTCCACATAAATTATCTATTCCAGATGGGCAACTACAATCTCTTCCCCAATCTCTAAATGATTTAATTATTTTATTTAATAAACTATTATTAGTATAAACAGCTCCTCCTTCTCCCATTGTCATATGGTGTGGTGGATAAAAGCTAGATGTTCCTATATCTCCAATTGTACCAGTATACTGTTCTTTTCCATCTAAAATGTATTTTGAGCCCAAAGCATCGCAATTATCTTCAATAAGCCATAATTTATGTTTGTCACAAAACTCTTTTACCTTCTGTAAGTCAAATGGATTTCCTAATGTATGTGCTATCATAACGGCTTTGGTTATTGGTGATAATGCCTTTTCCAACATTTTAACATCTATATTATATTGCGGTATAGTAACATCAACAAATACCGGAACTGCACCAAATTGTATAATTGGTGCAATTGTTGTTGGAAAACCACAAGCAACTGTTATTACTTCATCTCCTCTTTTTATTGCTTTTTCCTTTAATAATGGAGAAGTTAATGCCATAAAGGCTAGTAGATTTGCTGATGAACCAGAATTAACAAGAGAACAATATTTAATGTTTAAATATTCAGCCAACTTTCTTTCGAATTCTTTAGTATATCTACCTGATGTGAGCCAAAATTCTAATGCACTATCAACTAAGTTTACCATTTCTTTGCTATCATATACTCTTGAAGCATATGATATTCTATCGCCTTCTTTAAATTCTTGCTTTATGTTATGGTATTTATTACAATATTCTTCTACAAGGTTTAAAATCTTTTTTCTTGCTTCTTGTTCTGTTTTTTCTATTAACATAATTGTTTATTCTCACTTTCTTTTATAAATTCTAGGATTTGTTCACCCATTATTTTTTCAATATTTTCTCCATTTTTATACGCTTTTGAAAATTCAACAGTTTTTTCAATTGCTTTTTCAATGTTCCATACAGGTTTCCAGTTAAACTTTCTTTTGAATTTAGAACAATCCAATTTTAGGTAAGTAGCCTCATGTGGTGCATTTATAGACGATGTATCTTCCCATTCTAAATTTTCTCCCCAATACCTGCAAAACAATTCCGCAATTTTTCCTGTTGTTATACAATTACAGTCATCTGGTCCAATATTATAATAACCAGAATAGGTATCATCTTCATATTGTTTTTGAACTATCATTAAATAAGCAAATAATGGTTCTAAAACATGTTGATATGGTCTTATTGAATGCGGATTTCTAACAATTATTTTTTCTCTTTTTATTGCTGCTCTAACGCAATCTGGAATAATTCTATCTTTAGCAAAATCTCCACCTCCTATTACATTTCCTGCTCTTGCTGTAGAAATTTTTACTCTATTATCATTAAAAAAAGAGCTCTTATAACTATGTGTTACAAGTTCTGAGCATGACTTGCTATTAGAATATGGGTCATATCCGTCTAGTTCTTCATTTTCTCTATATCCCCATTCCCATTCTCTATTTTTATAAACTTTATCTGTAGTTACATTTAAAAATGATTTTACGCTTTTACTATTTCTTATACATTCTAATATATTTACCGTCCCAATAACATTTGTTTCATACGTATAAACAGGATTTTTATACGATTCTATTACTAATGGCTGAGCTGCTAAATGAATTACTATTTCCGGTTCAAATTTTATAAAAACCTCTTTTAAATGATTTAGGTCTCTCACATCTCCATAGATTGATATTATTTTTTTCTCTATTTTAGATAATTCAAATAAATTAGGATTCGAAGGCGGATCTATTGAATACCCAATTACATCTGCACCAGCATCACTCAAGATTTTGCAAAGCCATGTTCCTTTAAATCCTGTATGTCCAGTTACTAATACCTTTTTACTCTTAAAAAATTCTAAATCTATCATTAATTGTTCCAAACCTTCCAAGGAGCATTTCCAGACTCCCATAATTCTTCTAATTGTTTTTTGTCTCTTAATGTATCCATGCATTTCCAAAAACCTGTGTGTCTAAATGCTTTTAATTCACCATCTTTTGCAAGTTTTTCCAATGGTTCTTTTTCAAATATAGTACTATCTCCATTTTCTATATAATCAAATACTTTAGGTTCTAATACCATATATCCTCCATTAATCCATGAACCATCATTTATATTTTTTTCTCTAAAGGACACAATATTGTCTTTTTCATTCATTTGTAAGACACCAAATTTTTGTCCTGCATTTACAGCTGTCATCGTTGCAATTTTTCCATGTGCTTTATGAAACTCAGCTAGTTTTTTTATATCTACATCACTAACTCCATCTCCATATGTAAGCATAAAAGTTTCATTTCCAATATATTTTTGTATTCTTTTTATTCTTCCACCTGTCATGGTATTTAGCCCTGTATCAACTAGAGTTACTTTCCAAGGTTCTGCATAATTATTATGTACAATCATCTCATTATTTGCTATATCAAAAGTTACGTCTGATGTATGTAAATAATAATCTGCAAAAAACTCTTTTATAGCATAGGCTTTATATCCTAAGCAAATAATAAATTCATTAAATCCATATTTTGAATATTCCTTCATAATATGCCACAAAATTGGTTTTTCTCCTATTTCTACCATAGGTTTTGGTTTTAAATGGCTTTCTTCAGATATTCTGGTACCAAACCCACCTGCTAAAATTACAACTTTCATATAATTTTCCTCCTAATTTATATTATTATCTTTGTTCATAAACTAGTTTTACTATAATGCAATCATCCAGTTCAATCAAAAAATCTTTTTTATGTTTCTCAGATATTTTTTTGTATTCCTCTATTCCTGCTTCAACCTCATCGTTAGTTGCGGTTGTTAAATTATATCCAAAAGAATTTATGAATTTCGTAGTTTCAGTACCATATTCTCCAAAGGCATTTGTTCCCCAATTAATAACAGACCATCCATTATCGACATTAATTGAATTTCCTTGTATATCACCATTATTTATAAGTACATATACTATAGGTTTTTTAGGATTATCACATGTTCTTATTATTGTGTTTGCAATATCAAATGCAATGTTTTTTTCTCTTTCGTATCTTATATAATCATTATAAAATTCAGATGTTAATGTTTTGGAATTGTATAAAACCATCATACAAAAAATAGAAATAAGAATAGTATTTATATAATTTTTCTTACTAGAATAACATAATATATATAACGACATAAAAGCTATTGCAATAGCCCACGAAGTACAAGTTCTATACAATATTCTAAGTTGTATCGCCATCATTGAAAAATTCACTAGTATTATAAAGACATTTAAAATAATATATTTTGCATTCTTTTCTTTTATTGATTTAACTATAGATATAATTAATGAAATTATAGAAATAATAAAGAACATACTAATATAATTTATAGATTTCATTTTTCCTAGTAAAACATCTATTATGTTAATTTTTATTACTTTGAGCAAATTAGTATTTTTAAAATTTATAATTCCTATACGTCTAGAAGAATAGTCAGGCGTTAAATTTCCCGTATTACTTAAAAATTGTTTTATTATGCAAATTATAAATTCATTAAAAATAATACCTGCTATTAATAACAAAACAGAACATATTATAAACTTGCAAATTTTTTGCGTATTTTCGTTTTTTAATGCCATAATAAATGCCAAAGCAAAAGTCAACAATAAATATAACTGGCAACTTGCTTCATACATTGAAATAACAAACGGAAGTAATATAATAATAATTATTATCGTTTTACAGTTATTTATTTTATTAAAAATATTTTCATATAAAGCAAAAACCAATACCGTCATTGCAATATTTGAAATTTCAGTAATTATATTAGCAAAATTGTATAAAAATATATTACTTGTTAATGGATATGATATTAATATTCCAGAAAACAAAATATAATAAATATCCTTATTTATTTTTTCTCCTATTTCTTTTTTTAAAAAAGCACATAATAATATTGTATTAATCACTAACAATACTACTGTAATAAATTCAGTCCAAAAAGGAACAAAAGTCTTAATATTTAATAAATTAGCTGCTAAAACATTACCCCATCTTCCCTGAGACAGCAAATATGTTCCAGTAATGTATCTATCTTGGCATAAGTCATCTACTCCAACAGTTAACTTCGTTATATAGAATCCATAAGATAATATTGTAATTAATATAATTGAAATTACATATTTCTTATTAGTTAAAAAATAATTTATTGCTTTTTTATATTCATTATAGACATTATGCATATCCTATTCCTCCACTATTTATTAAATTCTACGCCTATATGTTTATAAGCTGGTTCTAATGCAATTCTTCCTCTTGGTGTTCTGGATATAAATCCTAATTGCATTAAAAATGGTTCATATACATCTTCTATTGTTTCTACTTCTTCGCCAATTGTTGCTGCTAATGTTTCTAGCCCAACGGGTCCTCCAGCATATTTTAATATTATTGTTTCTAATACTTTTCTGTCTATTTCGTCTAATCCTAGTTCGTCTATTTCAAGTTTGTTAAGAGCAACTTTAGCAAGTTTTAAGTTTATGTTTCCATCACCTAATACTGCTGCATAGTCTCTTACTCTCTTTAAAATTCTATTTGCAATTCTTGGTGTTCCTCTTGAACGTCTTGCAATTTCGAATGCAGCATCGTCATCTATATTTATTTCTAGTATTTTACTAGATCTTTTAACAATTGTTTTTAAGTCTTCTGGTTTATATAATTCAAGTCTTTGTATTATTCCAAACCTATCACGAAGTGGAGTTGTTAATGAGCCAACTTTTGTTGTTGCTCCAATAAGTGTAAATTTAGGTAAATCTAGCCTTATAGACCTAGCACTTGGACCTTTTCCTATAATAATGTCTAGTGTATAGTCTTCAAGTGCTGGATATAATATTTCTTCTACACTTTTATTTAATCTATGTATTTCATCTATAAATAAAACATCATATTCATTAAGATTTGTAAGTAGCGCAGCTAGGTCCCCTGGTTTTTCTATTGCTGGTCCTGATGTTATTTTTATATTTGAATTCATTTCATTTGATATTATGTTAGAAAGCGTAGTTTTTCCAAGTCCTGGAGGGCCATATAGTAACACATGGTCTAAAGGTTCTTCTCTTTTTTTAGCAGCCTCGATATACACTTTCATATTTTCTTTTACTTTATCTTGTCCAATATATTCATCTAATGTTTTAGGTCTTAATGACTTTTCTAATCTTTCTTCTTCAAAGTCTTCTAATTCAGGACTTATAATCTTATTTTCTTCCACAAAAAATCACCATTGTAATTATATATTTAATGCAGGAATAATGCAAGAAAAAAAGCGATAAAATCGCTTTTTTCTTAATAATTATAACCATTCTCCATATTTTTTTATATACCTTTTCTTTACGAACTGAGCAACAATACAATATAGCGCTGGTATTGCTAGCATGAACACTAATATATATTTAAATCCTATTGGAACAAGTCCTATAGCTCTTCCTAAAATTGTGTATGGAATAAGTATTGCAAATATACTTATAGAAATTGAAGATGCATATACAGCTTTTGATGCATGGCTTTGTATTATAGGTTTCTTATTTGTTCTAATTATATGCATTCCAACTAAATTAGAAATTATACTATAAGTAAACCATATTGTTTGGAATAATGCTATACTGTTTCCTCTCATATTAAACTCAAACCACATTACTGCAAATACAATCATGTCAAATAGTGTGCTTAATGGTCCCATAATAAGCATAAATCTTTTTAGGCTGTTAGTATTCCAATTTTTTGGTTTATCTAAATGTTCTTCATCCACATTATCAAATGGAAGTGTCAATTGTCCTAGGTCGTATATTAAGCCTTCTACTAATAGCTGAATTGGTGTTTCTGGTAAGAAAGGCAAAATAACACTTGCAATTATAACAGATATTACTTCTCCAAAATTGAAACTTGTTGCTAATTTTATATATTTTATTAAATTAGCATATGTTTTTCTTCCTTCTTTTACACCATCTAATAAAACATTTAAATCTTTTTCAAGCAATATAATATCTGCTGTTTCTTTTGCAATATCCACAGCTGTATCTACCGAAATTCCAATATCTGAATTAATTAATGATGGGCTATCATTAATGCCATCTCCCATATATCCTACTGTATTTCCAGTTTCTTTTAAAATTCTTATAATTCTTGCCTTTTGTATTGGAGACAATTTTGCAAATACATTAACTCTTTTTATGACTCTTTTTAACGCCATATCTGACATTTTATCAATTTGATTTCCTACAAGAATTTGTGAAGTACTAATATTAACTTTATCGCATACGCATTTTGTAACATCACTGTTATCTCCTGTTAAAACAATTACTCTAATACCTGCTTTATTTAATTTTTCTATTGCTTCTTTAGCACTTTTTTTAGGCGGATCTAAAAATCCTATAAATCCTGTTAGTATCATTTTATTTTCATCTGATACTTTAAAATTTTTTATATTTTCTATATCATATTTTTTGCAAACAGCAACAACTCTTAAGCCTTGCTTATTCATTTCTTTAGCAATTTTTCTTATGTTAGTTTTTATTTCATTGTTAATTCCAGATACTTGACCTTTATATTCAACAAAAGAACTAATACTTAGAATTTCTTCAACTGCTCCTTTTGTAATTAATTCTTTTTTAGTACCATTAGTTACTATAACAGATAATCTTCTTCTAGTAAAATCAAATGGTATTTCATCAATTATTTTGAATTCTCCATCTATTTCTTTAGCAAGTCCATTTTCATTAGCTCTTTTTATTATTGCTTCATCTATACTTCCCTTTAGGCCAGTTTGAAAATATGCATTAAGGTATGCTTGTTTTAAAACGCTGTAATCTTCTTCTCCATTAACATTTAAATATTTTTCTAATACTATTCTATCTTCTGTTAAAGTTCCAGTTTTATCAGTACATAAAATATTCATGCCACCAAATCCCTGTATACTTTCAAGTCTTTTTACTATAGTTTTCTTCTTAGACATATTTACTGCACCTTTAGCAAGGCTAGATGAAAGAATTACAGGTAATAGTAATGGAGTAATCGTAATCGCAACTGATACAGAAAATGTAAATGCAGTAAGTGTATTATGTTTCCAAACATTAAGTAAAAATGTAATTGGTACCATTATAAGCATAAACTTCATTAATAATTTACTTATGTTTTCTATTCCTTTTTCAAATGCTGTTTTAGGTTTTCCAGTAGTTAATGTATGTGAAACTTTGCCAAAATAAGTATCGTCAGCAGTTTTTATAACAACTGTTTTTGCTGAGCCGCTTATTACATTAGTTCCCATAAAGCATATTGTATCTATATCTGTTATAAATTCTATATCATCTATTGATTTTAATTCACTCTCTGCAAGTTTCCTAACAGAATCAGATTCACCTGTTAAAGAAGATTGTCCAATATATAGATCTTTTGCTTCTAAAACTCTCAAATCTGCTGGTATCATATCTCCCGCAGACAAAATAACTATGTCTCCAATTACAATATCTTTATTTAATATTTTAATCTTTTTGCCATTTCTTATAACTGTACTTTTAGTAGCAACCATTTCCTTTAGTTTGGCCGCCGCTTTATTAGATTTAAACTCCTCGAAGAACTCTAAAAATGTACTAGTTAGCACTAATACTACAATAACTATAATATTTGCATAGCTTGGTTTTTCTGCAAGTATTACATCTGTATAGAACAGAACTACTACTATGCCTAATAAAATTAAGTTAAATTTACTAAATAAACTTTCAAAAAAGTAATTATACCACCTTTTTTCTTTACTTTTACTTATAATGTTGTAACCGTTTTTTTCAATTTTTTCTTTAACCTGTTTTGTTGATAATCCCTTTTCTAAGTTTATTTTTTTCTCATTAATAATATCTGCAGTTTTTAATATTGTAGCTTCTCCATACATAGATTTAAAATCAACATCATCTTTTTTATCATTTGTCATTTTTATCTCCTAAATTATTTAAAATATTGCATGTATTGGTAAGTCTTGTTCGCTTACTTCTCATGCCCATACATATTAAGAAAGTCTCAAATTGCTAACAATTGTAGCTTTTTATGTAATATGAAAGAATGCTTTCATATTACATAAAAAACAAAGTACCCCACATGAAGTTCTTTGTTTATTATTGTTATTTATTTAATTCATATTCATTTTTTATTATAGTTTGAATTATTTGGACTGTTTTCTCCAAGTTATCATTCTTTATTACGTAGTCATATAATCCAATTTTAGATTCCTCATAATCAAATCTATTTAAACGCAATCTGATTTCTTTTAGGGATGGTTTGTCTATTCTATTTTTTAGTCTTCTTTCTAACTCATCCTTTGGAACTCTTAAAAATATTGTAACTACTTTCATGTCTTTTCGTAATATATCAATTAGTTTTTCTGTTCCATTTACATCTATATCTTTTACAATTATTTTTCCTTCTTTTATTTTGTCATTAAATATCTTTTTGGAAGTTCCATAATAATGTTCATGATGTACATTATATTCATATAATTCATCATTTTTTATCATATTTTCAAACTCTTCTGTTGAAATAAAATGATATGTTCCTCCTTCAACTTCTTCTGGTCTCATTGGCCTATCTGTGTAAGATGGAATTGTTACTATATTTTTATCTCTTTTTATTAATTCTTTTTTTATTGTATCTTTTCCTGCGCCTGATACTCCTGATAATATTACTAACATGGTTTTACCTTTCCTTCCGCAATTTCGTTTGCAGCTAATGTTACAGTTGATCTTGCTTTTACTTTTGTCATACATATATCCCCTGCAGCCAATTGTCTTGCTCTTTTTGATGTTACAATTACTAAAATATATCTGTTCTCAACTTTCTTTAATAATTCTTGTACACTTGGTTTTACCATCATAATTTTTTACCTCCATAAATTATTCTATATTTTGTATTTGCTCTCGTATATCTTCAATTTGTGTTTTCATTTCAATAACCATATTAGTTATGTCAGTTGAACTTGACTTAGATCCAATAGTATTTGTTTCTCTATTCATCTCTTGTATAAGAAAATCAATCTTTTTTCCAACTACATTTCCCTCTATTAAGTTTTTAAACTGAAATATATGACTATTTAATCTAGTTATTTCTTCTTCTACTGAACATTTATCTGCATATATTACTGTTTCCATAGCAAGTCGATTTTCATCAATGTTTTCGGTGTTCAATAATTCTTTTATTCTATTTTCTAATTTTACTATATAATCTTTAATAAGTCTAGTAGAATTTTGAGAAATTGTATTTACTTTTTCTTGAATGTCGTTAATTCTCATTAATAAATCATCATGAATTTTTTGACCTTCGACTGTTCTCATTTCTATAAAATTATTTAGAGCTTCTTTTAGCGGGATTTGAAGTTCATTCCAAATTAATTCTTCATCTTCCGTATTTTCTATTGTAAGTACGTCAGGAAATTTTGATATATCTGTAATTTGTATTTCATCTTTGATATTATTTTCTACTGCTAATTGTTTCAATTCTTTTACATACATTTTTACTAATTCATTATTAAATTTTATATTTTTACCTTTAGTGCTATTGTTATAAAATGTTATAAAAACATCTATTTTTCCTCTTGATACCTTACTACTAATCTCTTTTTTTATTTTTTCTTCTAAATAGCTTATATTCCTTGGGAGTTTTATTGAAATATCTGAATACCTATTATTTACAGATTTTATTTCTACTGTATATTCTCTGTTTTCATTTTCGTATTTACCTCTCCCATATCCTGTCATGCTTTTTATCATTTTAGTTATTCCTTTCTATTTCTTCTTAACTATTTCTTTTATATCATTTAAACTATTGTAATAATCACGTTTCATATATTTTATTGTAACTATAGTTTTTATAATATAATATACTACTATTCCCATTAATATACAAGCTAAAATTATATTATATGTTTTATAAAACAATACATATGCATATTCGCTAAATAATGTAACCGTTGTTAATATCAAGAATTCTATTCCATGCATAAATATATATCCATTATCTTTTCTATAACTTAATTCTAAAAATACTACTGAAGTAATTGTACCTAATATGCATAATATTTTTATAATTGTAATATATACTTGTGTTTCAAGTTTTAATGATAGCCAATTAATTACAATTAAATATATAATAGCAATTAATGCGATACTAGAATTTTTTAGCACTCTTTTTTTTATTTTTTTCTTATATTCTTTTGGGATTACTTTACTTTTTTTATATTCTTCATCAAACTTTTCTATATTTTCTTGTCTTAGTTTTTCATTTCTTTTTTGCTCTCTTTTGGATTCTTGCTTCATTTATTCCTCCAACTCATATAAAATATTACTAGAAACTACAATCGGAGCTGTTTCTGTTCTTAATATCCTTTTTCCTAGAGTAATTGAATTTACTCCATTACTATTGCAAATATTAATTTCTTCCTCATCAATTCCGCCCTCTGGTCCTATAATTACTGCTATTTTATTTATTTTTTCTTTTTGTTTTTTTAATATTTGCTTTAATGTTACATTTTTTTCATTTTCATTAGCCAACAATACTATATCATAATTTTGAATATAATTAAATATATTTTTAAAATTATCTATTCGATTTACTTTTAAAATAACATCTCTTTTTGATTGTTTTGATGCTACTTCTGCAATTTTTTGCCATCTTTCAAGTTTTTTATTTTTGTCTTTTTCTTCTAATTTTACTACCGTTCTTTTCATTATAACAGGTGTAATTTCTTTTACTCCAATTTCAGTACATTTTTCTATTATAAATTCAAATTTATCTGCTTTTGGTAGCCCTTGAAAAATATGTATATAAGTATTTGTTTCTGAATTGTTTTCTATATTTGCACATATATCACAAGTTATATTAGCCCCAATTTCCTTTATTATACAATTATAATTTTTGGAATCATCTTTATTACATACACATATTTTATCTCCAATTCGCATTCTTAGCACATTTTTTATATGGTTGACATCTTGTCCACTTATATATATTTTGTTATTATTAATTTGATTACTTTCCACAAAAAATTTATACATATTATTTCACCTAGCTATTTTTCTCTATTAAAATGTAAGAGATACATTTCAAATATGTATCTCTTAGTTTTAAAGGCTAAAACACCTTATTATACCTTTTTCCAAAACCAGTCTAAACTGTTATCAATACTTTTTTTATTTTTTTCTTTAACTTCTATATCATCTACCCACAAGTAAGCAATATATGTTAAGAAAATCATAATAGCATCAATAGCTAAAGATTTAGTTGCAATTGCTTTATATACTTGATCTGTTATAGTTACTGATTGATAAGTATGGAGAAGGATACTAACTAAAAATATTCCTAATCCAATTGCTGGTATTGCACTTTTTTTAAACTCTTTTCCTAAAATAATTGTAAGTACTGCTATCATTAATGCCATTAACATTCCTTCTGCTGATGTAAGATCTACTATAAACATTTTTCTTCCTCCTTTGTTAATTAAATTTTTTTTCTATTAAATCAGCAAGTTTCCTTGCCTTTTTACCAATGTAATCAACATCTTTTCCTTCAATCATAACTCTAATTAAAGGCTCTGTTCCTGATGTTCTTATTAAGACTCTTCCATTATTTGAAAATTCATTTTCTATTTCAGAAATTAACTCTTGTACTTCTTTATCTTTAGAATAATCATATTTTCTTTCTTGTTTTACTTTAGCATTTACTAAAACTTGTGGATATATACTTATAATTTTATTTATATCAGAGACTTTTTCATAATCTTCTAAAATTGCTCTTATAAACATTAGAGAAGTTAAAATCCCATCTCCTGTTGGATTATAATCGAGCAATATGATATGTCCAGACTGTTCTCCGCCTAAGTTATATCCATTTTTAAGCATTTCTTCTAAAACATATCTATCTCCAACTTTTGTTTCTATAAAATTCATTTCATTATCTTTTGTAAAAATTTTTAATCCTAAGTTACTCATAACAGTAGCAACTATAGTATTTTTGTTCAACTTTTCTTTTTTCTTTAAAAACTTTGATATTGTTGCAAGTAGTAAGTCCCCATTTATTTCGTTTCCTAATTCATCTACTGCTAAACATCTATCTCCGTCTCCATCATAAGCAATTCCCAATGACATATTATTCGTTGTAACATAATTTTTCAAATTTTCTAAATGTGTTGAACCACAAGCTTTATTTATATTTATTCCATCTGGTTTATTACTTAAAATTTTATAATTTATTCCAAGTTTTTCAAAAATATATTCTGCAACTTTGTAAGTTGCACCATTTGCTGTATCTACTGCAACTTTAAAATCATTTGGGAATTTAATATCTTTAAATAAATTAATTATAAAATCAGCATATTCATATAAAAATTCTGGATGCATTTCAGATACGCCAATTTTATCATGTTCAGCAATTAATTTGTTAATTCTATCTGAGTCTATAATTTCTTCTATTTCTTCTTCTAGGTCATCTGGTATTTTCATTCCTTTGTTACTAAAAAACTTAACTCCATTAAATTCAAATGTATTATGTGATGCAGAAATAACAACACTTGCATCTGCATTAAGCTTTTTAGTTAAATATGCAACAGCTGGTGTTGGTATTACACCTAAAAGTTTTACATTTGCTCCATAACTTAAAAATCCAGCAGTCATAGCACTTTCTATTAAGGTTCCAGAAATTCTAGTATCTCTTCCTATTAGTATCGTTGGTGTGTGATTACTATGTTTTGCTAATACATATGCACCAGCCTTTGCTACTTTATACACAAGTTCTGGTGTTAAGTCAGTATTTGCAATACGTCTAATACCATCCGTTCCAAAATATTTCTTCAAAATTGACCTCCTATTTAAGCCTTAAAGTTAAATATATTATATAAATATATATTCAAATTTGCAATATATTTTACACATTTTTAATATAAAAATAGTTAATGTTTTAAAATAATTGCTAATTAATATTGCTTTGATGATAAATCAATTATTAAATCCATATTATCATCTTCTGCTGCTTTATTCTTTCTTATTGCTCCACATTTTTGGCATTTAAATACTATAACATATCCTTTTTTAGAATCTAATTCTACACTTATTGGTCTTAAAATTCCTTTACATTGTTCTGCTCTATCGCCAGGATTTACATCTACATGTTTTGAATGCAGACAATATGGGCAATGATTTCTACATGTGTACCCCAGTTTTTCTACTTTTTTCCCACAATTTTCACATATAAACTCCTCATCTATTTTAGTAAATCTTCTTTGCATATATTTTTTCTCCTTATATTAACTAGTGCAATAGCGATTATAGCATTTTTCTATTCAACAAAAAACACTTCAAACTTTTACATTTTGAAATGTTTTTATATTAAACTATTTTGTTATTGATAATATTTTAAATTTAGCTATTCCACCTGGTGTTTTAGCTTCTACAACTTGATTTTTTTTAGCTCCAAGCAAAGCTGCTCCTATTGGAGATTCATTTGAAATTTTTCCACTTGCTAGGTCAACTTCAGTTGATCCAACAATAGTATATTCTAAATCTTCATCAAATTCTAAATCGTGTATCTTAACTTTATTTCCAATTTGTACTGTTTTTGTATCAATTTCAGATTCATCAATTATTCTTGCATGTCTAATTTTGTTTTCTAAATCTGCTATTTTTGTCTCATTTGCTGCTTGAGCATTTTTAGCTTCATCATACTCTGAATTTTCTGATAAATCTCCAAATCCTAATGCAACTCTTATTCTTTCAGCAATTGCTGCTCTTTCCTCTGTTTTTAAATATTCCAATTCTTTTTCTAAATTATCGTAACCTTCTTGTGTTAATAATATTTCTTTTTCTTCCATAATTGGTCATCTCCTATTTGAATTTGTAATGCTATTATATTACCCTTTTTTTATTTTTTTGTCAAGTATAATTTTAGTTCATTTTTACTTATTTGTCCATTATTTCCATATAAGTTTTTAATTTTTACCAAGTAATTATTTATGTCTGTTTTATAATTTTCTTGTTCTAATACGCTTGCAAGTAAAACTAAACAAGAAAAGTCATTATACAAACCTAAATTTTTAAATTTATCTTTTAGTTCCTGATTAAAACTTATATTAACTGAGTTAATTACAACACCATTAAAAAGTTTTGATTTAATTTTTATGTTTTGGTTTATACAATTAATTATAATAGCTCTATCGTATATTAAATATTCGTTTAAGTCGATTTCGTCAAAATCCAAATTAATTATAATATTTGACTTTGATAAACTTTTTTTATAACTATTAGAAAATTGAATAGCTATTCCATATTCATCATATAATTTTTCTTCTATTTTTTTAAATTTATATATGTTATTACTAATTATTTTCACATTCAGCGCATTTTTTGCTATTTCTTCTATTATATATGAGTTTATATTTGAGCTTTCCCTTACTAAAATATTTACTTCTGTATTTTGTATTTCCCTTTTTTGAATACTTAATATATATTCAAGAATTTTTATACTAAGAAGTTTTTTTATTTTTTCCATTTTTAAATATTTTATTTCTTTATCATTTAAAACATTATATATTTTCTTGTTTTCTAAATTTTGAGATAAAACATAAACATTCTCGGAATTTAAAAGCTTTGCAAATACTTTTTGTATTTTTTTTACATTATAATCACTATTAATTGGTAAATTCCAAATTTCTACATTTTCTATTTTCACTTTTTTTATAATATTAAATACTCTTTTAAACCAATACTGGATTTTTAATGTAATTTTATTTAAATATAAACTCTTATCTATTTCTTTTAAATATACTATTTTATTCATAACAAAACCTCTAATATAAAATTTTACGGACAACTTTCCATTAATTATATTAGAGGTTTTACTTTTTTATTCTTCTTTACTTTCTTTTCTAAGTTTTATATGTACATCTCTTAGTTGTTCTTCGGTAACTTCTCCAGGTGCTCCCATTAATAAGTCTTGAGCCTTGCTGTTCATAGGGAAAGCAATTACTTCACGAATATTTGGCTCATCTGCTATAAGCATAATCATTCTATCTACACCAGGTGCAATTCCTGCATGTGGTGGTGCTCCATACTGAAAAGCGTTATATAAAGCTTTAAATTTTGTTTCAATTGTTTTTTCATCATATCCAGCTATTTCAAATGCTTTTACCATAATTTCTGGGTCATGATTTCTAACTGCTCCTGATGATAATTCAATTCCATTACAAACAATGTCATATTGATATGCTAATATATCTAATGTTTTTTCATTATTTAAAGCGTCTAGACCACCTTGTGGCATTGAGAACGGATTATGGCAAAAATCAAGATTTCCTTCATCATTTATTTCATACATTGGAAAATCTACTATCCAACAGAATTTGTATAAATTTTGTTCTATTAAATTTAATCTTATTCCAAGTTCTTGCCTAATTTTTCCTGCTAAGGTAGCTACATTTTCTTCTTTTTCTGCTATAAAGAATATAGCATCTCCCTTATTAGCTTCAGTTGTTTTTAACAATTCTTCTTTCACTTCATCATTTATAAATTTAGCAATTGATCCTTGTAAGCTTCCATCATCTAGAACTTTAACCCAAGCCAAGCCTTTAGCTCCACATTCTTCAACAGCAAAGTTATTCATTCCATCATAAAATTTTCTAGATACATCCTTAACATTGTGAACTGTAATTGTCCTTACTGTTTTTCCTTTAAATGCGTTAAAATCTATTTTACTAAATACTTCTGTGGCATCTCTAATAATTAATGGATTTCTTAAATCTGGCTTGTCACTACCGTATTTTAACATTGCCTCTTTATAAGGTATTCTTGGAAATGGGTATTCAGCTACTTCTTTGTTTCCAAATTCTTTAAATGTGTTATACATAACTTTTTCCATAACATTAAATACATCTTCTTGTGTAGCAAATGCCATTTCCATGTCTAACTGATAAAACTCTCCTGGTGCTCTATCTGCTCTAGCATCTTCGTCTCTAAAGCATGGTGCAATTTGGAAATATTTATCTATTCCAGATACCATTAATAATTGTTTAAATTGTTGAGGAGCTTGTGGTAGAGCATAGAATTTTCCAGGGTGAACCCTGCTAGGTACCAAATAATCTCTTGCGCCCTCTGGTGAAGAACTTGTAAGTATTGGTGTTTGTACCTCAGTAAATCCTTGTTCTATCATTTCTTTTCTTAAAAATTGTAATATTTTTGCTCTCAATAAAATATTATCTTTTAGTTTTTCATTTCTTAAATCTAAAAATCTATATTGTAACCTTAAATCTTCTCTAGGTTTATCTTTTCCAGAGTTTATATCAAAAGGAAGTTCTCTTAGCCTTTTTCCTAAAATATTAACTTTGTTTGCTATAACCTCAATTTCTCCTGTTTTCATATTAGGGTTAATATCTTGTCTTAGTCTAACTTCTCCTTCTATGGAAATTGTAGATTCTGTTGGTATTTTAGATACTTCATCAATTAAACCACTTTCAACTGTAATAACCGCCTGAGTTATTCCATATTGATCTCTTAAATCTATAAATAATAATCCACCTAGGTTTCTACTAGTCTGAATCCAACCAGCTATTTTTACATTTTTTCCAATGTCTTTTTTTGAAAGTTCACCACAATTATGTGTCCTATATTCGTTCATTTCTTCCTCCTTAATATAACCTTTTTTATACTTCTATATTTAATAACTGTAGAATAGTATAACACATTTTTTGCAAAAAGTGTACTATAATGCCAATTTTTTCAAAAATACCTAGAATTTCAAAATAAATTCTAGGTATTTTTCTTTACATATTATTTAATTTCTGTTCCACCCCATTCAACAACAGTAAAGCCTTTTCTTTCTGGTGTTTCTAGTTTTTGTTCTTTGACTTCTATATATTTATCTATCTTTTTATATTGCATTAATACTCTAATTAGAGTATCAGGTTCAACCGAAAATTCTAAAGGCATATTTTTATTTATTTCTTCCATTGTTGCAAATCTAATATAGTTATATTTATTTTCCTGTAGTCTAGGTAGCCAATATACTATGAACTCTTCTGATTCTCTTTCATTTAAGCCTAGCAGTTCTAACTTTTCTTCTAAAAAACTAATTGTATCTTTTCTTGCTACAACAAAACCTTCTGTGAAATCACATTTTTCGCTATGTATTCCTTCCCAATATAAAGCATATAAGTTTCTTCCTGTTTTTACATCTACTAATGTCCCATCTGTTTTTGCAATTACATTCCAGCCATCTTTATATTCCGGGTATGAACATGTAATTTTCTCTTTTCTTCCTAGCTTCACAGAGATTTGCATCTCTTCTTCTGGATACAGATATATAATTGGCTTGGCGTCAACATATTCAAACGGCTTATCATTGTTTATACAATTATTTTCTGAATATGTAGCATATACAATAATTCCTACTATGGCTATTACAATAATAATGCTTAATGTAATCCATGATTTATTATTTTTGCTTCTATTAATAGTTTGTTCATTTTTAGAGTTTTTTTCTGAACTTTTTTCTTTAAATTCTTCATTTTTATTATTCTCTTCCATATGTTTTCCCCCTATAAAATTTTTTCATTTGTGCGTTAGCGGTACTTATTTGCGCTATTTTTTCTGCATATACTCCCACATTTAGCACAAAAAAATTTCCATTCATCAACTGTAAAGTTAGTATAGCATAAACTAAAAAAACCTAATTACTTTTAATTAGTCGCTTATTTAGTGTTAATTATAATATATCTTCCCAATTATAGTCAATAGTATTGTTTCCTTGTATTGCAAGTATGCTTCTTGAAAGTGGAAAAATTCTAAAAACAACTCCATTTCCAAAATAAATTTCAACAGATGTTGCTCCTGTTCCTTTAGGTATTCTTGGAAAGGTTTGAGATATATAATTATATAATTTTTTTATATCTGGTTGAATGGTATTTATAAAATTTCTAGTTTCTTCTTCGTTTTTTACTTCTTCATCATATTTACAATAAATATTTAAATCTTGTACCATAAAATCAATATCTTCTTGAGATGGTATTTTACCATATATTGTATCTAATGACATATAACCTTTTTTAGAATCGTTTAAAAATTCATTATAATCACTTAAACTATAGTACGCAGTATCAACATTATTATTAATATCTTTTAATCTAATAATAATATTTTGTTTATAATCGCTTTCTAATGATTCAATTAGATTATCTGTTTTATTTATATAATCTACAACAAAATTAATTTTATGCTCTGAATTTTCCATTTGAACATTTATATTAAAATATTTTTCATTTATTATGACGTCATAATCTATTCCTGAGTGAAAACCTTTTTCCATATTTAATACTTCAATTTTACTATTTCCATATTTTTTATTCAATTTTTCAATTACTTCTTCTGTAATTTTTTTCTTTTCAGTTTCTGATATATTTTCTATTACATTTTTTACATTAGAACTTACATTATCTTGACTATTGTTTTTAGTATTCTTTAATAATAGTACTGCTATTATTGTTGCTATAATTACTATACCAACTATTATCATAATTATAATTGAATTAAACTTTATTTTTACTATCTTTTTATCTTGCATAACATGCCCTCCATATCGTTATATTATCATTAGTGCTGATTTTTTTCAATATTTTACATATTATATTTTGCATAAATATTATAAATTAATAATCTTTTCTATAATATCTATATCTTCAATTTTATTAATTCCAAAACATTTTCTTCCTAAATCTTTTATTGAAGCACCTAAATGGTACATTTCTTTATTATCTATTACTATAAATCTGTCGTGGAATTTATTTGTTTTGGCAACTTTTAAGATAGGATATTCTTTATTAAATTTTTGAATATCAATTTTTTGTATATTACTTTTATCAGAAGTTAATAATACAACTTCTACATTTTTATTTTTCTTTGTAAGCATTTTTAAAACACTATCATCTATATAATTATCTATTATTAAAATCTTCTTATTTGCTTTTTTTATAATATCAATTATTAAACTGTATGCATCATATATTTGACCTTCAAAAAATATTCTTTGCTTAATAATTTCTTCTTGTTGTAATTGGTTAAAAACTGCATCAAATTTTCTATCATATTCAATAAATTTCTTATCCATTTTACTTTCAATAGTTACTACCTTTTCAAATAAATGTTTATTTAAGTTTATATATTTTCTCATTTCCACAAATGCATCCATTATCTTAATACTAACTTGTACAGCTATTTCATTTTTTAACAAACCAGATAGCATTGCTATTCCTTGTTCAGTAAAAACATATGGTAAATATTTTTTACTTCTATATTTATTATTTTCTAATTTTGAGGTGGTCACAATTTGTGACCACATAGTTTCTAATTCTTCTTCAGTTAATTTGAAACAAAATCTTTCTGGAAATCTATCAATGTTTCTTTTTACAGCTTGATTTATTTTCTTAGTTTCATAGTGATATAACATTGCAACATCACTATCTAGCATTACTTGTTTTCCTCTTATAGTATATATTAAATTTTTTATTTCTTCATTTGATATGTTGTCTTGCATTACCAAATTATTTATTTCATTTTCCATAATTTCACATCCTTTTATAACTACATATAGTTTAAAACATTTGTTTGTTACTGTCAAGTATTTTCCATCATCAACTTCAATTGGTGCATAAATATCAAATATTTCACTTTGAAAAATCTTGCTAGTTGTTCAATATAATTTTTTCTAAAATCTATTTTTCAATAAAAAATAATAAAAAAAATCAACCAGATTTTATTTTCTGATTGACTTTTTGTATCTCTATATTCTATTAGTTTAAACAGATACATCATTGGTGGAGATGAGGAGAGTCGAACTCCTGTCCAACAATCCTTCCACACAAATTTCTCCGAGTGCAGTTTGTTATTAAAATTCCTTTAATTAAAAGTTAACAAACAAACTAATAATTAAAGTAGTCTTTATATACCTACTATTCTCAAGACAAAAAATAGCTTCGTTCCCCACTAGTTTGTCGCCTTATTCTATAACGTGGGCATTATAGATAAGACGTCGCTGCAAATTAAGCAGCGTATGCTAATTCTCTATTATTATCAGCGTTTATTTTTAATTTTGCTTTTTTATAGTGGCCAAAGCAACCATCCACTACTCGCTATTCATGCTTCTAGATTGCTGTCGAAACCAAATGCATCCCCATGTAACATTTTAATTATAGCACAATTTGTAATGTTCTTTCAAGTATATTTATTAATTTAGATAAATTAAATTTTTCGTATTTTGTATCTTTGGAAGGCACAAGACCTATCCCATACATTTTTTAAAATTTATTTAAGAAATTTATTTTATATTATTGCATATAATTAAAATATATGTTATTATAATTTACGTACTTGCAAATAGGGGCATAGTACATCGGTAGTATAATGGTCTCCAAAACCACTGAGCTAGGTTCGACTCCTAGTGCCCCTGCCAAAGTGCTTTGGATATCCAAAGCACTTTTTTGTCGAATATGAAAAATGTGGCAAATCCACTTTTCTTGAGGTCTTTTATGTTTTTTAAATCTTTAAAATATTATTTATTATCTTTTTTTATTTTTATGTTTATTTCGTGTTGTTTTATTCCAACGTTAGATTCTTCAATTCTTAATAAAGACACTAAAACTATAATTGAATATTATACTATTTCTAACACAGAATTTTGTTGGCCTATTCCTGGATACACAAGAATAAGTTCTAATTTTGGTAAACGTAATTCTCCAACTTCTGGTGCTAGTTCTTTTCATTTGGGAATTGATATTCCAGCACCTCAAGGTACAAATTTAGTTTCTCCATGTAAGGCTACAGTTATATTTACTGGTTTTAAACGGTTCAGGTGGCTTCACAATTATTTTAAAGTCTGATACTTTACAGTTTATCTATCACCACGTTTCTCCTAATTATATAATTAAAGTTGGAGAAAGTATAAAAAAAGGACAAGTAATTGGACAAGTTGGTCCTAAAATTGTTTACGAAATTTCTAATAATCCTTATAAAGATTCAAATGGCAATCCAACAAATGGTGCAACAACAGGGCCACATTTACATTTTGCAATAAAAAAAGACGGCAAAGCCGTCAATCCTTTAGACTATTTTAAATAGTTTTTACATATCGTCATCTTCATCTTCTTCATAATGTCCATGACATTCATCTTCTCCACATCCACAACAATCATGTGAACATCTATCATGTTCATTCCAGTCTAATTCTATTACATTATTACATTCTGGACATGTTACAGAATCTCTTAATTTTTCTGAACAATCTAGTAAAAATTCTGCATTACAATATGGGCATTCAATTTCTATACTAGAATCATCCTCATCTTCTACATATATATCTGCTTGAATTCTTGTAACTACTCCTTCAAGTTCTTTTACTTTATCTTCTAGAAATTGGCATTTAGCATATACTGTATCCATTTTGCCACTATATTTTTCTTCTAGACCATCAAACTCATCCATAAATGCATTATATATATTGTATATTTGAGTTTTTACATACTCTAGTTCTTTTTCGTCTTTGATATTATTTTCAAGATCTATCATGATTTTCTTTACTTTTTCTTTTAAATCTGACATTAATTTATACTCCTAAACTCTTTCCATGTATTCACCAGTTCTTGTGTCTATTTTTATAACATCTCCAATGTTTATAAATAAAGGAACTGATATTTCATAGCCATTCTCTAATGTTGCTGGTTTTCCAGAAGTTGTTGTAGTATTTCCACTAAATCCTGGTTCTGTATATGTAACTTCTAATTCAACAAACATAGGTGGTTCAACTGAAAATACTTTACCTTTAAAAGATAATATTTTAACTGACATATTTTCTTTTATATATTTTAAGCTATCTCCTAATTGTTCTTTATTAAGTGGTAATTGTTCATATGTTTCATTATCCATGAAATAATATAAATCACCATCATTATATAAGTATTGCATATCTCTTTTTTCTATTTCTGCACCTTGTAATTTTTCTGATGGGTTAAAAGTTTTTTCTAAAACTGCTCCTGTTATAACATTTTTTAATTTTGTTCTAACAAAAGCTGCTCCTTTACCTGGTTTTACGTGTTGGAATTCAACTACTTTATATACTGAATTATCTAATTCAAAAGTTGTTCCGTTTCTTACATCTCCTGCCATATATACTTCTGCCATTTCTATCTACCTCCATATTATTATAAATCTTATATATTTTATACTATATTTGCTTAAAAATCAATATTTTTGTCAATATTATTGATATATTTTACATCTTTTCTATTTTCTTTATTTAGAATTATTATTAATTGTATTATATTTTCTTTCAATAATTCCTTTAAAATTGGGTTTTTCTTTATGTATTCTAAATTATTACCATGAGCTGTGAATATTCCTTTAACTCCTGATGTTACTGCATATTTTATGGACTTTATATCATCTTCTGTTCCAATTTCGTCTGCACATACAATTTCTGGTGCCATACTTCTAATTAACATTTTCATTCCCAAGCTTTTAGGAATATTATTTAAAATATCCACTTGCATACCCAAATTATTTTGTGGTTCATTTTTATACATTGCAGAAATTTCTCCTCTTTCATCCACAACCCCAACAGTTTTATATTGGCTCAAATTTCTAATTAAATCTCTTAAAATTGTTGTTTTTCCTGCCCCTGGTGGAGAAATAATTAATGTATTTAATACATCTCCACTATTATATATTTGTTTAAAAATTTCGTTTGATGTTCCTATTATTTCTTTGGCAATTCTAAAATTCAAGCTATATATGTAGTTTATGTTTATAACTTTATCATCTTCCATAACTACATTTCCTGAAATTCCGTACTCTATGTCCTCCTCTTAATGTTATATAACCTTCTGCAATTTGTTTTTGATATGAATATAGCGAATTTTCTGTTATTTTTTGCATTATTTCTAGTATATCCTTTGTGGTTATTATATATTCTAGTAGTTTAGTTTGCATATTAAATTTTAATATTATTGGTTTATTAACCCTTATTCGTATTTCTTCTAATGTATTATAATTAGAATTATTAATATATCTTAGTAATTCTCTTTTTATTTCTTCAGAAAAATAATTTAAAATATCCATTATTTATTTTCCTTTGTAAATTTTAAGAGCAGACATATTTTAGTCTGCTCTTATATTATTATATTCAATTTTTATTTATTTAGAACAATTATTCAGCCCAGTTATGGTAAACTTCTACAACATCATCTAAATCCTCTAATCTATCAATTAGTCTTTGCATTTTTTCTCCTTGTTCCTCGCTTAATTCAATATATGTTGTAGGAATAAGTTTTACATCTGCTTCTAAGAACTCTAATCCTTCTTTTTCTAAAGCTTCTCTTACTTCTGTGAAATTTGATGGATCTGTTGTTATTTCATATATTTCTTCTGAAGCTTCAAAATCCTCTGCTCCACTGTCTAAAGCAAGCATCATCATGCTGTCCTCATCAAGGTTTGTTGTACTTTTATCTATTACTATTAATCCTTTTTTATTAAATAGATATGATACACATCCACTTGTACCTAAATTTCCTCCAGATTTATCAAATGCATGTCTTACGTCTGCTGCCGTTCTATTTTTGTTATCTGTTGCAGCGCTTACTATAACTGCAACTCCATTTGTTCCATATCCTTCATATGTAATTTCTTCATAATTTTCATTGCTTCCAGAAGCTTTTTTAATTGCACTATTAATTGTATCATTTGGCATATTAGCTGCCTTACATTTTGCTATAACATTTTTAAGTTTAGAATTACCAGCTGGGTCAGGTCCACCTTCTTTAACTGCTATTAATAATTCTCTTCCTAATTTTGTAAATACTTTTCCTCTTGCAGCATCTGCTTTACCTTTTTTGGCTTGAATATTATGCCATTTGCTATGTCCTGACATTGCTTTCACTCTCCTTTTTTTATTTTATAATTTAAAACAGAAATATTATACCACATTTATTTATATTTGTGTAGTAGTTAGCTAATTTTTATTTGTTAAAATTGGAGATTATATTTTTTCTATGTCTTCTATCTTTAGCACTGTTATTTCTGCTATTAATTCTGTATTCATTCCCTTTTAACTTTTTTGCTATTTCTAATTTTACCTTTTGTTTTCCTTCTTTTATTCCTTTTTCTAGTCCTTCCTTAATTCCATCATCGAGTCCTTTTGCATATATTGTCCCCTTTTTCCCTCATTTCAGTATTTATATATCCTTATCTCCTCTTCCAGATAGGTTTACAATAATGCTGTCATTATTTTTATAGTTTTTTGCAATTTTTATTGCATATGCTATTGCATGGCTACTTTCTAATGCTGGTATTATTCCTTCTAATCTACAAATTAGCTTAAATGCTTCTACTGCTTCTTTATCAGTAATACTGTCATACTTAACTCTCCCTATAGATTTCAGGTATGCGTGTTCTGGTCCAATTCCTGGATAATCCAAACCTGCTGAAATTGAATATGCCTCTTCTATATTTCCTTTATCATCTTGCATTATATATGTTTTCATACCATGTAAAATTCCAATTTTATTATTATATATTGCAGATGCATGTTTTCCTGTCTCAACACCTTTTCCTGCTCCTTCTATTCCAAATATTTGTACATCTTCTTTTATAAAGTCTGTAAATAGTCCTATACTATTGCTTCCTCCACCTATGCACGCAACTATTGCTTTAGGCAATTTACCTTTTTGTTCTAAAATTTGTTTTTTTGCTTCTTCCCCTATTATTTTTTGAAAATATTTTACCATTTCTGGATATGGGCTTGGGCCTACTGCAGAACCTATTAAGTAAAATACATCTTGATGTTTTAATAAATATTCAAAGGCTACATCTACTGCTTCTTTTAATGTTCCTCCACCTTTTGTTACTTCATATACTTCTGCTCCTAAAAGCTTCATTTTCTCTACATTTACTTTTTGTCTTTTTATATCTTCTTTTCCCATAAATATAGTACATTTAATATTAAATAAACTACATACTGTAGCAGTTGCTACTCCATGTTGTCCTGCTCCTGTTTCTGCAATAATATGTGTTTTATTCATTCTCTTTGCCAGTAAAGCTTGCCCCAATGCATTATTTATTTTGTGTGCTCCTGTATGATTTAAATCTTCTCTTTTTAAATATATCTTTGCTCCACCTGCATATTTGCTTAAGTTCTCTGCATAATATAGTGGTGTTGGTCTTCCAACATATTGTTTTAAATAGTATAAATATTCCTTTACGAACTTTTCATCATTTTTTGCTTTTGTAAATTCTTTTTCAATTTCATTTAATTTCTCTTTCAATTCTTGTGGTACATATTGTCCACCAAATTCTCCATAATTCATAATCAATTCCTTCTTTCTTTAAAATAATTTTATATAAAATTTGCCAATGCCAGTCAGCTTCCATATGCACCACCTCCCATAAACAACAAAAAGCACATGTACAAGTTTTTAATCACTCATACATGTGCCTGTATTTTACTAATATTCTAAAGCACGACAAATTTGTATGGGTGATTTTTATCCCATACATTCCACCAGTTATTTAATTTTGTGTTTGTTAAATTACTCATGGCTTTGTCTCCTTTAATATTTAAATTATTTACATTGAAAAAAATCTTATGATGTGCAACTTTATTATATTTCTTTTCATTATTAGTAATATTATAACATATTATTTTTATATTAAAACATTTTTAATGAAATTTATTGAATTTTTTATTTGAGGTCTGTCCAAACATTTTTAGTTAATCCCTGCTGTAAAGTTTGCAATAAATTCTTTTTTGTGCATATTCAATACGTCCCTACAAATCTCACTTCCCACATCACACCTTTCACATTCATTTTACAAATTCTAGTTTCACGTCTATAATCCTGTCTGAAATTTGTTCTGCAAAGCTTATATCGTGAGTTACTATTATTATTGCTTTTCCAATATTTGCAAGGTCTTTTATTATTTTTGAAACTTGCATTACAAGCTTTGGATCTAATGCACTGGTTGGTTCATCCAAACATATTATTTTAGGATTTGTAGCAATCGCTCTTGCTATTGCTACTCGTTGTTTTTCTCCTCCTGATAATTCATATGGATATGAATCTCTCTTTCCTAATAAATTCATTTTTTTTAGCAATTCTTCTGCTTGTTTTGTCGATTCTTCTTTTTTTATTTTTAGTACTGTTGTTAATGGTAATGTTATATTTTTAATTACAGAATATTGAGGAAATAAATTGTAATCTTGAAACACTAATCCCACTTCTAAATTTGCTTCTTTTGATATTTTATCTTTTTTTCTTTTTAAGCTTTTATTATTAATTAAGATTTCTCCACTATCTATTTTTTCCAAACCATTAATGCATCTTAATAAAGTTGACTTTCCAACTCCTGATGGTCCTATTATCGAAACTATTTCTCCTTCTTCCATGTTTAGCGAAAAATTGCTTAATACCTTTCTTTCGTTAAAGCTCTTGTTTATATTTTTTATTTCCAATATTTTCATAATATTTACCTATAATACTCTAATTTCCTTTCCGTGTAATTAAATATATAGGTTAAAATTACACTAATTAATAAATAGATTAATCCTGCAACAAGCAATGGAATTATAGAGAATTTATAATTAGCTTGTTTTTGAGCAAAAGCAAACAATTCTGTCACTCCAATTACTTGTGCTAGCGAAGTATCTCTTACCAAAGTTATTACTTCATTTGAAATTGATGGCAATATTCTTTTTATTGCTTGAGGAAGTATCACTATAAAAAATGTCCTTATTTTAGTAAAACCTAATGTAAAAGCTACCTCCCATTGTCCTTTTGGAATGCTTTCTATTCCACCTCTAAATATTTCTCCAAAATATGCTGCATAGTTTAATGTAAATGCAATAACTACTGCTATAAATCTGTTGTATGAAAATTTAAACAAATAATATGGTGCAAAGTATATACAAATTATTTGTAATAATAATGGAGTTCCTCTCATAAGCAATATATACAGCTTTATTATTTTTGAAATTATCTTGTTCTTAGAAATACTTAAAACAGAAACTAATATTCCTAAAGGTATTGTAAATACTAGTGTTATAGCAAATATTTTTAAAGATACTTTTGTTCCATCCCATAATATTTTCATTAATTTAATAAAGTAATTTAAATCCATATTTACTCCCCTTTAATTGTTGTAACATCTTTTCCAAACCACTTTTTAGATATGTTTTCTAATGTTCCATCTTTTTTTATTTCTTTTAAAATCTCATTTACTTTATTGCATAATTCATTGTCTTGTTTTCTAAATCCTATTGCATATTGTTCTTCTTCTAGAGCTTGTTCTGTTTGGTTATAGTTTTTATTATTTGTTACTGTATAATAATTAGATAGCACTTCATCTACAAATACTGCATCAATTTGATTTGTTTCCAAATCCATAAATGCTGTAATATTATCTGTATATGCAACTGTTTGTTTTAATGTTTTGTAAATTTCTGATTCTTCCAATATTTGCTCTGCACTTGAACCAGATTGAACTCCTACTTTTTTGTCATTTAAATCTTCTAAAGTTTTTAGGCTACTGTCTTGTTTCGTAATGAATACCATCCTATTTTTCATATATGAATTTGATAATAACATTGCTTGTTTTCTTTCTTCTGTTATAGACATCCCATTCCAAATGCAGTCTATGTTACCAGAATTTAATTCCTGTTCTTTTGCATTCCAAGATATTGGTTGTATTACTAATTCTACATTTAATCTTTTGCAAACTTCTTTTGCTACATCAATATCAAAACCAACAATTTCATTGTTTTCGTTTCTGAATCCCATTGGTGGAAAGCTATCATCAAGTCCCAGTATAAATGTTCCTTTACTTGTTATTTTTTCTAATGAATTTTGTTTTACATTTGTCCTTTTCATTCTAATTGCTGTAAGCACTCCAAGCATTACAATTATTGTAATTGCTGTAATAAAAAAAATTTTCTTTTTCATATTTTTTCCTCCTTATATTTTAAGAGAGTTTTGTTTTAAGCTGGCCAGCTTATTTTTAAAACAAGAAAAGTGGCTTTGCCACACTTTTCTTCTTGCCGATTTGATTTTCCAAATAAAATGAGGAAATCTCAAAGGCAATAGCGATTATAACATTTTGTTGTATAGAAAAAGTCTTTGATTTTCTATACAACAAAAAAACCTTATGGCACTTCTACCATAAGGTTTAAATCTTAGGCACAAGCACCAAAAGCCTGTGCCATATATATGACACAAGCTAATTTTTATGATGCTCGTTTCTAAATATTGTTTTTGTTTCCATAACATACCTCTCTTATTAAGAGATATGATAGCATATACTTTTTTGTCCTGTCAATAGTTTTTTACAATTTAATCAAATATTATGCTACATTTATTTATATTTGTGTAGTAGTTAGCTAATTTTTATTTATTCAAATATATTACGACTCTTGAATCTATTTTTGAATTTTCTGGAATTGTGTATTTTATATATGAAAAATAAACATCTATTCCTAAAGTTATTAAACATAGTATTAAAAGAATACCAATTAGCCTGTTTGACATTTTCTTCCTTAGTTTCCTTATTTCCTTTTCTATTGGGACATATAATTTTTTTATAAATAATATACCTGCAATTCCAAAAAATATAGCAAAAATCAAGCATACTCTACCATTAATATTCAAAAAGTATCCTGTGTAATCCCACCATCTTAATCCAAAAATTTTTTCTAAAATAAATGAAGCTATATATTCAAGAATTGTAGCTATTGCTGTTACTATTGCAAACATTATCAATATATTTTTTATTTTTTTGCTTTTTATCCAGTCTGTTATTAAAACCATTGCAACTGCTCCACATCCATATATTGGACAAATAGGTCCATGTAAGAAGCCCCTATCTACAAAAGTACCAAATACACTAAATGCATATGCAACCTCTAAAACCCAACCAATAAAGCTGCATACAAAAAAATATATTACTAAATTTTGTAATTTTATCAGAAATCTTTTCCTATTTTTTTTCATACCAACACACCTTTTATTTTATAATATCTAAAGCTTTTTGAGTTTCTTTATTCTTATCAAATAATTTAATTATAAATAGAATAACTATTACGAAAATCAAAGTAAGTAAATAAACAAATATAGTTTTTTTCCATTCTCCATTAATAATACTTGTTCCTGCTATAGTAGATGAAATAACAGATGGAAAACGTACAAATGTTGAAATCAGTATAAATCTAGATGGTTTTATTGGTAATAATCCTCCTATATATACAAGCAAGTCTTTTGGTGTACCTGGTATTAAAAATAAAACTATCATAATTTTTTCTATTTTTTTAGGATTATTAAATAATTTACTGTTTTCAATTTTATCTATTTTTTCCTTGCTAAAAAATTCATAAACTAGTTTTTTTCCAAATCTTTTTACCAAATAAAAGATTGCTGTTGTACTTATAAACACACTTATCATTATAAATATAGCTCCACCAACACTTCCGTAGCACATTCCTGCTAATACTTCTAATGGCTCTCCTGGCAGTACTGCAAGAATAATTTGTGCTAATTCTAAATAAAATAACATTAACGTTCCTTTTATTCCAGAATTAGTTATTTCATTTTTAAAGTTCTGTTGCCCTTGTGGTGTAGATATATTTTTAATAATAGGATACAAATATATTGTTGCGTATACACATATTGCTAAAACTACTATTAACGTTATTAATTTAATTATTTTAACTTTATTCCATTTTTTATTCATCGTTTTATTTCCATTCTATTTGCAATTATAACATATTATATATTTAATTTACAATATACTATTATAATATGACTTAATAGTGACAAAAAGGAAACTAATTTTTTAGTTTCCTTTTACTTAATATATATTACATTTATTCAAGTTCAAACGCTCCAGTATACAACTGATAATATTGTCCTTTCTGTGCTATAAGTTCCTCATGGTCCCCTCTTTCTATTATTCTTCCATGGTCTAAGACTATTATTGCCTTAGAATTCCTTACAGTTGATAATCTATGTGCAATTACCAACACAGTTCTTCCTTCCATAAGTTTATCCATTCCATATTGAACTATTTTCTCTGTTCTTGTATCAATTGAGCTTGTTGCTTCGTCTAATATCATTACTGGAGGATTATGAACAGCTGCTCTTGCTATGGCAATTAATTGTCTTTGCCCTTGTGATAAATTTGCTCCATTTGAAGTTAGCATTGTGTCATAGCCGTCTGGTAACATTTCTATGAAATTGCGTGCATTTGCAAGCTTTGCAGCATTTATAACTTCTTCATCTGTTGCATCTAACTTGCCATATTTTATATTATCTTTTATTGTACCTGTAAACAAATTAGTATCTTGCAATACTATTCCTAAAGAACGTCTTAAATCTGGCTTCTTAATCTTGTTTATATTAATTCCATCATACCTTATTTTTCCATCCTCTATATCATAAAACCTATTTATTAAGTTTGTAATTGTTGTCTTTCCAGCACCTGTTGCGCCAACAAAAGCAATTTTTTGTCCTGGTTTTGCATATAAAGATATATCAAACAATGCTTGCTTTCCACCCGGATAAATAAAGTCTACTTCATTTAACTCTATATGCCCTTTTAATTCTTCATATGTTAATGTTCCATCATGATGAGGATGTTTCCATGCCCACATTCCTGTTTCTTCTGATGTTTCTACTATTTTTCCGTTTTCTTTTTTTGCATTTACTAATGTTACATATCCATTGTCTTGTTCTGGCTCAGTATCCATTAGTTCAAAAATTCTTTTTGCTCCAGCCATAGCCATAATTACAGAATTCAATTGTTGAGAAATTTGTTTTATTGGTTGATTAAAACTTTTTGTTAATTGCAAGAATGATGCAATTGCACCTATAGTAAGTCCACTGACTCCTTTTATAGATAAAATTCCTCCTATTATTGCTACTAAAACATATTCTAGCTCTCCTAAATTATTTAGTATTGGCATTAAGTTATTTGCATATTTATTTGCTTTAGTCATGTTTATACATAATTCTTCATTTAACTTATCAAAATCTTCTTTTGCCTTTTCCTCATGAGTAAATACTTTTATTACTTTTTGACCGTTTATCATCTCTTCTACAAAGCCATTTACTTTTCCAAGTGATTGTTGTTGATTTATAAAATATTTTCCACTTTTTCCTGCAATTTTTTTAGTTACATTCATCATAAAGAATACGAAAACAAAGATAAATAAAGTAAGCGGAATACTTATTGAAAACATTGCAAATATAACAGCAACAATTGTTATTAATGAACTAATTAAACTTGGTAAACTTTGTGAAATCATTTGTCTTAATGTATCTGTATCGTTTGTGTAATGACTCATTATGTCTCCATGAGTATTTGTATCAAAATAGCTTATTGGAAATGTCTGCATTTTAGAAAACATTTCATCTCTAATATCTTTAAGTACACCTTGTGAAATTACAGCCATTATTCTATTATATAAATATCCAGCCAAAGCTCCCAAAATATATATCATGGCCATTCCACCAATTGCCTTTAATAACCCTGTAAATACAGGATTACTTACTTGTAAAAGTGGAGTAATATAATCATCTATTACTGTTTGCAAAAACAAAGAGCCAACAACTCCAGCGACAGAGCTTATTAAAATACATAGTACAACTATAAATAACTGTTTTTTATAGTTTTTTGTTATATATCCAATCAGTCTTTTAGCTGTTTTAGAATCTAATTTTCTTCCATCTGTCATTGCCATACCTCTTCTTGGCATTGATTTACTTTCCATTATTCTTCTCCTTTCTTACTTTATCTTGTTACTCTTCTTTTAAGTTTTGAGATTCATATACTTCTCTATATATTTCGTTTGTTTTTAATAGTTCTTCATGAGTTCCAAAACCATTTATTTCTCCATTGTCAAAAACAATTATTTTATCTGCGTCTTCAACAGAAGCTATTCTTTGAGCTATTATTAATTTGGTTGTATTAGGTATTTCTTCTTTAAATGCTTTCCTTATTAATTTATCTGTTTTTGTATCAACTGCACTTGTTGAATCATCTAGTATTAATATTTTAGGTTTTTTTAGCAAGGCTCTTGCAATACATAATCTTTGTTTCTGTCCGCCACTTACATTGCTTCCTCCTTGCTCAATATATGTATCGTATTTTTTTTCAAATCCTTGTATAAACTCATCTGCTTGTGCTAGCTTACACACCCTTTCTATTTCCTCATCTGTTGCATCTTCTTTTCCCCATTTTAGATTTTCTTTAATTGTTCCAGAAAATAGTACATTTTTTTGTAGTACCATCGCAACTTCATTTCTTATGGCCTCTAAATCATATTTTTTTACATTTATTCCTGCAACTTTAACTTCACCTTCTGTTGCATCATATAATCTTGGAATTAAATTTACAAAACTAGATTTACCAGCTCCGGTACCTCCAATTATCCCAATTGTTTCACCAGACTTAATATTAATATTTATATTTTTTAAACATTCCTTATCTTTTTTATTAACATAGCTAAAAGAAACATTATTAAATTCAATATCTCCATTTTTAACTTCTTTTATTGAATTCTCTCCATTAGTTAAATCCGGAACTTCTTTTAATATTTCAAATATTCTTTCTGCTGATGTTTTTGCCATTGTTCCCATAACTAATAGCATTGTAATCATCATTAAACTTGTTAATATTTGTATTGCATATGTAATTAAACTTGTAAGTTCTCCAGTTGTAAACTGTGTCATTCCTGTATTTACAATTATTTTTGCGCCAAACCATGATATTAATAATATTGAAGCATACGCAGATAATTGCATAACAGGTGCATTTAATGCAAGTATCTTTTCTGCCTTGCTAAAATCTTTATATATTTCCTCAGATATATTTCCAAATTTTTTCTTTTCTTCTTCCTCTCTAACATATGATTTTACAACTCTAATTCCACGTACATTTTCTTCTACAACATTGTTTAAATCATCATATCTATCAAATACTCTTTTAAATATTGGGTGAACTCTTGTGCTTACCAATCCTAAAGCTATTCCGACAATTGGTATTAAAGCTAAAAATATTAATGAAAGTTTAACATTTAAATTAAATGCCATAATTAAAGAAAAAACTAACATAAGTGGTGTTCTTACAACAATTCTTATTAACATTTGAAATGCCATTTGTATGTTAGAAACATCAGTTGTTAACCTTGTTACAATACTTGCAGAACTAAATTTATCTATATTTGAGAATGAAAAATCTTGTACTTTATAGTATAAATCTTGTCTTAAATTTTTTGCAAATCCTGCTGATGCTTTTGATGCTGTTACACCAGATGCGCATCCAAATATTAAAGCAATAATAGAAGCTAACACTAATTGAAGTCCTATTTTAAAAATTACATTCATTTCTCCAGTGTAAATTCCTTTATCTATAAGATTTGCCATAAGTAGTGGTACAATTATTTCTAATATTACTTCAATAGTTACAAAAATTGGTGTTATTACTGCATATTTTTTATATTCTCTAACAGATTTTCCTAATGTTTTAAACATATCTTTCATTGCATTTCCTCCATTTTAAATAAACTCTATTACTAGAGTTTATTATCTTATTATATCTTCATAAGTTTGTAAACCATTTTCACAATAAATTTACATTTATTTATAACATGTGTAGAAGCATGTTTTATACAGTATACTTTATTTAATAATTTTATACTATAAAATCTATTAAAATTCCTGAAACAATACCTATTATATATAGTATTCCTAATATTGTAATATTTTCTTTTAAATTTTTATTTACTTTAAATAGTACTAATACACCAATTCCTGAATTTACAAGTAGACCTGCAATCATAGCTCCCATACTCAATATATTTCCTAAATATAATTCAGTTAATATTACAGAAGATGCACAATTAGGTATTAAACCAATTAATCCAGATATAATGGTCCCTAATATTGGTATATTTAGTATCAAACTAGCTAATCTTTCTTCTCCTATATAATGTATTGCATAATTTAATATTAAACTTACAATAAAAATATACACAAATATTTGTAATGTGTGTTTTATTGAAGATTTAAATATTCCACTCTCTTCGCAATGGCAATGTTCATCATGACATAATTTATGAATTTCTTCTTTTTTATCTGCATCTTTATGTTTAATTAATAAATCTATAACTATTCCACATACCATACCAATAAATATTTTTATTAAAAGGATTTCAATAATTATTCCTATTGGTGTAGCTTTTGATATAAGAACTGGTAGCATTTCATCTGAAGTAGATAAAAAAATAGATATTAAAGTTCCTAAAGTAATAACTCTTCCTACATATAAATTTGCTGCAGCTGCAGAAAACCCACATTGCGGTATAATTCCTAAAAGTGCACCTATTATTGGCCCAAATTTTCCAGACTTTTCAATTGCTTTGGTCGTTTTTTCTTGTGCCTTGTTTTCAATAAATTCTATAAGTAAATAAGCTAAAAATAAAAATGGTAATAATTTTATGCTATCTACTATCGTTTCTAATAAAACTTCTAACATATTTTTTCCTCTTATATTAAAATCTTATTTTAATCTTAGTTATCGTAAAATTATTATTTATTTATATCACATTTTAGCCAATTTTACAAGCTTATATGTATTTTTTGTACAATACCAAAGTTTTTATTCTGAACATATTAGAGATTTTGCATGCTCTAGTGAAATACTATTTATATCTCCACTTGCAATTCTTGCAACTTCTCTAATTTTTTCTTCTTGATTTAATAACTTAATATTTGTATATGTTTTTTCATTTTCAACTTCTTTATGAATATAATAATTATATTCTCCTTTGGCTGCAATACTTGCTAAATGTGTAACACATAAAACTTGATGTAGTTTGGCTATTGACTTTAACTTTTCTCCAACACTTTTTGCAGCAATTCCGCTAATTCCTGTGTCTATTTCATCAAATATAAGAACTGGGACGTTATCTACATTTGACAACACGTTTTTTATACCAAGCATTATTCTTGACATTTCTCCACCAGAAGCAATTTTGTATAGTGGTTTTGCATCTTCTCCAATATTAGTTTTTATTAAAAATTCAACATGATCTAGTCCATTATAATTAAATTCATTACTTTGATTTTTTTGAACATTTATAAAAACACTAGCATTTTTCATTTCTAAGTCTTTAAGCTCTTTATTAATACTTTCTTCTAATTTTTTAGCAAATTTATTTCGTATTTCATTTAATTTGTCTGCTTGCTTATTCATTTTTTCGGTTATAACTTTTAATTTATTTTTTAAAATATTGTTATTTTCTTCTAAATTTTCGATTCTATAAATTTCTTGTTCTAACTCTTTTTTATAGCTCAATATTTCATCTATTGTATTTCCATATTTTCTTTTAAGTGAAAAAATTAAGTCTAGTCTACTCTCTAAATTTTGTCTTTCTTCTTCATCAAAGTATACTCTTTCTTTCAAATTAAAAATATCTCTTCCTAATTCTTGTACATCATAATAAACACTTTTTAGTGAGTTTAGTTTTTTAGAATACTCTTCATCTAAGTCTTCAATTTTTTCTAATGCTCTTATTGCACTATTTATTGAATCTATGGTTTTCTCTGAAATTTCCATATCTGCTATATTTAAATTTTCATTTATTTTCTCTGAATTCAGTATAATTTTTCTATCCGCTTCTAGTTTTTTGTCTTCTCCTATTTTTAAATTTGCTTTATCAATTTCATCAAATTGATATTTTAATAAATCTAGTTTTCTTTGTCTTTGTTTTTCATCTTCTCCATAATTATTTTTTAATTCTTGCTTTATACTTGTATATTCTATATACATATTTCTATATTCTTCTAAATATTTATTAAGTTCTTTATCAGCAAATGAATCTAGATATTGTATATGTGTATTAGGATTTAATAATTGTTGATTATCATGTTGTCCATGTATATCTATAATACTAGACATAAATTCTTTAAGTTCTGTTACAGTAACCATTCTCCCATTGATTTTGCACATATTTCTACCATTTGAATATATTTCTCTGGAAACAATAATGTTACCATCTATTGCATTTTCATTTTGTGGTAAAAATATACATGCTTCGACATATGAGAAGTCCTGTCCCTTTCTAATCATCTCTTTAGAAAATCTTTCTCCTGAGATAATTCCTAGTGAGTCAATAATTAGAGTTTTACCAGCTCCTGTCTCTCCTGTTAAAACATTTAACCCTGTATTTAAATTAATAGATAAGTCATCTATAATTCCAATATTCTTAATATGTAATGTACTGATCATACAAATCCTTCTTTCAAACTTTTGTTCGTATTTATTCTATAAAAATAAAAGCTCTTTGTCAAGAGCTTTTTCTTATATTTTTTTATATAATAGGAAAGTAATACTTTCTTATTTGTTCTAATACTAAGTTTTCTTTTAGGCACAAGACCTGCCCCCACACTAAACTATATTCCAAAAGTGTCAATTTCTTCTTTTATGTTTTTAATGAATTCTTGTAAGTCTTTGGCTCCTATGTCTCCGTCTTTTCTTGAACGAATGCCTACTGCATTAGCTTCTTTTTCTTTGTCTCCAACTACAAGCATATATGGTATTTTCTGAAGTTGTGCTTCACGTATTTTGTATCCTATTTTTTCTTGTCTATCATCTACTTCAACCCTTACTCCAGCCTTTTGTAGTTCTTCTTTTACTTTGTTTGCATATTCTATATGAGCATCTGCTATTGGAAGTACTTTTACTTGTACTGGTGCAAGCCATGTTGGAAATGCTCCTTTCGTTTCTTCTATTAAGAATGATAAAAATCTATCAAATGTTCCAAGAATTGCTCTGTGTATTACTACTGGTCTATGTGCTTCTCCATCTTTTCCAATATATTCAAGTTTAAATCTTTGAGGTAATAAAAAGTCTAATTGGCATGTTGAAATTGTTACATCGTGTCCAATTGCAGTTTTTATTTGAACATCTAATTTAGGTCCATAAAAGGCTGCTTCTCCTTTTGCTTCATAAAAATTCAAATTAAGTTCAGTTAATATTTCTCTTAATTGTGTTTCTGCTGATTCCCACATTTCATCATCATCAAAATATTTTTCTTTATTTTCTTTATCTCTTAATGATAATCTAAAGCTATAATCTTCAAATCCAAAATCTTTGTATACAGAAAGAATTAGTTTTACAACTTTTCCAAATTCTTCTTTTATTTGTTCAGGTGTTACAAATAAGTGTGCATCGTTTTGACACATTTCTCTAACTCTTTCAAGACCGCAAACTGCTCCTGAATCTTCGTATCTAAAATCATGTGCCAATTCACCAATTCTAATTGGTAAATCTCTATATGAATGCATTTTGTTTTTATATATAAGCATATGATGTGGGCAGTTCATTGGTCTTAGCACCAATTCTTCATTATCCATTTTCATAACAGGGAACATATCTTCTTTATAATGATCCCAATGTCCACTTGTTTTGTATAAAGCTACATTTGCCATAGATGGTGTATATACATGTTTGTATCCCATAGCTATCTCTTTATCTTGAATATATCTTTCTAGTAATCTTCTTACAGTAGCTCCATTAGGTAAATACATTGGAAGTCCTGACCCAACTAGTTCGTGAGTCATAAATAGCTCTAATTCTTTTCCTATCTTTCTATGATCTCTATTTCTAGCATCTTCTAATTTAGCTAAATGTTCTTCTAATAATGTATTTTTAGGGAAAGATATTGCATAGATTCTTTGTAACATTTTATTATGTTCATCACCTCTCCAATAAGCTCCAGATGAAGATAGTATTTTTATAGCTTTTACTTTGCCAGTACTTGTTAAATGTGGTCCTGCACAAAGGTCTGTAAATTCTCCTTGTTTATAGAAAGATATAACTTCCCCCTCTGGTAAATCTTCTATTAGTTCAACTTTGTAATCCTCGTTTTTATCTTTCATTAATTTAATTGCTTCAGCTCTTGGAAGTTCAAATCTTTCAATTTGTAAATCTTCTTTTATTATCTTTTTCATTTCGTCTTCAATTTTTGCTTTGTCTTCGTCTGAAAATGGTTTTTCTACATCAAAATCATAGTAAAATCCATCATCTATTGCTGGTCCAATTGCAAGTTTAACATTTGGAAATAATCTCTTTACAGCTTGTGCCATAATATGTGAAGTAGTATGCCAATATGCTTTTTTGCCATCTAAATCAGATTCAAATGTTAATATTTCTAATGAGCAATCTTCATTAATAGTTGTTCTTAAATCTTTAACTTCTCCATTAACTTTGCCTGCTGTTGCAACTCTTGCCAACCCTTCACTTATTCCTTTTGCAATTTCTAAAATAGACATTCCGCTTTCCACTTCTTTTACGCTTCCATCTTTTAATGTAATTTTAATCATAACTTTTCCTCCTTTTTTTTTATAACAAAGCGACTTTATGTCGATCTTTGTTTCCGCCCGATTTGAGTTTTCGACTATAGAAAAAACTCCTAAGAATATATAAATATTCTTAGGAGTGCATATAAACACGGTTCCATCCCGATTTTAACTTAATTAATAATTATAACGTAATTACCGTCTAGTTTTGCTAGAAACAAATCAAGGTAGTTTTTCAAATATGTTTTATTATAACAACTTTCAGCCGGCGATTGTTATTCTCTAAAATTAACCTTTATTTTACTTTTTCTTGATTATAGTTTTTCAATATATTTTTATTATACTCTCTTTTTATTATTTGTCAAGATTATTTTATTGAATTTAATCTTTCTGTTACAGTTTCTAGCATTTTTTTATAATTTGCTAATTTTTCTTTTTCCTCATTTATTTTTGCTTCTGGTGCTTTATTTACAAAGCCCGGATTAGAAAGCATTTTTTCTCCTCTTGTTACTTCAGCTTCTAGTCTTGTTTTTTCTTTTTCTAATCTTTCTATTTCCTCTTTTATATCAACTAAATCTTCAAATGGCATATATACTTCTATGCCTTTTGATAATATACTAATTGCATTGTCTGAAATTCCAGATTTATCCGTTTGAACTTTTATTTCTTTTCCAAAACCTAGTTTTAATAGAAAATCTTTTGATTCTTCTATTTCCTTTGCATAGTCTTTTGTTACAAATATTAGCTCTGCCTTTTTACTTGGATGTATGTTCATATTTGCTCTTACATTTCTTATTCCAACTATTATTTCTTTTAAATTTTCTATTGTCTCACTTGGTTTTTCATATTCATCATACTTTGTAGCTTTTGGCCAACAAGACATCATTAATTCTTCATCTTTACATTTTGCAAGTTCCTTATATATTTCTGATGTTACAAATGGCATAAAAGGATGCAATAATTTTAATACTGTTTTAAATACTTTATTTAAAACAAAACTTACTTTTATTTTTTCTGACTTATCTTCACTATATAATCTTGATTTTACAATTTCTATATACCAATCACAAAATTCATTCCAAATAAATCCGTAAATATTATCTAGTGCAATTCCTAAATCATATTCTTCTATGTTTTTGGTAACTGTTATTATTAGTTCATTTTGTTTATCTAATATCCATTTATCTTCTATTTTTAATTCTGCTTTATTTGCTTTTACATCTTTACAAAATTCCATAATTTCTTCTTTTGAAGATAAATTATTTATTATAAATTTAGCTGCATTCCATATTTTGTTTGCAAAGTTTGATGCTTGTTCTAGTTTTTCCGGCATATATTTTATATCGTTTCCAACTGTTGTTCCTGATATAACAGAGAATCTTAAAGCATCTGCTCCATATTTATCTATTACTTCCATCGGGTCAACACCATTGCCTAAGGTTTTAGACATTTTTCTTCCTTGTGAATCTCTTACTAATCCATGAATTACTACATCTTTAAATGGTATTTCTTTCATTTGATATAAGCCACATGTAACCATTCTAGATACCCAGAAAGTAATAATATCATACCCAGTAATTAAGGTATTTGTTGGATAAAAAGTTTTTAAATCTTCTGTATTTTCCGGCCATCCAAGTGTTGAAAATGGCCATAGAGCAGAGCTAAACCATGTATCTAATGTATCTTCATCTTGATGTATATGTGTGCTTCCACATTTTTCGCATTTGCCCGGATTTTCTTTTGCAACTGTTATGTGGTTACAGTCATCACAATAATATGCAGGTATTCTGTGCCCCCACCATAATTGACGAGAAATACACCAGTCTCTAATATTTTCTACCCAATTTAAATATGTTTTTTCATATTTTTGTGGAACAAATCTTACTTTACCAGATTTTACAGCATCAATTGCAGGTTCTGTTATTTTTTTCATGCTTATAAACCATTGTTCTGAAATTTTAGGCTCTATTGTAGATTTACATCTCTCACATTTTGCAACGTTATGTGTATAATCTTCTATACCAACCAATGCTCCTAATTCTTTTAATTTTTCTACTATAATTGGTCTTGCATCTATTGCTTTCATACCTTTTACTTCTGGCATTAAATCAAGCATTGTGCAATTATCATCAAATACTTCAATTATTTCTAAGTTATGGTCTAACCCTGCTTGATAATCATTTGGATCATGTGCTGGTGTAATTTTAACACAACCAGTTCCAAATTCTTTTTCTACAAATTCGTCTGCTATTATTGGTATTTCTCTATTTACTATTGGAAGAATACATGTTTTTCCAACTAGATTTGTATATCTCTCGTCAGATGGATGAACAGCAACTGCAGTATCTCCAAGCATTGTTTCTGGTCTTGTTGTTGCAACTTCTACATATTTATCTTCGTCTTTAATTTTATATCTTAAATGCCATAAGTGAGATGCTTCTTCTTTATATTCAACTTCTGCATCTGAAATTGCTGTATGGCAACTTGGGCACCAGTTAACCATTCTTTTGCCCTTGTAAATCAATCCGTCATTATATAATTTAACGAATTGTTCCAAAACTGCTGCAGACATTCCTTCATCTAATGTAAATCTATTTCTTTCCCAATCACAAGAGCATCCAAGCATTCTTTGTTGTTTTTGAATTGTACTTCCATATAAATGAGTCCAGTCCCAAGCCTCTTTTAGAAATCCTTCTCTACCTAATTCTTGCTTAGTTTTTCCTTCTGCTTTTAATTTTTGAACAACTTTCATTTCTGTAGAAATTGCAGAATGGTCTGTGCCTGGAAGCCATAACGTATTGTATCCTTGCATCCTTTTGAATCTAATAAGAATATCTTGCATTGTACCATCTAATGCATGTCCCATATGTAATTTACCAGTTACATTTGGTGGTGGCATCATAATGCAATAACTTTCTTTTGTTTTGTCCATACTTGGTTTAAAATAACCCTTCTGTTCCCATTCTTCATACAATTTTTCTTCAAAATCTTTCGGATTAAATTTGTCGTTCATGAAAATCCCTCCTTTAAATTTAATATATAATAAATTATTAATTTTCTTATTTGTTCTTGACCAATTTGAGTTTTCGACTAAAAGGAAAAAATCTCACCCTTATATTTCTATAAGGGTGAGATTTTTCTCACGGTACCACCTTAATTTATATATAAATAATTATTATATACATCTTAATTAGCTTTTAACACAGCTTACGCGGATATATCTAATTTAAAATTTCAATATATCAACTCCAAAGCTACCTTCGGTTTATCTTTCTATAAGAAGCTTTCAGCCAATGACTTCTTTTCTCTAAAATAGCAGTTTTAAACTTACTCCTCTTTTTCTTAGTTTTTTCTATTATGTTTAATATTTTAATACTTCTATCAAGATTTGTCAATATTACTATAGCAAATAAGAAAAATTTTGCTACTAGTTAATTGTTTAAAATAATACTAGCTTTCGGACAGGCACAAGACCTGCCCCATACATTTATTATTTGAATAAAATAATAAATTATCAAATAATTTGTAAACTTTATATCATATATTAAAAAAAATAATTAATCCTCCTATTATTGCAACAAAAAAACCTATAATTTTAAAGCCAGCTGATGCTTCATTTTGATCTCCAAAGCCAAAAAACTTTTTTGTTAAAAGTCTAGCATCAAAAACCATTATTACTCCAAGCATTGCTATTAATAATCCAATAATTATTAAAATTACTTTTCCCATATTTTCACCCTCTGTTTTATATATTTTAAATCTCTATTCTATTCTTTAGTTTTTCGTCAATTATCTTTTTTAATCGTATATTTTTTTCTTTTTCTAATTTAGGGTCATCTTGCAATATTTTTATACATAAACTTTGTATAAGTTTTAACAGTTTAATATCTTCAAATAAATTTGCTATTTTAAATTCTGGTAGTCCATGTTGTTTTGTTCCAAAGAATTCTCCTGTTCCTCTTAATTCTAAGTCTTTTTCAGATATGATAAAACCATCATTTGTGTCTTGCATTACTTGCATACGTTTCCTGATTATTTCAGAGTTTCCCTCATATTTTAATATACAATATGATTTATATTCTCCTCTTCCAACTCTTCCTCTTAATTGATGAAGTTGTGCTAATCCAAATCTTTCTGCATTTTCTATAACCATTATATTAGAGTTTGGAACATCTACACCAACTTCTATTACTGTAGTTGAAATTAGTATTTGAATCTCTCCATTTTTAAATTTTTGCATTATTTCATCTTTTTCTTTTGATTTCATTTTTCCATGCAAACATTCAACTTTATAATTTTTAAACACTTCATTTTTATATTTTTCTACAAGTTCCGTTACAGATTTTGCATCTATATCTTCGCTTTCTTCTACAAGCGGACATACAATATACGCTTGTCTGCCTTCATCTATTTGTTTTTTTATGAAATTGTTTATTCTTTCTTCCATAGATTTTCTAACTGCAAATGTATCTATTTTTTTTCTATTTGGTGGAAGTTCATCTATAATAGATATGTCTAAATCTCCATATAATATTAAAGCAAGCGTTCTTGGAATAGGAGTTGCAGTCATAACCAATACATCTGGATTTTTTCCTTTTGATGCAATTGTGCTTCTTTGTCTTACTCCAAATCTGTGTTGTTCATCTGTTACTACTAGTCCAAGATTTTTAAATACTACATTTTCTTCTAACAAGGAATGAGTTCCAATTATTATATCTATTTCTCCATTTTTTAATCTATCTAGTATTTCTTCTTTTTTCTTTTTAGATGTATTTCCTAGCAATAGTTCGCATTTTATATCGTATTTTGAAAGTATATTTTGAAAATTTGTCATGTGCTGTGTTGCAAGTATTGATGTAGGTGCCATCATAGCCATTTGGTATCCAGACTTAACTGCTTTATATGCCGCAATAATAGCTACTATTGTTTTTCCGGATCCTACATCTCCTTGAAGCAATCTATTCATAGCTTTATTTGATTCCATATCGTTATCTATTTCTTCTAATACTCTAGTTTGAGCATTTGTAAGCTTAAATGGTAAATCGTTTATTACATCTGACATTTTTACGTTTTTATCAAAACTTATTCCATCATTTCCGTTTTCGTATTTATTTTTTAAGCTCAATAGTAATAGTTGCATTGTTAATAGTTCTTCAAATGCTAGTCTATTTCGTGCATCTCCAAAGTCTTTTAAAGCTTTGGGAAAATGTATAGTTTCTATTGCACTTTGTAAACTTAATAAGTTATATTCTTTTAAAATATAATCTGGCAAAGTTTCTTCTAATTTTCCCTTTGTCACTTCTAATGCATTTTCTATTATTTTTCTTAATGTATTTTGCGATAAATTATATGTTAATGGATAAATTGGAATTATTTTTCCAGTGTTGTTATCTTTTCCGTCAATATCATAAACAGGAGAAAGCATTTCTGTTATTCCAATTTTTTTATTAATTTTTCCATAAAATTTATATTTTTTACCAATTGCAAAAATGTTTTTTAAATATGGTTGATTATACCAAGTTATTTCACAAGCTTCTGAATCATCTTTTATTAATAGTTTATAAATTGTCATTCCTCTTTTATATGTTCTAATTTCTCTTATTTTAGATACAACAATTCCTTCTATTAATGCTTCTTCGCCATTAACAGTATCTATAATCCTTTTAGGTTTGCTTCTATCTTCGTAATCTCTTGGATAATATGTAATTAAATCTTCAACTGTAAAAATATTCAATTTATTTAGAAGTTTTACACGATTAGGTCCTACTCCTTTAACAAATTTAACATCATCTAATAAATCCATTATTTTCTCCTATTACAAAATTTATTCTAGCATACCAAACGTTTTTTTGTCAATGTAATGATTTTAGAACAAATCAACATTATATCGTTCTTTGTTCTAGCCAGATTTGATTTTGGCTATATAAAAAAAGTAAGTACATAATTATAAATATGTTCCTACTTTTTAATAATAAAGGCGAATATTTTCTACATTTTTAATAAATTTTCTGTAGAAATATCATCTTTTGTAATTGTTTTTAATATACTCTTTTTCTTTTTGCCTTTTGTATTTGATGCATGTTTTATTACTGTTTTTTCATATAAATTTCTTACAAATCTTGCATTGCCAAAATTTTTAGTATCTTTATATTCATTAATTATATCTTTGGCTTTTTCTATAGCAGATTTTTCTAATATAAATCCAGATTTTTTCATCATAGACTCGAAAATTTGTATTAGTTCATCTACAGTATAGTCTTCAAATTCAACAGTATACCCTATTCTTGAGACTATTCCTGAATTTGCATTTAAGAAGCTTTGCATTTCCTTTGTATATCCAGCAAATATAACTACTAAGTTATCTCTATAATTTTCCATTGCTTGAATTAAGGTAGCAATTGCTTCTTCATTGTATGAATTTCCTTCACCATTTCCAGAAGCTAAAGAATATGCCTCATCTATAAATAATACTCCTCCCAATGCTTTTTCTATTACAGCCATAGTTTTAGGAGCAGTTTGTCCAACATATTCTGCAACTAAATCTTTACTTGATACTTCTATAAGTTTATTTTGTTTTATATATTTTAAATTATATAATATTTGTGCAACAATTCTTGCTACTGTTGTTTTTCCTGTTCCAGGGTTTCCTAAAAATACCATATGTAAATTTGTGTCTTTAATTTTCAAATCATCTTTGGTTTTCTTTTTTAATTCTATTAAGCTAACTAAATCTCTAAGCATTTGTTTAACTTTTTGTAGTCCAACTAACTCATCTAAACTTGCGAAAACTTCGTCAATAGTCTTTTCTTTTTCATATTTTGGTATTAATTCTTCTGTAAACTTTTCTTGTTTATTTAATAGAATTTCCCCAATAAGTCTTTCTTTATATTGATTAAAGTTCAAATTTGAATTTGGATATGTTATTGATATATACTCTAATAATTTTATTTTGAAATTTTCATCGGTTTCTCCATCAACCTTAACCTTTTCTAAAACATCTTGATATATATCTTGTACATCCGGCTTTACCCCTTCAATTTCATAACTAAATATATTTTCTTTTAAATTATCATTTTTAGATAATAATTCTTTTATAACATCTTTACTTTCGTCAGTTAATATTGTTATTGTTTTAGTAGAGTTCTCTTCTATTTTGTTTTCCAAATCACTTATAAATCTATCTTTGAATAGTTGTTCTTTTGCTATTAAGCCTTCAATGTCTTTTATTATAATAATACTATTTTTAGCATCATAAATATCTTCTATTTGATCAACTTTTTCAAGTGCATATAAAGAAGCTTCTATTGACTCTCCCTTTTTTATATATCCAAATGATTCAGAAGAAACCTTTAAAATGTCTGCAATGCTATATAAAGTTTCTTTATTATCACAATATATAATTAAATTAAATGGAATGTATTGTTTTGTTTCTTTTTTGTAGTATTTATCCATATATTTTACAATCTTATTTAATGTTTCTTTGGATTCATCTGTTATATATAATTCATCAATTTTTTCTAGAAACATTTTTAATGTTGCTTGTTCATCAAGTACTTCACTATGTTGAACATTTTGTTGTTCTTTGCTAACTCTTTCTTGATCACCAATTTTTATTTCTGGTATATCCTTTGATATACTTACTTCTCTTTTTAAATCTTCATATTTTTTATGAGGACCTCCAAAGAAATCCTCATAAATATTGTTTAAAAAATTATTTTCTATGTTATTATCTGACATTTTAACCCCTTATAATAATTCTATTTTAATTTTTAGGTTCAACTTTAATTTCTACTAATTTTTCTTTTAATTCTCTTTCTATTTCAACTAATTCTTTTTCAGCTTCTGCTCTCTTAACTTTACCATTTTCATGTATTTCAAGCACTTTGTCTAAAGTTTCTATAATATCTTTATTTGTTTTTTGTAAAGTTTCAACATCAACAATAACTCTTTCAGATTCTTCTGCAATTTGAATAGATCCTTGTTTTAATATTTCACTATTTTTCTTTAACATATCATTTGTTAAGTTTGTAACAGATTGTTGTGCTCCTAAAGCTTGTTTTGCATTATTTATTCCTAATGCTAAAACAATTTGATTTTTCCATAAAGGAATTGTATTTATTAATGAACTTTGTATTTTTTCTACTAGTTCAGTTTCGTTACTTTGAAGCATTCTGATTTGTGGAGCCATTTGAATAGATATAACTCTTGTAGTTTTTAAGTCGTATATTTTCTTTTCAAATCTATTTATTGTATTTACCATATCATTAACTCTTTGAACATCTAATTGTTCTTTTGTTTCTTCTGCCTTTTTCTGTAATTCTGGAAGAACTACATTTCTTAGTTCTTCAAGTTTCTTTTCGCCTGCGATTATATATAAAGATAACTCTTTAAAATATTGTAAATTTTTCTCATACATTGTATCAAATATTGTTATATCTTTTAACATTTGTAATCTGTGTCTATCAAGCTCTTTCTCTATTTTGTCAATATTTACATCAATTTTATTATACTTTGCAATTATTTTTGTTACTTCTTTTTTTGCAGAATGGAATAGTTTTCCAATAACTCCTCTGTTTTCAATTTGAATATCGCCATCAAAATCTTTAATTTGTGCAACTAAGTCTGCTAGTAAGTCTCCTACTTCTCCTGTTTGTTTTGTTTTTACTCCTTCTAGTACACTATCTGAAAACTCAGATATTTTATTTTGAGCCTTTGCTCCAAATTGTAAAATTTGTGTAGAATCTTCAACATTTATTTGAGAATTAAACTCCTCAATTGCTTTTTTCTCTTCATCAGTTAAATTATCAAAATTTAATGAATCCTCAATCATCTTTTCTGTAACTTTTTCTGTGCTTTGTGCTAGAGCCTCAACTTCTTTGCTTTCTGCTTGTTTAACTTCTAATTCTTTCATTTTAAATTCCTTTCTTTATTAATTAATTTATTTTAAATAATCAATTAATTGATTATAAACGTTCATTTTTAAACTTGAAACTGTACTACTTATTGTTTTTGGTATACCAATTCCAAATGATGAAACATCATAGTTTCCACCAACTATTCCAGTTCTAAATCCATATTTAGACCATGCTATTTGTTGAATAGTTGAGTCATCAAATGCTTTATAAAACTTATTACCTGCATCTGTAAATGTTGCAATACAATGTGAATTCCAAATTGTTGGTGTTGGATATAATATACGTATATCATCTTTTACTTGATTATATCCATCTGGGTTTTCATTTGCAAATTCTATTATACTTTTCTCATAATCAACAATCATAGGTTCTCCACCCATTCCAGTTTTTAAGTATCTTTCAAATAAATCTGCAGGTGTATTATTCATATATCCAGATTTTGTATAAAACTCTTTAAGTTTAGGTAAGTTCTTTTGTACTCCTTCGTCTGTTACTGTTCCTCCACACATAATTGAAAGAAGTAAACCATAATATGTTGCACCTGGTGACGAAGTAACTGGGTCAGTAGATGCAATATTTATATTTCCATATAGTTCTTTAAGTCCTATGTCTGACCATTTTTTTCCTGCTAATATATATTCTATTAGCTTGTCCATATCAGTTATATAGTAAACGCCATCTTTAACAGTTACTATCTTCTGTTCTACTAATGCATCTGCAACTTTTCCCCAGCTGTAAATTACGATTGGAGTGTTAAGTGTTAGACCACCGTCTAAGACTCTATATCTATCTGCTTCTCCTTTTGATTTATCTGCTGATACTTTATAATAATCATAAAATCTTTGATCTGAACAAAACATTGCGTCATATTTAGTTGTTTTGTCTTCTCTAACTAATGGATTTACTATTAACTTTCCATTGCTCCAAGAATCATATACTACATTTAATTTATACTTTTCTTGCATTGTTTTTACAACATCTTCATCCGCAATAAAATCTTCTTTTCCACCACCTGTTGCTACATAAACAGTTGTTAAATCTCCTAGCTTACTTGAATTGTCTTTTATATTTTTAATTAAAACTATAGTTATAATTAATACAATAAATATAACAATTCCTATAATTTGTTTTTTCTTCAAGACTATTCTCCTCCTTTATTAATATTTAAATCATTTTCATTATTGTAACCATCTGCATTAAGCATATTATTAAATACTTTCATTTCTGCATCTGTATCAATCATATCAGATTGATATAGTTTTGATAATTGATTTTTGAATGAATTGTTAATCTTAGAAATCATTTTTTCTGATGATTCCATAAACTTCTTTCCTTCTTGTGTTGTTAATCTTTGATTTTCTATTTCATCATATTTTTTTATTATATTTAATGTAGTTGGTAGATAATATTCAAAAAAATTATTCATTCTTTTATACTTTTTAGGTTCTTTTTCTATTGTAGTAATAATTTTATTTATGGATAAACTTATTTCTTTTATTTCATTTACTGTTTCAGGCTTATCTATTTTGCTACTCAATTTTAGAATTTCAGCATTTTCCTCTTTTGCTTCCTGAAGAATGTCATATAAATTTTTATCTGTTTCTTTTAGTTGTTTTGAGTTTTTATTTCTAAAAATCAGTTCGCTTGCCCCGTATGCTCCTGCGCCAATTATTAAAGATGGTAGAATTCCGATAGATAGTCCAATATATGGTATTGCAAAAAAAGTTCCTCCGCAAAGCTGCTGATATAAGCATTGAATTTTTCACTTTATCTCCTCTTTCTTTAATTATATCCTCTTACTTCTTTAAATGCTCCAAGCAAATTTTTTCTTCCGTCAAATACTTTTGCATTTGTTAAATTTGCTATATCCTTTAATTGACTGCTTTGTGCATTTCCAAACATAATAGAATATATAGGTATTTTGTTATCACTATTATATGCATTTTGTAGTAAGTTAAATTTTCCGATATTTCCTTGACCATCTGTCATCAAAATTACTGACAAGTTATATTTATCTGCATCTTCTGTTTGTAAAACTTTTAGTGCTCCTACTGCCGCAGGATAAAGCGCAGTTGAACCATTTGGCGTTGTACTAGTTATTCTTTTTAATAATTCATCTGTTTTTTGTCCATTATCTGTGCTAAAACTTGGGAATACTTTTGAGCCAAATGGAATTATTGTTATTTTATCTTTTTCAGAAAATTGAAGCAAATCTTCTGCTGCTTTATCTGTTAAAATATATTCCATTGCATTTACTAGTTGTTTATATCCATCTCCATACATACTACCAGAATAATCTAAACAAAATACAACATGTACTGGTTTTCTAAGTTCTGTCTGATATAAATTCAAAGCAAGTTTTATAACCTTTGTATTTGGATATTTTATTGGAGATATATATTTAGTTGTATCTATTCCCCAAGATGGATTGAAAATAGTTTTATCCACATTATTTGAGGTACCTCCATACCAAGTTCTTCTTCCTTGTTTTTGTAGTAATGCTTGTCCTTCATTACTTAAAAGAAAACCTTGTATATCCTTAAATATGTCTTCCTTTACACTATCTTTATTATTTATATATGCAAATGGTGAATCTGATATAGAGACTCCATCCACTGGGTATATTGCATATAATGTTTCTTTTCCATTTTTTTCTAGTTTTTTATTTATATTTATAATTGAAGATTCATATGTAACAACTGCTTCATAATCACCATTTAAGAACAACTCTTCTAAGAAGTCCTCACTACCAGATGATCTCTCCATCCCAGAAAATAAGGTAACTAAATTTTCTTTTAATTTTGAATCCTTTAGATTATCTGCTGTTAATACTTCAGGATTTCCCGCAAGCGTTGCTAATAATCCTAAATAAGCAGAAGCTCCGCTATTTGTTTTAGTTGGATTTGACATGCTAAATTTAAGTTTTCCATCAGAAATTGCTTTTACTATATCCTTTGTATATACATCTTTTCCAACAAATCCTAATTCTTCTGCCTTTTTCTTTTTTATTCCAAATATTACTGGATTTATACTAGTGTACTTAGAATTAGTTACTTTTACAGAATTGTCTAGCATATATTGCCATATTGAATTAGATGTCCATACGCCATCAAATTCCTCTCCACTGTTTAATCTATCAATGATGTTCAAAGTTCCATCATATTCAATTTTTACATTATATCCACTTTTTTTAGCATGTTCTGTTATAATATTTTCTAAATCTTTGTTCTCTGAACTAGCAATAATTTTAAAATCATTGTTGCTAAATAAAAAATTCTTAGTTACTTTTTTTGTCTGTTGAGATGCAGAAATAGAAAATAAAAATACAATCAAAAATATTATTAAAAAAATCTGCCATTTTTTAAACTTTTTCATTTGTTCCCCCTTAATTAATTTAATGTAATTATATATTTTAAAAGAATAATTTGCAACTAGTTTTATTAAAAAAATAGACTTATATAAAAAAATATGCTACAATTAATTTGTAATAAAATTGCGGGTATAATTTAGTGGTAGAATGCCATGCTTCCGACCTGGTCGTGCGAGTTCGATTCTCGCTACCCGCTCCATAATGCGTTTTCGTCGAACCACTTGAAAGTATTGCAACAAGTGAGTTTAAAGGAAACAAAAAAGTGAATATCATTTCACATATATAAGTCGATTTAGTCGACTTATTTTTTGTTTTTTTGGAAATAAAAGTAAATGCTAGCCTCAAAATATTGAAAAAAGGAGGTTCTCGTGATATGATATCTACAGTTAAAAGAGAAATAGCAATAGAAAAAGAATTACGTTCTAAGATTGAATGGGCTTGCACTTTTAGTAATTGTGAACCAGAGATAAAGAATGGTAATTCGAGAATGGTTGAAAAAACTAATATTGCTTATGTAGAGCCACATAGTTGGGAAATTTAAAGATATTAAAGTTAATGTCAATATGAATAAAGACCAGTTAGATGATTATTTAGAAACGTTGAAAAAAGAATTAGATATAAATTATATGGATTTAGGAGAATATTATTTTCACAATGATAAGATTGATGAGAATTATGATACTAAAACTCAAGTAGCAAAAATCAGAAACAGAGCTATTGAGTTTAAATTAAAGAAAAATCAAAAAGTTATCCACAACTTTATTTTTTATTTTGACATGATAAGAAGTAAATGATACAATAATATTATGTAAAAAATTTAGTAGATAAGGAAAACAAGTATGAATAATAATGAAAATAATTATATTAAAGAAAAAATTAAATTATTAAAACCACAATTGAGACAAAATACATTGCAATTAATTGATATAAAAAAACAGAATAATGGATTTGATTTAGCAGAATCAGTTATAGACGTAGAACAATGTGGCTATGGAGTATCAAATGAAGATGACATTTTGTTTACATATGGAATAGAACCTTGCTGTGGATTAGTTTTATATGATGAAAATGTAAGAGTTCTATTTCATTTAGATGGTAGTGTAACACCAGAAAATGTAATTGAAGTTACAAACAGTATTGGATTACAACAAGATGCAACGGCTATATTTGCACCTGGAACGACTTGCCGTACACAAGGTTGTTTTGAATATAGACAATTAGAAGAAGAATATAGGAAATTAGGTTATACAGTATTAGAGCAAAGAATACCTGCAACTTTTGGTTTTGTTACAGTATGTAAAAATCAAATTACTATAGGAACTGCATTAGATAGAGATTTAGATAAAACTTTTCCAATTGAACGTAAAAGAACAAAAGTTGAAACACAAAAATTAGGAAAAGAAGTTTTATCTGAGTTAAAAGAGCCTTTTTTTTTGAAGTCACTAGAAGCAGAAATGTTAGGAAATATTACAAATAAAGAAAGAAATTAATAATTTAGGAGGTAAAAAATGATTAGTATTGAATATGCTAATGCATATAATGAAGTTCTTGAAATATTAAAATATATTTCTAAAGAAGATTATAATAGAATTCCAATAGAACAAATAAAATTGTTTGAAGCAAATGCAAATTCGAATCATATATTTTCGTATAATCCTGAAAAAACACTAGACGAGCAAAATGTTTTGAAAATCACAAAAGGAATTATAGCTATTTTATTTAGAGATTATTGGGCGACATCAGAACAGAAAAATAAAATATTAAATTATGAAAAATATGAAACAATAAAAGAAGAAAACATAAAGAAAGAAAAATATAATTCAAACGATATTTTTAAAAATAATACTAAAAGTACTATTATTGAAAATAAAGATAATATTCAAGAGAAATCATTAGTAAATGTTTCTAATATTAAATGGTATGAAAAAATTTGGAAAATACTTAAAGATTTTTTTAAGAAATAAGATAAATTACGAAAATTTATTTGACTTTTTTTCAATATTCTGTGTATAATAAATCCAGAAAATGACAATTCCACAAACGTGGTTTTGCCGATATAGATAGAAAAACTCACATCTAAATCGTCAAATTTTTACAGATGTGTGTTTTTTATTTATGTAGTTGCCTTAGCAGCAGTTCTGTGTCAATGGGGACGGAGTTTTTTGACAACCTTTATTCAATGTATATTTTCCTTATTGTTTCTCTTCCCATTCTAAGTTTTTCTGATATTTTTCTTAATGAAATACTATATTCTGTTTTCAAAATTGTTATAAGTTCTTTTAATTTTCTTTTATCTCTTTTTAACTCATCAATTTCAATATCATTTTCTATTAAAAATTCTTGTATTATTTCTTCGCATGTTTTTTGATAATCATCAACATCTATGAATGTGTAGTTTTCATTTAATTCTTTATCAATTCTTTTATAATTGGAATAAGGATATTCTTCAGCTTTGCTACAAATTCCAGCTCTAACAGGGTTATTATAAATATAGTTTATACAATTATATAAGTGTTCTTCACTATAAATACCTTCTGCTTTATATCTATCTCTAAATACATATCCTACTCTATTATATTTTTTATTATAATATTTTCCATACATGCCATTAAGTCTTTGCATATATTTACTTAATTCCTTTATTTTTTCTGTTTCTATCAACATATGTGCATGATTATTCATAATACAATAGGATATTATCTTTATTGTGTGTTCTTTATTTAATTTATACATTAATTTTATATAATACTTAATATCTTCTGCATTTTCAAATATATAACTTTTATTTATACCTTGCGTTATTATATGAAAAAATGATGTTTTTATATAACATCTTGGGAATCTTGGCATACTTGCCTCCTTAGAAATAAATAATTTGATAGAAAAAAATAATATGATTATATTATATCATATTATTTTTAAAACTTTGTCGAAATTTATTATATGTTTTGATTTTTTTAGTTGTCAAAAAACTCCGTCCCCATTGACATAATAGCCTTGACAACCAAATAATATAGAATCTATTCGATTATCATCATTTTCAATATAAGCACCAACTGAACCTTTTTTTGATATAAATCCATACCCATCTTCTTCTATATCATCATAAATACCTTTAAAGTAATCTAATACTTCAGAATAATTCTTTGATAATTTGTAACCATTAAAGTTAATATCTATATTCTCAAAAATCTCTATTGCTTCAAAATTATAATCATTATCATAAAATATATGAAAATATTTATAATCATCTGTATCAACTTTATCAAAAATTGTTTTTCTAAAAGATTTAATTGGTTTACCCACCTTATCCCATAATTCTTTTCTATTAATTCCAAATTGAATACCATTTACACTATCAAATGGTATTATTTTTAATTCTTTAGCATCAATCCATTGTTCTTTCATATGTTTTTTCTTCTCCTACTTATAACTCTATAAATTCATAATTAAATGTACTTATTTCTTTTGTTCCATTTATCATAGTAGATCTATATGGTTCATGAATGTG
>CAKPPF010000005.1 GCA_934177485.1 uncultured Clostridia bacterium | reverse complement strand
GGTGTTGAAGTTACAAAAGCAAAAGTAAGAAGAGAAAGAATGGGACATATTGAACTTGCTGCACCAGTTGCACATATCTGGTATTTCAAAGGAATACCAAGTAGAATTGCTTTAGTATTAGATATCTCACCTAGAAACCTAGAAAAAATCATATATTTTGCATCATATGTTGTTACAGATAAAGGAACATCTGGACTTACAAAATGCCAAGTTCTAACAGAAAAAGAATATGTTGAAGCTGTAGAAAAATATGGCAAAGGTTCTTTTAAAGCAGAAATGGGAGCAGAAGCTCTTGAAAAATTATTAAAAGAAGTTGATCTTGAAAAATTATCAGCATCTTTGAAAAAAGAAATTGCAAAAGCAAGTGAACAAAAAAAGGCAAAACTTGCAAAAAGATTAGACACAGTTGAAGCATTTAGACTATCTGGAAATAGACCAGAATGGATGGTAATGAATGTTGTACCAGTAATACCACCAGAATTAAGACCAATGGTACAATTAGATGGTGGAAGATTTGCAACATCAGATTTAAATGACTTATATAGAAGAGTAATAAACAGAAATAATAGATTAAAAAGATTATTAGAATTAGGTGCACCAGAAATAATTGTAAGAAATGAAAAAAGAATGTTACAAGAATCTGTAGATGCATTAATAGATAACGGTAGACGTGGAAGACCAGTAACAGGAGCTGGAAACAGACCACTTAAATCTTTATCAGACATGTTAAAAGGAAAACAAGGTAGATTTAGACAAAACTTACTAGGAAAAAGAGTTGACTATTCTGGACGTTCAGTTATAGTTGTTGGTCCAGAATTGAAAATTTATCAATGTGGTGTTCCTAAAGAAATGGCAGTAGAACTATTTAAACCATTTGTAATGAAGGAATTAGTAGGAAGAGGAATTGCACATAACATTAAAAATGCTAAAAGAATGGTTGAAAGACTAAGACCAGAAGTATGGGATATATTAGATGAAGTTATAAAAGATCATCCAGTAATGTTAAACCGTGCTCCAACACTACACAGATTAGGTATACAAGCATTTGAACCAGTATTAGTAGAAGGAAGAGCTATAAAATTACACCCATTAGTATGTACAGCTTTCAATGCCGATTTCGATGGTGACCAAATGGCTATACACGTACCATTATCACCAGAAGCACAAGCTGAAGCAAGATATTTAATGTTATCTGTAAATAACTTACTTAAACCACAAGATGGTAAGCCAGTTACAGTACCAACACAAGATATGATTTTAGGAAGTTACTACTTAACAATGGAAGAAGACGGAGAACCTGGAGAAGGAATGTACTTTAAAGATGTTGAAGAAGCACTTCTAGCATATCAAAATGGAGATTTAGGTTTACATGCAAAAGTATTTATAAGAATGTATAAAAATATAAATGGAGAAGTAAAATCTAAAAAAATTGAAACTACTGTTGGTAGAGTAATATACAACCAAGGTATACCACAAGATTTAGGATTTGTAGACAGAAGCAATCCAGACGAAGAATTCAAACTAGAAATTGACTTCCCAGTAGTTAAAAAGAACCTTGGAAAAATAGTTGCTAAATGTATTGAAAAACATGGATTAAGCCAAGCGGCAGAAGTATTAGACTATATAAAGGCAACAGGATTTAAATATTCAACAAAGGGTGCTATTACAGTTAGTGCTGCAGACGTAACAAGCCCTAAAGAAAAAGAAGAAATACTAGCAGCTGCAGATAAAAAAGTTGAAGATATTGCTAAACAATATAAACGTGGTTTAATAACAGAAGACGAAAGATACAACGAAACAATTAAAGTTTGGGAAGCAGCAACAAAAGAAGTAACTCAAGCAATGGAAGCAAACTTTGATGATATGAACCCAATATACATGATGGCAAGGTCTGGAGCCAGAGGAAATATAAATCAGTTAAGACAAATAGCTGGTATGAGAGGACTTATGGCTGATACACAAGGTAAAGCAGTAGAAATACCAATTAAGGCAAACTTTAGAGAGGGATTAGACCCACTAGAATACTTCATTTCATCACATGGTGGAAGAAAAGGTCTAGCAGATACAGCTTTAAGAACAGCCGATTCTGGTTACTTAACAAGAAGATTAGTTGATGTAAGTCAAGATATAATTGTTAGAGAAGAAGACTGTGGAACTCATGAAGGAATAATAGTAAGAGACATAAAAGACGGAAATCAAGTACTAGAAACTTTAGAAGAAAGATTAATAGGAAGATATGCACTAGAAGATGTATATAATCCAAATACTAAAGAATTAATAGTTGATAAAGACACAATGATATCAACAGATATAGCTGAAAAAATTGTTGCATCAGGAATTGAAGAATTAAGAGTACGTTCATCTTTATGTTGTAGAACAAAACATGGTGTTTGTGCAAAATGCTATGGTAAAGGACTTGCAACAGGAGAAGAAGTTACAATTGGTGAACCAGTAGGTATAATTGCTGCTCAATCAATTGGTGAACCTGGTACACAGCTTACAATGAGAACTTTCCACGAAGGTGGTGTAGCTGGTGGAGATATTACACAAGGTCTTCCAAGGGTTGAAGAGTTATTTGAAGCTAGAAAACCAAAAGGAATGGCTATAATTTCTGAAATCGCTGGTAAAGTAAGCATTAAAGAAGATAAAAAGAAAAAAGAAGTAATAGTTACTTCAAAAGAAGATTCAAAAACTTACACAATACCATTTGGATCAAAATTGCATGTTAAAGATGGAGATGTAATAGAAGCTGGAGATCAAATAACAGAAGGTTCTGTAAATCCAAACGAAATACTTGCAATAAATGGACCAGATGGAGTATACAATTACTTAATTCAAGAAGTACAAAAAGTTTATAGAAACCAAGGTGTTGATATAAACGATAAACATATTGAAGTAATTGGTAGACAAATGCTTAAAAAAGTAAAAATATCAGATAGTGGCGACACAGACATGTTTGCTGGATCATTAGTTGACATGTACGATTTTGAAGAGAAGAACGAAAAAGCTAAAGAAGAAGGCTTAAGACCTGCAGAAGGAAGAAGAGCACTTCTTGGTATTACAAAGGCAGCTTTAGCAACAGATAGTTTCTTATCAGCAGCATCATTCCAAGAAACAACAAGAGTATTAACAGATGCAGCTATAAAAGGAAAAATAGATCCATTAATTGGATTAAAAGAAAATGTTATTATAGGTAAACTAATACCAGCTGGAACTGGAATGGCAAGATATAAGAACGTTAAAATAAATACAGAAATTGAAGAAACTGTACCACAAAATCCAGAAACTGATTTAGTTGGATAAAGAACAAAGCGACTTTTGTCGCCCTTTGTTCTCGCCGATTTGAGTTTGCGAATGAAATGAGCAAATCTCAAAGGCAATAGCGATTATAGCATTTTATATAGTAGGAATTTCGGAGAAATTTCCTACTATATAAAAAAGGCATACACATTAATTTTGTGTATGCTTTTTTACTATACAACAAGGTTAAGTTACCTTAGGCAGTGCATATTTGCAAAGAAACAAATTAAAAAAAATGTAGGGGCAGGTCTTGTGCCTGTCCAAAATAAACCATTATTTAATAACAATCTTCAATTAAAAGCGTGACAAAAAAATAAAATGTGATATAATGATATATATTTGATTTATAATAACTATGACAATTAAAGTTAGAAAGGACTTTTATGAATAACGAAATAAATTTTGGAATCGGATTTATAAGTGGTAGACCTAATGTATGCAAGATTATAAACAATTATGGACAATTTATGGTAGATCAATTAAAAGAGTTTGACGCAAAGGTAAATTTAACAATTTATATTTTATTTGATTTAAGTTACCAACATACTATTAGAACAGACTTTTACGGAATATTACCCAAAGTATATAAAAATATAAGAATAAAATATATTACACCTGAAAATATTTTAGAATATCAAAAGGTGTTAATGTCAAGATATAAAATGACAAAAGAAGAAACAAAATTATTTTTGGGAAATGGATATGCAAAAGCAAGAAATACTATTTTATATTGTGCAATGCAGCATAAAATGGATTATATTTTATTTTGGGATGATGATGAATATCCTGTAGCTAGTGTCTTAAATGAAGATAATACTTTGTCATGGATAAAACAGAAAAACTTATTGCAACACATAAAGAATATACAAAATTCCAATGTAACACAAGGATATCGATGCGGAATGATGAATCCTGTACCATACATAAAATACACAAAAGATATAACTAAGCAAGACTATAAAAACTTTATTAATGCTTTAGAAAATGAAGTAATTTCATGGAAAAAAATTCAAGAAATGAGAAAAAATCCAAGTGGAATATCGTATGCTGATCCATTAATTATAAGTGAAAATAGTAAAGCAAAAGTAATAAAGAAAATAGGAGAAGAAAATTTTGTACTAGGTTCAGGCTTGTGTTTAAATTTAAAAGATATTAATAAAATACCAGCTTTTTATAATCCACCAAATGCCAGAGGCGAGGACACATTCTTTTCATGTGCATTAAAAGAAAAAGAAGCTACTGTTTTAAAGGTACCTACATATCATTTTCATGATTCATTTTTGCAGTACTCAAAAATAATGAGAGAGAGATACCCAGAACAATTGACTAGTAAACAACTTTTAGATGCTGAAATAGAACAAAGATTTTTAAAAGCAACAATAGGGTGGATAAGATATAAACCATTATTTTATTATATTAAAGATAGAGAAAACTATAGAAAAATTATTGACGAAGCAAAAGAAAACCTAGAAAAAAGTGTTTATAAAATAAATACAAAATTTAAAACATGTGATTTCTCATGTTTAATTGATGAACTTGAAAAATATGATAATGATGTAGAAATTCATTATCAGGAATATTTAAAAGTAAATAAGTTGTGGGATAAATTTAAGAATAAAGTAGGAGAAGAATATGAAAATAAAATTGAAGAGAAATAATTCTAAAAAATATACTGCAACAGTAAAAGACATATTAAGTGGATTTAAGATAAAAAGTCCAGAAGAAACAATAGAAAAAATAGTAAATGAAGGTTGCTCTATTACAAGATATGGTGATGGAGAGTTTGACATGATTTGTGGAACTGGAATGAATTATCAAAAATATGATGAGGAATTAGCAAAGAAGTTAGAAGAAGTATTAAATAGTAGTGAAGATAAACTATTGGTAGGAATTAATAATATAATTGATTTAGAATATTCAGAGAAATACAATGACTTTGCTAATAATTTTTGGAAGAAATGGCTAAAAAACAATAAATTTAAATTATTAAAACTTCTTTCAAAAAATAAACAGTATTATTCTTCTAATATAAGCAGATTTTATATAGATTATAAAGATAAAGGCTTTGTAAAAGAATATGTAAGGAAATTAAGGCAGATCTGGAATAAAAAAGATATTATTATAGTTGAAGGAGAACAGAGCAGACTAGGTGTTGGTAATGACTTATTCAATAATGCAGCCTCAATACAAAGAATAATTTGTCCTTCTGAAAATGCTTTTGCTTGCTATGAAAGTATTTTAGCAGAAGTAAAAAAAGTCAAAAAAGACAGACTAATTTTACTTGCCTTAGGCCCAACAGCAACTGTATTGGCATATGATTTATATAAAGCAGGATACATAGCAATAGATATAGGTCATGTCGATATTGAGTATGAATGGTTTTTAAGAAAGGCTACAGAAAAGATAAGAATAGAAAACAAATATGTCACAGAAGTTAAAAATGGAAGAAGCAATATAATAGACATTAAAGACGAAAAATATTATAAAGAAATTATAGCTAAAATACATTAAAAAAAGATGATACACAATAATGATTTTGTGTGTCATCTTCTTTTAGCTTAGAAACTTGACAAAACTGATAAAAATAGAGTACAATGATATATGTTATAAAGGAGGTTTTTATGCCCAAAAACGATAAGAGTTTTAAGAATTTAATTTCAAGAACAAAAATATATTTAGCAGTTATAGCAATACTTTTTGTATTGTTATGTGTAAAAGATATAAAATATATAATTCCATCAATAATTATATTTGCGTTATTGGTTATTTATTCTTTATGGACTGATAACAAGAGAATAGACGAAATATCAAAGCACATTCAAGATGTAACATTTAATATGGACTCTACAATTAAAAATTCACTTGTTAATTCCCCATTTCCTTTAATCATAATGGAAACAGATGGAACAGTTCTATGGAAGAGCACAAAATTTGTTAGTGAGTTTGCAAATACTGATATATCTAATATAATAAAAGGTTTAGCTAAAGAAATAAAATTAGATATAATGGAGAACAAGCTAAATAAAGAAAACAAAAAAAATACATCTATAGAAAAAGAAATTGAAATAGGAAAAAACAAATATAAAATTTATGGCGAATATGTAAAATCTAGAAAGAAAAAACAAAATGAGTATATGATGACTTTGTATTTTATAGATAATACAAACTATTTAGATGCATTAACACAGCTTGAAAATGAGAAATCATGTATAGGCTTTGTAATGATAGACAATTACGATGAAATGATTGAATTGTTGCCAGATGATAAAAAAACATTAATCTTAGCTGAAGTTGAAAAGAAAATATTTGACTGGGCATATAGAAATAATGCTGCAATTGTAAAATCAGATAGAAAAACATATGCGTATTTAACAAACCAAAAAGACTTAAATGAAATTAAAAACCAAAAATTTGATATATTAGATGAAATAAAAGAAGTAGATACAGACGAAACTGTTACTGTAACATTAAGTATAGCAATATCAAACGAAGGAAATACAAACTATGAAAAATATAAATCTGCACAAACTGCTATGGATATTGTTTTAGGACGTGGTGGAGACCAGGCAGTAGTAAGAGAAGATGAAAAATATATTTTCTTCGGAGGAAAATCTTTAGAAGTAGAAAAAAGAACAAAAGTTAAAGCTAGAACAGTAGCTAGAGCATTAGAACAAATAATTACAGAAGCAACAAATGTAATAGTAATGGGACATACAAATACAGATATAGACAGCATGGGATCTAGCTTAGGAATATATAGACTAGCTGTAACTTTAGGAAAAAAAGCGAATATAGTTAATACTTCTTCAGGCTTGTCAATTGATGCCTTTGTTGAGGCAATAAAAGAAAAAGATGAATATAAAGGGATTTTCTTAAATAAAACAGAAGCATTAAACGAAATAACTGAAGATACACTTTTAATTGTTGTAGATACTAATAAAAATAATTATGTTGAAGTTCCAGAATTACTAGAAAAAACTAATAAAATTGTGGTAATCGATCATCATAGAAAAAGCCCAGATTTTATAGAAAACACAATTTTAACATTCCATGAAGTGTATGCTTCTTCAGCAGCAGAGCTTGTTACTGAAATATTACAATACACAGAAACAAATGTTGAATTAACAGGCTTAGAAACAGAGGGATTATATGCCGGAATTATGATGGATACCAAAAACTTTACATTTAAAACAGGTGTAAGAACATTTGAAGCGGCAGCTTTCTTGAGAAAGAAAGGTGTAGATATATTAAGAGTTAAAAAATGGTTCCAAAGTGATTTAAAAAGCTACAATCAAATTGCAGATATAGTTAAAAATGCAGAAATAATAAACGACTCAATTGCAATATCTATATATGATGGCGAAGACAAAAATGCAAATCTTATTTGTGCAAAAGCAGCAGATGAACTACTTACAATAAGTGATGTTACAGCCTCATTTGTTTTAGGAAAAAACGGAGATAAAATCTTTGTAAGTGGACGTTCAATTGGAGATATAAACGTGCAAGTTATATTAGAAAAACTTGGTGGTGGTGGTCACATAACTGTTGCTGGTGCTCAACTAGAGGGAATCTCAATAGAAGATGCAAAACAAGAGTTGATAATTAGAATAAACGAATATTTTACAGAAATATAGTTTTTTCTTAAGTTAAATACAAAAGTTTTAGGTTAGAGATGAAGATTAGAACAAAACGACGGAAAGAAAAAATTTCCTAGTAGGTAGAATATTTAACTCTAACCTTTAATTTAAAATTTAAAGGAGGAAAATATATGAAAGTTATATTAATGCAAGACATTAAAGGCGTAGGAAAAAAAGATGAGGTAATTAATGCAAATGATGGCTATGCAAGAAACTTTTTATTTCCAAGAAAACTTGCAGTTGAAGCAAATACAGAAAATATGTCAAAATTAAAAGGAAGACAAGACTCAGTAAATTTTAAAAAAGAGCAAGAGAAAGAAAATGCAGAAAAAATTAAAAAACAATTATCAGAAATGTTATTAACAATTAAAGTAAAAGCTGGAGAAAATGGAAAAATATTTGGATCAATTACTTCAAAAGAAATTTCTACAGAATTAAAAAAGCAATACAATGTTGATATAGATAAGAAAAAGATCCTATTAAAACAAGCTATAAAAGAAATAGGAACATTTACAATTGATGTAAAACTATACGAAGGAATAACAGGAAAGTTAAAAATAAACATCAATGAACTATAATTTGGAATGGTAATAAAAAATTGTAGAGATTATGTAGGGACAGGTCTTGTGCCTGCCTAAAATACCAATTTATAAGGGAGAAATAATTATGGATATAGGAAAAATACCACCAAACGATATAGAAGCCGAACAAGCTGTTATAGGAAGCATGCTTACAGATAAAGATGCTGTAATTGCTGCAATAGAAGTACTTAAACCAGAAGATTTTTATAGAGAAGACAATAAAACAATATATACAGCCATACTAAATCTATATAATAGAGCAGAACCTGTAGATATAATAACTTTAAAAGATGAACTATCATCTATGGGAAAATTTGATTCTGTAGGTGGTTTAGAATACCTTGCAGAACTACCAGAAAAAGTTCCAACAACAGCAAATGTAGATAAATACATAAAAATAGTAGAAGAAAAATCCATATTAAGAAGCCTTATAAAAACTGCTAATGAAATAATTACATTAGGATATGACCCAACAGAAGAAGTAGAAGACATTATGGATAGTGCAGAAAGAAAAATTTTTGATGTAATGCAATCTAAAAATCAAAAAGGATATACACCAATAAAAGATATATTAATAGAAACATTTGCACAAATAGAACAATTATACAATCAAAAACAACATATAACCGGAGTACCTACGGGTTTCATAGATTTAGACTATAAAACAGCAGGACTTCATGGTTCAGACTTAGTACTAGTTGCAGCACGTCCTGCAATGGGAAAATCAGCTTTTGCACTAAATATTGCAACAAATGCAGCTGTTAGAGCAAAAGTACCAGTTGCCATATTTAGCTTGGAAATGTCAAAAGAACAAATGGTAAACAGAATTCTTTGTAGTGAAGCAATGGTAGATAGTAATAAAGTTAGAACAGGAAAACTAGATGAACAAGATTGGGAAAAACTTGCAAGTAGTTTAGGACCATTGTCTGAATCAAATATATATATAGATGATACACCAGGAATTTCTGTAATGGAAATAAGAGCAAAATGTAGAAAACTAAAACTAGAAAAAAATATAGGACTTGTTGTAATAGATTATTTGCAATTAATAACAGGAAGCAATAAAAAAGGTGGTAGTCGTGAGCAAGAAATATCAGAAATAAGTAGATCATTAAAAATACTTGCAAAGGAAATAAACGTACCTGTAATTGCTCTTTCACAATTATCAAGAGCTCCAGAACAAAGACCAGACCATAGACCAATGCTTTCAGATCTTCGTGAATCAGGTGCAATAGAACAAGATGCTGATATAGTAATGTTTTTATATAGGGATGACTATTACAATGAAGATAGCGAAAAGAAAAATGTTGCTGAAGTAATTTTAGCAAAGCATAGAGCTGGCTCAACAGGAACTGTTGAATTATTCTGGTTTGGAAATTACACAAAATTTGTTAATATGGATAAAAATAGATAATAGCTTACTTGGAGGATTTAAGTAATATGAAAATAGTTTCGTGGAATGTTAATGGACTAAGAGCAGCAATAAATAAAGGATTTATAGATTTTTTTAAAGAAGTAAATGCAGATATTTTTTGTATTCAAGAAACAAAAATGCAAAAGGAACAAGCAGATTTCTCATTTAATGGCTATTATGAGTATTGGAATGATGCAGAAAAAAGAGGATATTCAGGAACTCTTATTTTAACCAAAGAAAAACCAATATCTGTTAGAAATGGGATAGGAATTGAAGAACATGATAAAGAGGGAAGAGTAATAACATTAGAATATAAAAAATTTTATATGGTTAATTGTTATACACCTAATTCTAAAAGAGGATTAGAAAGATTAGAATATAGACAAGTTTGGGAAGACGATTTTAGAAATTATTTAAATGAACTTAACCAAACAAAACCAGTAATACTATGTGGAGATTTAAATGTTGCGCATAAAGAAATTGATTTGAAAAATCCAAAATCAAATAGACGGAAATGCGGGTTTTACAGATGAAGAAAGAGAAAAAATGACATTATTACTAAAGGAGAATTTCACAGATAGTTATAGAATGTTATATCCAAAACAAGAAAATGCTTACACATGGTGGTCATATATGGCAAATTCAAGAGCAAAAAATATTGGTTGGAGAATAGACTATTTTATAATATCTAATTCTTTAAATAAAAGAGTTGTAGACAATAAAATATATTCTGAAGTTATGGGAAGTGACCATTGTCCAATAGAATTAATAATAAATATGGAGGATTAAAATGAAAAAAAATAATATTACAGAATGGCTATATTGGTTTTCACTTGCAGTAGCAACAATAATAGTATATAAGTTTTTAGATAATTTTTCAGCAATTGGAACATTTTTATCAAATTTAATGGGAATATTAATGCCATTTATAATAGGCATACTTATAGCATATATTTTATACATACCATGTAAAAAAGTTGAAGAATGTTTTTCAAAAACAAAATCAAAGTTTTTAAAGAAAAAATCAAGAACATTATCTATTTTCACTGTATATTTAATAATTGCTATTATAATATTTATACTAGTAAATGTAATATTGCCACCAATAATAGTAAGTATATCAGACTTACTTGGAAATTTACCAGGTTACTATAAATCAATAACAGATGGATTAAACAATTTACCAGAAGATTCATTCTGGGTTAAAATTAATTCAAAAGAAATTATTAATAAAATTTCAAGTATTGATTTTGAAAAATACTTAAGTCCAGAAAGTATAACAGGCTACATAAAAGGAATTATAAGTGTTGCATCTGGAATATTTGACATTTTTGTTACACTTATAATATCTATTTATACTTTAGCAGATAGAGAAAGAATTTTAGGATTTTTAAAGAAACTTACATATAGCATATTCAAAAAAGAAAAATATTTAACCATATCTAAATATGCAAAAAGAACAAATGAAATATTCTTTAATTTTATATCAGGACAAATAATAGATGCAGTTATTGTTGGAATTATTACAACAGTTGCAATGACAATTATGAAAGTTAAATATGCAGCTTTACTAGGATTTTTAATAGGATTATTTAATTTAATTCCATTCTTTGGTGCAATTGTTGCTGTTGCAATAAGTATATTTATAACAATCTGTACCGGTGGAATTGGAAAGGCTATATGGCTTGCTATAGTAGTAATAGTATTACAACAAATAGACGCAAACATAATAAACCCTAAGATTTTAGGGGATAAATTAGAGATTAGTCCAATGCTTGTAATATTCTCTGTAACATTAATAGGAGCATATTTTGGAGTATTAGGAATGTTTTTAGCTGTACCAATAATGGCAATGTTAAAGCTACTAATAAATGATTATTTAGACTATAAAATAAGTATAAATAAATAAAAGCATAGTAACAATTAAAAAAGGTGAAACTTCGTTTCATCTTTTTTAATTGTAGGGGCAGGAAGGATAGGCACAAGAACTATTCCTACATGCCTGCCCGAAATATAATTCAGCAAATGAATACAAATCTAAAATATATTGGCAGATCTTATGTCTGACATAAGTATACATAAGTTGAAACATGTAAACTAAATAAAAAGAAAAGAATATTGTTACATATTTGTAATACAAAATTAATATTTAGAATATGAAAATATGCTCAAAGTACTTCCGTAACAAAATTTGATATATTTTTATGTAATAAAACAAATTACCAAAATTTTCAGTATTGATTTTTTTAAAAAAGATTTTATAATAAAATTAAGTGAAATTATATTTCAAAGAAAGAGGTATCAAATTATGAAATCCAAAATCATAACAAATTCAAAAAGAAAAACTATTGCATTTATAGTTACTACGATAGCGGTAGTATTAATGCTCATAGTTGGCATTATGGCTAATTACAAAGGAAGCGAATTAACTATAAGAAAATTAGCTACCAATAAAATGTCTGCGACAAGCGTTACAGGTAAAGACCTTGCAACGGCAGAAAATGAAACAAAATACTATAATACAAATATTAATATTTATCCGCAAACTGGAGATGACAACATTAGATATGTTGAACTTCAAAGGAGAAATTCAGAAGGCAAATGGGAAACTTATACAAATGAAAAGAATAATTTGACATATAAATATATGTTAGGTGATGTGGATAATAATGGAAAAATAAATGAATATGATGCAGCCTTAATATGGGGATATTTAGCAGGAGAAAATGATTTAACCGCATTGCAAAAAATAGTTGCTGATATAAATGGAGATGGATTGATAAACAATGTAGATTATCAAATAATTCTATATTCAGCAGCAAGATATAAGACAAATAACGGCGAAGCACATCCTTATTATATTGGAAACCCTCTTGTAGAATTAAATCCAAGTTCTGATGATAATATAATGGAAGGATTTAATATAGAAGTAAATGATGCAAGAGCTGTTTTAAGACTATCTTTAGGACTAGGAATTGATGTATTTAATAGAGATATTGGCAATGAAAATAGAACAGAAGAAGAAAAAAGTAGAATACTAGTAGCAAAAATGATTTCAGATTATAATTTTGATGGAAAAATATCAGCTGATGATGTACAGTTGTATCTAAATGCTGCAGTAAATCTTCCAGCTGACAATGAAATCTTAGAAGAAATGAAATCACTTGCTGATGCTAATGATATAAACTTGAATATAAATGACCTTAACTTGGAATCAGCTAGAGAAGCAATATCAAAATCAGTTCAACCATCAATTAATTTATATAAACAAGTGAAAGATATAAATTATTATACAAACAATTATATAAAATTTAACACAGGGAATGTGTTTTTCCCAGAATTAGAGGATGATGGAGAATACAAATTAATTACATATAAAATAACAACTGATGCAGTAAAATTAACCGATGTTGGAAAAATGTTAGAAAATTCAAAGTATAACGAATGTACTGAGTATTACTTTACAATAGATAAAACAGCACCTAATTGTGAAGTTGAATATGTTCCTAACAGCGATCAACCTACAAATCAAAATGTAACAGCAATTATAACATTTGATGAAGATGTTAAAACATCTACAGCAAAAGAGTATAATAAAATTTACAAAATTGAATTCGATAAAAACGGAAAAGAAGATATAACATACTTTGATAAAGCAGGAAATAGTAAAATAGTTGATTTACATGTAACATGGATAGACAAAGAAAAACCAACATTAATAAATTGTGTTGCTAATCAAAATGAAAACTTAATAACAGTTGAGGCAACATTTAGCGAAAAAATTGGTAAAGATAATACAACCCTACAAATATCTTTTGGAGGAATAGAAGGAAAAGGAAAATATACAAAAACATTTTCAGAAGATAGTACAAAAATAGTTTACCAATATGATATATCAGAAGCTGATGGAGGAGAAGCTCTAATAGTACTAAATGGAACTGTGACAGATTTGGCAGAAAATGAATCTGAACAATTAAATGAAATAATAGCTAATAATATTTCATTAAAGAGAACTGCAATAGATAATGGTGATGGATATATATATAAATTTGAATTAAATGATAAAGCAATAGAGGATTTATCAAAACCTACATACTGCGTAAAAGGTGACCAAATTAAAGTCATAAAAATTAGTAAAAAAACATTAGAAGAAACAAAGTATTCATACATATTAGAGGAAAAGATTGATTTTTCTCATATGAAATATATGAAATTAATAGACAAAAAAGATGAAAATGAAAGTAATAGAGCAGAATTTTACACAACAGATAAAGAAAAAAAGAATATAGATATAACACAGGCTAATATTTATTTTGATACTGTTGCACCAACTGTAGCTATTAACGTCGGTGTCGATGTAGCTAATGAAAACAATGTATATACTAAAGGTACAAATTTAAATATATCAGCAGTTGCAAGTGAAATAATTCCTAATGCAGAAGAAACAATACCTCAAATAAATGTATTATTCTCAAATTCAGGCTTAGGTAAAGATAACTTCCAAACAGATTCTAAAAAAGGAAATGCTAGACTTGTAGATATAACAGAAGAAGATGGAAAAACTGTATGGAAATATATTTATACAATTCAAAATGGTGATGATGGAGATGTAATTATAGATTATGCTTCAGATATCGAAATTAGAGATATCGTAGGAAACAAATCATTATTAGCTGCAACTCCAAAAGAAATAACAGATGGAGAAGTAAAACTTGATCAAACTATAGATGAAATAAATACAGTATCTTATGAGATATATAAAAATGATAAACAATTAACAGATTTTAAAAAAGCAACATATTTTGAAGATGGAGACAAAATTAAAGTAATTGTAAAATTTAAAAATGCTTTATATAATGGAGATAATGGAAAACTAATAAATAAAAATGAAGCTCCAATTCTTTATATTGAAACTTCAGCTAATGAAAAAATCAATATGTCTGCACAACAAGTAAATGAAAGCGGAAATACTATTACATATGAATATACAATAAAGGATTTGAAAAATTCAAAATTAATGAATATGTATATGTATTCTAATGTTACAATGTGGCCAAATGTAGCAAAATGGCCAGATACTGATAAAAGCCTACATAATCCAATTGGACCTGGAAATATAGCACCAATAGATATAAACAATTGTAATTTATTTATATATAATTCTAATACAGAAATTGATACTGGAAAAATAAAAACTGATACCACAGCACCAACAGTAAAAATATCTGCTAAAAATATTGATACAAATGAGATTATAGAAAATGGCTTAACAAATGCAAGTGAAATAGAATATTCATTTAAATGGAGTGAAGAGGTATTTGGATTTACAATTGAAGATTTAACAATTATAAATGGTACTCCAAAAGAGTTAATACAAGATGAAAACGATAAAACTTTATATACATTAGTAGTAAAAAATGACATAGCAGATGGAAGCAACGGAACAATAAAAGTTATAGTTAATAGAGATGCAGTAAAAGATATCGTTGGACATTCAAATGAAAGATTTGAAAACGAGATAAGAGTTGATAGACAAGCAGCAATATTAATTGGACTAGAAGCATATGCAGAAAACGAGATTAAAGTAAATAGTGAAGTTGACTCTGTAAAAAGATATTATAAAGCAGGAGAAAAAGTAACAATAATTGCAACATTTAACGAAAATATAAATTTAGTTGATGATAAAGTTCCAGATTTAGCCTTAAAATTTGCTGAAAGTGGTAATGCTAAAAATAATGTTGAATTACCAGAAAAGATTGACGGAAACAAAATCATATATACATATGTGTTAGCAGATAACGACAATGGAGAACTTTCAGTAAAAGGATTTACAGGAAATGTGGTAGATGCCGCAGGTAACAAAACTGTAGTTACAAAAAGAGCTTTAGATGGAGACACAATTATTGCAGATACAATATCTCCAAATCTAAAAGAATTGAAGATTATTTCACCAGCTAGTGGAATATATAAAGCAGAAACAGTTGTTGCTGTTGAAGCAATATTTGATGAAGAAGTTTATGTATTAGAAAACAATGAAATAAAAAATGTAACAGAAAAAACAGCACCAATAGTAAATATTAAAATTGGAGCTTCTGAAGAAATATCTTTGTCATTTTCTGAATACGGAACAAATAATGGAAAAATAGATAAAACTAAACTTGTGTATACATATAGGATTAGAGGCGAAGAAAAAGACGAGCAAGGAAAACTAACATATAATGGAGATAATGGAATAGTTTCAATAGTTAAAATTGAAAATGTCCAAAATGCACAAGTATGTGATATTGCTGGAAATATAGCAACATTAACAGTAAATCAAACAGGAAATGAAATAAATGTTGACACAATAAGACCATATGTTGATAGTATTACTGCAACAGTTGAAAACCCATTAATATTAGGAACAGATCCATATTATAAAGCAGGTAATGATATAAAAATAACATTAACCTTTAGTGAAAAAGTAAATTCAGCTAAAATACAACCAAAAATTTTAGTAGGCTTTTCAGAAAATGCGGACCAAAAACCACAAAGCTATAGTGAATATAGTTATGAAAGTGATTGGAATGTAAATAGTACAACCGTTGAATATACATATACTATAAAAGATGGAGATAATGGATATTTATGGGTAGAAGTTCCAGAAGGTCAATTTGCAGATGCAGCAGGAAATAGCAATACTGCAAAAGATGCTCAAATAATAAAAAATATATATGCAGATACAACAGCACCATATGTAGCAGTAAATACAGATGGAACAGCTAAATGGAATATAGAATATATAAAAAATGAAGATGGACAAATAACTGGAATAAAAGCAGAAGGAATGTTTAATGAGATAATATACTCAATGTCAGAAAATACATTAACAGATTTGACATATATACCTGTTATGGGAATATTTATAAATGGAAACTTAGAAGACACTGCAGAAAATCCTAAAGTTGAACAAGAAAATGGACAAACAAAGTTAACATATGAAAAAGATATCACAAAGATAGATAAAACTGGAAACATAAGTGTAAATCTAATAAGCGGAACTGTTTATGATAGAGCAGGAAATATTTGGTCAATAGATTTAGGTAATGGGGACACAACATCTCCAATATTTAAAGACATAAAAGTTGTTACTCCAATAGGATTCTACAATAAAGGAAAAGTTATTGAAATAGTTGCAAGATTTGAAGAACAAACAAAACTAACTAATGTACCTAAATTAAAAATAAGACTAGGAGATACAGTTAAAGAATTAGATGGTTCATATGATAAATATGACATTGAAAATACTGAAAATATTAAAGTTGCAAGATATAGTTATACTATAGTAGATGAAAATGGTGCATTAAACATAATTTCTTTAATTGGTAAAGTTAGCGATGGATTAAGAGAAAGAGATATTAAACAAATTTATATAGACGAAAATAAAGATGAGATAAATGGAAAAGCTAATGAATTACTAAATAGTATTGAAACAAATTATGCAAATTCATCAGATGAAAATAGCAATGTAATTGCAGATACAATAAGACCTTATGTAACAAGTATTGTTGCGATGGTAGGAGATAATGAAATTGCAACATATACAAAAGAAGAAGGAAAAGACGCAGTTATAACTGTTGGCAGAACAAATGCAAATTCAATAAAATACATTGTAACAATGAGTGAAGATATATTCCTTTCTAATGTTGATAAAATACTAGTTACAAATGGAAACGTTATAAATGTAAAAAGAACTGATAAAAATATATTTACAATTGATGTTCAGGCAACAACAGAAGGAGTACAGTCTTTAATATTACAAGATGGAGTTGCAGAAGATAGAGCCGGAAACTTAAATGAATTTGCAAGATTAGATGGAGTTACAATTGACTTTACTTGCCCATTAGTAAGATTTATATCTGAATATAATGGCGGAGAGTATGTAATACCAACTAATATTGGAAAAATTGAAATAAGACCTAATATTGAAATAAATGAAGAGATATCTAAAGTTGAATATAAATGGGATGAAGAAGAATTTACAGAAGTCAAAAATTATTCATCATCAAGTGATATTGCTATCCCATCAAAAACATTTGAAGAGACTGGAAAATACACACTTTATATTAAAGCAACAGACTTAGCAGGTAATCAAACAATAACTAATAAAGTATATATTGTATATTATTCAAGTATAAGCTTTGATTATAATGATGAATATACAAATAAAGATTTAGAAGTAAAAGTTGAATTTGGAAAAGGCTTAACAGATAATAGAAAAGTATTATTTAAGGCAAATAATTCAAAAGATATAGTTCAATTAAACGCAATAGGAACAGATGGCGACAAAATAAAATATAGCATTCCTGAAAACGGAATACTATATGCAGAAGCAACTGACAAAGTAGGAAACAAAGTATTTAATCAAACTACAATTACTAATATAGATAAAGAAAGTCCAATTGTTAAGCTTGAAACAAATGGTGGAAATTTAGTTATTGGAACAGGTAAAGACAAAGCAACTATAAAATCTATAATAAATGTAGAAGATGAAAACTTAAGTAGTATTGAATATGCAATTACAAACATAAATACATCAGTTGAGAATGTAACACCTGAAAACATAAAAGAAAATGCTGGATTAAGCTTTACTACAATAGAAAATTACTCAGAAGCAAAAATAGAAAACGCAGTTGAAGGCACATATTATATATATGTAATAGCAAAAGATAAAGCAGAGAACACAACAATATATAAATCTGAAGCATTTACAGTTGCAAACAGTAATAAACTTAAAGGAGAAAATGGAGAAGTAATATATGCACCAGCTGCTGAAAACACAATCAAATTTACAAGAGAAAAATCAATTGTATATGTAGACTTTGGATATAATTTAAGTGAAAATCAAAGAATTACATTAACAAATGATGAAGATGGAATTGTATATGAGAATAATGCCGAAATATTTAAATCAACTGTAGTTACAGCAACAGCAGAAGATATATGCGGAAATAGTGTAAAGATGACATATACTGTGGAAAATGTTGAAGGGCCAAAATTTGAAGTTCAAGGAGATCTTGAACACTGGACTAATGAGGACATTGAATTAAATGTTATAAGCTACGATAATTTATCAGCATTAACTGTAAATGGTGAAGATATATTAAAAAATAAAATGAAAGTAATCATAAAAGAAAATGGTGACTATACATTTAAAGCAACAGATATTTACGGAAACTCAACAGAAAAAATAATAAAAGTTTCAAACATAGATAAGGTTAAACCAGTTATTTCAAAAGTTGAAGTAAACGGAAATGACATAACAATTACTGCAAATGATGAATTATCTGGATTAAGCGAATATGCGGTAACTAAAACAACAGAAGTACCAGTAGAATGGAGTTCATCAAATACAATTTCAACAACAAAAGATGGAACATTCTATGTATGGGCAAAAGATAAAGCAGGAAATATAACAATTGGAGAAAATACAGCTGTTGTAGATACAACAGCACCAACAATAACATTTGAATACATGTCATTAACTGTAACTGTTGGAATGCCAATAGAGGCAAACATAAAAACAAATGAACTAGCTAAAATTTCATATAGTTGGGATAATAAAACATGGATAGACTCAAATGAATTTAATACATCAATAAAAGTATCTGAAAAATCTACAAAACCAGGTAAATATACACTATATGCAAAAGCTATAGATACAGCCAACAATGCATCAGAAGTAACAAAAGTAGAATTTTCTGTTGAAAATATAGAAGATATAAGACAACCAGAAATAATATTTGAGGACTTGGCAATAATACAAATAAATGGAGTAAAATATGTAAAAATTTCTCCAAATACTACAAAAGAATTATTAACTGACAAAATGAATAAAACAGCGCTTTGCGGAGTAACTCCAGAATATAAAAACTTAACTGAAGATGGAAAACTAAAAACTGGAAGTGAAATATTGCTAAATGGAGAAACTAAATATATTATTGCAGTAAAAGGTGATGTTAATGGAGACGGTAAAGTTACATTCTTAGAAGACGTAGTTATGGCAAATAATTACAGAATAGGAATAATAAGCTTATCAACTGTACAAAAATTAGCATCAGACATTAACAATAATAGTACAATTGATTTTATACAAGATATAGTTGCAATAAACAATTATAGATTAGGTATAATTAAAGAACTTTAATGAAAGTATATAATAAAAACATTATATAAAGCTGGGTTTGGATTTCCCCGGCTTGGGGCAAGCGTAAAAACTTGCCCCGAAGATACCTAAAAATTCAAAAAAAACTTGATTTTATTTAACAATATGTATATACTATAAAATAAGAAAAGAGAGGTAAAAAATGAAAAAAGTTTTAGTTTCAATAATAACAATGATTTTTATTATATCCATGGCTATAACTGTAAAAGCAGCAACAGGAAATATATCTTTTGGTGCAAGTTCTGACAGCGTTCTTAAAGGAAAAACTTTTACAATAACACTTGCAGGAACAGCAGATGGAAACATAACAGGATTAAAAGCAGATCTTAGCTATGACACAAGTAAGTTAGAAATAGACAATAAAAAAGCTGGAACAGGTTTTTCAGATTTATCAGGTAGCAAAGAAATCTCAATTGTATCAACAAACAGTGAAAACTTGTCAAAATCAGGAACATTATATACAATAACATTTAAGGTTTTGGATAATGCAGCTGAAGGAGCAACTGAGATTAGTATTTCAAATGTAACATTAGCATTAGTAAATGAAAATTCTCAACAAGAAAATGTAAATGTTGCTAATGATTCAGTAATAGTTACTATTAAAGCTGATGACACAACAGCTGGAAACAATGAAGATAATAACAATAATACTAATAATGGTAACAATAATTCCAGTAATACAAACAATAATAATAGTGGTAAGTCTAATAGTAATTCTAACAAGTCTAATAATTCTAACACTAAAAAATTACCACAAACAGGTATAGAAGATGTAAATATATTATTAGTAATAGCACTTGGAGCAATAGCATTAGCATCTTATGTATCTTATAGAAAATATAAAAATATATAATAAAATAAGTTAAAAAATAATCCCTTAATAAAGGGATTATTTTTTGCTTAATATCAAAAATATTTTGCGCCCATTTCAAAATACAGTTTTTCAATAAACATTAATTTAAGAGATGTAGGGGCAGGTCTTGTGCCTGCCCGAAACAAAATTAGTTTACACTACCATTTTGAGAACTTTCTTTCAAAATTAAACCCTCCAGGACAAGGAGTAATCCGTATGCCTCAAATGGCTGTCGGGCATTAATTTTTCAAAAAAGTTTCAAAATGTCTTGAAATCATAAATTATATAAATTTAATAAAAATGCTATAATCTCTAAAAACTCTTTGCAAGGCTTAAAAAATGTTATATAATAGAGTAGAATTTTTAAGGAGGTGAAAAGATGAATTTTAATAAATTAGAAGAAAACATTGGATACACATTTAAAAATAAAGAACTATTAAAAAATGCACTAACACATACATCATATGCATACGAAAATAATGTTCAAAGTAATGAAAAACTAGAATTTTTGGGAGATAGCATATTAGAATTTCTATCTAGTAAATATTTATATGGAAAATATAAAAAATTAAAAGAAGGAGAAATGACTAAAGTTAGAGCAACAGTTGTATGCGAAGATAGCCTATATAAAATAGCCTTAAAGCATAATTTTAGTGATTTCTTATATTTAGGAAAAAGTGAAAGCTCAAATAACGCACATTTATCAAAAGCAATTTTAGCAGATAGCGTTGAAGCACTTATTGCTGCAATTTATTTAGACTCTGGATTGGAATGCGCTGAAAAATTTATAATTGAAAATTTAAAAGAACCAATAGAAATAGCAACAAAAAATGTTGGAAACAAAGACTATAAAACTGTGTTACAAGAAAAACTACAAATACATGGAAATGTAGAAATAAAATATTATATAACAAAAGAATCTGGACCTGACCATGATAAAGAATTCGAATCTAAGGTTGAATGTAATGGTAAAGTTTTAGGAAAAGGCAAAGGAAAAACAAAAAAAGAATCTGAAATGATGGCTGCAAAAGCTGCAATAGAAAATATGTAAAGGAGGAGACCTTATGAAAAAAGCAAAAAAACAGTACATAATACCAGTGTTTATACCTCACTTAGGTTGCCCAAATGATTGCTCATTTTGCAATCAAAAAAGTATAAGTGGTAAAACAAAAATGCCAACAAAAGATGAAGTAATTAGCATAATAGAGAGTAATTTAAAAAGCTTTAAAGAAGAAAATGCATATATAGAAATTGCTTTTTTTGGAGGAAGCTTTACAGGAATTGATGTAGATAAACAAAAAGAATATTTAGAAATTGCAAATGAATATGTAAAGAATAAAAAAGTAGATGGAATACGTTTATCAACTAGACCAGACTATATAAATAAAGAAATACTAAAAATGCTAAAAAAATATAATGTAAAAACAATAGAATTAGGGGTACAATCTACAAATGATTATATACTAAAAAGATGTGACAGAGGGCATACATTTGCAGATGTAAAAAAAGCTTCTAAATTAATCAGATGGTATGGATTTAATTTGGGGCATCAAATGATGGTCGGACTTCCAGAAAGCACAAAGTTAGACGAAATAAGAAGTGCGAAAGATTTAATAAAATTAAAACCTAAAATGGTACGAATCTACCCAGTTTTAGTTATTAAAGGAACAAAACTAGAAAAAGAATTAGAAATTGGCGAATATAAACCATTAACAGTACTTCAAGCAGTTGAAAGATGTAAAGAATTAATGTATTTATTTAACAAGAAAAATATACAGGTTATTAGAGTTGGACTTCAAAATACAGACGAAATTACAAGCCCAGGTAGCAAAAATAGCGAAGTTGTTGCAGGACCATTTCATCCTGCATTTGGACAATTGGTTTATGATAGCATTTGGTTTGACAGTATTGTAGATAAAATAAAAAAAATAAATGATAAAGTTAAAGAAGTAAAACTAAAAGTTAATTTTGTGGACATGAATAACGCAATTGGACACAAAAAATCAAATATTACAAAAATAAAAGAAACGTATGATGTTAATGTTGCTGTAGAAGTTGATAATAGCATAAAACCAGGAAAATCTGAATTAATAATATTACAAACATATGATGAATATTTGGAACAAATGAGAGAAAAAATAAGTTTGTAGAATAAAAATAAAAAAAATACAAATAATTACATTAAGGTGTAATTATGGAAAATACAAAGAAAAAATTAAAATATAAATTAATAATTAAAAAATATATATATGAGATATTTCAAATTGCCATAGGTACTTTTGTTATGGCTGTTGGAACATCTCTATTTTTATTGCCTAATAAATTATCATCTGGTGGATTTGCAGGAATTGCAACTATAACATATTATTTATTTAATTGGAACATGGGTACAGTTATACTATTACTTAATATTCCATTCTTTTTATTAGCTTTTATAAGAATAGGAAAAAAATTTGTATTTAAAAGTATTATTGGTACAACTTTTTTATCATTTTTTATTGATATTTTAGATAAAGTAAAACCATTAACAAATGATAAATTTTTGGCATGTATATATGGAGGAATAATAATAGGAATAGGAACATCAATAGTCTTAAAAGCGGAAGGATCAACAGGAGGAAGCGACTTAGTAAGCTATATAATTAAAAGCTTTAAACCTGGACTTTTAACAAGTAATTTAATTGTTATGTTTGACTCTGTTGTTATATTATTAAATGTCATTTGTTTTAAAAAACTTGAAATTGGATTATATTCTGCAATATCAATATATTTAATGGGAAAAATAATAGATATTGTATTTGAAGGAATAGGATTTTCTAAGATGGTATTTATTATATCAAAAGATTATAATAAAATATCAAATGAGATAGGGAGTAAAGTAACAAGAGGAGTTACAGGAATATATTCAAAAGGAATGTACACAGACAAAGAAAAAATGATGCTAATGTGTATAGCATCTAGAAATGAGATAATAAGAATTAGACAGATTGCAAATCAAGTTGATTCAAGAGCATTTATTGTAATAACAAATGTTAGAGAAGTATATGGTAAAGGTTTTAAATAATTAAGAAACCTTATCTTCGTCTAAAGGATCAAATAAAACCTTTATATTAACACCCAAAGCTTTAGCAATTTTATCAACAGTATCTAAAGAAAAAGTGTTTCTGCAAGCACTTTTAGACTCAATTTTTCTAACAAATTCATAGCTATAAAATGTCATTTCAGATAACTTTTTTTGAGTTAGACCCTTCAATTTTCTTTGCTTTTTAATATTTTGACCTACTAAATAATAAATATCTTTTTCTAAATCGACTTTTGTTTCCATTTGAACTCCATTTCATTATTATAATTTTTACTGGTAGTAAAATCATTTTATCAAAGATAAAAGTTGTTTAAAGTTGCAACATACCACCTCTTTTGATTTGACATTAATAATAAAAATAAATATAATTATTAAGAGGTAGTAAAAATGAAAGAACAAGAATATATATTAAAAAATGAAAAAGAATTTGAACCAAAGCATATATTTGAATGTGGCCAGTGCTTTAGATGGAATAAACAGGAAGATGGAAGCTATATTGGAGTAATAAAAGATGGTGTATTAAAAATAATAAAAGATAAAAACAATATTATAATAAAAGGGCTATGTAATGGTAATATTAAAGATGTATGTGAAGAATATTTTGATTTAAATACAAATTATAAAGATATAAAAGAGTACTTTTCAAAAGTAGATGAAAATCTAAAGAAGAGTATAGAATATGGAAGCGGAATACGTATATTAAAACAAGATGCATGGGAAGCCACAATTAGTTTTATTATTTCAGCTAATAATAATATACCTAGAATAAAAGGTATTATAGAAAGGCTATCTCAAAAATATGGAAAAAAGTACGTATGGGATAATAAGGAATATTATTCATTTCCAACAGTAGAAGAATTATCAAATGCAACAGTAGAAGAACTAAGAGAGTTGGGGCTCGGATTTAGAGATGAAAGAGTTTTTGAAACAACAAAATTAATACAAATGGGAAAAGTTGATTTAAATAAATTAGAACATATGAGCAACACTGAAGATGTAAGGGAAGAATTATTAAAACTTCCTGGAGTAGGACCTAAAGTTGCAGATTGTATAATGTTATTTTCAATGAAAAAATTTGATGTATTTCCTATAGATGTTTGGGTAAAAAGAGTTATGACAGAATTATACGGAAAACAAATTGAAAATATAAAAATATCGAATAAAAAAACACATAATAAAGAAAATGCTAAAATATTAGAGTTCGCAAATGAAAAGTTTGGAAAACTTGCAGGAATAGCTCAACAGTACTTATTTTACTGGAGAAGAGAGAATTAGCAGTAGTAATTTATCTGCTAAAAGTATACATAATTTGACAAAACGTAATAATATGTAGTATAATTATATTTATGTTGTAAAAAATAATAGCAAGATGAGTAAAAAGGAGAGTGTAATTTATTTTAAAACGAAATATAGAGTACTACACAAAAGAGGCAATAAAATTTCTTAAAATATCATTTGTAGCTTTTATTATAGTTATCACAATAATATTAATAAAATATACACCTAAGTATAGTGTTTCATTAAATAATAGCAAAATAGGATATGTTAATTCAAAAACAGAAATAGATAGTTTTATAAATGAAAACATAGAAAAAGAAAGTAGTAAAAATATAGCATTTGTAGAAATAAAAAATACTCCAATGCTAAAATTAGAACTTGTAAATAGAAATTTAGATGAAAATAAGAATGAAATAAAAGAAGAAATAGGAAAACAAATTTCAATAGAATATACTAATTATGCAATTTCAATAGATGGCGAAAATAAAGTATATGTAGCTAGCAAAGATGAAGCACAAGAAATTGTAGATGAAATAAAAGAAGAATATTCAGAAAAATATACAGATAGTCTTGGAATAGTTCAAGTATATTCAAGTAATTACGAAGAAATTAGTTCATCTAAAAATGATGAAGCTAAAGATGTAATTTCTTCAGAAGTAAAAGAAATTAAAGAAAAAGATATTAAAGCTACAAAGTTAAAACTTGCAGCTACAAAGGCTAAAACCGTAAAAACTAGTAATAGTGTAAAAGAAGCGGATTTAAAAGGAATTAAACTTTCAGTAAGACCAGTATCTGGTACAATTACATCAAGATATGGTAGACGTTCATCACCTGGTGGTGGTGTAGGAAGTACAAACCATAAAGGATTGGATATAGCAGCAAAACAAGGAACAACAATAAAAGCAGCTGCCAGTGGAAAGGTAATTAGTGCAGGATATAAAGGTAGTCTTGGTAAGTTAGTTATTATAGACCATGGAAATGGTGTTCAAACATATTACGGACATTGCAATAATATTTATGTATCAAATGGTGATACAGTTAATGCTGGTGATTCAATAGCTGCCGTAGGAAAAACAGGAGCAGCAACAGGATATCATTTGCATTTTGAAGTACATGTAAATGGAACATCTGTAAATCCACAAAAATTTTTATATTAATGAAAAAGAAAAAATAGGCATATTGCTTGTTTTTTCTTTTTTTTCGTTATATAATATGACACAAATTAAAGTAGGAGATGATATGCATGAAAGTTAGCAAAGAAGAAATATTGCACATAGCAGATCTTGCATGTTTAAAAATACGTGAAGACGAAATAGAAGAATATATTAGAAATCTTCAAGATATTTTAAATTATGCAAATATTGTAGATAGTGCACCAATAGAAGGACTAGATACATCTATAGGAGCATTGGAAAACTATAATGTATTTAGAAAAGATGAAATTAAAGTATTTGAAGATAACAAAGCTTTACTTCAAAATGCTCCAGAGGAAGAAGACAATATGTTTAAAATACCACAAGTATTATAAACACTAAATAAGAAGGAGGTAACTTATGAACATTACAGACTTAACAGTACACGAGTTGAAAGACAAATTATCAAAAAAAGAACTTACTATTAGTGAAATAAATAAAGCATATATAGACAGAATCAACGAAAAAGAAAAAGATTTAGACACATTTATGACACTATTAACAGATGAAGCATTAGAAAAAGCCAAAAAGATAGAAGAAAAAATTGAAAATGGAGACATTACATCTAGTTTGGCTGGAATTCCAATAGGAATAAAAGACAATATATGTACTAAAGGAATAAAAACAACATGTAGTTCAAAAATGCTAGAAAATTTTATTGCACCATATGATGCAACAGTTATGGAGAAAATTAATTCACAAAATATGATTCCACTTGGAAAATTAAATATGGATGAATTTGCTATGGGATCATCTACAGAAAATTCAGCATTCAAAAAAACACGTAATCCATGGAATTTAAATAAAGTACCAGGAGGATCATCTGGTGGAAGTGCTTCAGCAGTAGCAGCTGGTATGGTACCATGGGCACTAGGATCAGACACAGGAGGATCTGTTCGTCAACCTGCTAGCTTATGTGGAATAGTAGGATTAAAGCCAACATATGGACTTATTTCAAGATATGGATTGATTGCATATGCATCATCATTAGATCAAATAGGAACATTTACGAAAGATGTAGAAGACTGCGCAATGCTTTTAAACGTTATATCTGGAAAAGATGAAAAAGACACAACATCAGTAGATATAGGAGAAAAAGACTATACAAAGGCATTAAAAAATGATGTAAAAGGTCTAAGAATAGGTGTCCCTAAAGAATATTTTGCAGAAGGAATTAATCCAGAAGTAAAAGAAAAAGTAGAAAATGCAATTGAAGAATACAAAAAAATGGGTGCAGTAGTTGAAGAATGCAGTCTACCAATTGCAGAATATACATTAGCAACATATTATATAATTTCATGCGCAGAAGCAAGTTCAAACTTAGGAAGATTTGATGGAATAAGATATGGATATAGAGCAAATAATTATTCAAATTTAAGAGAACTATTTGTTAACTCAAGAACTGAAGGCTTTGGAGCAGAAGTTAAAAGAAGAATAATATTAGGAACATACGTACTTTCTTCAGGATACTATGATGCATATTATAAAAAAGCACAACAAGTTAGAACATTAATTAAAAATGAATTTAACAAAGTATTTGAAAAATATGATATATTAATTATTCCTACATCACCTGTCACAGCATTTGGAATTGGAGAAAAATCAGATAATCCATTAGAAATGTACATGGCGGATATATGCACAGTTCCAATAAATGTTGCAGGAGTTCCAGCAATATCAATTCCATGTGGAGTAGATAAAGAAGGTCTTCCAATAGGAATGCAAATTATAGGAAAACATTTTTCAGAAGAAACAATTCTAAATGCAGCTTATACATATGAGCAAAAAACAAAATTTAGAGAAAATTATAAACCAGAATTTAAAAAATAAAAGGAGGACCAATATGTTAAGAGAAGATTATGAAATGATAGTTGGTTTAGAAGTACACGCTGAACTTTCAACAAAAACAAAAATATTTTGCTCATGCCCTACAGAATTTGGCGAAGGTCCTAATACACATGTATGCCCAGTTTGTACAGCTATGCCAGGTAGTTTACCAGTACTTAATGAAAAAGTAGTAGAATATGCAGTAAAAGCTGGACTTGCAACTAATTGTACAATAGCAAGAGATAGTAAAAACGATAGAAAAAATTATTTTTATCCAGATTTGCCAAAATCTTATCAAATATCTCAATTTGATAAACCACTTTGTGAAAAAGGATATGTAGAAATTGAAACTTCGGAGGGAATTAAAAAAATAAGGCTTGTACGAATTCATATAGAAGAAGATGCAGGAAAACTAAATCATAACCCATATGGTGGAGGAACTCTTGTAGATTTAAATAGAGCAGGGGTACCTTTAATAGAAATTGTATCAGAACCCGATTTTAGAAGTGCAGAAGAAGTAGAAGCATATTTAAGAAAGTTAAAATCAATTCTTGAATATATAGAGGTATCAGATTGCAAAATGCAAGAAGGATCTTTAAGAGCCGACGTTAATGTTTCCGTAAGAAAAAAAGGTGATACCAAATTAGGAACAAGAACAGAAACCAAAAATATGAATTCTTTTAGAAGTATAGTAAGGGAAATTGAATATGAGGCAGAAAGGCAAGTTCAAGTTCTTGAAAATGGTGGAAAAGTTATTCAACAAACTTTAAGATGGGATGATGTATCTGGAAAAACATTCCCGATGAGAGAAAAGGAGAACTCAGAAGATTATAGATATTTTCCAGATCCTGACTTAGTTGCAATTAAATTATCAGAAGAATATATTCAAAATATAAAAGACAATTTACCAGAATTGCCAGAAAGTAGAAAGAAAAGATATATAGAAGAATATAAATTAACAGAAAAAGAAGCAAAACTTTTAACAGCGTCAAAATATATTTCAAATATGTTTGAAGAATCTTCTAAAATATGTGGCAATTTAAAAGCAGTTGCAAACTGGCTTTTATCAGATGTTTCAAGAATAATAAATGAAAAAGAAATTGAAGCAAACGAAATACCATTTTCAGCAAAAAGCTTGGCTGAATTAATATCTTTAATAGATAAAGGAACAATTAGTACAGCAATAGCAAAAAAAGTGCTAGAAGAAATGTTTGAAAATGGAGAAAAAATGCCATCTCAAATAATAGAAGAAAAAGGATGGATACAAATATCAGATGAGGGAGCAATAAAAGAAGTGGTATTAAAAATACTTTCAGAAAACCCTCAATCTGTAGCAGACTATAAAGCAGGAAAAGATAGAGCATTAGGATTCTTAGTAGGCCAAGCAATGAAACAAACTAAAGGAAAAGCAAATCCTCAAATGCTAAACAAAATGTTTGTAGAAGAAATGACAAAATAAAAACAATTAAAAGGGCAGGTCTTGTACCTGCCACTTTCCTTATAATTCCGTAGGAAAACTCTTGACTTTTAACTATTAAAAAGGTATAATATAATAGTTGTTTTGCTTGCTTTTAAAAACAGCAAAACAAAATACAAATTTAGGAGGTGAAATTTAAGTGCCAACAATTAATCAATTAGTAAGAAAAGGTAGAAAAACAACTACTACAAAATCAACAGCTCCAGCTTTACAACATGGATTTAACTCTAGAAAAAAGAAATTAACTAATTCTAGATCTCCACAAAAAAGAGGAGTTTGTACAGTAGTAAAAACAGTTACACCTAAAAAACCAAACTCAGCTTTAAGAAAAGTTGCAAGGGTACGTTTATCTAATGGTTATGAAGTAACATCATACATTCCTGGTATAGGACACAACCTACAAGAACACAGTGTTGTTTTAATAAGAGGTGGTAGGGTAAAAGATTTACCTGGTGTTAGATATCATATTATAAGAGGAACATTAGATACAGCTGGTGTTAAAGATAGAATGCAAGCGCGTTCTAAATATGGAGCAAAACGCCCAAAGAAATAAAATGAAAATAAACCATTTTGATTAGTGCGTATTTACTTACTAATTTAAGGCTACTTAAATTTAGAATAGATATAGCACTATACGGGAAACATGAGGTTTCCAGAGTAACTTTAAGAGTATTTTTATAAATACTCAAAAAGAGGAAAAGATAAATTAATATCTAACCTCTAATTTCAAAAAAAGGAGTGAAGAATAGTGCCAAGAAAAGGATATATAGCAAAAAGAGATGTATTACCAGATCCAATTTATAATAGCAAAGTTGTTACAAAGCTAATTAACAATATAATGTTAGATGGTAAAAAATCAGTTGCTCAAAAAATCGTTTATGGTGCATTTGATATCATAAAAGAAAAAGAGCAAAAAGATCCATTAGAAGTATTTGAAACAGCTTTAAATAATATAATGCCTGTTCTTGAAGTAAAAGCAAGAAGAGTTGGTGGAGCTACATACCAAGTTCCATTAGAAATTAGAGCTGAAAGAAGACAAACTTTAGGTCTAAGATGGCTTGTTACTTATGCAAGAAAAAGAAATGAAAAAACAATGGCAGAAAAATTAGCTGGTGAAATAATTGATGCTACAAACCAAAACGGTGGAGCATACAAGAAAAAAGAAGATACACATAGAATGGCTGAAGCTAATAAAGCTTTTGCACACTACAAATTTTAAAAAATTACAACCAATGAAACAAAATATAAAAAGGAGGATAAATCCGTGGCTGAAAGAGCTTATTCGTTAGAAAAAACAAGAAATATAGGAATAGTTGCACATATAGATGCAGGAAAAACTACAACAACAGAAAGAATACTATTCTATACAGGTAAAACTCACAAAATAGGTGAAGTTCACGAAGGCGCAGCTACAATGGACTGGATGGAACAAGAGCAAGAAAGAGGTATAACAATTACTTCTGCTGCTACAACATGTTTCTGGAATGGTAATAGAATAAATATTATCGATACCCCAGGACACGTTGACTTTACAGTTGAAGTTCAAAGATCTTTAAAAGTTCTTGATGGTGCCGTTACAGTTTTAGCTGCAAAAGGTGGAGTTCAACCACAAACAGAAACAGTTTGGAGACAAGCTGATAAATATCAAGTTCCAAGAATGGTATATGTAAACAAAATGGATATAACAGGAGCTAACTTTATGCTTTGCGTTGACCAATTAAAAAACAGATTAAAAGCAAACGCAGTTCCAATCCAATTACCAATAGGAGCTGAAGATAACTTCCAAGGTATAGTTGATTTAATTAAAATGAGAGCATTCATCCATAAAGATGATTTAGGAAAAGTAATTGAAGAAACAGATATACCAGAAGATATGAAATCTATGGCAGAAGAATATAGAGCTGCCATGATAGAAGCAGCATGTGATCAAGATGAAGAATTAATGATGAAATACCTAGAAGGAGAAGAATTAACAGAAGCTGAAATTAAAAAAGGCTTAAGAATTGGAACAATAGCAAATAAAATAGTTCCAGTATGTTGTGGTTCTTCATACAAAAATAAAGGTGTTCAAGAGTTATTAAACAACATAGTTGATTATATGCCATCACCATTAGATATACCACATATTAAAGGTGAAACATTAGACGGAAAAGAAACAGAAGCTAAAACTTCTGATTCAGAACCATTTGCTGCATTAGCATTTAAAATTGCTACAGACCCATTCGTTGGAAAATTATGTTTCTTTAGAGTTTACTCTGGAACATTAGAGTCTGGTTCAACAGTTTTAAATTCAAGCAAAGATAAAAAAGAAAGAATAGGAAGAATTCTTCAAATGCATGCTAACCACAGAGAAGACATAGACAAAGTTTATGCTGGTGATATAGCAGCTGCAGTTGGATTAAAAGAGGTTACAACAGGAAATACATTATGTGATCCTAACCATCCAATAATTCTAGAATCAATGGAATTCCCTGAACCAGTTATTGATATAGCAATTGAGCCAAAAGACAAAGCAGCTCAAGAAAAAATGGGTATAGCTTTAGCAAAGCTTGCTGAAGAAGATCCAACTTTCAAAGCTTATACAAACCAAGAAACTGGTCAAACAATTATAGCTGGTATGGGTGAATTACACCTAGATATAATTGTTGACAGATTAAAAAGAGAATTCAAAGTTGAATGTAATGTAGGTAAACCACAAGTTGCCTACAAAGAAACAATTAAAGAAGCAGTTAGAGTTGAAGGAAAATTCATACGTCAATCTGGTGGACGTGGACAATACGGACACGTTTGGTTAGAAATGGAACCATTAAAACCAGGTTCAGGAATAGAATTTGAAAGCAAAATAGTTGGTGGTGTTGTTCCAAAAGAATACATCAAACCAGTTGAAGAAGGAGTTAGAGAAGCTGCAGAAGCCGGAGTACTTGCTGGATACCCGGTTATCGACTTCAAAGCAACATTAGTTGATGGTTCTTACCATGATGTTGACTCATCAGAAATGGCCTTCAAAATTGCTGGATCTATGGCTTTCAAAGAAGGATGTAGAAAAGCAAAAGCTGTTATTCTAGAACCAATAATGAAAGTTGAAATAACAGTTCCAGAAGAATACATGGGAGATGTTATAGGAGATGTAAACTCAAGACGTGGTAGAATGGAAGGAATGGAAACAGTTGACGGAACATCAGAGATAAGAGCATTTGTGCCATTATCAGAAATGTTTGGTTATGCTACAGACTTACGTTCAAAAACACAAGGTAGAGGAACATATTCTATGGAACCATCTCATTATGAAGAAGTTCCAAAATCAGTATTTGAAGCTATTGTTGCTTCTAGAACTAAAAAAGAGGACTAGTATTTTAATGAAAATGGAAACAGTCTTATAAATAGAAATTATTATAAAATATTAAATTTCTATTGCAAAAATAGCAAACTTAGTATACAATACAGGTGCTATTTAAATTAAGTTATTAAATTTAAAATTAAAATTAAAATAAAAATTAAAGGAGGAATTCAAAAATGGCAAAAGCTAAATTTGAAAGAACAAAACCACATGTTAATATCGGTACAATCGGTCACGTAGATCATGGAAAAACAACAACAACAGCCGCTATTACAAAATATTTATCATTATTAGGAAAAGCTAAATATGAAGCTTACGATCAAATCGACGGAGCTCCAGAAGAAAAAGCAAGAGGAATCACAATTAATACAGCTCACGTTGAATATGAAACAGAAAACAGACACTATGCACACGTTGACTGCCCAGGACATGCTGACTACGTTAAAAACATGATTACAGGTGCTGCTCAAATGGATGGTGCTATATTAGTTGTTTCAGCAGCTGATGGACCAATGCCTCAAACAAGAGAGCATATATTACTTGCTAGACAAGTTGGTGTTAAATATATAGTTGTTTACTTAAATAAATGTGATATGGTTGACGATCCTGAACTATTAGACTTAGTTGAAATGGAAGTTAGAGACTTATTATCAAGCTATGATTTCCCAGGAGATGAAATACCAGTTATAAAAGGATCTTCATTAAAAGTACTAGAAAGTACATCTACAGATCCAAATGCTCCAGAATATGCATGCATGAAAGAATTAATGGACGCTGTTGATAGTTATATACCAACACCATCTAGACCAGTTGACGAACCATTCTTAATGCCAGTTGAAGACGTATTCACAATTACTGGTAGAGGAACAGTTGCAACAGGTAGAGTTGAAAGAGGTGTTGTAAAAGTTGGTGATGAAGTTGAAATGGTTGGATTAAAATCAGAAGCTTCAAAAACAGTTGTTACAGGTGTTGAAATGTTCAGAAAATTATTAGATCAAGCAGAAGCAGGAGACAACATAGGTGTTCTATTAAGAGGTGTTGATAGAAAAGACATCGAAAGAGGTCAAGTTTTAGCAAAACCAGGAACAATACATCCACACACAAAATTCAAAGCAGAAGTTTATGTATTAACCAAAGAAGAAGGTGGAAGACATACACCATTCTTCAATGGATACAGACCACAATTCTACTTCAGAACAACAGACGTTACAGGTGTTATTGAATTACCTGCAGGAACAGAAATGGTAATGCCAGGAGATAATATTTCAATGACTATCGAATTAATCACACCAATTGCTATAGAAAAAGGATTAAGATTCGCTATACGTGAAGGTGGAAGAACAGTTGGTTCTGGTATAGTTTCAGAAATAATTGCTTAATTAAAAGCTTATAATAAAAAAAGACGACTTAAAAGTCGTCTTTTTTGTTGAATAGGAAAATCAAAGATTTTTCTATTCAACAAAAATGCTATAATCGCTGTTGCCTTTGAGATTTTCTCATTTTATTCGGAAACTCAAATCGGCGATAAGAAAAGTGTGGCGAAGCCACTTTTCTTATGTATTGTAGGGCGAAAATGGGAGGCACAAGACCTACCTATACATGTCTGCCTAATTTTTTGTCCTAATACTAAAACCAATATTGACAAATAGAAAAAATAATATATAATACTTTAAAAGGTATTAAATTATTAAATGCCATTCAAATGGAGCTGATGTCATGAGCAATGAAGAAAAAATTTTATATTACAGAAGCAAAACAGTAAAAGAACTGAGAAAAATAATTAGAGATGAGACTATTGATGAATCAGATATAATTATAGCATCAATTGAACTAGGTAACAAAAACTATGAATTAGGAAATGTACATACATTCGAGGAAGTATTTGGATAAGAACAGTATTATTATAATTTCAGATGATGCCAACATTGATATTCAACAAATATTTGAATACATAAAATTAAATTCTATATATTATGCTGTAAAAACAAAAGAAAATATTGGAGAAAAAATATTAGGCTTGGATTTGTTGCCCTATATGGGCAGGAAAGTACCAGAGTATAATGAAGAATATATTCGTGAGTTGATTTATAAATCTTATCGAATTATATACCAAATAAAAGAAAGTTTTATTTACATTCAAAGAATATTTCATTCTAGAAGATTAATTTCTAAAAATTTAATTTAAAAATAAATCCCAATTTTAAAAATAATTTAATACCTTTAAATATTACAAAATGTAGGTAATATGTCGTGTATCTGTTTAATCTTTTTAACTTAGTACTAAGCCAATATTGACAAATAGAAAAAATAATATATAATACTTTAAAAGGTATTAAATTATTAAATGCCATTCAAAAGGAGCTGATGTTATGAGCAATGAAGAAAAAATTTTATATTACAGAAGCAAAACAATAAAAGAATTACAGAAAATAATCGATAATCCTAATTTAGCTGAATCAGATATAATTATAGCCTCAATAGAATTACAACATAAAGAGGAAGAAAACGGTATTGCGGAATACTATACTACAGAGGAAGTACTGGAAGAAATATTTGGTAAAAGTAATATGGTCAAAAAATGCTAAGGCAGATTTATATTCAATCTATAATTATATTTCAAGAGATTCAATTTATTATTCTTTAAAAACAATTAATAAAATAGTAAAAATTACTACAAACTTAACTGTTATGCCATATATGGGAAGAAAAGTTTTAGAATATAATAACAAAAATATACGTGAAATTATTTTTAAACAATATAGAATAATATATGAAATTAGATCTAATTTTATTATAATTCAAAGAGTTTGGCATGCAGCTAGACTATTATTAATTTAAGTTTAATTCAAAAATAAATCCCAATTTTAAAAATAATTTAATACCTTTAAATATTTAAAAAGTATTGATTTTTTAATTATTTAATAATAAAATATTATACATATTCATAGATATTATTATAACTTAATATAATAACAGGAGGCAATACATGGTTATTTTAGTAGATGCAATGGGTGGAGATAATGCTCCAGATGCAGTAATTAAAGGAGCTGTTAAAGCAGTAAATGAAGTTGAAGCAAATATAATGCTAATAGGAAATGAAGAAATTATAAATAAAAAAGTAAAAGAGTTTTATGGAAAAGATAAACTAGAAGAAATGTCACCAAAATTTTCTATATATAATACAACAGAAGTCGTAACAATGGAAGACAAACCAACAGATGCAATAAAGCACAAAAAGGATTCTTCAATGGTTGTAGGATTTAATTTATTAAAGGATGGAAAAGGTGATGTATTTATTTCTGCAGGAAATTCAGGAGCTTTGCTTACAGGAGCAACTTTGCTTGTAGGAAGAATTAAGGGCATAGATAGACCAGCAATGGCACCAATGCTTCCTGCTTACAAAAAAAGATTAATGCTAATAGATGCAGGAGCAAATACAAATTGTAAACCCTTAAATCTAGTGCAATTTGCACAAATGGCTACAATTTATTTAAAAAATACTTTTGGAATAGAAAAACCTGCAATTGGTTTGCTAAACATAGGAACAGAAGAAACTAAAGGAAATGATTTAGTAAAAGAAACATATCAAATACTTAAAAACGAATCTGAAAAACTTGGAATTAACTTTGTTGGAAACGTAGAGGGAAGAGATGCATTCTCTGGAAAAATAGATGCAATAGTGTGTGATGGCTTTACAGGAAATGTATTTTTAAAAACAGTAGAAGGTTTTGGAAAATTAGTGAAAAAATCTTTAACAGAAAGCATAAAAAAATCATTTTTTTCAACAATTGCTGCACTTCCAGCAATGCCAGGAATAAAAAGATTTGCTAAAACTGTTGATTATAAAGAATACGGTGGAGCCTTATTTTTAGGTGTAAAAAAACCAGTTGTAAAAGCACATGGAAGTAGTGATGAAAAGTTATTTCATTATACAATAAAACAAGCAGAAGCTTTTGCAAAGAAAAAAAGTGTTGATATGATGATAGAACAGTTTTCAAACATAGAGACATTTAAAAAACAGAAAACCGAAAATTAAAATTCTTATACATACCACAAATAACATAAATTTAAATTCTTTAATAAAAATATAAAAATTTCTTGACAAATGTATATACTTATAATATAACAATTATAAGAAACGTAAGAAAGGTTTTAAGGAGGTGAACTTAAAATGAGTTCAGAAGAAGTATTCGATAAAGTTAAAGAAATTATAGTAGAACAACTTGGAGTTGCAGAAAATGCTGTAACACAAGAAGCTTCTTTTATAGATGATTTAGGAGCAGATTCTTTAGATATAGTTGAATTAATAATGGCTTTAGAAGAAGAATTTGACATAGAAATTCCAGATGCTGATGCAGAAAAAGTTGTAACAGTTGGGGATGTTGTAGATTATATAAAAGATAATGTATAAAACGATAAAAAAAGCCTATAAGGCTTTTTTTTTTTTAATCTCATATATGCTGAAATATTGTTACTACACTACCAGTTGCAAAAAGAACAATACATCCTGCTGCAAATACACCTAATGCTAAAGGTAACCAAGCTTTTTTTAGTGGTACATGTAAGAAATTAGCAATTAGAGATCCAACCCATGCACCTGTACCTGGAAGTGGAATTGCAACAAATAAAAATAATCCTAAAGCAGTAAAATTTTGTAATCTTTCACTTTCTTCTATATGTTTTGTGGCTTTATTACTTGCCCAATCTATTATTTTCTTAAATATTTTAAATCTACTTAAAAAATCAAAAATAGGACCAATATATTTAACAATAAAGTATATAGGAATTATATTTCCAATAAAACCAACAACAAAAGATTCAAAGTAACTAAGACCTAGTCCAACTCCAACAGGAATTGCTCCTCTTATTTCTATTATTGGGCACATTCCTAAAAAGAATGTAATTAAATATTTTACTATTATATTATCTAACATTTTTTATAACCTCCATTATATCATCAAGAGAAATTGGACCTTCTCTTAAAATATTTACTTTATTTCCAACTACCCTAACAATGGTAGATGGAACATTACCATCTATTTTACCAGAATCTAATATAAAATCAACATTATTATTAAACTTTTTTATTAAATTTTCATCTACAAAATTTGTTGCTGGTTCATTTGAAATATTTGCACTTGAAGTTGCAATTGGTTTTCCAAATTTATTAATTAAATTTAGGCAAACTGTATTATCTGGCATGCGAATTCCAACAGTATCTAAACCTGATGTTAAAAGATCTGGAACTAAATTTGTTTTGTCAAATATTATAGTTAATGCACCAGGCCAAAAACTTTCCATTAAAGTTTTCTCTATATCATTGATATTTGTTACAACACCATCTAACATATTAATATTAGATACTAGAATATTTATAGGCTTGCTTAAATCTCTTTTCTTTGCTTTAAATAATCTTTTTAAACTAGTAGCATTTATAAAATCACATCCAATGCCATAAACGGTATCTGTGGGAAAAATTCCAATTCCACCAGATTTTAAAATTTTTGTAGCTTCTAGTACGTCTTCATTTTTTAAAAAAATTGTTTCCATTCTAATCCTTTCTTGCATAAAAAATTGTGGGGCAGGAATGGTAGGCACAAGACCTACCCCTACACCGCCTGCCCGAAAAATCAGTATTTTGCTTTATTTAGTATGATAACTTAACTTCAATAATTGAACCTTCTTCAACAGAAGAGCCAGCTTTTATATCTTGGCTTACAACAAGCCCTGTACCCGTATATGAAATATTTAAATTCTTTTGTTTCAAAGTATTTTTTGCTTGAGTTAAAGTCATTTTACTTAAGTCTGGAACTGTTACAGAAGTTCTAGTAGAATTTTCAGTTCCATATAACATAACAACAGAATCCTTTAATACAATTTTTCTTGCTTCTGGTACTTGAGCTTCAACTAAAGTTGAATTTTTGTCACCATCACAGGCAATTACACAATCAAGACCAGCATTTTTAATTATTTTCTCTGCTTCAGTTACAGTTTTGTTTACAACATTAGGAATTGTAACTGAATTGTTACTAGAATTTATATTAGCATCATCAGAGGTAATTCCCATATATGGCAATACTTCTGAAAGAATATTAGATACTATAGGACCAACAACTGTACCACCATGAGCATTTTTAATGTTCATATTATATAAAATAACTAAAACAACTAATTTTGGATTTTCAGCTGGTGCAATAGCAAGGTAAGATAAAGTATTACCATCTTTAGATCCAACTTTTGCTTCTGAAGTACCAGTTTTTCCAGCAATTGTGTAACCTTTGACAGCACCAGGCTTACCAGTACCATCTGTTACAACATATTCCATCATCTTTATAACACTGTCTGCAGTTTCTTTTGAAATTACTTTTCTAACTTCTTCAGTTTGTGTGCTTGTTGTAGAGCCAGAATCTGTGTTTATTACTTTACTAACTATTTGGGGTTTTACAAGTACGCCATTATTAGCAATAGAAGAAGCAGCAGTAATTAATTGTATAGGAGTTATTTCAAACCTCTGACCAAATGACATGGTAGCAAGTTCAACAGGACCAACACGACTTTCATCATGGAATATGCCTTTTGAAGGTTCTGCAGGAAGTGATATTCCAGTTTTATTAAATAAACCAAAAGCTTCAAAATATTTATATAAAGTTTCTACGCCGATCCTTTTACCTAATTGCATAAATGCAGGGTTACATGAATTAGCTAAAGCCTGTTTTAAAGTTTGATAGCCATGAGCATTAGTTGTCCAACATCTAATTTTAGTGCCAGAAATCTCTTCATAAGCTTTACAGTAAAAATCGTTCTTAACGTCTATTTCCGTAATGTTTTCCTCTAATGCAATAGATGCAATAATAGTTTTAAATGGAGAACCAGGCTCATAACCATCAGAAACATTTTTGTTTCTCCACATTTTACTTAAATAATCATTTTTTTCTTTAACAGACATATCTGCCCATTTTTCTTTAACTTCTTCGGAATTTGGAACAAATGGAGTATTTAAATTAAAGTTAGGATAAGATGCCATAGATAATATGTTTCCTGTAGATGGTTCCATTATAATTGCACTACTTGCCTCACATTTTCCATCTTCGACTGGTTGTTTAATATACTTTTCTACAATTGATTGAATATTAACATCTAATGTTAAATAAACGTCGCTACCATTTTCAACTTCAACATATGTTGCATGATTATCAGATATTTCACTACTGTTTAGATCTGTTGTGGTAATAATTTTACCAGAACGACCTTTCAAAACACTATCATATGAAAGCTCAATACCAGCAATACTGTTATCGGTTCCACAAAAACCAATAACTTGAGATGCTAGTTCATTGTATGGGTAATATCTTTTATTATCTTCATCTATATTTATACCTGCAGATATTTTATTTTCTTTCATCCATGCTTCAAGCTCTTTAACTTTGTCTTTTTCAACTTTTTTAGCAATAGTTTCAACAGCAGATGTACTATTAACTTTTGTTAAAGTTTCTTCATAATCAAGTTCAAATATTTTAGATAGGCCTCTAGCATATAATTCTTTTTTATCTGCTTTAATTTTTGTAGGATTAATTGAAATCGTATCTACTTTTTCACTGGTAGCTAAAACTTTTCCGTTAACATCAAAAATTTTACCTCTTTCAGGACTTATAATTTTACTTGCAGTTTGTTGCCTATAAGCTTTTTCTTTAAGCCATGAGCCATTAATAAATTGAATCCAAAAAACTCTAAGAATTAACAAAGCAAGTATAAGAACTCCACAAAACAAGATAACTCTAAGCCTTTTAATAGGTAGTGATCTATCAATAGAAATAGGTTCTTTATTAGATTTTTTTCTATAATTTCTGTTAGTTTTTTTCATAAGTAAAATCAACCTCCCGTAAGGAATTTATGCATTTATTTTACATTAAAAAAAGATAAAAAGCAAGAATTTTGAGAATAATAGGAAAAGTGGTTTCGCAAATATGCACTGCCTAAGGTAACTTAACCTTGATATATACGTAAAAATCTTCGATTTTTTCCTATATAATAAAAAAATATGATATAATGTAAATTGTAATTTGCAAAATTAATCCGCTCCCAGCTATTTGTTTTTATTTTTTACGAAACGCCCCAACTTCGTATAGAATGTAATAAAATTTATTTTAATAAATTTTAAACATTCTATAAACTCGCCGGTCCCCACCCGTAACTTTCTAAAAAAATAAAAACCAATAGCTTCGCGCTACTATATATCAATCTGTTTTGAGACTTTTTTGAAAAATTACGGCCTGACAGCCCTTTGAGGCGGGGAATACCCGCTAGCCTGGAGGGTCTAATTTTGAAAAAATGCTCTCAAAAATAAATTGATTACAATTATATTTGTCATATAAATTTTAATTTTAGAAAGGAAAAACAAATATGAATACATACGATGAAACAAAATTCATACTAAAAAAATATGGTATATCTGCAAATAAAAGTCTAGGACAAAATTTCTTAATAAATGACGAAGTGGTAAATAGAATAGTTGAAAGTGCGGAAATTACAAAGGAAGACTTAGTAATAGAAATTGGCCCAGGCTTAGGGACACTCACAAAAGAGCTACTTGAAAAAGCAGGAAAAGTTGTTGCAATAGAATTAGATAAAAGAATGATAGAAATATTATCAGATAGATTTAAGCTATATAACAATTTTGAACTTATAAATCAAGACATATTAAAAATCAATTTAAAGGAACTAATAGAGAATAATAATATCTTTAAAAAAGTAAAAATTGTTGCAAATTTGCCATATTATATAACTACACCAATAATAATGAAATTATTAGAAGAAGAACTAAAAATAGAAACAATAACAGTTATGATACAAAAAGAAGTAGCAGATAGATTAACTGAAGTGCCAGGTGGAAAAAATTCAGGAGCTATAACATACTCAATATATTATTATGCAGAAGCAAAAGAAGTATTAAGAGTAATGCCACAATCTTTTATACCAGAGCCAGCTGTAGAGTCTAAAGTAATACAACTAAATATACGAAAAGAAAAAAATATAAATGTAAATGACAAAGATTTAATGTTTAAATTAATAAAATATGCATTTATGCAAAGAAGAAAAACGCTAGTAAACGCATGGGAAAAAACAGAATTTTTTAACAATAAAAATGAAATAAAAACAATGCTAAATAGTTTTAAAATAAGCGAAAAAGCAAGAGGAGAAGAACTAACGATGGAACAATACGCGCAAATTGCAGATTATTTATGCAAAAATTAGATCCAATTCAAAAAATGTAGGGGGGCAGGTTTTATGCCTGCTCAAAACAGAATTTAGTAATAAATATAAATTTAAAACCTTCACTCTATATTTTTGATTCCCTAAGGAAAACGCTAAATGTTGCATCTTTTGCTTAAAAATTGTAACAAAAACTTAATATTAATATTAGGCAATTTACTAAATGTGTATATCCGTATAATAAAAGCAGATATTTTGTTGAAAAATATCTGTTTTTTTATATAAATAAAGAGAGATTTTGCTAGAAAAGTCTAGATTTTATGAAAAAAATGTTGTATAATAAAAATAATAGTGTACATAATATATAATTTATATATAATATATAATAATTATTAATTTCTAAGGAGGAAATTTTAATGAACTTGAAAAACATTTTAACAAAAACTATAGCAACATTTATGGCAATATCAATTGTGTTTGGAAATGTTTCTATTTGTGGTGTTGGAATTGCAAATGCAATTGCAGAAAATGCTATGCTACCAGAAATTGAACTAAATGCAGAGAATACAAAATTTGTTAAAACACAAACTCAAAACTATACAGGGCTTGCTGTTCAAACAAAAGTAAGTGTTAATTCCAAACAAAGTGAAGAAACATATTTACCAACAACTTCTGTAGAAGTGCAAATTAAACTTCCAGAAGTTAATTCACATTTCCCAGAAAGAGCAAATGTTGTACTTGCAAAAACAATGCAAACAACAGGTGAAAAAGAAAATGTAAAAATAAATCAGAACTACGATAAAACTTCTGGTTTATTAACTTTGTCATACGCAAATGAAAATGAATACACAAAATTTGTTCAAGATTCAAAAGATGAATTAGAAATTATATATATATACTCAGCAGAAGCTGTTACAGAAAATATGGAGGAAGTTAATTTAACATACAACATAAGTGCAAGCATACAATACAAAGCAGAAAGTGGGGTACTAACTTCAGAAACAGCTAAAACAATAAAAACAACAGAAACAGAAAATAAAGGCGACATTTTATCATATAACACAACAGACATACAAGATAAAATATACAAAGGCTTTATGTACTCAAATGTTGAAAACGGTACAAAATATAATACAGATTTTAAAACAATATCTACACTAAATGTGTTAAATTCAAATGCCGTAGATGAAATAATAATGCAAACAAACGAAGCAGAACTTTTATTAAAGTCAAACGAAAAAATTTCTTCAAATGGAAATGTTGTTTATTCTGCAACAGGAATAAGCAAAAATGAATTTGATAGAATTTTAGGCGAAAACGGTAAAATAGAAATTTACCAAAACGAAGAAGTAATTGCAACTGTTAGCTATCTAAATATAGAAAATAACAATAAACTTTCTGTTACATACATAGATGGAAGCCATTCTCAAATAGAAGATGGTAAAGAAAGTATTGTAATAGAATACAAACAAAATTTAACTGCTTTAAAAATAAAAACAACAAAACCAATAGCAGAAGGAAATATGCATTTTGAAAATCAAGCTACAATTTTAAACAACGCTAATTATGGAACAAATGTAGAAAATATAGAAAAACTTGAAATAACAAATAGTGTTAACGAAATACTTGCAAAACAAACAATAATGTTAAACGAGGCAAGAACAAAAATATCTGTAGAAACAAACGAGCCAAACTTTACAACATTACAAAAAACAAACTCAAACGTAATAGTAAAATTAGACGATACAAATCCATCAGCTAAATTATTTAATGCTCCAACAATAAAAATTACATTACCAGAAGGAATTGCTTATGGAAACGTATCACATTCAGAAATTTTAAACGGAAATGGGCTAGAAATAAAAAGCGTAAAAACACAAGGAAATAATGTTATATACATAGAATTAGAAGGAAAACAAACAGAGTATGACTTAGAAAATATTTCTGGTGGAACAAGTATAGTTTTAAACCTAGAAGATTTACAATATAGAAATACCCTGGCTTCTAGAAAAGACAAAATAGTTGCAACATGTGTGCAAGGTGAAGAACAAATAGAAGCATCATGTGATGTTAATATAGTATCAAAAGAAGGCGTATTAATTTTATCTACATTAAATAATTTTGATGGAAATAACACGCAAGAAATAACAATGGAAAACAAAACAGTAGAAATAAAAAATAATGCTGATACATATGAAGCTACAAGAAATATTGTACTTGTTAATAACAATGAGGAAGATTTAACAAATGTTGTTATTATAGAAAGATTAGGAACAAATACAGAAAATAAAAACTCAACTTTTATTACAAAATTAACAAAACCTGTAGAAGTTGAAAATGCAAAAGTATATTACTCAGAAAATGAAAATAGTGATGTAAACGATAACACTTGGACAACAGATTTTACTAAAAATGCAAAAGCATATAAAGTAGAACTAAATAATAATACATTACTTGCAAAACAAACAATAATAATAAAAGAATATGTACAAATACCAGAACAAATGGACTACAACGAAAAATGCTTTTTAAAATTAGGCATGACATATAACATAAATAATAATTACGAACAGAAAGAAATGATACTTGGTTTACAAACACCAGAAAACGATATTGGAAAAAATAAAACAAAAAATGAATTAAATGAAAATGAGCAAAATTCAATACCATTAGAAGTTACAATAATACCTCAAATAACACAAAACTATGTACATTCAAATCAAATAGTAAACTACACTATAAAGGTAGAAAATAAATCAGATAAAACTTTAAATAATATAACAGTAAAAGATATAATACCAGAAAATGCAATATATGTGTACAGAAAAAAAATAGAAGAAGCTGAAGATTATTATTTTAAAAATGTTGAAGATACGACAATTAAAGAAATGTTATGGAAAATTGAAGAAATAAAGGCAAATGAAGTTAAAGAATTTGAAATATCTTTAAAAATGGCAAACACAGCTATAGAAGGAAACATAATAAATACTGTGCAAGTAGAAAATAATGAGCCAATAAAAAACACTTTAGTATTAAAACCAGCGAAAATTGAGGTAAACTTAAAATTACCAACGGATATTGAACAGACAAGTATATATGAAAACACATACAATATTGGAGATAATGTTGAATACCATATATATGTTAAAAACATAACAACTAATAATTTAAATGATTTAAAAATTAGCTATAACATTCCAAAAGAAGTTGAGTTTATTAATGGAGGTTTAGCAAAGTGGAATGGAAAATACGAAATAACAGACAATGGTATATGCAACAATAACGCCTTTGAATATACAATTAAAAAATTACAACCAAACGAAGAAACAGAAGTAGTTATAAATGCTAAAGTAATAAAATTGGTAGATGGATATTCAGCTAAACTAAACACTATTGCAAATGTAACAATAGGTAAAGAAAATGATGTTTATGAATCTAATAATAAATATACAAAAATTTCGCAAGCATATTTTGCTGTAAATTTAACCTCAAATGTGCAAGATGAAACTAAAAAAGCTGGAGATAATATAGAATATAAAATAACGGTGGAAAATATAGGAGAAACTAGCTGTGAATTTATACTTTTAGATGAAATTTCTGATAATATAAATGTTCAAAAGGTAGAATATGGAAAAGATAAATTAATATATACACCGAAAACACCAATTAACTTAACAGAAAATTTAAAATCAGGAGAAAAATTTACAGCTATTATTACAGGAACTATAAAAGAAAAAGAAGTTGAACAAGAGGAAACAATTGCTATAAAGAATAAGGTGAAATTATCAGTTGGTTTAGTTGAAATTGAATCTAATGAGGTAGTTTTTAATATAAAATATGAGCCTAAAAAAATAGAAGACCCAGAAGAACCAATAACACCAGAAAATCCAGAACAACCAACAAACCCAGAAGAACCAACAACGCCTGAAAATCCAGAACAGCCAACAAAACCAGAAGAACCAACAACACCTGAAAATCCAGAACAATCAACAAAACCAGAAGAATCAACAACACCTGAAAAAGAAACATATAGCATTTCTGGAATAGCATGGGTAGATTCAAATAAAAATGGTAAAAAGGATGATGAAGAAGCTTTACAACATAGCGTAGTGGTAACTTTGGTTAATAAAGATACAGGAAACTTTGCATTAGATGCAAATGGAAATAAAATAACCACAACAACTAATAATAATGGTAAATATGAGTTTACAAATATTCCAAAAGGAAATTATATAGTGCTATTCGAATTTGACACTAATACATTCACAGTTACAACATACAAAAGGGCTGGTGTAGATGAAAGCATAAACTCAGATGTAATTTTAACACAAGTTAGAATAAATGGTAATTTAAAAACAGCAGCAGTTACAGACGAAATAGCACTAACTGAAAGTAAAGTAAATATAAATATAGGATTATTGGAAAATGCAAAATTTGATTTAAGTTTAAATAAATATATTTCTAAAATATCTATAATTAATAAAGAAGGAACACAAACAGAAGAATATAAACCAACAGACGATGTTGCAAAAATAGATATTAAAGCAAAATATATGAAAGGAACTAATGTAATAGTTACATATAAATTTGCAGTTACAAACGAGGGAGATGTTGCAGGTTTTGTTGATAGTTTACAAGATGATTTACCAAGCGGACTAGAGTTCAGCTCAGACCTAAATAAGGATTGGTATAAAGGAACAGATGGAAAACTATATACATCTGCACTTTCTAAAGTAGCAATAAATCCAAACGAAACAAAAGAAGTTGAACTTGTATTAACAAAAACAATGACGGAAGATAATGCAGGTATATTTACAAACAATGCAAGCTTAACAAAGATAAGTAATTTAGCAAATGTGCAAGAAAATATGCAAGCACAAGAAAATAATAATTCTTCTGCTATACTTGCAATTTCAATTAAAACAGGCTCAGCATGGCTATATTTAGGTATAACTTTATGTTGTATAACAACATTTGCAACAGGGGCTTATATAATAAAGAAAAAAGTTTTAAGTGTAAATATATAAGGAAAGGAGGAAAGCAAAAAAAGATGAAAAGAAAAAGTAAATTATTAATATTAAGTATTTTAATTTGTATATTATTAAGTACAATATATATTGTTATTGCAGCAACAACACAATGGCCTAATAAAGACGAAAACTTATCTGGTGATTTTCCAAGTGATTTTTGGTTTACTTTGAACGATGCTTATTCTAAGAGCACATATCATTATAAAAATGGTGTGTTTTGTAATGATATGTATAAAGGTGCTAGTACAGGAACATATATTAGACGGTGATAATTACTATGAAAAATTAAATGACTCATATAAAGTTAATGTAATAAAATACATAATTGGACAGGAAAATAGTAGTTTAAATAACGTAGATGATATAACTAAAACAAATAGCGCAAAGAGAAAACCTACAAATGTCGCTATATGGTTAACACAGAATAATGAAGAAAATGTAAAAGATCATTGCACGAGTGAAGAATATGGTACTTTTGGATATGTAAATGGTAAATCGATTTATTATAGAGCAATAGACTATGCTAATTATGCGAGCCATTCACATACAGATGATGAAATTACTGTCAGTGTAAATAATAATAAGGTATGTATTGCATTTTCTTGTAAGCAAGGATGTCCACAAGTAATAATTCCCGGTTTAAGTAATCAAGTAATAAAAAATGGAGGCTCTATTGAGCTTGATCCGAGCACATATTCAGCTGGAACAAAATTAACAGTAATCTATGATTATTGGCTTTATGATGGCGAGGCATATGAGTATACAAAGCAAGGTAATCAATCAATGCTTGTTGGAAAATCTACAAAATATAGATATGAAACAGAAATAACGTGGCCAGTAATAAGTGCTAACATTTCTCTACAAAAATATATCACACAAATTATACATAAAGATGGTACGGTTGATGATTTAGGAACAGATAGAAAAAATATGGTATTAAAACCACTTCCAACAGATGGAAGGGAATTAGACTCACATAATTATTGGATTGGAAATAAAAATTATGGCTATTGGTCTCCAAGCATTATAAAAAATCCAAGTTCAGGCAATGAAAATATATGGAACAAAGGGTACAAATGGGATAATCCGGTAGAGATTATTGATGGAGATGAAGTAGTATATGCAATAGAGCTATATAATAATTCTGAGACAAAGGCAAAAAATATAATTTTGACTGATGCACCTTCAGCTTCTTTTAATGTACAAGAAATATGGGAATCAGGTAGGACATATGACGAAGATACAAGCAAAAAATTGGACATGGCTGCACGTTGGTATAGTGATGGCAAAAAGATTTATATTAGATGCAGAACATTAACTAGAACGATAAAGAAAAGAACAATTTATGTTAGACTAAAATATAATTATACTGGAAACGGTGATAAGTTCCTTGGAAATGAGGTAGGACTTCAAAACAATAATACTAATCCGGTTAACAGAACAGAATATAGAACTTATGACGGCGACTATGCTATACTAAGAAGATACTCTGTCAGTCTAGAAAAATTTGTAACAAATGTTGAAAGCTTAGATGGAAGTCAAAAGGTAGAAGGAAGAAATAGTAAGAGATATAATTATGATTTAATAAATGCATCTAATCCAAGTAGTGAAAACTTTAATACATATAAATTGGATAATCCTGTTCCGGTAGAATATTTAGACAAAATAACATTTACAATAAGATTGATGAATACTGGAACAAACAAAGTAAAAATTACACAAATTGATGACTGGCACTCAAGTGAATTAACCATTGATGAGGAATACTTGAAAGAAAATGTTGGAAGCTATACTACTCCAACAGAAAATGGTGATCCACATGAAATAATAACACTTAATCCACCTATAGAACTTGTAGGTAAAGAATGGAAGGACATTACAATTAAATATACAATAGATGGGGACCCTAGGTATAAAAAACCAGATTATTATAATAAAGCTAAAATAAGAGAGATAAAAAACGAAAAAAATCGTACGGTATTAGATTGGGATGGAACAGATAATAACCAAGATGAAGATCATGTTAAATTAAAAGAATATAAAGTTAGCTTAGAAAAATACATAAAACAAGTTGTTACATCTAAAAATCATACAACTAGCCATGATGATAGATGTAACCGTGCAGAACACATGTACAACGAAGAAGAGTACAAAGAGGGATATACACCAAATAAAAACATGTATAAAAATACAAATGTTGTAAGTGCAGATTGCGGAAGTAAAATTACATATTTAGTAAGATTAAATAATGATGGAGACACATTTGTTAAATTCGTTTCTGTAGAAGATCTTTTACCTAATGATTTAACCGAATATTATAAATATAAAGTGGACAAAATAACTTATTATAATAAAGCTGGTGAACAAACCCGTAGTAATACGTTTAACTCATTTTTTGATGAAACGAATACTCAAAATAATATTGAGATTATAAATACGACTGATAAAATAAGCCTTAATAGTGGTGAACATTGTGACATTGAAATAACAATTAGAACTGATGCACCTAACTTATCAATTGATACATATAAAAATACAGCAGAGATAAAACATATAAATAATAAAAATAATAAATATGTAATGGACTCCACTCCATATAATAATACAGATAGCGACTACTTTAAAATGAATCCAGAACAACAACCATTGTCTGTTAAAGTATTTAAAGTATGGGAAGGATTTACAGATAATGAAATTGAAACAATAGGCGAGATAAAGGTAGCATTAAAGAAAGACGGAACAAAAATTAAAGAAGCTACATTAAATAGTTCAAATAATTGGACATATATATGGAATGATCTAGAGAAACTTAATAAAAACGGAAATAAAATTAATTATACAGTAGAAGAAATATCAAACATATCTAAATTTACTTCTAGAATAGATGAAATATCTACTAATGTATGGAAAATTACAAATACTAAAAAAATAGAAGAAAACACACAAGTATCTGTTAAAAAGGTATGGAATGATTCGAATAATCTATATGGAAAAAGACCAGATAGCATAAAGGTAAAACTATACAAAGATGGTAATCAATATGGAGATGTAATAGTATTAAATGAATCTAATTTGTGGAAACATTCATGGACAAACCTACCTAAATATGATGGAAACAAAAATGAAATTGAATATACAGTAAAAGAAGTAAGTGTACCAGAAGGATATAAATCATCAATAGAATATGATAGAAATAACAATTGTACAAACATAATAATTGTTAATGAATACAATGTGCCAGATTATATAAGCAAAACTGTAAAGAAAGTATGGGAAGGATTTACAGATAATGAAATTAAAACAATAGGCGATATAGAGGTGGCTTTAAAAAAAGACGGAACAGAAATTGAAACAGTTAAATTAAATGCTGATAATAACTGGACATATACTTGGACTAATTTAATCAAAAACGCAAAATATGAAATAGAAGAAAAGACAACAGGAAACTTTATAACTAAAATAGAAAGTACATCAGAAAATGAATGGACAATTACTAATACTAAAGATACTCCAGACTCAGAAAAGATAAATGTATTAGTTCAAAAAGTATGGAAAGACTTCAGTACTAGTGCAAGACCAGCTAGTATAAAGGTAAAACTATACCAAGATGATAAGCTATATGAAGAAAAAGAATTAAATGCATCTAATTCGTGGAAACATTCATGGGAAAACCTACTTAAATATGATGAAGAAAAAAATAAAATTGAATATACAGTAGAAGAAGTGGAAGTACCAAATGGATACGAAGCAGTTATAGAATGCGACGAAGGAAGCAATAGTATAAGTTTCATTGTTAATAATACATATAAAAATGAATATGTAAGCAAAACAGTTATTAAAGAATGGAAGGGCGACGAAAACCAAACTGCACAAAGACCAAGAACAATAAAAGTAGGGTTATATGCTAATAATGAATTAATTAGGACACAAGAAATTTCTACAGAAAATTCTGATATGCAAATTTATACATGGGATAACCTACTAAAATACGATGACAATGGAATTGAAATTAACTATACTGCTAAAGAATTAGACCAAAACGATAACCCAATAGCAGACTTTACAACAAATGGTAATTATATGGTAAGATACGATTCTAGCACTGCATATGATGTTATTGTAAATACATATAATAAAACAGAAATTTCTGTAATAAAAAGCTGGAACGTAGATAACAAAAGTTTAATAAAAGCAATACAAGTACAATTATATCGAAATGGTAATGCATGTGGAAATGTGGTAACATTAAGCGAAGGTGAAAATTGGATACACAAATGGACAAATTTACAAAAATACGATGAGTATGGCATAGAATATAAATATACTGTTGCAGAAACAACTTCAATAGCTGGAATATCAGTAAGTACATACAAACTTTCTGAAAAAAGTTGGGCAATTATAAATGAAGAAGTAACAGAAGATGCAATTATCGCAGGTATTGTATGGAATGATGTTGCATTTGATAAAAAATCATCAAACTATAACGGCCAATATGATAAGGGAGATAATAAAGATAAATTACTTGAAGGTATACAGGTTTACTTATATAGAGATGGCGTAGAAACGGCAGTTGCACAAACAACGACAGATTCAAATGGATATTATTGTTTTAAAAATTCAAGTTTAGATCCTAATGTTATAACAAATCCTAAAGAAAGATATATTAAAGCAAAAATTCAGGAAGATAATAATAAATGGGATATAAAAAGTGGATATTATTCATATATAGTAAAATTTGAATATGATGGAATTAAATATACTTCTACATTTAGTAATGAAAAAAGAATTTGGAATATAAAGGAAAACAGCATAGAAAGTCAATATGCTACTACTCAATATTCAAATGCAGAAGAAGGAAAAACAGATAGAAAAGACCTAAATGACCGTTTTTCAACAATTGATAATACTAAAGATATTACTTATGAGACAATAAACGAAGCAGACAATTTACCACAATCAAGATATGTATATGATAGTGGAAGTATGTCAATAAAATCTTCAACAGAAAAAATTAATATTGGAGCTTACTCAAGCAAAACAGACGAAACATATTTACAACATGTAAATTTAGGTCTAAGAGGAAGAGATACTTTAGACTTAGAATTAACTTCTGATGTATCTTCAGTATATGTAACTGTAAATGGACAAACTGGAACATATAATTATGCAAATGAAGTTAATGTTAGAAGAGAGGATATATATCCAGATGCTGCACATATACATAATGAAATTAGAACAACAAGATATACTAGTGTAGATCAGAAAATTAGAGCAACTGATATAACTAATACGCATTATGATGAAACAAGATTAGGCATAAAAGTTATATATAAAATAACAGTAACAAATGAAAGTTCAATAACAAAAGGAACTGCAACAAAAATTGTAAATTACTTTGATAGTAGATATAACCTAGTCACAATTGTGGGTGGAAATGGCAATATTACTAATAAAGGAAACTACAAGGAATTAATTATAAATGTAGACGATACTAGAACATTAAATCCAGGAGAATCTAGAAACATATATGTAACACTTGTTTTAAATAATCCAGTAGACTTATTAAAAGATTTGAATATGGGAGAAAAATTACCAACATATAACATGGCAGAAATTTATGAATATAAATCTGAATGTGCAGAAGGTCAATCAGAATATACAAGAGGCTTAATAGATGTAGACTCAGCACCAGGTAGTGCAGAAATTGAAAACGTTAGATTAACAAATGGTCAAATAGGTAATATTTCAACTGTACAATATTATTTTAATGCACAAAACTTAAACAGATTTAAATTCGAAGACGATACATTTACTGCTCCAGTATTATACTTTGTAAAAGATGGAAATATGAGAAAAATTGAAGGAAATGTATTTGAAGATGCAACACATTTAGAAATTGGAAATGTAAGAACTGGTAATGGTATAATGGACACTGATGAACTAAAAGTTTATGGAGCAACAGTTGAACTATTAGAGCAAGTTGGAAATGATCAAAAAACTAGATTTACAGCAAAAACAAACGAAAATGGATATTATAGTTTTGAAGGTTTCTTACCAGGAAATTATGTAATTCGTTTCAAATATGGTGACACAATTGATACAGTTATATTAAATACATATAGTAATGGAATAAACCAAAAATCATTTAATGGTGAAGATTATCAAGCAACAAATAATACTGGAACTTATGGTGCATACAGTATATCACCTACAGAAAACTATTGGTATCTAGCTAATGAAAAAATAGGTGTTTCAACTGCTACAGATGAATCTACAAGAAGAATAGACGTAAGTAATTTTATATATAATAAGTATGGCTTTATGAATACACTAAATGATATAAGAAGTGGAAAGAAATTTAAAGAAGAAGACATTAGAGAATTGATAAATGGAACATATATGTATGCAAACACTAAAGCTATGAAGTTTGATGTTGAAAAAGCATCTATAAATAGTAATAGTACTGAAAACAAGACATTTACTGATTATGTAATTACTAATATGAACTTTGGTATTGCAGAAGTTCCAGTATCAACAATTGACTTGCAAAAACATGTGAAAGAACTTGAAATAGTAGATTCTGCAGGTATAAATACAATAGCAAAAATTGTTCTAAAAGAGGATGGCAATTATAACGTTGTAAACGGAGAGGTTTTAGCAGCTGGAGTTAACGAGCCAATAGACGTAAGCATTGAGAATGAAAAACTACAAGGAGCTAAATTACGTATTACGTATGCAATTTCAGCTGAAATAAAAGTTGAAAAGAACTATAATGATGAAGAAGGTATAACTCCAACTATAAAAGGTTTATATGACTTTATAGATAATAACTTAGAGTATAACCAAACATTAGGCGAAAATTCAAAATATTGGGAATTAACTTCTTATGATGAGATGCAAGAACAATATAAAAAGTTAAAATTAAATGGAGATAGCTTAGAGCCACAGAGCACGGTAGCAAGTGATTCAAACAAATATAAAGTTATCATTAAAACTACACCTAATAACCCAATCTTAAGTGCAACAACAGGCCAAAAGAAAGAAGTAGAGTTAGTATTAGAAAGAGTATTATCTTCTAACGATTCTGGAATAACAATGAAAGATATTCAAAATATGTTTGTTGGATATATGAACACAATAGAAATACAAGAAATAAACTATAATAACACTGGTGATGACACATTAAGAGACAGAGTAAGAACAACAGACAGACATATAATTGTACCTGGTGGAAGTAGAGATACAGCAACATCAGAGGAAATAGTAATTCACCCACCAACAGGTGATGGAGGAGCAATTGGAATAACATACTACATAGTTGGTTTAGCATCATTATGCATCTTGGCGGTAGGCATATTTGGAATTAAGAAATTTGTAATCAAAAGATAATTTTAAAGGACCTAAAGGTTGAAACAATACCTTAGGTCCTGTTTCTTTATGTTAATACCTGCCATAAAAAAATTAGCAAAGAACATAGATTCAAAAAATATTATTAAATTTCTATTGAATAAATGTGAAAAATATTATAAAATAATATAAATGAATTAATATAAATAGAAGAGGTGTATTAAAAATAATTAGGGCAATTAAACGAATATATATATATATACGAACTACTTTAAAGCTTTTATCCCTAGCAACAGTTGCAACTATTATAATAGCAGCAGCAATTATTGCAATATACAAACCAATATATAAAGTAACAATAAATGGAGAAAAGATTGGCTATTGCCAAAATAAAGATGCATTACAAAATAAAATAAATAACTTCATGAAAAATGGAGATGAAAACCAAAAAAATGTTGCTTTTGTGCAGATAGATGACTTACCTGAATATAAAATGTGTTTGCAGAAGAAAGGCATAACAACAAACGACGATGAGATTTTTAATATAGTAAAAGAAACAGGTATTACATATTATAGGTATTATGCAGTTTCAGATGACGGAGATGAAAAGGTATATCTAAATAATTTTGAAGATGCAGAAGATGTTGTAGATAAACTAAAAGATAAAAATAGTAATAATGCTTCAGATTTAACAATAGTAGAAAAATATGAAACTGAATTACCTGAGCTTGCAAGCACAGATGATGCAGTATCAAAACTATATGAAAAAAAGGTTGTTACTCCATCAGTTACTAGATATGCAGCAACTGGATCAAAAAATTTTAGTACAAGCAGAGCTTTAAATTATAACAAAGTTAACTTAGGTATGTCATTAACTAGACCTGTTTCAGGAGTTCTAACATCTAGATATGGATATAGATGGGGAAGAACTCATACAGGTATTGATATTGGAGCACCTACTGGAACTGCTGTAAAATGTGCAGCTTCAGGCAAAGTAACCTTTTCAGGTTGGAAAGGGGAACTTGGAAATTTGGTTGTTGTAACACATTCAAATGGTATACAAACATATTATGGTCATTGCAGTAAACTTTTAGTAACAGCCGGACAGACTGTTTCTGCCGGAGATGTTATAGCAAAAGTTGGCTCAACTGGAAGATCAACAGGTTCGCATCTACACTTTGAAATAAGAATTAATGGTGGTTCTATAAACCCACAAGGATATATTGGATATTAAAATTTAATTGACAAACTATAAAAATATTTATATAATATGTTTGAATCTAGAATTTTTAAATTTAACAAAGGAGTGATTTTAATGAACATAACAATTACAGGAAAAGACCTTAAAGCTACAGATGCAATAAAAGATTATGTAGAAAAAAAATTAGAAAGAATAGAAAAATATTTTGAAGGAGAAGATATTAAGGCTACAGTTAAAATAAAAACTGAAAAATCTGGACAAATTGCAGAAATGCAAATTAATGTTAAATCTTACAACATAAGAGCAGTTACAGAAACAAAAGACCTATATGCTTCAATAGATAAAGATATTGATATTCTTGAAGGACAAATAAGAAAAATAAAAACAAAAAAAGAAAAAATGAACAAAGATGATTCAATAAGACTAAAAGAAGTTACACTTGAAAATGGTGAAAGTGCCGTTGAAGAAGAAGTAATAAAAACATTATACTACGATATAAAACCAATTTCTGTTGAAGATGCAAAAATAAAGTTAGAAGAAAAGCCAGGAAATATATTCTTAACTTTTATAAACGTAGATACAGGAAAAGTAAATGTAATATTTAAATTAAAAGACTCAGACAATTATGGTTTAGTTGAACCTGAGGCATAAAATAGGAATTTTAAAAAGATGCAAGAATATAACTTCTTGCATCTTTTTGCTTTTATCTTTCACCTATTATATAATCATCTGCTTTTTCTTTAGGACCTTCTTTTTCAATTGGAGCTAATGAATCGCTTGGATCGAATACAATAGCAGTATTAGCTAGTGTTTCTATAATTGAACCATCTTTTAATTTTAAATTTTTCTTTTCTCCTGCTTTAAAAAATGGATTTTTATCATCATTAATATCATAACAGTCTTCAATATTACATGTAATGCCTATTTGGTCACAAACATCTTTTATATATTCAGGTAAACTATATTCACGTGTATCGTCTGATGCATCTTGTAACAATCTAGTTCCGTCTTTAGCAGTTGGATATTTCCCCATTGCTGATGAAACTACTTCTATAGAGATTTCTCCTCCCATTACATTTTGCAATTTTTCTAAAAAGTCTTTAGTAATATATTGTCTTCTAAGTACACCCATACCAACCATACCATTACTACTTTTTATTGTTATAGTTGGAGCAGAGTTAGAAAACATTAATCCCATAACCTTATCCTTATTTGGGTTCCATATTGTAATGTCTCCAGCAGGCAATTGATCAATATTTCCATCTTGAATTGTTTTCTCTGCATTTCTTCTTTCTATTATATCAGATTTTTCTAATAAATGTATGTGTTCATCATCTTTTGACATAGATGCAAATCTTTTAGCATCTATACATATTAAATTAGGACCTGTAGTGTTATTAGTAGTAAGAGTATTTACAATTACCATACCTTCTTCACTAAGTTTTCTTAATATTTGTTCATTATTTCCGCTTTCTCCATCTAAGAAGCTTCTTATAAGTTTATAATTTACAGTCTCACCTGTGCACTCATCTATTAAAACATATGTATTTTTATTAACTCTTTTCAAATTCTTTTCTACTTCCATGTAAAAACCTCCTATACAACAATTATATTATATATGCTAATTTATGTCAAATAAATAAGACTGTATGCGTCATTAACTTATTATAATATCAACATATAAATGAAAAAATTAAAGAATATGAAGATAATAACTATGAAGTTCCATATACCACAATGAATGTAGGAACAATAAACGGAGGCAGTGCTAAAAACTCTGTTTCGGCAAATTGCGAAGTTAGTATAGACTTTAGAATTGCAAATAAAGACCATATAAAAATAATTAAAGACGAAATATAATTTAGCGGTAAATATAAATTCAAAAGTTTTAGAGGCAGGAAGGATAGGCACAAGACCTATCCCTACATGCCTGCCCGCAAAAAGTTAAACCTGGTAATGTAACTATTCTATTTCAAAGTTGAAGTAGAAAAATAAAAAAAGCAATCACCTAAAAAATATATATAATCTAATATTCGTAGTAAAATGTGCATGAGATAGCCACAACAAATCAATATCCACTAGACAAAATATATTTATATGCATATAATTATTGACTATCTGCATATAAAGTGATAATATATATGCAGAAAACAAAAAATATGCATATAAAAATAAATATAATATGCAGAAAGTGAGAAAAAATGAAAAAATTTGATTATTCTTTTTTGGATAATGGACTATTACCAGCTAATTTAATAAATATTACAGGAACAATTTATTCATTAAAAGCAGGAGCAAAAATTAGGCAAGGTGAATATGAAAAAATATTTACAGAGTTAGAAAAAATAGCGATTGTCCAATCTGTTAAAAGTTCAAATGCTATAGAGGGGATTATAACTAGTGATGAGCGTATAGAGGAAATAGTAAATCAAAATAGTAAACCGTTAAATCATAATGAAAAGGAAATTGCTGGATATAGAGATGCATTAAATGAAATACATTTACATTATGATGATATAGAGTTTAATGAAGATACAATATTAAGGTTACATGAAATAATGATGGCATATACAGGAGTTGAAGATGCAGGAAAATATAAAGTCAATCAAAATTATGTAATTGAAGAAGATAGACAAGGAAATAGAAAGGTTAGATTTAAACCATTAGCTCCTAGAGAAACTCCAAATGCAATGGAACAACTTGTACTAGCATATAATGATGCATGTAATAATACAAATATTAATCAGATGCTTTTAATACCTTGTGTTATTCTTGATTTTCTTTGTATACACCCATTTAGAGATGGAAATGGAAGAATGTCTAGATTATTAACACTGTTATTATTATATAAAAATGGATTCGATGTTGGTAAATATATTTCATTTGAAGACCAAATAAATAATAGTAAAGGAAACTATTATGAAGCATTGAGACTTTCTTCTATTAATTGGATAGAAAATGAGCAGAGTTATGTTCCATTTATAGAAAATTTCTTATTAACATTATATATGTGTTATAAAGAATTAGACAAAAGATTTAGTATTGTAAACAGTAATAAAATTACAAAAAAAGCAAGAATCGAAGCAACAGTATTAAATAATTTAACTCCTATTTCAAAAGCAGAAATATGCAAGATCTTACCTGATGTAAGTCCGACAACAGTGGAATCGGTATTAGGAACAATGGTAAAAAATGGTGCAGTTAAAATAATAGGAAGTGGAAGAAATACAAAATATATGAAAAAATAAAATTATCGAAAAAGTATTAACTTTTTAATACTTTTAATACAAAAACAATAAGCAAGATATTTTTATATAATAGGAAAGTAATACTTTCCTATTATATAAAAAACTATAATCGCTAGCCCTTTTAAATTTTTCCTTTTAGTCGAAAACTCAAATCGGGCGAGAACAAATCAAAGAAAAATTTAAAATTTTTCTTATTTGTTCTATACTTCGTCAGCGGTATAAAAAAGGCAGGAACATAATTCCTGCCTTTTATGTATTCATAAAAGATAAGATTTATATCCCTGTCTTATAATAGTAATTAATAACTTACTAAGAACACGATAATTTAAACTTTCTCCTTATAATTGAATATTTAAATTATACAAGAACAAAATAGATTAATTATATTTGTCCTTTAAATATTGCCCTGTAATTTACTATTTCATGTTGTTTTCAGCTTGTTGGATTAACTTTCTAACCATGTTACCACCGATTCTTCCAGCGTCTTTTGAAGATATATCTCCGTTGTAACCTTGTTTTAAGTTAACACCTACTTCGCTAGCTACTTCATATTTGAATTTTTCTAAAGCTGCTTTTGCTTCAGGAACTACTTTGTTTGTACTTCTTGCCATTACTAATTCACCTCCTAGGAAATTAAATTAATCTATAAGAAAAACTAAATGTTTTTCAATAGTTATATTTTGCATTCTAAAAAAAAATAAACTGGTAATTTTTTCATAAATTTAAATTTGTACATATAAATCTATTGAAATTTTATACTATTTATAATATTATAAATAATATAAAAGAAATCAAAGGAGAAAAACCAATGAAAGAAGAAAAGGGTTCAGCTACAATTTTTGTTTTAGTAGGACTTCTATTTATGACATCGTATCTACTAATTTTATATGGAAGTAATGTTAATAAAGAAAAGGCGTTAGGTGAGCAAATTAATATAATTAGTGGAATATATTATAAAGATTCAGATAATGAATCATATGAAAAACTTTATGGGGAAACAAGAAACACAAATTTGATAAGCAAAACAAATTCTACTACTGATGGAATATTGATTTTATCAGATTCGGGAGATGCAAAATTAATTAATTACACTATATATGGAAGTAATGTTAATATAGAAAATGCATCAACAAGTGAAAAAATCTATGAAAAGCTTGATTATATTTCAACTTCAGGAATACAATACATAAATACACAATTTTATCCAGATGCTAATACAAATGCAAAATATAAATACATGATAACTGCAAAATCTGGAACATATGGACCACATATTCTATCAAGTAAAACATATTTTTTCCCATTGATAAGAAATAATAGTTCTTCGCCTATTTTTGCTAAAAGAGGAAGCTCTGAATTTAACAGTACAAAAGTTAGTTTTGCTCTTAACAAAACATATGAAGTTGCTGCATACACAAATGGAATAGTTATTAATGGAACTAATATTGGTAATAACACATCTACTGGAAGCAAAGATTCAGTGCCTTTATATCTTGGGGCCTATGGAGGAACTCCTACAGATACTGGATATATATTTAAAGGAAATCTTTATTATTGCAAAATATATAATGGGGCCAATACCGATGAAAGCAATTTAGCTAGAAATTTAATACCATGTCGTAGATTATCTGATAATGTATTAGGAATGTATGATGATGTTGAAAAAAAGTTTTATACAAATGATGGAACAGGAACATTTTCGGCTGGAACAAGTTTAAATGAATATATTGAACAAATTAAAAACGGATATGTTGAAAAGGGTGATTATAATAAGTATAGGGTTGTTGTATCTAAAAATGAAATTAGTAACACATATGAAATAGAATTAACAGAGCCACTAAGACAGGTTGGAAATTATCAAGATTATATAGATTTTAAAACTAAAAAAGTTGTGAGAAATGTTGGAATAATTGAAAGCTATAACGGTGAGAGTATTACTACAGATTACCTAAGTAATACAGGAAGTTTAGATAATGGTGCAACAGTATTTTATGGGTTAACAACACCAAAGACAGAATCAGTAGAATTACCTACAATTAGTTTATTCGAAGAAGGCTCTACGCTAGAAGTATATGGTATTAATAGAGAAACATCAAATAAAGAACTAATTAATTCTAAATTTGATGTTGAATATTATGCATTAGGAGAAAATAAATAATATGAAAATTAATATAGTTATGGTTGAACCAGAAATACCGCAAAATACTGGAAATATAGCAAGAACATGTGCTGCAATTGGAGCAAAATTACATTTAGTAAAACCATTAGGGTTTGAAATTACAGACAAATATTTAAAAAGAGCTGGACTTGATTATTGGGATAAATTAGACATTGAAGAACATGAAAATTTAAAAACTTTTTTAAATAAATATGGATATGAAAATGAAAAATTAAAAAATAATGTTTTTCTTGCTAGTACGAAATCAAAGCATATTTATTCAGATGTTGATTATACAAATTTTGATGAGGTATTTGTTTTGTTTGGAAAAGAAACAAAAGGTTTACCAGAAGATTTAATTGAAACAAATATGAATAATGCAATAAGAATACCAATGAGAGAAAATTTAAGATCACTGAATTTATCAAATTCAGTAGCTATAATAGCATATGAAATTTTAAAACAAGATAATTTTACAGGTTTACAAACTTTAAGCAACTATTTTAATTAATAGTTGCTTTTTTCACTTTTTTTGTTCTATATTCATTGACTTTATACGAAAATCCGTATAAAATAGATGTAATAAAAAATCGATAAAATACTACGGAAGGCATTATAGTCAAGGAGGAATAATAATGGGAGAAGTTATAGTTATAACATCAGGTAAAGGTGGAGTAGGAAAAACAACAACAACTGCTAATTTGGGTGCATCCCTAGCATTAGAAGGAAAAAAAGTAGCATTAGTTGATACAGACATTGGACTTAGAAATTTAGATGTTGTTATGGGTTTAGAAAATAGAATAGTATATGATATTGTTGATGTTGTTGAAGAAAAATGTAAATTAAGACAAGCTCTTATAAAAGACAAAAGATTTGATGAACTATTTTTACTACCTGCAGCACAAACAAGAGATAAAAGCGCTGTAAATGAAGAACAAATGAGAGAACTAACAAGCAAACTAAAAGAAGAGTTTGACTATATATTAATAGATTGTCCAGCAGGAATTGAGCAAGGATTTAAAAATGCTATTGCTGGAGCAGATAGAGCAATAGTAGTTACAACAGCTGAAATTTCAGCAATTAGAGATGCTGACAGAATAATAGGCTTACTAGAATCATCTGAAATAAAAAATCCAGAATTAGTGGTAAACAGATTACGCCCAAGCATGGTTAGAAAAGGCGAAATGATGGATGTAGATGACATAGTTGACTTATTATCCATAGATTTAATTGGTGTTGTACCAGATGATGAGTATATTATTACACAAACAAATAAAGGAGAGCCAGTTATTTCAAATAAAAAGGCACCTTCTGGAAAGGCTTATTTAGAAATATCTAAAAGAATTTTAGGCGAAAATATAGAAATAACAATTCCAGGTAGAGAGAAAGGATTCTTTGCTAAACTAAAGAGACTTTTTTCAAGAGATAAATAAAATATAGTTGATTGGAGGAACACATGATGTTTGAAAATGTAATAAAGTTTTTTAAAGGTTTAGGAAAGAACGAAAAAGAAGTAAAATCAAAAGATGCAGCAAAAGAAAGATTACATTTAGTTTTAATGCAAGATAGAGCAAATATTTCAGCCGACTTTTTAGCTTTAATGAAACAAGAAATAATTGAAGTAATAAAAAAATATATTGATGTAGACGAAAATGCAATAGATGTTAGATTAACTAATAAATCTAATGATGATGGAACAACAGGTGCTCCAGTTTTATATGCAAATATTCCAATTGTAAGTGTAAAGGAAGAAGCAAAAGAGGAAGTTAGAAAAGAAAAAAAGCAGGAAGAGAAATCTGAAGAAAATAAAAAAGAAATAAAAGAAGAAAAGAAAAATAATAAAGAAGCTGTTAAAAAAAGTGAAGTATTAAGTGACAATAAAAAAACAGAAGAAATAATAGAAAAGGCAGAAGAAATAGTAGAAGAAATAAAAGAAGAAAGTAAAGAAGAATAAGAAAATCGTTCGTCTTGAAAAAATATAATAGGGCAGGTCTTGTACCTGCCCAAAATACAATTCAGCAAAAAATATAAATTTTAAATATTGTAAGGGCAGGTTTAAAATGAGAAAAAAATTTCTGCGAAATGTAGAATGGGGAATATTAATATGTAGTATTCTTCTTTTATGTATAGGACTAGTTGCACTGTTTTCTGCAACACAAGCTAAAGGCTATTCAGAATTTAAAAAACAAATTTTATGGTTTTTAGTAAGTATTCCAGTTCTAATAATTGTAACAGCTATAGATTATAATACAATTGCTAAAGCAGCTCCATTTTTTTATGTTTTGTTTATTATATTGCTAATAGGTGTATTATTTACAAAACCTGTCAATGGAGCACGAAGCTGGTACGAAATTTCTGAAAACTTAAAGTTTCAACCTAGTGAGTTAGCCAAAATATTTGTAATAATGTTTATAGCCACATTAATGGTAAGAATACAAAGAAATGATAAAAACGAAATAAACAAAATATTAAAACTATTAATTGTATTATTAGCAGCAGGAGTGCCACTAGTATTAATAATATTACAACCAGACTATGGAACAGCTATGGCATTTATTGTTGCATTATGTTTAATGCTTTTTTCAGCAGGGATAAATAAAAAATATATTATAGTTACTTTACTGTTAATTGCAATTTTGGTTCCAATTTCATACATATATATATTACCAGAACATGCTAAAACAAGAATACAAGTATTTTTAAATCCAAATCTAGCACCAAGAGGAGCTGGATATAATATACTTCAATCTAAACTTGCAATTGGTGCTGGGCAATTCTTTGGAATGGGTTTGTTAAAGGGAAACCAAACTCAATTAGGCTATTTGTACCCTAAAACTACAGATTTTATTTTTTCTGTTATTGGTGAAGAAATGGGATTTGTTTTTGCAGCGGGAATTATAATTTTATATGTAATTATGATAACAAAATCTATTTATGTTGCAAAAACAGCCAAAAATGATTTAGGCTCTTATATAGCAATTGGAATTGCTGGTGTGTTCTTGTTTCATATGATGGAAAATATAGGAATGACAATGGGATTACTTCCAATAACTGGTGTACCACTTCCATTTGTAAGCTATGGAGGAACATCAATGATAACAAACTTTATGTGTATAGGTTTACTACTAAATATAAGTGGAAGAAGACAGAAAACAATATTTATGAATTAATAATTCAATAAGGAAAAATATGTATATAAATAAATTAAAAATAGGAAATGTAGAATTAGAAAATAATATATTATTAGCTCCAATGGCTGGTATAACAGATAAACCATTTAGAAAAATTGCAAAAGAACATGGACCAGGACTTGTTTATACAGAAATGGTTAGCAGTAAAGCTATTTTTCATAATGATGAAAAGACAAAAAAATTACTAGATATAAATGGAGAAAAGAGACCAATTGCAGTTCAAATTTTTGGAAGTGAAATTGCTTCCATGGTATATGCTGCTAAATATGTTGAACCATATGCAGACATAATTGATGTAAACATGGGTTGCCCAGCTCCAAAGGTAGTGAAAAATGGAGATGGATCTAAATTATTATTGAATTTAGAATTGGCAGAAAACATCTTAAAAGAAATTGTGCAGAATGTTAACAAACCAGTTACAGTTAAAATAAGAAAAGGGTGGAACAATAGTAATATTGTAGCAGTAGAAGCGGCAAAAAGATTTGAAAAGGCAGGAGTATCTGCTATAACAATACACGGAAGAACAAGAGAAGAATATTATAGTGGAGCTTGTGATTTGGACATAATAAAGCAAGTTAAAGAAGCTGTAAACATTCCTGTTATAGGAAATGGTGATGTAAAAGACTTAAAATCTGCTATAAAAATGTTTGAATATACTAAGGTAGATGGAATTATGCTTGGAAGAGCAACACTTGGAAATCCATGGATATTTGACGAAATTATTAATGGATTAAAAGCTGATAATAGTGAATTTAAAATGCTGGTATCCAATGAAGAAAGACTAGAAACAATATTAAAACATATAAATTATGAAATAGAGGAAAAAGGTGAATATGTAGCAATAAGGGAGATGAGAAAACATATATCTGGATATACCAAGAATCTTCCAAACTCATCTAAATTTAGAGAAGAAATGAACAAAATAGAAGATAAAAATGAACTTATAAAATATATTACAGAATATTTAAAAAACTAAAACATATAAATTAAAAGAATAGATTTTTATTAATCTATTCTTTTTTATTATATAGGAAAAATCTTTGATTTTTACTATATAACAAGGTTAAGTTACCATAGGCAGTGCATGTTTGCAAAGCAAAATGCACATGTGGCGAAGCCACTTTTCTTATATAGTAGGAAATTTCTCCGAAATTCCTACTATATAAAATGCTATAATCGCTATTGCCTTTGAGATTTGCTCATTTCATTCGCAAACTCAAATCGGCGAGAACAAAGGGCGACAAAAGTCGCTTTGTTCTTGTAGGGGGGCAGGTCTTGTGCCTGCCCGAAAAATACATATATAGAAAGGAGCATTTGTTTGAATAAAAAAATAAAAATTTCTCTAATAATTTTATTAATTGCTTTCGCAATAATATTTTTTATGCAAAAAGTATATAAAACTAAAAAAATTGGAAATAATATTAATAAATCAACAAGTGATTTATTAGAATATATTTTAAATATTAGTTCATACGAAGCAACTGCTAAAGTTACAATTAATTCAAATAAAACATCAAACGAATATGTAATTAAACAATATTATTTAAAGCCAATTTACTCAAAACAAATAATAAAGGAACCACAAAGTATAGAAAATTTAGAAATACTGCACAACGGAAAAGACCTTTCAATTAAAAATACAAATTTGGGTTTAAGTAAAATATATCAAAATTATAATTACATAAATGAGAATATATTATGGCTAAATTATTTTTTAGATAATTGTAATGAAAATGGATACCAAATAGAAGAAAATAATGAGGAAATAATAATAAAAAATGAAGTGAAAAAAGATAAACTAAAAGGAAATCTATATATAAATAAAAAAAATGGATTGCCACAAAAAATACAAATTTTAGATAATAGCAATAATACTAAAATTTACATAGAATATAAAGAGATAAAATTAAATAATATACGAGAGAATAATATTTTTGCATTAAAAACAAATGATATTAAAAACGAAGTATAATTTTAACTATTTAATCTCATTTTAGAACTAAAAAATATATCTATAATCCTAAAACTGATACACTAGGAGTGAATGTTATGATAGTTAAAAGAGGAGATATGTTTTATGCAGATTTAAGTCCGGTCGTTGGATCTGAACAAGGGGGAGTAAGACCAGTTCTAATTATTCAAAATGATATGGGAAATAAATATAGTCCTACTGTAATTGCTGCTGCAATTACTTCTCAGACTACAAAAAACAAATTACCTACACATATAGAAATAGATTCCAAAACATATGGACTAAAATCTGACTCAGTAGTATTAGCGGAACAAATTAGAACTATAGACAAAAGCAGACTAAAAGAAAAAATAGGTCACATAGAAGATGAAAAAACATTAGATAAAATAAATAATGCTATAGGCGTAAGCTTTGGTCTATAAAAAGCGAACAAAGCGACTTTAGGTCGCCCTTTGTTCGCGCCCGATTTGAGTTTTCGACTGTAAGGAGAAAATCTCAAAGGGCATGCGTTTAGCTATTTTTATATAGTAGGAAATTAGAAATTTCCTACTATATAAAGAGAGATACATTATTTTTGTATCTCTTATATTTTTAGTTTTTTTACAATTTTAATTTCTTCGTAAAGTTTTCTAGTTACTTCTTGTTTTTTTTCTAAAGCAATATTATATTCTTTTAAAACATCATAAAAATTATCAACTGTTTCACCCTGAGCAAGTATTAAGTTTAATCCGTTTAAAAAGTAAGCTTTATCTTCTTCCTTTTTTGCTCCTTTCATTTTTAGATAATATTTATTTGCTGTTTCTAATCTTTTTATTTCGCCTTTTAAATAGTTCATATATTCTTCAACACATGCAATTTCATAAATAATATCATCTATAACAACTTTAAATAGAACTTTTAAAACTTTTGCATTTATTTTCCCAAGCTTTTCGTTTGTTCTTAAATGGTCTAATGCAACTAACTTTAAATGGTCCTCTGGTCTAGCAGATTTAATTAAAATTTTTAATGTTTCTGATATATTTATATGAGTTTTATATTGCCTTTTGGCAGTTATAGCATCATATTCATCAGCAACCCTAACAATTTGGGCCACATAAGGAATATCTTTTTTCTTCACACCATTAGGATAACCAGTACCATTTAAAGCCTCATGATGATATAAAGCTGCTTGTGCATAAGGTCTTAATTTTATATCCTTCATACATATTTCATAGCCTTTTGTTGTGTGAGTTTTCATTATTTCAAATTCTTCATCAGTTAATTTATCTGGTTTATTTAATATTGCTAGAGGAATTAATAATTTTCCAACATCATGTAAATAGGCACTCATTGTAGCATGAATTGTAGCTTGCCAGCCAAAACCTTTATATTCACATATTCTACAAACAAGGCTAGCAACATTTTCTGAATGCTGTTTGGTAATTGGGTCCATTCTGTTTAAAATAGCAAGTTGGTACCTCATTGTATCATTTAAATTGTATGCTTTTAAATTTGCAGTATTATAAAAGTCAAAAGTAAAGTTTCTCATTTGTATCACCTAAATTAAATATACAAATAAAAATAAAAAATGTCAATAAAAAATTGTAAAGAAGTATATATCTAAATGATAGCTGCTTAGTGCATGATATAAGATTTTACATATTTTACTAAAAGTGTATATAGAATATATGTAAAAAAAGGATATAATATTAGTGAGCTTAAAAATAAATATATATCCAAAATTTGATATAAATATTTTTCAAGAACTTGAATACTTGCAAAAAGTAACATATTATGTTAAAATATATAATATGATTAAATTTTATTAAAAATTATAAAAGAAAGGAGTTCGTATAATGTTATATATTCATTATACGAGGAAGAAAATATGACAAAAGAAGGATTAAACTTAAACTATCGCAAAATATCAAAGTATGGACTAGACTTTGAAATGAAATTAGATAAATACTCAAAAAAATTAGAAGAAGGAACTATAAGGAAAGGAGATGTGCCACAATTAATAAAACTTTTAAACATGAGTTATGAATTTGGACGTGCTGATGGATCTTGTTATCGTGAGGCACGTAGACTTATAGAAGAAAAAATGGATTTAGTAGCAAAATATTATAATTGCAATGCTGAGGAAATATGTATAGATTATGGAAATTTTCCATTTTCTACCCAAAATGAGTCAGATATGGAAAAAAAACTACAATGCAAAATTATTTTAGGTAGGGCAGATTTTAGAAAAACTAAAATACAAGACTTAGGAGAATTACAAAGTATATTAGGAGATGCAATTTTTGGGGAATCAGAAATAACAAGCTTAGGAAAGCTACAAAGTATAGGTGAAGATGCAGATTTTAGAAAATCTAAAATAGAAGATGTTGGAGAATTGAAACATATAGGTGGAAAACCAATTTTTAGTCGATTTACAAATGCATATGCAAACTCAATCGCTATGCATGACGTGAAAACCAAAATATATACTGAAAAACAATTACAAGATAGGTATAGAAGATTAATTGATTATAATAAAAAAATAGAGGAACATACAATAACAGAAGCAGATATACCTCAGTTGTTAGATGACCTTTTTCTACTAAAAAATTATAATTTAATAGAGATAATAGATGATAAGAATATTATAAGAGATTTGGAGGATAATTTATGTAATATTATGAGTTTAATTGCCCAATGTTTAGGATGTAAGGAATCAGAAATATGCTTAGGTACCTTTATTGGCGAGTTTAAAATGATGACAGAAGTACCATATAAATTTATTATAGGTGATGCATATTTTGATACCTATACACCTAATATAAAAAGTTTGAACGGATTACAAGCTATTTATGGATGTGCATATTTTTCTAGAGGTAATGTAAAAGATCTAGGTGAACTGAAAAGTATAGGTGGAGATGCAATTTTTAGAGAAACTAAAATAAAAAGCTTGGGTAAATTGGAAAGTATAGGTGGAGATGCAGACTTTATAAAATCTAAAATAGAAGACTTTGGAGAATTACAAAGTATAGGTGGAAATGTATTACTTTATTTCTCTTCTCCTAGAATAAAAGATTTAGGAAAATTACAAAGGATAGGTGGATATGCAGACTTTAATAATTCTAGATTAGAAAGTTTAGGCGAACTACAAAGTATAGGCGGAATGGTAGATTTCAGAGGAGCTCATATGACAAGTTTAGGAAAGTTACAAAGCATAGGTGGAGATGCCTTGTTTAGTAAGTCTGATATACAAGATCTTGGCGAATTAGAAAATATAGGAGGAGATGTAGATCTTTGTGATACAAAAATAACAAGTATTGGAAAACTAAAAAATATAGGTGGAAAAATAAAGGCCGATGGAGTTGTGAAAACTAAAAAGGATGTACTTGAAAAAGCTCAAAAAGCAATTGAAGAAAATAAACGTAGGTATGAAGAAGAACAAAAAAGTCAAAATCATTCTTTAGCTGAATTAGCGATGGTTGTGAAGGATGTGCCACAAACAGAAATAGATCAAGCTCAAAAAACAATAAAAGGTATTGCAGAGGAAAAAGGAGATAATGGGGAAAATAAAGATGTTAGAGATGATAACTAATAATTATTCAAAAGCATTTGTTGAGGTAGAAGCAGTATTAGGTTGTCTAGAAGGTAAAGAATATGATAAAATTCCTGAAGAAATTAGAAATATAATAAAAGAAAATAAAGATAGCAATTATATTTACGAATATGACAAGGATGACAAATACAAAAATTGGAATCTAATGCCAGAAACAAAAGCAATATTGTATAACATATTGAAAGACTATCTAGCAAATGAGGAACAGAGAACGTTCTTAGAACAAAAAGAAAAATTTGAAAGAAATCGATTAGAAAAAATTAAAAGAGAAAGATATAATCCTAACGATATATTTAAGAAAAGGAGTGTCATAAAAAATAAGTTTTAAGTTATTAAAAAACATTTTAATAAGATTTCAACCAAAATTATGGCAATATTTAATAAATAGACTAAAAAACATTTGAAGTAAATCTCGCTTCAAATGTTTTTTATATTTTGTGATATGGGAAATTTCTTGATATATATGAAAAGTTGCTTCGCCATATGGTTATTTTGCTTCTTAAATATGTATTACATAAATGTAACTTAACCTTGTTGCTCCACAAAAGCTTCGATAGGTTTTATTTATAATAATTATACCAAATGTAATTTAGCCATACTATTCAACAAAAAAAGCAAAAAATCTTGTAATTTTTTGCTTTTTAATATATTATAGAGTATATTGTATAAATAAAAGGTGAAAAAAATGTATTTAAAAAGATTAGAAATGCAGGGCTTTAAGTCATTTGCAGATAAAACAATATTAGAATTTATGCCTGGAATTACTACTGTTATTGGACCTAATGGTTCTGGTAAAAGTAATATTTCTGATGCTATAAGATGGGTGCTTGGCGAGCAAAGCATGAAATCTTTAAGAGGAGCAAAGTCAGAGGATATTATTTTTGCTGGTACTCAAAATAGAAAGTCTTTGGGATTTGCAGAGGCTTCTTTGGTATTTGATAATTCCGATTCTAAACTACCAGTTGAATATAGCGAGGTTGTAATTACTAGAAAATTATACAGAAGTGGAGAGTCTGGGTATTATATTAATAAAGTACCATGTAGATTAAAAGATGTTTTAGAGCTATTTATGGATACAGGTATTGGAAAAGATGGTTATTCTATAATTGGACAAGGTAAAATAGATGAAATTTTAAGTAATAAATCTGAGGACAGAAGACACATTTTTGAAGAAGCAGCAGGAGTTGTTAAATATAGAGTTAGAAAAGCAGAAGCAGAGAAAAAATTAGAACATACTAAACTTAACTTACTAAGAATAAATGATATATTAACAGAAATAGAAGCAAATATTGAACCTTTAAAACTACAATCTGAAAAGGCAAAAAAGTTCCTAGACTTAAGAGAAGAATTAAAGGGAATAGAGGTTGGACTATTTATATACAACATAAATTCATATAAAGAAAAACTTGAAAAAGTAGTTGAGGATGAGGAAATATTACAAAACGATAATAAACAAGCTACAAGCAAGTTAGAAGAAATTACTAACTTAAAGGAAAGTTTAAAACAAGAAATAGATAGCATAACTAATGAAATTGAGAGTATGCAAAATATTGGTTTTGAAAGTGAAAAACAAATAGAAAAAATTAATTCTGAAATTAATGTTTCTAAAGAGAGAATTTCAAACAATAAAACTAATTTTACTAGGTTTGATAATGAAATAGAAGAAATAAAAAATAGAAATAAAGAATTAGAAGAAGAAAAAAATGCAAAACTTGAGAAAAAGACTAATTTGTTTTCTAATAAAGAAAAGTTTCAAAAGGAGCTACAAGAAAAGGAAAAAGAACTAGAGGATTTAACAAAAAAATTATCTTCTAAAGAATTAGAAATAGAAGAAAAAAAGAAACAAGTTGAAACTAATACAGACCTAAAATATGAAAAAACAGCTGAAATTAGTACAATTGAAGCAAATTTAGAAAATATAGAAAAACGTAAAAAACAACTTGGCTCTGAAATGGATTTAAGTATTTCTGAACTTGATAGCACAAGACTTACTAAGTCTGACCTGGAAAAAAGCTTTTATGATATTGAAAATAAAAGAAATGAAGCTCAAAAACAATTAGATAATATTGTTGAAAGAAAAGATGAGGCTGAAAGCAAAATAAAGAAGTTTGATGAGCAAATTAATGCTTTAGCATCTGAATATAGAATAAAAGAGTCTAGACTTAAATTTTTGCAAGAAACGGAAAGAGAAAAAGAAGGGTATATTAAAAGTGTTAAAGCTTTGCTACTTGGATGCGATAAAGATGAAAATTTGAAAAAAGGTTCTCATGGAGTTTTAGCCAATATTATAAAAGCACCTAAAGAGTATGAAACAGCAATAGAAATGGCATTAGGAGCTGCAGCTCAAAATATAGTTACAGATACAGAAACAGATGCTAAGAAAATGGTTGAATATTTAAGAAATAACAATTTGGGTAGAGCGTCATTTTTACCAATTACTTCTGTAAAAGGAAAGAAACTTGATAAATACAATTCAAAAGGTGTTTCTGGAATTGCAGGAGTTGCATCAGATTTAGTTAAATTTGATAAAAAATATGAGCAGATTGTTTTAAATTTGTTGGGAAGAACTGTAATAGTTGATGATATGGATTCAGCTATAAAGCTTTCTAAACAAAATAACTATTCTTTTAGAATTGTTACTTTAAAAGGAGATTTAATAAATCCATCTGGAGCAATAACTGGTGGTTCTGTTGCACCTAAAACTGTAAATATTATAGGAAGAGCAAGAGAAATAGAAGAACTAAAAAAAGAATTAGAAAAATTAAAAAATAATATAGATAAATTAGAAAAACAAAAAGAAGAATATGTATCTTCTTCAGAAGATGTGCTAGAAGAAATAAACGCCTTAGAGAAAAATTTACAAGATATAGACATTGTATATGCAACAGATAAACAAAAAATACTTGCTGTTGAAGAAAATATATCTAAACTTGAGGCAAGACTTGAAAAACTAAAAACAGAAAAAGTTGAACTTGAAAATCAGAAACAGGAGAATATACAAAACAAAGAAAAAGAAGAAAATAGTATAAAACAAATTATAGAAGAAAATGCTAAGTTGACCGAAGTTATAGAGCAGTTTGCAAATTTAAATAAAGATAATCAACGCTATATAGATGACTTAAATATGGATGTTACAAATCTGAAAATTTCAGTTTCTTCTTTTGATGAATCTGAAGCTTCAATAGACGAAATGGTTGAAAGAATTAATCAAGATATAACAAATAATAACAATAGTATTGAGAATAAGCTTAAACAAAAAAAAGAAATTGATAAAGAAAATCTCGAATTAGAAGAAAAAATTTCATCTTTAAAAGAACAAATTGAAAGTATTAACTTATCTGTAAGTAATAGTAGCTTGAAAGTTACACAATTAAAGCAAAAGAGAACTGAGCAAAATGAAAGCTTAACAAAACAAGAAAGTGAATTTACTTCTCAAATTGAAATATTAGATGGATTAAAAGAACAACTCTTGAAAATAGATATGAAGAAAACTAAATTGGAGCAAGACATAGAGTCTGTTGTATCTAAATTATGGGAAGAATACGAGTTAACTCCAAATAATGTAACTAATTATACAAAACCGGATAATGTTTCAGAAACAACTAAAAGAGTTAATAGTTTAAGAAACAAAATAAAAGATTTAGGAAGTATTAATATAGATAGCATTGAAGAATATAATAATACAAAGCAAAGATATGATTTTATGTGTGAACAAAGATTAGACTTAGAAGATGGAATAACAAAACTAAAAAAAGTAATTTCAGACATGACAAACACAATGAAGGAACAGTTTGCAAAACAGTTTAAAGTAATTAATGCTAATTTTGGAGAAGTATTTAAAGAACTATTTGGTGGAGGAAAAGCTGAACTTATATTAACAGATGAAGAAAATATTTTGGAATGCGGAATAGATATTAATGTTCAACCACCAGGAAAGAAACTTCAAAATATGACTTTGTTATCTGGTGGAGAAAAGGCTTTTACAGCAATTGCATTGCTATTTGCAATATTGAAAATTAATCCATCACCATTCTGTGTATTAGATGAAATAGAGGCAGCGCTTGATGATGTAAATGTATATAGATATGCTGAGTATTTGAAAAAATATACTCAACACACACAATTCCTTGTAATTACCCATAGAAAAGGAACAATGGAAGCAGCAGATACTGTTTATGGAATAACAATGGAGGAGAATGGTATATCAAAATTATTATCAATGAAGCTTAAATAAAAGAAAATTGTGCCTACACGAAAGAAAAATTGTAAATTTAAAATATAAAAAAACAAAGCGACTTTATGTCGCTTTTTGTTCTTGAATAGAAATAATCGAAGATTTTTCTATTCAAAAAAAATGCTATAATCGCTATTGCCTTTGAGATTTCCTCATTTCATTCGGAAACTCAAATCGGCGAGAAGAAAAGTGTGGCAAAGCCACTTTTCTTGTTAAGCCATTTGCTTTTTTATTGTATCAAAACCAACTCCTAAAACTATAAAATAAGAAATAAACATTAGTGAGGTTTTAAATAATATAGTACCAGAGTAATAGATTATTGGTAACATATAGAAATTATAAACGAGTAAAATGATTGCAGAAAAAATGCAAAAAGCAAAAGAAAATTTAATACCTTTCAACATAATATTTTTTACACTTTTATCTATGTTTTTAAACTTCTCTTTAATAACCTTAAACATATGTATCACTCCTAAATATAATGATAACATGGTTTATGAGTAAAAACAAATGTAATTATTGGAAAAAAATTTACATAGAAAAAAGTATTCCTTTTGGAATACTTTTTTCTATTTTTTCATACTATTTAATTTTTTTGCTAAAGCAGATTTTTTTCTTGCTGCAGTGTTTTTTACTATAACACCCTTTGAGCAAGCTCCATCTATTTTTTTTGTAGCTTCTGAAAATAATGTTTCAGCTTTTTTAACATCACCTTCTGCTACTGCAGTTTCAAAATTTTTAACAGCTGTTTTGTAAGCTGATTTTATCATATTATTTCTTAATGTTTTTTTCTCAATAACACTAACTCTTTTTATTGCAGATTTGATATTTGGCATTCTAAAAGCACCTCCTCTTACACTAGGTCTAAACTATAACAGATAATATTTTAACATAATAAAGCAAATTTTGCAAGCTTAATTTGCTAAATAATTTAAAAACTGTAAATTAATCTTCTAATTTAGATGTACAATGTGGGCATCTTGAAGCTTTAATATTTATTTCGCTTAAACAATATGGGCATATTTTAGTAGTTGGCTCAGGTACTTTTTCTGGTTCTGTTTTACCTTTTGTTTTTTTAGATAGCTTTTGTAGCAATTTGCTTTTATTCTTCATATTTTCAAATCTTTTTGCCTCTTGTTCTTTTGCTTCTTCTAATTTTTTATTAACTTTATTTATATATTTTACAAATAAGAATAAAGAAAAGGCAATTATTAAAAAGTTAACAACAGCAGTGATAAAAGAACCATAGTGTATAGATGAGTTACCTATTTTTAAAACTAATGATGAAAAGTCCATACTTCCAGTAAATATATTTATAATTGGCATTATAAGATCTTTAACTAATGAGTTTACAATGCTCTGAAACGCACCACCAATTATTATACCAATAGCTAAATCTACAATATTTCCTTTAAGGGCAAATTCTTTAAATTCTTTAAACATAAAAACCTCCATGATATTTAATATATAAACATAATACGACAAAAAATAAAATAAGTCAAATTACAATAAAATGTTTATTTTTTTATAAAAACATGGTATTATATTACTGTAAATTTAATAAATAGGAGATTTTATATGTTCAATGAAGTAAAATTATATTTTTTATTATTTTTAATTTACTCATTTATGGGGTGGTGTATGGAGGTTTGCGTAAGCCTTGTTACTAGAAAAAAATTTGTAAATAGAGGTTTTCTAATTGGACCTTATTGTCCTATATATGGATGGGGAGCAATATTAATAACATTTCTACTTAGTTATTTTATAAACAAACCTATATTATTATTTTTTATGGCAATACTAATTTGTGGTATTTTAGAGTATTTAACTAGCTTTTTTATGGAAAAAATATATCATTTAAGATGGTGGGATTACAGTGACAAGAAATTTAATATAAATGGTAGAGTTTGTTTAGATACAATAATTCCTTTTGGAATACTTGGTACTACAATAATGTATGTAACAAATCCGTTTTTCTTAGACAAGCTTAGAATATTACCAGAAAATACTTTAAGTATAATTTTTTATATACTTTTTGCTATATTTTCTATAGATGGAATTATTTCTTCATCTGCTATTTTGGGAATAAGAAAAACAACTAGCGAAGTTAATAGAGATAACAGAGAAGATAATACAGAAGAAATTACTAAAAAAGTTAGAGAAATATTACTTAATAAATCTTTTATACAGAAACGTTTGGTAAATGCATACCCTAAGCTACAAGCTCTAAAAGTAAAGGTTAAAGAAAAAATAGACAAAACAAAAGAGGAAATAGGTAAACAAAAAGAAATACTAGATGATAAAGTAAATAAAGCAAAAGTTGAACTTAACAGAAAAATAAAAAATATAGATATAAAAAAGGATAAAAAATAAAAATGAAAATTTTATTTAAAAATACAACAAAATATGATAAAGAAAATTGTAATAATTTTGAAGAATTTCATTTTAGAAAATATGGGACAAAAGAGTTAATAAAGCTTGGTTTGTCTTTACTAGTAATGTTGTATATAATAATTTCTAATATTTTTTACAAAAACTGGATTTTCCTTTCTATTGCTGTACTTGTAATTGCAATTGTATACGCTATAAGAAAATATGAGACAAAGGGAAACAAGAGGAAAGAAATAAAAAAATATGTATTTTGCTTTTACGAAAACTACATGAAAGTTAAATATAAAAAACAGGAAGATAGAGTTTTGTATTTAGAATTTAAAAAAATTTTTGAAACTAAAGACAATTTCTTTTTATATACAGATGATACACATTCAATGATACTTGATAAAAAAGGATTTAATGTTGGCACACCAGAGGGCTTTGCACAGTTTATTAAAAAGAAATGCCCACTTAAATATAGAAAAGAAAAATAAATTTACTTTTTAGGAGATGAACTATAAATGTTAGAATTAAGGAATATATGCTTTACAAGAGATAATAAAAAGATTCTAGATAATGTAAGTTTAAAATTAGATGATGATCAATTTGTTGTTATAACCGGACCAAATGGATCTGGTAAATCAACACTTGCTAAAATTATTATGGGAATTGAAAAACAAGATTCTGGAGAAATATTGTTTAACGGTGTAGATATATCAGATTGGAGTGTTGATAAAAGAGCAAGAAATGGAATATCTTTTGCATTTCAACAACCAGTAAAATTTAAAGGAATAACAGTTTTCGATTTATTAAAATTATCATCTAATAAAGATATAACAAAGGCAGAAGCATGTAATATATTAGCTAAAGTTGGGCTTTGTGCTAATGAATATGTAGATAGAGAGGTTAATGATTCATTATCTGGTGGAGAACTTAAAAGAATAGAAATTGCGACTGTTGCTGTTAGAAATTCAAAGCTTACAATATTTGACGAACCTGAAGCTGGAATTGATTTGTGGAGCTTTAAAAATTTAATAAAAATATTTGAGGAAATAAGGAATAAAACTAATGGAACAACCTTAATTATTTCTCATCAAGAAAGAATTCTAAATATTGCGGACAAGTTAATTTTAATGAATTCAGGAAGAATTGAAAATATTGGCGATAAGGAAGAAATAATTGGAAAGGTTTCAAATAAAGTATGTTGCAAGTTAGGAGGTACAGATAATGAATAGTATAGATGAAGAATTGTTAAAAACTATATCTGATACTTCTGAATATAATGGAGCATATAATATAAGAAAAAATGGCCAAGGAATAGAAAGAAAAGTAACAGAGAATGTAAATATAGTTAGTAAAACAGATGTGTCTGGAATAGACATAATTGTAAAAGAAAATACTAAGTTTGAAATTGTTCATATTCCTGTTATAATTACTGAAAGTGGTTTGACAGATGTTGTGTATAACGATTTTTATATTGGGAAAAATGCTAATGTTGTTATTGTTGCAGGATGTGGAATCCATAATGATCATCATGCTGATTCTAGACATGATGGTATTCACAGATTTTTCTTGGAAGAAGGAGCAAAAGTTAAGTATATAGAAAAACATTATGGTGAAGGATCAGGAGACGGAAAAAGAATTTTAAACCCTGTAACTGAAGTACATTTGAAAGCTGGAAGTTCAATTGAAATGGAAACAACACAAATAAAGGGTGTTGATTCAACCATAAGAACTACCAAAGGAGAACTTGAGGAAAATACAAGTTTGGTTATTACAGAAAAAATATTAACTCATGGAACTCAACAAGCTAAAACAATTTTTGATGTTAAATTGAATGGAAAAGGAGCTAGTACAAAGGTTACATCAAGATCTGTTGCTACAGAGGAGTCTATGCAAGAATTCGTTTCTAAAGTTTATGGAAATGCCGAATGTTTTGGACATGTTGAATGTGATGCTATTATAAAAGATAAAGCAAAGGTTATATCAACACCTGAAATAATTGCAAATTGTGTAGATGCTAATCTTATACATGAAGCGGCTATTGGAAAAATAGCAGGAGACCAATTAAAAAAATTAATGACTTTAGGACTTAATGAAAAAGAGGCAGAAAAAGCTATAATAAATGGATTTTTGAAATAAGAAAAGTGGCTTCGCCATATGTGCATTTTGCTTTGCAAATATGCACTGCCTAAGGTAACTTAACCTTGTTATATACGTAAAAATCTTCGATTTTTCCTATATAATAAAAAATGGACAGGTATAAAACCTGCCCATATTTTTTTAAATTAAATATTTAGATAAATTTGTAATCGTTCCTGCGCCAAGTGTTATGATTATATCATCACCATGTATGTGATTTTTTAAATAATTTGCTATATTATTAAAATCAGAAATATAAATTGCCTTTTTTCCTAATTCATTTATTTTATCTACTAAGTCTTGTGATGATATATTATATGTGTTATCTTCTCTTGCTGCATATATATCTGTCACAATAACATTATCGAAGTTTAGTAATGCTTTTGCAAAGTCATCTAACAAGTTTCTAGTTCTACTATATGTATGGGGTTGGAAAATACACCATGATTCATTAAAATGTTTATTTTTAATAGCATTAGCTGTTGCAACAATTTCTGTAGGATGATGAGCATAATCATCAAAAATGCTTGCATTATTGAAAGTTCCTTTATATTCTAATCTTCTATTGGCACCAGTAAATTCTAATAGTGCGTCTTTTATATTAGTTTTTGGAATGTTATAACTATTGCAAATTGCAATACATGCTAGAGCATTTGAAACGTTGTGCATTCCAGCAACAGAAAGCTTAATTGTAGCATAAAAGTTTCCATTAAAATATACATCAAATTTAGGAAATCCATTCCTATCAAAAGTAATACCTTTTGCCTTATAATTTGCGTATTCGTTTTTAATTCCATATGTAATTGTTTTAGCATCTGAATGATTACGCAAGTCTAAACAATTTGGGTCATCAGCATTCAAAACTAAAAAACCATTTTTAGGTAATAAAGCTACATATCTTATAAAAGCGTTTTTTATATTATCAAATGTTTTAAAATAATCCAAATGGTCATTATCTATGTTTAATATTACCTCAGATTTAGGTCTAAATTTTAAAAAGCTTTCAACATATTCACATGCTTCTAATATAAAAAATTCGCTTTTACCAATTCTATAATTCCCGTTTATTTCTTTTAAAATTGCACCAACTTGAATATTAGGATCCATATTTGCTCTTAAAAAGCAACAAGATATCATTGAGGTTGTTGTTGTTTTTCCATGTGTACCTGAAACACCAATTGTATCCTCAAAACATGTGGTAATTTTTCCTAAAAAATCAGCTCTTTCAATTATTGGAATGTTTAACTCTTTAGCTTTTATTAGTTCTGGGTCTGTTTTCTTAATTGCAGCACTATATACTACAATATCAGCCTTAGATAAGTTTTCGAAGTCTGGGCCAATTCTTACATAAACACCAGTACGTTGAAGTCTTCTTATTATTGGTGAAAAGCATGCATCAGTACCAGTTACGGTAAATCCCCAAGTTTTAAGCATTTCTGCTATTCCACTCATACTAACTCCACCAATTCCTATCATATGTATATGTTTATAATTTTTTAAAATATCAATGTTAGCCAATTTGTTTTGCTCCTCTTATATAATTTATTAAATTATATACTTTTATGTGATAAATTTCAATACTATTGTAAAATAAATCAGCAAATGGATTACTGGTTAATGGTTTAAGATAAATACGTAGTTTTCGGGCAGGCATGTAGGGATAGGTCTTGTGCCTATCCTTCCTGCCCCTACAATTTAGATTTATATTTATGTATAGATTATAATTTTGTGCCCGCCTGTGAAAAGTAAAACAAAATTTCACATTTTTTCATTCTAAATATATTTTAAAAATTTGTATAAAAAATTTAAATATGTAAATAATATTAAAGTAAAAAGAAAAAATAAAAAAATGTAAAAAATAGAAGGAAAAAAATTATTTTTGACGAATAATTAACTTGTATATTAAGAAATTAATATACATATATTATTACATAATTATGGAGGTGCACAAAATGCAAATAACAGACGTACGTTTAAGAAAAGTAAATTCAGAGAACAGAATGAAAGCTGTTGCTTCTGTAACATTCGATAATGAGTTCGCAGTACACGACATAAAAGTTATCGAAAGCCAAAATGGATTATTTATAGCTATGCCAAGCAGAAAAACTCCAAACGGAGAATTCAAAGATATAGCTCATCCAATCAATGCTGAAACTAGAGAGAAGATTCAAAAAGCTGTATTAGAAGCTTATGAAGCTCCAGAGACAGAAGAATCAGCAGAATAATAAATAAGAACAATAAAAGATATCTATTTTAGTAGATATCTTTTTTGTTTTTATTTATTAGAAAAGAGATATTTCTCTATGCTAGCCATTTAAGATTTCTTCATTTAATTCAGAAATTCAAATTGGGCAAGAAAAAGAATGTGTCAGACCTACTTTTCTTGTTTAATAGAAAAGATGCCTCAAACCTTAAAGATCTAAGACATCCCCACAAATTTTTTGCTTATGATATTTTTGGATATGCTTCTACACGCAAATGATATTTGAGTGCAATCAAAGCAGCAATATCAGCAGCTTCATTAGAATAAGGTTTTACAAGAGCAACATAGTTATGAGGATACCCATAATTTGCTACTTTTATAAATCCTTTTTCTTCAAGAAGATAATCTACGGCAGAGAAATAGTTAGAACTTTCCCAGTCATAATTTTCCTCTTTGCAGATATCTCTGGCAAGGGTTTCGTGGAGACCCGTGCCAATGTACTTTTTCCGGTTATCAGGATTTATAAATCCTATCTTAAAAGAAACCGGTGGAGTAGATGTGTCCACAGAACACACCTCCTTACGTGTTTATTGTATAGCCACTCCAAGCTGATACACATTTATTATAACATAAATATAACCAAAAAGCAAAAAAATGGAAACTAATTCCAATTTTCGTAGGACAATAAAGCACTTTTTTCAACATTTTTACAACAAATAAATTGCTTTAGCATATACTTTGACACAAAATATCAAATTTTCTATGCTTATGAATTCATCTACTTGATGACACATGTCTTTGGCACCTGGCATTTGTGGTCCGAAGGATACACAGTTATTAAATGCTCTTGCATAAGTTCCACCACCAATTGCTTGAGGATCAATGTTAGAGTTATTATATTCGTTGAAGATAAAACAAAGTTTTTTAACTAAATCATTATCTTTGCTTATAAATAATGGCTCTTGAACTCTTGCAACTTTAACTTCTATATTATTTGACATGCTAGTTTTAAATTGTTTTTCTATTAAGTTGTAGTCTGTTGTAACTGGTATTCTTAAGTTAAAACCTATATTTATATTACCATTATCAATAAAAAACTGAGCGGTGTTTAGAGTTAATTTTCCGGATTCATCTTCAAAATTAATTTTTAAGTTTGTTCCTGTAAAGTCATCTCCTATAAGAGTTACAAAATCATCCAAAATATTAATTGCTATATTATAATTTGATAATAACTCATTAATTACTATAATTAATTTGGAAATTGCATTATTTCCTAATTCAGGATGAGCAGCGTGAGATGCAACTCCAATAGAAACTAATTTTATATGTGTATCATCCAATAAGTTGACGGCAATATTGTAATTGTATTTTGAAATTATTTTCTGAGCTGTTTCTTTAATATTAGGTATTTTATCTTTATTGAAACATAAAGTAATTTCACAGTATTTTGGAACAACGTTTATAGCATTGTCATTTGTACTTATATTAGTAATGTATAATAATGGATTAGCCCTATATTCTTGACTTATAAATATGGACTCAATTGTTTTTTCAGCATAGATACATGGAAAGTTTGCATCTGGACTAAATGATATATTTGGCATTTCTTCCGTTTCTTTATAACGTTCTATACATTTCCAATCGTTTTCTTCATTTATGCCTAATATTAAACGTACTCTTTTATCTAAATTATAATTATCTTTTACAGCTTTCATTGCGTATAATGCGGCTATAACTGGACCTTTGTCATCAATAGCGCCTCTACCATAAATATTGTTGTTTAAAACTGTAGCTTTAAATGGTGGAGTAGTCCAACCATCTTTTTCGTTTGCTGGAACAACATCTAAATGACCGATAATTCCAAGTAATTTATCACCGTGGCCAAACTCAATATATCCACATTTATTATCAATATTTTTGGTCTTAAAACCTAAACTTTTTCCTAAGTCTAAAACATATTCAAGAGCTTTAACGGTATTTAATCCAAATGGAGTATTTGAACCATCATTATCATCAAAAACGCTAGGGATATTAATGATTTCACATGTTGAATTTATTATCTTATCTTTTATTGTATCAATATAATTATTTAAAATATTATCCATAAAAACCTCCTATTATTAATATATAATATAACACAAAAAATAAAAATATACTTAGAAAAATTAAAATTGTATATTGGATTTTGAAAAGATAAAGCAAGATTTGTTAAAAGACGTGAAATATGCTATAATTGTAGTAAGGTGGTGATTATATGAATAGAAAAGAACTAAAAAACATTTTAATTTCTATGGAAAATAATCAAAATAGAGATGCAATTATTATGCTTTTAGGAAAAATAGATATGCTACCTGATGAGAAAATAGAAGATATAACAAAACAATATAATAGTAAACAGATAAAGGAAATTATTAAAGGAAAAATTGAAGAAACACAGTCATCTCAAAATATAAGCAAAGATAAAATCAAAGTTAATGATTTTATTGAGTATGGCATTTCAGGAAATTGTGTTCATTTACATTTACCAGGTGATTTTCATGCTATGTTTAAGGAGATGGGAAATGTTAAAGCAAGTGCGACAATTGGGAATTATTTAGTTGATGCTATTAATAAGATTAATCAAAAAAGAAATGATGGAGAAACAAAGTTGGAGCAGTGTTTAGGAATTTATATGATTTCGCCAATTTTTTATGCACCAGCATTTTACCCAAGAAAATTGAGAGAAAATAATAAAATAAAAATAAAACCACCTATTTTAAAATTATTTGAATTAATGGGAGCAGAAACACATGGCTACACGACAGAAGAATTAAATAGAGAAGGATTTTTGGAAACAAATTCGGAGGCTGCTCTAGCTGCTAAGATTTTTGGAAAAAGTAAAGATGTTGGGACAGCAAGTATAAGTTTTGATAAAATTAATTCTAGAAAATTTCAAAGAAAACTAAATAAAGTAAGTAAATTTTTAGATAAATTTATAGAACCTGTACGAGAAGATATACAACTTTAGACTATATTACAAAAAAATTACAAAAAACCTCTTGACATAGGGAAATGGGCGTTGTATAATAGAAAGGCATGTAGATTTGCGATGAAACAAGATGTGGCTACATTAAGAAATTAATGGAGGGAACTCTTGTGGAGTATGTCTTGGCTTAGACCGGGCGATAAGTTAATTTGAAGCACTTATCCCAAGAAAATCATGCAAAAACTTGGGAATTTTTAAAGGAGTTATAAGAAACACTAGGGTGCGTTTAACTTGCCATAGAAAAGGTCAATGTAGTGAAAAGCACTACGGAGCAAAAAGCTCCACGACATTAATTAATATAAGGAGGGAAAAATATGGCAACAACAAGCAAAGTTGTAGGAAGCGAAAAAATCAGAATAAGATTAAAAGCTTATGATCATGTAGTTTTAGATCAGTCTGCTGAAAAAATAGTAGATACTGCTAAAAGAACAGGAGCTAAAGTTTCAGGTCCTATTCCATTACCTACACAAAAAGAAATAGTAACAATATTACGTAGTCCTCATAAACACAAAGATTCAAGAGAACAATTTGAAATGAGAACACATAAAAGAGTTATTGATATTCTTTACCCAACACAAAAAACAGTTGATAGTTTAATGAAATTAGAATTACCAGCTGGTGTGGACATAGAAATCAAACTATAAAATAAATGAAAATCAGCATCTTGCGTCGTTAAACTTCAATTTTAATTAAATCAACGTACAGCAAGTACGCCTCATTAATTAAAATTTCGTTTGCCTTGCAATATACTAATTTTGATTTATTTAAAAAAATATTCTAAAAATTAAAAACTTATGCTGGTTTTAAATCAGCCAATGAGAGGAGAGAAAAATTATAATGAAAGCAATTATAGGAAAAAAAGTTGGAATGACTCAAATATTTGATGAAAACGGATATGTTATTCCAGTTACAGTTATCGAAGCTGGACCATGTACAGTTGCTCAAGTTAAATCAGTAGAAACTGATGGATACAATGCAGTGCAATTAGGTTTCGGAGAAGTAAAAGATAAACATATTAATAAACCAGAGAAAGGACATTTTGCTAAATCTAAATTATCTGCAAAAAAACATTTAAGAGAATTTAGAGTTGAAGAAGCTGACGTTAAAGTTGGTGATGAAGTTAAAGCAGATGTTTTTGCTGCTGGAGATAAAATAGACGTTCAAGGAACAACTAAAGGAAAAGGATTCCAAGGTGTTATAAAACGTCATGGACAATCAAGAGGACCTATGGGACATGGTTCTATGTATCATAGAAGACCAGGTTCAATGGGATC
>CAKPPF010000004.1 GCA_934177485.1 uncultured Clostridia bacterium | reverse complement strand
CGAGCGCTGCCAGTGGCAGGAGAAGCGAGTTTGAGGAAATGCAGAAACTGTCATTTTAAGCTTTGCGAAGACAAAGCATAAAATGGCTAGTTTCAAATCGGATGGTCGCAAAAAATTTACACAAAAAATTGACAATGAAATATTAAAGCAGTTCTTTTGAACTGTTTTCTTATTGTATAGAAAAAATCGAAGATTTTTCTATACAACAAAATGCTATAATCGCTATTGCCTTTGAGATTTCCTCATTTCATTCGGAAACTCAAATCGGAGAGAAGAAAAGTGTGGCGAAGCCACTTTTCTTGGCTGTTAGAGCAAGGCACAAAACAGAGATATATAAAATAACAGACGAGCGCGAAGAGCGCCGGCTTTAACTGTGACGAAAGCGAGCGCTGCCAGTGGCAGAAGAAGCGAGTTTGAGGAAATGCAGAAACTGTCATTTTAAGCTTTGCGAAGACAAAGCCTAAAATGGCTAGTTTCAAATCGGATGGTCGCGAAAAAAATAATTTCTATGAAGTATGTCTTGACAACATTTTTATTTATGTATAAAATAATAGGTGATTTAATTGTAGGGACAGGTCTTGTGACCGCCAAAAAAATTTTTAATATATATACCAAGGAGAAAAACTTATGAAAGAAAAAATTAAAAATACGAAAGGAATTACACTTGTTGCACTAATTATAACTATAATTGTGTTATTGATATTAGCAGTAGTAGCAATAACATCAATAAATAATAATAAGATATTGGAATATGCTAAAAATGGAAGAGATGCTTATAACCAAGGAGAAACAAACGAAACAGAAACAATAACTGAATATGAAAAATATTTAGATGATAATAATCCAAATAAAAATGGAAGTCCTACGGAATATCCATTTGTGGGAAAGATGTATTATAATATTGATAAGGATGATAGATATAATGTATATATTATAAAAAATGATGCTTCTGAATATAGCTTAAATTATTACTACCATGGAACTAAAGATGGAGAAAATAAATATACATTTCTTGCATCAGAAAGTTATACGTGTAAAATAATTAGTAAAAATAATAGTGAATTTAAAAATTACTTTGATGAAGAATATGGCAATTCTGATAAAGGTGATCCAATTAATTTTAATAGAGTACAAGAATATGTATTAGAAATTACTGATAACGGTGATACTTGGTACGGATTTTTCTTAGACAGTTACGAAAATGCTAATATTGATGGAGATTGCACACTAACCACTGATGCTGCAATAAAGGCAGGAATTGACGCAGTTGGAAAATAATAAATGATTTTTAAAATAAGTCAATCACTTTGACTTATTTTTTTATATAATATGAGAGTATAACTTTCCTATTATATAGAAAGATACAATCGTTAGACTTTTGAGATTTTCTCCTTTTAGTCGAAAACTCAAATCGGCGAGAAGAAAAGTGTAGCAAGGCCACTTTTCTTGGCTGATAGAGTAAGGCACAAACAGAGATATATTAAATAACAGACGAGCGCGAAGAGCGCCGGCTTTAACTGCGACGAAAACGAGCGCTGCCAGTGGCAGAAGAAGCGAGTTTGAGGAAATGCAAAATTTGACATAATTAACATAATGTGATATAATATAAATATGCATGGGAGACACCACCCATCATACACTCAAACGAGTGTCAAATTTACAACAAGGAGGTGTCTGCTTGATGAGCAGATGCGTAAATGAGTTGCAGGTAAATCGGTTATACTACCGTCATGCAACGCTAAAGGAACTTAAAAGATTAAGAGTGGAAGGATTAAGAGTGGACCGGAAGATTGTCAACTCTGTAAGAAGAACGACGGATCCTTTTAAAATCGGAGGGATTTTAATTGAAGCTCATTTGTTCGAAGTACTTGCGCGTGTATATGAGCTTAATGATGCTATGACTGTATTTAATGATTTCAGAGCCAAAAAATACGAAGCTGTTTTTAAAGAGTTCGAAGAAGCTGACTTCGAGATTTTAGCTGACATCTACAAGTTTATGGAATCAGAGAAAAAAGTGTGCAACAATATGTCACTTGACGAGGCTGTTGCTCATTATTTGCCTAAGGTTTCAAAACCGCTTGGTGAGCAATCAATTATAGCGTATAATAAACTGCAAGCCGTTTGTAAAGAAAACCGAGAATTAAGTCTTATGTTTATGAAAGAAATAGATAAAGAGCTTAAAAAGTCCAAAAAGTCCAAAAAGTCTGATTCGTAATTACCTCTCGATCTTTTGGTTTTGGAGGAGCACCTATCATTGGTGCTCCTTTAGCGTTTAATAAATAAATTATGCATAAGATCTTATATTTTTGACTTATTTTTTTATATAATAGGAGAGTATTACTTTCCTATTATATAAAAAGCTAAAATCGCTTGCCCTTTGAGATTTTCTCCTTTTAGTCGAAAACTCAAATCGGGCGAGAACAAATCAAAGAAAAATCTTGATTTTTCTTATTTGTTCTTATATTATAATATATAACGGAGTGAAAAAAATGAAAGAAAAAGAAATTGAAAGATTAAATATACTAAAAAACATTGAAAATAATTGGCACAAAAAAGGAAAAAAACTAGTTTGTGGAATTGATGAGGCAGGCCGTGGGCCACTTGCTGGACCAGTTGTTGTTGCTGCTGTTATTATGCCTGAGGATTCTTTTATAGAAGGAGTTAATGATTCTAAGAAAGTATCTGAGAAGAAAAGAGAAAAATTATATGATGAAATAACAGAAAATGCAATTGCATGGAGTGTTGGAATTATAGACCAAAACGAAATTGATGAAATAAACATTTTAAATGCAACTAAAAAGGGCTTAACAACAGCTTTAACAGAATTAAAAGAGAAACCAGATATAATACTAGTAGATGCATTAACTAAAATTGACACTCTTGGAATACCATATGAATCAATTATAAAAGGAGATGCAAAAAGTTATTCTATAGCTGCTGCATCTATAATTGCTAAGGTTACAAGGGATAGAATAATGAGACAATGGGACGAAATATATCCGCAGTATGGTTTTATAAATCACAAAGGATATGGAACAAAAGCTCATATAGATGCAATAAAGCAATATGGACTTTGTCCATTACATAGAAAAAGTTTTACAAAGAACTTTATATAAAGACCTAAAAGGTCTTTTTTTATATAGTAGGAAATTTCTCATTTCCTACTATATAAAAATAGCTAAACGCATGCCCTTTAAGATTTTCTCCTTACAGTCGAAAACACAAATTGGGCTAGAACAAAGAGCAACATAAAGTTGCTTTGGTTGTATTTAATAAAAATAATAAGTCAGATAATTATATAATCAAATAGTTAAAATAAGAAAAGTTTGTTAAAATAAGCCATGTATATAAAGCTGCAATTATGCCATGCAATAATTTACCAATTATATATGGCTTTATAGATATATCGGATTTAGAAATAATGCTTAAAACTTGGAGCATTATAGATATTCCGCCGAAACCAATTAAAAAGGCTGTTATTATTATATTAATTCCTAAATTTGAACTTGCAATAGAACTTACAGCTGTTACGCCATTTGTAAGCTCTATAATTCCTGTAATGATTGGAATTATAAAATCAGATTTTATATTAATAAATTTAAAAAATGGCGATAATAACATAAATACAAAGTTAAAAAAGTAAATTTTGTTTAAAATAGAAATTATAATGCCAAATAAAATTACAAATCCACCTATTAATACTACAGATTTTATTGCAGACCAAATACTTTCCGAAAGTATTTCTCCTAGAGAATTAAAGGAAATATAAGAGGTAGTCTCAACATTTGATCTATCAAGTCTTTTATTCAACTTCCAAAATCTAAAAATAATTCCAACGCTGATGCAAGCTAAAATATGTGTTAATAAAAGAAGCAAACCAATAGATGTATCATAATAGAGTGATACACCGATAGTTCCTAAAATAAATAATGGACCAGAATTGTTTGTAAAAGTTATTAATCTTTCTGCTTCTTCTTTTGTGCATAATGAATTATCTCTAAAATTTGTAACTATTTTCGCACCAATTGGATAGCCACTAATAATTCCCATAAAAAATGCATAAGCACCAACACCTGGGACATTAAAAAAAGGTCTCATTATTTTATTAAACATTTTTCCAAGATAATGAGGAATATTTGTGTGATTTAATAATTCTGTGGCTATAAAAAAAGGAAAAAGGGAAGGAACAACATTATTAATCCATATATTAAGAGAAGACTTAACTGCTTGAATATTTGATTTTGAAAAAAATATTAAACAAAGCATAAAGATAAAAAACATTATTGGAATAATGTTTCTTTTTATATTTATAAAAAATACTTTCATAACATCACCTTATTAGATTAATTGATATTTATATGCTTATATTCTTGTAAAATATATTCAAATATGTTATATTTATTACATATGAAATAATGGAGGTAGTGTATATGAAAATAGCAATTGGCGCAGATCACGGCGGATATAAGTTAAAAGAAGAAATAAAAAAATATTTAGAAGACAAAGAAATCGAATTCAAAGATTTTGGAACATATTCAGAAGAAAGAGTAGATTATCCATACATAGCAAAAGAAGTATGTAAAAAGGTACAAGACAAAGAATATGACTTAGGAATAATAATATGCAAAACTGGATATGGAATGTCAATTGTAGCAAATAAATTTAAAGGAATAAGATGTGCAAATTGTTATAGCGAAGAATCTGCTAGATTTGCAAAATTACACAATAATATAAATGTATTAGCATTAGGAGCAGAATATCTTTCAACTAATGAAGCAATTTGTATTATTAGAATGATTTTAGCGACTGAATTTGAGGGCGGAAGACATAACGAAAGATTAAATATGATAAAAGAAATAGAAAACGAAAATATGAAATAAATAGGAGGCAAAAATATGTGGGGGGACATAGCAATTGCTTTTATGCTAGCATTTATAACCACTTTTGTTATTACGCCATATACAATTAAATTAGCAAAAAAGATAGGAGCAGTAGATACTCCAAAAGATGAGAGAAGAGTAAATACAACAACAATGCCAAGACTTGGAGGTTTAGCTATAATTGCTGGATTTATGGTCTCAATTATATATCTTTTAATTGTACTTTCTTTAGAAAAAAGTATAAATTTACTTGAAGATAATACTTATATGAAGTTAATAGGATTTTTTATTGGTGGATTAATTATTGGAACAGTGTGTTTTATAGATGATTTAAAAGATTTACCACCAATAGCAAAACTAATTGCTCAAACAATTGTTGCAATTGTTGTTGTGACATTTGGATTAAAAATTGAAAATATAAATATTCCTTTTTTATATAAAATAGGATTACCAAATATATTTTCTATAATTCTTACTATAGGATGGATTGTTGGAATTACAAATGCTATTAATCTAATTGATGGCTTAGATGGACTATCTTCTGGAGTTGCATTAATATCATGTGTATCATTACTAATAATATTCGCTTTAAATGGTTCACCAATTATTGCAATATTATTAATTACTGCTTTAGCTGGAGCCTTAGCTGGATTCCTTCCGTTTAATTTTAATCCTGCCAAAACTTTTATGGGAGATGCAGGCTCAAACTTTTTAGGATATTGTTTATCTGTAATATCAATTTTTGGCGTTGCTAAAACATATACTTTAGTTGTAATTGTTGCACCATTAATTGTTTTGGCGTTACCTGTGTTAGATACACTTGTAGCTATTGTTAGAAGAATAATAAAAGGTAAATCTATAAAAGCAATAATGAAAGCTGATAAAGGACATTTACACCATACATTATTAAAGAAAGGATTTAGCCAAAGAGAAGCAGTTCTTATAATGTATGCAATAACTGCAGCACTTGGACTATTTGCAATTGTATTACTAGAAAGTGGAATATGGAAAGCACTATCTTTCCTACTTATGGTAATAGCTATTACAGCAATTGGATATAGAAACTTTGAAAAAGAAAAAAAATAAGATAAAGAGAGATGATAATATGGAGAAAAAAAGAAGTTTAACTGGTGACAGACCAACTGGAAAAATGCATATTGGGCATTATTTTGGATCGCTACAAAATAGAGTTAAAATACAAAATGAAGAAAATGTTGAACAATTTGTTATGATTGCAGATGTTCAAGCATTAACAGATAATTTTAATAATCCTCAAAAGGTTAGAGATAATGTATATAATGTTCTTTTAGATTATTTATCTGTTGGAATAGACCCAACTAAAACAACAATTTTCTTGCAATCTATGATTCCAGAAATTGCTGAACTTACAGTGTTCTATTCTAATCTTGTTACAATAGCAAGACTTCAAAGAAATCCGACAGTTAAAACTGAGATTGCACAAAAAAAAGAACTATTTGGAGAGAGTGTTACATATGGCTTTTTAGGTTATCCAGTAAGCCAAGCAGCGGATATTACATGCTTTGGAGCTGATATTGTACCAGCAGGTGAGGACCAAGAGCCTTTAATTGAACAATGCAGAGAAATAGTAAGAAAATTTAATAGTATATATGGAGATACATTAAAAGAACCAGAAATTGTATTAAGCCAAAACAAAAGAATTAAAGGACTAGATGGAAATGAAAAAATGGGGAAATCTTTGGGCAATGCAATTTACTTATCAGACAGTGATGAAGAAATAACTAAAAAAGTTATGGGAGCATTGACTGACCCAGGAAGAATAAAAAAAGATGATTTAGGTAATCCAGATATATGTATGGTTGCATATTATCATAATTTATTTAGCAAAGAAGAAGTAAAAACAATATGTGAAGAATGCAAGGCAGGAAAACGTGGATGTGTTGCTTGCAAAAAACAATTAATAGCTAATATTATAAAAGAATTTGAACCATTAAGAGAAAGAAGAAAACAATATGAGGGTAACCAAGAGGAATTAAAAAAAATTTTAATGGATGGAACTAAAAAAGCTCAAGCAGAAGCGGCATTAACAATGAAAAAAGTTAAAAAAGCTATGAAGATAGACTATTAAACAAGAAGTCGGATAAAAAGGAGAAGTACATGTTTATTGATTATGTTAAAATTACAGCAAAATCTGGAAATGGCGGAAATGGTGCAATAACATTTAGACGTGAAAAATATGTTGCTGCAGGTGGACCAGATGGTGGAGACGGTGGACGTGGAGGAAGCATTTACTTCACAGTTGATCCAGATATGAATACATTACTAGATTTTAGATTTAAGAGAAAATTTAAAGCAGAAGATGGAAATAATGGTGAAGGTGGACATAGATTTGGTAAAAGTGGAGAAGATTTATACATAAAAGTTCCAGCTGGTACTGTTGTTAAAGATGCAGAGACTGGTAGAGTGGTAACAGATTTGTCAGAAGTTGGTCAAACTGAGCTTATTTTACCAGGTGGAAAGGGTGGAAAGGGAAACTCACATTTTGCTACATCAACAAGACAGGCACCGAGATTTGCAAGAGATGGAGAAAAGGGTATAGAAAAAGAATTTATACTTGAATTAAAACTTTTGGCAGATGTTGGACTTTTAGGCTTTCCTAATGTTGGTAAATCAACATTTATATCTAAAGTTACATCAGCAAAACCTAAAATTGCAGATTATCATTTTACAACATTGGTACCAAACTTAGGTGTTGTAAAGGGAGAATATGGAGATAGTTTTGTTATAGCAGATATTCCAGGTATAATCGAAGGGGCAAGTGATGGAACAGGATTAGGATTACAGTTTTTAAGACATATTGAAAGAACAAGGCTATTGCTTCACTTTCTTGATGTATCTGGCTCTGAGGGAAGAAATCCAGTAGAGGATTTTGAAACTATAAATGAAGAATTAAAAAAATATAGCGAAAAGTTATCTACCAAAAAACAGATAATAGTTGCAAATAAAATAGATGTTATACAAGACGAAAAATTACTTAATGAAGTTGAAGAAATGGCTAAAGATAAAGAAATAGAATTGTTTAAAATATCTGCAGCAACTGGCGAAGGAATAAAAAAATTGATGAAAAGAATTTCTGAACTTTTAAAAGAACTTCCAAAAGAAGAAATAATAGAACCAACTCAAGAAAGAATAATATATACTTTAAAAGATGATGAAGACGAATTTGAAGTTCAAAATGTAAATGGAGAATACATTGTATCAGGACCAGCTGTTGAAAGACTAATGGGAAGAATAAACATTCAAGATAACGAATCAATGCATTATTTCCAAAAACAATTAAGAGATTTAGGAATAGAAGCTAAACTTAAAGAAAAAGGCGTAAAAGAAGGAGATACTGTAAAAATCCTTGAATGGGAATTTGAATGGTATAATTAATTATCAATATAATTAAAATGTCAAACAAATTACAAAAATTTGTTTGACATTTTTTTGTTCGTATGATAATATATATTTGAATTAAATATGAGGAGTGATTTTTAAATGAGCAAAAAAGATCCAACTTTATTAAATAAAAGAGAAAGAGCAATATTAGATTACATAGAAAAACAATCAAAAATTAATGGTTATCCACCATCAGTTAGAGAAATAGGAAAGGCTGTTGGACTAAAATCTACAGCTACTGTTCATGGCTATTTAGCAAAACTTGAACAAAAAGGATATATAAAAAAGGAATCTCAAAAAGGTAGAACATTAAAATTATTAAAAGGAAGTTCAGGAAAAAAGCCTTTAGATACAACTAAGGATTTTTATTCTAATAAAGAAATGGTTGATGTTCCTGTTATAGGAAAAATAACAGCAGGTGCTCCTATTCTTGCAGTTGAAAACATAACAGACACATTTCCTATTCCTATAGATTTTGTTGGAAATTGTGAAAGCTTCATGTTAACAGTTAGAGGAGAAAGCATGATAGAAGCAGGAATATTAGATGGAGACTATATACTAGTTAAAAAACAAAATACAGCAAATAATGGGGAAATAGTTGTTGCATTAATAGAAGATGAAGCTACTGTTAAGACTTTTTACAAAGAAAAGGATCATATAAGATTACAACCTGAAAATTCTACAATGGACCCAATAATAGTTCCAGATTGTAAAATACTTGGAAAAGTAGGCGGAGTATTCAGAAAAATGTAATTTAAACAAATTTTAGAAAAAATCTAAGAACAGAGCGACTTCATGTTGCTCTGTTCTTGCCCGATTTGAGTTTTCGACTGTGAGGAGAAAATCTCAAAGGGTTGGCATTTAGCTATTTTTATTGTATAGAAAAAATCCAGAATGTAAATTCTGGATTTTTGTATATATTATCTCTTTGAAAATTGTGGTGCACGTCTTGCTTTCTTTAAACCATATTTCTTTCTTTCTTTCATTCTTGGATCTCTTGTTAAGAAACCATTTGATTTTAATTCTGGTCTAAATTCACCATTTACTTCTAATAATGCTCTTGCTATACCATGACGAATTGCTCCAGCTTGACCTGTATATCCTCCACCTGTTACTTTAACAATAGCATCATATTTTGTTAATGTGTTTGTAGCAACTAATGGTTGTCTAACTATAACTTTTAAAGTTTCAAGTCCTAAATATTCATCTATATCTTTACCATTAATAGTTATTTTTCCAGTTCCTTCTACTAATCTAACTCTAGCAATAGAGCTTTTTCTTCTACCAGTTCCGTAAAATACTGTTTTTTGTGATTTTGCTTTAGGCATTTACTTTTCCTCCTTAAAAATTCCAAATTTCTGGTTTTTGAGCAACATTCTCATGTTCGCTACCAGCATATACTCTTAATTTCTTTAATTGAACAGCTCCTAGACTATTGTGTGGAAGCATTCCTTTTACAGCTAACATCATTGCTTTTTCTGGATTGTTTTCTAACATATCTTTAGCTGAAACTTCTTTCATTCCACCAATATATCCTGAATGACTTCTATAAACTTTTTGGTTGATTTTGTTTCCTGTTAATATAACTTGATTACAATTAAGTATTATTACGTGATCTCCAACATCTAAGTTAGGTGTGTATGTTGGTTTATGTTTTCCTCTTAATAATTTTGCAGCTTCTGTAGCAACTCTACCTAAAGGTTTATTTGCTGCATCAATTATATACCATTTGCTTTCTATTTCACTTTTCTTTACACTATATGTTGTATTATTCATGGTAAAAAATACCCTCCATTCATTAATTAATAAATTTATATGAAACACCAATTGCAACTACCGGGGAGAAGTCACAATAATGTATCAAATCATAAAATACTTATCTATTTTAATATAAAATTTAAAAAAAGTCAATATTTTTACAAGAAAAGATTGACTTTTTCAAAAAAATGATGTAATATATTAATATTGAAAAGAAGAAGTCATCCACTTCTCACCTTAACCAATTAAGGAAAAAGGTAGTAAATAAAAAAATAACTTTTACTATTTATTTTTAAGTGGATTGACATATACGTCAATCTTTTTTTCATTTATATTAGGAGGTGTTAATATAAAACAAGAATTACCAATTAACGAAAAGATTAGATTTAAAGAAGTTCAAGTTATTGATGAACAAGGACAAAAATTAGGAGTTATGTCTTCAAATGATGCATTAGATATAGCATTAGATAAAAAATTAGACTTAGTTTTAGTTGCTCCAAATGGAAATCCACCAGTTTGTAAGATTATGAACTATGGAAAATATAAATTTGAGCAAGCAAAAAAAGAAAAAGAAGCTAAGAAAAAACAAAAAACATCAGAAATAAAAGAAATAAGAATTACGCCAAACACAGAAGATCATGACTTCAATTTTAAAGCAAAAAACGCAAGAAAATTTTTAACTGATGGTGCAAAAGTAAAAATTACAGTTAGATTTAGAGGAAGAGAATTAAATTATGCTAAAGCTGGAGAAGATTTACTTAATAAATTTGTAGAAGAATTATCAGACATCGCAAATGTAGATAAAAAACCATCTTTAGAAGGAAAAAATATGTTTATAATTTTATCAACTAAATAAATTACATATTTGAAAGGAGAATAAATATGGCAAAGTTAAAAACTAATAAAGCTGCTAAAAAAAGATATAGCTTAACAGCTACAGGAAAAGTTAAAAGAACAAAATCTAATAGAAGACATCTTTTAGCTAACAAAACTTCTAGACAAAAGAAATCAGGAAAGATTCAAAATGCTTATGCAGATAAAACTTGTGAAGCAGGAATCAAAAAATTATTACCATATGGAAATTAATGAATAAAGGAGTGAATAAAAATGGCAAGAGTTAAAACAGCTAAAATAACAAGAAAAAAACATAAAAAAATAATAAAACAAGCAAAAGGTTACTATGGCGCAAAAAGTTACAGATTTAGAACAGCTAAACAAGCAGTTATGAAATCTGGAATGTATGCATATATAGGAAGAAAAGATAAAAAAAGTAACTTTAGAAAATTATGGATAGCTAGAATTAATGCTGCTGCAAGAATGAATGGATTAACTTATAGCACATTAATAGCAGGACTAAAAAAAGCTAACGTAACAATAAACAGAAAAATGTTAGCAGAAATTGCTGTTACAGATGCAGAAGCATTTGCTAAAATTGCAGATATAGCAAAAAAAGCTTAAGAAATGCAAGTTTTAAAGAGGTAAAAACAACTTTTAAAAATTGTTTTTACCTCTTTTTGTATACGTAAAAATAAAACATTTTTTGGAACATATTCAGTATGTAGAGGCAGGTCTTGTGCCTACCAGAAAACATTATTTAGTAACAATTTAACCAAAAGATGTGTTATTGCTTTTTCATTTTTGGTTTTGAAATTAAAGATGCTATATAACCAAAGAATATTGCTGCAGCTATTCCGCCAGCAGCAGCCTTTGTACCACCTATAAAACTTCCTACAAAACCATATTGATCAACAGCTTCTTTTGCTCCTTTTGCTAGGTTATATCCAAAACCTGTTAAAGGAACAGTAGCACCAGCACCTGCAAAATCAACTAAGTATTGATATACGCCGATTCCACCTAAAATTGCTCCGACAGTTACATATATAACTAAAATTCTTGCTGGAGTTAGCTTTGTTTTATCTATTAATATCTGGCCAATTAAACATAAAGAGCCACCGACTAAAAAAGCATATAAAAGTTGCATATAATTTATATTCTGAAAAAAATCTTGCATTATAAAATCCTTTCTAAATTAGAATTTACGCTTTGGTGCTTATTCTAATTTACTTAAATTTCTATTGATACGGCATGTGCAATTCCTGGAATAGATTCGCCCTGCTGTGCACTAGTGGCATTTGTTAATGCACCAGTTGCAACTAATAGAATGTTTTTTATTTTTTTGTTTTTTAGCTGATTATAAAAATATCCTGAAAAAACAGTACCACAACAAGCACATCCACTTCCACCAGAATGAGTGTCTTGAGTTTCTTTATCAAACATTAAAACACCACAATCATTGTAATTTGATTTTATATTATAGCCTTGCTTTTCAGCTAAATCTATAACAATTGACTTTCCAATATGACCTAAATCACCAGTTATAATTGCATCATAGTAACTAGGGTTTCTGCCTGTGTCTTTGAAATGAGTTAATATTGTGTCTAATGCTGCAGGAGCCATTGCTGCCCCCATACTATTTGCATCTTTAATTCCCATATCTACTATTTTGCCAACTGTTGCATAGGTAATAAATGGACCTAAATTGTGCTTAGATATAATAGCACTTCCAGCTCCAGTCACTGTCCACTGAGATGATGGCGGACGTTGATTTCCTAGCTCTAATGGAAATCTAAATTGCTTTTCAGCACTACAAAAATGACTTGATGCAGCACATAAACAATTTTCTCCGGCTTGCCCGTCAACCATAATACTTGAAAGAATCATTCCTTCAACAAAAGTAGAACATGCACCAAATATACCCAAAAAAGGAATGTTTAGATCCCTTAGTCCAAAACTAGATGAAATACATTGATTTAATAGATCTCCAGCAAAACAATAATCTATATTGCTACTTGATAAACCAGACTTATTAATTACAGTATTAACTGCTTCTTTTATAATTTTACTTTCAGCTTTTTCCCATGTTTTTTCGCCCCAAAATTCATCTTCTAAACATTTATCAAAATATTTAGCAAGTGGCCCTTGACTTTCTTTTGGACCAACTATACTAGAAGTACTTAAAATAGATGGGGGATTATTAAACATTATTGTTTGAGTTCCAATTTTTTTCATAAAACCTCCAAATTATTTAAAAATAAAGTAAATCATGCCTATAATAACAGAACTTGATATTCCGTACACTAATACGGGACCAGCAACAGTAAACATTTTTGCACCAACTCCCATAACATATCCTTCAGACTTATATTCCATAGCAGGGGAAACAATTGAGTTAGCAAATCCTGTTATTGGAATTAGAGAACCAGCGCCAGCAAATTTTCCTATTTTATTGAAAATTGTTAAACCTGTTAGAAATGCACTTATTCCTATAAGAATAATTGATACAATAGTACCAGAAATTTGAATATCTAAGCCTTTATATTTGCAGTAAGAACTTATAAGTTGACCAATTACACATATCAAACCACCTACCCAAAAGGCATTAAAACAGTTTTTGATAATTGGGGAATTTGGTGTTTTTTTATCAACATAATCTTGATAAGATTTGTTAGTATCTAAAGGATTCATTATTAGTAAACCTCCTATTTTCTATTTTCATCAATTAAAAAGCTTAAGTCTAAATCGACAAAATATTCTGTTATTTGATTATTATTAATATTAGCACGTTGTTCTAAAATTTTGACATCTGATATTAAATCTATAGTTTTTGAAACTTCATTTATTGCTTTTAATGTTGCATCCTTCCACGAAATATTTGAAATACCTGTTATTTTTATATGCTTTTTTGTCGCCATATTTTATCCCTCCAATTTTTTAATTTCAAAAATATTTTTTCACAAAAATGAATTTTTATACATAAAAAATTCAACATAAAAGCAAGAATGCGTAAGAAAAAAAGAAATATTACAAAAATATTACAAAAAAGTTATTTTTATATTACAATTAAAAAGATAATATTGACTTTTATAAATAAAATAATAAAATATAAATGAAAATTATGCAAAAAAATAAAATTTATACAAGTATGAAACTAAAAAAAAAAGAAAAAAATACTTATATAAAATAAAATTTTAGAAGGAGATTTTAGTTAAATGGCTAGTTGTTTGGGTTTATATTTAGAAAATAACATAATAAAATATGCTAAAGTGTCAAAAAGCAATGATGCCCTTAAAGTAGAATCTTTTGGCATTAAGTTTTATGAAAATCTTGAAGAATGCATAAAACAAATCGTAGAAGAAACATATAGCTACAAAGATACAATATGCATAAATACATCAGACGAAATGTTTAATAAAATTGAAGTATTTAGTTTACTTAGTAAAAAAGATATTGAAAACATAATAAAAACAGAATTTGAAGATATATGTTATCAAAAAGACTTAAACGAAAAAACATACGAAAAAAGATATGTATTATCTAATAATGATAGCAATAGCGAAAAAATAAAAGTTACTCATATTGCTGTACCTAAAACTTCAATATTACAAAGAAAAAATTATTTTAATAACTTAAAAATTTCTGCTATGTTTCCAATAGGAGTATCAATAGCAAACCTAGTTCAAACTGAAAAAAAAGAAAACAATATCATAGTTAATATAGAAAAAAATACTACAATTTCAACAGTTACAAATAATGTAGTTTCAGATGTCAATGTTTTGAATATTGGTTCAGAAAAAATAATAGAAAATATTAATCAAAAAGAAAACTCTTATTCTAAAGCCTATGAAATATGCAAAAATACAACTATATATACTGAAAATGACAAGGATCTCCAATATGAAGAAAATGAGTATCTTGAAGATATAATGCCAACTCTTTTTGAAATAGTATCAAAAGTAAGAGAGTTGGTTGAGAATAGCATAGAAAAGATCGACAATATTTATATAACTGGTACTGCAGCAGTAATTAATAATATTGATATTTATTTTCAGGACTATTTAAAAGATATTCATTGTGAAATTCTTAAACCTAATTTTATCAGTAATGCTGTTAAAATTAATATAAAAGATTATATTGAAGTAAATTCCGCAATATCAATTGCCTTGGAAGGATTAAATAAAAATACTAATATTAATTTCCTAAAGGGAGAAGCAACAAAAAATTTTCAAGAACTACTAAAACAAGATGTAAGATTTTCAAAACCAAGTGAAATTTTGCAACAATTCGAAGATATTATACAAAAGCATAGCTCAGTATATAATTCATTTACTTACACAGTGTGCTTACTTGCTGTTTCATATATTTTGGGAACATGCATTATTAATAATAAATTAAATAAAAAAGGAACTTTAACAGATGAATCTATAGAACAAACAAATCAAAAAATTTCTCAAGTTCAATCATATGACAGAAATTTTAATGACCAAATAACTTTATACCAAAATTTAATAAGTAATATTGAAAATTTAAATAATAATAATCTTGAAAATAAAAGATTTAAAAATACTATACCAAACTTATTAAATAATATAATGGCTGTTATTCCAGCTGGCGTACAATTAATTTCAATTGAAAACACATCTGATGCTCATATTGTAATAATAGCTAAAACATTAGATACAGAACAAATGGCATATTTTAAAACAAAAATAAAAACGGAAGAAATATTAAAAAATGTTGTATCTGATACAGGAACTTGGATAAGAACGACTAATAAAAAAGGTAGAATTGTAGAAGACTATTTAAAAGTTACAATAGAAGGAGAATTGCCATGAGAGATAAAATTATTTTATTAATTTCAACAGTAGCCTTTTTAGTATTAGTAATAACCATGACAAGAGGAATAAAAATTGGAAACTTTCAAATTTCTTCTATAAAAGAAATAATTGAAAAAAACCAAGAAACTAATGAAAAAATTGAAAAGGCAAGTACATTGACATCTATAGATTATCCAAATTCTATTAAAAAATTGGAAGAGACATATGAAAGATATGAATTAAAAAAACAAAAATATGATGAAATGTTTGAACTTGCAGATGAAAATGGTGTTTATGAAGTTAAACAGTATGATATAGTTTATTTGTGGGGAATTTTTGGCAAATATGCTAAAATAAATAACCTTATAATTGAATTAAAAGTAAAATCAAATGGAAGTAAAGAAGGATTTTATGATTTGAATTTTACTATTATTGGTAGATACCCTGATATTTCACAATTCATAAATAGCATTGAAAATGCATCAGACCTATATTTTAGAATAGATAATTTTAAAATATCAGGAGATGAAAATATGGTAACATCAACGTTTACTGTTAAAAACATAAAACTAGATCCAAAAACATTAAAAGAAAGTGCAAGTTCTCAAGATACATCAAATGAAAAAACAACAAATGAAACTTCGTCAAGTGAAAACACTGTAACACAATAAAAAGGAGACAAGCTTATGAATAAAGACAACTATAAAATTATAAAAAATTTAATTTTTAGTATTTTAGTAATTATAGCTATAATATTTTCTATATGCATCGTGTTTTATGATAAAATAGCATTAACGAAGGTTATTCCAATAGCAGAAGAATATAAGCTTACAGACAAAATGAATGAACAATTACAAGAACAAGTTTTAGAAGAAGACAAAGATTTAATAACAACATATTATTTAGATGCTTCAGATATAAAAAAATACGAAAAGTCTAGTGAAGAATATACAAGCGGAAAAGCAGATCCATTTGCTCCTATAAGTAAAAGTGCAAATGAAACAGAAAATTCATCATCAGATAACAACACTAATAATTCAAAAGACTCAAATAGTACAAATAGTTCAGGTGGCTTCTATAATAATGGTGGATTAAAATAAGTTTATAATATATTTATTTTTTATAAATAAATATATATATATATATATTTATAATTAGAAAAGGAGGGAAAAAAATGAAAGGACAAAAAGGTATTACATTAGTTGCATTAATAATAACAATAATTGTTTTATTAATATTAGCAGTAGTTGCAATTTCTTCAATAAATAATAACAAAATAATTGATTACGCAAAAAATGCAAAAAATGATTATACAACTGCTCAAACAAATGAAAACGCAAAAATTGATGAATATAACGCTTATCTTGAAAACTGGAATAACACAACAGGACAATAATTAAGATTTAAGTGTATTATTAACAATTTATTTGACTTTAAAGGCATATGCTACTTATATACAATGGGAGTATATGCCTTTCTTTAAAAAACGAAAGGAGTAATATGATATTTAATTAATATATCATAAAAATAAGATGAAAATTTTTTTATATATTCTAATGTTTATAACAGGAGCTTTTTTTGGTAGCTTTTTTACTCTTGCTGTATATAGGATTCCTAAAAAAGAAGATATATTAATAAAACATTCATATTGTCCTAATTGTAATCACAAATTAGGATTTTTTGACTTATTTCCGATATTTAGCTATATTTTTTTAGGTGGAAAATGTAGATATTGCGGGTTGAAAATAAGACCTAGATATTTAATTCTGGAAATATTTTCGGGACTTACATTTCTTATATTAGCTATTGTAAGCAAAACTGATATAGGATGTCTTAATAGTACTATTAATTTAGCATTTTTATTAATTTATATTTCTATTTTATTTATTATTGCTGGAATAGACAAAGAAAATATTAAAATAGAAAAAAGCGTTATTGTTGTAGGCTATATAATAGAAATAATATATATAATATATCAATGTACATTGAAAAATATAAATGTATATCAATATGTTATATATTTATTAATGCTATTAATAATTTTACTACTAACAAGCTTAAGCTTAAAAAAATTTTTAAAAGAAAAATACTACATACAAATATTATATTTATTTTTATATATTATAGTATTTTGTGGAAGCAAAACATATATAATTTCTGCAATTTTGACTTTAATGATAATCATAATTTACAGAATTATAAACAAGAAAAAAACAGATAAAATGCCAATAGGATTTTTTCTTTGTACAGCTAATATTATTACAATAATTATTTTGGAATTTATAACAAACTATTTAATATAGAAAGGAGCCTATAATTAACTGTTATGAATAAAAATATGAAAACAAACTGCAATAAAGGATTTACGTCAACAGACATTATTATATCCATAATTGCAATAATGTTATTTTCATCACTAATTGTATCCTTAATTTTGAATAATGCTTTAAAAAATGTGAAATTATATAAAGAAGCAGAAGCAACTATTTATTTGACTGAAACGTTTGAACAAATCGGAATGGCTAATTACACTACGGTATCTGAATATTCAAACCAATATGATGGTTGTATACCAGAAGAAGCTGTAAGCCGAGGATATATAATAACAATCAATAAACCAGAAAGTTTAGGAGAAAAAGATATTATACAAAAAATTACAGCAGATATAGAATATTCTATAGGAGACAAAACATACAAACAAACAATGATAAGAACAAAGATAAAGGAGTAAATATGAAAAAATGTAAAGGCATTACATTAATGTCTCTAATTATATATATTAGTGTACTATTTATAATAATTGGAATCATGTCTAGCATAATTAAAAATTTTTACGAAAATAATACAGGAATAAATGATCGAACAAAGGAAATATTGGAATTTAATAAATTTAATACTTACTTTTTAAAAGAGATAAAAAAAACAGGGAATAAAGTTGAAAGCACTATTAAGCAAGAAGAAAAAAACTATATATTATTTAAAACTGGAAATTCATTTTCATTAAGAAATGGTATTATTTATTATAATAATATAAAAATATGCGACGGGGTTAGTGACTTAAGTTTTAATTATAATCCAAATGAAGAAAACATTATAAGTGCAAAAGTAACATTCAATAACAGTTTTTCCAAGGAGATTACTTATAAAATAGAAGAAATCTATTAAAACATAGGAGGAATTATGGAATCAAATAAAAGAGCTCCAATTGGGGTTGAGTTAGTAAGAAGAGGAATTGTAACTGAAGAACAAATAAATGCTGCAGTGGAATATCAAAAATCTCATAGAAAAATGAAACTAGGAGAAATATTAAAAGAAACTACAGATTGTAACCCTAAAACGCTTATAGATGGAATTGCAGATATATTGGGTGAAAAAGGTATTTTATTAACTCCAGATGATATAGATTTAAATACTGAAGAATATATTTCTTTAGATACAATTAAAAGTTGTAATGCAGTTCCATTTACAAAAGAACAGGGAAAAATTAAAGTTTGTTTTGCAGACACTGCAAATAAATCAAATGTAGATAAAATAAGATTATTGCTTTTAAATAAAGGCTTGGTAATGGACAAATACATTACTTTTGAATCTAATATTAATAATATTATTAGAATGCTTGACGGCAAAGTTGAAGAAGGAATTAATGTTAATTCAGATATGATAAAACTTATAGATTCCATAATTAAGACAGGAATGAGTAAAAGAGCAAGTGATATACACTTCGAACCAATGGAAGATAAAGTTAGAGTTAGATTTAGAATTGATGGAGAACTTTTTACAATTACAGAAATACCAAAAGAAAAACAAGCACAAGTTGTAGGTCGTTTAAAGGCTATATCCAATATGTACCAAGAAAAGCAAGAAGATCAAGATGGTAGAATAATTATATATCCAGACTATAATATACGTGTTTCTTCACAAAAAAATATTTATGGTGAAAAATTTGTTTTAAGGCTATTAAAGAAAAATCAAAATATAAAAGGATTACATGAACTAGGATTCCCAAAAGATAAAGATGTTAAAAAATGCTTTGAAAAAAGAAACAGTATTACAATTATGGGAGCACCAACTGGAGAAGGTAAAACAACATCTTTATATGCTATTATAAATGAGTTAAATAGAACTGAGGTAAACATTACAACAATTGAGGACCCAGTTGAAATTAGAATACCTGGTTTAAATCAAGTTGAAATGGGAGCAAAAACTAACTTTGCATCAGCTTTAAGAACAATATTAAGACAAGATCCTGATATTATTCTAGTTGGAGAAATAAGAGATAAGGAAACAGCTGAAATTTCTATACAAGCTGGCCAAACAGGACATTATGTTTTATCTACAATTCATACAATAGATGCGGTAGAAGTAATTACTAGACTTAGAAAACTTGGTGTATCAAATTATGATATTGCAAGTACACTAGCTACAGCTGCATCACAAAGATTAGTAAGAAGACTATGTGAACATTGTGCTAAAGAAAGAGAATTTAATGAAGAAGAATTAGAAATAATAAAAAAAGTAGAAGAAAAATATAATTATAAGTTTGATTTAAAAAACAAAAAAACTTATGATGCTGTTGGATGCGAATATTGTAATAATGTTGGTTATCTAGAAAGAATAGGTATATTTGAAGTACTACAGATAAATGATGAAATAAAAGAATTAATATCTAATGGTGAATCTTCAATAAAAATAAAAAAAGAAGCACAAAAATACGGATATGAACCAATTGAAATTGATGGAATTAGAAAAGTAATTGAAGGAATTACAAATATGAAAGAATTAAATAAAAAATTATTAATAAAATAGAAGGGAAATATTGAATATGGTACAAATAGAAGATTTAATTGACATTGCAATACAAAAAGATGCATCAGATATCCATTTAATTTTGGGCTTAAAACCTATGCTAAGAATCACAAGAAGGCTTGAACCAATTGAAGAATATGAAGTACTAACAGAAGATGATATGTATGATATTTATGATTCAATTGTAAAAGGTAATTTGGATAAAGATACAGTATTTAAGGAAACAAAAAAACTAGACACTTCTTATGAGTATAAAGATACAAGATTAAGAATAAATGCATCTTTAGCTGAAGGAGTTCCTGTATTTACTTTTAGGCTTATAAAAAAAGAGTTACCAAAATTCGAAGATTTGGGAGTTCCAGATATAGTAAGAAGAATGACAAGGCAGCCACAAGGATTAATCTTAGTAACAGGAAAAACAAACTCAGGTAAAACAACAACATTAAATGCCTTGGTTAATGATATAAATGAATCATTAAATAAAAAGATCTTATCATTAGAAAACCCAATTGAATATAAGCATAAATCAAAAAAATCAGTTATAGTTCAAAAAGAGATTGGAATTGGTGGAGATTCACTTTCTTTTAGTGATGGTGTAAAAAACTCTCTAAGAGAGGATTGCGATATTGTTATTATAGGAGAAATAAGAGACAAAGAAACAATGGATGCTGCAATAGAAACAGCAGAGTCTGGACATTTGGTTATTGGAACACTTCATACGAAATCATGTGCAGAAACACTAGATAGAATGATAAACTTTTATGAGATATCTGACCAAACAACTGTAAAATATTTGCTATCTTCATTATTAAAATTAGTAGTAGCTCAAAGGCTTCTACCAGGAAAAAACGAAAAATTAGTTTTAGTTCCAGAAGTTATGGTAGTTGATAATGTTGTTTCGGGAATGATAAGAAAAGAAAAACTAAGTGTTTCTGAAATAGAAGATGCAATACAATCAAGTTCAGAAAATGGAAGTATAGGATTAATAAATTCTATAGCAAAATTATTTGTTGATGATAAAATTACACTAGAACAAGCAAAATCTCAAATAGAAGAAAAAAATATTGAGGTACTGAATAGAACTATAATGCAACTTAGAATAAAAAAGGAAAGACAAAATTAAAATAGGAGGAAACCTATATGCCAACTTTTAAATACAGAGCTGTAAATGAAAATGGCGTTATTGTTCAAAATAGAGTAGATGAAATAAATAGAAAGTCATTAATAAGAAAACTTAAAAGAAATAGCTTAACCCCTATTAATATAGTGCAAGTTAACAATTCAATAATTAAAAAAACAACTAAAAAACAAAAGAGAAATATTAATGATGTAAATGACTTGGTAAAAAATTATAGTGAAAATCAATATCTAAATTTTGATAATAACAGAAAAAAACAAACATTAGCTCAAAAACTAAATATAAAAGTTATGCAAAAAATAACAACGAGAGATATTGTTATTTTTACTCAAGACTTATATTTATTAAAAAAAGCTAATTTTAACAATATACAAGCTCTTAGCACAATAATTGAAACTACAGAAAATGAACAGCTTCAAGAAATAATTAGAGATATTTTAGCTGGTGTTGAAGCTGGTGAAAATATGTATACAACAATGGAATACTATTCAGATGTTTTCCCATACTTATATATAAATATGGTAAGGGTAGGAGAACAATCTGGATCACTTACGAAATCATTAGAAGAAGCGGTACAGTATTTGGATGAAAATGAAAAATATACTAAAAAAATTAGAAGCATGCTTGTTCCTAATTTACTAATGTTTATTGCATTAGTGGCATTACTTTTTGTTGGGGTTCTTGTAATAATTCCTATATTACAAGATGTTATGGCATCAATGGGAGCAAATGCACAAATGCCTGCAATTACAATGTGGTTTTCTAATTTCTTAAAAGGAGTAGTAAAATATTGGTTTATACCTGTGGCAATAATAGCTGTAATAGTAGCTGCGATAATAACATATATTAATACACCAAAAGGAAGATATGGTTTTGATTATTTCAAATACACAATGCCATTATTTGGAAGACTAATATTTGGATTAGATTTTCTAAGATTTGCAAGAGCAATGCTTTTGAATTTAAATAATGGTATACGTATTCAAGATTCCTTAGAAACTAGTAAAAATGTTGTAAAAAATGTTGTATTAAGATCTATAATTGAATCATCAATTAATGATATAATTCTTGGACAATCATGGGTTGAGGCATTTGAAAAATCAAACTTAGCTTCTCCAATGATAATTGAAATGTTAAATATTGGTATGAGTACAGATTTAAAAGAAATGATGGCTAAGCTTTTAGAGTATTTACAAATAGATATAGATAATACAATTGCTAAAATAATGAAAGTATTACCTGAAATTATTTATGCTATAGTTGGAATATTGCTAATATTTGTTGTACTTGTAGTACTTGTTCCATGTATAAACGTATACATGGGTGGATGGCTATTTGATTCAGTAGGAATGTAAAAGATAAAGAAGGCTATAATATATTATAGCCTTCTTATACATATATATGAACGAGGTGAAGAAAATGAAAATAGGAATTGATATTGGAGGAAGCCACATAGCTGTTGGACTTGTTAATGAAAAATTAGAAATTGAACTACAAAAAGAACATAATTGGACAGAGGATGAGAAAAATAATATGCCAAATACAGTTGCACTTTACTCAAAAAAACTAATAAAAGAAATTATGAATGAGAAAAATATAAAAAAAATAGACACAATAGGAATTGGATTTCCAAGTGCAAATATAAAAAATGGTATTATATATAAATACAATGCTGAAATTAACTTTTCAGAAATTTTAAAAGAATTTAATACAAAAGTTTTTGTGAAAAACGATGTTAAGTGTTCATCGTTATGTGAAAAACAATGTGGGGCACTAAAAAATTACAATAATTGCATATTTATTACCTTAGGCACAGGAATAGGAGCAGCGTATTACTATAATAATAAACTTGTTTCTCCAAATACGTACCAAGGATTTGAAATTGGACATATGATAATTGACGTTGATGGAAGAAAATGCAATTGTGGAAGAAATGGTTGTTTTGAACAGTATGCTTCAATGAGAGTATTTAGACAAGAAATTGAAGAACTCTTTAACATAAAAGATTTAAAAAGCTATAAAATGTTTGATATTATTAAAAGTAAGGAAAAAACAGAAGAAGTTAATAAAATAATAGATAGATATGTATATTATTTAAGTATAGGACTAAATAATGTAATAAGCATTTTTGAACCAGATGCAATATGTATAGGTGGAAGTTTTGCATACTATTCGGACATATTTATAGAAAAAATAAAAGAACAATTAAATAAATATTTTAATGGAAGAGAAATTCCGGATATTTTAGTAGCTAAATATGCAAATGATGCAGGAATTATAGGAGCATCAATGTTAGAAGCAAACTAGTATTTGACATATGTTTACATTTGATGTATAATAATAACAGTTGTTACCCAAAGGTGGTAAAGAAGAGATTAAATTATATATAAATGTATTAAGTATTTATCTAAAATAGGAGTAATTTAAATAGTACAAAGATATATATGAAAATAAAAATCCAATATATATCTTTTATTTCTATTTTACGTTAAGAAATATAAGCTTTATATGATGGGAGAATATTGTATATAAGGCATTATATGCTTGAAATAAAAATAGACAATTAGCAAGAGTTTGCTCTAAAAATTAAAAGAATTGATACTTTTTAATACATAAAAGAAAGGAAGGAAAATGGAAGAAAACAAAAATAACATTGAGACTTTAGAAGAAAAAAATAATCCCTCTAAAGCAAAGAAAAAGACTCCATATAGAAAAAATTATCGAAAAAATACTTTAAAAAATTTAGAAACTGAAAAAAAAGAAAAAAACACAAAAAAAGCTAAACAAGCTAAACAACCAAAACAAGCAAAGGAAAATAACAATGAATTTAGATTTAAAAAAAGTCCAATAAAAATAATACCTTTAGGAGGACTTTTGGAGATTGGTAAAAATATTACTGTTTTTGAATATGAAAATGAAATAATAATAGTAGATTGTGGCTTAGCATTTCCAGAAGATGACATGCTTGGGGTTGATTTAGTTATACCAGACATATCATATTTAGAAAGAAACAAAGAGAAGATAAAAGGAATGGTAATAACTCATGGACACGAGGACCATATAGGAGCCATACCATATTTTTTAAAACAGATAAATGTACCAATATATGCTACTAAACTAACTGCTGGCTTAATAAGAAATAAACTTGAAGAACACAAATTGTTAAAAAGCACTAAACTAAAAGTAGTAAATCAAGGAGATAAAGTAAACCTTGGCAAAATGAAAGTAGAATTTATAAGAAGTTGTCATAGTATACCAGACTCAGTAGCACTTGCAATTCATACGCCTGCTGGAATAATTGTTCATACTGGAGATTTTAAAATAGATTATACACCAATAGATAATGAAAAGACAGATTTTGGAAGACTTGCAGAATTAGGAAATAAAGGCGTTTTAGCCTTGCTTTCAGATAGTACAAACTCTGAACGAAAAGGGTATACAATGTCAGAAAGCACAGTTGGAGAAGTATTTGACAAATTATTCTTAAACTGCACAAAGAGAATTGTTGTTGCTACATTTGCTTCAAATATTCATAGAATACAACAGATAGTTAATTCAGCAGTTAAATATGGTAGAAAAGTATCTGTATGTGGAAGAAGTATGATAAATGTAATAACAACTGCAATGGAACTAGGATATATACAAGTACCAGAAAATACTTTTATTGACATCGATATGATTAAAAACTATACAGATGATCAATTAGTAATACTTACTACTGGAAGCCAAGGAGAAGCAATGTCAGCTCTTACAAGAATGGCCTCTGGTGAACACAAAAAAGTAGAGATAACACCAAATGATTTAATTATTATATCCGCAAATCCAATACCAGGAAACGAAAAGTATGTATCTAAAGTTATAGATGACTTAATGCAAATTGGAGCAGAAGTTGTATATAGTTCATTAGCAGATATTCACGTTTCTGGACACGCATGCCAAGAAGAGCAAAAGCTAATGTTATCATTAGTAAGACCTAAATATTTCTTGCCTGTTCATGGAGAATATAGGCAATTAATGGCTCATGCTAGAACAGCGGTAAGCGTTGGAATACCACCAGAAAATATATTTATAATGAATAATGGTAGAGTAATGGAAATCTCTGAAAATAGTGCAAAAATGGTTGGAACAGTACAATCTGGAAGAGTTCTAGTTGACGGATTAGGTGTAGGAGATGTTGGAAATGTAGTATTAAGAGATAGACAACACTTATCACAAGACGGATTAATAATAATTGTTTTAACAATGGATTCAAATGGAATAGTTGTTGCAGGACCAGAAATTATTTCAAGAGGATTTGTATATGTTAAAGAATCAGAAAATTTAATGGATGAAGTAAAAAGCGTAGTTCAACGAGAATTATATAAATGTGAAGAAAAGGGAATAAAAGATTGGAGTGGAATTAAAACAAATTTAAAAGATGGACTAAGAGATTATATTTTTGTAAAAACAAAAAGAAATCCAATGATATTGCCTATTATTACAGAGGTATAGAAAGAATGGAGGACCAAAAAATGGATTATAAAGATTTAGCAAATTTAATATTTCCAAATGCAAAGGATATTTCATATTATGAAGAAAAATATCCAGCAAGAAATTTACCAGAAGGAGCAATAGTAACAAGATTTGCTCCAAGTCCAACTGGATTTGTGCACATTGGAGGGTTATATCAAGCACTTGTTGCAAGAACAGCAGCAAAAAAGACAAATGGAGTATTTTTCTTAAGAATAGAAGATACAGACCAAAAAAGAGAAATTGAAAATGGTGTAACAGGTATTGTAAATTCACTAAGAGATTTTGACATGAGCCCAGATGAAGGACAAATTGCTGAAAATGAAGAAATTGGAAATTATGGACCATATAAACAAAGCAATAGAAAAGAAATATATGAAGCATATGCAAAATATATGATATCTATTGGAAAGGCTTACCCATGTTTTGCAACAGCAGAAGAATTAGATGAAATGAGAAAAAAACAAGAAGCAGCAAAAGTAAGACCTGGATACTATGGAGTATGGGCAAAATATAGAAACCTTCCTATAGATGAAGCAGCAGAAAAGATTAAGGCTGGGGTACCATATATAATAAGATTTAGATCACCAGGAAGAGAAGACAGAAAAATAAAACATAAAGACGTTATAAAAGGAAATGTAGACTTTCCAGAAAACGACCAAGATATAGTAATAATAAAAGCAGATGGACTTCCAACTTATCATTTTGCACATTTAGTTGATGACCATTTAATGCATACAACACATGTAATAAGAAGTGATGAATGGTTATCATCTGTGCCACTTCATTTACAACTTTTTCAAGAAATTGGATTTAAAGCTCCAAAGTATTGCCACATTGCTCCAATAATGAAAAATGATAATGGAAACAAACGTAAATTAAGTAAAAGAAAAGATAAAGAAGCAGCAGTTAGCTATTATGATGAGCAAGGAATACCAAGTTTGGCAGTAAAAGAATATTTATTAAATATTGCAAACTCTAATTTTGAAAACTGGAGAAAACAAAACAAAAATGCAGATATTTCTGAATTTGATTTCCAACTAAATAAAATGAGTGTAAGCGGAGCTTTATTTGATATGGTAAAACTTTTAGATGTATCAAAAATTGTAATATCAAAATATTCAGCAGAAGAAGTATATGAAAATGCAATTAAATGGGCAAATAAATATGATAAAGAATTATTTGAATTATTGCAAAAAAATAAAGATTATACACTTAAAGTATTAGGAATAGAAAGAGGAAATGAAAAGCCAAGAAAAGATATTGCAAAATGGTCTGATTTAAAAGAAAACATAGGATATATGTTTGATGAAGAATTTGAAAAAATAAAATCAAACTATGAACTACAAAAAATCACAGACAAAGAAAAAATAAAGGAAATACTAAATACTTATGCAGATAAATATTTTGACATAAATGACGATAAACAAACATGGTTTGATAAATTAAAAGACCTAGCAGAAGAATTTGGTTATGCAAGAGAAGTAAAAGAATTTAAAGCAAATCCAGAAAAATATGAGGCACACGTTGGAGATGTGAGTACACTAATAAGAATAGCAGTAACATCTAAAACAAATACTCCGGACTTATATGAAATAATAAAAGTATTAGGAAAAGACACAGTAATAAAAAGATTAAAAGAATTTAATTAAATTTTAGTTGTATGTGTATGACGTTTTGAATAACTGAAAAAATAAAAAATTAAAAATATGTATAGGAAGAAAAGATAGATACAATGCTATTTTAAAGTTTTATCTATTATATGTTAATTAATAATGGGCCTTTTAATATAAATTTTTGAAAGTGACGCTTCTGAGTGGAGCGAAGCAGGAACTTGAAAAAATTTTATATTAAAAGACCCATACTAATATTTATACAAATTATAATTCATTAAAGGAGTTTAAATTATGGAATATAACATTGGTGATATTGTAAGAACAAAAAAAGTCCATCCATGTGGAAGTAAATTATGGAAAATTACAAGAGTAGGTGTAGACTTTAAAATGGAATGCCAAGGATGTGGACATGTTATAATGCTTGAAAGACCTAAAGCATTAAAAATGATTACAAAGATTGAAAAAAGAGGTAATGAGAATTAATCCTTTTGTGAATAAAATATGAAAGCACTTGACAGTTTGATATATAAAATGTAAAATAGAATAGGTAAGTTTTATTATATAAATTAATAAGTGAATTAAATATATATTAGAACATTGAAAATTTAATAGAAAAGAGGGATATAATTATGAATGCAATAATTATTATCGCCACTGTTCTAATCTCAGGAGCTATATTTATACCAATAGGTATAGTTATAAGAAAAAAATCAGCTGAATCAAAAATAACAAGTGCAGAAAATGAAGCAAAAAGATTATTAGAAGATGCAAAAAAAGATGCAGTAAGCATAAAGAAAGAAGAGATTTTAAAAGCTAAAGAAGAAATTATGAAATCTAGGGATGAACTAGATAAAGAGATTAGAGAAAGAAGAGGCGAAGTACAAAGTCAAGAAAGAAGACTAATACAAAAAGAAGAAAATCTAGATAGACGTATTGAAACATATGACAAAAAAGAAAGAGCACTAGATAAAGAATTTCAGGAAATTGAAAAGAAAAAAGAAGATGTACAGGAAATATTCAACAAACAAATGCAAGAATTGCAAAGAATATCTGGATTATCTTCAGAAGATGCAAAAAAACAATTGCTATCAGAGTTAGAAAAACAATTAAACACAGAAAAAGCATTACTTATAAAAGATATAGAAGGCAAAGCAAAAGAGGAAGCTAATAAAAATGCCAAAGAAATATTAAGTTATGCAATTCAAAAATGTGCAGCAGATCATACATCTGAGACAACAGTTTCTATAGTTAATTTACCTAACGATGATATGAAAGGTAGAATAATTGGTAGAGAGGGTAGAAATATAAAAACTTTAGAGACCCTAACTGGAATAGATTTGATAATTGATGATACACCTGACGCTGTTGTTATATCTGGCTTTGATCCATTAAGAAGAGAAGTTGCTAAATTAGCTCTAGAAAAATTAATAGATGATGGAAGAATCCATCCTGCAAAAATTGAAGAAATGGTTGAAAAAGCAAAAGAAGAAATAGCAGCAACAATTAAAGCAGAAGGAGAAAGAGCAACATTAGAAACAGGAGTTATGGGACTAAATCCAGAAATTGTTAAATTATTGGGAAAACTAAAATACAGAACAAGTTATGGTCAAAATGTTTTAAACCATTCTATAGAAGTTTCAAATTTAGCAAGAATAATGGCTGAAGAACTAGGATTAGATTCAACTAGAGCAAGACGTGCTGGATTATTACACGACATAGGAAAAGCGTTAGACCATGATATGGAAGGAACACACGTTGAACTTGGTGTTGAAGTATTAAGAAAATTTAAAGAAAATGATTTAATTATTAATGCAGTAGAAGCTCATCATGGTGATGTTGAACCAAAAACATTAGAAGCTGTACTTGTACAAGCTGCAGATGCAATATCTGCTTCAAGACCAGGAGCAAGAAGAGAAACATTAGACGCATACATTAAAAGATTACAAAATCTTGAAGAAATTGCAAATTCTTTTGATGGTGTTGACAAATCATTTGCAATACAAGCAGGACGTGAAATTAGAATTATAGTAAAACCAGATAAAATATCTGATGCCGATATGACAGTTCTAGCTAGAGATGTTGCTAAAAAAGTTGAAAATGAAATGGAATACCCAGGACAAATAAAAGTAAATGTAATTAGAGAAACCAGAACAATTGAATACGCAAAATAAAATTTGAGTTTCCGAACGAAATGAGGAAATCACAAAGGCAATAGCGATTATAGCATTTTTATATAGTAGGAAATGAGAAATTTCATACTATATAAACAAAGCCGGACCGTTAAAAAACGATCCGGCTTTTTTAATCCATGTAATCCAAAGATGACATAGATCTGGGTATACGCCTAAAAAATTTGGCGTTCGGAGTTTTGTAAAACAAAACTACACAGTGATCATCGATCAAGACAGAAATACTTGAAATCGATTTTGAACTTCTTTCCATCGAAATAAGGTAATTAATAAAACGCAAACCTTCTTTATAGTTATTTTTAAAGAGTTCTTCAGCGAATTTAATATTGTCACCTATCTCAATCCTGTCTTTGCGATCATAAAGAACAAGATCAATCTGATTGATTTTAGGAAAAATACTGGGATTTACTCCGACTACCCGAATGATTTCATCAAACTTCATATAAGTTTGAACCCCCTTAAGTTTTATTTACCATTTATAAGGGAAAAACAAATGGCATACTTAAATTATAGCACAAAAATAGTAAAAACACAAATTATGTCAATTTTCAATTGCATTAATATTTAAAATATAGTATTATATATTAAAAAACAAGAAAAGAGGAATAAATATGAATATTCTTACAGTTGGAGATATAGTTGGAGAAAATGGCCTTTTAAAATTAAAGGAAAATCTACCTAATTTAAAAAAAGAAAATAATATAGATTTTGTAATTGTAAATGGAGAAAATGTTGCAGGTGGAATGGGAATTACAGAAAAATTGTTTAATCAAATAATACTTGCTGGAGCAGATGTGGTAACTCTAGGAAATCATACATGGGCTAAAAAGGACGTTTTTAATATTATTGATAATGAAAGGTTAATACGACCAGCAAATTATCCTAAAGGAGTATGTGGAAAAGGATATAATATATATAGTTGTAAAAACAAAAAAATTGCAGTAATTAACGCATTAGGTAGAACAAATATGGGAATTTTAACAGAAAATCCATTTTTAATTGTAGAAGAAATTATTAATAACATAAAAGATATATCTGATTATATCATTATAGACTTTCATGCAGAAGCAACAGCAGAAAAAATTGCATTTGCAAGTTATTTAGATGGTAAAGCAAATATTATATTTGGAACACATACACATGTTCAAACTTCTGACGAAACTATTTTACCTAAAGGAACTGCATATATAACAGATATAGGAATGACTGGTCCAATTAATTCGGTAATAGGAATGGAAAAAGGTGCATCAATAAAAAGATTTGTAACTACACTTCCAGAAAAATATAAACTTGCAGAAGGAAAGTGCAAACTTAATGGTTGTTTATTTAGTATTAATGACGAAAACGGTCGAACAGAAAACATATCCAGAATAAATATGTAGAAAAAGCAATGAAAAGAACATACAAAATTTCCAACAATTTCCAAAAAACACTAGACAAATGTGTAACAATATAATATAAATTAATTGTTCTCAAATGAAACAAAATTTATATTTAGGAGGAAAAAAATGGAAGTTTTAAAAATTTCAGCAAAATCAAATCCAAATTCAGTTGCAGGGGCAATAGCAGGCCTAGTTAAGGAATCTAACAAAGCAGAAATGCAAGCAATAGGAGCAGGAGCATTAAATCAAGCAATAAAGGCAGTAGCTATTGCAAGAGGTTTTGTTGCACCATCAGGGGTTGATCTTGTATGTGTACCAGCATTCGCTGAAGTGGAAGTTGAAGGGGAAGACAGAACGGGAATAAAAATAATTGTTGAATCAAGAGTTTAAAATAAATTTTAAATAGATAAATAATATTTTTGATATTATACCCAAAATAGTTATATGACAATAAAAATCATATAACTATTTTTCATTATGTATAAAAATTTAAGCATGTTATTGTTGGAATGATTGAAAAATAATGCAAAATATTATATTATGTATATATAAATTAATAATATAGGAGAGAAAAATGAAGGAAAGTTCTTCAAAAGGAATTATAATATTAATCTTGGTGATTGTAGTATTATTTGGAATATACAAATTTATTACAAAGAACGATAATAAAAAAGAGAAAATAAAACCAGAGAATTATGTAAGTGTTGAAAATGAAAAAGTTGACTCAAACGAGATTAGAATAGGAATTATAGAATTTGATAATATTAACCCTATAATAAGTAACAACAAAAATGTTCAGGATATTTCTAGGCTTATATTTGATTCATTATTTACATTAACTCAAGATGAGTACAAGCTAGAAGCAGATTTAGCAAAAGAATGCTCAAAAATAGCAGATAAGACATATGTTATAAAACTTAAAGATGGAATAAAGTGGCATGATGGCAACAAATTTGATGCTTTTGATGTTGAATTTACTATTGATATGCTAAAGAAAATTGGAAGTGATTCTGTTTATTATTATAATGTGAAAGATATAGAAGAAGTTGAAGTTATTGATGAAACAACAATAAAACTAAAGACAAATAAAGATATACCTTTTTATGAATATAATCTAATATTTCCAATTGTATCTTGCAAATATTATAATGAAGATAATTTTTTATTAGAAAGCAAAAATATTAAAACTGTTGGAACAGGAAGATATTATATTTCAGAGACAACCAATAATAACATAATTCTTAAAAAGAGTGTTGCAAATTTTGATAAGAAAAGTACAAAGTTGGATATAATAAATCTTAAACTTTATAGTTCATTATCAGAAACAATAAATGCATTTAAGGAAAGTCAAATTGATATTTTTACTACAGCTAACAAAGATATAGATGAATACCTAAAACATGTGAATTATAATAAAGTTGATTATATAAATAGAAACTATAGTTATTTAGCACTAAATTGTGATAATAATATATTAAATAATATAGAAGTTAGACAAGCAATTAATGCATCAATTGATAAAAATGAAATAGCAAATAACTTGCATATGAATGCTATTGTATCTAATTTTCCTTTAGACTATGGAAGCTATGCTTATGATAAATCTAATACATATATTGAATATGACTCTAATAATGCTAAAAGATTATTAGTAGATAACAATTGGAAATACGAAAATAAAAAATGGAGAAAAACAGTAAATGGTAAGTATCTAAAAATAGAACTAGAACTAGTTACAAACAAAAATAGCAATATGATAAAGATGGCAAATATGATTAAGGAAAATCTTGAAAAAATAGGAATACAGATTAAAATAATAGAAGCAAAAGACGAACAATATAATAAATATATAAATAATAAAAATTATGATATGATTTTAGTTGATTCAACATATGGATACAGCCCTTCATTAGAGAAATACTTTGGAGATGGTAACTTAGCTAATTACAATAGTGAAAGCATAAGAGAAACTTTGTTAAAAGCTCAAAATATAAAAGATGAAAATGAAATAAGAAAAGAGTATTCAAGTATAGTAGAAAAATATAATTTAGAAGTTCCATACATAAGTCTAAATTATAATACTAGTTCTTTAATATATAATAAAAATTTGAAAGGAAGCATAAAGCCAAATTCTTATAATGTATTTTATGGTATTGAAAATTGGTATAGAGAATATTCTAAAAAATAAAAAAATTTAAAAAAACTGTTGACAAATAATTTTTTTAATATATAATAGCAATATACAAACAAATGTTTAAGTTTTGGAAAGCTTATTATGATGTAGATTAGTCTATTCATATCATTTTACTAAATAATAATTCTTTTCAAAAATGAGATGTAACATATAGAAAAAGGAAGGAATGGTAATTTTAATGGGAAATGAAAATCCAGAGAAAAAAAGAGCATTAGAAGCTGCAATGGGGCAAATTGAAAAACAATTTGGAAAAGGATCAGTTATGAAACTTGGAGAATTCCAAGCAATGAATATAGAAGCTATACCAACAGGGGCATTAGGTTTAGATATAGCATTAGGAATTGGAGGAGTTCCAAGAGGAAGAATAGTAGAAATATATGGACCAGAGTCTTCAGGAAAAACAACATTAGCGCTACATATAATAGCAGAAGCACAGAAAATGAATGGAGAAGCTGCTTTTATAGATGCAGAACATGCATTAGATCCAGTATATGCAAAACACTTAGGAGTAGATATTGATAATTTAATAGTATCTCAACCAGACACAGGTGAACAAGCATTAGAAATAGCAGAAGCTCTTATAAGAAGTGGAGCATTAGATGTAATAGTAGTTGACTCTGTTGCAGCATTAGTTCCAAAGGCTGAAATTGATGGAGACATGGGAGATTCACATATTGGTTTGCAAGCAAGACTCATGTCACAAGCTTTAAGAAAATTAGCAGGAGCTATAAATAAATCTAAAACAGTACTTATATTTATAAATCAATTAAGAGAAAAAGTTGGGGTAATGTTTGGAAATCCAGAAACAACAACTGGTGGTAGAGCTCTTAAATATTATTCATCAGTAAGATTAGATATAAGAAAAATTGAAAATATAAAACAAGATGGAGAAGTTGTAGGAAATAGAGCAAGAGTTAAAGTTGTTAAAAATAAAGTTGCTCCGCCATTTAGAGAAGCCGAATTTGATATAGTATACGGAAAAGGAATATCAAAAGAAGGAAATATACTAGATATAGGAGTTAATTTGGATATTGTTGAAAAAAGCGGATCATGGTTTAGTTATAACGGAGAAAGAATTGGACAAGGAAGAGAAAATGTAAAACAATATTTAAAAGAACATCCAGAAATGATGAAAGACATAGAAGAAAAGATAAGAGCAAAATTTTCAGAAGCATTTGAGAAAAGTTTAGGAGACGAAGAAAACGATTCAGACGAAGAAACTGAATAAATCAAATTAAAAGCTATGTATTTAGATTACTAAGAATATAAAGAAGACTCATAGAGTACAACAGTATGCATATGAAGCTTCTTTATATTTTTACCTTGTGTTATATGCTTTTTATATAGATAAAATATAGTTTTGAGTTAATAAACAGGAGAAAATAGATGGATTATTCAATAGAAGAATTTGATAAAGCTAAAACAAAAGTTATGAATTACATTATGTATAAAAAGAGAACTGAATATGAAGTTAAAAATAAATTTTCTAAAACACTTGAAGAAAATCTATTAGATGATATAATAGAATACGTTAAAGAAGCGGGTTATTTAAGTGATGCAAAATACATTGAAAGAGCAATTGGAGAATTTAAAGCTTTAAATAATTTATCTAGGAAAGAAATAAAGTATAAATTGTTTTCAAAAGGGATAAATAGCAATTTTATGGAGGACTACTTTTGTGATCATCAAGAGGAACTATACGAATATGAACTTAAATCAGCTCAAAATATATTTAACAAAAAAATAAATGTAATGGACAAAGAAGAAATTAAGAATTACTTAAGAAAAAAAGGTTATAGTGAGGATATAATAAAACAAATAGCAATTAACGGGAAGGAAAACTAATAAAATGCAAAATGTATTAACATTAGAATCAAATAAATATGCAATTAAAATAGAAAATTTTGAGGGACCTCTAGATTTACTTTGTCATCTTATAGATAAAAATAAAATGAACATATATGACATAAAAATAAGTGAAATAGCAGATCAATATATTGAATATATAAATGCAATGGAGGAAGCTAACTTAGAAGTAACAAGTGAGTTTATAATAATGGCATCTACATTATTATATATAAAATCAAAAGGTCTACTTCCAAATCAAGTAGAAAATGAAGAAGAACTTACTGAAGAACAGTTAATAGAAAGGATAATTGAGTACAAAAAATATAAAGAGATAACTTCAAAGCTAAAAGAAAATTATTTAGAGTTCTCAAAAAGATTTTTTAAAATTGCAGAAACAATAGAACTTCCAAAACAAAAACTAGAAGTTGAATATACACCAGATATACTTCCACAAATATACCAAGCTATTGTAGAAAGAAATAACGAAAAAGTAAATCAAAATGCTAAGAACATAGAGAAAATTGCAATAATCGAAAAATATACAGTAGCAAGTAAAGTAAAAGAAATGTTTAAAGAATTAATAAAAAAACCAAAGTTTGTATTTAATAAACTATATTCAATTTCAAAATGCAATAAACAAGAAGTTGTAACAGCATTTAATGGATTACTTGAATTATCAAGAAGAAATAAAGTAAAAACCACACAAGAAGAACTATTTGCAGATATAACAGTAGAACGAGCAAAAAATGATTCTTTTGTGGACGCGTCAAAAACAAGTCTTTTTTAGTCAAATAGAAATTTTTTTTATTTGTTCTTGACAAAATGTTTAACTTAAAATAAAAATGTTAAAACTAGTATTAAGGAGTAAAACCATGATACTAGTTTTTATTTTATTAGCATTTGTAATTTTTTTTAATTTAGCTTTACTAATAGTGGTGTTATCAAATATTAAGCTAGAAATTAAAAAGTTAAATATATCAAATGTAAAAGAAAAATTAAAAATCAAATTTAAATTAAGCTTATCAGTATATCTTTTAGATAAAATAAAAATCTTTGAAATAAAATTAGATAATATTAAATTTAGCAAATTGTTAAAAAGTGGAAAAATAAATATGCAAAAAATGAAACTAGATAAGGAAGCCAACAAACTAATAATATATGTAATTAAGCATAGTAATATTACCATTGAAAAAATAGAATTAAATGGATATTTTTCAACCGAATTTCCAATATTAACAAGCACTATATATGCAATTACAGAAGCAATATTACCAATAGTAATTGCACCCAAAATTAAAGGAAAGTATATAAACAAAATTGAGTTTCTAAATATTAGTAAAAATGTTATAAATTTAAATGCAGTTTGTATAATTAATGCAAAAATTGTAAATATTATAAATACATTATACTTGTTAAAAAAGAAAGGTGGAAGTGAAAATAATGGAAAATCATCCAATAGAAGGCCTTATGCTTACTGCAATGAGTAGTATAGAAAATATGATTGATGTAAACACAATAATTGGGGAACCTATTGAAACATCAAATAATATAGTTATAATTCCAATATCTAAAGTGTGTTTTGGGTTCGCAGCTGGTGGAAGCGAGTTTAAGGGAGAAACAATTGATGAATATACTAAAAAGGATAAAGATGAAAAAGTACAATATAGACTACCATTTGGTGGTGGAAGTGGGGCAACAGTTAGTATAAATCCTATTGCATTTTTAATTGTTGAAGAAGGAAAAGTAAGATTACTTCCTGTTAATCATAGTTCATGCATAGATAAAATTTTAGATTATGTTCCAGATTTATTTGAAAAACTAAACAAATCTAATCTTAAAAGTGAGTTAAAGAATAAAAAGGAACAAGACGAGAAAAATAATATAGAAATAAAAAAAGAACATGTAAATAATAAAAAAGCTCATATTAATAAAGTACCTAAAACCACAGAAGAAAAATTTGAATATATACCAAAGAAAATTAAGCAAGAGGAAAACAAAGAAATAGCAGATGAGATGGAAGACCTATTTGATGATGAGTTTGAGTACGATGATGACTAGTTGTTGAAAAAATCAATTAAATATGTTATAATAGAAATCGATGGTGCATTATTCTAGTAATCTTGTCTATTATGAGGGTGGGGCTAAAAATCCACTAAAAGGCACATCTATGAAGCTTGTTATAAATGCGCGAAACGCCCAGCTTTGTGTGTTTATAGGAAGAAAGAATATAGGAAAGTATGTAATGGCATATATATTAATTCCTATGTTCGTTGAGACTTGAAAAATATTTTTAAGTGTAACCTATGCAAAGTGCCAAGACACAATGTATAGAGTAGCCTGTCTTGAGTGATGACTTTGGGATTAGTGAAAAAAGTATAGTCCTTAATGGCCAGAAGCATTATATTTGTTGCTATGAAATTATTGTTGCAAAAGAGACTAATGATAGTAAACAAGATTTCAAGGAAAACTTCTAGAATGTTTGTTTTATTACAAGGAAGTTTAGAGATTGTGGTACGGATTTGAGTGGCGATCTAGTTTTCAAAAAATATTTTGAGTATTTTCTTTAAATGGAAACGGCCAAACAGTAATGTGAGGTAGAAAATAGAGAAATTCTACTAGACCTAAACCGTAAAATTTATCTAAACTTTTACCATCTAATATTTATTATAAACGAGGAAAAAATTGAAAGAAAATAAAAAACAAAAATGGAAATATTCATGGGCAGTCCAAGTATTAGGAATTACATTTGGACTTTCTTTGTTATTTTCATTTTTATCAACAAATGCAATAGATAAATTAGGACTAATACCAGCAATAATAATTCTTTTGCTTGTCATATTACTAGGAATTGTTACAGACATTATTGGCGTTGCAGTTACAGTTGGAAGCGAAGAAGACTTCCATGCAAAAGCAAGTAAAAAAATAAAAGGTGCAAAAGCATCAATTAAATTAATTAGGAACTCAGCTAAGGTTGCCAATATTTGTTGTGATGTTATAGGAGATATTTGCGGAGTACTTAGTGGTGCAATTAGTGCAATGATTGCGGTAAAAATAACGAATATGTTAAATATACAGGTAAATATAGACTTCTTAATAAGCGCTGTTGTTGCTGCTGTAACAGTTGGATCAAAAGCAGCAGGAAAAGTAATAGCACAGGAACATTCAACAAGCATTGTACATATAGTTGGAAAGATTTTAAATTTCAAACAATAAAACTAAATAAAAAGTTCAATAATTTTAATTATTGAGCTTTTTTATTTATTATACTTTCAATATAATTCTTGTCATCCATATGCATAAAATTTATATCTATATCTTTTTGTTTTAAATCATATAAAATATCTATTATATCATCAATTTTTAAATGAGCGCCTCCGTATTTAGATACATCTATATACAGTTCTTTAATCTCATTGAAAAAAGGTATAAAATTTTCTAAAGAATTTGTATCACCAGTATAAAGAATTTTTTTACCTCCAAAAGTTCCAATAAAGCCATATACGTCTAAAAATGGAGTATGAGTTGTTTGAATAAAAGAAACATTATCTAAATTATTTTTTATGTCATAAGCTTCTTCTGGAGTACCAGTTATTTCTAAGTATTTTTTTATATTAATACATTTGCTAATAACTGTAGCTTTCTTATTGTAAACAAACCATAAATATAAAATTAATTGGCTTAAAGAACCTGCGTGATCATTATGAAGATGAGTTATAATAATATAAATATTATTATATGTGTTAAAATCAAACTTGTTCTTTATTTTATTAAAAACAGTAAAACCACAATCAATAATATATAAATTATTATTTTCTTCAATATATGCAGAATTATTATTATCTCCAAAACCAGAATCTTTACCTAAAAAGTTTAAAACAGAATTTTTCATAAAAATATCCTCCAAACTAATATATATAAATATTTTACTATATAAATTTTGAATTGGCAATGAATCATTATATTAATTAATGAATTTGACTAAAAAAAGATTTTATGTTAATATAAAAATATATACATTTTTTATGATAATTAATCTTAAGGAGGATGAAATATGGAAAACAATTATAATTATCAGAGAGAATGGAATATTTCTTGTCTACTTGAAGATGAGGAATATGAGGAACGGAAAATTGTTCTCTTGAAACTTGTAAAGATGTTTGAAGAAGAAAATGTCCAATGGGGACTTGGTTGCTCTACAAATCTATTCCTTAGAGGAATTGTGGATGAGTTTCATGACTTTGATATGATTGTTGATATTTCAGATATTAACAAAGTATCAAAAATAATGAATTCTTTAAATGCAACTCTTGTTGCGACAGGCGGAAATGGTTTTTGCGAATCGGATATATATATGCATTATCAATTGGGTAGAGTTGATGTTGATATAATTGCAGGTTTTAGAGTGAAAACTTTTGAAACTGAATATGTTTATCAATATTCACCGAAAGAAATTGAATATTGCAAAATTTATGAAGAAACGCAAATTGTTATTCCGTTAATCACAGTTGAAGCATTATATGTTCTTTACTGTATGATGGAAGGGTGGCAAGCTAAAAGAAGGTTCAAAAGAATGCTTCTCCAAGAATATCTCAAAGAGGAACTGAATTTTAGAGAAGTATTGGAAGAATCACTGTTGCAACCACTTCCTAGTTGGATAAAACGTAATGTTAGAGAACTTCTTGAAAAATAACCGTTCACAAAAGCTAAGGGTGTTGCTCTTAGCTTTTTCATTTTTTATTTTTTTTAACACAAAATTAAAAAAAGATTTAAACCAATATTTTGCAGTATTAACTAACATAAGAAGTGTTGGTGTAATGGGAGATTATAGAACATATGATTATACAATAGCATTAAGAAGTGTGAAAACTACAGATTTTATGACAGCAACATGGTCAAAAATTCCATATGATGTATTGGAAAAAGTATCTAGTAGAATAGTAAATGAAGTCAAACATGTAAATAGAGTTGTTTATGATATAACTAGTAAACCACCCGCAACAATTGAATGGGAATAAAAATACATAAATAAAAAATAAAAAAATGGTAAAAATAATATCCAGAGGAGATAAAAATGAAAAAAGTCTTATGGATATTATTTTTAATTTTACTAATTGGCAGTATAATATTTATTTTTTATAAAAATAACAATACTAAAATAGCTAATAAAAACAATAATGAATACACTGCTCAAAGAGTAGATACAACAATACAAAACACAAATGTACAAGAAAGCACAACTATAAGAGAAGACGAAGAAAATAATGAGGAAGAATTATCTAGTTTTTCTACTAAACTTCCTAAAGATACCAAAGAAAGATATTCTAATATAGAATTAGCATGTGACACACTAAATGGGACAATAATAAAACGAGGAGAAACATTTTCACTGTGGGAAGTAATAGGAAATCCTACAAAGGAAAAGGGATATAAAAAAGCAAAAACTTTTACACCAGATGGAAAAGTAAAAAAGAGCTATGGAGGAGGAATATGCCAGGTTAGTACAACAATATACAATGCAGTACTTGATGCAGATGGACTAGAGATAAAAGAAAGACATGAACATAGCAGAGATGTTGTTTATATAAAAGATGGAAAAGATGCAGCTGTCTCATATAAATCTGCAGATCTAAAATTTGAAAATACATTAGATTATGATGTTAAGTTAGAAGCTAAGGTCGAAGATAATAAAGTTAAAATAAAATTAATAAGAATATAGTTTTAAATAAAGAATATAATTGTTATAAATCAGTATTTTGAATTTGCATTTGAAATATAGATATTTTAAATATAAATTCATAAATAGGAGGAGATTTATGAAAAATAAAGCAATTATATTTTTTATTATTTTTATAATAACTATTTCAGGCGTTTGTTTTGCGACTGATGCAATATTTACCTGGTCAAATAATACAAATAGCTCAATAAATACACTACAAACTGTAGCTGATGTGAATGAAGATAACACATTAAATCTTGAATCTGGAGCAGCAATACTAATAGAACAAACAACAGGAAAAATTTTATATGCTCATAATATGCATGAACAATTAAGACCCGCTAGTGTTACTAAAATAATGAGTATTTTATTAATTATGGAAGCAATAGATGGTGGAAGAATAAAATACGAAGATACAGTACCATGTAGCGAAAATGCACATGCAATGGGTGGATCACAAATTTGGTTAGATACAACAGAAAATTTAACCGTAAGAGATATGCTTAAATCAATATGTGTTGTATCAGCAAATGATTGTACTGTTGCCATGGCAGAATACTTAGCTGGTTCTGAAGAAGCTTTTGTTCAAATGATGAATGCAAAAGCAAAAACACTAGGAATGAATGATACGTGTTTTAAAAACTGCCATGGTATAGATGAAGATGGACATGTGACATCTGCATATGACATTGCATTAATGTCAAAAGAATTGTTAAATAATCATCCAAGTATAACAGAATTTACAACAATCTGGATGGATTCAATAAGAGATGGAAAATCTAGTTTAGTTAATACAAACAAACTAATAAGAAATTACAAAGGAGCCACAGGATTAAAAACTGGCTCAACTTCTATTGCTTTATATAACCTATCTGCGTCAGCAACAAGAGATGGTTTAAGTTTAATTGGAGTAATAATGAAAGCACCAACAACTAAAATTAGATTTGCAGAGGCTACAAAGATACTAAATTATGGATTTGCAAATTATAATAGCAAGAATTTTGGAAATAAAGGAGATGTAATTTGTACAGCAGATATAAATAAGGGAATTAAATCAAAAGTTAATTTAGTACTAGAAAAAGATGCCTCAGTACTTGTAAAAAAAGGTGATAACGGAAATATAACTCAAAACATAATAATAGATAAAAATATAACAGCTCCAATAGAAGAGGGAGATGTTCTTGGCAAAATAGAATACAATGCGGGGGAAAATAAAATTTTAGAAATCAATTTAGTGGCACAGGAGAATGTTGAAAAAAATAATATGTGGAATATAACTATGTCTTTATATAAAAAATGGTTTAATTTGTGTAGGTAAAAGAAAAAAGTGGCTTAGCCACTTTTTTGAGGTTTTATTCTTACAGCCAGAATGTTTAAATCGGGTGGAAACAAAGCGCGATTTGAGCCATTTTGTTCCAATAAATGCTTGTAAAAAAATAATAAATGTATTAAAATAGAGAAAAAAATTGGAGTAAAAAATGATAAATATAGAAGAGTATTTTAATAACTATTATAAGGGAACAAAAGAACAGTCACTAAAAACCATGGAATATTTTTTAGCTAAATATAATAATTTCCAAGAAAAAATGAAATTTATACATATAGCCGGAACAAATGGAAAAGGTAGTTGCACAGAAATGATAAGTAATATATTATTTAAGCAAGGGTATAAAGTTGGAAAGTTTATATCTCCTCATTTAATAAAATATAATGAAAGAATAATTATTAATAATAAGGAGATTTCAGATGAGGAAATTGCTAAAATAATAATTGAATTAGAACCACAAATTAAACAGTATGAAACAGAAGAAAATACTAAAGTTACTTTTTTTGAATTAATAACATTAATTGCATTTATACATTTTTATAGAAGCAAGGTAGATTTTGTTGTACTAGAAACAGGGTTAGGTGGATTATATGATTGTACTAATATTATAAATAATACACTTGTATCTGTTATTACGTCTATAGGATATGATCATATGAAAATTCTTGGAAATACATTACCACAAATAGCTTATCAAAAAGCTGGAATTATGAAAGAAAATTCAAATACTGTATTTTTTGAACAAAAAGATGAAATAAATAATGTATTAAAAAAAGTTGCAAAAGAAAAAAATAACAATTTACATATAATAAAAAACGAAAGTATTACAAATTATAGTTTTGACAACAAATATCAATATTTTGATTATGAATCATATAAAAGACTTGAGGTTGTTTTAAAAGGAAAAAAACAAATTCAAAATGCAGCTATTTGTATAAAATGTATAGATATTATAAAAGAAAATGGGTATAATGTATCTGAAAAAAGCATTAGAGAGGGATTAAAAACTGTTGTACATAAAGCACGAATGGAAACTTTAAATAAAAATCCATTAGTAATTTTTGATGGAGCTCATAATGAGCCAGCAATAGAAAATCTTCACTCTATGGTAGAAATGTATTTTAAGGATTACAATAGAACTTATATTGTTTCTATTTTAAAAAGAAAAGATTATAAAAAAATGGTTGAGCTTTTATTAAAAGATGAAAGTGCAAAGTTTATTTTTACTACTGGAAATAATGAAGATAGATACACAGCAAAAGAAGAATTATATAACATAGCAAAAAAGTATAGACAGGCTAATATCGAAAAAATGGAATTAACAGATGCACTAAAAGCATCATTGAAAAACAAAGAAACAAATTGCGTTTATTTTGTAGTTGGTAGTTTCTATACATACAAAACAACATTAGATATTATTAAAGAAAACAAACTTAATAGTGCAGAATAATTAGCCTCTTGACAAAAAAATCAAATGTAGTATAATAAAGTAGTAGTTTATTTCGTATAGGAGAAAAAGATGATAGCTAAATACTGGAAAAAGATAGGACTTTTAATACTTATTATTTGTTGCTTGTTTAATATTGTCTCAAAAGTTGTAAAAAGAACAACATTTAAAGAACAATTAATTCAAACAGCTCAATATGTATTAAATAATAATGAAAAATAGATAAAAAGTCTTGAAAAAAGAATAAATATATGCTAGAATATTAAACAGTATTTTTTATTAGAGATTAAGAAAGAGGTGAATAACATTATGAAAGAAGGATTACACCCAGAATTTAAAGAAGCAACAATAACATGTGCATGTGGAAATGTAATGGAGACAAAATCAACAAAAAAAGATATAAAAGTTGATGTTTGCTCAAAATGTCATCCATACTGGACAGGTAACTTAAAACAAAATACAACAGGTGGTAGAGCAGATAAATTTAAAAAGAAATATGGTATACAATAAAAAGAAGCATGAGCTTCTTTTTTTTTACATAATAGGAAATTTCTCATTCGCTACTATTTAAAAAAATAGCTAAACACTAGCTCTTTGAGATATTCTCATTGTAGAGGGCTTGCATCTGCCCAAAATACAATTTAGTAATTAATATAAATTAAAAAGATGTAGGGGCAGGTCTTGTGCCTGCCAGTTAAATCATTAACTAATGAAATAGATATAACAGCAAAAACTATTGACAAAGCAAATAAAAATTGCTAATATATATAAGTACAATAAATGGCCCCTTGGTCAAGCGGTTAAGACGCCACCCTCTCAAGGTGGAATCATGGGTTCGATTCCCGTAGGGGTCACCAAAAATATAAGAAAGGCATTTCACTAAGTATACCTTCAAAGCAATTGCAAAATACATGCCACTTGCTTTGCTTGGGCAGAACTAAGGAAGCCTAAACTTGTTATATAACAAAAAAGTAGCAACAATTCTATAAAGAATGTTGCTACTTTTTTATATAGTAGGAAATTTTTCATTTCCTACTATATAAAAATAGCTAAACGCATGCCCTTTGAGATTTTCTCCTTACAGTCGAAAACTCGAATCGGGCAAGAACAAAGAGCGACATGAAGTCGCTTTTTTCTTGAATAGGAAAAATCGAAGATTTTTCTATTCAACAAAATATGCTATAATCGCTATTGCCTTTGAGATTTCCTCATTTCATTCGGAAACTCAAATCGGCGAGAAGAAAAGTGTGGCGAAGCCACTTTTCTTATAGTAGGAAATTTCTTATTGTTTTGAAATAATGCTTTGTACATAAATTTTATAACTACAAGATAGTAATACTGATTTTAGTAAGTATAAACTATCGTTATTAATATTTTTGTCAATAAAATCTTTTTTTGAATAAGTACAAATTAATGCTTCTTCAAATAAATCACAAAAATTATCATAAGCATTGGATATTTTATTATCTTCAATTGCAATATCAATTAAATATTTTATTTCTTGCATGCTATAAACTTGTTTTAGAACGCATATAGCAAATAATTTTGCCAAATGATTCTTAGAATATTGTTTTTTATGTGGAGGCTCAATTAAAGAATTTTTTACATAGTTATTAATCATTGTTTTTGTAAGAAGCTGATTATCAGATTTATCTTCATTATCTATAGAAATATATGAAGAAAGAGAAGTATTTATAAAACTTACAACTTGGTCTAAATATAAATCAACATTTGGAAATTCTTCCCATCTAGGTATATGGAAATCCTTGATAGAAGTAGATTTTTTATCCATTACTTTTTGCACCTCCTAATTACATAATAACATTTTAAAAAATATTAGTCAATAGGTTGACAAAGTATCATAAAAGTGATAATCTAGTTTACGAAACTAGATTAAAAAAGGAGATAGAGCGTATGAAAAAAAATGTTTGCGAATTTAATAAAATTCAAAAATTTGAAAGCATTAAAGAAATGATGGAACTTGCTGTAAAACAAGCAGGTGATAAAATAGCATTTGAATATAGAGATGAAAAAGATAAAGATAATATAATAAAAGTAACATATAAAGAATTTCAAAATGATACCTTTTACCTAGGAACAGCATTATCAAAGATTAATATGTTGAAAAACCATATAGCAATAATCGGAGATAATAGCTATAAATGGATTAATGTATATTTGACAGTACTAAAAACTAATGGAGTATTTGTTCCAATAGATAAAGAATTACCATATAAAGATATAGTTAATCTATTAAGCAATAGTGATAGCGAAATATTATTCTATGGAGAAAAATATGAAAAATACATAGAACAATTTAAAAAAGATTTACCAAATATAAAATATTTTATAGGTTTAAATAGAAAAGAAGATGAAGGAAATGTTTTATCTTTTGATAAATTTAAAGAGTTAGGAAAAAAAGAATATGAATCAGGAAACAAATCATATGTGGAACTAGAAAATGAAGGAACAAACAATTTAAGAATGTTGGTATATACATCAGGAACAACAGGAGTTGCAAAAGGAGTTATGCTTTCAGAACATAACTTAGTAAGTAGTGTATACTATGGACTTCAAGTTGCAGATGTTGAAACAAAATGTTTATCTGTTCTTCCTTATCATCATACATATGAAGCAGTTTCTGGAATATTAGTTGGTATTCATTATCATGTAACAATATGTATAAATGATAGTTTAAAAAATGTTTTAAAGAATTTGCAATTATATAAGCCAGACTACATTTATTTAGTTCCAGCTTTTACAGAAGTGTTTTACAAAAATATATGGAACAAAGTACGTAAAGAAGGAAAAGAAGGCGGACTTAAATTCTTAATTGGTTTAAGTAATTTCTTAAGAAAATTAGGAATAGATAAAAGAAAACAACTATTTAAATCAATACATGAAGCATTTGGTGGAAATCTATATCAATTAGTAGTTGGAGGAGCACCAATAAGACCAGAAATAGGAAAATTCTTTAATGATATAGGAATAATGCTATTAAATGGATATGGAATAACAGAATGTTCTCCACTTGTTAGTGTTAATAGAAAAAATTACAATAATGACCCAGCAACTGTTGGTGTAATTCTTCCATGCTGCGAGGTTGATATAAGAAATAAAAATGAAGATGGCGATGGAGAAATCTGGGTTAAAGGCGACATTGTTATGATGGGATACTATAAACAACCTGAAAAAACAGCGAAAGTTTTAGTAGATGGGTGGTTTAATACAGAAGACTATGGAAGAATAAACGATAAAGGTCAACTTGTTATTAATGGTAGAAAGAAAAATGTAATAGTATTAAGTAACGGAAAGAACATATACCCAGAAGAAATAGAAAATTATATTTCAAGTATTCCATATGTTCAAGAAGTAATTGTAAAGTCAACTAAAAATAAAAATGGAGAAGAAGTTTCTTTATGCGCAGAAGTATTTTTAAATAAAGAAGTTGTTGCTGAAATGAATTGTGAAAATATAGAAGAACAATTAAAGAAAGATATTTCAAAAGCAACTAAAGAATTACCTTCATACAAACATATTCAAAGCATAGAAATAAGAAAAACAGAATTCAACAAAACAACAACAAATAAAATAAAAAGATAAAGCAAAGGATGAATCTTAAAGATTCGTCCTTTTAATATACTATAAAACTTATAATCCATTTATGAAATATGTAGTTTAGCATATTTAAGATTAAAAAAGTTCGAAAAAATAAAAAAAATCTATCTACTCGTTGACAAATAATACATAATGTGTTAAAATATTTCAGTATATGTGCTTAAATGCACGTACTCACATCGTTTCAAAATTTTAAAAAGCCTAGAAGGCTACGGAGGTGTATAAAATGGCAGCAAAAGGACCAAGAGAAAATATAACATTAGAATGTACAGAATGTAAAAGAAGAAATTACATGACTTCAAAAAATAAAAGAAATAATACAGACAGATTAGAAATAGTTAAATATTGTAAATTCTGCAAAAAACGTACAACACATAAGGAAACAAAATAATAACTGTTTTAGGAGGTAAGAAAATGGCAAAAAAAGAAACAAAGCCAGAAGCTAATAAAAAATCTAAAAAAGATACAAAAAACAAAAAAAGTTTTTTCAAAGATTTTAAAACAGAGCTAAAAAAAGTCGTATGGCCTACTCCAAAACAATTATTAAATAGTACAATAGCAGTTATAACAATAGTACTTGTTATAGGAATTATTGTTTTTGCATTAGACTTAGGATTTAACGGTCTACATCATGGTGTAACAAAACTACAGTCAAATATACAAAAAAATGAAAATACTGTAGAAAATTCAACTGATAATTCTAACACTGTATCAGAAGAAACAAATTCAACTGATAATGCTTCTAGTGAAGAATCTAATGTGGAATAATATTTTTTAGAGGAGGAGTCTTTTATTATGTCTGATAAAAATTATGATTCTAATCCTAGATGGTATGTAGTGCATACATATTCAGGGTATGAAAATAAAGTAAAAACAGATTTAGAAAATAAAATTAAAAATAGAGAATTAGAAGATTTCTTTTTTGAGATAGTAGTTCCAATGGAGGAACAAATAGAAATAAAGGATGGAAAGAAAAAAACTAATTTAAAGAAAGTATTTCCAGGCTATGTACTTATAAAAATGATTGTTACTGAGGAAACTTGGTATATAGTTAGAAATACTAGAGGAGTTACAGGCTTCGTAGGATCAGGAACAGATCCAATAGCTTTAACAGATGAAGAAATAAGAAATATGGGATTTGAAGATGTTCCAATTAATATTGACTATGATGTTAATGATTCTGTTAGAGTTATGAATGGACCATTCGAAAATTTTGTTGGTGTAGTTCAAGAAATAAATAAAGAAAAACATAAAGTTAAAGTTTTAGTTTCTATGTTTGGTAGAGAAACACCAGTAGAATTAGAATTCTCACAAGTTCAAAAAATATAAAATTCAATTATAAACTTAGTATGACATTGTTATACAGGTTTCTAGTTAATAAAAAATATTAAAATAAGAAACAAGGAGGCCAGAAAAATGGCAGAAAAAGAAATTACAAACGTAATTAAATTACAAATTGAAGCAGGAAAAGCAACACCAGCTCCACCTGTTGGACCAGCATTAGGATCAAGTGGTGTTAATATTATGCAATTTGTTAAGGAATTTAACGATAGAACAGCTAACCAACCTGGAATGATAATACCAGTTGTTATAACTGTTTATAAAGATAAATCATTTGAATTTATTACAAAAGTTCCACCAGTTGCAGTATTAATTAAAAAAGCTTTAAAAATAGAAAAAGGTTCTGGAAAACCAAATAGAGATAAAGTTGCAACAATAACAATGGAACAAGTTAAACAAATTGCAGAACAAAAAATGGAAGATTTAAATGCAGCATCTTTAGAAAGTGCTATGAGTATGGTTAAGGGGACTGCTAGATCTATGGGTATTATTGTTTCTGAATAAATTATAAGCGGCGTCTAACTTCGTTAATCATCGCTTGAAAATGTCCTCGACGTACAAAAAGTACGACTGCGGATTTTCAGCTTGATTGCCTTGTTATACTTGCTTCTAATTCATTCTATATAATTAAAAGATTGTAAAAACGATAAATCGTTTTCAATATAAATTTTTGGGAGGAGAAATCCGTTAATACCAAGGGAGGTTTTAAAATGAAAAAAGGAAAAAGATATCTTGAAGCTGAAAAATTAATAGACAGCTCAAAAGATTACTCAGCAAAAGAAGCAATTGAAACTATTGAAAAGTTTCCAAAAGCTAAATTTGATGAAACAGTTGAATTACATGTTAAATTAGGTGTTGATTCTAAACATGCAGAACAACAAGTAAGAGGTACAGTTGTACTTCCTAATGGAACAGGTAAAACACTAAAAGTATTAGTATTTGCTAAAGGAGATAAAGCTGCAGAAGCTGAAAAAGCAGGAGCAGATTTCGTTGGAGCAGAAGAATTAATACCCAAAATCGAAAAAGAAAACTGGTTTGATTATGATGTTATAGTTGCTACTCCTGATATGATGGGTGTAGTAGGAAGACTTGGTAAAGTATTAGGACCAAAAGGATTAATGCCAAACCCTAAGTCTGGAACAGTAACAATGGATGTTACAAAAGCTATAAAAGATATCAAATCTGGTAAAGTTGAATATAGATTAGATAAAACTAATATAATTCACTTAGGCTTTGGAAAAGTATCATTCGGAGCTGAAAAATTATTAGAAAATTATGAAACAGTTATGGAAGCTATTATAAAAGCTAAACCAGCAGCAGCTAAAGGTCAATATATTAGAAGTGTTGCTGTAAACACAACAATGGGACCATCTATATTTGTTAAATAATTTTAATTGTAAAAATTAATAGCCAAAGACAGTAGGCAAAAAATTAAGTCCTACCGAGGTATACAAAAAAGAGAATGTATTAAATTTATGTACACTCTGTATATGTCGGTTTGGCTATACAGAGTGTTTTTAATATTTAATTTAAATATAATAATCTTTTGGGAGGTGAAATTTTAAAATGGCAAATGAAAAAATAATAGCTCAAAAAGAGAAAGAAGTTAATGAATTAGCAGAAAAAATAAAAGCAGCTAAAATAGTTCTTTTAACAGACTACAGAGGAATTACAGTTGATGGTGTTACAGGATTAAGAGCTGAATTAAGAAAAGCTAATTCTGAATACAAAGTTATAAAAAATAATATAACAAAAAGAGCTTTAGAAAAATGCGAATATGCAGGATTAGAAGATGTATTAGTTGGACCAACAGCTGTAATAATGAATAATGAAGATTATTTAGATACAGCTAAAGCAATATATGAGTTTTCTAAGAAAAATGATTTCTACAAAATTAAAGGTGGAATTATAGATGGAAAAATAATGTCTGTTGAAGAGATAATTACTCTTGCAAAATTACCATCAAAAGAAACTCTTATTGGTATGCTTGCTGGTGCATTACTTGGAAATATATCAAAACTTGCAGTTGCACTTAATGAAGTTAAAAAACAACAAGAAACAGCATAGATTAATGATAAACTATATTTATGCTTAAAAAATATTAAAAAAATAGTCAAATCTTTAAGACTGAAAAAATAAAGAAAAAATAAAAAAATTTAGGAGGATTATAAAATGAGTAAAGAAGAAATGATTGAAGAAATCAAAAAAATGACAGTAGTTGAATTAGCTGATTTAGTAAAAGCTATAGAAGAAGAATTTGGAGTATCTGCAGTTGCAGCTGCAGCACCAGCAGCAGCTGGAGCAGTAGCAGGAGCTGCTGAAGAAAAATCATCTTTTGATGTTGTATTAAAAGAAGTAGGAGCTAACAAAATCCAAGTAATCAAAGTTGTTAGAGATGCAACAGGATTAGGATTAAAAGAAGCTAAAGATTTAGTTGATGGAGCACCAAAAACAGTTAAAGAAGGTGTAGCTAAAGAAGAAGCTGAAGAATTAAAAGCTAAATTCGTAGAAGTTGGAGCAGTTGTTGAACTTGCTTAATTAAAACTATATCATTTTAAATATAGAAAAGGTCGTATATAACATACGATCTTTTTTATATAGTAGGAAATTTCTAATTTCCTACTATATAAAAATAGCTAAACGCATGCCCTTTAAGATTTTCTCCTTACAGTCGAAAACTCAAATCGGGCGAGAACAAAGGGCGATTAAAGTCGATTTGTTCTTGTAGGGGCAGGTCATGTGCCTACAAGAAAACTTAGTAATATCTAAAAATATTATACACATGTGGCAAAGACACTTTTCTTAAAACTATTGCAATAATTTAAAAAATATGTTAATATAATATACGTATAAAATATAAATCTAAAAATAAAGCAAAGTATGATAAATAACAGTATATTCAAAAGAGAAATAGATTATAGCTGAGAAATCTATTAATATATATTTATCAGAAATTTCACTTTATTAGACTTCTATTGAATAATAGTAGATAGAAGCGTTGGTTACGTTACAACCATAATGAGGTCAATAAAAATTGATGAAATTAGGTGGTACAGAGATATAAAGAGTCTCCCTATAATAATATAGGGGAGGCTCTTTTTGTATAAGGAGGTTATAAGTTATTATGAAAGAAAAACTAGAAGAAATTAGCATAAGAGCAAAAGAAAGAATTGCAAATATTAAAGACATGCAATCATTAAATGACTTAAGAGTTAAAGTGTTAGGAAAAAAAGGCGAACTTACAGAAATATTAAGAGGTATGAAAGATTTATCTGCAGAAGAAAGACCAGTGATTGGAAATTTGGTAAATAAAGTTAAGGAAGACATTGAAAGTTCAATAGAAAAAGCAGAAAAATTACTTAAACAAAAAGAGTTGGAGAAAAAATTAGAGGAAGAAAAAATAGATATTACACTACCAAGTTCTAAAATAAAAAGAGGAAGTAAACACCCAATAAATAGAACAATAGAACAAATACAAGACCTATTTGTATCTATGGGGTATGATGTTGTAGATGGTCCAGAACTTGAAACAGACGAATTTTGTTTTGAAAGATTAAATCTTCCTAAAGGACATCCAGCAAGAGATATGCAAGATAGTTTTTATATTACTCCAGAGTATTTGCTAAGAACACAAACATCTGCAGTTCAAGCACGAACAATGCTTGCTAATGAAGAAAAATCACCAATAAGAATAATTTGTACAGGAAAAACATATAGAAGAGAAGACGATGCAACACATTCACACCAATTTAATCAAGTTGAAGGTTTAGTAATAGATAAAAAAGAAAGAAATGTATCTTTAGCAGATTTAAAAGGAACTTTAGAAGTATTTGTTAAAGAAATGTTAGGAGATAATTTAAGTTTGCGTTTTAGACCAAGCTACTTCCCATTTACAGAACCATCATATGAGGTAGATGTAACATGTTTTAAATGCGGAGGAAAAGGTTGTAACCTATGTAAACAAACAGGATGGATAGAAATACTAGGAGCAGGAATTGTACATCCAAATGTATTAAAAATGAATGGATATGACCCAGAACAATATGGAGGATTTGCATTTGGAACAGGAATAGACCGTTTAGCAATGTTTAAATACGGAATAACAGACATGAGATATTTGTATCAAAATGATGTGAGATTTCTTTCTCAATTTGATAGGAGGGATATTTAGTTATGAAATTAAGTACAAATTTTGTTAAAGATTACATAGATATAGATGTAGATGTTAAAACTTTGGCTGAAGATATGACTAGAGTTGGAAATGAATATGATTCTGCAGAAAATTTAATTAATGCAACAAATTTAGTTGTTGGTGAAGTTATAGAATGTGAAATGCACCCAGATTCAGACCACTTACATGTATGTAAAGTTAATGTTGGAAATGAAGTATTACAAATTGTATGTGGAGCACCTAATGTTAGAAAAGGTTTAAAAGTAATTGTTGCTTTAGATGGAGCAGTTCTTCCAGGTGATTTTAAAATAAAAAAGGCAATGAAAAGAGGAGTAGAGTCTAATGGAATGTTATGCTCACTTTTAGAACTTGGAATTGAACCTAAATTTTTAAACGAAGCTGAAAAGGCAGGAATACATGAATTACCATCTGATAGTAAACCGGGTGATGACCCAATAAAAGCATTACAAATGGATGATTCTGTGATTGATTTTGAACTTACAACAAATAGGGGAGATTTACTTAGTATTCTAGGTATGGCTTATGAATTAGGAGCAATTTACAATAAGCCAGTTAAAGAGGTAGATTTATCTCATAACGAAACTGGAGAAGATTTAAACAAAAGCTTTAAACTAAATATAAATACTGAAAATTGCAGTGTATTTTTAGCAAAAAAGGTTGAAAATGTTGTAATAAAAGAAAGCCCTAAATTTATTCAAAATAGATTAATTGCATCTGGAATAAGACCAATAAATAATGTAGTAGATATAAGTAACTATGTAATGTTAGAATTAGGTCAACCATTACATTTTTACGATGCTGATAAATTAAATAATGAAATTGAAGTTAGAATGGCACAAGAAGGAGAAAAACTAACAACACTTGATAATATACAAAGAACTTTAACTTCTAATGATATTGTAATTTCAAATGGAAAAGAAGCAATTGGTCTAGCTGGTGTTATGGGTGGACTAGATACAGAAGTTACAGAAAATACTAAAAATGTAATAATAGAAGCTGCTGTTTTTGATAGTGTAAAAGTTAGAGTTACATCAAATAAAATATTAAGAAGCGAAGCAAGCAATAGATTTGAAAAAGGGCTAGACCCAAATAGAACACATATGGCAGCAGAAAGAGCAGCTAAACTATTGGCAGAATATGCAGAGGGAACAGTTGTAACAGGAACAGTAAAATATGATACAACAAACGTAAAACCAAAAATAATTGAAATTACTTTTGAAAATATAACAGATGTACTAGGAATGAAAATACCAAATGAAGACATATTAGAAGTTTTTAGAAAATTAGGATTTACATATGAAGTAAAAGACGAAAAAGTTTATGTAACAGTACCAACAAGAAGATTAGATATATCAATAAAAGAAGATTTAATTGAGGAAGTTGGAAGAATATACGGACTAGACAATATACAAGGTAAATTGCCAACAGTTCCTATGAAACAGGGAAGCTTAGATAAAACAGATAGAGAAATTAGAAATAAAATGATTTCTTTAGGATTAAATGAAACTTTATCATATGTATTAGTAAGAGAAGACGAAGCAGATGGTTTTACAACTGACGAATTCGAAAAAGTAAAATTATTAGATCCAATTACAGAAGAAAGAAGCACATTAAGATATAGTGTTTTAGCTTCACTTTTTAAAATATATGAATATAACAAAGCAAGAAATGTTAAAGATGTATCTATATTTGAAATTGGAAAAGGTTTTTACAAAAAAGAAAATTACGGTGAAGATAAAAAACTTGCAGTATTAATGTCTGGCAAATATTATTTAGGAATAGAAAACAAAAAAGATGTTGATTTTTACGTAATAAAAGGTGTAGCAGAAGAAGTGCTAGATTATTTAGGTTATAGCGGAAGATATAGCTTTGTACTACCAAATAAAATGCCTAAAGAAATGCATCCTGGGCAAACTGCAGCAATATCTGTAAATAATGATGTAGTTGGAATAGTAGGAAAACTACACCCATCAGTTGAAAAAGATGATGTATATGTATTAGAAATTAATTTAGATAAACTACTTAGCAAAAGAACAGGAAAAATGAAATTCAAAGAAATTTCTAAATATCCAGAAATATCAAAGGACTTAGCTATAGTAGTAGATAAAAACATTTCATCAGATGAAATTGCAAAACTAATAAAAAAAGCAGCAGGAGCATTGCTAACTAAAATAGAAATGTTTGACGTATACCAAGGAATAAATATACCAAAAAATAAAAGAAGTATAGCATATTCATTATCATTTGGAACAATGGATAGAACATTAACAGATGAAGAAATAAATACTATAATGAGCAAAGTAATAGAAACTCTACAAAATAAAATAGATGCAGAATTAAGAGGATAATATATGAGATTTTTAGTTCAAAGAGTAAAAGAAGCAAGTGTTGAAGTTAATCAGCAACTTGTTGGAAAAATTCAAAAAGGATATTTAGTATTAATTGGTATTACTCATACAGATACTGAAAAAGAAGCTGACTTTTTGGTAAACAAATTAATTAATTTAAGAATTTTTACAGATGAAAATGATAAGATGAACTTGAATTTAAAGCAGGTGAATGGAGAAGTTTTGCTTGTTTCACAATTTACCTTGTATGGAAATGCATCACATGGAAACAGACCGGATTTTATTGAAGCAGCTAGACCGGAATATGCAAAAAAATTGTATGAGTATATTATAGAAAAAGTTAAGGATAATGGAATAAACACTCAAACTGGGATATTTGCAGCAGATATGAAAGTACACTTAATAAATGATGGACCTGTTACAATAATGCTTGAAAAATAAAGAAAGTCAATTAAGACTTTCTTTATTTTCTAATCGTTCTATTTTCATCTGCACCAACACCAATATATTTTACAGGTATACCAGAATAATCTTCAATAAATTCTATATATCTTTTTGCTTTTTCTGGTAGTTCTTCATATGTTGAAGCATTACTTGTATCCCAATTTCCTTCGAAAGTTTTATAAATTGGAGTACAGTTTTTTCTATCTATTGGAACGTAATTTATTTCTTTGCCATTATACATATAACCAATACAAACTTTAATTTCAGGCAATTTACCAATTGTGTCCATATGATTTATACAAAGGCTTGTTAAACCATTTATATATTTTGCATTTTTAACCATAACTAAATCAAGCCAGCCACATCTTCTTGGTCTACCAGTAGTTGTTCCATATTCATGACCTAATTCTCTAATTGTATCTCCAGTTTCATCTAAAAGTTCTGTTGTAAAAGGCCCTTCACCAACTCTAGAACAATATGCTTTCATAACTCCAATTACTTCATCTACAAGAGTTGGACCTATTCCGGCACCAGAACATGTTCCACTTGCATTAGGATTAGATGAAGTAACAAAAGGATAGTCGCCATGATCTATATCTAAATATAAAGCTTGTGCTCCTTCTATAATAATATTTTCATTTTTCTCATATGCATTTATAATTGCCGCTTCTGAGTCTCCAATTAAGTTATAAAGTCTTTTACCAAACTCTAAACATAGTTTGTATTCTTCATCTTCAGAAATAATTGGGTAATCAAATTGTTTAAATAAAGCATTTGCTTTTTTTAAAGATTGATTAATTTTATTTTTTAATGTATCGGTATTCTTTAAATCTATCATTCTAATATTTGTTCTGTCGCATTTCTCAGAATAACTTGGACCTATACCACGTCCAGTTGTACCAACTTTATTGTCTTTTAACATTTCCATAAGTGAATCTAGAGCAATATGATGAGGTAAAATAATGTGAGCTCTGTCACTTATTAATAATCTTTTGTTATCTATAATAATTCCGTTTTTTGCCATTTCATCAATTTCAGTTATTAAAACTTTAGGATCAACAACAACCCCAGGTCCAATAATAGAAAGCACTCCATCACGTATAATTGAACTTGGAAGAAGATGCATTGCAAATTTTTTTCCATTAGCAACAACAGTGTGACCAGCATTATTTCCACCTGTTGAACGAATTACTATAGAAGCGTTTTTGGATTCAAAATGGGAAGCACGACCTTTTCCTTCATCGCCCCATTGTATTCCAACAATTACTTTAACCATATTTTTTACCTCCTAAATAAAATACAAATTTATTATAAGTAAAACACATAAAATTTACAATACAAAAAAGTAAAAAAATATTGAAAAAATAATTAAACTGAAATATAATAGAAAAAGCAAAGGAGGAATAAAAAATGGAACAATTTTTGAAAAAAATGGGATGGACATCTATAATTACTTCTTTAGCATTTGCAGTAATAGGTTTAATAATTGCATATAATCCAAATGCAACATTCACAATAATTTCATACTTAATAGGAATAGCTTTTATTTTATTTGGAATTATGAAAGTAATTGAATACTTTAAAATGAAAGGTTCATATGATTTATATAACTATGAATTAGTTTATGGAATAATTACAATTCTTCTTGGAGTTGTTGTTATAGTATGGAGCGGAATGATAGAAACATTACTTAGAATATTTGTGGGAATATGGATAATTTACAGTGGAGCAATGAGATTAGGACTAGCATTAAAAGTACAAAAATTGGACTCAGACAGTAGAGTTTGGGCTGTAATATTATTAATAGCTGTAGCAATGCTACTTTGTGGTATATATATAATAGCAAATCCAGGAACAGTAATAATGACAATAGGAATAATTATGGTTATATATGCAGTTATGGATATTATTGAGGAAGTAATATTTTTAAAAAAAGTAAAGAACATACAATAAAAGAATAATTAAATTACATAGAAGAAAATTGTAAGGCAGGTCGTATGACCTGCCTAATAACATTTTATAACAAATATTAAATTAAAAATATGTAAGGGCAGGTCTTGTGCCTGCCCAATTTAATTATCTTAAACTATTTTCACTATATTTCAGAAATTAATTTGTTATAATCATTAGATAATTTTTCTGTACTGAAAACAATTTGGTCACCATCAATTTTCCAATTATTTTTATTTTTAACAAGAAAATCAATAACATCTTGCTCTTGACTTACAAGTTTTTTGAAATCTTCTAAAGAGGTTGACAAATCTTCTTTAGCTTGAGCAATTTCATTATTACCATCAGTATCATTTTCAGGTATAATTGTATACTTTTTATAGAAATCAAGATAATAGTTATCTAAATTTTTATCTGCTATAAATTCTAGAGCTTTTTCTTCGGTAAAGAAACTAGACAAATCATTAGAAATTCTCTCTAATTCAGTTTTAGCTATTGCTAAATTTTTTCTTGTTTCAATAAACTCTGGACCGTCATTTTTATAATTTTCAGCAGACAAAGCGCTAATTATGTCTTCACTATCAAATAGAGAATCTAAGTCTTTTACAGAGTTAACGAAAAAAGAAATATAGGCTTTTATAGAAACCTCAACATCTTTATAGTTGCCAGTAGTTACTGTTCTGTTTAGTTTTTCATCAAGTTCATTATATTTTAAAGGATATTTGTCAAGAGAACTATATACACTTTCTAACTCAGCATCTAAAGCCTTCTCTTGTTTTAAATCTAGTATAACTTTAACACCTATTGCAGCTAGAATGATTACAATTACTAATACTATTGCAATAACAATTTTAGTGCTTTTTTTCATATTTATTCCTCCTATATATAAATTTATACTTATTATAACATAAAAGAGGAATAATTCAATATTACAAAAACTTTTTTAAATCATCAATGTTTTTTTCTTGCAATCTAACAAAATCTGATAACAAATTCTTTATTTCAGGTGTAGTAAACGAACATTCATGCAACAATTTTGTACCTTTAATTACTCCCATATCGTTTCCTTGAATTAAAAGTTCTGAAAGCTTAGAGTTGCTTTTATCATTTAAAGTGTTCATCTGTATTCCAGTCCAAGCCATTACTTTTTGCATAGATGGAACATCTACCATTTCTTCTTTATTTTGTACAAGTAATTCTTGGGTTCTGTCAAAAATATTTTGATATTCATTATGTTGTTCATTTAAAAGTTTTTTAAATTTATCATCCTGAACTTTATCAGTTACCATATTAAGAGAGTCCATACCCATTTTTGCATCCTTATTAATTTCTTTTAAAATTTGCATTTCTTTCATATAATCACCTCATTATTAATTTGACTTAGTTTTCCTTTAAAAGAAAAAAATATGTATTGAAAATCAAAAAAATATTTAATATAATTTATTTGGTGATAATATAAAAATAAATGTTTTATTTGTGTGTTATGGAAATTTTGATAATACTTATTGGGATGTTGTTGAGGGATGCGAAGATTTCCTAAAAATGTTATTAAATAAACATATATTATAAAATTAATATTTTAATACCATTGTTTCTGTGATATAATAAGGATGCGGAGAAAAAGTATGAAAAAGGAAAATAAATTTTTATATAATTTTTTGAAATTAATTTACACATTTTTATTAAAGATATTATATAGACCTAAAATAATAGGAAAGGAAAATATCCCTAAAGATGGTGCGTTGATATTTGCAGGAAATCATAGAAGAGCATTTGACCCTGTTATGGTTATGATGTGCACAAATAGATATGTCCATTATATGGCAAAAGAAGAAGTGTATTTTGGATTACACGGAAAAATATTTAAAGCATTAGGAGTAATAAAAGTATATAAGAATAAATCAGGGAATGTAAAAGCTGTAATGGAAGCGGAAAAAATATTAAAAAATGGAGGAACAATAGGAATATTTCCAGAAGGAACCAGAAACAGAAGTAAAGAAGAACTACAAAGATTTAAACATGGAACTGTAGTTATGGCACAAAAAACTAATACACTTATAATGCCGTTTGCAATAAGAGGAAAATATAAAATATTCAATAAAGATTTAACTTTAGAGTTTGGAAAAACAATAGATGTTACAAATATGCAAACAGAAGAAGCAAATGATTATTTAAAAAATGAAGTATTAAATTTACTTAGAAAGTAGGTAGTTATGAAGTATATATTTGTTATTAATGCTATTGCAGGTAGAGGAAAATATAAAGAAATCTTGCCAAACATAAAAAAAGTATGTAAAAATAGAAATATAAAATATGAGATAAGATATATAACTGAAAAAGTAAGCGGAGTAGATATTGTAAAAGAATATAAGAATGAAGAAAACGTTATATATGTTGTCGGCGGAGATGGAACATTAACAAGAACAATACCAGGAATAATTGGAACAAAAAATAAACTTGCTATTATACCATCAGGCTCAGGAAATGATACTTATAAAGCCATAAAAACACTTCCTTATGGAGAAAATATAATTGACCTAGGAAAAATAAATAACACATATTTTATTAATGTTGCATGTGCTGGACTTGATGCTGAAGTAGCAAATAATATAGACAAACTTAGAAATACAAAAATACCTACAAAACACTTATATACAGCGAGTATAATATATACATTTTTAAATTATAAGTTTAACAAAGCTATATTTAAAACTAATATAAAAAATATTTCAGCTAAGTATTCTACAATAAGCATATGTAATGGAGCGTATTATGGTGGAGGATATAAAATAGCACCTAAATCACAATTGACAGATGGACTGCTAGATGTTTATTTTATTGATAAAATGTCTAGATTTAGAATAATAAAACTTTTGCTTAAACTAAAAAATGGAAAACATGAGGGTAAGAAAAAAGTACATAAGTTTAGAACAAATCATGTTGAAATAGAAATCGAAAAAGAAATAACATTTAATGTAGATGGAGAAAGATTAACAGATAAAAAATTTGTAATAGATATAATACCTAAAGCTATTACAGTATATAATGATAACGATTTTGTTAATGAACTATTAAATAAATAATGTTATTATAAAAAGATCACCTAAATATAATTAAATTGGGTGATCTTTTTTGAAAACGAGAGAATATAACAGAAACGAAGCAGTAGAATATGCAGAAAAATGGGCATATAGAAGAAATCCACGATATTATAATTTTAATGAACTTGGTGGAGATTGTACTTCGTTTGCATCACAATGTATTTATGCTGGAAGTAAAATTATGAATTACAAAAAATATATTGGGTGGTACTACAACAATTTAAATAATAGAGCACCATCATGGTCTGGAGTAGAGTTTTTACATGATTTTTTAATAAACAATAAAGGAGTTGGCCCCAGAGCTAGAGAAATAAAAGAAATAGGAGATTTACAAATAGGAGATTTAATTCAACTAAAATTTAATACTATGGAAAGATTTTCTCATAGCTTAATTGTTGTAGCTAAAAATGGAAATGAACTAAAAAAAGTCTTTGTTGCTACTCACACTGAAGATGCTTATCACAAAAGTGTGGCAGAATATAATTTTGAAAGTATTAGATTTTTACACATAATAGACATTGGAATATGGTAAATAACATTGACAAACAGAATTGATATATATAAAATATAAAAAGTATTAAAATATAGGAGATATTTATGAACAATAAACCAATAGGAGTATTTGATTCTGGAATAGGTGGACTTACAGTATTAAAAAAAATAATAAAAGTATTACCTAATGAAAAATACATATACTATGCTGATACAGACAACGTGCCATATGGAACAAAACCTAAAGAAGATGTAAAAAAATATGTAAAAGAAGCAGTAGAGTTTTTAATAAAAAATAATGTAAAAGTAATTGTAATAGCATGTAACACAGCAACTAGTATAGCAATAAAAGATCTAAGAAATGAATATTCATTACCAATAATAGGAATAGAACCAGCTGTTAAACCTGCTATTGAAAATAGATGTAATAAAAAAGTATTAGTTATGGCTACTCCAATTACAATTAGAGAAGAAAAACTTCATAACTTAGTAAATGGGCTTAATGCAGAAAGCAATGTAGATTTAATTGCAATGCCAAAACTTGTGGAATTTGCAGAGGCTGGAGAATTCGATTCAAATAAAGTTACAGAATATCTAATTAGTCAATTAAAAGATTTCGACCTGGAAAAATATTCAGAACTTGTACTTGGATGTACACATTTTCCATTCTTTAAAGAAGAAATAAGAAATGTAATACCTGATAGTGTAAATATAATAGATGGTAGTCAAGGTGTTGCTAATAGACTAAAAGATGTATTAACAACAGAAAAATTATTAGGCAATAATGAGCTTAAAATTGAGTATTATTGCTCAGGCAAAAAGTCAAAAAATGTTGACTTATTTAAAAAACTCTTACAAAGAATTTAACTATAAGGATAAAACAAAATATTTTTGTTGAAATTTGTCTTATGAAGGTGTATAATATTTATATTAAATAATTGGAGGATGTTTATGTTTGGATACAGAACGGATGGAAGAAAGGTAAAAAATATTCCACCTTTTTTTAAGATTATTCCTCAGGTCATGAGGACAAGAAGCGATTCACAAGTTTATTATAATTATGATATGCCAATAAAAGAAATGGATAATTATATAAATAGGAAAGCTGAAGAGAATATAAAAATTACATATATGGATATTATATATTCAGCACTTGTAAGACTTATTGCACAAAGACCAAGACTTAATAGGTTTGTTATGAATGGCAGAACATATGCAAGAAAAGAAATTTACATATCTCTTGCAATAAAGAAGAACTTATCTGATGATGGAATAGAAACCACAATAAAATTACCATTTTGTGGAGAAGAAAATATATTTGAAATAAAAGAAAAACTTGGTAGCGTAATTAGCGAAAATAAAGAAATATCTAAGGAAAATGATACTGATATTGTTGCAACAGCACTTTCTTTAGTTCCTAACTTTTTATTAAAATTTGCCATTAGTGTTATAATGTTTTTGGACAAACATGGAATGCTACCTAAATTTATTTTAAAAGCTAGTCCATTTCATACTAGTGCATTTTTAACTAATGTGGCATCTTTAGGAATAGATGCAATTTACCATCATTTATATGATTTTGGAACTACAGGACTTTTTTTAGCAATGGGAAAAAAGAAAAAAAGTTTCTTGTATGATGATGATACATTCAAAGAAGAAAAATGTATTTCATTAGCCTTTGTGTGTGATGAAAGAATATGCGATGGATACTACTTTGCAAGTTCTGTAAAAATGTTTAATAGGTATTTAAAGAAACCAGAGTTATTGGAAGAAAAAATAAAAAAAGTTGAAGATTGCAAGTAAGAGAAAAGTAATTGAATTTACTTTTCTTTTTCTATTAAATTTATATAAAAACTATTGAAAATAAATTAAATATTATATAGAATATATTTGAAATAGAAATGGGAGAGAATTATGTCGAAAATTATAGATGGAAAAGAATTAGCAAAAAACATAAGATTAAAATTAAAAGAAGAAGTTGTTGAACTAAAAAAAGCAGATATAAATCCAAAACTTGCCGTAGTAATGGTAGGAGACGATAAAGCTTCAAAAATATATGTAAAAAACAAAAGCAAAGCATGTCAGGAAATTGGAATTGACTATGAGGAATATTTACTACCAGCAAATACTAAAATGGATGAATTATTGGAACTAATAGAAAAACTAAATAATGACGAAACAATTCATGGAATATTAGTACAAAGTCCACTTCCAGTTGGACTAGATGCAAATGAGGCATTTAGAAAAATATCTCCTAAAAAGGATGTAGATGGTTTCAATCCAATAAATATTGGAAAACTAAGCTTAAATCAAGATTGTTTTGTATCATGTACACCATTTGGAATTATAAAAATGCTAGAAACATATAATATACCTATAGAAGGAGCTAATGCGGTGGTAATTGGAAGAAGCAACATAGTTGGAAAACCGCTTGCAAAATGTTTACTAAATAAAAATGCAACTGTAACTGTATGCCATTCAAAAACTAAAAACTTAAAAGAAATAACAAGCAAAGCAGACATATTAGTTGCTGCAATAGGAAAACCTAAATTTGTAACAGAAGATATGGTAAAAGAAGGAGCAACAGTAATAGATGTAGGGATTAACAGAATGGATGATGGTAAGTTAGTAGGAGACACAGATTTTGAAAACATAAAAGAAAAGGCAAGTTATATAACTCCAGTTCCAGGAGGAGTTGGACCAATGACAATAGCAATGCTAATGTACAATGTTGTAAAAGCAGCAAAACAACAATAAAAACTAAATAAAGGGGAAATTAAAAGGGAGCGTAAACACACGCTCCCTTTTTGTTGAATAGAAAAAATCAAAGATTTTTATATTCAACAAAAAATGCTATAATCGCTATTGCCTTTGAGGTTTCCTTATTTCATTCGGAAACTCAAATCGGCGAGAAGAAAAGTGTGGCGAAGCCACTTTTCTTAGAACATTTTAGAGAAATATTAAGGAAAAGGAGAAAAAATATGAAGTATAATGTTATTGAGGTTAATATGAAAAGTAAGTATTACCCAGAAAGGTTGAGGCATATTATTAACCCACCTAAAAGCATATTTTGCTTAGGAAATATGAGTTTATTAAATTATGATAAAAATATTGCAATAATTGGTTCTAGGAGATTTAGTAAGTATGGAGAAAGAGCAACAAGAGAATTTGCATATAGCTTGGCTAAGGAAGATATATGTGTCGTAAGTGGATTTGCCAAAGGCATTGATAGCATAGCTCACACTTCTTGTTTAGCTGCAAATGGAAAAACAATTGCTGTTCTAGGATCTGGTTTGAATGTTATTTATCCTAAAGAAAACACCTATTTATTTAATAAAATAATAGAAAATGATGGACTAATTATTAGTGAATATCCTTTAGGCACAAAACCACAAAAGCAACACTTTCCTACAAGAAATAGAATAATTAGTGGATTATCAGACGGCGTACTAGTAATAGAAGCAAAAGAAAAAAGCGGAACTAATATCACGGTTGATTTTGCTTTAGAACAAGGAAAAGATGTATTTGTAATACCAGGAAGTATTTATTCTAAAACAAGTGATGGTACTAATTTTTTAATAAAAGAAGGTGCAATACCAGTAACATCATACAAGGATATTTTGTAAACAATTGATTATATAAAAATGAAAAACGAGTCTGCATAAACAGACTCGTTCGGCTGGAAGTTAAGATGAAGTTTTGATTTTAAAAGTGATTAATTTGAATAGGATTTATTTTTTTCCCATTTATTGAAGATCCTTTCATAATCTTCTTCGCTATTCTCAAAAATCTCAGATTTAGTATTGAAACCAACTGTCTTAAAAAGCTCGAAATTGTTATGGGTGAATATATATTCATCAACTTCACAAATTCCGTATAATTTTGAAGAATGCATATGAAAAACATGATTACCTTCGTCTACTTGGATATTTCCATCAAAATTAGGACTCTTAAAATGGGTAGAGTTTACACTTACAAATACTGTGTCATCGGAATTCAAATCGTATACATTAACAAGTACTTTACCTTGTTTGTTATTATATAACTTAAACTCTTTGAAATAACGCGGTTCAATTAACACATACTCGACATGCTTCATTCTGGCATAAAGTGCCATACCTTTATCGGCAGTTATTACTGACCAATTTTGCATTCGTGCATAATCCACTAAATCATAATCTATGTGATTTTGGTTTGCTCTTGTCTCAAGAGTGAAAACTTCAGTCAAATTGACATTTCTAGCAAAATAGTCAATAAGAAAACGTACAAAAATTCTAGAGACATTATCACACTCTTCTAAATCTTTCTTTTTAACTTTTTCAAGTTCAAAAAGTGTTTTATCAGACATAATTAAAATACTATCTGAAAAACAAAACCGGTCGCGAAAATCAGATAATGATCCACAAACAATAGAGGCATCAATTAAGTATTTTCTCATTTAGATTCTCCTTTGTAAAAATATTTTCCAGCCTAACACAAAACGTGTTAACATAAGTATAACATAAAAATGCTTATTTTTCAATAAATTTAAGTAAAATACTTGACAAATTAATTTCTAAAAGTATATAATTTAATAGCATAAAAAATAAACAGAAGAGTGGGAACAAATCCCACTCTTTAATACGTATATAGGAGGTATATTTTGGCAAACATAGAAGAAAAAGTTGAAAAGCTATTAACAGACAAAGTTAATGGTTTGGGTTATGAACTATATGACGTTCAATATGCTAAAGAAGGAAAAGACTATTTTCTTAAAGTTTTTATTGACAAGCCAAATGGAATTGATTTAAATGACTGTGAAAAAGTTAGCAATGAAATTAATCCATTATTAGATGAAGTCGATTATATTAAAGAACAGTATTTTCTTGAGGTGTCTTCACCAGGAATAGAAAGAATCCTTAGAAAAGATAAACACCTAAAAGATAACATAGGAAAACTAGTTAAATTAAGACTGTTTAAACCTATTGATAAGCGAAAATCAATAGAAGGAACTTTAGAAAATTTTGACAATGATTTTATAGCAATCAAAATTAATGAAGATATAATTAAAGTTGAACGAAAAAATATATCTGTTATTAAGACTATATATGAATGGTAAAAAAGAGTAAGTAAAACTCAAAAGTATATAAAGGAGGAAAACGGAAAAATGAAAGAATTAATAGACAATAAAGAACTAATAATAGCACTAGATGAATTAGAAAAAGAGAAAGGAATAAAAAAAGAATATGTAATTGAAGCAATTGAGACAGCTTTGGTTACAGCCTATAAAAGAAACTTTGATTCAGCTGAAAATGTTAAAGTAGTTATAGATAAAATAACTGGAGCAACACATATATATTCTTGTAAAGAAGTTGTAGAAGCAGTAGAAGATGGCAATTTACAGATATCTTTAGACGAAGCTAAAAATATAGACAAAAAAGTAAAACTTGGTGAAACAATAGATATTGAACTAGCACCAAAAAACTTTGGGAGAATAGCAGCTCAAACTGCAAAGCAAGTAATAATACAAAAATTAAGAGAAGTTGAAAGAGATGTTTTATATAATGAATTCAATGATAGAAAAGGCGAAATTGTTACAGGAATTATACAAAAAGCAGACTCTGGAATTGTTGTGTTGGATTTAGGAAAACTTGAAGGAATAATACCATTAAAAGAACAAATACCTACAGAAAAATATAAGGTAAATAGCAAAATAAGAGGATATGTCTCTAATGTTGTAAGAGGGCAAAAAGGTGCACCACAAGTTATAGTATCTCGTGCATGTGGAGACTTTGTTAGAAAATTGTTTGAATTTGAAATACCAGAAATATATGAAGGACTTATAGAAATAAAGAGTGTTTCTAGAGATCCAGGAAGTAGATGTAAGGTTGCTGTTTATTCTACTAACCCAGATATAGACCCAGTTGGATCTTGTGTAGGTCAAAAAGGAATAAGAATTCAAAATATAATAAATGAATTAAACGGTGAAAAGATTGATGTAATAGAATGGAATGAGGACCCATCAATATTTATATCATCAGCATTACTTCCAGCTCAAGTAATGGCAGTAGATATAAAAGAAGATGAAAAGTTTGCACAAGTAATTGTACCAGACGACCAATTATCTTTAGCTATAGGAAAATCTGGACAGAATGCAAGATTAGCTGCAAAACTTACAAATTGGAAAATTGATATAAAATCTGAAAGCCAATTTAGGGAAATGATTGCATCAATGCAAAATGAACAAGAACAAAGTGAAGAAAAAAGCGAAGAAGAATAATTAATAAAGCACAAAAACAAATATAATAGGAGGAACAATCTTGAAAAAAATACCATTAAGAACATGTATGGGATGTAATGAAAAAAAGCCTAAAAAAGAGTTAATAAGAATAGTAAAAAATAAAGAAGGCATCATTTCTTTAGATAAAACAGGAAAACAAGAAGGAAGAGGAGCATATATTTGTAATAGTGTTGAATGCTTGGAAAAAGTCGTAAAAAGTAAGAGACTAGAAAAGGTTCTAGAAAAAGAAATCTCAGAGCAGATATATAATAATTTAAAGGATGTAATTATAAATGATAAATAGTTTAATAAATACCGTAAAAATATTAAATGGGGGTGATGTTATTGGGTAAAATGAAAATATATGAACTTGCTAAACAATTAGAAAAAACTAGCAAAGAAATTATCGCAGTAGCACAAGAATTAGGAATAAATGCAAAGACTCATATGAGTTCATTAGAAGAAAGTGAAGTAGAAACTCTAAAAAAGAAATTATCAGGAGATAAAACTGCAACATTAAAAAACAAAAAAGAAGAAGCAAAAGAAGCAAAAAAAGAATCACCAGTAATTATAAGGAGACAAGTAATTATTACTGATGAAGAAATTAAAAGAAAAGAAGAAGAAGAGAGAAAAAAGAAACAGGCAAAGCAAAATAATAATGGAATTGGATTTGTAGAAAGAAAAAATAAAAATGATTATAATATTGTTTATAGAAATAAACCATCAAAACCAATGACTGTAAGTGAATTGTTTGGATTAAAAGAACCTAAAAAAACAGAAAATAAAGAAATAATTAATGAAACGAAAAAGGAAGATATGACAAAAATAGAAGAACCAAAAATTGAAAAAAAAGAAGAACCAAAAATTGAAAAAAAAGAAGAAGCAAAAGAAGAAAAGAAAATAGAAGTTAAGGAAAATAATTTTAGCAACAATAACAGAAATTATAATCCAAACTATAACCAAAATAAAAATAATAATAGAGAAAATAACAATAGAAACTATAATAATTTCAATAAAGATCGCAACAACAATAACTATAATAATCAAAACAGAAATAATTATAGAAATAATGAAAATGGAAACAACTATAGAAATAACGGACAATATAATAATAGAAATAATAATTTTGCCCAAAGAAACAATAACAATAACAGACCATTTAATAATAAATTTGGAAATGAAGGATTTAATAAAAGACCTCTTGATAGTAAAGGAATAGATAAAAACATAAAAAATATAATGGCAAACGATATTGTAGAAAAAGAAAATGTTAGAGACTACAGTAAAGCTATTTCAAAACAAAAAAGTAACAATAAATTTGAAGAGAATAAAACAAAAAAACAAACTAAAAACAGAAGAATAGATGGCGAATTTGATGAGGACAAATTAAAGAGCTTAAAACAAGAAAAAAGCTTGTCTAATATGTTTAATGACCAAGATGGTGGAATGCTTGACTACTATGATTTAACAACTGCAAGAGGAAGAAAAAATAAAAAGAAGTTATCAAAAAATGATGAAGAAAGAAATAAACAAAAAATATTCCAATTAACTGAAATTACTATTCCAGAAACAATATCTGTAAAAGACTTTGCAGCAGAAATAAAGAAAACAACAGGAGAGGTAATTAAGAAGCTATTAGGATATGGAATAATGGCAACAATAAACAATGATATAGACTTTGATACAGCATTTTTAATTGCTGGTGAATTTGGAATAACTGCTATTAAAAAGGAAACTGTAACAGAAGAAGATATATTGTTTGATGATACTGAAGATACAGAGGAAGAACTAGTTGCAAGACCACCAGTAGTTGTTGTTATGGGACACGTTGACCATGGTAAAACATCATTACTTGATGCCGTAAGAAGTACAAATGTAATTGAAGGTGAAGCAGGAGGAATTACACAGCATATTGGTGCATATAAAGTTGAAGTTAAAGGAAGAGAAATAACTTTCTTAGATACACCAGGACATGAAGCTTTTACAGCAATGCGTGCTAGAGGTGCGCAAGTTACAGATATAGCAATATTAGTTGTTGCTGCAAATGACGGTGTAATGCCTCAAACAATAGAAGCTATAAATCATGCTAAAGCAGCAGGAATTCCAATAATAGTTGCAGTTAATAAAATAGATGTTGAAGGTGCTAATGTAGAAAAAGTAAAAGAAGAATTAACAAAGTATGATTTAGTTGCAGAAGAATGGGGTGGAGATACAATATTTGTTCCAATTTCTGCAAAACAAAGAACAAACATAGACACATTACTTGAAATGGTATTATTAGTTGCTGATATGAAAGAATTGAAAGCAAATCCAAATAAACAAGCTAAAGGAGCAGTAATAGAAGCAAAATTAGATAAATCAAGAGGACCAGTTGCTACAATGCTTGTACAAAGAGGTACTTTAGATGTTGGAGATACAGTAGTTGTTGGTTCAGTTATAGGTAGAATTAGAGCTATGTATAACGATAAAGGCAAAAAAGTTAAAAAAGCAGGACCATCAACACCAGTTGAAATAATTGGTTTAACAGAAGTGCCAGTTGCCGGCGAAACTTTCTATGAGGTTGAAGATGAAAAAACAGCAAAACACTTAATAGAAAAGAGAAAACGTCAAGAAAGAGAAAAATCAATAAATGAAACAGCAAAAGTTTCATTAAATGATTTATTTAATCAAATAGAAAAAGGAAAATTAAAAGAATTAAACTTAATAGTCAAAGCAGATGTTCAAGGTAGTGTTGAAGCTGTAAAACAAAGCTTAGAGAAACTATCTAATAATGAAGTTCAAGTAAAAGTTATACATGCAAACGTTGGTGGAGTTACTGAGTCTGATGTTACTCTTGCTAAAGTATCAAATGCTATAATAATAGCATTTAATGTAAGACCAGAACCACTTGCTAGAGATATGGCAGAAAAAGAAGATGTTGAAATAAAACAATATTCAGTAATTTATCATGCAATAGCAGATGTTGAAGCTGCTATGAAAGGAATGTTAGATCCTGAATACGAAGAGAAAATAATAGGAAATGCAGAAATAAGACAAACTTTCAAAGTTTCAAATGTTGGAACAATAGCAGGATGCTATGTAACAAACGGAAAAGTTTCAAGAAATGCAGGAATAAGAATAATAAGAGATAATGTAGTTATTCATGATGGAAAATTAGTATCATTAAAGAGATTTAAAGATGATGCAAAAGAAGTAGCAGCAGGGTATGAGTGTGGTATTCAAATTGAAAACTTTAATGATATTAAAGAAGGCGATACATTAGAAGTATATGTTATGGAAGAGATAAAAAAATAAGTATTTGTAAGATAATTGATTTTGATGCTGTTACATATTGGTGTAAAATTTATAATTTTATAACTTGTGTAACAGGTCAAAATACAATTCTTTTACTAATATAAAAAAGGAGATAAAAATGCAAAAGAATAATACTAGATTTAATAGAGTCGATGAAGAGTTAAAAAAACAAGTTAGTATGATTTTAATGAACGATATAAAAGACCCAAATTTAACAGGACTTATTAGTGTTACTAAAGCTAAAGTAACACCAGATTTAAAATATGCTAAAGTATATGTTAGTATACTAAACGCTAAAAGCACAAAAGAAGATTTGGCAATTTTAAAAAAATCAGCTGGTTTAACTAGAAGTCTTTTAGCTAAAAGAATGAATTTAAGAATTACTCCAGAAATTATTTTTGAACTAGACGATTCTATGGAATATGGAGCTAAAATTGATTCAATTTTAAAAGATATTATGAAAGATATTGAAAACAAATAAAGGAGAAATCTTTATATGACAATAGATAATATAAAAGAAGAAATTAATAAAGCAAAAGACATAGTAATATTAACTCACGAAAATCCAGACGGTGATGCAATAGGTTCAGCACTTGCAATGTATTTAACACTAAAAAGACTAGGAAAAGAAGTAGATGTAATTATTCCGGAATTCCCTAAAATATTCAAATTCTTGCCATGCTCAGAGGAAGTTAAAAAAGAGGGAAAAGAAGAAAACTATGACTTGGCAATATCTGTAGATGTTACAGGAATAAAAAGATTAAATGGTTTTGCTAGATATTTTGAAAATGCAAATGTAAGAATACAAATTGATCATCACCAGGTAAACGAAATGTTTGCAGACTTTAACTTTGTAAATCCAGATTCTCCAGCATGTGCTCAAACACTAATATTTGTTATTGAAAAACTTGGAATAGATATAGATGAAAAAATCGGTACTTGCTTACTAACTGGAATTATAACAGACACAGGTGGCTTTCAATATGAAGGAGTATCTGCAGAAACTTTTGAATTTGCATCATGGCTTTTGACAAAAGGAGTAAAAGTTTCAAATATTTATAAAAAAGTCTTACAAACAAGAACAAAAGCAAATTTCGAACTAAGAAAAATGGTAATGGATAGAATGGAATTTTTAGATAACGGAAAAGTTACATTTACATATATAACTTTTGATGATTTAGAAAAAGTAAATGCAGAAGCAGGAGACCATGAGGGATTAGTAGAAATTGGGAGAGATGTTGAAGGAGTAGAGGTATCAATTTTCTTAAGAGAAATAGAAGGAGGATTTAAAGCATCACTAAGAAGTAATGAATATGTAAATGTCTCAGATGTATGTCTTACATATAATGGAGGAGGACATATTCGTGCGGCAGGCTGTACAATTTTAGGAACATTAGATGAAGTAAAAGAAAAGATTATAAAAGAAGTAGAAAAATATTTATAATTTAGAAAATGCCATTTAAGACTTATAGACTTAATCTCAAATTTTCAAAATGTCTTGACAACAATTATAATTATGATAAAATAGATACAAATTAAAAACTAAGGAGGAAAAATTATGAAAGAAAAATTTAAAAACACTAAAGGAATTACACTTGTTGCTTTAATAATAACAATAATAGTATTGCTAATATTAGCAGTAGTAGCAATAACGTCAATAAATAATAATAAGATATTAGAATATGCTAAAAATAGTAAAGATGCCTATAACGCAAATAAAATAAACGAAATGGATAAAATAGCTGAATACGAGAAATATCTTGAGGAAAATAGTCCTAATTCAAGCGGTTTTAATTTCCCATATTACGGAGCAGTATATTCAGCTTTCGGTAAAAATATTGAAACGGACTTTTATGTAATAAAGAAGGATAAAATATGGTCTTTTGGTACAAACTGGAGAGGATCTTCATCCGAAAATTTTGGTAATCTTCCAGAAACAACTTATGATGATTTTGACATATCTGAAAGAGAAGCAGAAAGCTACCAATTCTTGGATTTAAAAACAGCAGTAGATGAATTTATAAATAATCTTTCAAAAGACGATGAATATTATGAAGATAACAAAAGTTGGGCAGAAAGTCTAAAAAGTAACAAAAATCTTGATCCTAAAGCAATTTTAACCGAAAGTAAATTTATAGTTACATTTATGAATAATTACCAAATGATTCGGTGAGGAAGAAAGTTCAAAGGACACTTATACTATGAATGAAACATTTAATAGCGATGCAAATAGAGAAAAACTAATAAATTTATTAGAAACAAATCCTAACTTGAAATAAAATATAAAACATAAATTAGAAATAAAAGGAAGCTATTTTTTAAAAGCTCAAAAATTAAAATTGTGCTAACAATTTTAATTCTTGAGCTTTTAATTTTAAAACTTAAGTTCAAACTCTTTATTGTTCAAATAATTTAAGATGCTGGCATCTGTTTTAAACTTAAAAATAATTTTATACGCGCATAACTCTTGTTTATTTTTATTAAACTTCTTATTTATCTCATTATTACCATATTTTCCATCTCCTAATATAGGATGGCCAATATAGGAAAGATGTGCACGGATTTGGTGAGTTCTTCCAGTTCTAAGATTAACTTCTAAGGTAGATAAATTGTTTTTGATGTCTTCACCAAGTACCTTATAAGATGTAATAATTTCTTTATAACCTGGTTTAAAAGTTTTGCTTATATAAACAATAGATTTCTTACTATCTTTAAATAGATAATCTTTTAAAGTAGCTTCTTTATTGCTTAAAATACCAATAACTGTACATTTATAAAATTTTAGTATTTCATGTTCTTTAATTTTTAAATTTAGAATATCAAGGCTTTCTTTATTCTTTGCATATAAAACTAATCCTGAAGTATTCCTGTCTAATCTATGACATGGATAAGGAAAATTGTTTTTGAATCTATATTTTTGCCTAATCAAGTTGGTTAAACAAGTTTCTTCATCACTCAAAACTTCTATTCCTTGAGGCTTATTTATAACTAAAATATTATCATCCTCATATAATATATCTAATGAAAAAACTTTGAAAAGATATTTATCATCTAAATAAATTTCTATTATATCATTTTCAAAAACAATAATATTATCTGTTATTCTTTTACCATTAACCTTAATGTCTTTTTTTCTTAAAGTTTTAAAAAATAGTGAACTCGAAAGACCATTAAAGTTAAATTGCAAAATATTTTGTATCTTTTTATTATTAAATTTTTTATCAACTATAATTTTTCTCATAAAAAAATTATATATCACAGGGTATTAAAAAGCAAGTAAAAAACTTGACTAAATTCTAAAATATATATAGAATAATGTGTAATAAAACAAAGGAGGGTTAATTATGGCAAATATAAAAATTGATTTTTCTAATGCAAGCATACCTATTAGTGAAGTGCTTAAATATAAGGAAAAAGTAGAAGAAATACATAATTTTCTTCATGCAAAAAAAGATGATGAAAGTGAGTTTTTGGGTTGGCTTGAATTACCAACTAAATATAATAAAGAAGAATTTGAAAGAATAAAAAAATCCGCAGAAAAAATAAAAAAGGATTCTGAGTTTCTAGTTGTAATTGGAATTGGAGGATCATACTTAGGTGCTAGAGCTGTTATAGAAAGCTTAACAAATTCTTTTTATAACTATGAAAAAAGAAAAAATCCAAGAATTTTATATGCTGGAAATAATATGAGCCCAAGATATATTCTTGATTTAATAGAATTAATTGGAGATAAAGATTTTTCAGTAAATGTAATATCAAAATCTGGAACTACTACTGAGCCTGCAATTGCATTTAGAATATTTAGAGAAATATTAGAAAATAAATATGGAATAGAAAATGCTAAAAATAGAATATATGTTACAACCGATAAGGCAAAGGGAGCTTTAAAAACACTGTCTGATGAAGAAGGCTATGAAACATTTGTAATACCAGATAATGTTGGTGGAAGATATTCTGTACTCACTGCAGTTGGATTATTGCCAATTGCAACAGCTGGAATTGATATAGATAAATTAATGGCTGGAGCAAAATTTGCACAAGGAAAATATTCAGACAATGATATAAAATATAACGAATGCTATCAATATGCTGTAATGAGAAATATTTTATATAAAGAAAATAAGAATATCGAAATTCTTGCAAATTATGAACCTAAACTTCATTATTTTACAGAATGGTGGAAACAATTATATGGCGAGAGCGAAGGAAAAGACTTAAAGGGAATTTTTCCAGCTGGGGTCGATTTTACTACAGACTTACATTCAATGGGACAATATATACAAGAAGGAAGAAGAAATCTATTTGAGACAGTTCTAAATATTGTAAATACAACACAAGATATAAGTATAAAACCAGATGAAGATAATCTAGATGGATTAAACTATCTAACAGATAAAACTTTAGATTATATTAATAAAAAAGCTATGGAAGGAACAATAAGAGCACATGCAGACGGAAATGTTCCTAATATACTAATTAATGTAGAAAACTTAGATGAAGAAGCAATTGGAGAATTAATATACTTTTTTGAACTTGCATGCGCTATGTCTGGAAAGATATTGGGAGTAAATCCATTTAACCAACCAGGCGTAGAAAAATACAAGAAAAATATGTTTAAATTATTAGAAAAACCTGGATATTAAAAAATCAACTCTAACACATTGACGTGTTAGAGTCGATTTTTTTCAGATCTGATCTTACTACTACATTTGTTGATTTCCGGGGATTATATAATCAACAACACCATAAATTACTGCACCAATAATTGCTGCTATCCATGAAATTGAATAACCTGCAACAAAATATTGAGTTACATATAAAGTAACAGCTGCTAAAACAAATCCGACAAATCCTTTACCAAATGGAGTTGCATCTAATCCTGTAAATTTCACTATTAAATAATCTATTACAGTAAGAACGATAGCAGCTATAGCTAATGACCAAATGTTATTTATTGTAAAACCAGGAGTAAAAAACGCAGTGATAGCTAGTACTATAGCAGCAGTAACAAGTCTACCAACTATTTGACCAAATGTAGAAGTATTATTTTGTGAACTAATATTCTCTTGATTACTAGACATAGAAAAACCAATCCTTTCTAATATAAAATAGTTAATTAGTTACAAATATATTTTTGACTATTTTTTTAAAAATATACAAAAAATAAATTTATATTAGAATATTATTTAATTTTTGAGAAAAAATAAGGCAAGATTGGGGAGGAAGAAATGTTAGTTACCTTTGTTCGTGCAATAATTTTGTATATAATAGTATTAATTGTTATGAGATTGATGGGAAAGCGTGAGATAGGACAACTTCAACCATATGAGCTTGCAATATCAATTATGATTGCAGACCTTGCATCTGTGCCTATGACAGAATTAGGAATACCAATAACAAATGGAATTATTCCAATTTTAGGTTTACTTGTTATGCATTTGCTAATATCAATTATTAATATGAAAAGTTTAAACATAAGAAAAATAATGTCAGGAAAACCATCAATCTTAATTTATAGAGGAAAAATTGATGAAAAAACATTAAAAAAAGAAAGAATAACAGTAAATGAATTAGAAGAGAGATTAAGAACAAATAATGTTTTTAACTTTGGAGATGTTGAATATGCAATATTGGAAACAAATGGACAAATTACAGTAATTAAAAAGCCAGAAAAGCAAAATGTCACTGCCGAAAATTTAAACATAACTCCAGAATATGAAGGAATAACTTATGATTTAGTAATTGATGGCAAAATTATGAAAAAAAATTTAAAACAACTTGGAAAAGATGAAATATGGCTTGCAAAACAATTAAAAGCATTTGATGCAAGACCAGACAACACACTAATTGCAACTATAAATGGAAAAAATGATTTCTTCTGCCAAAAAAAGATGAAAGCTTAATTATAAGAGAGGGTAAAAATGTATAAAGAACTTATAATTATAATTACTATAATAATTGCAATCATTGCTTTAGATTTAATTACAAATAATTTTACCGAGGCTACTGTAACTATATTTGAACAAGACTTAAAACAATTAAGAATCAGTTTAGAAAACGAGGATGAATTAAAAACTGTAAATGAAATAAATACAATAAAAGAAAAATGGAAAGTAAAGTATGATAAATTAGCATTTTACATTGAACATGATGAGCTTGAAAAAGTTGGGACAGAATTTACCAAATTATCATCTTATATAGATACAAAAGAATATGAAGAAGCTATAAGTGAACTTGACACTGTAGACTTTATACTAAAACATATTAAAGATAAAGAAAAATTCAGTATACAAAGCGTTTTTTAAATAAAGAATTGCATATAGCACAATTTATGTGCTAGAATAATATAGATGATAAAAACAATGTAAGAGATGGAATATGGAATTAGAGGGAGAAATAGTAGATATAATTTATAAAAACGAAGTTAATAGTTATACAATTGCTAATTTAGAAACATCAGAGGAAATATTCACAGTTGTAGGATATTTACCTTTTATTAATGTTGGAGATATTCTAAAACTACAAGGAAAATTTGTTACGCACCAAGAATATGGTAGACAATTTAAAATTGAAACATTTGAAAAAATAATACCACAGACTTTGGATGCTTTAGAAAGATATTTGGCTAATGGAAGTATAAAAGGAATTGGTCCTGCGACTGCACATAAAATAATAAAAGAATTTGGAGAAGAAACAATATCTATATTTAAATTTGAACCAGAAAAACTTGCTAGAATAAAAGGAATAACAAAAACAAAAGCAATTGAAATTGCAGAGAGTTTTAATGAGGGATTTGAATTATGGCAATTAGTAAGTTTTTTAGATAAATTTAAAATACCTGTAAGTGCTGCTCAAGGAATATATAAAAAAATTGGTGAAAATACAATATCAAAAATAGAAGAAAATCCTTATATATTAGTAGATATGGTTCGAGGAATAGACTTTAAACAAATAGATAAAATGGCATTAGACTTAGGAATGGATTACGCAAATCCAGAAAGAATATCAAATGGAATAAAGTATAGTATAGGGCTTGCAACTTTAAATGGCCATACGTGTGTAGCAAAAAATAACTTAATTCAATTTGTTACTCAACTTTTAAATATACCAGAAGAACTAATAGAAAGCGAGATTATTAACTTAAGAGCTAAACAAGAAATAGTAATAGAAACAAGAGAAAACAACGAATGGATATATTTGTTTGCATATAATAAAGCAGAGATAAATATTGCAGAAAAGCTTTTATTATTGGACAGTAGTAAAAATATAAAATACATCTCGAACCTAAAAAAAGAACTAAATTTATTAGAAAAAAATGATGATATTATATTATCTGAAAAACAATTAGAAGCAATTGAACAAATTAACGAAAACAATGTGTGTGTAATAACTGGTGGACCTGGTACAGGTAAAACAACAATTATAAAAACGGTACTAGAACTTTATAAAAATAACGGGAAAAAAGTTGTATTGTGTGCTCCTACAGGCAGAGCCGCAAAAAGAATGGAAGAAGCAACTAAGCAAGAAGCAAAAACTTTACATAGAGTTCTTGAAATAGGAAAAATAAAAGATGATTTAGGAATTGAAGATGTAGAACAAGAATTTACGCCAATAGATGCTGATGTTATAATTGTAGATGAAATGTCAATGGTAGATGTGTTTTTAATGAACTATCTAGTAAAAGCTATTTATTTAGGAACAAAATTAATTTTGGTAGGAGATATAGACCAACTTCCATCAGTGGGGCCTGGATGTGTATTAAAAAGTATTATAAACTCAAACAGATTTGCAACTGTAAGTTTAGATAAGATTTTTAGACAAGCTGCAAAGAGTAAAATAATATTAAATGCACATAATGTAAATAAGGGAGAAACATTTCTAAAAAATACAAATGAAGATTTGAATGAGGACTTCTTTTACATAAATGAATACAATCAAGAAAAAATTCTAGCAAACATTTTAAGTTTATCAAAAGACAGGCTTAAAAAGTTTGGAAATTATGAGTTTTTTAAAAATATACAAGTAATTACTCCAAGTAAAAAAGGCTTAATTGGCACAAGAGAATTAAATAAATATTTACAGGAAGAATTAAATCCAAAGGCAGACTATAAAAAAGAAAAAACATTTGGAAATACAATATATAGACAAGGCGACAGAGTAATGCAAATTAAAAACAATTATGATATATACTGGGAAAAGAAAACAGATACAATTGAATATGGAAGCGGTATTTTTAATGGTGAGTTTGGAACTATTATAGACATTGATGAAAAAGAAAAACAGATTAAAGTATTATATGATGACAATAAAAATGCATGGTATTCATATCAGGATATTGAACAAATTGAACATGCATATGCAATTACAGTGCATAAATCTCAGGGAAGTGAATTTGATGTAGTAATTCTTCCTATTACAGCGTCCGCACCAATGCTACTTACTAGAAACCTGTTATACACAGCAATTACAAGAGCAAGAAAATTATTAATAGTAATAGGTCCGCAAGTAGTAATAGACAAAATGATTGCAAATCACGATAGTAAAAAAAGAAATACAGGACTAGAATATAAATTAATAAATATGTAGAAAAGCATCGAGAACTTTTGGTTACTAGCCAATGGGTTATTTAAAATTAACTGATTCCAATACTGGGCAGGTCTTGTGCCTGCCCGAAAGAAAAATTATAAATTTTTCTTATTTGTTCCATAGTAGGAAATGAGAAATTTTCTACTATATAAAAAATTTTAAATTCTAATAATTTATTCAAAAAGAAAAATCCAAAAATTATTTAATAATTAAATAGAAAGAGATGAGAAAGATGGTAAACATATTATCTATTATTAATTATATTTTTAATTTAATTTATCCTAATGTATGCGGAATATGTGATAAAATATATAAAAAAAGTTTGTGTCCTAAATGTGAAATTATGTTAAATAATCTTGCTAAATTTAAAATAGATTATTATAATAATAAATATTTTTCAAAACATTTATATATTTTTAAATATGAAGGAATAATAAAAAATAAACTGATAGATTATAAGTTTAATCAAAAACCATATATATACAAATGCTTAATAGAATTCATAACAAAAAATAAAAAATTTTGTAAAATTTTAAAATCTTATGATATAATAATTCCAGTTCCGATACATTATTTTAGAAAAGTTAAAAGAGGATATAATCAAAGCGAATTGCTAGCTAAAGGAATATCTAAAATACTAGGTTTAAATTATAAAAATAATGTATTAAAAAAGATTAGAAATAATAAACCACAAAGCACTAAAAATAAAAAAGACAGAAAAGAAAATGTTATTAATGCATATAAAATAAAAAATGTAGATGAAGTTACTGGAAAAAGTATAATCTTACTAGACGACATTTTTACTACGGGAAATACAGTTAATGAATGTTCTAGAGTTTTAAAACAAAATGGAGCAAAAGATGTCGCTATAATTACTATTGCAAAAGATTAAATAAAAGAAAGGATTTTAATATGGAAGATTTAGTTGAAAGTATATTAGATTATGTTAGATCTGATTACACAGATTATGCCATTATGATAAATGGCGAGTGGGGAAGCGGAAAGACATATTTCTGGAATCATAAAATCAGAAATAGAATTGAAAATATGCATATTAATGGAAAGCAATATACAACAATTTATATGTCTTTATATGGTATTTCAAATCTTGAAGAAATAAGTAAAAAGATATTTATAGAGACTACACAACTGATGGATAAAAATTTAAAAAAATTCATGAATGCTCATAATCAAACTAATATACCAGAATATGCGAAAACTGGATTAGACATGGCAAATTTCTTTGGGGTTACACAAAATGGAGACAGAATTAATTATGCGGATTTCTTTTCTACAGACGACAAGATTTTATGCTTTGATGACTTGGAAAGAGCAAATGTAGATGTTATAGATATTTTAGGGTATATTAATAATTTTGTAGAGCATGACCATATAAAAACAATAATTATATGTAATGAAAAGGAACTAGCAACAAAATTAAAAAGTAGTAATTTGGAAATGAAAACATTTATAGCAACATATCTTTTGGATAAGGAAGGAGACCTAAGTAAAGTTTCTGACAAACCTATAGTTGAACAAATTAGAGATAAAATAGAATATGTATTTGATAAAGCAAATGATTATGAAAGAATAAAAGAGAAACTAATAGGAGAAACCTTTGAATATGCACCAGAGTTTACTTATATTATAAATGGACTCTTAATGAGATATGAAAATAATCCAGATTTAATAAGGTTCTTAAGAGAAAATACAAGATTAATAATTACTACATTCAATAGAAGCGGAACACGAAACTTAAGAATACTAAAACATTCTTTAAATGATTTTAAAAAAATTTATGAAATGGTCAACAAAAACTATCCTAATACAAATCATAGAGTTTTGCAGACAATGCTTATTTTTACAATTGCTGTTTCATTTGAGATTAAAGCAGGGAAAATTACAAAAGATAAATTTGTTAATATTAATAGCAATGAAGAATATAAGTCAATTTTAGTATCTTCAAGAGTACTAATGGATAATAGACAATTTTATATAAAAGAATTTGATAATAATTATTATTATAATTTTAAGTCTGAATATAGATTTTTTAAATTTATAGAAATATATGTACGAACAAGAATATTTGACATGAAAGTATTTAAAGCTAATATGGAAACAATAATAGACACAGTAGATACAGCAAAATTACCAGGTTATAAAAGATTACTTACTGAAGAATATTGGAAAATAGATGACGATGAATTTGATGGTGTTATATCAGAAGTAATAGATAACTTAAAAACAGGAAAAATTAATTTAGTTGATATGGTAAAATTATTTGGGTATTTTGATTATTTTATAAAAAAAGGCCTAATAAACTACGATATGAAAACAATAAAAATGTTATTTTTTAATGGAATGAATGTTGCATCACTTACATCTAAATACTGTGAAAACATGAAAGCGGAAATAGAAAAAAATGAGATAATTGAACAAGATGAAGATATGAATGAAATATTAGAACACTTTAATCAACTAAATGCAAAACTAAAAGAGAAAATGTATGTAGAAAAGGCTGAAGAAATTTTTAAATGTATTCCAATGAGAATGGAACAGTTTTATGAAAGATTTGACAAAGAATGCATGAAATTGCCAATATTTAAATACTATGATTCATTCCAAATGTTTCAAAGAATATCGTGTGCTAGCAATGAAGATATAGTTACTATAAAAGAAAAATTGCTTAATAGGGAAAGCTTGTATCATGATGAAATAGAACCTGAAATTCCAAATATAGAGCAACTAAAACAAATAATGGATGATTATACAAGTTCTAAGGATAATAGCATAAAAGTAGTTATGTTAAAAGATTTTTCAGAAGTATTAGGAATTATTATAGATAAATATAAAAACGATTAAACTATAAATATATAATTATTTTAAAAGATTTTGTTTTAAATAACAAAATCTTTTTTATATAGTAGGAAATTTCTAATTTCCTACTATATAAAAATAGCTAAACGCATGCCATTTAAGATTTTCTCCTTACAGTCGAAAACTCAAATCTGGCGAGAACAAAGGGCGACATAAAGTCGCTTTGTTTCTTTTAAAAAATTCTAAACACCAAGAAAAAATTTTGGCAAAGCCACTTTTTTTGTACATAAAATTTCATATTTTTCAAATAATATAAATAATAAATTTAAATTGTAGGAGGAATAATATGAAGGCAACAGGCGTTGTAAGAAGAATAGATGACTTAGGAAGAATTGTAATTCCTAAAGAAATAAGAAAAGTTTTAAGAATAAAAGAGGGAGATCCAATAGAAATATTTACAGGCAGAGAAGGAGAAGTTATATTAAAAAAATATTCTCCTATAGGTGAACTTTCAGAATTTGCTACAAACTATGCAGAAACTTTGGCAAAAACAACAGGACATATTGCATGTATAACAGATAAAGATAATGTAATTGCAGTATCTGGAGCTTCAAAAAAGGAATTCTTAGAGCAAGATATATCTAAAGAACTAGAAGAAGTATTGGAAGATAGAGAAATATATAGAAGTAATAAAAATAATGATATTGCAATACCAATAACTAAAAATGATAATCAAGAAAGAAAATTTAATGCACAAGTAATATATCCAATAATATCACAAGGAGATGTAATTGGAAGCGTAGTTTTAATTTCAAAAGATTCTAAAAATAAAATGACAGAAACAGAAGAAAAAGTTGCTCAATCAGCAGCAGGATTTTTGAGCAGCCAAATGGAAATATAGAATATAAAATAAAACAAAAAAATTAATGTAGTGTTTTGGGTGGCAGGTTTTATGCCTACCCAAAACATTAGTAATATTTTAAACTATTAACTAGTAACAAATATTTTCTTCTTACATTTAAGTTATTGCATTTTCTACTTAAATATATTATAATTTTAAGCAGAATGCTAAAAACAAAGAGGTACATATAAATGAATAAAATAGATTTAAAAAATACATATTTAAAGTTCTTTGAAGAAAGAGGTCATAAAATAATACCAAGTGCACCAATTATACCGGAAAATGATCCTACATGTTTGTTTAATACTGCAGGTATGCAACCATTAGTGCCATATTTAAAAGGAGAGCCTCATCCAGAAGGAAAACGCTTAACAGATGTTCAAAAATGTTTTAGAACAAACGACTTAGATGAAGTAGGAGACAAAACACACCATACATTTTTTGAAATGCTAGGAAATTGGTCTTTAGGAGATTATTTTAAAGAACAATCAATCCCATGGAGTTTTGAATTTTTAACAAAAGAATTAAATATTCCAGTGGAAAAATTAGCAGTAACGGTTTTTAAAGGAAACGATATAGTTCCTGCTGATACAGAATCAGCAGAGCTATGGAAAGGCTTAGGAATAAAAGAAGAAAAGATTGCGTTCTTAGGAGAAGATGACAATTGGTGGCCTAATATGGAACTTACAGGACCATGTGGACCAGATACAGAAATTTTTTATTGGAGAAGCAACGAACCAGTTCCGAATATTTATAATCCAGAAGATGAAAATTGGGTAGAAATATGGAATAATGTTTTTATGCAATATAACCATGAAACAGATGGAACATTTACACCATTAAAAAATAAAAATGTTGATACAGGTCTTGGAGTTGAGAGAGTAACTGCAATTCTAGAAGGATATACAGACAATTATAAATCTTCTATATGGAGTGGAATTATTAAAAAAATTGAAGAATTATCTAACCATTCTTATGATGACGAGAAATATACTGCAAGTATGAGAATTATTGCAGACCATATTAGAGCAATTGTTATGATTGCTGGTGATAACTCAGGAATAAAACCATCTAATAAAGATCAAGGATATGTATTAAGAAGATTAATTAGAAGAATGATAAGACATGCAAAGAAATTGGATATAGACATATCAAGTAATTGGGATACTGAACTAGCAACATTAATAATAGACGAATATAAAGATTATTACAAAGAAATAGAAAAAAATAAAGAAGCAATACTTGAAGTAATATCAAGTGAAAAAGTAAAATTTAATAGAACATTAGAAAAAGGCTTAAAAGAATTTGAAAAAGTTGTTGCTAATAATAATATGAAAGAAATAGACAAAGATACAGCTTTCAGATTATACGATACATTTGGATTTCCAATAGAATTAACAGTTGAACTTGCCAAAGAATTAAATTTAACAGTTGATGTAGATGGATTTAATAAAAAATTCCAAGAGCATCAAGAAAAATCAAGAGCAGGTGCAGAACAAAAATTTAAAGGTGGACTTGCTTCAACAGGAGATATGGAAACAAAATATCATACTGCAACACATCTTTTAAATGCAGCACTAAAACGAGTTTTAGGAAATCATGTTCATCAAAAAGGAAGCAACATCACAGCAGAAAGACTTAGATTTGACTTTTCACATGACGCTAAAATGACGGATGAGGAAAAACAAAAAGTTGAAAATTTAGTAAATGAATACATAAAAATGGCAATACCAGTTGAAAAACTAGAAATGAAAAAAGAAGATGCTATTGCCATGGGTGCAGAAGCTATGTTTATAGAAAAATATGGTGACATAGTAACTGTATATAAAATAGGAGATGTTTCTTTAGAGTTATGTGGTGGTCCTCATGTAAAAAATACATCTGAACTTGGAAAATTCAAAATAAAAAAAGAAGAAGCATCATCAGCAGGTGTAAGACGTATTAAAGCAATTCTAGAATAAAGGAGAAAGAGAAAAATGGAAAATTGTTTATTCTGCAAAATAATAAATGGTGAAATACCATCAGAAAAAGTATATGAAGATAAAGAAATCTTAGCCTTTAAAGATATACATCCTAAAGCACCTGTTCATATATTAGTTATTCCTAAGAAACATATTTCTAGTGCTATGAAGATAGAAGAACAGGATGAAGCTTTAATTGGAAAAATGTTTACTGTTATAAAAAAACTTGCAAAAGAGTTTGGTTTAGAAAATGGTTATAGAATAGTAAATAATTGTGGCCCAGACGGAGGACAAGAAGTTATGCATTTACATTTACATCTTTTAGGTGGAAAAAAGTTAAAAATATAAAAGACTGTTCAAGAGACAAAAAATGTGATATAATGTAGATTAGAGAATACTTCTTAAAAAGGAGGAAATTAATGTTTAATAATAGTAAATATGGAAATTTATTGACAATAATTCTTATAATAGCAATAGTTGCAATATTAGGAATAGCCATTTTAGTTGGAACAAAAATATATAAAGCTTATCATACTGATAGTGATGCCATTGATGCTGCCAATGCTTTTGAACAAGCAACTGTAAACAAACCTAATAATAATACTACTACAAATGAAAATAAAACAGATATTTCTGGAATTAATGGAAGCATTACAGAAGAAAATTCTAATTCAACAGAAAATGGAAGTAGTGGAACAAAAACTAAGTATAAAGGTTTTGACGTTATTGGAACTATTCAAATACCTAAAATAAGTTTAAAATATCCAATTTTGGAAAAACTAAGTCCAAAGTCTCTTGAAACTTCAGTTGTACTTTTATATACAGCAAATGGATTAAATCAGGTCGGAAATTCAGTAATTATAGGGCATAACTATAGAAACGGAACAATGTTTTCAAATGTTAAAAAATTAGAAAAAGGCGATCTTATATATATTACAGATGTGTCTGGAACAAAAGTAAAATATAAAATTTATGACATATATAGAGCAAGTGGCAGTGAAGGAAATTACATGACAAGAAATACAGATGGAAAAAGAGAAATTTCTTTATCAACTTGTACAGACGATAGCAAAGCAAGAACTATAGTTTTAGCAAAAGAAGCTTAAACAAAAAAATCTTTTTATAAAACTTAAGTTTACAAATTATATGTAAAAACACAACTCATTGCTTTTGGTCTTTTATGATTTGCGTATATTAAGTATTTTAAAATTTTAAGGTAAAAAATATAAATTTACTTGACAAAAATATATATAATGAGTTAAAATATTAATTGCACTGTTATTTAAATGACATAGTGCAATTGGTGGATGTAGCGTAGTTGGTTAACGCGCCAGTTTGTGGCACTGGAGACCGTGGGTTCGAGTCCCATCTTCCACCC
>CAKPPF010000003.1 GCA_934177485.1 uncultured Clostridia bacterium | reverse complement strand
CGAAGCTATTCGTTTTTATTTTTTTAGAAAGTTACGGGTGGGGACCGGCGAGTTTATAGAATGTTTAAAATTTATTAAAATAAATTTTATTACATTCTATACGAAGTTGGGGCGTTTCGTAAAAAAATAAAAACAAATAGCTGGGAGCGGATTAATTTTGCAAATTACAATTTGTTTAATTGATAAAAATGTGCTAGAATAAACTTGGTGATAAATTTGTTTAATATAGAAGCGGAACTTAAGAAACTCCCATCAAAACCTGGTGTATATATAATGCACGATAAAGATGATAACATTATTTATGTTGGAAAGGCAGTTTCTTTAAGAAATAGAGTAAGACAGTATTTTAGAAAAAATAATAAAACTGCTAGAATAGAAAGAATGGTTAGTTTAATAGATCATTTTGAATATATAGTAGTAGATAACGAAGCAGAAGCATTAATTTTAGAGTGCAATTTAATTAAGAAGAATAAACCTAAATTTAATGTTTTATTAAAAGATGATAAAACATATCCATATATAAAAATAACACTAAATGAAGAATACCCAACAATATATACAACAAGAAGAATTTTAAATGATGGTGCAAAATATTTTGGACCATATGCAAACCCTGGTAGTGCTAAAGAAATGGTTGATTTTATTAAACAGAAATTTAAAATTAGGCAATGCAAAACATTTAAATCTAACAAAAGAGTATGTTTAAATTATCACATTGGAAGATGTTTAGGACCATGTGTAAATATGGTATCAACAGAAGAGTACAGAAAACAAATAGAAGAAATAATAGAATTATTAGATGGAAAATCTGTTAAACTTTTAAAAAAATTAAAAGAAGAAATAAAGGTTGCTGCAGATAAACAAGAATACGAAAAAGCTGCATATTTAAGAGATAAAGCTATAGCAATAGAAAATATATCTCAAAAACAAAAAGTATCTAATATTAATGAAAATGCAATTGATGTAATTGGCATTGCAAGAAATGATTTAACAGCATGCATAGAAATATTTTTTGTAAGACAAAGCAAAATGATTGGAAGAGAAAATTATTTTTTCAATGAAATAAATGAATTAAAAGATGAAGAAATATTATCTCAATTTGTTAAACAATATTATTTAACTAATGAGAATTTACCTAGCAAAATAATGATAAGTAAAGAAATAGAAGATAAAAATTTAATAGAAGAAATTTTATCACAAAAAGCAAACAGAAAAGTTGAAATTAAACATCCACAAAAAGGTGAAAAGCTAAAATTTGTGGAAATGGCAGAAAATAATGCAAAAGTGACTTTGGAAAATAAAGTTAATGATAAATTTAACATTTTAAATGAATTAAAAGAACTATTAGAGTTAGAAAATCTACCAAGAAAAATTGAATGTTATGATATATCTAACTTATCTGGAACTAATATTGTTGCTGGTATGTGTGTGTTAAATGATGGTGCTATAGATAAAAAGTTATCAAGAAGATTTAAAATAAGAACTCTATTTGACCAAGATGACCCAGCATGTATGAAAGAAGTAATTTCTAGGAGGTTAAAACACTCTATAAACAATTCTAATGGTGGATTTGGAAAATTGCCAGATGTAATATTTGTAGATGGTGGAATAACACAAATACGAGCAGCAAAGGAAGCCATAAAAGAATTAGAATTAAATATACCAGTATATGGAATGGTTAAAAATGATAAACATACTACAAGAGCACTAATTAATGATAATAGACAAGAACTGAAATTAACAGAAGACTTAATGAATTTAATTACTAGATTTCAGGATACTGTTCATGATACAGCAATTGAATATCATAGAAAACTAAGAGACAAGGAAGTAACTAAATCTAAACTTGATGAAATTGACGGAGTGGGAGAGGTAAAGAAAAAGGAGCTTTTAAAGAAATTTGGAAGTATAGATAAAATTAAAAATGCAACAATTGAAGAATTAACTAATATAAAGGGAATAAACACTAATTTAGCAGAAAAAATAAAGAAAAAATTATAAAATATAAAAGGTATTTGCTTTTTGGAGTAAATTGTAAAAATTGAACATACGATTATAGTAATAAAAAGACTTCTAAAGAATATAATTTTAAAAGAAATATTCTTTAGGAGGTTTTTTTATGGAAAATATTAGATACATTCCACAAGGACAAGCGAGAGGAGTAAATTATAAAACATCACGAATAATAAAATTTATTAAAAAGAATAAATTAGCACTAATAATAGGAAGTGCAAGTTTATGCATATTAACTACATATATTGTGCTAATTAATACTTTTATAAGTTTACTAATTACGTTATAATTTTTATTCTTATTTATTCCTAAAAGATAGAAAAATAATTAAAAATATGTTAAAATATAGGGTATATGAAAAGAAGGGAGAGCAATACCTTTATTTTGGTGTGCAAAAATATTAATGAATTTAGCAAATAATTGGAAAGATTATGAAATTTTAGACATGGCAAATGGAGAAAAGCTTGAAAGATGGGGAAATATTGTTTTAATAAGACCTGACCCACAAATAATCTGGAAAGAAAAAACTTTTCCAGAAAAATGGAAGAAGGCAGATGCTAGATACAATAGAAGTAAAACAGGTGGAGGAAGCTGGGAAAATACTAGCAAATTACCTAAAGCATGGCAAATTAATTATAAAAATTTAACATTCAATATAAAACCAATGGGGTTTAAACATACCGGTCTTTTTCCAGAGCAAGCTGTCAATTGGGATTGGATGATTGATAAAATAAAAAATGAAAAAAGAGAAATAAAAGTATTGAACTTATTTGCATATACAGGTGGCGCAACAGTTGCTTGCTTGTCAGCTGGTGCTAGTGTATGCCATGTAGATAGCTCAAAAGGAATGACTGCATGGGCTAAAGAAAATGTAATTTCTTCTGGACTCGAAAAAGCTAAAGTTAGATACATTGTTGATGATGTTGTAAAGTTTGTAAATAGAGAAATAAGAAGGGGCAACAAATATGATGCCATAATTATGGACCCACCATCATATGGTAGAGGTGCAAATGGGGAAGTATGGAAATTCGAAGAAAATATATATGATTTAATAAAATTGTGTATGGAAGTTTTATCAGATAATCCACTATTCTTTTTAATTAATTCATATACTACAGGAATTTCTTCTACAGTTTTAGAAAATGTATTAAAAATGAGTATGAATACAAAGTGTAAAGGTAAGTTTTCATCCGGAGAAATAGGGCTTCCAATGACAAATTCTAATTTAACCTTGCCATGTGGAATCTTTGCAAAATGGGAGAAATAAATATGAATTTTAAAGTAATATATGAGGACAACCATATTATTGTAGTTGAAAAACCACCTAATATTCCTTCACAGGGAGATAAAACCGAAGATACAGACATGCTTACTATAATAAAAGAATATTTAAAAGAAAAATATAATAAGCCAGGAAATGTATATTTAGGTTTGGTACATAGGTTAGATAGGCCAGTTGGCGGAGTTATGATATTTGCAAAAACCTCTAAAGCTGCTTCAAGACTTAGTAATCAAGTGAGAGAAAAAGTTTTCAAAAAAGAGTACTTAGCAATAGTTGATGGAAAACCAGAAAAAAATAAGGGAACTTTAGAAAATTATTTATTGAAAAATGAAAAAACAAATACAAGTAGAATTGTTAAAGAAAATACACCTGGTTCTAAATATGCAAAACTTGAATACGAAGTTTTAAAATATAATGAGGAAATAGATTTGTCTTTATTAAAAATTTTGCTGCATACAGGTAGACATCATCAAATTAGAGTTCAGCTGGCAGGAATGGGACATAGCATATGTGGAGATCAAAAATATGGAACTCGAGGAAGAGGAAAACAAATTTCCTTATGGGCATATAAACTTACAATAGAACATCCAATAACTAAAGAAAGCATGACTTTTACAGATATTCCGGAACCAATTGGACCATGGGTAATGATAAAAGATTTTAATATTATGTAAATTTTATAAAAGGTTATAAATTGTTTATGAAAATAATTTATAACCTTTTTATATACTAAAAAACTCATTTTATATACAAAATAAATTATATTAAAAATTTTAATATAAAATAGCATCATAGAAAACAAATGAGGAGAAAAAAATGGTAGATAAAATCTGTGATCATTTAACAAATAAAATAAAACAGACAGTCCCAGATATAAATGATGAAAAAGCAGAAATAATAAACTATGGAATTCATTTAATAGTTGGTGAAATACCAAAAACGTTTATATTTATTGGACTTGCAGCAATACTTGGAATCCTTAATGAATTTTTTTTAACAATACTAATAATTTTCCCATATAGAGCATTTTCAGGAGGCTTTCATTTAAAAACTCATTTGGGATGTATAGTAGGAACAAGTTTTTTCTATTGTGGGATTCCATATATAGCCAAAATGTTTTCATTGGATTTAAAAACCAAAATTATTTGTACTATATTAACTTGGATATTTGGAATTATAATGTGCAAATTATATGCACCAGCAGATACAGAAAATGTTCCAATCTTAAGAAAAAAGGATAGAAGAAAAAAACAAATATGTTCATACATAATACTTACAATTACATTAGCTATAGGACTTTTTATAAACAATAGTCTAGTTTCAAACATAATTATTTTAGGAATGTTTGGACAAACTTTATTAATTACAAGGCTTGCATATAAAATTACTAATAATAAATATGGTTATGAGGTATATTTGCAAGAACAAAAAATTTAATCTGACTTATAATAAATTGTGGCCGGCGCAATTTGAGTATAATAAATTAATTTAACTAAAGGAGGAAAAAAGTTATGTTAAAATTATTAGCTAAAATAGCAGAAAAATATGCTAAAACAACAAATACAGCTTGTTCATTATTTGGATGGTTTCATCAACCTAAAATGCCAGCTTCTTTAATAAATAAAGACTAAATACATAAACAGGAGGCTAAAGGCGAATTTGCCTCCTGTTTATAAATTTAAATATTATACATTTCAAGTTGTTGGCTAAAAAATTCTTGATTCTTAGTTGTATATAAGTTTAAATTTGTATTTCGTTTTAAAATTTTTCTTACTTCCCATAAGCCAAGTCCACTATTACCTTTTTTAGTAGAAAAGTTTTTATCATATATTTTTTCTGTATCTATATCTTTGTTTTTATATGTATTTTCAATAAGCAATATTTGTCTATTTCTGGCAGAATCTTTTCTTATTTCTAAATTAATAGTTTTTATATCACATTCTTTTGCAGCTTCTATAGCATTATCTAAAAGTATACCAAGAGTTCTAGTAAATTCATAAATTTTCATATTTAATGTGTTTAAATTTAAAAATACATTAATATTCATTTCAATTCCAAGTTCTAAGGCTTTTGAATACTTAGAAGAAATTAATACAAAAACAGCAGGATTATTTATTCTATCTGGATTTAGTGCACTTAAATTATTAATTTTAGTTATATCTTTTTGAATTTGAGAGTAGTATTTTTTAAGACCATTCATATCAGAAACTAAAACATAACCACCAATTGTACACATAATATTAGAAAAGTCATGCCTAAAACCATGAAGTTCATCTTGAGACGCTTTTAATATTCTATTAGCTTCTTTTTCTTGCTCTAAATTTAAAGAAGTAATTTCTAGTTGAGTAGTTTTAATTAAACTATATATGCTTAATAAAAAATATGCAATTAAGCTTATATTACTGAAAATTACAATATATATAGGAAGTTTATTTAAATAGAATCCAGTAATAAGAAATTGAAATGAAAATGCGAGAACAGCAAAAAATAAATTTAATAATAAAATTGCTTTATTTTTCTTAGACATATTTTCTAACAAGGAAATTTGAACTTTAGAATATTTAATAAGTAAGTAAACAATAAAAACCAATAGTTGAACAATTAAAGCAATTATTAATCTATATATAGGAATAATACTTAAAGAAGAAACATCTATATGTAATATCATAAAAGAAATCTTTGCAATAATTGATTCACATAGTACAGTAACAAGAACAGGTATAATTACTGCAAGTATTGTTTTGATAACTTTTGCATTAAAGAATACTTTTGTACATATTAGCATTAATGCTAAATTAATAAAAGATCTGTATGGATTTGGAATTAGAATATTAAAAGTTGTACCCAAAATAGAAACAAAATAAAAATACTTAAGTTTATTACTCTTACTAGCATTAATTTTTAAAAGAGTTGTAAATAATAACATATTTATATATGTTTCTAAAAAAGTTATTGGTATAAAAACTATTCTTGATAAAAGTTCATTTTCATTTGTTAATGCTGCCCAAATTGTTTGAAATATTTCCATGTTTAAAAACCTCCATTAAATTACTTTTATACTTTGGACCAATATCACATATAATATTAGAATTAAAAGTAATTATATTATTGTTAGTATTAATATTTTGAATGTTATTTGTATTTACTATATACGATTTATGACATCTAATAAAATTGCTAGGTAAGGTGTTTTCTATTTTATTAAAAGAACTATATGCCTCATATTCTTTATTGGAATTGGTACAAAATATTAATTTCATACCATCTTTTTTTATATAGTTTATTTCTTTTTCATCAACTACTGTTTTAGAATTAATTTTAATAAATCTTTTATTAGAACCACTATTAATATCGTCTAATAAGCGATTTAAAGTTACTTCTAATCTTTCAATAGTTAGAGGCTTAGGCAAATAATCAAAAGTTTTTACAGAATAAGCAAGTAAAGAATACTCTAAATGGCCAGTTGAAAAAATTAAATATACTTTCTTATTACTCTTTCTAATTTGTTTTGCTAGGTCAATTCCTGAAATATTAGAATTTAAATTTATATCTAAAATTAATACATCTATATTATTTTCTTCTTCATAAGAAATTACTTCTAACGGGTTATCCGTAATAAATCCAATTTTAGCATCTATATCATTCTTGATAAAAAGTATTTCTAGCATTTCTTTTAATTTTTTCACAATATTTAAATTGTCATCACAAAGAACAAAATTTAACACGTTATTTTCCCCCATATAATAACAATATTATATCAGGCAATTTTTTTATCTTTAGTAGGTCTTTTTACATAAAAAGACTAGAAAAATGAAAATTACCTATTTTTTCCATTTTTAAAAACAATATAACATTTTTTAAAGGTTGTCAAGAGATTGATGAGTTAAATTCAAAATATAAACACATATATATAGTAAGTGATTAATAGCTAAAAATGAAAGTGATTTTTAAAACCAGATTGAAATTAATGCAAAAACAACCGGTGGTATTTTGAAACTATTTATAACTATAACAAAAACTTTAGTTATTTTTTTATATTCTTTTCATATTATTAAATAGCAAATATTATGGAGGAAAGTAAAATGAAGTCAAATATTAAAATTTTTATATTAATAATAATAGCTATAACCTTAATTATTCTTAGTATTTTACTAGAGACAAATAAAAGTGAAAAAGTATTGCAAACAAGTAGCACGGCTTCTCTATCTAATGCAAGTATAGGGTGGGGAATAAAAAGAAGTGACAATCATGAACAACCTGATTTAGGAAAGAAAAACAAAGAATTAATTGAAAAATATAATGGAATGGCAATGGGAAATAATGAGAAAAAGTATGTGTACCTTACATTTGATTTAGGTTATGAGGCTGGTTACACAGAAAATATATTAAACGTACTAAAGGAAAACAATGTAAATGCAACTTTTTTTATAACAGCACACTATGTAAATACAGCATCAGATTTAGTACAAAGAATGATAAATGAAGGACATATTATAGGAAACCATACAGTAAATCATAAAAGCATGCCAACTTTAACCGAAGAACAATTAACAAAAGAGATAATGACTTTACACACAAATATTTATGAAAGATACAATTATGAAATGAGGTATATGAGACCGCCTAAAGGTGAATATAGCGAGAGGTCATTAAATGTAGTAACAAAATTAGGGTATATTCCGGTAATGTGGAGTTTTGCATATGCAGATTGGGATGAAGCAAAGCAACCATCAAAACAAGAAGGAATTGATAAAATTGTAAAAAATGTACACAATGGAGAAATAATGTTATTACATGCAACTTCAAAGACAAATATGGAAATATTGGATACTGTAATAAAACAAATAAAAGAAATGGGATATGAATTTAAGTCATTGGACGATTTTACAAAATAAACTATATAGAAGGTGAAAATATGAAAAAAAATAAGCCTAGAAAGTATTCGAAATTAGATACTCTTTTAGAAATACCAAGAGAAGTGGTATCTACAGATATAAAAATAACAATAAATGGTTTTAATGAAATACTAATTGAAAATTACAAAAATATTTTAGAATATCAAGATATATTAATAAAAATAAATACTTTTGATGGTGCTGTAACCATTTATGGATTTAATTTAAAATTGGAGCAAATGACAGATGAAGACATAAAAGTAAATGGCAAAATTGATTCAATAGAATTTGAACCAATAGAGGATTAGTTAAAACACTAACCTTCTATTAATGTATTTGAAAATGGACAAAATGTGTAAAATCAGGGAATGGAGAAAATATGATCATAAAAATATTATTTAATTACATAATTGGGTTTGTAAATATAACAGTAGAAGGCTTCTATATAGAAAGATTTATTAATAATTGCATAAACAATGGCATTTTGCTATGGAAAGTTAAAAGAAAATCATCTACTATATTAACTGCTAATATAAGTATTAAAGATTTTAAAAAAATTCATTTAATATCTAGAAAAAATAAATGTAAAATTAATATTAATTCTAAAAATGGCTTGCCAATAATATTGCACAGATATAGAAAAAGAAAAATATTAGCTTTGTTTATTATACCAATAATCTTATTAATAATTATTTCTTCAAGATTTATATGGAACATTGAAATTATAGGCGGAGAGAATATAAATAAAGAAGAATTACTAATGCAATTAAAAGAAGAAGGCATAGAAAATGGAAAATTAAAAAGTAAAGTAGATGTAAAAAATGCTATTAATAGTATACGACTTAAGAGAGATGATATATCATGGATGTCTATTAATATGAAAGGAACAAATATAATTGTAAAAGTGGCACAAGCAGATAAAAGACCTACAATTGTGAATCCGGATGAATACTGCAATATTGTTGCTACCAAAAAAGGAATAATTCAAAAAATATCTGCAGATACAGGAACTATTTTAGTAAAACCTGGAGACATAGTCGAAAAAGGTACAGTACTTATTGGCGGATACATGGAGGGAAAATATACAGATACAAGATATGTTCATGCAAAAGGAAAAGTTACAGCAAAAGTTTGGTATACAAAAAGTAAAAAGTCACAAACTACTAGGGAAATAACGCAAGAAACAGGAAAAAGTGAAAATAGATATACTATAAATATTAATAATTTTAAAATAAATTTATATAAAAGACTTCCAAATTTCGAAAACTATGATACAATAAAAGAGGCAAAAAAAATAAAATTATTTTCAAATTTTTACTTACCAATAGAAATAGAAAAAACACAATATATTGAAAAACAAAAAACGAAAATTACTTACGGAAAAGAAGAATTAAAAGATATTCTTATAAAGGAATTAGAAGAAGAATTTACAAAAGAAGAATTAAATAAATTACAAATAACAAATAAAGTAGTAAATATATATAATTTAGACAACAATGGTCTAGAACTAGAAATGACATATGAAATATTAGAGGATATTACAACAGAAGAAAAATTTGAAAAATAGGAAGGGATTAGAACAATGGAAGAAAGAAGTTTAAGAATCTACTCACAAAAAACATTTTTCTCAAAAATAGGAACTACAATAAGCAAAATCTTAATACCTACTCAAATAGGACTTAATGGAATAATGATATCTGTTAAGAGAAATAATTTATTAAAAGCGCATGAAGCTTATATTAATTTTAATGCAGATGATAGTTCAAAAAAAGAAGCTTTAAGTAAAAAATATGAAGATACATATGCATTATATCTTGAATCTATAGATAAATATATAATGGATTCAATATATAAAAAGGTAAAAAATGGAAATGCAACATCTTTTGAAGAAGATGCTTTATCTAGATATTATGTAATAACTCATTTAAAAGAAAGTCAATATTTAGAATATAAATACAGAAAACAAAAATACTTATTAGAATTAGACTATGAAACTGTTAAATCAGGAAAAAAAGAAAAAACAATAGAGAAATACAATAAATTTTATATAGAAAAAATGGATAGCTTGTATAAGGGCATATTAAAAAATTATTCAGTTCAATTAGCAGATACATTAAAAACATCTGCTAATGATAAAATTGAAATATATGACAAGTTATTTGATACAGTAGAAGAATATATAACTAATATATTAACTTTAAAAATGAAAATAGATGACTACAAGGTTGATGACGAAACTATTCAGCAATATGATAAATATTCAAAATTTTTAGCCGGAAAACCAGATTCAATAGATATATTAGAAAAGAAAATGATAATACTTTCTATAAGTAGAAAATTATTTACACATAGTTTACCACTTATAACAGCAGAACAATGCTATAAACAACTTTTGAAGGAAATAAGATCAGAACTTGTACATACACAAAATGAGAGAAAAATAAAAAAAGCATATAAAATGCTACTTACAATACTAGAGGAATACAATATAAAGTTATTGTCAACTAAAATTTACTGGGAAAGACCTAAAGAAAGAGAAGAATATAAAAAGTTTTGGGAAGACTATAAAAAAATAGATTTATTAAAAACTGAACAAAAAAAGAATGAAAAGAGAGAAATCTTATTTATAAAACACGATTTAGAAGAAATAAGCCAAGAACCAGAAAAGTACAAGCTAGTTATCGCATTTTATAAAGACAAGCTTGTGGAATTAGGTGCAATAAAAAAAGTAAAAGATACTTGTAAAACTAAAGAAGGAAAAAATACAAAGAAAGAAGCAAAAACCAAAAAAGAAAAAGTAGAAAAAGAAACAAAAACAGTAAAAAGAAAAACTACTAAAAAAACTGAAAGCACAAAAAAGGAGAAAATAGTTAAAAATGCATAATTTTTCAGAAGTTAATTTCCTTGATATAAAAGAAAATGAAGAATATATTAAACTTACAGAAAAAGTACTAAGTAAAGCCTTTGAAGTAGAAAATATTGATAAACTTAACTTGTATATTAATGTTATATTAACAAACCCAGAAAATATAAGAAAAACTAATAAAAAATATAGAAACATAGATAAAGAAACAGATGTGTTATCTTTTCCAATGTTTGAAAAAGATGAAATTGAAGATTTAAAAGTAAATGGCAATGAAATTGAAGATACTTTAGGAGATATAATGATATCTGTTCAGAGAGTAGAAGAACAAGCTAAAGAATATGGACACAGTTTTGAAAGAGAATTTTCATATATGTTAGTTCATGGATTTTATCATTTAATGGGGTATGACCATATAGAAGAAGGCGACAGAATTGTAATGAGAGAAAAAGAGGAAAAAGTTTTAGAAATTCTAAACATAACAAGATAGGGTGAAAGAATGGAAGAAAATAACCATAACGAAAACGAAAATTTAAAAGAAGAAAAACTAAAAAATAAAAACTTTATAGATGCTTGGATAAATGCATTTAATGGAATTATTTATGCAGTAACAACACAGGGAAATATAAAGAAACAATTATTAATTGCTGTAATTGTAATGATCATAAGCTTATTTTTTAATTTATCTAGAGCAGAATTTTTATGTTTAATGTTTACAGTAATACTTATAATTGTTGCAGAAATGATAAATACAGCAATTGAAACCGTAGTTGATTTATATACAGACTTATATCATCCAAAAGCAAAAATTGCTAAAGATGTTGGGGCAGGGGCTGTTGTAATAACTGCAATAAATGCATTAATAGTGGCATATTTCTTATTTTTTGATAAAATAAGTGATATAGGACTTAACTTTATAAGAAATTTAGCTAACTCTCCTGTTCATATGGCATTTATAGGAATATTTATAACAACAATTATAGTTGTTACATTAAAAGCGGCAAGCTCAACAGATAAACATAAATTATTAAAAAACAAATTTGCACCAAGTGGACAGGCAGGAATCGCCTTTGCTGCAAATACTATAATTTGGTTATCTACAACAAATATTGTAATATTAACTTTATCTTTTGCTATGGCGATAATGGTTTGTATAACAAGAATTGAATCTAAAAGAAAAACGGCTCTAGAGACGGTTATTGGAGCAATTACAGGTATTGCAGTAATTGCATTAGTATATGGCTTAGCAGGAATATTTTTAAAATTCTATAACTAAAAAGGAAATTAATATATGAAAAAGTTTTTAATAATAATGTTAATTTTACTATTAGCAATACTTTCAGCTTTGTTAGTAGCTAAAATATATCATAAGGATTTTTTAGTAGTAAATAAAATAGAAAACGAAAATCTTGTAAATAATGAAAACATTATTACTCCGGTAGAAGAAAAGAAAGTACAAATATTTAATGGAAATTCTCGACCAATAGCCGTTATGATAGATAATGTTGGGAATGCAAGACCACAAGCAGGATTAAATGAAGCATATATAGTTTATGAGATTATTGTTGAAGGTAACCAAACAAGACTTATGGCATTATTTAAAGATAAAGATCTTTCAAAAATTGGACCAATTAGAAGTTCAAGACATTATTTTTTAGATTATGCTTTAGAAAATGATGCTATATATGTTCACTTTGGATGGAGTCCAAGAGCTAAAAGCGATATATCAAAATTTAAAATTAATAATGTTAATGGACTAACAGAAAGTTCAAAAACATTTTGGAGAGTTAGAGATAAATCTGCTCCACACAATGCAGTAACTTCAACAAAGAAAATATTGGATGTTGCAGAAAGAAAAAAATATAGAACTACATCAGATAAAGAAAGTGTATTAAATTACGTTGTTGATGAAATAAATATAGAAGATGGAGAAGAGGCTAAAAGCATTGTTATACCATACTCAAGTTCATATAAAGTAAGCTATGAATATGATGAAGAAACAAAAAGATATACAAGAAGTTATAATAAAACTGTACAAAAAGATTGGGACACAAAGGAAATTGTAACAACAAAAAATATAATTATTACTTTTGCTAAAAATAGCACATTAAATGATGGATCAGGCAAAGGAAGGCAGGATTTATCAAATATTGGAACATTAGATGGTTATTACATTACAAATGGAAAAGCTATAAAAATTGAATGCTCTAAATCATCTAGAAACGAGCAAACAGTATACAAAGATTTAGACGGAAACGAGATAGAAGTAAATGATGGAAATACATTTATACAAATTGTTCCATTAAGCTCAAAAGTAGTAATTGAATAATTGAACAATGACCTTATTCTAAGAATTATATTCCTAGAATAGGTCATTTTTTAAATGTAGGGGCAAATTTATGTCTGCTCAGAATACAAATTTATAATATATATAAAATCAAAAAATGTAAGGGGGTAGGTCTTGTGCCTGCCAAAAATATAATTTATTAATCTATTGCATGTTTTGACAAATTATGCGACAATAGAGTAGTAAAATATAATTAAATTTTAAAGTGAAAAACTCTTTATAATAATCTTTAAAATTAGGAAAAGGAATAAAAATGGAACAAACAGAAAAGTTTAAATCAGGTTTTGTATCAATAATTGGTAGAACAAATGTAGGAAAATCAACACTTATAAATTCTTTAGTTGGGGAAAAAGTTGCAATAATGGCTAACAAAACTCAAACAACAAGAACTGCGATAAGAGCAATAGTAAATAGGAAAAATTCACAAATAATATTTATAGACACACCAGGAATTCATAAGCCAAAAACTAAACTTGGGAATACTATGATAGAAACAGCATTTGGAACAATATCTGAAGTAGATTGTATTTTATTTATGGTAGAAGCAACTTCAAATGAAATTGGAAAAGGTGACACAAGAATTTTAGAAAAATTAAAAGAAGCAAACAAAAAAGTTATATTAATAATTAACAAAATAGATTTGGTAAAAAAAGAACAAATTGCAAAATTAATTGAAATATACTCAAAAGAATATAATTTTGAAGCAATAATCCCAATATCTGCAATAAAAAACAAAGAAGTTGAAACAATATTAGATGAAATAGAAAAAAATTTAAAACCTGGGCCTGCATACTACGATATAGACGAATATACAGATCAAACTAGTAGGCAATTAGCAGAGGAAGTAATAAGAGAAAAGGCTTTGAAACTATTAGATGATGAGGTACCACATGGACTATATGTTGAAGTTAAAAAAATGAAACTTACAAGAACAAAAACAGACGAACCTATATATAATATAGAAGCAACTATTTATTGCCTAAGAGATTCTCATAAAGGAATTATAATAGGAAAAAATGGTAGTATGCTAAAAAGAATAGGAAGCTATGCAAGACAAGACTTAGAGGAAATGCTTGGAATAAAAATAAATCTAAAAACATGGGTTAAAGTAAAAAAAGATTGGCAAGATGATAATAGTATAGTAAAAAAATTTAAATTTACAGATTAATTTTCTAAATAAGAATAAAAAATAAAATTAATGCAAATGATAAGATTAAAGGTGAATAAAACTTTTAAGCTTAGGAGTGGTGGTATGCGTATGATAGAAAAATTTGCTTGGAATGCATTTAAAAATACAGGAGATATTAATACATTTTTAGAATTAAAACAAATGGAAAATATAGAAATAAATTTAAATGGAGAAACAAATGGGACAGATAAAGACAAAGGGGATAGTATTAGTAGAGAATAATTTAGGTGACTATGATAAAATGGTCACAATGTTAACCCCAGGAATGGGAAAAATAAGTTGTGCTGCTAAGGGCGCAAGGCGCCCTAAAAGCTTATTAATGGCTGGAACGCAATTTTTATGCTTTGCAGATTATATGATGTATAAGGGAAACAATACATATAATATAAATTCGTGTGAGACAATAGAATTTTTTTATAATATTAGAACAGATTTGGATAAATATAAATATGCTGTTCATATTACAAAAATAATTTTAGATGTTACAAACGAAAACGAGAATTCATATAGAATATTACAATTATATTTAAATACTTTATATACAATATCTGAAACAGATAAAAATTTAGATTTGATATTAGCAATATTTAAATTAAGACTAATGTGTATAATTGGATTTAAACCACATGTTGAAAAATGTAGTAATTGTGGAATAGACACAGATATAAAATATTTTAGCTTAAAAGATAATGGGGTAAAATGTAGCAGTTGTGGAAAAATTGACAAAAGTAGTATTGAGTTGTTACCAGCAACATATGATGCTATAAAATTTATAACAATGGCACCTGCTAAAAAAATTTTTTCTTTTAATGTACCAGAAGCATCAATAAAAGAACTAGAAATAGTATCTAAATTATATTTAAATGAGAAATTAGAAAAAGAATATAAATTAGAAGATATATTTAAAAAATAAATTATAATAAAAAATACTTGATAAATTAAACATTAAATTATATAATAATAAAGGTTTTAGATTAGCTCTTGTATGGAGAGTATATTTTGATAAAAAGCTATGAACCTTGTCAGGTCCGGAAGGAAGCAGCAATAAGTAGTGTATTTATGCAAAATTATACTTTCCATAGAGGAGCTAAATCTTTAAAAGGAAAAGGTGTTGAAATATTATGGCATATACAGCATTATATAGGGAATTTAGACCCAAAACATTTGGCGAAATGGTAGGACAAGAACATATAACTAAAACATTAAAAAATCAGATAATGTCTAATAGAGTTGGACATGCATATCTTTTTAATGGAGGACGTGGAACAGGTAAAACATCTGCTGCTAAAATATTAGCTAGAGCAATAAACTGTTTAAATCCAAAAGACGGAGAGCCATGTAACGAATGTGAAATATGTAAAGGAATAATGTCTGGAGCCATAACAGATGTTGTAGAGATGGATGCTGCTTCAAACAATAGCGTTGAAGATATTAGAGCTATTCGTGAAGAAGTAAATTTTTTACCTACAATTGCAAAATATAGAGTATATATAATTGATGAGGTACATATGTTATCAACAGGTGCTTTTAATGCTCTTTTAAAAACATTAGAAGAACCACCAGAACATGTAAAATTTATTTTAGCTACAACAGAACCCCAAAAGTTACCAGCAACAATTCTTTCAAGATGCCAAAGATTTGATTTTAAAAGAATTTCAAATGAAAACATAATAAAAAGATTAAAAATAGTTTGTAAAGAAACTAAAATAGAAATAACAGATGGTGCTTTAAATACAATAGCTATTCTTTCAGAAGGAGCTTTGAGAGATGCATTAAGTATACTTGAAAGATGTGTTCAAGATGGAGTAAATAATATTGACGAGGAATACATAAAAGAATTAGTTGGAATTCCAAAACTAGAATATGTAGAAAATATTTTAAATGGAATTATAGAATATAATATTGAAACTGTATTAGAAAATATAGGAAAGGTACTTGACGAAGGAAAAGATGTAACAAACTTCGTATGGGAACTTATAAAATTTTCTAAAGATTTGCTTATATATAAAACAAGCGGAAAACTAGATTTGTATTCTGAAGAGGATTTGAAAAAAATAGCAAACATATGCGAAAAAACAGATAAAGATAGATTATTAGGTATAGTATATAGTTTGTCTGAGCTTGCAAATGATATAAAAACATCATCTCAAAAACTAATAATTTTTCAAGCAGGACTTATAAAATTGTGTAATAAACAAACAGGAAATTCTAATAGTGATTTAGAAAGAAGAATTGAACTTTTAGAAAACAAAATAAAAAATGGAGTTACTGTAAGCAATGTTCAACCACCTAAAAGTGGTAGCATTGCAAATATAAAAAATAGCGTACCAGCTAATACAATGCCTGGTAAGGTAGAAACTGCAAAGAAAACAAACATACAGGCTGGACCTATAGCTAAACAATGGCCTAATATAATAAATGAATTGAAAAGTCATGGAAAAATAATGTTGTATACTAATTTGCTAAATACAAATGCAGTTGAAATAAACGATATGACAATAGGAATTGAGTTTCCCAATGGACTTACAGATTTTAGACAAAAAATGTTAGATATGCCAGAAAATAGAAATGAACTTATAAAAGCAGTATCAATGGCATCTGGTAAAGAAATGAATATAAAATATATTGATTTAAAAGCAAATGAGAATGTACAAAAGCAAGATAATAGTGTTGAAGGAATGATGAGTAGTTTAGATATTCCATTTAATATTATAGAATAAAAAGTAATTTAACATATTCTTAAAGTATGAATTGGTAATTAAAATTTATTAATTTTTCAATTCATTTAGTAAGATATTAATTTGTATAAAAATATAAAATGAATTTTAAGGAGGAAATTTTAATGGCAAAAAGAGGTGGATTCCCAGGTGGTATGGGAGGATTTGGCGGAATGAATATTAACCAATTAATGAAAGAAGCCAAGAAAATGCAAGCAGATATGGAAAAATCACAAGAGGAATTAGTTTCAAGAGATTTTGAAGCAACAGCAGGTGGAGGAGCAATATCTGTTAAAGTATCTGGAGATAAACAAATAAAAGAAATTAAATTACAAAAAGACATTGTTGATCCAGATGACGTAGAAATGCTACAGGATTTAATAATTACTTGCGTAAATGAAGCTTTAAGAAAGGTAGATTCTGCACAAGCGCAACAATTTGGTAAATACAATATACCAGGATTAATGTAGGATAACAGATTTAAGCCTTAAGGAGAAAAACTTATGAGTTACTACTCGCCATCAATAGAAAAACTAATTGAGAGTTTTGAAAAATTACCAAGCATAGGGCACAAAACAGCTGCTAGGCTTGCTTTTTATATTTTAAATTCTTCAGAAGAAGAAACTAATGAATTTATTAACTCTATAAAAAATGCAAAAGCTAATCTAAAATATTGTTCAAAATGCTATAATATTTCAGATACAGACCCTTGTATAATATGTTCAAATCCAAAAAGAGATGAAAATACAATATGTGTTGTAGAAGATGTAAGAGACATAATAGCAATCGAAAGAACACATGAATATAAAGGAGTTTACCATGTCTTACATGGTTCAATATCTCCAATGAACGGAATTGGGCCAGATGATATTAAAATAAAAGAATTGTTATCAAGAATTACTCCGGAAGTTAAAGAAGTAATACTAGCAACAAACCCAAGAGTAGAAGGAGAAGCAACAGCAATGTACATTTCAAAATTACTAAAACCATTGGGAGTGAAAATTACTAGAATTGCTCATGGAATTCCAATAGGAGGAGACTTAGAATATACAGATGAAATAACCTTATCTAAGGCATTAGAAGGAAGAAGAGAATTATAAATTTAAGATATTTTGTATCATGAATTAGATGCACAACTAGTGGCAATAATTGCAAGATTGTCTCCAACAGCAGTAAGAAATGCTGCAAGTGTACCAATTTCATCACAATTTAAGCCTTTAGATAAAGCAATAGCAAAACTGCTTGCAAGGTATACAAGCTCACAACTTGATTTATCAGATAAACAAAACATTAAAAAATCACCCATATATAATATGAGTGATTTTTATTATCGCTACTATTTTAAAATTGTTTCACAAATATCTTTTGTAGAATGCTTTTTAGCAAGTAATTTTGCTTTAATTTTCATATCTTTCATTTTTTCTGGATTGCTAAATATATAACTTAATTTTTCCTTAACATTATCATCTTTCCTAATCCAAATAGCAGCACCGCTGTTTTCTAAGAATTCTGCGTTTTCTTCTTCTTGACCTGGTATTGGATTTATAACTATAATTGGAAGTCCAGAAGCTAAGCTTTCTGTGGTTGTAAGACCGCCAGGCTTTGTTACAACTAAATCAGATACGCTCATTAATTCAGGTACTTTATTCGTATATGCTAAGACTTTAATTAAGTTTCCACTAGAAATATTACCTGCTATTTCTTCAAAATGTTCTTTCATATTTTTGTTTTTTCCAGCTATTGCAACAATCTGTAAATTTTCGAAATCAACAGCAAGAGATTTTAATATATCTATTGTCGTACTTTTACCTAAACCGAATTCTCCTCCTGCAAAGAAAAGAATAGTTTTTTTGTTATGATTTAAGCCAAACTCTGATAAAATTTCATTTTTATTATAATGTTCTAAAAATCTATTAGAAAGAGGAATACCTGTTGCAAATATTTTATTAGGATCTATTCCTTTAGCCATAAGAGCTTCTTTCATTCCAAAATGTGCAACAAAGAAATAATCAACATATTCTGGGTAAACCATCCATTGCTCATGAGGTGCGTAGTCTGTCATTATTGTTGCCAATTTAAATGCAACTTTATTTTTTTTCTTAAGATAAGCACACATTTGGCTACTAAAAGGATGTGTTGATATAACATAATCTGGGTTAAAATCTTGAAGTAATTTTTCTAGTTTCAAAGCCATTAGCTTATTAGAGTCACTAGATAATTTAGAAATAATTCCTTTTTCAGAATTCTTATATAAAAATCCCCATATTTCAGGAGCTTTTTTTGCAAATTCTTCATAAGCCTTTGTAGTAACTTTATTAAAAGCTTTATTTACATATTCAACACAATCAACCATTTCTATTTGAGTATCTTCAAAGTTATTCTCAATATATTCTCTTATAGACTTAGCAGCAGATAAGTGTCCACCACCATACGAACCATAAAATATTAAAATTTTTTTCATAAAATCACCTTTTTATTTAGAAATTGATATTTATATGACAAATATAATTGCAATTAATTTATTTTTGAGAGCATTTTTTCAAAATTAGACCCTCCAGGCTAATGGGTATTCCCCGCCTCAAAGGGCTGTCAGGCCGTAATTTTTCAAAAAAGTCTCAAAACAAATTGATATATAGTAGCGCGAAGCTATTTGTTTTTATTTTTTTAGAAAGTTACGGGTGGGGACCGGCGAGTTTATAGAATGTAATAAAATTTATTAAAATAAATTTTATTACATTCTATACGAAGTTGGGGCGTTTCGTAAAAAATAAAAACAAATGGCTGGGAGCGGATTAATTTTGCAAATTCTAATTTAATTTCTTATTGAAAATTTTATCATAGAAAATTTAAAATATCAAAAAAATTGTAATATTTTTTTAAAATATTTGAAAAAATATTATAAATATAAAATGAGGTGAAAAAATGAATTTAAAAGAATTTGAAAAAAAGCATATTTTAACAATTAGTATAATTTTATTTGTTATTAGTGTTTGTGGAATCGCATTTGCCTGTCAAAACCAAAAGAAATATATGAGGGTTTCTAATAATAAATATAATATGGCTTTTTATGAGTTGGTAGACGAAATGGGAAGTGTTGAAAATTATTTAGTTAAATCATTAATTACAAATGATTCACAGCAAAGTACAGAAACTTTAATGTATATATGGAGAGAAGCAAATTTATCTCAAGTTTATCTATCTCAAATACCAATTTCAAATGAAGGGTTATCTAATGCTCAAAAATTTTTGAATCAAGTAAGTGATTACAGTTATAGTTTAGTAAGAAAAAGCATAAAAGGAGAAAACTTAACGCAAAAGGAACTTGATAATTTGAAAGAATTATACAACTACAGTACAGAAGTTAATAGTACTTTAAACCAACTATTAACAGAAGTAAGCAATGGCTCATTAAATTGGAAAGAATTAGAGAATGTCGGCTCAAGTATTTTTAACAAAGAAATTGAAAATCCATCTAAAGATAGCTTTAATAGCATAGAAGATAATTTTAAAGAATATGATGGCTTGATATATGATGGAGCATACTCTGAACATATAACAAGTGTTGAGAAAAAAGGCTTAACAGGTACAGATATAACCGAAGATGATGCTAAAAAAATTGCAGTAGATTTTGCAGGTAATGACAATATTAAAGAAATTACTTCAAAAGGATTAGCAGAAAATGGAGAAATTAAAGTATATACTTTTGAAATTACAACAAACCAAGAAAACAATATAACTATAGCAATTACTCAAAAAGGTGGACACATTTTGTTTATGAACTATAACAGAAATGTAACAGAAGAAAAAATAGATGTTGAAGAAGCGGATAAAATAGCTACTAAATTCTTAGAACAAAAGAATTTTGAAAATATGAAAAAAACATATTACACGAAAGAAGCAGGAGTTTTAACAATAAATTATGCATACGAGGAAAATGATGTTATAGTATATACGGATTTAATAAAAGTTAAAATTGCTTTGGATAATGGAGATATTTTAGGAATAGAAACAACAGGATATTTGAATAACCATGAAAAGAGAAATATAAATAAAACAAATATAATTTCTATTAATCAGGCAATAAAAATGGCAAATAATAATTTGAAAATAGATAGCTCAAAACTTGCAATTATACCAACGGAATTTAAAACAGAAATTTTCTGTTGGGAACTAAAAGGAAAAATTGAAAATAGAGACTTTCTTCTATATGTAAATGCAAAAACAGGTAAAGTAGAAGACATATTAGTAATAATAGAAAGTGAAAGTGGAGTATTAACACAATAAAATCTAATTGAAAAAAATGCTAAAATAAAAATTTAAATTCTCCAAATAATATAAATAAGGTAAATAGGAATTTCTATGTTTAGTGCTTGAAAATATTAATATTTGTGTCTAGAGATGTTTTTTGTGCAACTGGAATAAAATTTATATTTTAAACACCAAACATGAATATTCAAATTTATTAAGCTTAAATTTAAAGGAGGATAATATGTCTAGAAAAACAAATATTATGACTGACAAATTAAAAGAAGAAATTGCAAAAGAATTAGGTGTTTATGATACTGTAAAAAAAGATGGAGGATGGCAAAACGTCTCATCAAAAGACTGTGGAAATATAGTAACAAAAGCAATAGAAATAGCAAATAAAAGAGTATAGAATAAATATCCGATCGTTTTATGGTCGGATATTTATTTTAATCTTGCTTAGAAAATATTGCAAAAAGTAAATTAATAGCATATAATAAAGCGAGAAATTACGAAGTAAGGTGAAAGTGATTTGAATATTAAAGTTAATGGATTAGATATAAATTACGAGGTATCAGGAGAAGGAAAAAATGTTATTTTACTTCATGGCTGGCTATGCTCTTTACAAACAATGAAACCAATAGAAATAGCATTAAATAATGAATTTAAAGTCTATAATGTAGACTTACCTGGTTTTGGAAAAAGCCAAATGCCACAAAAACCATTTAATACTGATGATTTTGGGAATTTTTTAAATGAATTTATAAAAAAATTAGATATTGAAAATCCAATATTAATTGGTCATTCAAATGGTGGAAGAACAATAATAAATTATGCTGGAAGAAATTTAGGAAAAGCAAATAAAATAATATTAATAGATAGTGCAGGAATTAAACCTAAAAGAAAAATAAATTATTACATAAAAGTATATACATTTAAGGGACTAAAAAAGTTTTTAAATATATTTCCTAATGTTGAAATGTTTAACAATATAAGAGAGAGAGTTCTAGGAAAATTTGGGTCAGCAGATTATAAGAACTCACCGGAAATCCTAAGAAAAACCATGAGTACAATAATAAATGAAGATCAAACTGAAAAATTAAAAAATATAAAAGTACCAACATTATTATTATGGGGAGAAAACGACCAGGATACACCATTAAGAGATGCTAAGATAATAAATAATAATATAACAAACTCAGAGCTAATTATAATAAAAAATGCAGGACATTTTTCATACATAGACTCATATAAAGAATGTATGGAAATTATAAGAAGCTTTCTAAAGGAGGAATAAATTTGCTAAATTATATTTTACTTGAAATAGTCCTATCAATATTATTTATATATATGCACACGAAAATTAGACATGGTGTACATATGTTACAATTAGAATATTACAAAAATGATAGATACAAATCTTGGATTAAAAAAAATAAAAAGGTAGTTTTTAGTTTAAGAGATGTTTTATTGTTTATAGGAACAATAGTTACACTAATAAATATAAGAGTGGGATTAATTATTAATATATTTATAGGATTATTATTACTATTAGCTAGAAATATATTTAAAGAAAAAAAGCCACTAGTTATAACACAAAGAGTTAAAAGAATATTTACTACAGAGGTAATATTGTTTCTAATAGTTAGTGTTCTAACAAATATTAATATATTGTTTGTTATACTTGCAGACTTATTAGTAGTGATAGCATATTATTTAGTTATAATTATAAATCTTATAAATAAACCAATAGAAACAGCAATTTCCGAGAAATTTGTAAGAAAAGCAAAAAAGAAATTAAGACAAATGGATAATTTAAAAATAATTGGAATTACCGGAAGCTATGGTAAAACGACTACAAAGTATATTGTTTCTACAATACTAAATCAAAAATACAATGTATTAAAAACACCAGCAAGCTTTAATACAAAGATGGGAATTGTTAGAACAATAAATGAATATATGAAGTCTACAGACCAAATATTTGTATGTGAAATGGGAGCAGACCAAGTAGGAGAGATAAAAGAACTATGTAATTTAGTACATCCAACTATAGGAATGATTACCTCAATAGGACCTCAGCATTTAGAAACATTTGGAAGCATAGAAAATATTAAAAAAACCAAATTTGAATTAGTAGATTCACTTCCAGATGATGGATTAGCATTTTTAGATTATGAGGATGAAAATGTTAAAAGTGTTAATACAAATAAGAATAAAATTACATATGGATTAAATAGTTCAAACGATTACTATGCAGAAAACATTGAATTAACAGAATTTGGATCAACATTTACTATATGCACAAAGGCCGGATCAAAAATAAAAGTTGGTACTAAGCTTTTAGGAGAACACAACATAATAAATATTGTTGGAGCAGTAGCAATTGCAAAAGAACTTGAATTATCTGATAAAGAAATACAAATAGGAATAAAAATGTTAAAACCTGTAGAACATAGGCTTGAATTAAAACAACATCCAAATGGAACAATTGTAATTGATGACGCATATAATTCAAATACTCAGGGAGCAAGAAGAGCAGTAGAAGTATTAGGAAGATTTAAAAATAAAAAGAAAATATTAGTTACACCAGGAATTGTAGAACTTGGCGATAAAGCATATGAATATAACAAAATTTTTGGGATGCAGGCAGCACCAAACTGTGACTATGCAATTTTAGTTGGACCAAAACAGGCACAACCTATATATGACGGACTAATAGAAAAAAACTTTAATAAAGAAAACATATTTATAGCTAGAGACTTTAATGATGCAATGAAAAAAATGAATGAAATAATGGATTCTAATACAGTTATACTGTTAGAAAATGATTTATCAGATAATTATCTGTAGGAGGTAAATAAAATGAAAACAAAATTAGGTATAATTTTCGGAGGAAAAAGTGTTGAACATGAAATTTCAATAATAACTGGAAATCAGGCGATTAATGCAGTTAATACTGAAAAATACGATATAGTTCCAATATATATTAGTAAAAAAGGGTTAATGTATACTGGTGAAGAATTGTTAGACTTAAACAATTACAAAAACTTAGATGACTTACTAAAAAAAGTAACTCAAATAACTTTAGTAAATGATGGAGAAAAAGTAAATTTAGTAAGATATCCATCAAAAAAATTTAAAAATAATGTAATTGGTTGGATAGATGTTGTAATACCAACAATGCATGGAACTAATGGAGAAGATGGGGCTATACAGGGCTACTTAGAAATGATTGGAGTACCATATGCGGGATGTGATATTTTATCTTCTAGCATTGGTATGGATAAGATAATGATGAGAAGAGTATTAAAAGAAGCTGGTATTCCATCTCTAGATTATATTTCTTTCTATTCATTAGATTACATAGAAAATGAAGAAAAAGTGATTAACAAAATAGAAGAAAAAATACCTTATCCTGTAATTGTTAAAGCTGGAAATTTAGGATCTAGCGTAGGAATAAAAAAAGCAGGAAATAAAATAAAGCTAAAAGAAGCAATAGAATATGCAATACAATTTTCTGATAGAGTAATGGTAGAAAAAGCTATACAGAATTTAAGAGAAATAAATTGTTCTGTTATTGGAGACCCAATAGAAGCACAAGCATCTGAATGTGAAGAGCCATTTGGAAGTGATGAAATATTAAGCTATAGCGATAAATATATGTCTGGCGGAAAAGGAAAAACAGGAAAAATTGGTGGAGGAAAAATGAGTGATTCTAAAAACAAGGGAATGGCATCACTAGATAGAAAAATACCAGCAGATATTTCAAATGAAAGAAAACAAGAAATTCAAAGACTTGCAGTAGAAACTTTTAAAGTACTTGGATGTAGTGGAGTTTCTAGAATAGATTTTATGATAGATAAAGATACTGACGACTTATATGTAAATGAAATTAACACAATACCAGGTGCATTATCTTTTTATTTGTGGCAGGCAACAAACATGGAATTTGATAAAGAAATAGATAAATTAGTTGAACTTGCTTTCAAAAGACAAAGACAAAGAGAAGAAAGAACATATTCATATAGTGAGAATATTTTAGCAATGAGTGGAAGCGGAAAACTAGGAACAAAGGGTTCAAAGAAAATGTAATAATACAATAAAAGGTTAGATATAAACATATATCTAGCCTTTTCTCATTTCATTTGGAAATTCAAATCGAGCAAGAACAAAGAACAATATGAAGTCGCTTTGTCCTTGTAGGGGGGGGCAGGCCTTGTGCCTGCCCAAAATACAATTTAGCATGAACATAAATTTACAATTTTTTAGATTGTTTTTGTCGATTTCTATTGAATTATACATAATAAATTGATATAATAAAGCCACTATTATAATGGGGGCTGTAAAATGATTTTTAAAGACTATTATAAAATTTTAGGGTTAGAAAATAGTAGAGTAACTGTTCCAGAAATAAAATCAGCATATAGAGAACAGGCTAAAATATATCACCCAGATGTTAATGCTCAAAATAGCTTTTCAGAAGAAAGGTTTAAAGATATAAATGAAGCATATAGAATTCTATCAAATTCATCATCTAAAAGAAGATATGATAGAATGTGGAATAATTATGCTGCTAAAAAAGCTATAAAATATGAGGAAACTAAAAATACATCTGGTTCAATGTTTGGCGACTTTTTTAATATGTTTTTTGGAGAAAATACAAACAATACAATTGAAGAAAAAAACAACAAACATAAAAAAAATAGGGTTACACCAATAAAAGGAGAAAACATTGAAACTTCAATTGATATATCAATTGAAGATGCATTTTATGGAGCTAAAAAGAAAATATCTCTAAGAACAGTTGAAGGAAACATGAAAAATTTTGAAGTAAAAATTCCAGCTGGAATACGAGATAATGAAAAAATAAGATTAATTGGACAAGGTAAAAAAGGAATAAATGGCGGAAGCAACGGAGACTTGTTTATAGATATAAATATAAAAAACGACAATAGATTTAAAATTAAAGGATATGACTTATATACTGATTTATTTTTAACACCATGGGAAGCAGCTTTGGGAACAAAAGCAAATGTTGTTGGAATAGATGACGAAGCAAGTGTACTTGTACCACAAGGTATACAAAGTGGAGAAGTAATAAAAATACCAGGAAAAGGCTATAAAGATTCAAGAGGAGGAAGAGGAGACTTAATAGCTAATGTAAAGGTAATGGTACCAAAGAAATTAACAGAAGAAGAAAAAGAAATCTTCTCAAAATTAAAAGAAGTATCATCATTTAACCCAAGAAATATGTATTAATTTTAAAATGTAGAGGAAAGATCTCTTGTGCTTTCCAGAAATATAAATTAGCAGTGAATATAAATTCAAAAAGATGTAGGAACAGGTCTTGTGCCTGCCCAAAATATAAATTTAATTTATACAAAGTTAACATAAATTAAATACAAATATTGACTTTTAATGCAATATAAGGTATAATAGAAATAGTTGTAAAAAACCAAAGAAAAAATATTGCAGCATAAGAGTAGAAAGAGGTGTAATAAAATGGCTACTTTAGAAGGTAAACATTTTAGTATAACAGACCCAAAAGACGTAAACACAGTAATATATAGAATAAACGAAACAGAAAAAGAATATCAAAAAAATTCACCTAAATATACGGTAGAAAGACTAGACAGCACGTCAGAAATTAGAGGTGAAAATACTAAAAGAACATACTTTGTTGATGTACCATCACCAGATTATGATCAATTAGTTATTTTATCATTTGGAAAAGATAGAGTTGTAGTTAATAGTGGATTATTGGAAGGAGATAGAATTAAAATTTCAAAACAACCATCATTCGTAAAGTTTGATACATTATACTCAGAAGATACAGCTTATAAAGAATTTAATTATACTCCAAATTTACAAAGACCAATTTCTATAATAGATCCAGAAACAACAGAAGAAATCAAACCAGTTTTATATTTTGATGAAAAAACAAATGAAGTAAAAGGAAAATGTAAGTTAAAACCACACAAATCTTATTTCGCATTCGAAGTAAGAGATAAAAATTAAAAAGGAGAGTTGAACTTAAATGAGGGAACCAAAAAATAAATCAAATAAAAAGGCTGTAGCTTATGAAGTTGTACAAGTTGACAATAATAAACTAAAGCTAATTGAAGGAAGATATGCATTATCCAAAGAAGAGCTAGATAAATTAGACAATATGATCATTACTGTTGGAGGAACTTATAAAATAGAAAAAGATCCTAAAACAGGAAAAATCTCAAGAATTGAAGATGGAAGAACATTAAGCGAAATAAGCAAATCAAAATATGATAGATTATTAAAGACTAGCGGAAAAGAAGAAAGATAAAACAAAAGAGAAGGTGAATTCAAATGAATTATAAAGTTGAAGGAGCAATTAAAAAAACAAGAAAATATTTAATTATTTATGCAATACTATGGCTATTTTTAGTCATAGTATTTATCATGCCTGCTAGTGTAGCAATAGCAGAAAATAATATTAATGATAACTTTGATTTTGGAAAAACTCTTGTAACATTTTCATCATATGCATTAAAACCATTTTCTAGTTTTTCTAAAGTATTTTTACCCAATTATATAGGTAGCTTTATAGGAATACTTTGGAAATTCTCATTTATATATGTTATTATAGCAATTATAGGAATGATAAAAAATGCACCAAAAACAGAATATGAAGATATAGAACATGGTTCAAGTGATTGGAGTCAAAGAGGAGAACAATATAGAATATTAAGCAATAAAAAAGGTATTATTTTAGGAGAAGATAATTATTTACCAGTAGATAAAAGAGGAAACGTAAACGTGTTAGTTGTTGGACGGTTCAGGTTCTGGTAAATCTGCATCATATTCAATTCCTAATGCTTTTCAAATGCTAGGATCTTATGTATTTACAGACCCTAAAGGCGAGTTATATGACAAAACAGCTGGTTATTTAAAAAGAAATGGCTATGAAATAAAAGTGCTAAATTTGGTTGATCCACAATTTAGCGATGGATATAATCCATTAATGCATATATCAAGTGAACTTGACGTTGATGTTATTGCAAACACAATAGTTAAAGGACAACAAACAGATAGTGGAAAAGCAGATCCATACTGGGATGATATGTCTGAAATGCTACTTAAAGCATTAATATATTATTTAATAGCAACAAGACCAGAAGAAGAACAAAACTTAGCAAGCTGTGCGGAGCTTGTCAGAGCTGCAAACAACAATGGAGGAAGCAATTTACTTACAGAGTTGATAAATCAATTACCATATGATCATCCTGCTAGAATGTATTATAAATCCATTGAAATTGCACCAGAAAAAACATATAGCTCTATCTTATCATCATTACAATCAAAGCTAGGTAAATTCGATTCAAAAGAAATTGCAGAACTTACATCAACAGATACAATTAGTTTTGAAGACATAGGAACTAAAAAAACAGCGGTATATGTAATTTCATCAGATACACATACTGCATATGACTTTTTGCTTACAATATTCTTCTCTCAAATGATACAACAATTATATAACTATGCAGATAAATCTGGTGGCGCACTTCCAATGCCAACATATTTTATATTAGATGAGTTCGCTAACATAGGTAGAGTTCCAGATTTTGATAAAAAAATATCAACTTCAAGAAGTAGGAAAATATCTTTTAGTGTTATATTACAAAACTTAGACCAACTAGAAGCAGTATACGAAAAATCTTATGAAACAATAATTGGTAACTGTGATACACACGTGTTTTTAGGAAGTAACTCTCAAAAAACAGTTGAATATTTTTCTAAGGCTTTGGGAGAAAAAACAATATCTAAAGATCAACTTTCTAAGAGTAGAGATAAACATAATTTCTGGACTCAAGGATACAATGCATCTGAACAGATAATGGCAAGAGCATTAATGACTCCGGATGAGTTGAGAAGAATGGATCCAGATTTATGTATTATTTTTGAAAAAGGTTTAAAACCAGTTAAAACAAGAAAATTCTATTATTTTGAAAAACCTAAAATGCTAAAGGAATTGCAAAGCCTTACAATTAGCCATAATGAATTTCAAGGAATAGAAAGAGGAGAATGGAGAAAATATAATCCGTATAACCCATACACACCTAAAGAGGATAAACAAAAACAAGAAGAAAATTTAAAAATTGATTCGTTAGATGATTTGTTTGATGAATCAATAGAAAATGAAAATGTGCCTAATACAGATAAAAGAGAAGAGGCACCAATACTTCCGCAAGAGGAAAATAATTATACGTCAAATTCAAAAGAAGTATCAAAAGAAGAACAAGAAGAAATGGATTTACAAAAAGAACTAGAGGCAAAATTTGACGAATTATTTGGACCAGTTGATGAAGAATAAAATGAAAGTCAATGAAAAAAGAGCAAATGCTTGAATTTTCATTGACTTGTTTTCATATATTAGAAAATTTCACATTTCCTAATATATGAAAATAGCTAAATGTATGCCTAAAATGCAATACCACAACAAATATAAAATAAAAAAATATGGCAATGCTACTTTTTTTGTGTTATTATAATATTGCTAAGAAAATTAAGAAAAAAAGATAGCGTTAGGTAGTCAATTAATAATTGTAGCGGAGCCACAGTGTGCTCCATAAAAATAAAACTATCTAAATAAAAAATAGTGAGGAATAATAATGAAATTTGTACATATAGCAGACATACATTTTGATATGCCATTTACAGTATTAAATAAAAATGATTTAGCAGAAAACAGAAGGTTAGATCAAAGAAAAGTATTTAAAAAAGTAATAGATTATATAAAAGAAAATAACATAGAAATGCTGTTTATTACAGGTGATTTATATGAGAATGAGTATGTTCGAAAAAGTACAATTGAATATATAAATGATTGTTTTAAACAAATACCAAATACAAAAATTTATATTACACCAGGAAATCATGATCCATATCTAAATAATTCATATTATAACCAATATTCATGGAATGAGAACGTAAAAATATTTACTCAAATGGAAAAGGTGCAAATTAATAAAAATATTGATTTATACGGATATGGCTTCACATCATTTTATTCTAAAGTTACTAATTTACCACAAAGCTTAGACACATCAAAAGTAAATATATTGCTAATGCATGCTGATTTAAATGGCACAGCGAAGGAAAATGTAGAATATAATCCAATATTAGAAAGTACACTAATGCTTTCTGGCTTTGATTATATTGCTCTAGGACATATTCATAAAAACAATGTCTATGAAAATAAAAAAATTGTGTATCCGGGTTCATTAATCTCAGGAGGCTTTGACGAGTTAGGGAAACATGGAATGGTAGTTGGAGAAATTAATGAAATAGATAGAAAAATTACAAGAGAATTTATTCCACTAGATAATAAAGAGTTTAAAGAAATTGAAATTAATATATCCAATATTAATTCAATTGAAAGCCTAATAGAAACAATAAACGAAATCAAATTAGAAGAAGATAAATATTACAAAATCATTTTGACTGGACAAAAACAAGTAGAAATAAATACATTAGATTTACTTAAAAATATTGATAATAAAAATATAATAAAAATCAAAGATAAAACGAGTATAGAATACGATTTAGAAAAAATAGCAAAAGAACAATCATTAAAAGGCATATTTGTAAAAAGATTATTAGAACAAATGAACGAAGAAAATAAAGAAGAGATATTAGATAGTATTTATATTGGACTATCACTAATGTAGGTTGTAAAATCTCTATAAGTAAATTGTAAAATAATTTATGAAAAATCGTAGCGGAGCACAGTGTGCTCCATAAAAATAAAACTATCTAAAAATATAATAGAGAGGCACAATATGAAAATTAATAATTTGAAAATTAATGGATTTGGAAAAATAGAAAATAAAGAAATTAATTTTAAAGATGGCATAAATTTAGTATGTGGAGAAAATGAAGCGGGGAAATCTACACTGCTTAAATTTATAATTGGAATTTTTTATGGATTATCTAAAAACAAAAATGGACAAACCATTCCAGATAATGAAAAATATGAACCATGGAATGGAGATGAATTTTCAGGGAAAATTGAATATGAACTAGACAATAACGAAAAATATGAAGTATACCGTGATTTTAAAAAGAAAAATCCTAAAATTTTTAATGAAAATTTAGAAGATATAAGTAAAAAATTTAATATAGATAAAACAAAAGGTAATCAATTTTTTTATGACCAAGTTGGGATAGAAGAAGATATTTTCACATCTACAATAGTAACCAAACAAAGTGAAGTACAATTAGACGAAAAAAAACAAAATGGATTAATACAAAAGATTTCAAATATGCTTGGAACAGGAGATGATAGTAAATCTTTTTCACAAATAGTTACTAAATTAAGAAAAAAACTAAATGATGAAGTTGGAACAGCAAATACAAAAGAAAAACCAATAAATCTTGTTCAAGACAGAATAAACGAACTTGAAAATTATAAAAACGAACTTTTAATATATGAAAACAGTAAATTTGATATAGATAATAACATTATTGAATTAAAGGATAAAATAAATCTAGAAAACAAAGAATTGAATAAATTAAGACAAGCAAATTTGCAAAAGGAAAAACTAAAAGAAAAGGAAAATTTAATAAAATTAAATAACGAAATACTACAAAAATATGAAAATGATATTCAAAAAGTAAAGGAAGAAAAAGAAAGAATACAAAAAGGAAACAAAAAGAAAAAATCAAACCTAATATCTACTGTATGCGTAGGTCTAGCAATTTTGTCAGCCATTTTAATTTTAATATTAGATAACCTTATAATTAGAATTGCGTTGATATGCGTTGCTACTATGCTAATATGTGTGGCTGTATATAATTTTTATAAAAATAAAAAAGAAAAGAGCAAAACTAAAAAACAAATTTTGGAAAAACAAAGCCAAATTAAAGTTTTACAAGATAGCATTAAACAAAAAGAAAACGAAATCGATGCATTGAAAAATGAATATAAAGAGAGCATAGAAAAAATAAAAAAAGAAAATAATATATTAAGTTTAGATAATATCTTAGAACAAATAGATAAAAAGCAAAGCGAGATTAATAATAAAAGCATACAATTACATACGCTAGAAGTTGATAAAAATAGTGTAATACCTAAATTAGAAAAACTGGTAAATATAGAAGAAGAACTTGAAGATTTAAAGGAAGAAAAAAATGAATTAGAAGCAAAAGGAAAAAATATTAAAAGAACTTTAGAATATCTTGAAATTGCGTATAAAGAAATGAAAGAACAAATAACACCTAAATTTACAGATGAACTTTCTAAAACAATAGAGAACATATCATCTAAAAAATATTCTAAAGTTAGAATAAATACAAATGGAGAAATAATAGTAGAAAACTCAAACGGTGAATATATAAACGCAGAAAATTTAAGCCTTGGAACAATTGACCAATTGTATTTATCATTAAGAATTGCAGCAATTAAAGAAATTACAAATGAAAATATGCCTATAATTTTAGATGAAGCTTTTGTATATTATGATGATAAAAGATTAGAAAATATATTAAAATATTTAGAACAAAATTATAAAGATAAACAAATAATTATTTTTTCTTGTTCAAAAAGAGAAAAAAATATACTAGCAAAAGAAAACATATGTTATAATTTTGTAGAACTATAAAAAGAAAGGAAGTCAATTTAATTGGCAAATGAAAAGATGTACAAATTAATAGTAATGGACTTGGATGGAACACTTTTAAATTCATATGGTGAAGTATCCTTGGAAAATAGAAAAGCTATACAGTATGCACTAGAAAAAAATGTAGAGCTGGTGTTGGCTTCTGGAAGAGATCCAAAAACAATAGAAAAACTTAGTTTAGAACTTGGCATTAAGAACTATTTAATATCTGGAAACGGTGCAAGTATTTATGATATTAAGAAACAAAAAAATATATATGAGAATTTTATAGACAAAGAAAAAGCATTAAAGGTTGCACAAATATGTAAAGAAAATAGCATATTTTTTAATGTTTATACAACTAATGGAATAATAACAGAAAGCTTGGATTATAATGTAAAAGTATTTAATAACGAAAATAACAATAAACCTAATGACAAAAAAACTAACATTGAAGTTGTAAAAGATATTTACAATTATATCGAAGAAAATGAGCCACAAATACTTAAAATAATAATATGTGACAATAGCAAGATAATTTTTAATAATATTATGGAAAAATTAAAAGACGTTAAAAATATAGAGATTCTAAATGTAGAACATATGTCAAAAAAAATACTTAGAATTGGGACTGAAGAAGTTGGAGTTGAATACTTTTACACAGAAATTACAAATAAAAACGCAAACAAGTGGAGTGCAATTGAATATTTAATAAAATTGCTAAAAATAACAAAAGAAGAAACAATTTGTATTGGTGACAATATAAATGACTATGAAATGGTAAAAAATTCGGGTCTTGGAATAGCTATGAAAAATAGTGCACTAGAAAAAGAAAAAATAGCAAAATATATAACAGAAGATAATAACTCAAATGGCGTGGGAAATGCTATTTTTAGGTATATTTAGCCATTATTACAAAACTATTACAAATATATTATTTTTATATTACAAGAGGGTTCAAATCATTGATTTGTGCCTTCTTTTATTGTAAAATTAATTTAAATGTAATATTATGAAATTTTGTATCTGTTTAAGGAGGAATATATATATGGGAGCAAATCCAATGCAAAAAATGAAAAGAAATTCAATATTAACAGGGTTAGTAATAGGACTTGTAATAGGACTAATAATGTGTGCTATTTTATACTTGTTTTTATCAGGCTCAGGTGTAAGTACAGCTAAAGGCGAAACTATATCTGTGTGTACACTTAATAAAACGATAAAAGCTGGTACAACAATAACAAGTGCGGATGTTATATATAAAAAGGTAAAAATGGCAGATGTGCCATCAGATGCTACTAGTCAAGTTTTAAACGGAATTGCCAAAATAGATTTAACATCTGGAACAATTTTAACAAAAAGCATGATTACAGCATCAGAAGAAACAACTAAAGACGATGTAAGAGAACAAGAATATAATATGGTTTCATTACCATCTAAACTTTCAACAGGAGACTTTATAGATATAAGACTACAGCTTCCAAATGGTGCAGATTACATAGTAGTTTCAAAAAAACAAGTAAAAGGATGTAATGCATCAACAATATGGTTAAATATGAATGAAGAAGAAATAGAATTAATGAGTAACGCAATAATAGAATACTACATAATGAAAGGCTCAAAATTATATGCAGCAGTTTATACAGAACCTGGAATACAAACAGCATCAGTTGGAACATATGTACCTAATGCTTCAGTTTCAACTTTAATAAGTTCAAATCCAAACATTAAAAATTATATAAATCAAGAAAGATATTCTGATGCATTAAAAGCAATAAGAAATAACAATATAACATCATCATTAAATCAATATAGTGAAGATGCAATTAAAAATATAGAAGAAAATATGCAAGAAGAAATCCAGACATTAAAACAAACAAGAGAATCATATTTTGGAGCACTAGATTCAGCAAGCAAATAATAAATGCTAATTGAAAGGAGTATATACTAGAAATAGTATTGGGACAAAAGATGAAAAATATATGCTTTATAGGAGCCTTTGATAAACTTGATCTAATTCTATATATAGCTAAAATATTAAAAAACTTAGGAAAAGATGTTTTAGTATTGGATTCTACACAAATGCAAAAAGCAAAATATATAGTTCCAACTATAAATCCTACTAAGTCATATATAACAAGATTCGAAGATATAGACATAGGAGTCGGCTTTGACAGTATTGAAGAGATTGAAAGATATATAGGATTTACAGAAGAACAACATATGAAATATGATTATGCTTTAATTAATGTAGATTCACAAGAAGTGTTTGAAAACTTTAATACGCCTGATACAATAAAAAACTATTTTGTAACATCTTTTGAAATGTACTCGATAAAAAAGGGCTTAGAAACAATAAAAAAAATAACTAAGCCAATAAAAATAACAAAAGTTATTTTTTCTAGCCAATTTAGTGAAGAAGATGATTACTATTTAGATTATTTATCACTCGGATACAAAATAATTTGGGAAGAAAATACAATTAGTTTTCCGTATGAGACAAGAGATTTAGAAGCAATGATAGAAAACCAAAAAAACTCAAAAATAAAAATAAAAAACTTAACGCAAGAGTATAGAAATAGTTTAGAGTACATTATAACAGATATGTTGCCAGATATTAATATAGCAAACCTAAAAAGAGTAATTAAAATTATGGAAAAGGAAGGATAAAAATGCCTATTATAACATTTTGGAGTAGCAATGAAAAAACAAATGGACAAACAGTTTCAGCTGCAGTAGCTGCTACTACTATGGCTATGGAACATAATTATAAGGTTTTGTTAGTATCAGCAGATTTTAATAATTCATCTATGGAAGAATGCTTTGGAGCACAGGAAACTAATAGAGATATAGTAAAAAGTTTAATAAAAACACCACAAATGAATTTAGACTCTGGAATCAACGGACTTATAAAACTTGCAAACAGCAATAGAGTAACCCCAGAAATAATTCATGATTACACAAAAATAATATATAAAAATCGTTTTGAAATATTATATTCACCTAATAACGTAATAGATAAACAGGAAAAGGCTAGAATTTTAGAAGATTTTAAAAATATAATTTTACATGCATCAAGATATTATGATTATGTTTTAGTTGATTTAAGAAAAGGTTTAGAATTTGAACCACAAAGAGAAATACTAAATTCTTCAGATGTTGTAGTTTTAAATGTAAACCAAAACTTAAAAGCAATAAATGAAACATTAAATCAAAATATAATAAAAGCAATAAGTAGAAAAATATTGTGGAATATATGCAGATATGATAAAAAATCAAAATATAATACCAAAAATTTAACAAGACAAATATTAAAAAAACAATCTGTATGCGAAACAAATTACAATACATATATACTAGAAGCATCACAAGATGGAACATTAGCAGAAATGATTTTGAGATTTAGAACATTAAAAGAAGATGACGAAAATTTGCAATTTTATACTAAAGAAAAAGAATTAGTACAAACAATGTTACTTAAATATCAGGAAACAAGAGTGTAGGAAGGAGGAAAGATCCTTATGTTATTTAACTTTATTTTAATTTTGGCAGTAGTATTAATGGTTGCAGCAGTTGTATTAAATTCATTAAAGAAAAAACAAACTGCTGAAGTTGACGAAAAAGTTGAAGTTGACGAGAAAACATATAATTTAGACAAGATGACAGCGTATATAAAAAGAAGATTAGATGAAATAACAAAAGTTAACTTATACGATATAGGACTTTCAGAAGCAGAACTTGAAAGAAGAAAAAATAAAAAATATGAATTAAAAAAGGCATTAAAAGGATGTACTTATGGAGATGTAAACGACAAAAGATATGTTAAAACTTTAATATATGATTTGCTTTTACAAGAATATGGAGTAAATGAAATAAACATATCAAAAGCAATTCCATTTGATACTCCATCACTTCTTACACCACAAGATAAATTTGATATTTTATTATATACATATCAAAAAGAATTTAAATATGAAGCTTTAACACAACTTATAAAAAAATATGACTTGGCAAAACTTAAATTTGTTCAAGGAGAATCAAAACCATGCTATGTAATAACTGGAGAAGAAATAAGTGATATATTCGAAAAAGAAAACATATTGCTATCATTTCAAGACAAATTAAATGTAGTTGTACAAAGAATATATCAACACTACAAAGGCTATAGCAGTATAGACGAAGTAAGAGATATGAATATAGATGGTGTATCTGGTGGTGTATCTGGACTTCCAGAATCTTTCTTAAGCCAAGTTGCTCAAACAGATGGAGATTATTTATCTCAAATACTAGATAAAAGAGTACCAAGAGCTTGTGATAGTATTTGGATAATGTTCCAAGGTAAATCTATAAGATTAGAATTTTTATCTTTTGGAACAGAAAGTGAACTAAAAAGAGTATGTCAAAACATTTATAAATATAATAACCCAGGACAATTATCTGATACAAATGGATATAAAATTAATGAGATGAAAGATGGTTCACGTGTTGTTGTTGTTAGACCATCAATGTCAGAAACGTGGGCATTCTTTGTAAGAAAGTTCGACGTAAAACGTGCTACACTAGAACAAATTATAACTGTTCCAGGAAAAGAAAAAGCAATAGACCTATTAAAATTCTTAGTAAAAGGTGCAAGAATTATATCACTAACTGGTGAACAAGGTTGTCGGAAAAACTACAATGCTTATGGCAATGATTGAAAACATATACGAAACAATGAACTTGCGTATAACAGAAACTGCATTCGAGCTTCACTTAAGAAAAATATACCCAACAAGAAACATTTTATCAATGAGAGAAACAGAAACAGTTTCTGGACAGGACTGTTTGGATGTTCAAAAGAAAACCGATGGTTCTGTAAATATCATAGGTGAGGTTGCAACAGACCCTGTAGCATCTTGGATGATTCAATCAGCACAAGTTGCATCTAAATTTACATTATTTACTCACCATGCTAAAACATTTCCAGACTTGGTAACAGCATTAAGAAACTCAATGCTAAGAGCAGGAGTTTTTAAAGATGAAAAAACAGCAGAGGAGCAGGTAATTCAAGTATTAAACTTTGATATACACTTAGTAAAAGACTTTAGGGGTAGAAGATATATAGAAAGAGTAACAGAGTGTATTCCTATAAGAAACAAAAATATGTATACATTTGATCATAGAAAAGAAAAAACATTAGAAGGTAAATTAGACAAGTTTATGGATAACGCAACTAATTACTTTACTAAAATTACAGATAAAGAAAACTATAGATATGTAAACATAATGGAATACATAAATGATACATATGTATTAACAAATAAAATCTCAGATTACAACCTTAGTGAAATGAGAAAAAATATGGATGAAAATGATCAAGAAGAATTTGACAAATTTGTAGAAGAAAACTGGGGAACTGCTTCAAAAGATGCTATGCAAGTTGTTAGTGTGGCAGCAGGAATTGGACCAGTAAATTCAGAAACTAAAAAAAGAGGAAGAAAACCTAAAAACAGTATATAAAGGGTATAAAATGTAGGGGCAGGTCTTGTGCCTGCCCAAATAAATAAGGAGGTGAAAAACATATGAGTGATGCTGTATTCTATATAATTATAGGAATAGCAGGAATAGGTCTATTTGGAATAATGGTTTGGTACTTTTTATCTGCCAGAAGACTAACCAAAGAAGACTTAAAGTACATTAAAGAACTAAAAAAGGGAACAGAAAATAAAAGTTTTTCTTTAGATGTTACTTATCAAAAACTATATGTTTTTTACACAAAAGTACCATTTTTAAAAAGATATCTATCTAAACTTAGAAGACGTTTGGAAATTTTAAACGTAGAAGATGAATATCTAACAAGAAAACAAGCATCAGAATATTTAACAAAAGCATTACTTATAGTTATACCATTAACAATTATAATAATAGCATTAACAAAATCAAATACACTTTTAATGTATATATTATTAATTTTTGAGATATTTATAACAGAAATTATAATAGAAAGCAGTGTAGATAAATTAGACAATAAAATATTAAAACAACAAATAGATTTCTTTGCTGAAATAAGGCATGCCTATCATGAGACAAACATGGTAGAAGAAGCAATATATCAAGTTGCTCAAGATGATGAAAAAGAAGTTTCAGCACAAGCACAAAAAATATACGAAGTATTAATATCTGATGACCCAGAAACAGAATTAGAAAAATATTATGATGTTGCACCAAACAGCTATTTAAAAGAGTTTGCAGGAATATCATATTTAACACGAGAATTTGGAGACAGGAAAACAGATAAAGGTTCATTATACTTAAAAAATGTTAATAATATAACAGAAGAAATGCAAATAGAAATATTAAAAAGAGACAAATTAAATTATGTTTTTCAAAGTTTATCAATAATTGCAATACTTCCTGCATTATTTATAAATGCAGTTAAAGACTGGTCTGTATCTCAGTTTAGTTTTACAAGTTCTTTTTATAATGGACAATGGGGCTTTTTAGTACAAACTTTATTGTTAATAATAATTGCAGTATGCTTTGTATTAATAAGAAAAGTAAAAGATACAGGTGGTGTTCAAACAATTTCAAATGAGAATCCATGGCAGAAAAAGTTATATGAAAAACCATACGTAAAGAAATTTGTAAATATGTTTGTGCCTAAACAGGGAACAAAAGAATATAGGACAATAGTAAAGTTACTTAAAGATGCAGCAAGTAAACAAAAAATGGAATGGTTGTTTATAAATAGACTTTGCTTATGTGTTGCTGTATTTTTTATATCAATATTTACAATAGCACAAGTACATAGAGTTGCAATTAACTTAGTATACACTGAACCAACAAATTATAATAGCATAATAGGAATGTCTTCATCAGAAGAGGAAAAAGCTAAAGAACAATTAAAAAGTGATAATGTATTTTTAGATAAATATAGAGGAAAAAATATATCAAAAACAAGCTTAAGAATAGCAATTAAAAACTCTCAAGGATATCAAAACGCAACAGATACAGAAATAGATGAAGCAACAGATAGAATTTATACTAAATTACAAACAATTGATAACTCATATTTTAAATGGTTAGAACTAGTTGTTGCACTTGCATTAGCATATGTTGGTTATATGGCACCAATAGGTTTGCTATATTTTCAAGCAAAAATGCGTGCTTTAGAGATGGAAGATGAAGTAATGCAATTCCAAACAATAATTTTAATGCTAATGAAAATTGAAAGAGTAAACGTAGAAATGATTCTTGAGTGGTTAGAAAGATATGCAAATATATTTAAAGAACCAATAACAAGATGTGTAAACAACTACGAGAGTGGCGCATGGGAAGCATTAGAACAATTAAAAAATGACACAACATTTCCATTATTTATTAGAATAGTAGAAAGCCTTCAGGCAGCAGTAGAGAAAATACCAATAGTAGAAGCGTTTGATGAGCTAGACACAGAAAGAGATTATTATCAAGAAAAAAGAAAACAATCAAATGAAAGATTAATTTCAAGAAAAGGTTTAATAGGAAAAGTAATAGGTTTTGCTCCAATGGTGTGCTTATTTGTAGGGTACCTAATTGTTCCACTTGTTGTAATCGGACTTGGAAGCATGAGTGGCGTATTTTCTGGAATGCAATCAGCAATGTAATATATAGATAATGGAGGAAAAAGTATGGAAAATGCATCAAAAGCCCTGTTAATGGCTGGTGGAGTGTTAATTGCAATATTAATAATAGCAATACTTGTAAGAACTTTTGGAACAGTAAGTTTGTTTCAAAAACAAAAACTTACAGAGGAAGAAGCAAGACAAATAACAGAGTTTAATGCACAATACACTAAATATTTAGGACAATATGTTTATGGAATAGAAGTTAGAACACTAATGAATAGATATGAAGACGATAAACAAGTACAGGTTGAACTTGAAAATGGAAGTAGCGAGCCTCCAACAGGAGTAGGACAAGATACAAAATACTATAAATGTACTGGGGTTGAATATAATAATTCTACTGGGAAAATAAATAAAATAAAGTTTTTAGAAATAAAACTTAATACATAGGAGAATTAAAAATGGAAAATGCATCAAAAGCTTTGTTAATGGCTGCAGGCGTTTTAATAGGAATATTAATTTTAGCATTAATGGTAACCTTGTTTTTAAGTGCAAGAGAAGTTAGCTCAAGACATGACCAAGTAAAAAAAACAGAAGAAGTAGAACAATTTAATGCAAATTTTACTAAATATGTTGGAAAAAATATTACAACACATCAAGTATTAACAATTTATAATTTCGCCCAAAAGGAAAACAATAAAATTAAAGATGTGCAAATAATACTAGTCAACGGTTTTATAACTGATGCAAGCCAGATAGAAAAAGATTTAAAAAATAATAAATTGTATTATAGAATAAACATATTGAAAATAGATGAAAATGGATATATTGACAAAATAAAGATTCATAGACAAAAGTAAAGCAGAAAGGTAGACACAAGAACTCCACTTACATGCCTGCCCAAAAATACAATTTTACAAACTAGTAATGAAAAAATTACCAAAATCTTAAAACATATTGCAAAAAAAAGTCACAAATAGTATAATAAAAAGGAAGGATTTTTATTGAAAAAAAGTACATTAGCAATACTTGGAACTCTAATAATTATTGTTATTTTAATTGTTGCAAAAATAAATATAAACTCTAAAGAACGCATTATGATCAAAAAACAAAATAGCGAATATGAAAAATATTTAAAAGATGAAATATACGGTACAGACTTAATTACATTAATAAACAAAGCAATAAACAGTAACGAAAGCAACAGTGTAGGAAAAGACGAAAAAGGAAATTTTATAAGCAATAATTTTAATAGCATAAATATAGATATTGTAATGATAACAGACGAAGAAAAACAAGAAACAAAATCGTATAAAATGGAAGCGATATCTAAAGTTGGAATTAGTTCATTTATAACAAACTTTAACACAGTAAAATTTAAATGTACAAAACTAGAATATCATAAAAGCACAGGAAAAATAAAATATATAGAATTAACTCAGCAAACAATTTAATTAGTTATTAAGGTTAGATTTGAAATAAAATCTATAAAATATATTATATATTTATAATTTAAAAGGAGGAAAAATTTATGGAGAACGCATCAAAAGCTTTATTAATAGCTGCAGCAGTATTAATAGTTATATTATTAATTGCATTTGGAATGAGAATACTTAGCTCAACATCAGGTGTAGGTGATTCAGCAACAAGTACAGGAAACAAAATAACAGAACAAGCAAATGCAGCAAATAGTGCAGCATCTGGCGCTTTAGATAACTTAAAGGGATGGACAGGCACAGGTAAAACTACTGAAGCAGAATCAACAACTAAATAAAATCTTAGCTTATGGTTTTTTATCCATAAGCTAAAGCATAGAATATTTGTATGTTTTAGCTTGTGGATACATTAAAAATAAATAGAGTGAAAGGAAAAAGTAATTATGGAAAATGCATCAAAAGCTTTGTTAATTGCAGGAAGCGTTTTAATTGTAATATTGTTAATTGCTGTGGGGGTAAGAATATATAGTTCAACACAAGGTGTTACAGAGAGTACAGAAGGTACCATGACAGCAACACAAAAAGCACAATTCAATAGCAAATTTACACAATACATTGGAACAAAAACAGAAGCACAAACCCGTGCATTAATTAATACAGTTATTTCAAGTAATGCAACTAATGCTTCACATGATGTAAAAATTAATAATGAAAAGCCAAATATAAATATGGTTCTTAAAAATTTAAATACAATAAAAGTTGAAATAAATAATGAAGGTTATGTTTTTAATATAAATATAAATAAATAAGGAGGAACTAATATGGAAAATGTAGCAGAAGCATTAAAAATGGCAGCAGCTGTTTTAATATTTATAATAGCAATTGCAACATCATTTTCTATATTTGGAACAGCTAAACAAACTTCAGACTCTATAATAACAATGAGAGACAAACAAGCCTATTTAGAATCTGCAGAAGTTGATAATGGAATATTATACACATCTTCTACAGCAATAAAAAGTGGAACTATAAACGGAGTAAATACTAATGGAGATAGGCTTGTAAAAAAAGAAGATGTATATTCTACAATTTATAGATATGCAAAAGAAAAATATGGTGTTACTATAATGGATACTAATGGAAACATATATGCAAGATTTGATAGTAACACAGAAAACGTAATGAGACAATATGAAAATATAGAAAGTCTAGAAGGATACTTAAATATACTAAAAATGAATCTTAAAACAACTTATGTTAAAAAAGTTGTTTTAAATGAAGAAAAATTAAAAAAACTATACGAAATAAAAACACAAAATAAAGAAAATGGAAATTATAAGACAACATGTGGTGCACCATGGTATGGAAACAATGAAGAAATACAAAAGAGAATTAATGTTAATATAAATGGTGGAACATATGAAAATAATGGGCAAAAATACGAAATAGAAAAAAGTTTAAATAAAATACTAAACGGAAAAAAAATTATAGAAGTAGTAAACGAAATAGATCAAAGCAAATACTTAAGTGATGGAGAACAAAAAACAGATTTATTACAACAATACTCAATGCCAACAGTCGAAATTATATATATTATTCAATAAATGTAGGGGCAGGTCTTGTGCCTGCCCAAATAAACATTAGCTAGTAACATATAATAATTCAATAATATATAAGGAGGATAAAATGGGAGATTCATTAATTACAATAGTAGCAATTTTCTTAGCAGCGATATTAATGTTTGTATTTCCTTTAGCTACAATATCAGAAATGAATGATAATGAAGCTACAGCAATGGTACAATCATATACAACAGAGTTTGTAAATAATATTCGCTCAAAAGGAAAAGTAACAAAAGATGATTATGATGCATTTGTTCAAAAACTATATGCAACAGGAAATTCATATGATGTAGACTTTGAATTACAAATTGCAGATACAAACCCGGGAAAGAAAACCACAACACAGCAAATTGGAGATACTACATATTATAGTGTTTTTACATCTCAAGTAGAAAGTGCATTAAATAGTGATAAACATAGTTATTTATTAAAAGAAGGAGATTATGTAATAGTATATGTAAAAAATACTAATACAACAATTTCTCAAATGATTAAAAGCGTATTATATAGTGTTACAGGAAATCAGTCATATGTTATTATGGCGCAAGACTCTGGTGGAGTTGTTGCAACAGGATATTAAAAAAATTGGCAGGGTTGGAGGAAAGACCCTGCTTTTTCTGGAACAAATTTCAGTATTGTATGGGCAGGTTTTATGCATGCCCAAAAAATCAATAATTCTTAATAAGGAGAAAATATGAAGTTACAAAACCTAACAGTAATCTTTGTTATAGTAATAATACCAGTTATTTTACTAGTATCTTTGTACATAACAAATGGATTAAAAACAATTAAATATCAAGCAATATACGATTCTGGACTTCTCACCGCTACACATGATGCAATATACGCATTTGAGCTAAATACAACTAATGATGCTTATTCTGACAATGCTGAAACTAAAAGAAACATACTAAAATCATCTGTGAAAGCATTTGAAAGAAGTTTATGTAATACTTGTGGCATTTCTTCTTATAATACGAAAGAAATTGAAGAATACATACCAGCAATTATGTTTGGAATGTATGATGGATTTTATATGTATGCTCCATCTTTAAATAGTAATGGAACTTATGAACATAGTTTAAAAAACTATGTTTATTACTCAGAAGAAATTAATGGTATTATTATTAGATATTCTTTAGATAGCTATATAACGGTAAGTGGCGACTTTGGAGAGGGTTATGAAACTAAAGAAGGATATTTAATGGTTTTAGATGGTAGTACTAGAGATGGTAATAAATACAAAAATATTGCTATACACAGTGATGATAACGATGATAGTGCAATAAAATATTACCAAGAAGCATATAAATTTACAACATGGTTTAACGATAAAGTACTAGCAAAAATTGATGCTAATTATTTTAAAATAAATGCTAACAATGATCCAGAAGATGAAAATTCAGCATTTACAAAACACAAAAGAGAAGTAATGAAAAACAAAATAGAACAAGTGCTTAATTCTACAATAACAGCATATTCAAATAGAACAACAAATACAACTGTATATAAAATGCCTAAGTTAAACGTATACGACTGGGAAAAAATTTATTCAAACATATCAATGGTTACATTTTTTCAAGGTAAAAATATAGGACTTACAAATTATAATGGGTATTGTGTATTAAACTCTACCAATAGTAATGAATATGTAAATCCAAACCTAATGTATTTTATAAATGGCGGCACATATCATGATATTAGATGTACAGATATGGAAGGGATTTCGAATTCTTCAAACGGATATAGAATAGGGGCATTTCAAAAAACAAAAACAGAAACAACAAATAATGCTGGAGAAACGACATATTCTTATATATATAAACATTATGAAAATGCATGTTATAACTGTATAAATGGACAAATTTCATCAAATGCGTCTGTATATGATTATGTAAGAGATTCTGAAACAAGTGATATAGTAAAAAGTTCATACTTTACATCACTTGCAAGAGAAAGATATAATACAGTAAAATTACTAGAAACTGAAAAAGACGAAGAAACAATTACGAAAGAATTTAATGTAAAATGGAATGGACCTGCAAATAAAAGGCCTACAACATATACAATTAATATAATACAAAATGATGAGAACTATCGTACTTATGAATATGAAAATAGTGTATCACAAGTAACATTAAGGCTTCCTAAAAATGCTAATAAAACAACAATTAGATATGGCTTTGAAGCTAACGCAGGAAAAGAATGGACACCAAACATAAGCGGTAATAAAATAACGTTTACTTATAACCCACAAACAAAGAAATATGATATATTTGTAATAATAGCAGATAATGATAACTTATATAATAAAAGACCTGAGGCAATAACAATCGGAATGGAAGATCAAGATACAAAAGAAATAAAAGAATATAAAAATGTTAAATTAGATTCAAGTGTATTTCGTGTTACATTTAATTTGCCAGAAAGTATATATATGCCTAAAATAATTGAAAATATAAATGAGTATGGATATACAAGTATAATAAATGAAACCACAATTGCCTTGAGGTTTAATCTTAAAGTTGCAAGATGGGTAATGGATGGCACAAGCATTAAAGGAGAGACCAGTGATGGAACATTACTTCAGACTGTTAATCTTGGAGATTATATAATCTATAATGATGACTATGTCAATTCCCCAATCTATATACCAATCAATATTTACCAGCGTAGTGTTAAAGTCAGTGACCAATATTTGAAAGAAGCAAACTGGAGAATTATTGGTGTAGAAAATAATCAACTTTTAATCGCTGCAGATGACAATACACCAAATGTTGGTATTTTATACACAAATTCAGGTACGTATGCATATGGATATTACAAAGGAATGGACTATCTTAATTCATGGGCTAAAATTTACCAAACTAACAAATATGCAGATGACGCAAGGATAATAAAAGTAGATGATATAAATAATTTGATTCATAGTTTTGGTTATAATTATGTTACATATGGAAACGATCAAAATAAACTTCCAGATCCAGTATTATTTAGTACAGAAGAAGAAGGAGAAAACTACTTGTGCGACCGCCATAATAATACCAAATGCTATAAAGTTGAAGAAAAATTATTTGATCTATTGTTTCCTAAAAATTTTGACTATTACTGGATAAATAAAAAATATGAGAATGGATATTATAGTGCTGGAGATCTTAAAATTGACGAACCAGAAGCTAAATTCCTGTATGGATTATATGCTGCGCATTTAAAAGAATTTGGAAATAATACATATAGGTTTGCAAGACTTAGACCTGTTGTAAGATTGAAAAATGATATAATAATATATGGAAGCGGACAGACTAGAGAAGATGGATCTTCAGTATATAATATAAAAAATTAACAAATTAATATTTTTTAAAATAATGGTTATCCTAATAAATAGAAAAGAGGGATAACCATTGTTTTTTTCAAAAATTAAAATAAAACAAATTGTATTAATAATTTTTTTATTACTTCTTTTAGCTTATGTAAGTAATATAACAAATATACCAGATAGTTTAATATTATTTCAAAATCAAAATATAGATATAAAAACAATAGCAGGAATAAGACTAGAAGAAACAATACCTGTAGGTGCTGGGCTAAATTCAGAAACTATAACTTCTACAAATAGTGCAAAAGAAGAAAAAAAATATAACCTTACATTTTTGGGGTTAAATGTAAAAACAGTAACAGCAAGTATTGTTAAAAACACAAAAGTAGTTCCACTTGGAGATATAGCAGGACTAAAATTGTATACAAAAGGCGTATTAGTTGTTGGAATGAGTGAGATAAAAGGAGAAGATGGTATAACATATAAACCATATGAGAATACAGGAATTGAACAAGGAGATGCAATAACTAAAATAAATGGCGAAGAAATAAATACTACAGAAGAATTAATAAAATGTATAAGTAAAGCTAAGGGCCAGACTGTAAATATAACATATGAAAAAAATAATGATGATATAAAAACAACTCTAACACCAGTAAAAACAGCCAAAAACACATATAAAATCGGGCTATGGGTTAGAGATTCGGCAGCTGGAATAGGAACACTAAGCTTTTATAATCCAAGTAAAAATACAATTGTAGCACTTGGACATGGAATTCAAGACATAGACACACATGAACTTGTAGAAATATCTTCAGGAGAACTTGTGACAGCTGAGATTGCAAACATACAAAAAGGAGAAAAAAACAAACCAGGGAAAATAGAAGGTACAATAGAAAATGGAAGCAAAATCGCAAAAATAAACAATAATACAGAATACGGAATATATGCGGAAGAAGTAAATAAAAATAAATTAGGAATAAACAGTTCTAATGAAATTGAAGTAGCATCTAGAAAAGAAATAAAAACTGGAAAGGCGCATATTATTTGCACATTAGAAAATAACATCAAAAAAGAATATGAAATAGAAATAGAAAAAATATATACAAACAACAATCAAAACAACAAAAGTATGATAGTAAAAATAACAGACAAAGAATTAATAGAAAAAACTGGTGGAATAATACAGGGAATGAGTGGAGCACCAATAATACAAAACGGAAAACTAGTAGGAGCTTTAACACATGTTTTTGTATCTGATCCAACAAAAGGCTATGGAGTATTTGCAGATGCAATGCTGTAGAAAAAATTTTGTGCTTGCCCTATATACAAATATTATAACAAATATAAATGAGAAGATGTAGGGGGCAGGTCTTGTGCCTGCCCAAAATTTTAAATTGGATTAACATGTACAATTGCACGCGCAATGTTTTCCATTGCTTCAATATTTTTTTCTAAGTCATCTGCAATATGGTGACTATCAAAAGTAGACATATTTCCATCAACATCAATTGTAATAGTTACAATATATTGATATCCGATAGGAGTGGAACTAATTTCGTCCACTTTTTTTATATCTTTATATTCATTAATTAAATCTAAAATTATATCCTTAGACTTTTCATCTAAAGATTTATCCATTAAAACATTATAACTTTCAATAAATATTTTAATTCCTGTATAAAAAATCCATATAGATATTCCCATACCAACTATACTGTCAAACCAATAAATATTTATTAAACTCAATAAAATGGAGATTAGTGTAAAAAATGTTAATATACAATCATTTCTATGGTCAAGCATATTTGCTTCAAGTAATAAATCTTTATATTTTCTTGCCAATTTTCTTGTATATAAAAATAAACATAGTTTTGTTAATATTGTAATTAAACAAACTGATACAAGTAACCATGAAAAAGTAAATGTATTTTTAACTACTAAAGATACTATAGAATTATATAAAAGCTTAGCGGAAACAAGAAGCATAGAAAGACTTATGAACAAAGAAAAAACATATTCAGCTTTTCCATGCCCAAAATTATGAGTCTCATCTTTAGGTTCACTTGCAATTTTATTACCTATAAATGTCATTAAAGACGAAAAAATATCTCCAGCACTATTAGCAGCATCTGCAATCATAGCTTGAGAATTACTTAAAATTCCAACTATAGCTTTTATTATTAATAAAAACAAATTTCCTAAAATTCCCAAAATGCTTGCGTTTTTGGTAGAACTAAATTTATCCATATGCATTCACCCTATTATAAAAAATTATGTTTATTTATTATACAACTAAAAAGTAGAAAAATAAATACAAAATGTAAAAATAAAATGATAAATTTATAATGCTTTTATAATAAAAAGTTTGAAATGATAATGTATAGATAAATCATTCGACTGCCCAATATACCCTATTAAAGTTAATCTTTTTAATTTTGTAACAATACCAATACAAAAATAATAAAATATATTAGATAGTAAAATATAAAGGAGGAACATATGGATATTTTATTTTATGTAATTTTCCCTTTAGCTACAATACTAATAGCAATAGTGTTACAAAGAATACTAAAAAGTCCGACATTAGTTGCGCTTCTTGTATTTGCAATTTTTCTAATTGTTGCATTTACAGCCTATACATCTGATTTTTTAATAAATGCAATAATATATGCAATATTAGCATTTATAACAGCAAGTATAACAAAATTAATATTCTGTTTTAAAAACAAGATAAAATGTGCATGTAGCGAAAGAGATTTAGATGAGGATCTTGACGGATTGCAAAACAGCATCAATTCTTTAGAAAATAATATAGAAAAATTAACAGATTTATTATCTGAATTTATAAATGACAATACAGAAGAATGTAATTGTGAAACACTTCAAAAAAGCATAGGCGGGTTGGAAGATAATATAGATAACCTAACAGATATAATTACAAACGCACTAAATGGTAATAATTGCGGATGCAATACTAGAAAAATGTTAAGGAGATAAAAATAGAACCAAAAGGGAATAAAACTCTTTTGGTTCTATTTTTCTATTCAAACAAAAAAGTTATACAAAAATGTTATAATCGCTATTGCCTTTGAGATTTCATAAATTGTACCTGTATAGGATTCAATAATAAAAAATGCTTGCAATATTTGTAGAACGTGATATAATATACTAGCTATAATAAAAGCATAAATGATATCATGAAAGGATGAATTAAATGAGTATTAAAATTGAAAAGACAGAAAATAATAATGAATTAAAATTAGAATTCACTATTGAAGCAAAAAAATTTGATGAAGGAATGAAAAAAGTATATGAAAAAAGTGCAAAATATATTAGCATTCCAGGATTTAGAAAAGGTAAAGCTCCAATGTCAATAGTAGAAAAACACTATGGACCAGAAGTTTTTTATGAAGATACTTTTAACGAGATAGTACCTGCTGAATACGAAAGAGAATTAAAAGAAAATAATATAGATGCTGTAAGCAAACCAGATATAGAAGTTAAACAAATAGGAAAAGGTAAAGATTTAATATTTACAGCTGTTGTTCAAACAAAACCAGAAGTTAAATTAGGAAAATATAAAGGTATAGAATTGAAAAAAGTTGAGTATAATGTATCTGATGAAGATATAAATCATGAATTAGGTCATATGCAAGACAGAAATTCAAGATTAGTTACTGTTCAAGACAGAGCAGTTGAAGACGGAGATATAACAGTAATTGATTTTGAAGGATTTGTTGACGGTAAAGCTTTTGAAGGCGGAAAGGCAGAAAATCATGAATTAACAATAGGAAGCAAAACATTTATACCAGGATTTGAAGATCAAATAATAGGAATGAAAATTGATGAAGAAAAAGATATAAATGTTAAATTCCCAGAAGAATATTTTTCAGAAGAATTAAAAGGAAAAGATGCAACATTTAAAGTTAAATTACATGAAATAAAGAAAAAAGAATTACCTGAATTAAATGATGATTTTGCAAAAGATGCTAGCGAATTTGATACATTAGATGAACTAAAAGCAAGCATTAAAGAAAAATTAGAGCAAGAAAATGCAAATAGAGCAAAATATGAAACAGAAGATGCAGCAATAAAGGCTGTAACAGATGCTACTGAAGTTGAGATACCATCAGGAATGATAGAAACTGAAATTGATAACATGATAAAAGACATGGAAACAAGAATGCACTATCAAGGAATTCATTTAGAACAATACCTTCAAATGATGGGTAAAACAATGGATGAATTTAGAAAAGAAAATGAAGAACAAGCCAAAACTTCTGTAAAGACTAGATTAACACTAGAAGCAATAGAAAAAGCAGAAAAAGTTGAACCTGCTGAAGAAGAAGTTAATAAAAAAGTAGAAGAAATGGCAAAAGCATATGGCAAAAAAGCAGAAGAATTAAAAGAAAATGAACAATTTATGAACTACGTTAAAGAATCATTAAAAAATGAAGCAGTAATTAAACTTATAATAGACAATGCCAAAATAAAATAGGAGGTAAGATATGATAGATAACAGCTTAGTACCTTATGTAATTGAACAAACAAGTAAAGGAGAAAGATCATACGATATTTTTTCTAGATTACTAAAAGATAGAATAATATTTCTAGCAGAAGATGTTAACCCAACTTCTGCAAGTTTAGTTGTTGCACAGCTTTTATTTTTGGAATCAGAAGATCCAGATAGAGAAATACATTTATATATAAATAGTCCTGGTGGTTCTATAACAGATGGTATGGCAATTGTTGATACAATTAATTATATTAAATGTCCTGTTTCAACAATTTGTGTTGGATTAGCAGCAAGCATGGGAGCAGTACTTTTAGCTTCAGGAGCAAAAGGAAAAAGATTTGCAACTCCTAATGCTGAAATTCTAATACACCAACCATTAATAGCTGGCGGAGGACTTTCTGGGCAAACTACAGAAATTAAAATCCATGCAGATCATATGGTTAAAACTAGAGAAAAATTAAATAAACTATTAAGTGAAAGAACAGGTCAAGATTTAGCAACAATAGAAAAAGATACAGAAAGAGATAATTATATGACAGCAGAAGAAGCACTTAAATATGGTTTAATAGACGGAATTATGGATAAAAGAGCTTAAAATAAATAATTGTATAGGTAAAAGGATAGGCACAAGACCTACCACTACATGCCTGCCCAATAAAATACAAAAGAAAATATATATTTAATTTAAAAGGAGTAATAAATATGCCTAAAAAGAAAGATGAACCACAAAATGTTAGATGTTCTTTTTGTGGTAAACCTCAAGAATCAGTGAGCAGAATTATTGCTGGACCAGGTGTATATATATGTGATGAATGTGTTAATGTTTGTAAAAGCATTATAGAAAGCGAAACATATAATGAGGATGAATTTGAATATTCTCTTCAAGATGACTTACTAAGTCCAAAAGAAATAAAGGATATTTTAGATAAATATGTAATTGGTCAAGAAAATGCAAAAAAAACTTTGGCTGTAGCAGTTTATAACCATTATAAAAGAATTAACAACGAAGAAAAAAACGACGATGTAGAAATACAAAAAAGTAATGTTTTGCTTTTAGGACCTACTGGATGTGGAAAAACTCTATTAGCTCAAACACTAGCCAAGATACTAAATGTGCCATTTGCAATTGCAGATGCAACAACATTAACAGAAGCTGGTTATGTAGGAGAAGATGTTGAAAACATATTACTAAAACTTATTCAGGCTGCTGATTATGATATAGCATTAGCTGAAAAAGGAATTATATATATAGACGAAATAGATAAAATAACCAGAAAATCTGAAAACCCATCAATTACACGTGATGTAAGTGGGGAAGGAGTTCAACAGGCATTACTAAAAATAATTGAAGGAACTGTAGCTTCTGTTCCACCACAGGGAGGAAGAAAACATCCACATCAAGAATTCTTACAAATTAATACAGAAAATATTCTATTTATTTGTGGTGGAGCTTTTGAAGGGTTAGAAAAAATAATAAAAGACAGGATAGGAAAAAAATCAATTGGTTTCGGAGCAAATATTGAAAGTAAAAAGGAAATAGACAAATATAAAATATATGAACAAATTTTACCACAAGATTTATTAAAATTTGGATTAATACCCGAGTTTGTCGGAAGACTTCCTATAATTACAACACTTAAAGAACTAGACAGAGAAACACTAATAAGAATTATAACAGAACCTAAAAATGCTTTAGTTAAACAATATAAAAAATTATTTGAATATGACAATGTAGAACTAGAATTTGAAAAAGATGCATTAGATTTAATAGTAGATAAAGCAATAGAAAGAAATACAGGAGCAAGAGGTTTACGTTCTATCCTAGAAGATATAATGCGAGATGTAATGTTTGATATTCCATCAAATCCTAATATTGAAAAATGTATAATAACAAAGGAAACAGTTGAAAGCAAAGCTGCTCCAAAACTTATTATTAATGAAAATAAGCAAGAAAATAAAAAAGAAATAAGAAAGAAAAAACTAATAGTGGAAAATAAAGAAACTGCTTAAAAACAATAAAAGAGATTATGTATAACGAAAAAGCTAATTAAAAAACACAAAACTATTGTAAAAAAAATTTTAATGTGATATTATATTAACATAATAGTAAAAACAAGAGTAAAGACAACATAAGTTTTATTTACCTAAAGAGAGTCATGCATTTTGCTGTAAGCATGATAGGAAAAAAATTAACTTATTATCACTTTACTAGTTGTAAGCCCTAAGAATAGTAAGGCTTGCCGTATATCTGCGTTAAAGATATTTAAGATGTATATTAATTTTAATATATAAATTAAGGTGGTACCGTGAATAAAAAATTCGCCCTTATTATAGGGGCGAATTTTTTATATAATAGGAAAGTAATACTTTCCTATTATATAAAAAGCTACAATCGCTAGCCCTTGAGATTTTCTCATTGTAGGTATTAACCTAAAAGAAAAGGAGGAAAAAAAAATGTGCGAAGAAAAAAAGGACTATAGCTCAACGCTAAACTTACCAAAGACAGATTTCCCAATGAGAGGAAATTTACCAGAAAATGAACCTAAAATATTAGAAGAGATATTTAATAATGGTTTATACGAAAAAATGTTAAAAAAGAATGAAGGAAAGAAATCATTTGTATTACATGATGGTCCTCCATATGCAAATGGAGAAATACATATAGGACATGCTTTAAATAAAATATTAAAGGATACTATAGTTAGATACAAAAATTTGCAAGGTTTTTATACTCCATATATACCAGGCTATGATACACATGGTATGCCAACAGAAACTAAAGCAATACAAAAATTAGGTTTAAATAGAGAAAATATTTCTATAAATGAGTTTAGAGACACTTGCAAAAGTTTTAATAAAGAATATATAGAAAAACAAACAGAGGGCTTTAAAAGACTAGGAGTTCTTGGAGATTGGGAACACCCATATATAACATATCAACCTGAAGTAGAAGCTAAGCAAATTGGAGTATTTGCTGACATGTACAAAAAAGGATATATATATAAAGGTTTAAAACCAGTATATTGGTGTACTGACTGCGAAACAGCATTAGCTGAAGCTGAGATAGAATATAAAGATGTTAAAAATACATCTGCATATGTTAAATTCCCAGTTGAAGATTCAAAAGGATTATTTGATAAAGAGAATACTTATATTATAATATGGACAACAACTCCATGGACATTACCAGGAAATATGGGAATAACAATAGACCCTGAGTTTGAATATGCAGTAGTAAAATGTGAAAATGAAAAATACATCATGGCTAAAGAAAGAGTATCTGCTGTGATGGAAATGGCTAATAAGGAAAATTATGAAATAGTAAAAGTATTTAAAGGAAAAGAGCTAGAAGGAGTACTATGTAAACATCCATTTTTAGATAGAACATCAAGAGTAATAATGGGAAGCGATGATACTGTAGCAGTTGAACTTGAAACAGGTACAGGTGCAGTACATACAGCACCTGGATATGGTAAAGAAGACTATTTGGCAGGACTAAAAAATGGATTAGATATAGTAGTTACAGTAAATGAAAAAGGTCATCAAACAGAAGGTGCAGGTCCATTTGCAGGAATGTTCTATGCAAAATCTGATAAAGCTATACTAGAATGGTTAGAAGAACACAATTTATTACTTCATAAACAAGAATTGCTTCACTCATATCCACACTGTTGGAGATGCAAAAAGCCAGTAATATATAGAGCAACTGATCAATGGTTTGCATCAGTAGATGGATTTAGAAAAGAAACATTAGAAGCAATAAAAAGTGTAAAATGGATTCCGGCTTGGGGAGAAGACAGAATAACAAAAATGGTTGAAGATAGAAATGATTGGTGTATTTCAAGACAACGTACATGGGGAGTTCCTATACCAATATTCTATTGTAAAGATTGTGGAAAAGAATATGTTACTGAAGAAAGCTTGAAAAAAGTACAAGACATTTTCAGACAAAAGGGCTCAAATGCATGGTTTGATCTAGATGAAAAAGACTTAATGCCAGAAGGATGTAAGTGCGAAAAATGTGGAGGCACTGAATTTAAAAAGGAAACTGACATAATGGATGTATGGTTTGATTCTGGTTCTACTCATGAATCTGTTGTTGCAGAACGTGGACTTCCTGACATAGACTTGTACTTAGAGGGAAGTGACCAATATAGAGGATGGTTCCAATCATCACTTTTAACATCTGTTGCAACAAAAGGAAAATCACCATATAAAGAGGTTTTAACACATGGCTACACAGTAGATGAACAAGGAAGAAAGATGTCTAAATCTATTGGAAATGTTATAGCTCCACAAACATTAATAAAAGAATTTGGTGTAGATATATTAAGATTATGGGTATTGTCTTCAGACTATAAGTCAGATGTTAGTATATCAAAGTCAATAATGAAACAAGTGTCAGAAGTTTATAGAAAAATAAGAAATACAGCAAGATACATACTTGGAAATATTAACGACTTTGATGTAAATAGCCCTGTACAATATGAAGAACTACAGGAAATTGATAAATTTGCACTATTGAAATTAAATCATTTAATAAAAGATTGCACAAAAGCATTTGATGAATATGACTTTAATAGAGCATATCAAGCTATAAATACTTTCTGTGTTGTAGATATGAGTAATTTTTATCTAGATATTATAAAAGATAGATTATATACAAGCAAAAAAGATAGCGTAGAAAGAAGAGCTGCACAAACTGCAATGTATGAAATATTAAGTGCCTTAGTAAGAATAATTGCACCAATGACATGTTATACAGCAGAAGAAATATGGAAATATATGCCACACAAAGAAAATGAAAATAAAGAAAGTATAATGCTTGAATATTGGCCACAACCAAATGAAAAATATGAAAACAAAGAGCTTGAAGAAAAATGGGATAAAATAATAAAGATAAAAGAACAAGCAGCGAAAGCATTAGAAGAAGCAAGAGCAGAGAAAGTAATAGGACATTCTTTAAATGCAAAAGTTGTAATATATGCAGATAAAGAAAACTATGAATTTTTAAAGGATAAAGAAGATTTATTGCAAGAAGTATTTATAGTATCTGGAGTAGAAGTAAAAGAAGCAAATGAATTTAAAATTAATGTACAAGTTGCAGATGGAGAAAAATGCGAGAGATGCTGGATGTATTCAACAACAGTTGGAGAAGATAAAGAAAATCCAACTATTTGTAAAAGATGTAGTGAAGCATTAAAATAGAAGAAATCACAGCGTTACTTTATAAAGTTTAACTAAAAATAAGAAAGGAATAATTTATGCAAATAATTGTATTAATAATATTAATTGCTTTAAATGCATATTTTGCATGTAGTGAAATAGCATTTATATCTTTAAATGATGCAAAAGTTGAAAAGGATGCTAAAGAAGGAAATAAAAAGGCTAAACAAATACACAAAATGATAAAAGAACCAAGCAAGTTTTTGGCTACAATTCAAATAGGAATAACACTTGCTGGATTTTTATCAAGTGCATTTGCTGCAGATACATATGCAAGTGAGTTAGCTCCAATATTAAATAATTTAATTCCATTAGGCATTGGAGTTTGGAATACAATTTCCATAATTATAATTACAATGATTCTTTCATATTTTACATTGGTTTTTGGAGAATTAGTTCCAAAAAGAATTGCTATGAAAAACTATGAGAAGATTGCATATGGTACTGTTGGAGTTATAAAGGCAATTTCTGTAATTACTTCTCCATTTGTAAAACTATTAACAGCATCAACAAACGTTATTTCTAAACTATTTGGTGTATCAGCACAAGATGAAGAAACAGTAACAGAAGAAGAAATACGTATGATGGTTGATGTTGGGGAAGAAAAAGGAACTATAGAAGAAGAAGAAAAAGAATTAATTAATAATGTATTTGAATTTAATGACAAAGTTGTTTCAGAAGTAATGATTCATAGAACAGAAATTTTTGCGGTTGAAATGAATAACAATGTTTCAGATATATTATCAGAAATTGATGATTTAAAATATAGTAGAATTCCAGTGTATGACGAAAGTATTGATGACATTAAAGGTATATTATTTACTAAGGATCTAATTAATATATTAAAAAAACATAAAGACTGCAAAGTAAAAAGTATAATGAGAGATGCATATTTTGTTTCCGAGAATAAGCCAATTAATGACTTATTTAGAGATTTGCAAAAAAATAAAAAACAAATTGCAATAGTTGTAGACGAATATGGTGGAACATCTGGAATAATTACTATGGAAGATATTCTTGAAGAACTTGTTGGTAACATATTTGACGAATACGATGATGTAGAATTAGACTACGAAAAAATTGATGATAATACTTTTTTAATAAATGGAAATGTATCTATTTTTGATGTTAAAAAAATATTAGAAGTTGATATTCCAGATGGTGAATATGATACATTATCTGGATACTTAATTGAACTTTTAGGAAGGATTCCAAAAGACGATGAAAAACCTGTAATAGAAACACCAAAAGTAACATATAAAATAGAAGAGTATGAAGATAAAAGAATATTAAAAGTAAAAGCTTGTAAAAACAAAGAAATAGTACCAAAAGAAAATAGCTAAACTCATGCCCTTTGAGATTCTTTCATTGTAAGGGCAGGTCTTGTGCCTGCCCGAAAGAAAAATTTTTAATTTTTCTTATTTGTTTTTCTAATATAAATATGAAATGAGGAATAAAAATGGGACTAATAGAACTATGCATTTTAAGTATAGGGCTTGCAATGGATGCATTTGCTGTATCAGTATGTAAAGGCTTATCAATGGCAAGAATGAAGTGGAAAAATGCAATAATTATTGGAGCATATTTCGGTTATTTTCAAGCACTTATGCCAGTTTTAGGATATCTTCTTGGTTATAACTTTCAAGATAGAATATCTAATATTGATCATTGGATTGCATTTATTTTATTAGGTGTTATTGGAATAAATATGATTAAAGAAGCAATTAGTAAAGAAAATGATGTACATAATAATAGTGTGAAATTTAAAGACATGATTGTTTTAGCAATAGCTACAAGCATAGATGCTTTAGCGGTAGGAATTACATTTGCTTTTTTAAATGTAAATTTAATATTAGCAATATCTTTAATTGGAATAATAACATTTATAATATCTGTTTTGGGCGTTAAAGTTGGAAATATTTTTGGTGACAAATATGAAAAGAAAGCTGAATTTGCTGGAGGAATTATTTTAATATTTTTGGGCATAAAAATATTAGTAGAACATTTAATTAAATAAATTTAAAGAAAACTAAAAACAGCTTCGAGATAAATTAATACAATGAGTCTAAAATTAAAAGGAGGAATAAGTATGGAATTTAAATTTACTCCAAGAGGCGTTTGCTCAAGCCAAATGATAATTGAACTAGATGGAGATACAATTAAAAGTGTAAAAATAATAGGAGGATGTGCAGGAAATACTGTAGGTGTTTCTAAATTAGTGGAAGGAATGAAAATAGATGAGGCAATAAAAAGACTAAAAGGAATACCATGTGGTTTTAAGGGAACTTCATGCCCGGATCAGCTAGCAATAGCTTTAGAAGAAGCTAAAAGAAAATTTAATATTAACTAATAGGTGAAGTATGAAAAAAATATTAGATAAAATAAATTGTTTTATAAATATTTTAAATGAAAAGCATATAGGCGAATATACAGCCAATTGCGCATATTATACGCTATTGGCTTTTATCCCTTTGCTTATGTTAATTTTAACATTAACGAAGTATTTTGGAATTGATCAAAATACTTTGTTTTATATAATAGACAATTTATTTTCAAGTAATACGTTAAGCAATTCAGCTTTAAATATAGTAAAAGAGGTCTATTCTAAGTCTGTTGGGACTATTACAATATCGGCAATATTTGTTTTATGGTCAGCAGGAAAAGGTTTTTTTGCTTTGTGTAAAGGTTTACATATAGCATACGATACAGATGAAAAAAAATTTGTATATTATAGAATTAAGGCTACAATATGTACAATAGTATTTATAGTATTAATTGTTTCAATGTTGCTTTTAATGGTATTTGGAAATAGCATTAATATAGTATTACAAGAAAGATTTAATATATTTAGTAAAATTATTAGTTTTATATTAAGAAGCAAAGCATTAATAAGTATAGTTTTATTATTTATTGTATTTACAATGGCATATAAATTTATACCTAAAAATAAATATAAAATGATATGGAATATGCCAGGTGCAGCAATAGCAGCAATACTTTGTACCTTAATATCAATATTTTATTCTATGTATGTAGAAATATATACAGGATTTTCGGTAATGTATGGAAGTTTGACTACAATTGTTTTGGCAATGATGTGGGTGTATGGATGTATGTATAGTATTTTATTAGGAGCAGTTATAAATAAGTATTTAATAGATAAAAGAGCAAATTAAGCTTCATTTTCTAAAATGTATGGGCAGGTTTTATGCCTGCCCGAATTTCTTAAATCTAGAATAAGTCTAGATTTTTTTAAATTTATGGTATATAATATGGTTTGTCTACTAGGAAACAATTATACAAAAAATAATAACGCACAGAAATTTGCAAAACAAATTTCTTACGCAAACAAGTACGCAGACTTAAAAATGTTCTTTCCTATAAGACATTTGTTTTCAAAACAGAAAGGAATAGTATGGAAAATAAGAATATCGTAATAGGAATAGAAGGACTAGTAGGCTCTGGAAAAACTAGTATTTGTAGAAAAATGCTAGAAAATGATAAAAAGGCAATTCTATTAAATGGCGGTAATTTGTATAGAGCAATTGTATATGCTTTAATGCAGAAAGAAGATAATTTATTTAAACTTAGAAAAAAAATGAAAAATATAGATATAAAGCAATGTATGGACGAGTCTAATGTAGAAATGAAAATAGAAAACAGAGAATCAACTATATATATTAATGGAAAATTAGCAGATGAAAACGAATTACAGTCTAAGGCTTCATCCATTGCTGTTTCATTAATAGGAGGAATTGCAGATAATAATAATTTGTTTAAATATGCTAAAGAAATTATTAACGAATTAAAAAAGACAAATAATGTTATTGTATCTGGTAGAGCTTTAATGCAAATTTATCCAGAGCTTGACTATCATTTTTTTATAACTGCAAAATATAAAGAACGTATTAAAAGAAAAAGCATACAATATAATGAGAAAAAATCTGTTGGAATTAATATTGCATTGAGAGATTTATTACAAAAAATGGCTGGATTTTATAAAATATATCCTAACACAACCAAAATAGATGTAACAGAATGTAAAAATGTTGAAGAATCAACTAAAAAAGTTGAGACTTATATTAAATAAGAGGTGTTAAATATGGAATATAAGAATGAAGAGTTAGAAAAGTTTAATAAAAAATTATCAGAAAGTAAGGTCGCAATAATAGGGCTAGGAACAAGCAATATACCTTTATTGGACTATATGAATGAATTAAATGCTGATACTACAGTGTTTGATAGTAGGCTAAAGGAAAATATACCACAAGAAATAATAGATAAAATTACAAATTATAATTTTAAATATTACTTTGGAAATGACTCTCTTAATAATTTAAGAAATTTTGATATAATATTTAGAGCACCAAGTTGCATGCCTACAAGGCCCGAATTAAAAGCAGAAAAAGAAAATGGAGCAATTGTAACTACAGAAATAGAGATGTTTATGAAACTATTTCCAGGTAAGGTTATTGGGGTAACAGGTAGTGATGGAAAAACAACTACAACAACATTAATTTACGAAATACTAAAAAACAATGGATATAATTGTTACTTGGGAGGAAATATAGGAATACCTCTATTTACAGAAGTTAAAAAAACGAAACCTACTGATATAGCAGTTTTAGAATTAAGTAGCTTTCAATTAATGGAAATGGAAACTAGTCCTGATATATCTGTTATAACAAATATTACTCCAAATCATTTAAATGTTCATAAAGACTATGAAGAATACATAGAAGCAAAGAAAAATATCTTTAAGCATCAAGATGAAAACGGTATTGTTGTGTTAAATTACGATAATGATATAACAAGAGAATGTGCAAAAGAAACAGAAGGAAAAGTTATTTTTTATAGTAGTAAAACAAAGCTTGAAGATGGAATTATTTTAGATAATAATATAATTAAAGAATGTAAATATAAATTAAGAAAGCACATTTTAAATACTGATGAATTAATTTTAAGAGGTAGACATATGCATGAAAATGCTTGTGCAGCAATAGCAGCAACAATGGAACTTGTTGATCCGGAAATTGCAGCTAAGACAATAAAAGAATTTAAAGGTGTAGAACATAGACTAGAATTTGTAAAAGAAATAAATGGAGTAAAATGGTATAACGATTCAATTGGAACTTCACCAACAAGAACTATAGCAGGACTAAAATCATTTAATGAGAGAATTGTATTAATAGCTGGTGGATACGATAAAAAACTAGACTATACACCAATTGGAGGACCAATACTTGAAAAAGTTGATGATTTAATATTAATTGGAGCAACAGCAGGTAAAATATTTGAAGCGGTAAAACAAGAGGAAGAAAAGCAAGGAAAAAGTATAAAAATCCATATGTGTGATAAATTCGAAGACACTGTAAAAATTGCACAAAAAGTAGCTAAACCTGGATATATTGTTTTATTTTCACCAGCTAGTGCAAGTTTTGATATGTTTAAGAATTTTGAAGAAAGAGGAAATAGATTTAAAGAATTAGTTAATAAATTATAATTAATCACTAAATATATAAAACTTTCATAATATATAAAAAATATGTTATGGAGGTTTTTTTATGTATAATAATAATCCATATGAGGACTATATGAGAAACACATTGGGGTACAATACTAATCCGACTATGATGAATATGAATATGTATTCAAACAATCAAATCTACGAAGATGAAAGTAGCTTTGGATATAATCAAGTAAATGTTGATAATATGTATCCAGAAATTTATAAGATAATATATCCTATGGTTTGCAAAGCATGCATGAACACAAATGAAAATATAACAGAAGATTTAGTAAGTAGAATAACAAATGAAATATACATAAACGTTGAGAATATAGAAGTAACAAAAGATAATAGAAATAGCAGTAATTCAATAAATAATAATCAAATTAGTAAGAATATAAGAACAGATAATTTAAGCAATAGAACAAATCCTGCAGAGATGCAAACAAATAGAATAGAAGATAGAAATGGAAATCCTCTATTAAGAGATTTAATACGAATATTAGTATTAAGAGAATTAATAGGAATGCCTAACAGACCACCAATAAGACCGCCTTTTGGACCAAGACCCTTCTAGGAATATGAGTATGATTTAATATCTTCTGCTACGATATTTAGTATGTTATGTTTTAGCTCAAATTCATAGAAAAAATTATCAATGTCAAATGGTTTACAAGCTTCATGTGGAATTTTAAACGCCTTTGCAGCAGAAATTGCATTAAATTCATAAATAATAAGCGTATACTTAAATTTGGTTTTAGAATACGTTTTAATTTTTTTCATAATAATCCACCTCCTTTTAATGCAATATATCATATTCTTTTTAATTTTTCAATATGACAATACATTTTTTAAAAAATTTTTATACTTGACCTAAATATAAATTTTAAAAATGTGGGGGCAGGTCTTGTACCTGCCCAATATATGAACAACGTACTAATATATAGACTTTTTAAAAATTATTTGATATACTATTAGCAGTTTATGGGGAGAAAATATGATAGCACAAGTTATAATAAATAGTAATGTAAAGGATTTAAATAAAATATTTGATTATAACGTACCAAACAATATGCTTGGTACTATCTGTGTTGGAGATAGAGTACAAGTTCCTTTTGGTAGAGGGAAAAAAACAGAAGAAGGATTTATAATTGGTTTCAAAGACACATCAGAATTTAAGGTAAAAGATATTATTAAAATCCAAGATGGCATTAGGCTTACAAAAGAAAATATAGAACTTGCAAAACTTATGGCAAGAAGATACTTTTGTAATATATCAGATTGCATAAAATTAATGCTTCCACCAGGAACTGCTACTAAAAACATAGATAATAGAATAAAAGATAAAACATTAAATTTTGTATATTTAAAAAAAGAGATAGAAGAAATTGAAGATGATATTGATAATGGTATTATAAAATCTGATAAACAAAAAAGAGTATTAAATTTTTTAATACAAAATGAAGGCATACAAACTACAGATCTAGAAGCAATAACAGATACAACAAGTGCGGTGTTAAAAGCTCTTGAAAAAAAAGAATATATAGAAATAATAGAAGAGAAAGTAGAAAGAAATCCATTTATTAATAAAAAAGTAGAGCCAACTAAAAAACTACAGCTAACATCCGAACAGAAAAAGGCTTTTGATGAAATAAATGAAAGTATACAAAATAATAAAAATAAGGAATATTTAATTTATGGAGTAACTGGTTCAGGAAAAACTGAGATTTATTTGCAATTAATAGATGAAATCTTAAAAAAGAATAAAACTTCAATTGTATTGGTTCCAGAAATATCACTTACTCCACAAATGGTGGATAGATTTATTGCAAGATTTGGAGAGAAAAGAATTGCGGTATTGCATAGTAAATTATCAATTGGAGAAAGATATGACCAATGGAATAAAATAAAAAATGGAGAATGCAAAATAGTAATAGGAGCACGTTCTGCAATTTTTGCCCCTGTTCAAAATTTAGGTTTAATAATAATAGATGAAGAACATGATAGTTCATATAAATCTGAAACAAGTCCAAGGTATAATGCAAAGGAACTTGCAGGTTTTATTGCAAAACAAAATAACATTCCACTTGTTTTAGGAAGTGCTACACCAGATATATGTAGTTTCTATAAAGCACAAACTGGAAATATAGAACTAATTACACTTACAAAAAGAGCAAATAAATCATCACTTCCAAAAGTTGAAGTAGTAGATTTAAGACAAGAACTGGCAAATGGAAATAGAAGCATATTAAGTGTAAAGCTATATTCTGCAATAGAGGAAAATATAAAAAATAAAAAACAAACAATTCTATTCTTAAACAGAAGAGGATTTTCAACCTTTGTAATGTGTAGAGATTGCGGTTACACAGTTAAATGCAAAAATTGCAATATAACAATGACATATCACTCTAAAGGAAATAAACTAAAATGTCATTATTGTGGACATGAACAAAAAAATTTAGTAGAATGCCCTGAATGCAAAAGTAAAAATATCAAGTATTTTGGAACTGGTACACAAAAACTAGAAGAAGAAATTAATAAGTTATTTCCAACTGCAACAACAATAAGAATGGATGTGGATACTGTAACAAAAAAGAATTCACATGAAGAAATATTAAATAAATTCAAAAATGATAATATAGATATTTTAATTGGAACACAAATGGTAGTAAAAGGACATCATTTTCCAAATGTCACACTAGTTGGAGTAATTGCAGCAGATAGTAGCTTATATATTGAAGACTATAGAGCAAATGAAAGAACATTTCAAATATTAACTCAGGTAGCAGGAAGAGCAGGAAGAGATAAATTACCAGGAAAAGTAATTATACAAACATATAATCCAGAAAATTTTGCAATAGAATGCAGTCAAAAACAAGATTATAATATTTTTTATGATACAGAGATAGAATTAAGAAAACAATTGAAATATCCACCATTTTGCGATATAATAAGTATTGGATTAACCGACATTGATGAATATAAAATAGGCAAAATAGCTGAGGCTATATATAACAACCTTAATATTCTTATTAATAAGTATAACATTAAATTAGTAGTATATAAACCATTGCCATGTCCAATAGATAAAATAAAGAACAAATATAGATGGAGAATAATTTTAAAAGGAAAACTAAATAATAAAATTATAGACATAATTAATATGGCAATAGAAAAAACGAATAACAAAACTACAAGAGTTATAGTAGACACAAATCCTACAAACTTAATGTAAAAATCAAATATTATTTAAGGGGGCAATAAAAATGGCAATTAGAAATATTAGACAAGAAGGGGACGAAATATTAAAAAAGAAATCAAGAGAAGTTGAAGTAATTGATGAAAAAATAAAAGAACTTATAGAAGATATGGTAGAAACAATGCATAAATACAATGGAGTTGGACTAGCTGCTGTACAAGTTGGAATATTAAAAAGAGTAATTGTAATAGACACTTATGAAGAAGATACACCAATTGTAAAATTAATTAATCCTAAAATAGTAAAACAAAAAGGTTCAAGAGAAGTTGAAGAAGGATGCTTAAGCTTCCCAAATAAATTTGCAAAGGTTATAAGACCAACGGAAGTTGTTGTTGAAGGACTAAATGAAAATGGTGAAAAAGTAAAAATAAAAGCAGTAGAACTTTTAGCACAAGCATTATGCCACGAAATTGACCATTTAAACGGGATTACTTTTGTAGACATTATGGAACCTGGAACACTAGAATATGTAGAACCACAAAACTAATATGAAAGGAAATAATAACATTGAATATTTTATTTATGGGAACTCCTGATTTTGCAAAAGAATCATTAGAGTCTATATATAATGCAAAATATAATATTATTGGAGTTGTAACCAATCCAGATAAGCCTAAAGGAAGAGGCATGAAAATGATAGCGTCTCCTGTTAAGGAATTTGCATTAGAAAAAAAGATACCAGTATTTCAACCATTAAAAATTAGAAAAAATACTGAATTTATTGAAAAAATAAAAGCGTTAAATCCAGATGTTATATGTGTTGTAGCTTATGGAAAAATACTTCCTAAAGAAATTTTAGATATTCCACAATATGGATGTATTAATGTTCATGGTTCACTTTTACCTAAATACAGAGGTGCAGCACCTATACAATGGTCTGTAATTAATGGGGACAAAGAAACTGGAGTAACTACAATGTATATGGATATAGGGATGGATACTGGAGATATGATTTTAAAAGAAAAAGTATCTATTGGGGAAAATGAGACTACAGGCGAATTATGGAACAGACTATCCAAAATTGGTGGTGAACTACTAGTTAAAACATTAAAACTAATTGAAGAAGGAAATGCACCAAGAACAAAACAAGGAGAGGATTATACAATAGCGCCAATGCTTGATAAGGAAATAGCACAAATTGACTGGAATAACAAAACAGCAAAGCAAATAAAGAATTTAATAAGAGGCCTAAACCCAATAATGGGTGCATATACATTTGTAAATGGAAAAAAGCTTAAAATTTGGAAGGCTAAGATTGTAAATAAAGATACAATACAAGATGCACAAGTGGAAAATGGTGCTGTAATGTTAGCAGATGCGAAACAAGGGCTATTTTTTAAAGCAAAAGACGGAATTATAGAGGCTATTGAAATACAAGCAGAAAACTGTAAAAGAATGAATGCAAAGGACTTTTTAAGAGGAAATAAGCTATAAGAGATACAAATACAGTTTTGTGATAAACAAAAACTTAAAAACTGTAGGGGCAGGTAGTGTAGGGTGGTAGGCACAAGATCTACCGCTACACTGCATGCCCGAATATAATTTTATGATAAATATAGATCAACATATTAATTAAAATTGAAAAAAGAGTAATTAAAAATAACTAGCATTACAATAGATAAAACAATAACAGATATACCGCTTAATTTATTCTTTTGTTTTAATTCATAAACTGCATATCCTATGTTATCTAAAAAAACAATAGCACTAACAATAATTGCACAAATATTCATTTAATATACCTCCAATTTTATTCTGTTGTTAATAAAAATCCTGTTCTAAGTGATAATTCAACATCTACTTTAAAAACTGAATTTTGATAGTTTTCAAGCCAATTATAATCTTTCCATTCTTGTGAAGTTTTAAAATTTTTTATCGCAAATCTACCGATTCCAGCGATATCAGAATTATATAATTTAGAAGTTTTATAAAAATAATTATTCAGTTGCTCTGATATATATTTATTCGCAGATTCCTCAATAATATTTAATTTTTCTTGAGTTAGTATTTCATTATCACTATTTGAAGAAAGAAGTTTAGCTGATACGTTTACTTTAGTTTTTACAAATGGCGATCCATTAATAATACTAACTTTGTTTTTTGTGTCTTCGGCACTATATAAGTATAAATTAATGGTTTCATTAGGATTTATTGGACTTGGAATGTCAATAACACAACTTTCGAATTTATTTGTAACTAAAAGATGACACATTGTATCAATTCCAGATAATGTACCAACCATTTTATTATTTTTAAATACTGCTAAACCAATTGTGTCGACAGTGTATTTAGAGTGAGGGGTAGTAAGGCTTTTTGCTTGTTCATCTAAAGTATTAATGCTATTGCTAACAGATGTGGCATTTTTTAATGGGTTACCAACTTTTCCAAGGCTAGAATACGGTTCCATAAGAGAATCTTCCAGTGCTAGGTGAAAGCTTGTTAGTTCTACTGTTTGATTGTATGCTGTTCCGAGTTTCATTATTAGCCGTTATGTCATAGTATTTTGAAAGTAAACTTTCTAATTTAGGAACATCATTGCCAGAAAATTCATTTTTTGGTATTGAAGATATAATAATATTACAATCTGGTCTTATTTCAACTTTATTTATAAAAGTATTAATTATTCGTGCTATATCTTCTTTGGCTTGTTCTTCTGATATTACTAGTACTTTGCAGTGAGAAAGTGTGATATCTTTGTTTAATAAGGTATTGGTAATATTAATAGCAGTATCTAGTGAATCACATTCCATGGTATATATCTCAAAACTATTTGATGTATTTTGACCTCCGCTAGATGATCCACCACTGGCACCTTTTCCTCCACCAGACGAATCTTCCTCATTTTCTTCAGGTTTAATAATAGCTTCAGTTGCACTAGATTCTATAGTAGAAAGTTGTAGGCTTATTTTATATTTTGCTGTAGTTCCAACATCAATACCTACAGCCATTACATAAGCTAAGTCGTCTATATTTTCTCCACTACTTGAATAATTATTTACAGAGGCTAACAAACCAATTATTATAGTAATAATTAAAATATTTTTAGGTATTTTGTTCATATTTTGTATTATCTCCCTTTAATTTCTTTTTTATATTTCCAAATATCAGAATAAAAAAACTAACACCAAATACTATAAATAATGTAGATGTTTTTAATATTCCTAAATCAACTTTTCTTACTTCAATAGTATTTTTATAAATTAACGATAGCCCAAATAGTATAAGAACAAAACAATACGAAATTGTTGACCTATTTTGTATGTTAGTAATCTTTTTAAATATTAAATTAATAAAACCTATAATAATACTTAAATAAGATAAAATAGTAATTATCCATACTAAAACATAAAATGCATCAATTCTTTGAATAAACTTTCCTAATACTATTTGCCTTGATTGCAAATATATTGGAGAGTTTGAATTTGATGAAATTTCTAAAGGAAACATCAATAGCAATGAGGTTATGGTTATTAGTATAAATAGACCTGATACAAGTACACTAATATAGGAAATTTTATTAAATTTAGAAGTATTTCTTAAAAGTGGCATTAAAAATAATAGAAATGCTATATTTGTGAAAATAAATATATTATTAATTCCGTGCAAAAATGTATTTGAAATACCATCTCCTAAAATAGGATAAATTCTTTCAGGAACAAAGTCATTAATACTAAAAATTGATAAAGTAAAAAGAGCTATTATTACTATTACAAGTATTATAAGGTTAGTTTTTATAATTGATTTAATGTTATATTTATTAATAAAACCAATACATATAGCCAAGAAAAATATTATATATGGTAAAGGAGTATTATTAAAATATATTGTTTTTAAGTTTTCAGCTGCATTTCTTAAGGTTAAAGAAGCAACAAATATAAAATAGCTTATATAAACTAAACCAACAATATACATAAAAGGCTTACCTAACAAATAATTAGATACATCTAAAATATCTTTGCCTTTAAAATTTTTGTATAATAAAGTTAAAATAAATACTGAAAATAAAGCAAGAATTGTAATATATATTATATTTAAAATACTACCAGAACCTTGGTCTTGTAAAAGCAATTTTGGCAATGTAACAAGCAAATGAGCAAAAGGAACAATTAGCATTATAGATATTGCTTCTGTAGTACCAAGTTTTAAATTTTGATTCATATTTAGTCTCCTTTCATTATTTTTTCCATTTCATACTTATATGGCTTTGTTTATTTTCTCTTTTAGTAAATAAAGAAACTTCTCTTTTTTCCCTTTTCCATATAGGATTTAATAAATATCCACTATCATATATTGGAGTTACTGGAACATAAGGTGATAAATAAGATACACCAAAAGACGAATAATTAGATAAAATTGCAAAATAAATAAATATTCCTATTGCAATACCTAAAAAGCCAAGAATAGAACCAAGAAAAATAAATATAAAACGCAATATTCTAAAATGAAATTCTAATGAATAGTTTGGTATTACAAAAGAAGATAGTCCAGTAATTGCAACAATTATTATTGATATAGGGCTTACAATATTTGCACTAACTGCTGCGTCTCCAAGCACTAAAGCACCAACAATGCCCATAGTTGATCCAATAGGAGCAGGAACCCTTATTCCGGCTTCGTGTATAAGTTCAAAAGCAATTTCCATTAGTATTATTTCTAATTCAATAGAGAGAGGTACAGCTTGTCTAGAAGAAATAATAGAAAATAACAATTCAGTAGGAATTAATTCTTCATGAAAATTAGTTATTGCAATATAAATTCCAGGTAAAAGAACACTAATTATTGATGAAATAAATCTAATGATTTTTAATAAATTTGCAAAGGTAAAATTAATGTTTCTATCTTCAGGAGATGATAGTAAATCAAAGAAAGTACATGGTACAATTAAAGCAATAGGTGTACCATTTACAATAATAACAACTTTACCATCTAAAATAGAAGTTGCAGCAGTGTCAGGTCTTTCAGTTGATATAGCCTCAGGAAGTGAACTTTTGCTGTTTTCTTTAATTAGATCTTCTAATTGACCAGATGATACTATATAATCCAAACTTAAATTATTAATTCTATGTTTAACTTCTTCTACTAAATCATTGTTAGCAACGTCTTTTAAATAGCATATAGCACATTTTGTTTTGCTAATTGCTCCAACACTAGCATCTTCAATTATTAAGTTTTCATTATTTACAATTCTTCTAAGCATAGAAGTATTTGTCCTTAAATTCTCAACAAAAGCTTCATGTGGTCCACGTATAACAATTTCATTTTTTGGTGAATCAATATTTCTCTTTTCATAACCTTTAACATCACAAACAAAGCATATATCTAAAGTATCAATAAATAGAGCACAGTTTCCTAAATTTACTGCAGAAATTATTTCTTCAAAGTTATTTAATTTTTCAACATCATTATGTGGAATTAAACATGAGTAAATATAATTATTTAAATCAAAATGTTTTACAGTATTAACCTTTATATTATTTGAAGCAGAAGATGAAACCATTGTTTCACTTGTGTCAGCTGTATTAGCTCTACTTTTTAACATAAGGGGATGTAAAATGAATCTGTTTATAGCTTTGTAATCACTCATTCCATCTATATACAATATAAAAGCTTTATATACTTTATTTCTAGCAGTTAAATTAAATTCTCTTATCTTAATATCACTATTAATTAATGTGGTGAATTTTGATTTAATGTATTCTAAATTTACCTCGGAACTTGGGTAAACTGCTTGATTTAAGTTTTCTAGTGGCTTTATTTGGTTATTGGAAAGTTCTTTATTTATAGGTGACAAATTAAATGTATAGTCCTCTTGTGGTGTGTATTTAAATAAATTTATAATATAAGAAATAAAATTACTCATAAAAAATCCTCACATATATACTTAAAAAATAATGCATTTTTAGTATTTCAAAAAAATAATTAAATATACAAAATTTGCAAATTTACATAAAATGTGATATTATATAATAAGGTGTTTGGAGGTAATTATGGGGAAAAAAATTAAGTTGAGTATAGAAGAAATATTAAACAGAGTAGGATTAATATTGACTAGTGATGATATATCTCCTTTTTGTGATAATTCGCATCTACAAGAGGAGTTTGAAGAAGCAGTTCAAGATAACGATTACAAAAGAGGCAAACATATTTTAATAATGGCAGATGAAGAAGATACTAGAAATAATATAGCAAATGATGATAGAAGAATAAATAAAGAAAGATTTATATTGCTATTAATTTATAACTATAAAAGACAGTTAGAGGTCCTAGATGAAAAAATTGAAAAAATAAAACAAAAGGGCATAGATAAAGTTAGTGAAGAAGATTTTAAAATTATAAATGAGAGAAATACTTATATGAAGAATTTACAGGAAGCCCTAAGTATTGGAAAAGGAATAGAGGCTGCTTTTCCAATACCTTATTACGATGCCGAAACAAAAAAATATGGTTTTAAAGTTATAGATTCAGTAACTGAAATAGATGGAAAAAAAGTAAAAGATGATAAATATAAGAGAAAAAAAATTGAAAAAATTGATGAAGAACTTAAGGAATTAGGATTTTATGGAATAGAAAATGTATTACAGGTAATACTTTTGACAGATTTTTATAGTCTTATGCCATCTAAAAAATTTGGAATATGCTTAAGGGAAAAAATAATAACAGACGGGTTTATTAGACAGAAACTTGTAGACAGTGATAAACTATTTGAAGTTGGAAATATAAATATAACAGAATATTTAAAAGCATATGATAAATTTAATTTTGAAGAAGCATTACCATATATAAAAGAGGACCTAAAAGAATATATAGAATATATTGACTTGGACCGACTTCTTTTAATTGCGTTATATAGATTAGAAGATGGCTTAGAAAGAAGACTTATACGTGCGGATTCTCAAACAGGTGTTGAATTATTAATGGAAACAATATATAAAAATATTCCTAAAGATTTAAGTTTTAACTATTTATTGGAGGATCCAATGGAAGAAGATGGATATTTAAAAGAAATAGAGTATTCAGCATCAGATGCAGAAGAATGCCTAAAAAGGTTCACAATAAATGGAAAATATTTATCTAAAGAAGAAATACAAAAATATAGAGAAGATCTTTTGGCAGGAAGAATATCTTTATATGATGTAAGAAATAATCGGAGATATTGTTCAACCTATTATTCCAACCCCAAAGGAACTAGGAAAATTAGTTGATTTAAATGATAAAAACCTATATTTCCTTTTTGAAACGTCAAAAGTTGAACCTGAAAAAATGGTAGCCGAACTAATTAAAAGAGGAAAGTGTGAAACTGAGATACTTTCAAAATTAATTAGTATGAAAAAATTAGATGTAGGACATTTGATTACATTATATGATAATAATATAATTTCCGTGGAGCAAATGAAAAAATTGAATTTGGTGCTTTTAGAAAATATTTCTATTCAAAGATTAATTGACTTGTATAAAAGAAATATAAAAGAAAGTTCTACAGATAAAGAAAAGCAAGACTATGCAAGGTATTTAGATTTGTGTAAATTAGCAATGAATAATAAAGAAAATGATGATAGCGAAAAAGCTGAATTTTCAAATGCTTGCATGGAAAAATTTATAGAAAATTTTGATGAAGATAAAAAAGATGAATATTTAAAAGGAATTGAAGAATTTTATAAAGCTGGGTTAATAAATCTCGAAACAATTATAGAATGGAACAGCGATAGAATACTTATTACATTGTTTGAAAATAAAATTATAGAATTAAGCGATGTAATAGAAATAATTCATAAAGTATCAATTTCTTTTGATACTATAAATATAATTGTTACTGAAATGGTAAAAGCAGAAGATATAACATATGACGAGAGACTAAAATATATTAAAACTGGATTCGTGTTACAAGAGGATATATTTGAGCTATATAATAATAACTTGATTTTTGAAAATGATATGGAACAACTTGCAAAAATGGCAATAATTAATAGCGAAGATTTTCAAGAACTTTTAAGAGACAAAACAAGAGAACAAGCGGAAGAACAATCAGCAATAGTATTAAAGGGATTAAATTGCCTTACAAAAAGAAATAATATAATACATTATAATAGAGGATACCAGATGGGTGATCAGCAAAATTCAAAATATATTATTGATCCATATGAGAGAGAAATATTTATAGAGTTATTTGGAGCAATAAAAGTAGAAACAGATGTAGAAAAAGATAATCCGTTTTATAACTATGATTTTTATGTTATACCAAATGAAAAAGGAGAAATAGACTTAGACAGTATAGTAATAGCAGAAAGATATTATGAAGATAAGCAAACAGAAAAAAAATTTGCACAAAATAATGCAACATATATATTTAAATATAAGGATCTAATGGTTTTGAGCAGACAAACGAAAAGTGAAATGACCAAAGCAAGAAAAAACATTGTTTTTACAGCTAACCATACTTTAGCAACTGAAAAGAAAGATGGACGTTGGGCATTAAGTACTTTACAGGGAATTATTAAGGCAATTATGTCTTCTAACCTTGATGAATATAGCAAAGAAAATCAAATGAGAATTATAAAAGCAAAAATGAAATGGGTTTATTCTGAAGATGAAATAGAAAGAATATTAAATAAAGCATCTGAAATTGATTCAGGAAAACACACATGCGAAATTATTGGACCTAACGTTATAAGGAAACAAGTTAATAAGGATTTTCACAATTTCGACGATGATGATGAAAGATAAAGTCAAAAAAAGAAAAAGTAAAGTTTGCTTTTTCTTTTTTGTTGAAATAGGAAAAAACAAAGATTTTTCTATTCAACCAAAAATGCTATAATCGCTATTGCCTTTGAGATTTCCTCAGAAAAAAGTATTGCAAAGCCACTTTTTTTAAGATATAATAATATATTATTAAAATAATCTAGGAGAAATTAATGCAAGCAACAAATAATAGAGATTTTAAAGAACTAATTGAAAATATATATAGAAAAAAATTTGGAAATAATTCTTCAAAAAAAATAGACAAAATCGAAGTATCACCAATATTTTTTTACAATGAAATTACCAATACAATTAGAATTGAACTTAAAGAATTTAATGAGAATAAAGATAATTCAGATATATACAATTTCTATAATAAATTGCAAAATATAAATGAACATAAAACAAAAGAAGCAATACTTCAAATTAATGGAAACGAGAAAATATATAGAGATTTATTAAATCAATATATAGATTTGTTGCATTTTGAGAATAAACCAAATACAAAATATCTTACAAAAAAATATTATAAAGAAAAAATACTTGTTGAACTTCAAGCAATGGAAAGCATAATTGAATACTCAATAAATAATGAATTCAAAATTTATTTAAATGGTGAAGAAGTTAAATATCAAAATAAAGAATTAAGTTTAAATTTTGAATTGAAAAATTCTAAAAATGAATTTTATATTGTGTTAAAAGAAAATATTAATGACTTTAAATATATAATTAGATCTACAAATAACACTTATATTTTTTATAAAGACGGTTTATATAAATGTAGTAAAGACTTTATAAAAAAAGAATATGAAGTATTAAAAATATTTTTAAAAAATTACAAAAATGAAATATATTTAGAAGAAAAAGATATAACAAACTTTTTTAGTTTGGTATATCCAAATATAAAAAACAACTTAAAAATAAGCGATAGCTTATACAAAAAAATAGAAAAATGCATTCCACAAAAACTCATAATCAAACTTTTTTTAGACTTTGATAACCGAAACTATTTAATAGCAGACTTAAAGTTTTGCTATGAAAACATAGAATTTAATCCTATTATTACAAATAAATTAATAAATGTTAACAGAAACTTACTTGAGGAAAATATATTCTTAGATAAATTAGTAAAAACAGGATTTATGCTAGATAATAAAAATAAAAGATTTATTATTACAAACGACGAAAGTATTTTTAATTTTATGAATTCAGAACTTGAAAGTTACTACCAATGTGCTCAATTGTATGTAACTGATAGATTTAGTAAAAGGAAAATAAAAAACGGGACACGTACTTCACTTTCAGTACATGTAAATAATAATTTATTAGAGATAGATTTTAGTAAATTACCAATAAATAAAGATGAGATGAAAGATGTACTTGAAAAGTATAAACTAAAACAAAAATTTTATAGATTAAAAGATGGTAGCTTTGTTATTCTTGAGGACAATCAAAATATAAAAGTCCTAAATGATTTGCTAGATGGAATTGATGTAAATTATAAAAAACTTGATAGTAAAATAGTTTTACCAATAAATAGAGCAATGTATATTGAAAAACTATTAGAAGAACATAAAGAGATAAAGGTTGAAACAGATTTAGAATACAAAAAGATTACAAACGATATTAATAATTTTAATAATAAATCTGTTCCACAAAACTTAGAAAATGTATTAAGAGACTATCAGAAAGTGGGTTATAACTGGCTTAAGATATTAGATCACTATAAATTTGGTGGAATTTTAGCAGATGATATGGGCTTAGGAAAAACGATACAAATTTTAGCAATGTTGATAGACAACAAAGAAAAAAATGAACAAAATGCAGCTTCTATAGTAGTTGCACCTAGTTCTCTTACTTTAAACTGGAAGAATGAGGCAGAAAAATTTGCTCCATGTTTAAAAATTCTCTTAATAAATGGAAATGCAGAAGAAAGAAAAGAAAAAATAAAAGAAATAAAAAATTATGATCTAGTTTTAACTTCATATGATTTATTAAAAAGAGATATAGAAGAATATGAAAAATGCAATTATACTTTTAGATTTATAATTGCAGATGAAGCACAGTATATAAAAAATAATAGTACTCAAAATTCAAAGGCAATAAAAAGAATAAATGCACAAACAAGATTTGCTTTAACAGGTACACCAATAGAAAATTCATTAAGTGAATTATGGTCTATTTTTGATTTTATTATGCCAGGTTATTTATTTACATACAAAAAATTTAAAAAAGAATATGAAATACCAATAACCAGAGACAAGAATGAAGATGTGTTAATAAAATTAAAAATGATTATAGAACCTTTCATATTAAGAAGAACTAAAAAAGAAGTCTTAAAGGAATTACCGGACAAATCTACTATAGTAATAAATAATGAAATGGTTGAAGAACAAGAAAAAATTTATTTATCATATTTAGCTGAAGCAAGAGATGAAGTATATGAAGAAATTGAAAGCAGAGGCTTTGAACAAAGCAGAATAAAAATACTTTCACTTTTAACCAGATTAAGGCAAATATGTTGCCATCCATCTCTTTTTATAGATAATTATTATTCAGGAAGCGGAAAATTAAATCAATGTATTGAACTAATAAAAACTGGAATATCAAGTGGACACAAAATATTACTATTTTCCGGCTACACATCAATGTTTAAAATAATAGAAAAAGAATTAAATAAAGAAAATGTTAATTATATAAAACTTACAGGTAAAACAAATATTAAAGATAGATTTGAACTTATAGACAAATTCAACAGTGACGAAAATATAAAAGTATTTTTAATATCTTTAAAGGCTGGAGGAACAGGAATTAATTTAACAGCTGCAGATATGGTAATACATTATGATCCTTGGTGGAATTTGTCTGTGGAAAATCAGGCAACTGATCGAACACATAGAATAGGACAAACCAAAAAAGTACAGGTATATAAATTAATTACAAAAAATTCAATAGAAGAAAAAATATATGATTTACAACAACGAAAAAAAGAACTTATTGATAATATGCTTAGCACAGATACTAAGGTTTTAAATAAATTATCTAAAGAAGATATATTAAAATTATTTGAATAGATTAATGTGAAATCATAAGGGACAAAAGGATAGGCACAAGACCTACAAATACATAACTACGTGAAAACTAAAATTACGTGAACAAAACGTAGGGGCAGGTCTTGTGCCTGCCCAGTATAATTTAGCAATAAACATAAATTCAAAATCTAATAAAAGGAGGAATAATGAAAAATTATATTAATGTTATAGGTGGTGGACTAGCAGGATGTGAAGCAGCATATCAAATTGCTAAAAAGGGAATAAAAGTTAAACTATATGAAATGAAACCAGAGAAATTTTCACCAGCACACTCAAATGACAATTTGGCAGAAATTGTATGTAGTAATTCATTCAAATCTAATTTATTAACAAATGCATGCGGACTTCTTAAAGAAGAATTAAGAAAAATGGATTCTTTATTAATAAAATCTGCAGATGAGGTATCAGTTCCTGCTGGACAAGCATTAGCTGTAGATAGAGAGCAATTTTCTAAATTAGTAACTGAGAAAATAAAAAGTAATCCCAACATACAGGTAATAAACAAGGAAGTTAAAGAGATAGAAGAAGACACAATTACAATTATTGCTACTGGCCCTTTAACGTCCGAAGATATGTCTAAGAAAATATTAGAACTCACAGGAGAAGACGAATTATATTTTTATGATGCTGCTGCCCCAATTGTGCTAAAAGATAGCATAAATTTTGATATAGCTTTTTATGGAGACAGATATAGTCAAGAAAAGAAGAAAGATGAGAGTCTTGAAAACTGGAAAGAAAGGCAAAATAAAGAAGCTAAAGACTATATTAACCTTCCAATGAATAAAGAAGAATACGAAAAATTTTGCAAAGAACTTATAAACGCACAAATAGTAACTCTTCACGATTTCGAGAAAAGAGAAATTTTTGAAGGATGTATGCCAATTGAAATAATGGCAAAAAGAGGAATAGATACTTTAAGATATGGTCCATTAAAGCCGGTAGGGTTTGATGACCCAAGAATAGGAAAAAGACCATATGCATTAGTACAATTAAGACAAGATAATGCAGAAGGAACAATATATAATATAGTTGGTTTTCAAACTAACTTAAAATTCGGAGAACAAAAAAGAGTATTTTCTTTAATACCAGGTCTAGAAAATGCGGAATTTGTAAAATATGGGGTTATGCATAGAAATACATATATAAATTCCAGCAAATTGTTAGACGAAACATATAAACTTAAAGGAAATAATAATATATTTTTTGCCGGGCAAATTTCGGGAGTAGAAGGATATGTAGAATCTATAAGTTCTGGACTTGTTGCAGGACTTAATGCTGTAGCTTTGTACAATAAAATACTACAAAGAGATGAAGAATCTAAAAAAATAATATTTCCTAAAGAAACTGTAATAGGAGCTTTAGCAAAATACATATCAACACCAAACGAAAAATTTCAACCTATGAATGCAAATTTCGGAATACTACCGGAACTAGAAGAACAAATAAAAGATAAAAAAATAAGATATTCAAAATTAGCTGAAAGAGCATTAGAAAGCAAAATATTTCAATAGTATTACTATTTTTTTACATTTTATTTACATTCAGTAAATTATATTGCATAAAAGTGAAATATCCATTATACTAAAAGTAAATTATTTACAAAATAATCAAAATATGATATAATTAATGTATATTATGTAAATAAAAGGAGAAAGCATATGAAAAGTGTTGAAGAATTTCAAAATACTCAAAAACTTATAGACGAATATAATGGATTTGATAGTAAAGTATCTGAATTAGAGAGCAAAATTGAACAAAATAAAAAAGTATCTAATTTAAGAATAGAAAGATTAAATGAACAATTAAATATAACATGGGAAGATGCTGAATTTGAAATTGATAGGGAATCATTGCAGAAACAGATAGAAAAAAGCATTAAAAATGAAGAAAAAAATTTGTCTAAAGAAAATGCAGAATTAAATAAAGAAATAAAAGATGCAAAGGACTCAAAGAAATTCTTTCGTACAGACAATCACTTCAAAATAATTACTATGGAAATAGAAACAATGAAGAGAGAAGTTGCAGATGAAGAATTAGAGTTAAAAAAGAAAAATATAGAACTACAAGAGTTCTATAAAGAAGAAAGTCATGACAACAAATTTGGGTGGAAAGAAATATATGATCAAATAGATTCTATTAAAGATAATATACAGAAATTAAATGCTAAAATAAAACAATACACTGAATTTAAAGAAGAATTAAATTCAATAAATTTAACTCCAGATGAATACAAAGAAATGTTTAGGAGAGAGGCAGAAAAAACAAAAAGCAATGTAGATCCAACAACACAGAGCCAACCAAGCCAAGGCCAACCAAGCCAAGGTCAACCAAGCCAAGGTCAACCAAGCCAAGGCCAACCAAGCCAAGGCCAACCAAGCCAAGGTCAACCAAGCCAAGGCCAACCAAACCAAGGTCAACCAAGCCAAGGTCAACCAAGCCAAGGTCAACCAAGCCAAGGCCAACCAAGCCAAGGTCAACCAAGCCAAGGCCAACCAAGCCAAGGTCAACCAAGCCAAGGACAACCAAACCAAGGTCAACCAAGCCAAGGCCAACCAAACCAGGGCCCAAAACCGACACAGTCAAAACAAGATTACTTAAAATTTATAATTGATTCTGATAGTAATCAAGCAATTGTAGAAGAAATGCAAAATGGTACACATAGTTCATTTGGATTTAATCTAGATAAAATTTTTCAAGATAAAAGAAGTCTTAGAAAAGAGGCTAAGGAATTTATTAAAGAAAATGATTTAGAGGATTATTCAAAAATAATAAAAATGGTAAATCCAGCAGTATTAAAGTTATTATTAGCTCAAAATGATAAGAAACTTATGAAAGATTTTTTAGATGTATATTGCGGAGAAAAAGATAAACTGCCAATAGAATATAATGTTAAGCTTGAAAGCAATTCAATATATATGAATGAAAAGACATTTAGACAATTAAATAGAAGCCTAATTAAAGATAATAAATACTTAGGAACAGACTTTACTACAACTCCTTTCTATACCTTGAAAAAGATACTATCAAGATTTCCTGGTTTAGGAGATAAGTATAAAAATGCATTACCTGTTCCACAGGGAAATGAATTACAAAATGCGGTTAGAAAAAAAGAAAAATTTGAGTTACACAATACTAAAACTCATAATAATTTTGTAGAGCAATATAAAATGAACGAGAGTAAATATATTAAGAATAAAGATAAAGCAAAAAAATTGAAAACTAAAATGAAAAAAATTGAAGAAAAAAATGGCACAAACTCTATAAGATATAATATTACAAAGTCAAAACATGAAAATGCAGTCTCTAAAGCAAAAAAAGCAAGAGACGAGATGCTTAAAAATAAAAAAGGACCAAAGTCAATGTCAAGTGGATATAAAGACTTTGTTAAAAAACAAGAAGAAGGATTTGATAGATAAATTAAATAAAAAAAGTGGCTATGCCACTTTTTTTATTTAGTAGGAAATTTCTCATTTTTTACTATAATTTAGAGCAAATTTTAGTATTGTAGGGGGGCAGGTCTTGTGCCTGCTCACTTTTCTATTATTTTTTGGCAGATAAATAAGCTAATAGACAATTAATATATAAATAATTTATTAGTCCACAAAGCTAATTAAACTTGGCTAAATAGACTTAGTGTGCTATAATAATTTTGGTGAAAAAAATGAGTTTAAGATTTATATATGGAAAAAGCGGAACAGGAAAAACTAGCTTTTGTTTTAATGAGATAAAAAATTTAATAGACGATAATAAAAAAGTATATATAATAACTCCAGAACAGTTTTCTTTTACAGCCGAAAAAAACTTAATGAGATTATCAGGAAAAAAAGCTGTAGTTAATGCAGAAGTAATTACATTTAAGCGTATGGCATATAGAATAATAGCAGAAAGTGGAATGGGAGAACAAAAAAACATATCACAAAGTGGAAAAGCCATGCTATTATCTAACATTATGCAAAAGGAAAAAGAAAATTTAAACTTCTTGGGTAGAACAGACAAAAATATAGATTTAGCGTTAAGAATGATTACAGAGTTAAAAAAGAATAATATTACAAGCAATATGCTAGAACAAACTAGTGAAACTTTACAAGATAAATATATAAAATTTAAATTAGAAGATATAAAAATAATATATGATGATTTTAATAATAAAATTCAAAATATGTTTTTAGATGATGATGAATTGCTTACAATTGTAAAAAATAAAATATGCAAAAGCACAATGTTCGAAAATTCATACATATATATTGATGAATTTGCAGGTTTTACAAAACAAGAATATGGAATAATAGAAGAATTATTTAAAAAAGCACTAAATGTTACTGTTACTATATGTGCAGATTCTTTAGAATATAAAGCAAATAATGAAACAGATATATTTATTGCAAACAAAAAAACAGCTCAAAATATTTTAAAAATAGCACATAATAATAAAATCGAAATTTTAGATTCTATAGAACTAAATGAAAACTATAGATTCAAAAATGATGAGCTAAAATACTTGTCTGAAAACTTATATAATGTAAATCCTATAAGTTACACTAATAACTCAAGTAATATTAGATTATTTCTTGCAAATAATAATTATTCTGAAATAGAAAATGTTGCAAACAATATAATAGAGCTGGTAAGGGATAATAAATTTAGATACAAAGATATTAGCATTATTACAAAAGATATTGAAGATTATTCAAGCCTTATTAAAGCTATATTTAATAAATATGATATTCCGGTATTTATAGACGAAAACAAAGACTTAAATCAAAATGTTTTAATTAGATATATAATATCTATATTAAACGTTTTCTCTAATAGTTGGTCAATGGACTCAATTATTAATTATGCTAAATCTGGTTTTATTGATTTATCAAACGATGAAATATATATTTTCGAAAACTATTGTAAAAAACTTGGAATAAGTGGATTTAAAAAGTTTAATTCAACTTGGCAAATTATTACAGACAATAAAGAAGATATTAATAAGCTAGAAGAAATAAAAAATAGAATAATATCACCACTTTTAGGTTTTAAAAATTCATTAGAAAAAAATAAAACTGTAAAAGACATTACATTAAATATTTATAAATTACTAGAAGAAAACTGCATTCAAGACAAGTTGAAGAAAAAAGTTGATTTTCTCGAAATGAATGGAAATATTGAACTTGCTAATCTTTATAACTCAAGTTGGAATTTATTAATAGATCTATTAGATGAACTAGTATTAATATTTGAAGATGATAAAATAAGTTTTGAAAATTACATAGAACTATTAAAAACAGGACTTAATAATTCTTCTTTAGGAAAAATACCTGCAACTTTAGATGAAGTAATAGTAGGAGATGTAGATAGAAGCAGGAGTGGAGATAAAAAAATAGTTTTTATAATTGGACTTAATGATGGAAAGTTTCCAAGTAATAGTAAAAACGAAGGATTTATTAGTGATGATGAAAGAATATATCTAAAAGAAAATGGACTTGAACTTGCTAAAACTACAAAAGAGCAAATATATGATGAGAATTTTAATATATATAAAGCCTTTAGCATTGCTGAAGAACAACTTTTTCTATCTTACTCAGCTTCAGACAATGATGGTAAAGGACTTAGAAAGTCAATATTAATTAACAAAATAAAAAAGATTTTTCCTAATCTTGAAGAAGATAGCGATATAATTAATTCTAAGAGTTATATATCAAATAAAAAGGTTAATTTTGATTTACTGTTAATAAATTTACGCAAATACCTAGATGGAGAACCAATTGATGATATATGGCTTGAACTATATAATGTATACCAAAATGATGTACAATATAATGAAAAATTGAACAAGATGTTAAATGGATATTTATATAATAATTTGGCAGAAAACATAAATAAAGAAAATTTAGGAAAATTATATGGTAATACATTAGAAACAAGTATATCAAAACTCGAAAACTATAGAAGATGCCCATTTTCATATTACTTAAAATATGGTTTAAAATTATCTGAAAGGACAGAACTGAAGTTACAAAGTTTAGATACCGGAACATTTATGCATGAAGTAATAGACGATTTCTTTAGCTATGTAAATGATAATAATATTAATATTAAAGAAATAGATAATGAAGAAATATCTAAAATAATAGGAAAAATAGTAGATGAGAAGCTTCTTTTAAATAAAAACTATATATTTAATACAATTCCTAAATATATAATTCTTTCTAAAAGGTTAAAAAAAGTCATAATAAATGCTATTACATATATTATAGATACATTAAAAAATAGCGATTTTAAAGTACTTGGAACTGAACTAGAATTTGGAAAAGGCAAACAGTATGCACCAATAGAAATACAATTAGAAAATGGAAAGAAAGTTCAAATTGTAGGAAAAATAGATAGAGTTGATATTGCAGAAAATAAAGACGGAAAATATATAAGAATAATAGATTATAAATCTTCTGTAAAAAATATAGATTTAAATGAAGTTGTAGCAGGTATTCAAATCCAATTATTAACTTATCTAGATGCTGTATCCAAAAAGGAAGAGGCAATTCCAGCTGGAACACTATATTTTAGCTTAATAGACCCAATAATAAAGGCAAAAAATAAAAACATAACAGATGAACAACTTAAACAAGAAATACGAAATAACTTTAAAATGAATGGACTTATATTAGGAGATATAAATGTTGTAAAAATGATGGATAACAAAATTTCACAAGGAAGCTCAAATATAATACCGGCATATATAGACAAAGATGGAAATTTAAGTGAAAAAAAATCTAATGTTTTAAAAAAGGATGAATTTATCAAATTACAAAATAGGGTAGAAAACACAATAAAAGAAATAGCAAAAAATATTCTAGATGGCGTAATACAACAGAAACCAGTTTATTTATATAAAAATAAAAGAACAGCTTGTGACTTTTGTAATTTTAAGGCTATTTGCGGATTTGACACAAAACTATGTAATAATAATTATAACTATATACCTAATGCGTCTAAAAATGAAATTTTAGAAAAATTATAATTAATATATTTGTTGGACGAAAGGGTGGGCACAAAACCTAACCATCATGTTTGCTTAAAATAAAACTTGTTCAAAATACGAATTTAAATGGAGGTATTATGAAAGACTTGTCAAATGAAAATATTGTACATATAAACAAAAATGGAGTACAATATATTCAATTTAGAAAATTATTAGAATATAAAGAATTAGTTCATTGCTTTACATTAAAACCATTAAACTTTGCAGGTTATGACAGCTACAAAGAAAAAAAGAAAGAAGTAGATGACTCATATAATAAAATATGTAAAACACTTGATATTTCGGCTAAAGATATATGCAGACCTAAACAGACGCATACAGACAGAGTAGAAAAAATATTTGATGGAGATGAAGGAATATATAATCCGAAATTTGATAACGTGGATGCCTTAGTAACAAATAGTAAAAATAAAGCCTTAACTTTATGTTTTGCAGATTGTACACCGTTACTATTTTATGATCCTGTAAAGAATGTAATTGCTAATACTCATTCTGGCTGGAAGGGAACGTATCAAGAAATTGCATCTAAAACAGTAAAAAAACTAATTGAAGAATATGACTGTAAACCTGAAGAATTAATTTGTTGTATTGGACCTCATATTAGAAAATGCCATTTTGAAGTTGACCAAGATGTTAGAGATATGTTCTATAATAAATTTAAAAATTTAGACGGAATTGATAAATATATATCTAAGAAAGATACTAAATATTATATTGATACTTTAGGAATAAATACTGAAAATTTAATAAAATTAGGTCTAAAAAATGAAAATATAATAGATAGCAAGATTTGTACTGTATGTGAAAGTAATATTTGTCATTCTTTTAGAGCAGAAAAAGAAAATTCAGGAAGAAGTATAGCGTTAATTGAATTAATATAATTAAGGAGGAAACTATGATACCACAAGCAATAAAACCAGGAGACATAATAGGAGTTGTTGCTCCATCTGAGATTATAAAAAATAATGAAATAGAAGAGATTGAAAGCTCAAAAACATTTTTTGAAAAATTGGGATATAAAATAAAATTTGGAAAATATGTAAAAACTAATACAACAGGATATGGAGCAACTGGAAGACAAAAAGCAGAAGATATAAATAATATGTTCAAAGATAATGAGGTTAAAGCAATTATTTGTGCTGAGGGAGGATATGATTGTAATTCAACATTTGATTATTTGGATTATGAACTAATAAAGAAAAATCCTAAAATAATATGTGGATACAGTGATATAACAGCACTTTGCAATGCAATTTATTCAAAAACAGGACTTGTAACATTCAATGGACCGAATTTTAAATCTATATCTGATTGGAATGGCATAGATAAATATTCTTCAAATGAATTAATTAAAAGATTCCAAGATAAAAACTTAGAACTTGGCACAAATGATGATAAATATGATACAATAAAACCTGGACAAGCAAAAGGAATTTTAATTGGTGGCAATTTAAGTTTAATTACTAGACTTGTTTGTGGAAAATATAAAGTAGATTTCTCAGATAAAATTTTGTTTATAGAAGAATTAGCATATGAATCAAATCCTAATTTTGTAAATCATTATCTATATTATTTAAAACAAAATGGTGTTTTTGATAAAATAAAAGGAATATGGGTAGGAAATTATGAACATGAAAGTCAAATAGCTTTAGAAAAAATATTGTTAGATGTGCTAGATGGAGATTATGATTTTCCAATAATAAAATCAAATAATTTCGGACATTGCGAAAGAAAAACTGTAATTCCAATTGGAACAATGGCAGAAATAAATACTAAAAAAGATGTAAAAATTAAATTATTAGAGGATTGTGTGAGGTAATAAATAATAAATGTATGAGACATGGAATGAACTAGAAAATTCAATTAAGAACTGTAACAAATGTAAATTATGTACTACCAGAAAAAATATAGTGTTTGGATGTGGAAATAAAGATGCAAATGTAATGCTTATAGGTGAAGGTCCAGGAGCAGATGAAGATATTCAAGCAAAACCGTTTGTAGGTAAAGCGGGACAACTTATGAATAAAGCATTTGAAGCTTTAGGAATAAATAGAGAAAATGTTTATATTGCAAATATTGTAAAATGTAGACCACCTCAAAACAGAAATCCAGAAAATGATGAAGCTACAGCCTGTATGGATTATTTAAGAAATCAGGTAATGCTTGTAAAACCTAAAATTATAGTGCTTTTAGGAAGTGTAGCATTAAAAAATATACTTGGCGAAGAATATGGAATAACATCAGCTAGAGGAAAATGGATAGAAAAGAAAGGAATACTATATATGCCAACATTTCATCCGGCAGCGCTTCTAAGAGATGAAAGTAAGAAAATTGATTTTTGGCGAGATTTAAAACTAGTTATACAAAAAGAAGAAGAACTAAAATAAAAATTCTATTAGGAGAGATTAATGAACTATAATTTAGAAGAAATAAAAGAAAAAGCTAATTACTGTTTGAATTGTAAGAATAAGCCTTGTAAGTCTGGGTGTCCATTGCAAAATGATATACCAAGTTTTATTAATTGCATAAAAAAAGAGAAATATAAAGATGCATTTGAAGTACTTAATGAAACAACAATTTTTGAACCTATATGTGGAAGAGTATGCCCACACAAAAAACAATGTGAAGGAAATTGCGTAAGAGGAATAAAAGGCAAAAGTGTTAATATAGGTGAACTAGAAACATTCATTGGGGATTTTGCTTTAGAAAAGCGTAATTTTAAAAATAATAATTTTGAAGTTAATGGAAAAAGTGTTGCTGTTGTAGGTTCTGGACCTGCAGGTTTAGCATGTAGCTATAAACTATCACAAAACGGATATAAAGTTTCAATATTCGAAAAGCATTCTATGCTTGGAGGACTTCTAAGGTATGGAATACCGGATTTTAGGTTAGATAAAAATATATTGAATAACTGGATAGAAAAATTTATTTTAAATGATAATATTCAAGTTATAACAAACACAGAATTAGGAAAAAATATAACTATTGATGAATTAGAAAGAAGATTCGATTATGTTATTTTAGCTTTTGGAGCAAATGTTTCAAGCAAAATGAATATTCCTGGAGAAGAACTTGACTTTGTGTTAAGCGGAAATGAGTTGTTAGAGTATAAGAATATGCCAGATTTTAAAAATAAATGTATTGGCATAATTGGCGGTGGAAATGTAGCTATGGACTCTGCAAGAACAATAAAAAGATTAGGAGCTAAAAAAGTCAAGATTATTTATAGAAGGTCAGAAACAGAAATGCCGGCAGAAGTTAAAGAAATAGAAGCTGCAAAAAGTGAAGGAATAGAATTTTTATTTCAAACTAACATTCTAAAAGCATACTATGAAAAGAATAGTAAAAAAATAGAATGTATAAAAACACAATTAATTCAGAAAGAAAATGAAACACGCAAAGTACCAGTAAATATAGTTGACAGCAATTTTATACTTGATATAGATTATTTAGTAATGGCAGTTGGCTCAAAACCAAATAAAAAAATAATAAATATGCTTAATTTGGAAACAGATAATTGGGGATATTTAAAAATAAATGAAAATTATCAAACATCAAATGAAAAAATATATGCAATTGGAGATTTAGCTGGAAATAAGCAAACAGTTGCATGGGCAGCAAAAAGCGGGTTTGAGTGCGCTAAAGCAATAATACAAAATTTGTAACAAAAATTTAAAAATTCAAATTAGCAAGAACAAAGGGCGACTTGAGTCGCCCTTTGTTAAGATTTATTTCATATTAATATTATTATAGTTATAATTACGTTTTTTATTATAATTATATCCAATTAATGCTTTAATTTTTCTAATTATATTTCCAAATAAGGTTTCTTTTACAGGAACTAAAGCAGCTAGAGGTTTATTTGGCATATTATTATACCTTTCTTCCAAATCAGCCATTTTATTTATATAATAATCATTGAAAAAAGTATAATCATCAGTAACACCTATAAAGTTTCTATAGCTATACAATGCATTTCTGTAATTTTCCATGCTTTTTGGTGTATATAATGATTCAAACAAATTATCAAAGAAACTTGTGAATATTCTATTTTGAGTCATTAAAAATCCTTTTCTAATTGTTTCTTTTAACTTTGCAGATTTTTTCATAAGTCTTGCTGTTTTCTTAGTTACAATATCACTATTTTGAACCTTTTCTAAAATATCATTTAATTGATCTTCTAAATACATAATAGAATTTATATTATTTTTTATAATTTCAAAATCTTCTTTACTTGTTAATGTAATAAACTTATTCTTAAAATTATCATTTCCATATAAAGTACTATTGTATAAAACATATTCGCCTGTAATATATGCCATTTGTCTAACTAAATTACATTCAAGAGTGTAATAATCTGGACTATTAGATGGAAGTTCTATATCAAAGTATTTAACTGTATCAAACTTTGACTTACAACATTTCATTGTCATTAGTTGAACTGCTGCTTCATTTAATGCCATTCCAGAAAGTTTTATGTCTGTAAAATCACACAAACCTAAATTAATTAGTTTATTTTTGGAATCAATTTTGCTTTGTAAATAGTGAATACATTCATGAATTGCAACATCATTTAAATTTTCTAAATCTGTATTTTCAGCAAAATAAATTGATGAGTTTTTATAGAAATATTTTGCTGCTACACCATTTGGAATTTTAGCAATATACATATTTAGTCTTGATATTTTAGTGAATAGTTCATGATAATTAAAATTTTGCTCAGGAAAGCTATCCACTAATTTTTTTGAAATATTTGCAGAAATACTATTAACTTTAAGAGTATTTAATTGTTTTATTACTTCAATTCCTTCTTTTCGAAGGTCAGACTTTATGCTCACCTTATTTCTCTCCTTAGTATAATATACGACATTATTATATAATATAAGCCTCTAAAAATACAATAATATTTGCATAAAAAAATATTACATTTATATTACAATAGAAGTCTAAACTTGATTTTAAAAAATAAAAATGATATAAATAAACAAAAAGTTAAAAGGAAAATATAATGGAAGAAAACAAAGTACCACTGTTTTTAATAGAAAAATTAAATAAACAATATGGGGAGAAAATAACTAGTAAAATACTAAATGGATATTCACAAAATAGAATTGTAAGTTTAAGAGTAAATACCATAAAAACTACTGCTCAGGAAGTATGCAGAGAACTTTCAATAAATGATATTGAATTTGAAAAAGTGAGTTTTGGTGATAATGCATTAGTTATCAAAAACACTAATGAAGAAAGAATTAAAGAACTTGATATTTACAAAAACGGATATATTTATTTGCAAAGTTTATCTTCAATGTTACCACCAATTATTCTAAATCCAAAAGAAAATGAAGATATATTAGACATGACTGCAGCACCAGGTGGAAAAACAACCCAAATTGCAGCCTTAACAAATAATAAAGCCAATATAACAGCGTGTGAAATGAATAATATTAGAATAGAAAAATTAAAGTACAATATAGAAAAACAAGGAGCAACAAGTGTTAGTATTTTAAAAGAAGATAGTAGACGACTAAATGATTATTTTGCTTTTGATAAAATACTTCTTGATGCACCATGCACTGGAAGTGGAACAATTGAATTGGAAAATGAAAAAACATATAATGGATTTACTGAAAAGTTATTAGAAAAAACAACTAATAGTCAGCTAAGTTTACTAAAAAAAGCATTAAAAATTCTAAAAAAAGGACATGAAATGGTATATTCAACTTGCTCAATTTTGCAAGAAGAAAATGAAGATATAATTAATAAAGCAATTAAAGGAGCAAATGTGGAGATAGTTCCAATAGAAATTCAAGAAGATATTCCTAAGTTGCCATGCAAAATAAAAGGAGCACTTTGTATTGCTCCAACCAAGTATTATGAGGGATTTTTTGTTGCAAAATTAAAAAAGATAAAATAAAAATCACCCATTGGTGATTTTTATTTTACAACTATATTATAAATTTTATTTTTTACATAAATTTCTTTTACAATTGTTTTACCTTCTAACTGTGTTTTAACTGCTTCATGTACTTTTTCTTTTATAATATTTTCATCAGTATCATAAGCTATTCTAAGTGTTGTTTTTAATTTACCATTTAATTGTATTGGTAAATTGTATTCGTCGTCTTTGCACTTTTCTTCGTCATATGTAGGCCATGCTTCATATGCTATTGTGTTATTGTGACCTAGAATATTCCACAATTCTTCAGTAATATGTGGTGCTACCGGATTTAATAATTTCAAAAATCCTTCTGCATATTCTTTTGGTAATATTTCTTCTTTATTTGCTGTATTTATAAATATCATCATTTGGCTTATTGCTGTATTAAAGTTCATTGTTTCATAATCGTTTGTTACTTTTTTGACAGTATAGTTATATACCTTTTCCAAATTTTTATTTTGTACATCTTGAACTTTATTAGATTCTGCAATTAGTCTCCAAACTCTGTCTAAGAAGTTTTTAGAACCAGCAATTCCATTTGGATCCCAAGGTTTAGCAGCGTCTATAGGTCCCATAAACATTTCATAAACTCTTAAACTATCTGTACCATATTGTTTAACCATATCATCTGGATTAATAACATTACCTTTTGACTTAGACATTTTTTCTCCATTTGAACCTAAAATCATACCCTGGTGACGAAGTTTAGCAAATGGTTCTTTTACAGGTACTATTCCTTTATTATATAAATAATTATTCCAAAATCTTGAATATAGTAAATGACCAACTGCATGTTCTGGACCACCAACATATAAGTCAACAGGAAGCCAATGTTTTAATAATTCTTTGTTTGCAATTTCATCATTATTATCTGGATCAATATATCTTAAGAAGTACCAACTAGATGCAGCACTACCAGGCATTGTACTTGTTTCTCTTTTTCCTTTTTGACCATTAATTTCAACATTAACCCAATCAGTTGCTTTTTCAAGTGGAGAAGCACCAGATTTTGAAGGAGCATAATCTTCAAGAGCAGGTAAAATTAATGGAAGATCTTTATCATCCAAAACAATCATATCATCTTCAAGATGAACAATTGGGATAGGTTCACCCCAATAACGTTGTCTTGCAAAAATCCATTCTCTTAGTTTGTAATTTACTTTTTTCTCACCAATTCCTTTTTCTTCAAGCCAATTAATCATTGTGTTAATTGCATCTTCTTTATTTAATCCGTTCAAAAAATCAGAATTAATATGTAATCCATCTCCTGTAAAAGCTTCTTTGGTTACATCTCCACCATCTAAAACTGGAATAATTTCTAGTCCAAATTTTTTTGCAAAAGCATAATCTCTTTCATCATGTGCTGGAACAGCCATAATAGCACCAGTTCCATAAGAAGCTAAAACATAATCTGAAATCCATATTGGAATTTCTTTTCCATTTACAGGGTTAATTGCATATGCTCCTGTAAATACACCTGTTTTTTCTTTATTTAATTCTGTTCTTTCTAAATCAGATTTTGCACTACAAGCTTTTTTATATTCTTCAACAGCATTTTTTTGCTCTTCAGTTGTAATAATATTTATAAATTCATGTTCTGGAGCTAGAACACAATATGTTGCACCAAACAATGTGTCCGCTCTTGTTGTAAATACTGTAAATTCCAAGTCGTGATTTGCAACTTTAAATTTTACATGTGCACCAACAGATTTTCCAATCCAGTTTCTTTGAATTTCCTTTGTAGATTCTGGCCAATCTATAGTATCTAATCCTTGTAATAGAGTTTCGGCATATTTTGGAATATCTAATACCCATTGTCTCATGTTTTTACGAATGACAGGAAATCCACCTCTTTCAGATTTCCCATCAATTACTTCATCATTTGCAAGAACAGTTCCTAATTCTTCGCACCAGTTAACAGGCATATCAACAAGTTTTGCAAGTCCATCATTATACAATTGTTTAAAAATCCATTGTGTCCATTTATAATATGATGGGTCACAAGTTGAAATTTCTCTATCCCAATCAAAAGAAAAACCAAGCATTTTTAATTGCCTTTTAAAAGTTGCAATATTTTGTTTTGTAAATATTTCTGGATGATTACCAGTTTTAATTGCATATTGTTCTGCAGGAAGCCCAAAAGCATCCCAACCCATTGGGTGTAATACATTAAAGCCATTCATTCTTTTAAATCTAGACATTATGTCTGTTGCTGTATAACCTTCTGGATGTCCAACGTGTAAACCTTGGCCAGATGGGTAAGGAAACATATCTAAAGCATAATATTTAGGTTTAGAAAAGTCCCATACATCAGTTTTAAATGTTTTATTATCATCCCAATATTTTTGCCATTTCTTTTCTATATTTTGAAAATCATATGCCATTTACTATCACTTTCTTTCCTTTTAGTATATTAATATCGACATTATACACTATTTTAGGTAGAAAATAAAGGGGAATGTAAAAAAGATATTTACTTTTTTAAAATTTATATTTATAATTATAAAAGTTTGAAAATAAAAAAGAGGGAGAAAATGCCTAAAAAATTACTAATAACAGAGAAACCTTCAGTAGCAATGGAGTTTTCTAAAGCTTTAAAACAAAATACAGTTAGAAAAAATGGATATTTAGAGTCGGAAGACTGGATTATAACTTGGTGTGTAGGCCATTTAGTTACTATGTCTTATCCAGAGGCTTATGATGAAAAACTTAAATTTTGGAGACTAGATACTTTGCCTTTTCTACCAGAAGAATATAAATACGAAATAATACCAGCAGTCAAAAATCAATTTGATATAGTACAAAGTTTACTACAAAGAGAAGACGTAGAAGAAATATATAATGCAGGAGATTCTGGACGTGAAGGGGAATATATACAAAGACTTGTATTTATGATGGCAAAACCAAATCCCAATGCCAAAATGAAAAGAGTATGGATAGATTCACAAACAGAAGAAGAAATATTAAGAGGAATAAAAGAAGCAAAAGATTTATCAGAATATGATAGCTTATCAGACTCAGCGTATTTAAGAGCTAAAGAGGACTACTTGATAGGAATTAATTTTTCAAGACTATTATCAATAATATATGGGAGACGTTTGGCTAAAGAGATAAATGAAGAAAAAGTTTCTATTTCTGTTGGAAGAGTTATGACTTGTGTATTAGGAATGGTAGTAATAAGAGAAAGAGAAATAAGAAACTTTGTAAAAACAAAGTATTATAAATTAATAGGAAAGTTTGGAAATGAAGATTCAACTTTTGATACAGAATGGAAAATAAATGAAAATTCGATTATGTACAATAATCCAAAATTATATAATGAATCAGGATTTAAAAAACTAGAAGATTTAAAGAAATTTATTGACTATCTGAAAGATAAAGAAGCAACAATTACAGAAGTAAAAAAACAAAAACAAAAGGAAAATGCTCCATTATTGTTTAATTTAGCTGAAATCCAAAATGAATGTACAAAAATATTTAAGATAAAACCAGATGAAACATTAGAAATTATACAAAATTTGTATGAAAAAAAATTAGTTACATATCCAAGAACAGATGCTAGAGTTTTATCAACAGCTGTGGCAAAAGAAATAACCAAAAATTTAAATGGAATATCAAGAGGATGCAAAGATGAAGAAATACAAAAACATTTAAGAAAAATGATAGATGAAAAGTATTCTACTAACCTTGTAAAAACAAAATATGTAAATGATTCTAAAATAACAGACCATTATGCAATAATTCCAACAGGACAAGGCTACGAAAACTATGAAGCATTACCAGAATTACATAAAAGAGTATATAAAATAATTACAAAAAGATTTTTAGCAATTTTTTATCCACCTGCAGAATATAATAAAATTAATATTACTGTAGAAGTCGAAAAAGAAACATTTTTTGCAAATGGAAAAGTATGCACTAAAAGAGGCTTTTTAGATGTATTAAAGCCTATAAAAGAAGAAACAAAAGATACTGAAAATGAAAAAGATAGCAAAGAGGAAAACAGTAATAATTTAGATATTTTAGCAACCTTAAAAAAAGGACAGAAAATTCAAATAAACAATTTTGAAAGTAAAGAAGCAGAAACTTCTCCGCCTAATAGATACAATTCGGGTTCAATGATTTTGGCAATGGAAAATGCCGGAAAGCTAATAGAAGATGAAGAACTAAGAGAACAAATAAAAGGTGCAGGAATAGGAACAAGTGCAACAAGAGCAGAAATTATAAAAAAATTAGAAAGAATAAAATATATACAAATAAATAATAAAACTCAAATAATAACTCCAACACAAAAGGGAGAAAAAATTTTTGATATTGTATATGCATCAATGCCGGATATGCTAAATCCAAAGCTAACAGCTAGTTGGGAAAAAGGACTAGATATGGTAGCCAAAAAAGAAATACAGCCTAATATATTTATGGATAAATTGGAAAAATACATTCATTCTAAAATAGACAAATTGGTTGTAAAAATATAAATAAACAATCACCTAACTATTATTATAAAATATAATAATACTAGGTGATTTTTATGTTTAAAAAAATTAAAGAATTATATATAGATGCTAAAAATATCAGTGATAAAGATCCAGCAAGCAAAAATGTTTTATATGTAATTTTTCTTTATCCTGGTTTTCATGCACTGCTATTTTATAGAATAGCACATTTTTTTAACAATATCGGATTAAAGTTTATTGCAAGACTAATTTCACAATTTGCAAGATTTTTGACAGGAATTGAAATCCATCCAGGAGCTAGAATTGGTAAAAAGCTATTTATAGATCATGGCATGGGAATAGTAATTGGAGAAACTACCACAATAGGTGACAATTGTACTATATATCATGGGGTTACTCTTGGTGGAACTGGAAAAGATAAATTTAAAAGGCATCCGGACTTGGGATGTAATGTAGTAGTTGGTTGTGGCGCAAAGGTTTTAGGACCAATAAAAATTGGAAATAATGTGAAGATTGGTGCAAATGCAGTAGTAATAAAAGACGTTCCTGATAACTCAACAGTTGTTGGAGTACCTGGAGTTATAAAATGATTTGATTTTTCAAGCTAAAAGTGGTATACTTAACATAATGACTGTTGTCATGTTGCAACCGATTGAAAATAAACATAAAGGAGGAATACCATGAATAATCGGTTTAGAAAAAATTTAATTGAAAGAAAGGATGTATGTGGCAAGGAAGGCTCTAGCGTAAAGGCTGGAGAATATGCAAGAGTGAAATCATACTATACAGATTCTCGCGGGAATAAAGTCGTCGTACCCGCAGGCTGGGTTGTATCCGGAAGAGCGTATGAAAATACTGTCTGGGGTAAAAATAAAAGCGTCGTTATTTATCGAATCCCTGAAGAAAAGGTAACGGATATAAACTGGTATAACCGCAAACAAGTTGAGGATATACAGAGAAAATATGACCAACTTGTATGGGTTCCGGTTAAGTTCCTGAAAAATGACGGTACACTGAATAGAAAAGATTTTAACGAAAAATTTGGTCGAAGAAATTTTTCAGATGAAGACATGTATTCAGAATACTTGAATACTGAACTTGAAGACCAGGTTAAAAGTGTAAACAAGTATGGTGGATTTTATATTTCAAGATATAATATCTCGTGTCATTTCGTACCTAATGCAGGTATTCAGCCTAAATCTGTAAAGGGATATCTACCGTGGGGAGACATTGAACGTGATTATGCAAAAAAAGTTGCTGAAATTTTCGCGCACGATGAATTCACTAAGAGTCATTTGACATATGGCGCAGAATATGACTCTGTTATGGCTTGGCTCATTGAATCAAAAAGCAAGACATTTGATGAGGTTGCGTTTGACTCAAGTAATTGGGGAAACTACTCAAATAATGTGAATTGTGCTAAAGAGATTATGACCACGGGTAGTAGCGAATCATGGAAAGCCAATAACATGTATGACATCGCAGGTAATGTTGACGAATGGACTCAGGAAGTGGACAATGAATGTCCTGCCATTCGTGGTGGCTCTTATAAATACGAGGGCGATATATTTCCTGCTAATGGTCGCTCTAGTACTGGAGCAATATATACAACACCTACAACGAGCTTCCGTGTTGCTATATACATAAAGTAATTCAATTAGATAATGAAAAAAAGAGCGAATCTGGAGTTTTCAGATCTGCTCTTTTTTCACTTAATTCGAAAACTTAAAGCTACTGGAACACATGGCAACTTAAATAGTATTGTTTTTTACTAGAAAATAAGAATTGGGCACAAAAAAATAAATACAAGAAATAAAATAATGCAAAATTCACCTTTTACGTAAATGTAACATAAAATATATCAAGTTACATAAGGAAGGTGAATTTTTTATGAAAAGATATGTTATAGAAGGTGGCAACAAACTTGAAGGAAGCACATATGTTTCTGGATCAAAGAATGCATCTTTACCAATTATTGCTTCCACTTTATTAAATAAGGGAATAAATAGATTATATAATGTACCTAACATACATGATACACAAATGATGCTAAAAATATTAGAAAAATTAGGTTGCAAGGTAAAGAAAGAAAATGGTAAAATAATAATTGATTCTAGGAAGATAACAAATCATAAAATACCAGACGATTTGATGAGTCAAATGAGATCATCTGTAATAATTGCAGGAGCATTACTTTCAAGAAGTAAAAAGGTTACATTTACATATCCTGGTGGGTGTGATATTGGCTCAAGACCAATTGATTTACATCTTAAATCTTTTGAAAAATTAGGTGTTAATGTTAAAGAAGAATTTGGAGAATTAATATGCAAGGCAGATGAAATTGTTGGCACTGATATTCATTTAGATTTTCCAAGTGTTGGCGCAACAGAAAACATAATGCTTGCTAGTGTTTTAGCAAAAGGAATAACCAAAATAAACAATGCAGCTATGGAGCCAGAAATAATAGATTTACAAAATGCCTTAAATTCAATGGGAGCAAAAGTGTCTGGAGCAGGAACCAATAATATTATTATAAAAGGTGTAGAAAAATTAAAAGATTTGAGTTATAATATAATTCCAGATAGAATTGAAGCAGGTACACTATTATGTGCTACTGCAATTACTGGTGGAAATATTAAACTAAAAAAAGTTATTCCAGAACATATTGAAACCTTAACAAATAAATTGGAAGAAATGGGTTGTGAGATCCAAATAAACAAAAATGAGATTTTCTTAAAAAGCCCTAAAAAACTTAAGGCAGTTGATATAAAAACCTTACCATATCCTGGATTCCCAACAGATTTACAATCTATAGTAGGAACAGTTTTAACAATTGCAAAAGGCACTTCTATAATTATAGAAAATATATTTGAAAACAGATATAAATATTTAACAGAACTAACAAAAATGGGAGGCAAAAGTACAATAGAAGGAAGAACAGCAGTAATTAAAGGAGTTAGAAGATTAAACAATGCAAATGTAAAAGCTACAGACTTAAGAGGCGGGGCAGCTTTAGTTTTAGCAGCGCTTAATGCAAAGGGAAAAACATATGTGGAAAATATTGAATATATATTAAGAGGATACGAAAATTTAGACCAAAAACTTAAGAGTTTAGGAGCAAATATTAAAGTAGAAGAAATATTTTAAATTGAGTTCTTTATAAAGGAGTTAATAACTATGGCTAATAAGAAGAGTAACTTAAATAATAAACAAAAAAATAATAAGTATAATGCAGATAATGAAATTATAATTGGGGTTACAACTAAGCCAAAAGAAAAAGTACGAGTAGAGAAAAATACTACTCGTACTAAAACCAATTCTTCCCCAAAAGTGAATAAAAATGTAAATACACATAGAAATAACACCAAAATCAAAAAAAATAAAAACAACGAAAACATAATAAAAAACAAAAATAGAAAAGTAAAGCTTACAATTTCAATTGTTTTATTATTTATTCTAATTGGTGGGACAATCTATTATCTAACAACTCCTAAATTCAATATAACAGATATAGTTGTTTATGGAAACAGCCAAAATTCGGTAGAGACTTATATAAGTTTAAGCAAATTAAATTTGAATAGTACAAACATATTTGCTTTTACTAAAAAAGGAGTAATAAATAACATAAAAGAAAATGCATACGTTGAAGATGCACAAATAAAAAGAAAATTACCTAGTACAGTGGAAATATATATTACAGAAAGAGTAGAAGCTTATCAAGCTAAATATTTAGACAAGTATTTATATATAGACAAGCAGGGCTATATGTTACAAATAAGTGATGAAAAAAAGGATATTCCTGTAATTGATGGATTGACTTCTATAAGTTCAAGTATTAAAATTGGAAGCAGGTTAAATAATGATGATTTAATTAAACTAGATACAGTTTTAAAAATCATGAATTATTGCAAATATAACAGTGAAGAAAATAAAATAACAATGATAGATTTGAACAATGCTTCTGATTATATTTTGTATTTTGAAGAAGATGAAAAAAAAGTATATTTAGGAAATTCTAGCAATATAACAGAAAAAATGGACCTTGCAATGAAAATTATGAAGAGCGAAGAAGGAAAAAAAGGAGAAATATTTGTAAGAGAAGATTTATTAAATAAAAATAGAACATTTTTTAGAGAAGAAAAAAATGATTGATGGAAAGGAAGTATAGTATGAAGAAAAAAACGATAAGTGTTGCAATTGGAATAATGTGTTTTATTTTGACAGCCACTATTATAGTTCAATATAAAACAGTTCAAAATGCTAATTCTGTTGTTGGAATAGATACCAAAAATAGTGAATTAAAAACTGAAGTACTAAAATGGAAAGAACAATATGATAATGCATACAAAGAACTTGAAAAAGCAGAACAACAACTAGAAAAGCAAAGAAAAGTAGCAACTAAAAACGATGAAAGTTCTTTAGAATTACAAAAAGAGTTAAATACATATAATTCCTTGATTGGAGCAATAGACGTAAAAGGAAAGGGATTAATAATCACAATTGCAGATAATGCAAATGCCACAAGTGAAAACATTGGAATATTAGATAATATTAGTAATTATTTAATTCATGATACAGACCTAATTGACTTAGTAAATGAATTAAAAAATGCTGGGGCTGAAGCAATATCAATAAATGATGAAAGAATCATTAATTCTACCTCTATAACTTGTGATGGAAATGTAATAATAATAAATGGACAAAAAGTTAGCTCACCGTTTATTATAAAAGCAATAGGATCAGCTGAAACTATGCTAGGAGCAATTAGAAGACCAGGGGGGTATTTAAAAATACTAGAGGGGTATGGCTTGGTATCTAATATTGCTACACAAAAAAACATTGTGATATACAAATATAACGGTGTTATAGAATAATAGGAGGAAGAAATGAGAAAAGGAAAATTAACTATTATAATAACAATCTCAATAATGAGTTTTATATTAGTATGTGTAATGTTTGCGCAATTTAGAGTTGTTAATGAAACAGATATTGCAAAAATTGAAACAATGGGCGAAACAGAACTTGAAAAGGCAATTAGTGATTGGAAAGAAAAATACGAAAAAACTATTGATAAACTAGAAGAAACAAATAGCAAGATAACTGAATATAAGGATAAAATTCAGAGTAATGAAGAATCTAGCGAATTAATAGAAAAAGAACTAGAACAAGCTAAAGAAACATTTGGCTTAACAGATGTATCAGGTGATGGTTTAATAATTACGTTAACAGATAATGATGAAAAGAGCTACACTGCTAAAGATCTTGTTGAACTAGTAAATGAACTAAGAGAAGCTGGAGCAAAGGCAATATCTATTAATGGAGAAAGAATAACTAATATCACATACATAGTGGATATTTCTACTAGATATATAAAAATAAATAACACAACTATTTCATCTCCTTATGAAGTAAAAGTTATAGGGACAAAAACATATTTGAAAAGTGCACTTACAATAAAAAATGGTTACTATGATTTTAAACAAAAAGAAAAGTATAATATAGATATTCAAGAAAAAAACAACATTAAAATAGAAAAATATAATGAGGACGTAAAATTAAAATATATTGAATTATAGAATAAGGAGGAAAAAAGATGTTAGGTATAGCTATAGTAATAGGATGTTTATTAGGGGCGATAGTTGGAGTAAATTTACCAATAATTCCATATACATATTCTTCATACTTAGCAATCTCAATTATAGCAGCATTAGATACTGTATTTGGTGGAATTGTAGCAGTTATTAATAAAAAATTTGTTTTTACAACATTTGTATCTGGCTTTTTTGGAAATGCAATTTTATCAATATTACTTATTTATCTTGGAGAAAAGCTAAATGTAGATATATATATAGGAGTAATTGTTGTATTCGTTGGAAGAATGTTCAACAATTTAGGAAGTATAAGAAGATATTATGTTGAAAAATGGTCAAAAAATAAAATAGAAAACAGCAATTAATACGGAAATCTAAGGTATAAAAATATATTTCCTATTTATTACAAAAATATTACAAAAATATTACAAATTCTATTGACTTTTTTTAAAAAATATAATATTCTAAAAAGCGAAAAAATATATAATAAAAATGGAGGAGTTTAGCTTGGCAATAGGAGACATAATTGTAGGCATTGACATAGGAACTTCGAAAGTCGCTACTATTGTAGGAGAGGTAAATAATTTTGACCAAATTGAAATAATATGTATGACAAAAGCAAAATGTAGCGGTATAAAAAAAGGTAAAATTATTAATCCAGATGAAGTTGCAATGGCAATTGCTAAAACGATTAACGATGCTGAAGAAGAAGCTAATTTGAGAATTAATTCTGCATATGTAACTATTCCAGGAAAATATGTAACAATTGTCCAAAATAGCGTAGTAAAAGAAATTAAAGATAAGTTTGCAGGAATATCAAGTAAAGATATAAATTCTGCATTAATGCTTGTAAAAGACATAGATTTACCAGAAAATCAAACAATTATTGATATTGTACCAGATAATTTTGTCTTAGAAGATGGAAAAGTAGTCTTAGATCCAACTGGAAATTTTTGTTCATCTTTTACAATAAATGCTGAAATAATAATAGCAGATAAAGATTATATAAAACAATTACATCAAATCTTTAAAAAAGCAGACTTGGAAATAGATGGAATCATTCCAAATACATTAGCTCAAAGAAATTTAATATTAGATAATAATGAATTAAATGATAACAGTATGATCCTTGACATTGGAGCTGGAAATACAGATATAGGTGTATTTGAAGGTAATAAATTTGTTTATACAAATACAATACCATTAGGTGGAAACAACATTACCAATGATATCGCAGTTGTACTTGATATATCAGTAGAAGAAGCTGAAAAATTAAAAAGACAATATGGACTAGCACTAAAATCTTTTATTGATAACGATAATGATGTTATATTAAATACATGTAATGGTATAAGTAAAACAAGAACAATTAAAAGTTCAGAATTAATAGAAATAATTGAAGCAAGAATTGAAGAAATATTTTCTTTAGTTAATAAAGACATAATTTCTCAAGGAATAAAAACTAAAATAAACAATGTTATACTAACAGGGCAAGGAATAACTAATATAAGCAAAAGTGATGTTGCTGGAAAAATAACCTTGAATATACCAGTAAAAATGTCAACAGGTAGACTAATAAGTACAGTTAAGCCAAGCTTTAGAACAGCATATTCTTTAATAAGGTATATTGCCGCTAGACCTTTTACAAAATCAGTTTCAAGCAATATAAATACAATATTAGAGGAAAATATTTTTAAGACAATATTAGAAAAAATAAAAGAGTTTTTTTACTCTTAATAAAGTTTTTAATTTTAAATAATATATTAATTATAATTGAGGAGGAGAACATATGTTGGAGTACGAAGACATGGATAATAACAAAATGATAGATGGAACAGCTACAATAAAAGTTATAGGAGTTGGTGGAGCAGGAAATAATGCTGTTAACAGAATGATTGAAGCAGAAATTAAAGGTGTAGAATTCATTGCAGTTAATACAGATAGACAAGCTCTACAAAAATCAAAGGCACCAACAAAAATTCAAATTGGAGAAAAAATCACAAGAGGACTTGGAGCAGGTGCTAATCCAGATATTGGAGCACAAGCTGCTGAGGAAAGCAAAAGTGAAATAGGTGAAGCTTTAAGAGGAGCAGATATGGTATTTGTTACAGCCGGAATGGGTGGTGGAACAGGTACAGGAGCTGCTGCAATTGTTGCTGGAACTGCAAAGGAAATGGGAATATTAACAATAGCAGTAGTTACAAAACCATTTACTTTTGAAGGTAAAAAAAGACTAGCACAGGCAGAACGTGGTGTTGAAAGCTTAAAAGGAAATGTTGACTCCTTAGTTGTAATTCCAAACGATAAACTATTACAAATAACAGAAAAGAAAACATCAATTGTTGAGGCATTTAAAATAGCTGATGATGTTTTAAGACAAGGTGTACAAGGAATTTCTGACTTAATAGCAATAGAAGGATTAGTAAACCTTGATTTCGCAGATGTTAAAACAATAATGCTTAATAGAGGAATGGCACATATGGGTATTGGTAGAGCATCTGGAGAAGATAGAGCAGAAGTAGCTGCTAAACAAGCTATACAAAGCCCATTACTAGAAACTTCAATAGAAGGAGCTAGAGGAGTAATTATAAATATAACAGGTGGAAACGATTTAGGATTACAAGAAATCAACACAGCAGCAGAATTAGTTCAACGCAGTGTTGACCCAGAAGCAAACATAATTTGGGGTTCTGTAATAGATGAAGCATTAGGAGATGAGATAGTAATAACTGTTATTGCAACAGGTTTTGAAACTGAACAACCACTAACAAGCATTGGAGTTGACAATATTGTGTCAAGAGCATGGGACAAAAAAGTAAATTCAATTCCAACATCTTCTGAAAGTGGAAATTCATCTTCAGATTTAGATATACCATCTTTCTTAAGAAACAAAAAGAAATAATTAAAACAAAGGAAAAGTATCTATTATAATTAATAGGTACTTTTTGGCATAATGGGAATTAAGTTTTAATAAGTAATAAGACATAAAGCATCTTTTTAAGGAGATTTATAGGAATGAACGAATTGATAGTTAGAATACTTGAATTATATAAGGCTGGAAACAGTCCAGCAAAAATAACAAATATTTTAAAAAATGAAGGCTTGGATTTAACCAGGGGTAATGTAGTAAAAATACTAAGAGAAAATGCAGAAGCAAAAGGTGATATAAAAACTAGCAAAGTAAATACAGTAATAATACAAAAAAGAGATGAAAAAATTGAAAACACCCCAAAATCAAAAAAAATAGGAGAACAAGAAATAAAAACAAACATCCCAGAACAAACGTTAAACGTGGTGCAAGATGTAAAAAAAGAGAAGGATGAGTTTATATCAAAAATAAGTGTTGATACTGAATCATTAAGTCCAGAAGTATACCGATCTATTCCTACCTTGCAAGATGAAGATTCAAGAAATTCTAAAGAAGAAATAATAAAACAAAGAATAGAAATACTTGCACAGCTTCTAACATCAGGACAGGGTGCATATACATTTTGCCAAGTGAATAAGTATGATACAAAATCTAAAAAAGAATTAAAAGAAATGCTTAAAAAGTTAATGCATTTATCTTTACATATAAAAAGAGGCAAAAACGAGGAAGCTATTAAAGATGATAATTTTAATGAGTTGCTTAATGTTATTAATACCGAAATAAGTGATGGAAATAGTCAATCAAGAATAAGAGGATATAGAACTAAAGTAAAAACGGAAATACCTTTTTTTGTATGCGAACAGGGAAAAATTGATACATTACGTTTAAGAACTTTTAATAATAATGATGATTTGGCAATATTCATATTAAAAGGATTTAAAGGAAAAAATAATTCAATAAGATATAGTAAAGGATATGACCAAAAAGTGTTTGATAAAATAAATGAAAGATATAAATCCAAACTAAGAACGTATCTTGGACAATTTGCACAAATGGAATTAGATGAAGCAAAGAAAAATGTAAAGAGTGATAATAATATACAGAAATAAAAAATATAATTTAATATAAAAAAAGAAATAATCATTTTTTGTAGATTATTTCTTTTTTTCTGCCCTAGGAAATGACAGCTTTTTAAAAATCAAAAAGTTATAATGTTATTAGTTCCAACTTTAGGTGGTGTATATGACTTTATATGTAGACATGATATTAATTGAAAACATTATAATGAATTATATCATACTTCTTACTACAGGAATTGTATGTAAAAATTCAATTTCTCATTTTAGAATGATTATTGCAAGTATAATGGGTGCAATATATGCGGTACTAATGTATTTATTTAAATTTAATATATATAACAACTTAATATCAAAGACAATTTTATCTATTGGCATGGTTTATGTAGCTTTTAATTCTAAAAATGTAAAAACATTGTTAAAACAAATTTCTGTGTTCTATCTAACTTCTTTCTGCTTTGGTGGAGCAACATATTACTTATTAAATTTTATTAATTCAAAATTAACAAATAATATTAATGGAAATTTTATTGGTATATATCCTATAAAAATGGCAATATTAGGTGGAACAATTGGATTTATAATTATAAATATATCATTTAAAATAGTAAAAAATAAAATAACAAAAAAGGATTTGATTTATGATATAAATATTTATTGCGACCAGAAAAAAGTTAAAATAAATGCGTTATTAGATACGGGAAATATGCTAAATGATCCAATAACTGGCATACCAGTTCTAATAGTGGAAAAACAAAGAGTAAATAGTATTGTTCCAAATGAAGTAATAGAAAATTTGAATAATGATTTAAATTATAATGTTTTTGAAAATATAGATGAAAATTCTAGAAGAAGATATAGCATAATACCCTTTTCGTCAGTTGGAAAGAAAAATGGAATTTTAATTGGATTTAGACCTGATTACATAGAAATTCATATAGATGATGAGAAATCAACCAAGAGAAAAGCAATAATAGGAATCTATAATGGAAAATTATCAAAAAACGAGATGTATTCTGGGCTAATTGGATTAAATTTATTAAATCAAAGTATAGGGGTTGGTGATAAACAAAATGAATATAATTCAAATATTAAAATTTAAATTTTTTAATTTCAAGAATGAAACAAATGAACAGCAAGTTTTTTATGTAGCAGGAAGTCAAAATTTGCCTCCACCATTAGAAACAAAAGAGGAAGAAGAATTAATAAGAAGGTTTGAGGATAATGGCGACGATGAAGCTAGAAAAATGTTAGTAGAAAGAAATTTAAGACTAGTTGTATATATTGCTAAAAAATTTGAAAACACAGGAGTTGGAATAGAAGACCTTGTATCTATTGGAACAATTGGACTTATGAAAGGCGTGAATACTTTTAAAGCAAGTAAGAATATAAAGTTAGCTACATATGCGTCAAGATGTATAGAAAATGAAATATTAATGTTTTTAAGGAGAAGCAATAGAATAAAAGGAGAAATTTCTATAGATGAACCACTGAATCAAGATGGAGATGGAAATGAACTTTTATTATCAGATATACTTGGAACTGATTCAGACATAGTTTCAAAAGAAATTGAAGATGAAGTAGATAAAAGATTGCTACGTGGTTGTATGAATAAGTTAAACGAAAGAGAAAAAAGTATAATGGAATTAAGATTTGGCTTTAAAACTGGAAATGAAAAAACACAAAAAGAAGTAGCAGATATGATGGGAATTTCCCAAAGTTATATATCAAGATTAGAAAAAAAGATAATAAGCAAAATGAAAAGAGAAATACTTAGTAAAACAGGATAAAAAAGTAAAAATAAAATAATTATAGTTTATTAGACTTTAAATATAAAAGTATAAATAAAAACTTTCTTGGAAATAATTTATAAAAAGATTATTTCTAAAGGAGGTTTTTTCTTTGATAAGAAAGGTCGAAATAAGTGGAGTAAACACATCAATGTTACCTGCATTATCAAATGAAGAAAAAAATGAACTATTAATAAAAATAAAAAATGGAGATACAAATGCAAGGGAAAAGTTTATAAACGGAAATTTAAGGTTAGTTTTAAGTGTAATACAAAAATTTTATAATAGAGGTGAAAGTGCAGATGATCTATTTCAAATAGGGTGTGTTGGGCTTATAAAAGCAATAGACAATTTTGATTTAAGCCAAAATGTTCAATTCAGCACGTATGCTGTGCCAATGATAATTGGAGAAATACGAAGATATTTAAGAGATAATAATGCTATAAGAGTAAGCAGATCTATAAGAGATTTAGCATATAAAGTATTGCAAGTGAAAGAAAAGTTTGTAAGAACAACAGGCAGAGAACCATCAATAGAAGAAATTGCAAAAGAGCTTGAAGTTGAAAAAGAAGAAATTGCAATGAGTTTAGATGCTATACAAGATCCACTTTCTTTGCAGGAGCCAATATATAAAGATGGAACAGAAAACTTATATGTGATGGATCAAGTAAAAGATACAAAAAATATAGATGAAAGATGGGTAGAAGATTTAACTATAGCACAGGCACTTAAAAAGTTAAACCCACGAGAAAAAGAAATAATATCAAGAAGGTTTTTTGATGGAAGAACGCAAATGGAAGTTGCAGATGAGATTGGAATATCACAGGCGCAAGTTTCTAGATTAGAAAAGTGTGCTATATCCAGAATAAGAAAAGCATATAAATAAGTATTGACAAAAATGTTAAAATATGTTAATATAGTTAGCATATTAAGAGTATACCTAGAAGCGGAAGCTTCAAGCGGTATAGGTAGCTAATAAAGTAGCTATTACACTAGAAGTAAGTAAAGCCTTACAGAGGAGTCTTAAAAGATTTCTTTGTGAGGCTTTTGTTTATATACTAGGAAATTTCTCATTTCCTAATATATAAAATATACTATAATAGCTATCGCCTTTGATATTTTCTCATTGTAGAGACAGAACGGGTAGGCACAATAAAAGTATGGTATATAGCTACTATTTCTGATTTTGGGAAAATTAGTTAATCGTAAGAAGCAACAAGGTAGTTAAAAAAAGGGGGATAAAAAAATGATAATTAAAGTTGAAAACTTAGAAAAAGTTTTTATTAAAACAATAAAACAAGGTTATTTTAAAAAAGTAAAAAAAGAATACAAAGCAGTTAACAATATTAGTTTTAATGTTGATGAGGGAGAAATAATTGCGTTTGTGGGACCAAATGGAGCAGGAAAATCAACAACTATAAAAATGTTATCTGGGATCTTACATCCTACACATGGAGACATAACTGTAGCTGGCTTAAATCCAATAAAAGACAGAAAAAAGCTTGCATATAAAATTGGCTGCATGTTTGGACAAAAATCTGGATTGTGGATGCATTTGCCTGCACTAGATACATATAAATTATACGGGAGTATGTATGATATTCCAGATGAAGAGTTGAATAAAAGAATAGAAGAAATTATAGAATTGTTTTCATTACAAGAAATAATTAATATACCAGTAAGAAAATTATCATTAGGCCAAAGAATGATTTGCGAAATTGGACTTATAATGCTCCACAAATATTATTCTTAGATGAACCAACAATTGGCTTAGATATTGTTGTAAAGGAAAAAGTTAGAAAAGCAATACTAGACATACATAAAAAAACAAATACAACTATATTTTTAACTAGTCACGATTTAGGAGACATAGAAAGAATTTGTAAAAGAATAATAATTATAGACAAAGGACAAATAATTAAAGACGAAAGTATAGAAGAATTGAAAAAAGAGTATTTATCAGAGAAAATTATAACAATATTTTATGAAGAAAATATTGAAAATGAACAAATAGATTTTGAGATACTAGAAAAGAGTGATAATAAAGTAATTTTTAAAGTTGACACAAATAAAATATCAATGGATCAAATTCTAAAAAAGTTTATGAAGTATGGAAATATTATAGATTTAGAAGCAATACCAGTATCATTGGAAGAAGTAATTTATGACATTTATACAAAAAGCTAAGATAGTGAAAAATAATTTATGAAAAACCGTAGCGTAGCACAGTGTGTTCCATAAAAATAAAATTAGTTTACACTATCATTTTGAGCACTTTCTTTCAAAATTAAACCCTCCAGGACAAGGAGTAATCCGTATGCCTCAAAGGGCTGTCGGGCATTAATTTTTCAAAAAAGTCTCAAAATATCTTGAAATTATGAATTATATAAATTTGATAAAAAAGCAAATATAAATTTTAAGGGGGCATATAATATGAAAAAATATATAGAAATATTTAAGTACAGCTTGAAGCAGAATTTAACTTTTAAAACTAATTATATCTTTTCAATTTTTTCTCTTGCTATACATTTATTTGTTTTTAATGAATTATGGGACTATATTCTTCAAGGCAAGGAAGTTGTAGGACTAAATAAAAATCAACTAATATGGTATATAATTATAACAGAATTTATAACATATTCTTTTAATAGAACATATAAAAATGTATCTGATATGGTAAAAAATGGAGATATTGCTAATTTATTAACAAAGCCTGTAGACTATATATGTTATAAATTTATGGAAGATATTTCTGTTATAATAAAAGTAGCTATAAACGTAATCTCAATAATTGTTATTGGTTTAGTACTAACAGGACCGATAAAATGTACACTAAGCTCAATTTTATTTACAATAGTTTCAACAATTATTGGAATAATTACAGAAATATTTATTCAAATTTTTATTGGTTTGTTGGCATTTAAATTTGAAGATAATAAAGGAATATGGCTTATTGTACAAAAGTTATCACTATTAGTAGTATTTACGCCAGTAGAATTTTATCCTAATTTATTTCAAAAAATTCTATACTGCTTGCCAACAACATATATGGTTTATGCGCCAGCAAGAATATTTATAGGATTAGAAATAAAAAATACAATACTACTTATATTAATTGAATTGATATGTCTAATTATTTGGTATATGGGAACACGATTATTATACAAGAGAGGGGTGGAGCAAATAAATGTTAATGGAGGTTAAAAGAAATATAAATTACATAAAAAAAGCTATAATTTATAATTTAAAATCAGCATTAGAGTATAAAACAAGTTTTTTTACTCAAGCCGTATTTATGTTTATAAATAATTCATTCTTTCTAGTATTTTGGAAAATAGTTTTTAATATTAGTTCTAACCAAACCAATGGATTGCAAATGAAAAATATTTTATACTTATGGGCAATACCAACAATTGGATTTGGACTTTCTCACTTGTTGTTTGGAGGAGTGGAGAATATTAGTAAAAACCTAATAGATGGTGGAATGGACTCATACTTAACACAACCTAAGAATGCATTTATAAATATTGCAACATCTAAATGCGATTTTGTAGCATTTGGAGACTTAACGTATGGACTATTTGTTGGGATATTTGCTGCAAATAATATACAAGAGTATTTATTAATTGTTTTTTATGGAATACTAGCTTGTATAATAATGACTGCTACAATGACAATAATAAGGAGCCTTGCTGGTTTTGTAGGTGAGATTGAAGAACTTGCAGAAAGATATGAACATGTACTACTAATTAATTTTTCTGTATACCCAGAAGAAATATTTGGAAAAATTGTTAAGCTAGTTCTATATACAATAGTACCGGCTGGATATATAGTTCATTTACCGATACAAATAATACATAAATTTAATATTATTCAATTCTCAATATTGATAATTGCAACTATTATTTATATAATAATTGCAAGAGTTATTTTTAAGGAAGCTTTAAATAGATATGAATCTGGAAATGCAATGATTTTGAAAGGATAGTGAAAAAATGAAATATTTTAAAAAACTAGTTGGAGAAAAAATATATTTATCACCGATGAATGTAGAAGATTATGAAATATTTACAGAATGGATGAATGACTTTGATACAACTGATTATATAGGAAGAAGTTGTTTTAATATTACTTTGAAAAATGAAAAAGAATACCTAGAAGAAAATACAAAAGGAACAATGCAATTCATGATAGTAAGGCTAGAAGATGATGTTGCAATAGGAACAATAAGTTTAGAAAATATAAATAATATAAATAGAAGAGCAACACTTGGAATTTTTATTGGAGATAAGAGCGGAAGAAATAAAGGATACGGAACTGAAGCAATAAGGTTAATATTAGATTACGGATTTAATTATTTAAATTTAAATAATATAAAACTAGATTTAATGGAATTTAATGAAAGAGCACTAGCATGTTATAAAAAATGTGGATTTAAAGAATATGGCAGAAGAAGAAAATCAAACTTTATAAATGGAAAGTATTATGATACAATAGAAATGGATATATTAGTAGACGAGTTTAAAGAAAACTATATAAAAAATAAAAATATTAAGTAGAAATGAATGGAGAAAGAATTTGAATAAATTAGATAAATGGGTTGATGTTAGGAAAAAGCAAATTCAAGAAGCAAATGATGTGAAAATAACTATAAAAAAATTAGAAGACTTAAATTGCTACTTTACTGTAAAAGAAATAAACTCTATAGATGAAAATAATGAGTTATACAAAAACAATAATAAATTTAGAAAAGTTGATAAAGGATATAAATTATTAGAATATACACCAATAGATAAAAATTATAACGTTAGAGCGTTTGTAAATGAAAAAAATGAAATCTTACAGTATTATCTTGATGTAACAGATGGAATGGAATTAAGAGATGGTGTACCATTCTATAATGATTTATATCTTGATGTTATAGACTATTCTAATCATGACTTTTTTAAGAAGCATAAAGAAGGGTGTGATAAAAAGAATTTATATATAGAAGATGCGGATGAATTAAAAGAAGCATTAGAAAGCGGAAAAATAAGTCAACAACAGTTTGATAAAGCATATTATGTTGCTAATGAATTGATTAATGAAATTAAACTTGGAACAAACATTTATATTAATAGAGGCATTGAGGATTTTTTAGAATTAAAAAATATGTGATTTTAGGAGGAAATTATGGAAGAATATGATTGTTGTTTAGAAAAAGATAATAATTGGTTTAGATATCGTGCTACAGCAATTATTATTGAAGATAACTGTGTGTTATTTGCTAAAAACGATAGAGATGACTATTATTACTCCGTTGGTGGTGGAGTACACATGAATGAAATTTCTGAAGAAGCCGTAGAAAGAGAAGTCTTAGAGGAAACTGGAATTCCTTATAAAGTCGATAGGCTTGCATTCATACATGAAAACTTTTTTAAAGGAAAAGGCGGAATATTTCGCAAAAATATGAAATGTCATGAAGTTGCTTTTTACTATTTAATGAAACCAAAAGGAAACAAGGAATTAAATAGTAATAGTTATTCAAATGGTGTAAAGGAAAATATGTATTGGATACCAATAGACGAACTTGATAAATATAAAGCTTATCCTACGTTTTTTAAGGAAAAACTGAAAAACTTAAAAAATGAGATAGAACATATAGTGACAATCGAAGAATAAAGTTATATTAGAAAAGAGTATATTAAAATATACTCTTTTTAAACTTAAACAAAAAGAACAAATTTTCGTAGCACTATTGAAAAATGTAAAAAAATGTGATATAAATAATAAAAAATTAAACTGCTCAAATTTGCTGAGAGTTGAAGAATAGGAACATATATGGAAAATAGTATAATTAATAAAACTGAGAAAAATTTTGAAAATATTAAACATATTGACGAAAATGGAATAGAATTTTGGTATGCAAGAGAACTAATGGAAATGTTAGAATATAGTAAGTGGGGCAATTTTATCAAAGTTATAGATAAAGCTAAAAAATCTTGTGAAAATAGTAACAATATTGTGTTTGAACATTTTGCTGATGTCGGCAAAACGATTAAAATGCCTAAAAATGCTAAGAAAACCATAGATGACATGAAATTGACTAGGTATGCTTGTTACTTAATTGCACAAAATGGAGATAGCAGAAAAAGGGCAATTGCACTAGCACAAACTTATTTTGCAGTTCAAACAAGAAAGCAAGAAATAACAAGGCAGGAGTATGAAAATCTAAGTGAAGACGATAAAAGGTTATATACAAGGCAAAATGTTAAAGATAAGAATAAATATTTATTTGATACAGCAAAACTTGCAGGTGTTAAAAATTATGGTAAATTTAACAACTATGGATATAGAGGATTATATAATGGCGAGACTGCTAAAGATATAGCAAATAGAAAAGGAATATCAGAGAAAGAAGATATATTAGATTATATGAGCAGTACAGAACTTGCAGCGAACTTATTTAGAATAACACAAACGGATGAAGTATTAAAAAATAAGAATATTAACAATGAAGATGATGCATGTATAACACATCATAAAGTGGGTCAAGCTGTAAGACAGACTATAAGAAAAATAGGTGGTACAATGCCAGAAGATCTACCAACACCAGCAAAAAGTACAAAACAAATCGAAAAAGAAAAATTATTAGAAAACACTAATTATAATATAAGAAGAATTACGAAGAAATATTTAACTAAATAGTTTTATAAAAATAAAATGTGGTTTTAAAAATCACTTTTATTTTTTTAGGTAATATAAATTAATTATTTACATATATTATATAAGAAAAAAAGAGGAGTTATAAAATGGGAGAAAAAGGACTTGATTTTAAACATAAAGAAGTTATAAATATAACTAATGCAAAAAGGCTTCGGATATGTACAAGATGTAACAGCAGATTTGCAAACTGGTGTTATAACTTCTATAATTGTGCCTGGTAATAACAAGGTTTTTAATTTGTTCGCTGGTAAGGACGAAATAGTAATACCATGGGAGAAAATAAAATGCATTGGAGATGAAATAATTTTAGTTGAAATTTAGACAAAAATTACCAAGAAAAAAGTGTTGAAAAAAAGAGGATAATATGTTAATATATATTATACAAGCTCAATAGAAAAAATAATTGAAAAAATTTAAAAAATTTTAAAAAATGTATTGACTTGTATACATAAATTATGCTAAAATAATATCTAGTTTGAAACTGATGAAAATAAAAATATTTTAATTTAAAATTAGTAATATTTTTTAGAAAACGACATATTATTAGTTCTGTAAAAATTACTGATTTTTTATTTTGTAAAAAAAATTAAAAATATTTCAAAAAAGTGTTGACATTAGTTTTAAATGATAGTATAATTTGAAAGTTCCAACATGAAAGACGGAACAAAGTACATTGAAAAGTAAACAGTAAATCCTTTAAGAGACCAAGCGGTAATACAAAGTATTACCAAATA
>CAKPPF010000002.1 GCA_934177485.1 uncultured Clostridia bacterium | reverse complement strand
AGTTTTTACGACGCGGCTTGTCGCAATCCAAATCCCTGCCCACCATAAGAAAATCGTAACATGGTTACGATTTTTTTATATACTCAAAGGGATGGATTCGAAAAGGAGTGGTCGAGTTGTGGGGCAATTAAGGCTGCCACAGAACGAAGACAAAAACTGTCCAGTGGACAGTTTTTACGACGCGGCTTGTCGCAATCCAAATCCCTGCCCACCATAAGAAAATCGTAACATGGTTACGATTTTTTTTATATACTCAAAGGGATGGATTCGAAAAGGATGTATTTGAATAAATTTACATAATGTGATATAATAAAAATAGTTCTTTTGTTGAATGGCTATTAAGTAATAATTTAGTCAGAAAAGAACTATGCCATTAATTCTAAAAATAAATAACAGGAGGGAATAAAAAATGGCGATAAAAATAGAGAAAATAGGTAGATATGATGATTTTACTAAACCTAGCATTCAGGTAACTGATGAAACAGGAAAAAAGACTTCTTATGATTATGTTGGTATTGAATCCAATGGATTAAGACCCATAAGAATAAAGAATGACTGTGGGTATATAGATGCCAAAACAGGAAAAGAAGTCTGCAATCGTATTTATTCTTGGACTGATAACTTTTGCAATGGTATTGCAGCAGTAAAATTTGGTAAAGAATTCTGGATTGTTAATACAAACCTTGATCCGATTATACAAGAAGGTTTTCATGACGCAGCAGAAGTTATGGGAAGGGTTATGGTAAGAAAGGATAATAAACTAGGATTTATTGAAATCAAAGATGACGGAAATTATTTTGTGAATTATTATGGAAAAGCCGTCGGAACCTATAACTCTACTTTTTAATTAAGAAAACCCTAATTCATATTTTATGAGTTAGGGTTCTATTTTTATAAATTTGCTTAATTTATCACTTGATATTTCACTAATAACAAAACCTGTATCGTAAATACTAGAGCCATCTTTATTTTTAAATGGAATAGATATGTTTATGTTACAAATATAATGTTCGTCTTTTACAGTTATTATGTTTAGAACAAATGAGATACTACAATTTATACTACTAAGTGGAATGTGTGCATCTTTTAAAAAACTAACACTATTTTTAATTTCTTCTTCAGTTAATAAATAATTTGATTTTATATTTTCATTAAAGAAACCAATAGTTATTGGTGTTGAACCATCTGAATATAACTCATAATTTTCGTAGTCTATAGGCAAATCTTTTGAAATAATGTTATATTGAAACTGGTTGGTAATAATTTCTGAACTTGTATAGCTACATTCTTTTATATCGGAAAATGCTTTTTTATATAAATGTGGAGTACCCATTTCTGGATTAGAAATTGATATATTGTCTATATATAATTTTTTTATAATACTATTATTATCATTATTTATATAGATACTTATATCACAATATTGAGATATATCCAGTGCTTCTACTGAATTACTATATGTTTTAATTTTATTTGCTGTTGAACTACTGTATAATTCAATTTTATTAAGTGAAAATGGTATAGAATTATTTGAATTTGCAATAAGTAGATTATATTCTTCAAAATTCTTATTGCTAAAATAATTTCGAAGAAAAAATATATAATATAAAGAACATATAAAAATTATAATTAATAAAATACTTAATAATTTTAGTGTCTTTAAATTTGTTTCTTTGGCGATTATCCTTTTCTTTTTTCTTATATTTATTCCTCTTCTCATATGTTTCTCCTTAAATTAATATAATACATTATAACATAATATTAAAAACAATATAAATATTTTAAATAATATTTGTAAAAAGTATTTCATTTAATTCTGACATTTTTTATAACAAAAGGCTTGAATAATATATGCTGTGTGTGTTATACTATAAATGTTTTTGAAAAGAAAGAGGGAGTAAAAAATGAAAAAAGAAAATTTAAGAAAAACTAAAATAGTATGTACTATTGGACCAGCAAGTGAAAGCGAAGAAATGTTAACTAAGTTAGCAAATGCTGGAATGAATGTAGCAAGAATAAACTTTTCACATGGAGGATATGAGGAAAATGCAACAAAGATAGATACAATAAAGAAAGTTAGAAAAGCATTAAATAAAGCAATTCCAATGTGCCTAGATACAAAAGGACCAGAAATAAGAACTGGAAAATTAGAGTCTGGAGACGAAAAAGTAAAAATAGAAGAAGGTCAAAAATTTACATTCCTTTATGAAGATGTAATAGGTAATAATACAAAAACATCAATAAGCTATAAAGGTTTAGCAGAAGATGTTAAACCAGGAGCTAGTATATTAGTAGATGATGGTGCGCTAGAATTTAGAGTAGACGAAGTTGTTGGAAAAGATGTTGTATGTACAGCTATGAATACAGCAATGCTTGGAAGTAGAAAAACAGTTAATGTTAGAGGGTTAAAATTAAATTTACCTGCATTATCAGAAAAAGATGTTAATGATTTAACTGCAGGAGCAAAAGCAGGATTTGATTATATATTTGCTTCTTTTGTTAGAAGAGCAGACGACTTACATCAAATGAGAAAGTTACTTGATGAAAATGGTGGAAAAGATATAAAAATAATTTCAAAAATTGAAAGTCAAGAAGGTATAGACAATTTTGAAGAAATATTAGAATTATCTGATGGTATAATGGTTGCACGTGGAGACATGTCTGTAGAAGTACCATTTGAAAAAGTTCCTATAGTTCAAAAAAGATTTATAAAAAGATGTAATGAAGTTGGTAAACCAGTTATAACAGCTACACAAATGCTAGAATCAATGATGGTTAACCCAAGACCATCTAGAGCAGATGTTAGTGATATAGCAAATGCAACTTATGACAGAAGTACAGCAGTTATGCTTTCAGGTGAATCTGCAATGGGTAAACATCCAGATTTATGCGTTGCTACAATGGATAAAATAACAAGATCTGTTGAAGGAGATTTAAATTACTGGAAAAGATTTTCAAATTCAACTCCAAGCTTTGAAGGAAACAATATGAAACAACATGTTGCATATATTGCTACAGAAACAGCTAAAAACTTGAATGCAGATGCAATAGTTGCATATACAAATTCAGGAGATAAAGCAAGATTTTTAGCAGGAATGGGACCAGCTTGCCCAATATTTGCCGTAACAGACAATGAAAAAACATTTTATCAATTAGGACTTGTATGGAACGTTACACCAATATTAATTCAAGGAAAATCATCAGTAGATGAAATAATTGAAGCAGGTATAGAAGAATTAAAGAAACAAGAAATACTTGAAAAAGGTGATTTAATAGTAATTTCTGGTGGAGCAAAAATATTAAATAACAATTCAGAAAATCAAATAATTGATGGTGTGTTAAAAATTTAATTTAAAGTTTTTTTAAAGAGGGTAGTCAAAACTATCCTCTTTTTTGTTACTATATTTCATAATTTGTCATAATATATATTATAAACTGTTTTTAAGGAGGATAAATTATGTTATGTAGAAAATGTGGTTGTAATAACCATATGAATATATGCCCACAATTTGAATTAAGTGAAAATGATTTAGAAACAAAATGTAACAATGTAAGTAACACACTTAATTCACAAATGGAAGAATGCGCATGTGGATTTGAAGAAGATTATAATGGATTTCCAGAAAATCCAGTGTTAGGTCAAAGCTATGTACCATGGCAAGTTATGAATAATGTATTTAAACCAGAAATTGGACTAAAGCATGGAACCATATTCCCTGAATTGGTTAGTCATTATTGTCCAAATCAATCAATAGAAGAAATTGAATATATAAGAATGACAAATAAAATAGGAAAGGGGTGCAATGGATAATGAATAATAATACAATGATGGCAAAGGATGAAATGCTAATGCAAATAAGAGAATACCAATTTTCAATAATTGAACTTGCATTATATTTAGATACACACCCAGAAGATGAAAGAGCATTATGCTTGCACAGAAAATATGCAAATATTCTAAGAGACTTAATGGATAAATATCAAAGAGTATACGGACCATTATCAATTAATTGTCCATGCAATAAATGGAGATGGTTAGAAGAACCATGGCCATGGGAAAGGAGTAGTGACTGCTAATTATGTGGAAATATCAAAAAATGTTGGAATACCCAATAAATATAAAAAATAGAAATCCTAAACTTGCTAAATTTATAATATCTCAATATGGACGGACCTGATGGAGAAATAGGAGCTTCCCTTAGATATTTATCTCAAAGATTTGGAATGCCAGATCAAAAAGCAAAGGCAATATTAAATGATATAGGAACAGAAGAAATGGCACATTTAGAAATGGTGGGTACTATGGTACATCAATTAACAGATGGAGCATCACCTAGAGAAATGGAAGAAGCTGGACTTGGAGCATATTATACAGACCATGGCTGGGGAGTATATCCTCAATCAGCCGGAGGAGTTCCGTGGTCTGCAACTACTATTGCAGTAAAAGGAGATCCTATAGCTGATTTACAAGAAGATTTAGCGGCAGAACAAAAAGCGAGAGCAACATATGAAAAGATAATCGATTTGGTTGGATCAGAAGATATGGATGTTTTAGAACCATTAAGATTTTTAAGAGAAAGAGAAGTTGTTCACTTTCAAAGATTTGGTGAGGCACTAAGAGGTGTGCAAGATAAACTTGCTCAAAAGAAATTTTATATGAATAATTTAAATAATCTTGTAGATACAACTAATAATCCAATATCTACAAATGACTGCGGATGCAATAATTAGATAAAAATTAAAAAAACTCTTGCATTTTGGAAATATATGTAGTAATATTATTCGGGTGTAAAAAATGAATTATTTTAAAGCAAATAGTAAATTTAAAAGAAGGAGCAAAAATACTAAAAAAGGTATTTCTATTTGCAATTTAAATTTTATTTATAAATACAATGAAAACACTAAATTTTATATTTAGTGTTTTTTTGTTGAATAGGAAAAATCAATAATTTTTATTACACCTAAAAAAGAAGGAGGATTTATTTATGGAAGAAAACAAAATGCTTTTAGATGTAAACGAAAAGCCAAGTATACCAAAATGGATTATACTTGCAATTCAACATGTTTTTGCAATGTTTGGTGCAACAATATTAGTACCAATTTTAGTAAACCAAGGTGCTGGACAAACAGTATTAACAATACCGGTTGCTTTGATTTCATCAGGAATAGGAACATTAATTTACATACTTTGCACAAAGGGAAAATCACCAGTTTATTTAGGAAGCTCATTTGCATTTATTTCGCCACTTATAGCAGCAGCAATAAAATGTGGTGTTTCAGGAGCAATGACAGGAATTATGGCAGTAGGAATAATCTATGTAATATTTGCACTAATAATAAAATTAATAGGAAAAGGTTGGATTGACAAGCTATTACCACCAGTTGTAATTGGACCAATGATAATGATTATAGGTTTGGGACTTGCTCCATCAGCAATATCACAAATAGGGCTAGATAAAGATGTCCAAAACTGGAAAGAAATACTTGTAGCACTTGTTTCTTTCTTAGTAACAGCAGTAGTAATGGTAAGAGGAAAAGGATTTATAAAAATAATTCCATTTTTAATAGGAATTGTTTCAGGTTATATAGTTTCAATAATAGTTGGACTAGTAGATTTTACAGCTGTAGCAGAAGCAAAATTCTTTAGTATGCCAGAATTTATGGTACCATTTATTAGCTATAAACCAACATTTGCAGCAATACTTACAGTTGCGCCAATTGCTCTTGTAACTATAGCAGAACACATAGGAGACCATACAGCCTTAGGAACAATAATTAATAAAGACTTGTTAAAAGATCCGGGCCTAGATAGAACCCTTTTAGGAGACGGAATTGCAACATTTGTTGCTGGACTAATTGGTGGACCTGCAAATACAACTTATGGAGAAAATACATCTGTTGTTGGTATGACAAAAGTTGCATCAGTTTGGGTAATTGGATTAGCTGCTATAATAGCTATAGGACTTGGATTCTTAGGAAAATTCACAGCAATAGTTTCATCAATTCCTGGACCAGTACTTGGAGGTGTATCTTTACTACTTTATGGTTTTATATCTGTAAATGGACTTAAAGTTTTAATTGAAAACCAGTTAGATTTTGGAAAACCTAAAAATGTAGTTGTAGCTTCAACAATGTTAGTTTTAGGCTTAGGAGGAGCTATGATTTCAATAGTAAGTGGAGATTTATCAATAACAATATCTGGAATGAGTTTGGCTGCAATTATAGGAATTTTATTAAATCTATGCTTAAGGGAAAGGAAATCAGAAGAAAAAATAGAAAATAAAAAGGAAGAAGAAAAAGAAAAAATAAAAGTTTAAAGGAGAGAAAAAATGGAAGTAAAAGAATTAAAACATCCGCTAATAGAACATAAGTTAGCAATACTTAGAAATAAAAAAACAGGAACAAAAGAATTTAGAGAATTAGTATCAGAATTGGCAATGTTTTTATGTTATGAAGCAATGAAAGATGCCAAATTAGAAGAGGTAGAAGTTGAAACACCTATACAAAAAACAAAAGCTAAAATGTTAAATGAAGATAAATATGCATTTGTTCCAATATTAAGAGCAGGAACAGGAATGCTAGAAGGAATAACAACAATAGTTCCAAATGCCAAAATTGGACATATTGGAATGTATAGAAATGAAGAAACGCTAAAACCTGTTAAGTACTTTTTTAAAGTACCAAAAGATATTAAAGAAAGAGAAGTATTAATACTAGATCCAATGCTTGCAACAGGTGGTTCTGGATGTGATGCAATACAAATGATAAAAGAAGAAGGAGTTAAAAAAATTAAATTCTTATGTATAATAGCAGCTCCTGAAGGAATAAAGAAAATGCAAGAAGAACATCCGGATGTTGAAATTTACTGTGCACAAGTAGATGAAAAATTAAACGAAAATGGATATATAATGCCAGGTTTAGGAGATGCAGGCGACAGAATATTTGGAACTAAATAGAAGAATAAAGATATATAGTTACTTTAAACTATTAACTAATAATAATATAGAACAAATATAATATCTCACTATTATATAAAAAATGTCATTTTTAATGGCATTTTTTTTATATATATGATATATTTATTTCATAAAGGAGTGATTAGTTTGAAAGTTGATGATATAGAAGAATTAAAAGATATTGCAAAACGTATTAGAATAGACATTATAAAAGAAGTTTATAGCGCTAAATCAGGACACCCGGGTGGAGCTTTATCTATTGCAGACATACTAACGGTTTTATATTTTAATCAAATGAATATTAATCCCAAAGATCCTAATAATGAAAATAGAGATAGATTGGTGCTATCTAAAGGCCACGCATCACCTGCACTATATGCAACACTTGCTGAAAGAGGCTTTTTTTCTGCGGATAAATTAGAGAGCTTTAGAAAACTTGGATCAATTTTGCAAGGACATCCAGATATGAAACACATTCCAGGAGTTGATATGTCAACAGGTTCACTAGGACAGGGCTTGTCTGCAGCTAATGGAATGGCAATGATGTCTAAATTAGATAAAAAAGGAATTAGAGTTTATACAATACTTGGCGATGGAGAAATTGAAGAAGGTCAAATATGGGAAGCGGCAATGACAGCTTCACATTATAAACTAGATAATCTATGTGTAATAGTTGATAATAATAATTTGCAAATTGATGGTGATATAAAATCAGTTATGAATTCATATCCAATTGATAAAAAGTTTGAAAGTTTTGGCTTTGTGGTATTTAATGTGGATGGAAACAATATAGAAGAATTAATTAAAGCGTTTGAAAGTGCAAAAGTTGTAAAAGAAAAACCAGTTGTAATAATTGCAAAAACAACAAAAGGAAAAGGTGTATCTTTTATGGAAAATAAAGCTGAATGGCATGGAAAAGCGCCAAGTGATGAAGAATACAAACAGGCAATAAAGGAACTTGAAAAATAAAAAGTATTTAATGAAAGGAGAAAACTATGAATAATGATAATCCAAAAGCAACAAGGCAGAGTTATGGAGAAGCCCTAGCAGAGCTTGGAGAAAAAAATAATAATATTGTAGTACTAGATGCTGACTTATCAAGTGCAACTAAAACAAATATCTTTGCAAAAAAGTTTCCAGAAAGATTTTTTGATATGGGAATCGCAGAACAAGATATGGTTTCGACTGCAGCTGGAATGTCAACTATGGGAAAGATACCATTTTTAAGTACGTTTGCAGTATTTGCTGCTGGTAGAGCATATGATCAGATAAGAAATAGTGTTTGTTACCCTAAATTAAATGTTAAAATATGTGCTACTCACGCTGGAATTACAGTTGGAGAGGATGGAGCAACGCACCAAATGCTAGAAGATATTAGCCTAATGAGGACATTACCTAATATGACTGTTTTATCTCCATCAGATGATGCACAAACAAAATGGGCAATAAATGAAGCAGCTAGGATTAATGGACCAGTATATGTCAGATTATGCAGGTTAGCAACACCAGAAATATATAACAATGAAACTAAATTTGAAATTGGAAAAGGTGTGCAATTTGGAGAAGGAAGAGATGGAACTGTAATTGCAACAGGTGTAACTGTTGTAGAAGCTTTAAAAGCTATGGAAGAACTTAAAAATAAAGGAATAAATATTAGAGTAATAGACATACATACTATAAAACCAATTGATAAAGAAATAATTTTAAAAGCTGCTAAAGAAACTGCTAAAATTATTACAATAGAAGATCATAGTATAATTGGTGGACTTGGAACAGCAGTATGCGAGGTATTAAGTGAAAATTATCCATCAAAAGTAATAAGAATGGGAATTAAAGACACATTTGGCACATCTGGAAACGCTAAGGAATTAATGAAACATTTTAATATAACAGCTGCTGATATTGTCAACCAGTTCTAAAAATAAAAAGGGGGATAATAATGAAATTATATAAAAAAATAATAATGTTAGTATTTACTGTAATTGTTGTAGCTTTATTTAAAAATACAGTATATGCAACAGAAACTACTCAAAAATTGTATCAAGATATAAAAATAAATATTGATGGATCTATCACAGTAAAAGAGGCAGCTGTACTTTCTGGAGAATATAATGGAAGATTAAGAAATATTGAATTTAAAAACAAAAATTCTAATATATTTAGTGGTATTTATAGTAACTTTACTGGTAATACAGATATATATGATGGAAGTAAAATTACAAATATAAAAATAGGAGATATATCTAAGAATAATTTTAGTACAATAAATGATATAAATAAAATTGAAAAAGTATATACTAGAGTTGATAGTGCGTCTTCAGGAAGCTATGGAGCATACAAACTAACAGTATCAGATTATGGAGCAGATTTTAAAATTTTTTGTCCATCTACAAAAAACAAAGTTTTTTATATGGAATATACAATAGAAGATGCTGTTGTTGTTCATAATGATATTGCTGAACTATATTGGAATGTTATGGGAACTGGATATGAAGAGAGGATAGCAGATTTTCAAGTATTAATTCATTTGCCTGAAGAAGATAATGACGTAAGAATTTGGACTCATGGGCCTTTATCTGGAGTTAATGCTATAATTAATAAAAAAACACTAAGCTTTAAAGATAGAAATGTATATCCATATACGGCAGAAACTGTAAGAATAATGTTTGATAAAGAATTGGTTCCTCAAGCAACTAAAAAATCTGGAGTAAATGGAAGAGAAAATATTCTAAAATATGAGGCATCACAAGCGGATATGGCAAATGCACAAAGAGAAAAAAAAAGACTTGAAAAAATAAATACTGCAAGTAACTCTGTAATTCGATTGAAAGAATCTCCTAGTATGTATAATTATAATATCGCTTTAAAATATGTAAATGAATTACCTGAAAATACAAGTGAAAAAGAAGAAATGTTAAGTGAAATATATAGCTTAAGAGATACAGTAAATATAGAATGGAAAAATAGAATAGAAAGTTATATAAGCTATTTAGATTTAAGTGATGATTATGCAACGCTCTCAGCGGATGTTATAAGAATTGAGGAGTATATAGACGAAGGGTTTGATGAAGAATATAAAATAATTTATGGAGAACAATTGGTACCATATAAAAACGAATTATATAAAAAAGAAAGAGAAATACATACAACTAGTGTAATTGGTGCAATTATATTAGCAGGTGTTGGCATTTTCTTTTGTGGAAAAGATTCATTTAAACAATTAAAAGATAAAAAGGCATTTAACCAAAAATATTATAGAGATTTTCCAAATGATTATCCTCCATATGTTATTGAGCATTTAATGAAAGGAAGAGTGACTAACTTAAGTGTATCTGCAACAATTTTGAGTTTAATAGCAAATAAAGTGATAAAAATTGAGGAAAAGCCTAACTCAAGAGGAAAAAACTACGTAGTTTTTGTATATGCAGATGAAAAATATAATGGAACAGATGCTGAAAACGAAATACTAAAATTATTATTTAATAAAGTTGGCAAAAATGGAAGATGTAACTTAGAAATATTGAAAAACTATGGAAAGAAAAGTGAAAGTAAGGCAAAAAGCATAATTAATTCAATTGATAAATTTAAAAACTATGCAATTAAAGAAAGTGAATCAATGAATTTCTTTGAGAAAAGTAAAGGAAAAGCTTTAAAAATAATTTATTTAATATTTATGTTTATATGTATGATGGCTTTAACATCTAATGTTTCTTTAGGAACATTAGATAGTGAAATAATTAGTGTGAGATATGTATTAATTTGTTTATTATTATCTATTACATTATTCTTTATGACTATAACGTCTAAAAAAAGAACACCAGAAGGTGCTTTAGAATATTCAAAATGGTTAGCCCATAAAAGATTTTTGCAAGATTTTAGCAAGTTTGATGAAAAAGAACTTCCAGAAATTAAATTATGGGAGAAATATATGGTTACAGCAACTATACTTGGATGTGCGGATAAAGTACAAAAAGCTATGAAACTTAAAATTGCAAATGTAAGTGAATATGACGATAACTTCTTTATGGATATGTATCTAATTAATAGTATGAATAGAGATTTAACAAGAACAATTAATAGAGCTGTTAATAGTTCAATATCTACTGCAAATAGTACAATTTATGCAGAATCATCTGGCGGAAGCTCATCTGGTGGAGGCTTTGGCGGAGGATCATCTTTCGGCGGAGGTGGCGGAGGCCGGAGGTGGCGGCGGAGGCCGTTTCTAAATTGTTAATTAATATTATAAAAATTAATTGGAGAAAGTTATGAAAATAAAGAATATAAATGAAATTTTTGGCAATATATTAATTGGATTTGGAGTTTTAAGAATTTTAATAATATTTATAGCGTTATTAAGTGCTATAAGCATAATAAGTGGAAATAATAGTGCTCCTATAATAAATCAAGATACTAGTGCTATAATTGCGATATTAGAATTAGTTTTAATAATTTGTAGTATAGTTATGCTTATAAAAAATTCAAGAAGACAAACAGGAGTAACAAAAGGATATACATATGCTTTATTAGCATTCTTGATGGAACTATTAACTTCAATTTCCATAATTGGAATTTTTATAGGAATAATGGAAGGAATGCAATTAATAAGGGCTGGAAGTAAAATAAAAAGCGACAATTCGAATTTTTATCCACAAAATAAAAAAATAGAAAACATTATAAACGAAAATAACAATTTGAGCTTTACTGAAAATGATAGCAAAAATCATACAGATAAAGAAATAAGTAAGCTTATAAAAAAGAAAGAAAAAATAGATAATGAGATAATGGGATGGAAGAAATTAACTAAAACTGGTGAAATTACAGAAGAAATATATATTCAAGCTACAAGTGAACTTATGGAAAAATCCAAAAAAATGGAAGAACAAATAAATATGCATTATAATAAATAAAAATTAAATAATTAATAAAAGATACAGGCAAAAAATGCCTGTATTTTTTTATTAAAAAGACTTGAAATAATTGTGGATTATTGTTATGATAATAATGTAGAAATATGCTATTTAAGGAGCAAAAAATGATAGAATTTAGAAACGTAAGCAAAAAGTACTCAACAGGTACAGAAGCAGTTCATAATGCTAATTTTAAAATAAATAAAGGCGATTTTGCATTTTTGGTTGGGACATCAGGTTCAGGTAAATCTACATTAATAAAACTAATACTAAAAGAAGAAGAACCAACATCTGGAAATATTATAATAAATGGAAAAGATACTACTTTTTTAAAAAAATCTAGAGTACCATTTTTAAGAAGAAGTATGGGAGTAGTTTTTCAAGATTTTAGACTTTTAGCAGATAAAACAGTGTACGAAAATGTTGCATTTGCAATGTATATAGTTAAAGCTACACCAAGACATATAAGAAGACAAGTACCTATGGTGCTATCTTTGGTAGGACTAAGTGAAAAAGCAAAAATGTATCCAAATGAATTATCTGGTGGAGAGCAACAAAGAGTTGCATTAGCAAGAGCATTAGTTAATAATCCATCAATGCTGATTGCAGATGAACCAACTGGAAACTTAGACCCTGATACAGCATGGGATATAATGACACTACTAGACGATATTAATAAAAGAGGTACTACAGTAGTAGTAGCAACTCATGCAAAAGATATAGTAGACAAAATGAGAAAAAGAGTTATACAAATCGATAAGGGCGAGATCATTAGAGATAGTAAAGGTGGGTATAATAGTGAAATTTAATATAGTTGGATATTTATTAGGAGAAGGAATTCGAAATACATTTAAAAATAAGAAGTCAACTTTATCAGCTATGCTTGTTATGGTTATATCAATGCTTATTTTTGGACTATTCTTTATATTAGGTGAAAATGTAAATCACATAATGAAAACGGTTGCAGATACACAGGCAATTCAAGTATTTATAAAACTTGGTGCAACAGATAAAGAAGTTAAAGATGTAGGCGAAAAACTTGCTCAGATAGAAGGTATTGAAAAAGTAGATTTTATGTCTAAAGAAGAACTTTTAGATGAATATATGAAATCTTTAGGAGAACAAGCATATGTAGTTGAGTCTTTAAAAGATGAAAATTTTTTATCTGATTCATATGTAGTAACTTTAAAGGATTTGAAACTTGCAAATCAAGTTGAGCGACAAATAAATGAATTGGATAATATAAAGAAAATCACAGCAAGTAATGCTACAATAAGTAAATTGGTTAGTGTAACAAATGGAATTAGAATAGTTACAGCAATTATCTTGTTAGGGTTAGTTGTAGCATCATTATTTATTATTTCTAATACTATAAAACTTACAGTATATGCAAGAAGAAAAGAAATTTCAATAATGAAATATGTTGGGGCCACAAATTCCTTTATTAGATGGCCATTTATTGTAGAAGGTATAATTATTGGAATTGTTGCAGCAGCAGTTTCAATACTAATAGTTGGAGGATTATATCAATTAACAACCAATAAATTATTAAGCCTATCTTTAATTCAAGACTTAGGAATAACATTTGTTACTTTCGGAAACATGTTTAATATGATAGTAATAGTATATTTATTTTTGGGCATTGGAATTGGTACAATAGGAAGTTTATTCTCTATGAAAAAATATTTGGAGGTATAATATGATAAAAAAAGTAACCGCATTTATTATATTATTAGTTATAGTGGTAACATTGCCATTATCTTGTTTTGCAAGTAAACTAACAACTTACCAAAAAGAACAAGACAAGCTTGAAGAAGAACAAAAAGATGTAAAAAGTCAAAAATCTTCTGCTCAAGAAGAGGTTAAGAAATTATCTGATGAGATATCAGATAACGAAGAAAAACTAGAAGATATAAAAAATGAGTTAAATCAATTAAATAAAGAAATAGAAGAAACAAAAAAAGACCTAGAAGAAGCACAAGAAAATTATACAAAGCAAGAAGAAGCATTAAAACAAAGAATAGTTGCTCAGTGCGAAAATGGAAAAACTACATATTTAGATATTTTATTAAAGTCAAAAGGAATACTTCAGTTTATATCAAATTACTATATTGTTTCTGAAATATTACAATATGATACAGATTTGCTAAACAGCATAAGCGAACAAAAAGCAAAAATCGAGAAAGATAAAGCTGATCTAGAAGAAAAGCAGAAAAAGGTAAAGACACAAAAAGCAGAACAAGAAAAAATAAAAGTAGTATTAACAAGTCAAAAAACTAAAAAACAAAATACCATTTCTCAATTATCAAAAGAGGAAAAAGAATTACAAGCAAAAATTGATGAATATGATGAATTAATTAGAGAAGAAGAAAGAAAAGCAAGCCAAATTGCTAATGGAAGCACTGGAGCATATGTTGGTGGAGATAAAGTATGGCCTTTACCAGGACATACACGAATTTCTTCAGGATTTGGTGGAAGAAACACAGGAATTCCTGGTGCAAGTACAAATCATAAAGGAATTGATATACCAGCTTCAGTGGGAACAAGCGTTGTATCTGTACTAGATGGAAAAGTTATTTTTACAGGTTACAATAGATATAGAGGATATTATATAATGGTAGACCATGGTGGAGGAGTTGTTACTTTATATCAGCACTGCCAAGCAAATAGCTTCAAAGCAAGTGTAGGAAGTAAAGTGAAAGCTGGACAAACTATAGTACTATCTGGAAATACAGGAATAGGAAGTGGGCCACACTTACATTTTGAAGTATTAATAAATGGAAAAAATGTAAATCCATCAACATGGCTAGCACAAGATTAAAAATGAGGGAATAACCCCTCATTTTTGTAATATAATTAATGTAGTTATCAAAGGGAGGAAAAATGGAAAACGATAAAATTAAAAAAATTTATAAAACTACAATGCTAATTTTTGTAACAGCTCTTATAACATTTCTAATTACATCTATATATTCATATAAAAAATTAGGTCAAACTACTAATTATTTATTTACTTCAAATACAAACTCAAACTCTGAATTGTTAAATAAAGTATCAATTTTAAAACAAATAATTGACAAAAAATCTATCTTTAATGCTGACGAAGAGAAAATGGTAGACAATGCGATAAAAGGGTATGTTAATGCACTTGGTGATACATATACAGAGTATTTCACAAAATCAGAAATGGATGAATTTAAGCAAGAAACAGAAGGAAATTATGTTGGAATTGGTATTTATATGTATTTAAATTCTGAAACAAATACAATAGAAGTATTGTATCCAATAGAAAATTCTCCAGCTGAAAAAGCAGGAATAAAAACTGGAGATATTATAAAAAAAGTTGATGACGTAGAATATACAGGAGACGACTTTGAAAAAATTTCTACTTATATTAAAGGAAAAGAAGGAACAACAGTAAAAATAGAAGTCGAAAGAGATAAAGAAAGAATAACTTTTGAGGTTGAAAGAGCAAGTATTGATTTATACCCAATGAAATCAGAAGTTTTAAGTAATAATATTGGATATATAAAAGTAAGCTCTTTTTCAGAAGATGCATCAAAAGAATTTAAAACTATATATGAAAATTTAAGTAAATCAAATATAAAAGGCTTAATTATTGACTTAAGAGATAATGGTGGCGGAATCTTAGGTGAAGCATTAAATATGGCAGATTATGCATTAGACAAAGATAAAACAATGCTAATAACAAAAGATAAAGATGGAAAAGAAGAAATTAGCAAAAGCAAGCAAAAGCCAATTATAAATGTTCCGATTGTAGTTTTAGTAAATGAAAATTCTGCAAGTGCTTCTGAAATACTAACAGCAGCATTAAAAGATAATGGTAGAGCAACTGTTGTCGGAATTAAAACTTATGGAAAAGGTTTAATTCAAGAATTACTTACGCTTTCAGACGGAAGTGGAATAAAGATAACAACAGAAGAATACTGTACTCCAAATGGAACTCAAATAAATAAAATTGGAATTACACCAGATATAATAGTTGATTTACCAGGAAGTGTAAATTCACAGACTGTTGAAAGAGAAAATGACACCCAACTACAAGAAGCAATAAAATTATTTAAATAACTTAAAACTATTTACAAATATAAAAAAATAGTTTAAAATATATATGTTATCAAGAGTGGACGAGAGACTCGGCTTTATGACTCCACAGCAACCTGAAGGAGACTTTAAAGGTGCTAAAACCGACAAAGCATAAGGGCTTTGGTTGATAAAACATATTTAGTTTTTAAAACCTTTGCAATATGCAAAGGTTTTTGTAGTAGAAAGAGGTAGTAAAAAATGAACAAATTTTATTTTACATCAGAATCAGTAACAGAAGGACATCCAGATAAACTATGTGATTCAATATCAGATGCAATATTAGACGAATGCTTAAAACAAGATGAAAATTCAAGGGTTGCAATAGAAACATTTGCAGCAAACAACAATATTACAATAGCTGGTCAATTAACAACTACAGCTATAATAGATGTTGAAAAAATAGTAAGAAACAGAATAAAAGAAATTGGATACGACAATAGCAACACAGATATGGACTATAGAACTTGTAATATAAATATAGACATAGAGAAACAAAGCTCAGACATTGCATTAGGCGTTGATGTTGGAGGAGCTGGAGACCAAGGAATAATGTTTGGGTATGCCTGTGATGAAAGAAAAAACTATATGCCATATGCAATAGATGTTGCACATAAGTTAGCTAAAAGATTAACTCAAGTAAGAAAAGAAAACATTCTTCCATATTTACGTCCAGATGGAAAAACACAAGTAACAGTGGAGTATGAAAATGATATTCCTAAAAGAATAGAAACAATATTAATATCTACACAGCACACTGAAGATGTAACTCAAGAAGAGTTAAAACTTGGAATTATTAATAATGTAATATTGGAAGTAGTGCCAAAAGCAATGATAGATGAAAATACTAAAATATATGTAAATCCAACAGGAAGATTTGTTATAGGAGGACCTTTGGGAGATACTGGACTAACAGGAAGAAAAATAATTGTAGATACATATGGTGGATATGCAAGACATGGTGGAGGATGTTTTTCTGGAAAAGATGCAACAAAAGTAGATAGATCAGCAGCATATATGCTAAGACATATTGCTAAAAATATAGTTGCAAATGGATATGCAAAAAAATGTGAAATACAGGTAGCATATGCAATAGGAATGAAAGAGCCACTATCTATATATGTAAATACATTTGGAACAAGCGAAAAAACAGATGAAGAACTTGCGCAATTAATAAAAGAAAAATTCGATTTAACACCAGCAGGAATAATAGAGTATTTAGGACTAAAAGAACCAATATATTCACAAACAACAAACTATGGACATTTTGGAAAAGAAAACCTACCTTGGGAAAAAATAATAAAAATGTAAGGAGAAAAGCATATGAGTGAAGAGATTCTTAAATGCAATAGCATTTACAAAGACATACATGGTAAGACTATAATAAAAGATGTTACTTTTGATATTAAAGAAGGTGAAATTTTAGGATTTATTGGGCCCAATGGCGCAGGTAAAACTACTACAATAAAGCTAATTTTAGGACTTCAAAAAATAACAAAAGGAAACATACAAATTAATGGATATGACGTAGAAAAAAATTTCGAAAAAGCAATACAAAAGGTTGGTTCTATAGTTGAAAATCCAGATTTATATATGTATATGTCTGGCTATGCAAATTTAAAATTAGTAGCTAATTTATATGAAAGCGTTGATAAAAAGAGAATAGATGAGGTTGTAAAATTAGTTGGACTAGAAAATAGAATAAAAGATAAAGTATCTAAATATTCGCTTGGAATGAGACAAAGACTTGGAATTGCACAAGCAATCTTACATAATCCTAATTTGTTGATTTTAGATGAGCCTACAAATGGACTAGATCCTGAAGGAATAAAACAAGTAAGAGAACTAATAGTAAAATTATCTAAAGAAGAAAAAATGGCTGTTATGATTTCAAGTCATAATTTATCAGAAATAGAAAACGTATGCAATAGAATTTGTATTATAAAAAATGGTGTTGTAGTTGAAGAAAGTAATCTTGAAGATTTGAAAAAAGAAACATCAAATAATGAATATATAATGGAAGTTGATAAACCAAATGCAATAAAAGAAATAATTCAAAAGAATGTACAAATAAATAACAATAAAGTTACTATTGAAGCAGAAAGAGAAGAAATACCAGAAATAGTAAATAAACTTGTTGAAAATAAAATTAAATTATATAGTATTACAGAAAACACCTTATCATTAGAAGATGCATTTATAAAAAAGACAGGAGGTAATGTAATTGAGTAAGCTAATTAAAAATGAAATAAAAAAATTATTTAGTAGAAAAGTAATTTATATTTTACTTATTATTGCCATTGGTTATACTATATTAAATAACACATTAAATAATATATCATATGAAAAATTACAAAATGATTATCAAAAAAACGAACTTTCATATTTAGAAGAAGAACTTAAGAATTTGAATTATACAACTGAAGAAGAAAATTCTATGTACATAGACACAAAAACGGAATATGATATTATTAAATTATCTTTAAATTATGACGTTAATTCATGGCAATATAACTATATAAATAGAGCAGATGAAATACATTCAAACTTAAGAAAAATAAATGAAAACACATATGGATTAAATAAAGATGAACAGGAATTAAAAAGAGCCCAGGAACAATATAATAGTATATTAGAAAAACTAAATAATGATGATTGGAAACCATTTATACAAAACGAATTAGATAATGCAGATGCAGAAATTCAAGGATATGAGGAAACGTTAAAAGAATTAAAAGACAAAAAAATAATAGAAGAAATAAATTCGTATTTAGAAGCGGCAAAGATTAATAAAAAGGCATTAGAATGGAGATTAAACAAAGGTATACCATACAATAATAGCTTTTTATCTAATAAAATTGACGATTATGTAACAGCCAATCAAAATATAAATTTATTAAAAGATAAAGAAAATAAAACATCAGAACAACAACAAGTTTATGATGATGCATTTAGAACATCTAATACATGCGAATATTATATAGAAAATAATATAAATATAAAAAACGAGTATGATGCGAGATATACATTAATGCATTTAAATGAATCATATGGAATATTTATAATTGTATTTGGAATTATAATTGCAGGAACAATAATAAGTAATGAATTTCAAAAGGGGACAATTAAACTACTGCTTACAAGACCTTACTCAAGAAACAAAATTTTACTTTCAAAATATATTGTGAGTATGTTATGTATAATTATGTTCATTATTGTTTTTGTTATAGCACAATATGTTGTAGGTGGAATTATATTTGGATTTAATACATTTAACACTTCTGCAATAGAATATGACTTAAATACTAATAAAATTGTTGTAATGAATGTCTTAAAATATTCAATTTATACAATATTAGGAGTTTTACCAATATATATACTAATCTCAACATTAGCATTTGCACTAGGTACAATAACAATGAATTCAGGAGTATCAATTGCAATACCAATATTGGGTTATTCAGTTTCTTCTATAATAAATTATTATATTCAAAAAATTAACTGGCTTAAATATTTTATTACTGCAAATTGGAATTTGAGTGTATATCAATTTGGAGGAAAAGGCATAGCAGATGGACTAAACTTATGGATATCAATTATTATATGTTTTATTTACTTACTAATAATGATTATTACATCATTTATAGTATTTAAAAAAAGAGATATAAAGAACGTGTAATAATAAAAAATAAAAGGAATAATATTTATGGGCAGATATTTATTGTCTGCTCATTTATTTAACCAATAAAAAGGAGAATAATTATGAAAGTAATATTAGTTAATGGTGGACCACACAAAGATGGATGTACAAATGTTGCATTGGAAGAAGTTGAGAAAACATTAAACAAGAAAGGTATAGAAACAGAAACACTTTGGCTTGGAACTAAACCAATAGGTGGATGTATTGGATGTAATGTATGCTTAAAAAATGATAATAAATGTTTTATGAATAGTGATGGAGTAAATGAATTTATAGAAAAAGCAAAAGAAGCGGATGGATTTGTATTTGGAAGCCCAGTGCATTTCGCAGCAGCAAGTGGAGCACTAACTTCATTTTTAGATAGAGTTTTTTATGGAAGAGGAAAAATATTTGAAAGAAAAGCTTTTGCTTCAGTAGTTAGTTGCAGAAGAGGAGGCGCAACAGCAGCATTTGACCAGATAAATAAATATGCTTTAATGAGTAATATGTATGTAGTTGGAAGTTCATATTGGAATCAAATACATGGAACCAATAAAGCTGAGGCGTTACAAGACTTAGAAGGTTTACAAACAATGAGAAATCTTGGTAAAAATATGGCATATTTATTAAAAAGTATACAAAAAGCAAATTTATATAAAACAGAATTAGAAAAAAATATAAAAACAAACTTTATTCGTTAATAAGGTTGAATCAAAAGAAAACATGTGCTAAAATTATTAAAGATTAAAATAAAAGAAAGAGGAAAACTAATGAGTAAAAATAAAACAAGCAAAAAAAAGACAATATTTAAAGTAGTATTAGGAATATTAATTACAATATTAATTGTTATAGTAGGAGCGGTTGGAACGGCATACTGGTATGTTTCTAATAAATTTGGCAAAATGCAACAAGTAAAAATTGATGAAACACAGTTATCCGTATCTGATAATAAGAATTTATCTGACTATAGAAATATAGCTATATTTGGAGTAGACAGTAGAGCAGATGATTATGGAAAAGGAAATAGAAGTGATTGCATAATAATTGCAAGTATAAATAATAAAACACATGATGTTAAATTAATTTCTGTATATAGAGATACTTATGTTAATATTCAAGGACATGGATTGGATAAAATAACACATGCATATTCGTATGGAGAAGCACCACTTGCTTTAAAAACATTAAATGAAAATTTAGATTTAAATATAACAGAATTTGTTACTGTAAATTTTGATTCCGTATCTGATGCAGTAGATGCGTTAGGTGGAATAAAAATGAACATAACAGATGCAGAAGTAAAATATATAAATGGATATATAGATGAAACATCAAGAGTAACAAATAAAAAATCTAGTCATATAACTAAAGCAGGAAATTACACTTTGGACGGTGTTCAAGCAGTTGCATACTCAAGAATAAGATATACAGCTGGTGGAGATTATAAAAGAACGGAAAGAATGAGAGATGTAATTGAAGCTATGCTTGCAAAATTAAAAACAAAAAGCATAGGAGAAATAAATACTATAGCAAATAAAATATTACCACAAGTTTATACTAACCTAACAATATCAGATTTGCTTTCAATGGCGCCGGCAGTTGCAAGTTTTAATGTAGGAGAAAGTATTGGATGGCCATATAAAACAAAAGGAGCAACACTTAACAAGGTATGGTATGGAATACCAGTAACGCTAGAAAGCAATGTAAAAGAGCTTCATGAAAATGTATTTAAAGAAGAAAATTACGAGATTCCGGCTAAAATTAAAACAACAAGCCAACAAATTGTTACTAAAACAGGATATACAAAGTAAATAAAATACATAGCACTATAATTGTGCTATGTATTTTATTTGTTACAAAAATGTGTAAAAATACCGCAAAAATATTGCAAAAATGTGATAGAATACTAAAAACATTGAAAAGGTGTGATTGCATAAATTTGAGTTATAAAAAAACTGGAAAATATAGAAAAAATGTCTAAAAAGGTTGCACTTTATACTAAAGTATTATAAAATAAAAAAGAATAAGTTTTAAAGGGTGATAAAGGTGGATGCAAATATTCAAAATGCAAAAGCATTAACAAAAATAGAGATTAATGATATGGAAATAAAAAGTAAAATATATAGGGGATTCAAAAGAATAGTTGATGTGATTCTAGGATGTATAGGATTAGTGCTACTATCTCCTGTTTTTTTAATACTTGCTATTTGTATAAAGATTGATTCAAAAGGTCCTGTTATTTTTGCACATAAAAGAATTGGAAAAAATGGCAAAGAATTTAATATGTATAAATTTAGAAGTATGTATGAAAATGCAGAAGAAATGATAGAAAATTTCAGTGAAGAGCAAAAAAAAGAATGGCAAGAAAACTTTAAATTAGAAAACGATCCAAGAATAACTAGAATTGGAAACTTTTTAAGAAAAACTAGTTTGGATGAATTGCCTCAAATAGTAAATATTATAAGAGGAGATTTATCAATTATCGGGCCAAGACCAGTGACTGGTGAAGAACTAGAAAAGTATGAAGAAAATAAAGAAAAGTTTTTGAGTATTACACCTGGACTAACAGGATATTGGCAAGCAAATGGCAGAAGTAATACGACATATGAAGAAAGAATGCAAATGGAACTATATTATGTAGATAATCAATCATTATGGTTAGACATAAAAATATTTTTCAAAACAATAGTTTCAGTAGTAAAAAAAGAAGGAGCAATGTAAAAAAGTGAAAAACATAAGAATAATAATAGCAACACACAAAAAATATAAAATGCCAGAAGACGAAATATACATACCTTTACAAGTAGGTGCTGAAGGAAAAGAAAACTTAGGTTACGAAAAAGACAATACAGAAGATAATATATCTCTAAAAAATGCATTTTATTGTGAACTTACAGGTTTGTATTGGGCATGGAAAAATTTAAATGCCGACTATATAGGTTTAAGCCATTATAGAAGGCATTTTACATGTAGTAAAAGAATTCCTAAAACAGAACAAGAAAAGTTTCATATATTATTAAATTTAAAACAAGCAAATGAATTACTAAAAGATGTGGATATACTTTTACCCAAAAAAAGAAAATATTATATAGAAAATTTATATGATCATTATAAACATACAATGTTTATAAAGCCTCTTGATGAAACAAAAAAAATTATAGAAGAACAATGCCCAGAATATTTACCAGAATTTGATAAACTTCATAAAAGAACATCAGCACATATGTTTAATATGTTTGTAATGAAAAAAGAATATTTGGATGAATATTGTGAGTGGCTATTTAAAATACTATTTGAACTAGAAAAAAGAGTAGATCCAAAACAATATGATTCTTTTCAAGCAAGATATTTGGGAAGAGTGTCTGAGCTTCTTTTAGATGTATGGATAAATACTAATAAACTTAGTTATAAAGAAGTTAAAGTTATAGATATGCAGGGAGTAAATTGGCTAAAAAAAGGAACAGCTTTTTTAAAAGCAAAATTTTTTGGAAAGAAATATGAAAAAAGTTTTTAAGGGGAAAAAATGGAAAAAGAGCTAATTACAATAATTATACCTGTATATAATGTTGAAAAATATATACATAAATGTATTGATAGTGTAATAAACCAAACGTATAAAAATTTAGAAATAATATTAGTAGATGATGGTTCACCAGATAATTGTGGAAAAATTTGTGATGAATATGCAAAAGTAGATAAAAGAATTAAAGTAATTCACCAAAAAAATGGAGGACTTTCAGACGCAAGAAATTCAGGAATAGATATTGCTAAAGGAGAGTTTATATCATTTGTGGATTCAGATGATTACATTAATGAAGATTGCATTGAAATATTGTATAAAGCTATCATTGAAAATGATGCAGATATGTCAATAGGAGCTCATACAGTAAAGTATAGTACAGGAAAGAACATAAACAAAGCAACAGGAGAGATAACAACCTTGTCGCCAGAAAAAGTTTTAGAACGTATGTTGTATGATGATGGAATAGATTTATCTGCTTGGGCTAAATTATATAAAATAGATTTATTTAAAGAAATAAGGTATCCCAAAGGAAGATTATTTGAAGATGCAGCTACAACGTATAAATTAATAGATAAAAGCAAAAAAATATCAATTATTTCAATAAGTATATATAATTACATTATAAGAAATAATTCTATATCTAGCTATAAATACAATCACCAAAAGATGGATTTAGTTACATCAACTACCGAAATGTGTGAATATATACGAAAGAAATATCCACAATTAGAAAAAGCATGTAATAGAAGAGAAATGTATGCATACTTAAGCACAATATCTCAGCTGGCTAAATCAAAAGAAAAATTTCAAGAGGACCAAAAAGTATTAACTAGATATATAATGAAAAATAAACGCAAAATATTGAAAGACAAAAGAGTTCCTAAAAGGGATAAATTAGGAATTATATCATTATCATTTGGATTTACATTTTATAAGGCAATGTGGAATACATATGCCAAAATAACCGGAAGGAAATAAAATGGTAGGAAAATATATTTAATTATATACAATATATTCTGCACCATGCTAGTAAGAAAAAATGATAAGTGCTATTTTAATATTGGGAGATAAAATATGAAAAAAGTATTAGTATTTGGAATGACAGAAAATTCTGGAGGAATAGAAACAGTAATAATGAACTACTACAGGAACATAGATAGGAGTCAATTACAATTTGATTTTTTGTGTAACACTGATTCTGTTGCATATGAAGACGAAATTATTTCTTTGGGAGGAAATATTTTTAGAGTAAAACCTAGACGAGAGAGTAGAAAAGACTTTAAAAAAGAAATGACACATTTTTTCTCAAATAATGCAAAAGAATATTCAGCAATTTGGGTTAATGTATGTAGTTTGGCTAATATAGATTACTTAAAATATGCAAAAAAATACGGAATTAAAAAAAGAATAATTCATGCACATAATTCACAAAATATGGATTCATTCTTAAGAGGCTTATTACATAGATTTAATAAATTATTTATAGGTAAGTATGCAACTGATTTTTGGTCATGCTCAAAGGAAGCTAGTAAATGGTTTTATAATAATAGTATAATGAATGGAAATAACTATTTACTTATTAATAATGCAATTGATTTTAATAAATATAAATTTGATCTAGAAACAAGAAAAAAATATAGAGAAATGCTAAATATAGATGACAACACATTAGTATTAGGAAATGTTGGAAGGATGCACTTCCAAAAAAATCATCCGTTTATTTTAAAGGTTTTTAATGAAGTGCATAAGAATATACTAAATTCAAAACTCATTTTAATTGGAGATGGACCTGATAGAGAAAAAATAGAAAACTTAGTTAAAAAATATGATTTAGAAGATTCTGTGATAAATTTAGGTATTCGTAATGATGTACCACAGCTAATGTCAGCAATGGATATATTTTTATTTCCATCTTTGTTTGAGGGTTTACCATTAGTGCTAATAGAAGCACAAGCATCGAACTTATTAATATATGCATCAGATGTAATTAGTAATGAAGTAGTTATAGATAATGATTTGGTTAATTTAACTTCACTTAATGAAGATGAATATTATTGGGCTAAACAAATACTAAGAAATGTGGCCAATAATAGGGAATCAAATAAAATTGAAAATCTATTAAAAGAAAAAAATTATGATATAAAATTAGAAACTAAAAAATTTCAAAAAATGATTGAGGGAGAAAAATAATGGTATATGTGCTGTTTATAATAATATTATTGCTATTTATTTTGAGTTTTATTATAAATGAGAAAAACATAATTGCACCAGCTTTTGTTTTTTCATTTGGATTTATTTTCCAAGCAATATGGGTAGTATGTTATGCAAGAAAATGGGAACTTGGTATGCATTTGAATACATTCCTTGTTATTGCTTTAGGAATAGCAGAGTTTATAGCGGTATGTTATATTACTCATGTTTTATTTAACTATATTAACAAAAAAAGAAATACATCTTGTGAACAAGAAAAAAATATAGAATGCAAAGAAACAATTGAACTTATAAAAATAAATAATATAGTAGAAGTTTTATATTTAATTTTTATGGTAATAGTATCAATCTGTTATTTGTATTTTGTAGTAAAAAGTGTTAATGGAAGTTTTACAAGTATTTCAAAAATTATGGAAGCAATTTCTAAACATGATAATTTGTCAAAATTTTCAGAACAATCAGTTAATATACCATTTATAATAACAAATTTAGAAGAATTGGTAATGGCTTCAGGATATTGGTTTATTTATGTTGCTATAAATAACTTCTTATCTAACAAAAAAATAAATCCTGTTGAAATTTTAATAGTTATTACCTCTGTTATTTCGTCAATGTTAAATGGTTCAAGAACTACAGCATTTATGATAATGTTCTCAGCAATTGTAATATTTATTATATTACTGCAAAAGAAAAAAAATAATAGAAATGTCATTAGTTTTCATTTGCTCAGAAATATAGCTATAATTGGCTGTGTCTTTATAGTAATTTTCTATACTTCAGCACAGATATGGGGAAGAGCAGACAAAAATGATAAAATGTATTATTTTGCAATATATTGTGGGGCTGAAGTTAAAAATTTAGATTTATTTTTACAAGAAAAAGAATATGTAAAAAATTCTGACATATGGGGAAGTCAAACATTTTATAGTATTATTCAAACCTTTGGGAAGAAAGTAGCAGTTAACAGTTTCCAAGATTATAAATTAGACTTACCTTTTAGAAATGTTAATGGATTAAATTTAGGAAATGTATATACAACATTCTATCCATATATTTATGATTTTGGATATGTTGGAGAATTTGTATTAGTTCTATTGATGGCTGCAATATCACAATTCGTTTATGAAATGGTATGTAAAAATAAATTAAAAAATCAACCACAAATACTTATATTAATATACTCAAGTATTTTTAATTGTTTGGTATTATCGTTTTTCTCAAATAAATTCTATGAGAATTTATTTTCAATGAAAATGGGAAAACATATAATTTTTTGGTTAGTACTAAATTTCATATTTTGCAAATTAGATTATAATAAAATTATGAGGAGAATAAAACATGAAAATTGATGCTGTGATAGTTACTTATAACAGATTAGAAAAATTAAAAAAAGCAATAGAAGCTTTTGAAAAACAAACATATTTACCACATAGATTAATAATAGTAAATAATAATAGTAATGATAAAACAAAAGAGTTTCTTGAAAATTGGGAACAAAAGAAAGATAACTTTGAAAAAGTAATAATAAATATGGACGAAAATATTGGCGGAGCAGGAGGATTTGCAGTAGGTATGAAATATGCACTTGAAAATAATTCTGAATGGCTTTGGGTATCAGATGATGATGCTTATCCTGATAAAAATGCTCTAAAAATAGCAAATGATTTTTTAGAAAAACATAAAAACGAAAATATTTCAGCAATATGTGGAACTGTTTTAAATAAAGAAGGAAAAATTGATTTTGACCATAGAAGATATCTAAAAGAAGGAATAATAAGGCTTAAAGAAATTAATACAACAGAGGAAGATTATAAAAAAGAATGCTTTAATATAGATTTATTTACATATGTTGCGACTATCATAAATGTAAAAAAGATGAACGATGTTGGCATTTCTAATAAGGATTTCTTTATATACTATGATGATTCTGATCATGCTGCAAGACTTAGAAAAGTAGGAAAAATAATTTGTGTTCCTGAAATTACTACAGTTCATGATGTAGATAAAACAAGTAAAACTGCTGATTATTCTTGGAAAACATATTATTTATTTAGAAATAAATTGTTTTTCTTAAAAAATAATTTTAAACACAAATATGTAAGACTTGAAATAATATTAATTTGGTTAAGAATATTCAAAAAGAAAAACAAAAGTTGTACAAGACTTATCTTAACAGCAATTAATGATTTTAAAAACAATAAACTTGGAAAAAATTCAGAATATGTACCAGGAAAAAACATTTATAAAAGCTAGGTAAAACTATATTTAAGGAGCTTAAAGTGAAAAAATCAGTTACTAAAAATTATATTTATAACTTAATATACCAAATATTAGTGCTAATATTACCACTAATAACTACACCATATATTTCACGAGTTTTGGGTGCGGAAAATATAGGAATATATAGCTTTACTTTATCTATTTCAGCATATTTTATATTGTTTGGGTCATTAGGGATAGCGCTATATGGACAAAGAGAAATAGCTTATAATCAGAAAAATAAGAAGAAATATAGTATTAACTTTTGGGAAATCCTACTACTAAGAGTAATTACAATGACAATATCATTAATAATATATTATTTTATATTTGCTCGAGGAACACAATATCAAATATACTATAAAATATTAATATTAGAGATTATTGCAAATTGTATAGATATTAGTTGGTTTTTTCAGGGATTAGAAGAATTTAAGAAAACAGTAATAAGAAATATGATTGTAAAGTTAATAAGTATTGTATGTATATTTGTTTTTGTAAAAACACCAGATGACTTACATATTTATTTTTGGATATATGTACTATCAATTTTAGTTGGAAATATGTCATTATGGCTATATTTGCCAAAATATTTGACTAAAACAAGGATTAATAAATTAAATTTATTTAAACATTTAAAGCCAACTGTGGCATTATTTGTACCACAGATTGCTATACAAGTTTATACATTACTTGATAGAACTATGGTTGGGGCAATAATACCTGGAAAATCAGAAGTTGGATATTACGACCAAGGACAAAAAATAATAAAAATACTTTTAACAGTTATTACATCTTTAGGAACAGTAATGCTTCCTAGAATAGCCAATACATTTGCAAATGGAGAAAAGGAAAAGATAACAAATTATATGAAAAAATCATTTAATATGGTATTTATTCTTGCATTTCCGATGATATTTGGAATAATTGCTGTCTCAGATGCATTTGTACCCATTTTTTTTGGACAAGGTTATGATAAAGTCTCAATATTGATGAAAGTTATAAGCCCTATTATACTGCTAATAGGATTGAGCAATGTTACAGGAACACAATATTTACTACCAACTAAAAGACAAAAAGAATTTACAACTTCAGTTGTATGTGGAGCGGTAGTAAATTTTATAATGAATATGTGTTTAATATGGAAGTTTGGAGCGATAGGAGCTTCAATTGGAACAGTTATTGCTGAACTAACAGTAACATTGGTACAAATGTATTTTGTTAGAAAAAATTTTGATTTTAAAAAAATAATCGGCTTAACTAAAAATTATGTTATATCAAGTTTACTAATGTTTATAGTATGTTTAATTATTGGAAGAATTATAAATAATAATTTACTGTCAGTTATTATACAATGTGCAGTTGGAGGATTAATATACGGAATAGTTTTACTAGTATTAAAAGATAATTTTGTATATGAAATTTTAAATAAACTAATGAGTAAAATAAAGGGAGGATTAAAACATGAATAATTATGATTATCTAGTTGTAGGATCAGGCTTGTTTGGTGCAATATTTGCATATGAAGCAACTAAAAAAGGAAAAAAATGCTTGGTTATTGATAAACGTCCAAATGTGGCAGGAAATATCTATACAGAAAATATTGATGGAATAAATGTACACAAATATGGAGCACACATTTTTCATACAAGTAATAAAGAAGTATGGGAATACATAAATCAGTTTGCAGAGTTTAATAGATATACAAATTCACCTGTTGCAAGATATAAAGATGAACTATATAATATGCCTTTTAATATGAACACATTTAATAAATTATGGGGAGTTGTTACACCTGCAGAAGCTATGGCTAAAATAGAAGAAGAAAAGAAAGTAGCAGGAATAACAGAGCCTAAAAATTTAGAAGAACAAGCTATAAGCTTAGTCGGTAAAACTATTTATGAAAAATTAGTTAAAGGCTATACAGAAAAACAATGGGGAAAAAGGGCAACAGAGCTTCCAAGCTTCATAATAAAAAGACTTCCTGTAAGAATGATATATGATAATAACTATTTTAATGATATATATCAAGGAATTCCAATGGGAGGATATACTAAAATAATTGAAAAAATGCTAGAAGGAATAGAAGTAAGATTAAATTGTGATTTTTTTGATAATAGAGAAGAATTAGAAAATATTGCTGATAAAATAATTTTTACAGGACCGATAGATAAGTATTATAATTATAAATTTGGTGAACTTGAATATAGAAGTTTAAGATTTGAAACAGAAGAACTTGATATGGAGAATTATCAAGGAAATGCTGTTGTAAATTATACTGAATATGAAATACCATATACAAGAATAATTGAACATAAACATTTTGAATATGGACCAAGTTTAGGCCAAGTTGCAGAAGGTAAAGCTAAAGAAAAAACTATAGTAACTAGAGAATATCCAGATACTTGGGTACAAGGAAAAGAACCATATTATACAATGAATGATGAAAAAAACACAAATTTATATGCTAAATATAAAGAATTAGCTGATAAAGACAATAAAGTTATATTTGGAGGAAGACTAGGACAATATAAATATTTTGATATGGATAAAGTAATATTGGAAGCATTAAATTTAGTAAAAAGAGAATTGTAGTTAAAATATACAATAAGAGTATAGGTTTTAATTAAGGAGAGTATTTCTATGAAAAAAGATAAAAGAAAAAATAATAAAATAATAATTATTATTGGTATTTTAATAATTATAGCATCGGCAATTGTAGGAATGCTAATATATAAAAATCATAAAGATAAAAAAGTAATGTCTACACCAGAACAGGAAAATATTGTAGATGAGGTAGTTAATGAAAAAGTTGATGTTGTTGATATAAATTCAAAGACTAGACCATATGCAGTTGCTATAAATAATACTGCTGTTGCAGTTAAAGTACAAGAGGGATTAAATAATGCATATTTAATTTATGAAATACCTACAGAAGGAAATACATCTAGGTTACTAGCCTTATTTAAAGACATAAAGGAAGACTTAATTATTGGAACTATAAGAAGTGCAAGACACAATTTTATAGATTTTGCTTTAGAATCAGATGCAATTTTTTGTTGCTATGGATGGAGTCATTATGCTGAAGATGACATGAAATCTGGAAGTATAGATTATCTACAAGGGTTATTTGGTGAACCATATTATAGAAATAATCCAGAACATCTGGCTTTAGAACATACTGCATATACTAACATATCTAAGTTAAATAAGGCAGTAGATAAGAAAAAGTTTAGAACAACATCAGATGACACTATATTATTAAACTATAATGTATCAGATGTAGATTTATCTTTAGCAGACAATAATGAAATAGCAAATGTAATAACAGTTCCATATGGATCTGCACCACAAATAGCATCTTTTAAATATGATCCAGAATCAAAAATGTATACTCGTTATGAAAATGGAAATAAATGTGTAGATTATAATACAAAAGAAACTATAACAACCAAAAATATCATTGTAGAAAAAATAAATTATAATATGTGTGACGATAATTATTATTGGAATTTACATACAGTAGGATCTGGAGATGGATACTATATAACAAATGGATATGCAGTTCCAATTACATGGAGCAAAACTAATCGCTCAAGCAAAACGAAATATACATATAAAACAGGAACAGTAATAAATGGAAAAGATATTAGTGGACAAGAAATATCTGTTAGTGATGGCAGAACATGGATAGAAGTCCAAACTACTTCACAAAAATTAACAATAGAAGAGTAAGATATTAAGAATCTTAAAAGTACTAAATTTGGCTAGGAGGGAGTTATAAAATGTTAAAACATAGCCAGACAAATCCTCGAAAACCGTTGAGAGAGTACACACACACACACACACACGGTGATTTAGAGAGTAATTCACAAAATAGAATAGTATATTTTGATGTATTAAACATATTAGCGTGCATTTGTGTTGTATTTTTACATATGAATGGAATCGTACATATTTATAGTAATTCAAGAGCATGGAAGACAGCATTAGTATTTGAAGTTATATGTTATTGGGCTGTACCAGTATTTATAATGCTATCCGGTGCTACATTACTGAAATATAGAGAAAGATATGACACAAAAACATTCTTCAAAAAAAGATTTATTAAGATTTTAATTCCATGGATTGTTTGGTCATTTGTTATATATGTAAATAATAATAAAAATATAAATATAGTTCAATTTGTAAAAGATTTTTGTTATTGCAGAATAGAGGCAATATATTGGTTTTTTCCACTAATTCTTTATTTATATTGTCTAATACCAATACTGTCATTGCTTCTAAAAGAACGAAAACTATTGTGGGGAATTGTTATTTTTATATTTATATTTTCAGGAATTATAAATCCGCTTTGCAAAATAATGAATGTTAGTTTTCCAACAATATTTAATTATTGTTTAGAGACAAACTCTAGTATAATGTTTTTAATATTGGGATATTTATTATCAACTACAGAATTTTCTAAAAAACAAAAAGGAATAATTTATTTATTAGGAATAATGTCTATAATAATTAGATATGGATACACATATTATTTTTCAATTAATAAAGACATGTTAAACAGGGATTTATTTGATTATTGTTCTTTTATTAGTGTTTTCTTAGCAGTATCAGTATTTGTATTTATTAAAAATATTAATTGGGATAGTGTTTTGAAAAAAATGCACATAAAAACAGGCTATCTTGTTAAGATATCAAGTTGTAGCTTTGGAATATACTTAATTCATATTATTGTAAAAAACAATGTAACCAATTTATTTAATTTAAATGTTTATAGCATTTGGTATAGAACAGTTGGAGCAGTTTTATTATATATTATTTGTTTATTAATTACATACATAATAAAAAAAATACCAATATTGAAAAAAATCATGCCATAATAATATGTGATTATATATTTGTATAAATTTAATTAAGGAAGAACTATAATGTCAAAACCAATTAAAATTAAAAAGAATTTAATAGTTAAAAGAATATTATTTATAATAATGCTTTTAGGAACGTTATACTTAATATTTTGTTTTTCATCACAAGATGGGGAACAATCTGGCAACTTGAGTTTAAAAGTTACAAATTTTATTGTCAACCTGTTTTCTAAGATTAAAAATATGGATACAGCTCTTAGAATGCATTATATTGAAAAGCTTCATCCTATAATTAGGAAATTAGCTCATTTTAGTATTTATTGTTTGGTTGGATTTTCTGTTATGGGATTTTGGTGTACTTTTGATATTAAAAATAAGTACAAGTTATTATGGAGTATTCTAATAGGAGTAACATATGCTACAAGTGATGAGTTTCACCAAAGCTTTATACCGGGTAGAGGACCAAGTATTAGAGATGTATGCATTGACTCTGCAGGAGTACTAACTGGAATTTTTGTAATGATTTTTCTTATTTTGTTGTTTGAAGCTTTTAGTAATTGGATAAAGAAATGAAAAATTTCATAGAGTTTTGCATCTGGCTAGTTTGTTATACAAGAATTAAATTAAAATTTAATAAAGTGTTTATAGCGTCTTTATATTGAATTATATAATAATTTTAAAAATTTTCTTGACAAGTGACGTTTAAAACGTTATAATAATACTTGTCATTTAAATGGCGAAGTAGCTCAGTTGGCTAGAGCATCCGGTTCATACCCGGCAGGTCATGTGTTCGAATCACATCTTCGCTACCATAATTTAATAAAACAAAAATCACTGATGTTGTTATCAGTGATTTTTTGTTTTCCCTTTATCAAAGGGATTTTTGAGCATATGTCCAAACGGAAAAATGTACTCCTGTTGATTTTATACATTTATAACCGCATTTTCTTAACATATTAAGTATTAATGAATATTTCTTGCTTTTGCTATAAAAGACATTAATCTGAGGCACTTTGTTTTCTTCAACAATTTGTTGTGTAACTTTTCTTAAACACTCGACCAAATCGTCAAAGGGAACATATCCGTAAAGTTTTATACTTATTAAACTATTATTTACCTCGAAAAAGCAATAATTTGTGTCATTAATTTTGTAAATGTACCGAAAACCTAAGTCTGTTTTTAAATGCTCAATACTCATTTTGCTACACTCCTTTAATTTAGTAAAAATAGTATATCATAATTTACATAAAAAAGCAAGAAATTTAGTATAGCTTGTATTAAAACTCTTAAATATAGGTATAATTTTTTAGAGGTGGTTATTAATGAAAGATGATAAAAATAAAGAAAATAAAAATGTGATGGAGGAGGATTCGAGCAAATATGGTGAATTTATTTCTTCATACTTTGCATGGAAAACATTAGATGAACAAAAGAAAATCTCAGAAAAATTAGCAGACATAACAGAAGATAAAAAAGAATAAAATATATTTATAAATATATTTTAAGGAGAAGTAAAAATGATATATAAATTTAGTGATGCATCTAAGAAAGTATTAGAAAATGCAGAAAAATGTGCTATGGAGCTAGGTCATAACTTTATTGGCTCTGAGCATATCTTATATGGAATTGCTTCCGAAAAAGATGGACTAGGTTATAAAATCTTAAGAAAACAAAATATAGAGTCAAGTAAAATTCTTGAGAAGGTAAAAGAGTTTTTAGGAGAAGGCAAAATTACTTTAACTAAAACAGATGGATTTACTCCAAGAAGTAAAAGAATAATAGAAGAATCATTTAAAGAAACAGAAAAAAACTTAATGAATAGTATCGGAACTGAAACTATGTTACTTAGTATTTTAAATGACAAAGATAATATGGCCTATAAAATATTATTAGAATTAAATGCTAATATGGACGAAATGTACGAAGATATTTTTAAGGTTGTATCTCAAATAGAAGAACTAAGTAGAGAAAAAAAGAATAAAGCTAAAATGCATAATTCTAATAATATATTAAATCAATATGGAACTAATTTAAACAAACTGGCTTCTGAAGACAAAATAGATACTGTAATAGGTAGAGAAAACGAAATAGAAAGAATAATACAAATATTATCAAGAAAAAATAAAAATAACCCCTGTTTGATTGGTGAACCTGGAGTTGGTAAAACAGCAATTGTAGAGGGATTAGCAAAAAGAATATTTGAGCAAGAAGTACCAGAAACATTAAAAAATAAAATAATATTTAATTTAGATTTAACATCAATCATTGCAGGAGCAAAATATAGAGGAGACTTTGAAGATAGAATAAAAAAGTGTTTGAATGAAGCAAAAAAATCTGATGACATAATATTGTTTATAGATGAAATTCATACAATAGTAGGAGCTGGAGCGGCAGAAGGTGCAATAGATGCAGCTAATATATTAAAACCAATATTGGCAAGGGGAGAAATTCAACTTATTGGTGCTACCACTATAGATGAATATACAAAGTATATAGAAAAAGATGCAGCTTTAGAAAGAAGATTTTGCCCTGTTATTGTGAATGAACCTAATAAAGTAGAAACAATCCAGATTTTGAATGGTTTAAAAGAAAAATATGAAAAACATCATAATGTTGAAATAAGTGATGATATTATAGAAAAATGTGTTGAACTCTCTAACAGATATATTTTTGATAGACATATGCCAGATAAGGCAATAGACTTACTTGACGAAACAGCTTCAAGAGTAAAAATGAGAAAGTATATGTTACCTAAAGAAATAAAAGATTACGAAGAAGAAGTTACTTGGGCAAGAAAACAGAAAGAAAAAGCAATATTAAATCAAGATTTTGAAATTGCGGCAAAATATAGAGATGAAGAAATAAATAAAAAAGATGAGCTAGAAAAACAAAAAGAAAATTGGAGAAATAAAAATATTAAAACCAAAACCAAAATAAATGTTAAAGATTTACAAGAAGTAATTTCAGAATTAACTAATATACCTCTTGATCAAATTTCCGAAAGTGAAGATGCAAAGTTATATAACTTAGAAAAAGAATTACGTAAAAGAATAATAGGACAAAACGAAGCAATTGAAAAAATTTCGAAAGCAATATTAAGAAGCAAAGTTGGAATAAATGACCCTAATAAGCCACTTGGAAGTTTCCTTTTCTTAGGCCCAACAGGGGTTGGAAAAACAGAACTAACAAAGGTATTAGCATATAATTTATTTGGAAATGAAAATAGCATAATAAGACTTGACATGAGTGAATATATGGAAGCATTTGCAACATCAAAAATAATTGGTTCGCCACCTGGTTACGTTGGCTATGAGGAAGAAACAAATTTAACTAAAAAGGTTAGAAAAAATCCTTATTCTATAATATTATTTGATGAAATAGAGAAAGCACATGTAGATGTACTTAACATTTTATTACAAATTCTAGATGAAGGAGCACTAACGGATTCAAGTGGAAGAAAAATTAATTTTAAAAATACTATAATAATAATGACCTCTAACATTGGAGCAGAAAAAATAACAAAAACAAAAAAATTAGGATTTGGAAATATAGAAAGCCAAGAACAAAATAAAGTGATTTTAAATGAATTGAAAAATGAATTTAAACCAGAATTTATTAATCGTATTAATGATATTGTTATTTTTAATAAATTGAACACAAAAGATTTTATTCAAATAATAGATATAATGTTAGAAGACTTGAATGCTAGAATAGCTGAAAAAGAAATAAGATGCAATGTAACACAAGAAGTAAAAAAATATATTATACAAAATGAAATAGATACTAATTATGGTGCACGTGAACTAAAAAGAAAGCTTCAAGAAATAATAGAAGATGAAATTGCAAAAAAAATCATTGATAAAAAACTGAAAAAAGGTCATACAATAAACTTTTTTATACAAGAAAACAAGATTTGTAATGAAATTTGCAAATCTGCATAAATTGTGTTATAATTTAAAAGTACTTATTAAAAGGAGAAAAAATTTTAATGGAACTAATGATGGTAATTATATATATATTGGTATTAGTTGTGTTTTACTTAATTGCATTTGCTGTTTTTCAAATTAAATCAGCAGGGATGAAAGTTAAAGACTTTTGGACATTTATAAAAGCAAATGAAACATTAGATAAATTATATGCATTTTCAAAAAAATACCAAAAACTAAGTCCTCAAGAACAAGTGATTTTTTTAGCAGAGGCAGAAAAAGTTTTTAGTGCATTTGATAAAGTACCAGATATGTTATGGGAAGAAGAATATGCTAAATACATGGAGGTACTAAATAAATATAAAGATATACGAGTACTAAGATGGACTTCTAACTAAGAAGTCCATTTTTACATTTTATTCACAAATTGAACATATTTTTTATGTATAATATAAAAAAATAATGGAGGAAAATTAGTATGAATGATATTACAATAATGGTTGTAGATGATGAATCTAGAATGAGAAAACTAATAAAAGACTTTTTAAGTCAAAAAGATTATAAAGTAATAGAAGCAGAAGACGGAGAAAAAGCTATACAGACATATGAAGAAAAAAGAGATAAAATAGATTTAATTCTTCTTGATGTAATGATGCCAAAACTAGATGGCTGGTCTGTTTTAAGACAAATAAGACAAAAATCTAATGTTCCTGTAATTATGCTAACAGCAAGAGGAGAAGAACAAGATGAATTGTTTGGATTTGAGCTAGGTGCAGACGAGTATATATCAAAACCTTTTAGCCCTAAAATTCTCGTGGCTAGAGTTGAAGCATTACTTAATAGAATAAAAGGACAAAAAGAAAATAAAACAGATTATGCGGGAATTGTTGTAGATTACGATGGAAGAACAGTTTCTGTAGATAATAAAAATATTGAATTAAGTCTTCGAGAATATGAATTGTTGATATATTTACTTGAAAATGAATCAATAGCATTATCAAGAGAAAAGATTCTAAATAATGTATGGAATTATGATTATTATGGAGACTCAAGAACAATTGACAGTCACATAAAAAAAATAAGACATAAATTAGGAAAAAAAGGAAAATACATAAAAACGATACGTGGAATAGGATACAAATTTGAAACTAAAAATAGTTAAGGTGTAATAATGAATAGATTAAAAAATTTAATTAAAATAAAAAAAGAAAGTTTAAATAAATCTATAAAAACTAAATTATTTTTAATTATGACATTAACAATAATGTCAATTTTAGGAATACTTATATTTGTAAATAGCTTTATTATTGAATCATATTATTTGTACTATAAAAAATCAAATTTATTACAAGCATATAATGAAATAAATAAAGTTTTAAACTCTATATCAATAACAAATAGTGAAGCTAAATTAAAAATAGAAAAAATAGCTATAAATAATAATTTTAATATAGTAATAAACAATAAGTATAATACAACAATATATAATTCTAATGGTGATTTTAATTATTATTTAATAGATTTTAGTAAAATTGCATCTGAAAATATTTTATATAATAAAGATAACACGTATATAGTAGAAGCAAGAGATAGTAAAAGTGATATTAATTTTTTATTGCTAGTTGGAAAAATAGGAAATGACAGTAAAATATATATAAGAATGCCAATTTCATCAATAAAAGATAGTGTAAAAATATCTAATAATTTCTTTTACTCAATTGGAATAATAACAATAATAATAAGTGGAATTGCAATATTAATAATATCAAAAAAATTCACAAAACCAATTTCAGAGTTAAGTAGTATAGCCAATAAAATGGCCAATTTAGACTTTAGCCAAAAGTATAGAATAAAAGACACAGGGGACGACGTAGACAACTTAGGAAAAAGCATAAATACAATGTCAGACAAACTTGAAAAAACAATTACAGAATTACAAAAGAACAATTCTGAACTTGAAGAAGATATAGAAAGAAAGTCTAAAATTGATGAAATGAGAAAACAATTTATATCAGATGTATCACATGAATTAAAAACACCAATTGCTTTAATTCAAGGATATTCTGAGGGGCTTTTAGAAAATGTAAATTCCGACGAAGAAAGCAGAAAATTTTACGCAGAAGTAATTCAAGATGAAGCAAACAAAATGGACATCATGGTTAAAAATCTTTTGGAACTTATGAAATTAGAGTATGGAGCCAAAAAGTTAGATAATAAACATTTCAATATAGTAGATTTAATTAATGAAGAAATAAGAAAATATACTGTAATGCTTAATGATAACAAAATAAAAGTAATATTTACTTTAAAAGAACCGGTATATGTAAATGCGGATATCAATATGATAGAACAAGTCATAAATAACTATTTAAGCAATGCAATAAAAAACAATGAAGAAATAAACGGTAAGAAAATCATCAAAATCACTATAAAAATTATTGATAATAAAGTTAGAATTTATGTATTTAATACAGGTAAACATATACCCAGTGAAAATATGGAAAAAATATGGAATAGATTTTATAAAGAAGATACATCAAGAAACAGAGAGATGGGTGGAACAGGAATAGGATTATCTCTAGTAAAGGCTATTATGAATAACTATAATAACGAATATGGAGCTAAAAATAAAGAAGAAGGGGTAGAATTTTACTTTGATTTAAATATGTAAAAAACATAAATTCAAAAGATACAGGGGCAGGTCTTGTGCTTGCCTGCAAATACAATTTTATAAAAAATATAAATAAAGTTTAATTATTTTATACAAAAAATAAAAAAAAATAAAAAATGTCTTGACATCTTATTCAAAATCTAGTATACTAGTTTTTGTCGAAAGGAAAGATGGGCGCATAGCTCAGCTGGGAGAGCATCTGCCTTACAAGCAGAGGGTCACAGGTTCGAGCCCTGTTGTGCCCACCATTTTTTTACGGCCTGGTAGTTCAGTTGGTTAGAACGCTAGCCTGTCACGCTAGAGGTCGACGGTTCGAGCCCGTTCCAGGTCGCCATTTTTTTATTATATAGAAAACAGTATGGTTCGATAGCTCAGTCGGTAGAGCAGAGGACTGAAAATCCTCGTGTCGGTGGTTCGATTCCACCTCGAACCACCAGAAAAAGCACAGCAAAAGCTGTGCTTAAATTTATGCAAAAGTGTGTAATCGAAAAGGAGGTTACCAAGTTTCGAGCTGGACGGGAGCCAGCCGAAACGAAGGTAAAAATAGTCCAGTGGACTATTTTTCCGACGCGGCTTGACGTATTCCACTTGAATATATAAAAGCTGATGAAATAGAAGAAAAACTCGAGCAAAATAGGGAAGAATCTCAAAAACAACATAAAGGTTTTATAACAACTGAAATGTTATATGTATTATCAGAATATAAAAAACAAATGGAAAAAGAAGAAAAAAATATTAGTCAAGAAGGAACAGAGAGATAGATTGTATTATATTGATTTTAATAAAAATAAGTTTCTAAATTGATGCTCCATTAGAATTAAGATATAAAAGAGTTTTAGAAAGAGGAACGGATGTAGATGAAATTTTCCATAGATTTATAAAAGAAAATTCTAGTTTTTTATGTGACTTTGATGCTTGTTTCATAGACAATAAAAAAGAAGATAGTGCATTAGAAAAAATTATAAGAAATATGAAAAATCCTTCAATAGAAAAAAATAGAAAATTTTTATATAATGAAATAAAGAAATGCAGAATGTTAGATAAAAAAGATGAACTATTGGCATTTTTAGAATTTGATGAATTTTTAAAAAGAGAAATTTTTCTTGATAAGAGAGTGTGTGCAGAAAATATTGAAAGTGAATACGCTAAATATATGAAGCTGTTTGCCCAAAAGAGGAATATTGAATTTAATGTTGACAAGGATAATACATACCATGTGATTGTAGATAATAATGTATATGATTACAAAATAGAAAGTAATAGAATAAAAAAGAAAAGAGGAAAAATAGAAGATGAGAAAGAAATTGATTAGTAAAACATATTTAAGAGATGTTGATAAGTACAGATTAGATATTTATTATGATAATAATGATTATTATCTTGCAATAAAAAAGATTATACATACTAATGAACCTTTTGTACTTCCAACTGGACTTTGTTTAATTGATAATAATTATTTCATTGTTGAAGTGTTACCTAAAAATGAAAACTATACAATGAGAATTTATTTTAATGAAAAGAAAGAAAGATTGGGATATTATTTTGATATAAGCCTTAAAAATGGCATCGACGAAGAAAGTAAAATTCCATATTATGATGATTTATATACTGATATTACTATTGAAAACGAAAAAATTGAAATATTAGATGAAGATGAATTGAAAGAAGCTCTTGATACAAACAAAATAACAAATGAAGAATTTGAGTTAGCTAATGAAACTAAGGAAAATTTATTACAAAGTATAAAAAATAATAGCAATAAATATATGCAATTAGATTTGGAGAAATATTTAATATAAAATATTTAACTAGCACTTATTTAAAAGACATAGAAAAATATAGAATTTCTATATTTATTGAAAGAAATTTTTGTTTAGTTATAAAAAAAATAATAGATATGAATAACCCTTTTATTCTAAATGAAGAAGGTAATTATATAACAATTTTAGACAAGAACTATTATATTATAGAATATATGCCTTTTAATGAGAATTATATATGTCGTATTCACATGGATAATAATAAAAATATAATTGAAAAGTTTTTTTTAGCTAGTAAAAATAATAATATAATTGATGGAATACCAGTTTTCGATGATTTAAAACATTCTTTTGTTTGTACTGATAACATACAAAAATTATATAATGTGGAATTAGCTAAAAAAACATTGAGCAGAGAAGACTATGAATTAGCTTTAAATCAATTAAGTAAAATTAAAAAAAATATAAAAAAAGGAAATTGTATGAATACAGAAAAAACTAAAGAAAATCCATATTTTTTCCTAGATATTGAAGGAAATATTTACTTATGCTCTTGGAAAATGATTAATCCCATAGGTAATATTTTTATAGACAAAATGAATGCTATATTAGCAAGACTAAAAGAAAATTTTAATGAAAAGATATTAACTGGAAAAATAGAAGAAGCATTTACATTAAATAATAAAAGTTTAAAAGATAATATAGAATATACAAAAAAATATGGACAATGTATGCTATGTGAATACTATAAAAATGTATTATAAAAGATTGAAAATACTTTGAGTACCAACTTATAAAAAAGTTGGTACTATTTTTGGCTAAAATTCAAAGAAAGGAAGAAAGTTGACTATTTTATTGTTGTAATGAAATTATCATTTCATTACAGTTACATTTATGCGAAAGTGTGGAATCGAAAAGGAGAATTTTAAAGCAGGTAAAATTCAAATTTTACTTTATTTTTAAATAAAACTTGTAAATACAACGAAAACAGTGTAAAATAATATATATTTGAAAAGAGGAAAAAAATTATGTATTTAATAGTAGGACTAGGAAATCCAGAAGAAGAGTATTCTCAAACAAGACATAATATGGGATTTGATGCAATAAATAGAATATCTGAAATATGTAATATAAATGTAAATAAGAAAAAATTTAATTCTTTATATGGAATAGGTCAAATAGAAAACGAAAAAGTTATTTTATTAAAACCACAAACATATATGAACTTAAGTGGAGAAGCTGTGCGAGACTTTAAAAACTTTTATAAAATTGACGAAAATAAGTTAATTGTAATTTATGACGACTTAGATGTTGAACCTGGTAAAATTAAAATTAGAAAAAAAGGTAGTGCAGGAACTCATAATGGAATGAAATCTGTTGTTGAACAAATTTCTACCCAAAACTTTTATAGAATTAGAATAGGAATAGGACAACCCGAATTTAAAGGTGACTTACTAAATTATATATTAACAAAGATACCAGAAGCAGAGTATAATATCTTAAAAAAGCCAATAAACAATGCTGCAGAAGCAGTAATAGACATTATAAAAAATGGTGTAGACCATACAATGAACATGTACAACTAAAAGGAGAAGTTTAATGAAAGAGCTAGTAATAAATAAAAAAAGCAACGAAAAGCAAATAATGCTATTAGAAAATGGTGAATTAGCAGAAAAATACAAAGAAGATAATAACACAAATAGAATTGAAGGAAATATATATATTGGAAGAGTTGAAAATGTATTACAAGGAATGCAATCTGCTTTTGTAAATATTGGACAAAAAAAGAACACTTTTATACATCTAAAAGATATTCTTCCTAAGGTGGATGTTAAAGATGGAAAAAAAGAACAAGAAATAAAAATTAAAGAAATTTTAAAAGTTGGGGAGCCAATTTTAGTTCAAGTAAAAAGAGATTTTACTCAATCAAAAGGTGCAAAGGTATCAACTCATATATCATTAAATACAAGATATATAGTATTTATGCCTAACACTACTATTGTAACAATATCACAAAAAATTACAGATGAAACGGAAAAAGAGAGATTAACTCAAATAGTTAAAAAGTATCTGCCACAAAATTGTGGAGCAATAATCAGAACTTCAGCTCAAGGCAAAACAGAAGAAATAATAAAAAAAGATATAGAAATTTCAATAGATAAATGGAATAATATATGGAGAATATATAACGAAAGTATAAAAAATAGTAGTTCTCCAAAATTAATATATAAATCACACACAGTAATAAAAAAATTATTAATCGACTTAGTTGATAAAGATTTAGAAAAAATTACGGTTAATTCAAAAGAAGATTATGAATATATATTAAAAACTCTAAAAGAATTTAATGTTAATAACATAGAAGTTAACTTAATAGATGATGATATAGCTGAAATAAAGCCATCATTAGCTAGCCAAATAGAAAAATCAGAAAAAAGAAAAATATGGCTAAAATGTGGAGGATTTATAACAATAGATAAAACAGAGGCGTTAACAGCAATAGATGTTAACTCTGGAAAATATATTGGAATTGATAATGTAGAAACAACAATATATAAAGTAAATAAAGAAGCAAGTATAGAAATTGCAAAACAGTTAAAAATTCGCGATATAGGTGGAATTATTATTATTGACTATATAGACATGAAATCAGAAGAAGACAAAGAAAAAATAATACAAATTTTAAGTGAAGAATTAAAAAAGGACAGAACAAAAACACAAATAATTGGATTTTCAAAATTGAATTTACTTGAACTTACAAGAAAACATATTTGTGGAGAATAGGGAACAAAGAAATTTGTTCCTTTCCTATTATATGAAAAGCTACAATCGCTATTGCCTCTGAAATTTAAGTATTGTAGAAGCAGGTCTTGTGTACCTGCCCACAAAAAGTAAAACGAAGTTTAACTTTTTTGAATATAAAACAACTGTTATGGGCATATTTATAATAGTTGGAGGAAAAATGGATAACAATTCTAAGTCTGAAAGTTATATTGTTAGAGAAGCAGAAAATATAATTGAAAAATATTTAGAAAAAAGAAATGAATATAATGAAATTTCTTTTTATAAATTAAAAGAAAAATATGAACGCTTAAAAATATTATCAATTGCTATTTTTGCTACAAGTAGTATAGGTCTATTATTAAATATAATTTTAAAATAAAAGAATACAGCCTCTTTCTTTTGCATATACATTAAAAAAGATTAAGCAAAAGAAAGAGGTGTTTTTTTCGTGGAAAGAACAATTTCAGATGAAGAGAGAATGAGAAGAGCATTAGAAATACTGGAAAGAAGAAATTCTAATTCATATACAAGAAATACTGCAAGAGTAAACATTAATAACAAAGAAAAAGATAAAAAGGATTTTAAATTATTTAAAAGAATGACCTTGCAAATGATTATTTGCTTATTAATTTACGCAATATTTTATTTAATAACAACGACTAATTATGTATTTTCAGAACCAATAATTAAAAGTACAACTGATATTTTGAATTATGACATAAATGTAAACAAAATATATAATGATGTTAAAAATTACATAGATAGCAAAATATTTTTACCAAAAGAAAATAAAGAAGAAGGAGAAAATAATATACAAAATAATGAAGTAGAAAATAATTTAATTGGAATGGAGGAAAATACAGTACAAGTTAATGAAACAATTGTAGATGCAAATGAAACAAAGGAAAATAATTCAGAAGTAAAGGCAGAAGAAATAGATGATTCTGAACAAGGAAAAAAAGAAGAAGAGGAAGTAAAAGAAAAAACTCAAATGGAGCAAGATGCAGATAAAGTAAAAGAATTATGTGAGCTTGAAAAACCTTTGAGTGGACGAGTAACATCAGAATTTGGAGAAAGAGAAGCAACATCTCATGTTATGAGTGCAGATCATAAAGGTATTGATATTGCTGCAAATAAAGGAACAAAAATAAAATCAGCAATAGAAGGTGAAGTAAAAGTTGCAGAGGAAAATAGTGAATATGGAAAATTTATTAAAATAGTTAATGGAGATGTAATGACAGTATATGCGCATTGTAGTGCTTTAAAAGTAAAAGTTGGAGATAAAGTAAAGATTGGACAAACAATTGCGTTAGTTGGTTCAACAGGAAACTCAACAGGACCACATTTACACTTCGAAGTAAGATTAGAAGGAAGATTTATAAACCCTAGGTATATTTTAGATTTTTAAAGGAGTACATATGAGTATAAAATTAAATTTATATGTTTTTCTATTTATAATTCTTTTTATAATAACAAATCAAATTGAAATATATGCATTAATAATGATATTTGCATTAATACATGAATTAGCTCATTTAATTTGCGGACTATTACTAGGTTTTAAAGCCAGTACATTAAAAATAAAACCATTAGGATTTGCAATAGAATTTAATATAAAAATAGAAGATTATAATAAAAAAATATTAAAATCAAATATTTTAAGTGTTAAAAAAATAATAATAGCATTAGCAGGACCACTAGTAAATATAATAATTGCAATATTCGGGATAGTAAATAAAATAGATGTTAATATAATATATTCTAATTTATTATTAGCAATATTTAATTTTTTGCCAATTTATCCATTAGATGGAGGAAGAATTTTAAAAAACATATTTAAAATTTTATATGGCAATAAAAGAGCAAATACATATATAAATACAATATCAAATGTTGTTGTAATTTCTTTAACAATGCTTTCAAGCATACTAATAATTGTATATAAAAATATTGCAATATTCCTTATTATTATTGCTTTATGGTCTTTAACGATAAAAGAAAATAAGAGATATTTTACATATAATAAAATATATAAAACAATTGACAAAAATTATAATTATTTATAAAATATAATTATAAAACACTAAGGAAGAAGGAATTCATATGGCAAAAAGTAATAAAGAACATGTGGTATGGCAAAGATTATGCTTGCATAAATTGAACAAAAATTCAAAGAAAGTATGGGCAAGTCTTGGACCTTGCCAAAACAAAGGGATAACACTTGTAGCATTAATGGTAACAGTAATAGTTCTTTTAATAATAACAACTGCGGGAATTAGCACATCTTTAGATAGATTTGAAATTAACAACTATAGAAAAATGAAAAATGATTTAGAACTTTTGGAAGATAAAGTATCAGACTACTATTTAAAGTATGAAGGTTTACCAGTACTAAGAACTTCAGATTCAAATATTGAAGTATTTAATTATAAAGAATATATAAAAGGATTAACCAATACTAATCAAGAACCAGCTACAAATGCAAATGATAATGATATATATTATATAATAGATTTAGAAGCATTGGGAAATATAACGTTAAATTATGGAAAAGATTTTGAAAAATATAAAAGTAATAATGTAGTTCAAAACGTAGATACAGACATATATATAATAAATGAAGAATCACATACAATATACTATGTTAAAGGTATTAAAATGGATAACGTTACATATCATTACATAAAAAGAGATGAACAAATATCAGATGATGTACCGCCAACGGCACCGGAAATAAAAATAGTAGACGGTAATAAAATTGATAATACAGAATACTATGAACCAGATGTTAATATAGAAATAACAAGTGGAAAAGATAAGTGGTCAGGCTATTCAAAAATAATGTATAGTATAACTAAAAATAATGAAGCAATTGTTAATGAACAAGAGTATACTAAAAATATAGAACTTTACAAAAGTGGAAAATACACAATAGAGGCATATTCGCTAGATAATCAACAGAATAAATCAGCCAAAAAAACATTTGAACTTAATATAAAAAACGATGTTAAAATTGGCGATTTTATAGAATATGATGTAGCATATAAGGAATGGATTACTAACAATGAGTATAATTCTATAAATGGATGGAGAATATTAAATATTGAATTTAATGAAGATGAAAATTCAACATATTCAAATTTACAATTAATAAGCACGGGAATGCCATGCAATCTAAATTATAGTGTGATGCCTAGTGATGAAAGTAGTAAAAGTTGGTGGGAAAAAGATGAGACGAAGTTAAATGAATTTCTAAGTTACATAAATGTCAATAAAGACAGCTTATCTAATAAATGGGAAGATAGTGAATACTATTCAGTAGAAGCTTCTGCAGGATTATATTATAATTTAGAAAACATTGAATTTTTATATAGTAGTGATACATTAAATAAAGCAGGAGAAAATAAAGGACAGTATTATTGGATAAAAAATAAATCTAACGAATATGGTGAATCCAATTCTTTAATTAAAGGAAAAGATTTATTTATTGCTAGAACAGATGCTAAATTAAGGACTATTACACCTAGGGATGCCTATAATATTGCAAAGATTAATTCTAAAATTATAACAAGTACAACAAAAATAGATACTTCAAATTCATATATGACTGATGATTTAGGATTATTTGATTTATTTAAAATTAAGAATATAAGTAAAATGGAAAAATACGAGTACAGGGAAGGAAATGAGTACTTATTTGGCTACCCAACTTCATCGAGAAACATACTTGCATTATATTTAAGAACAAATGAAAAAAGTAGCTTATCTGACAGACCAAATTTATATATAACTGGAGGAGTGTATGTACTATATTTAAGACCAGTTATTACAATTTCAAATCCTAGTGTGGAACTTGAATATCAAAAAACTGAGGATGGATTTAAATACTGGAAAATAGTTAACTAATTATAAAATAGCACAATAAAAAACTCTTGCATTTCTTTAAAAAATATGTTAAAATAGTCAATGTTAAAAAGCATTGACTATTTTTTTTCAATGCCTTACTCATGCAAAAAAGGTATGGGTTATATATCCGAAAGGTAGGTGAAATATAATGAACAAATACGAAAGTGTTATCATTATTAATCCATCTGTAGACGAGGAAGCTGTAAAAGCATTAATAGCAAAGTTTACAGAAATAATTAATAATGAAGGAAAAGTAGAGTCAGTTGATGAACTTGGCAAAAAGAAATTAGCTTACGAAATAATGAAAAACAAAGAAGGAATATACACAGTATTCAACTTCGAAGCTAAACCAGAATTAATAGCTGAACTTGAAAGAAACTACAGAATAGAAGATAGCATTATGAAATTTATTACAGTTAGAAAAGAAGATTAATACCTATTTTAGGTTAAGGAGAAAAATATGAACAAAGTAATATTAATGGGAAGATTAACAAGAGATCCAGAAGTTAGATATACTCAAACAAATAATACTTTAGTAGCAAGCTTTAGCCTTGCTGTAAATAGAAGATTTACTAGACCTGGAGAAGAAAGACAAGCAGACTTTATAAACATAGTTGCTTGGAGCAAACTAGGGGAGTTTTGTAGTAAGTATTTTAAAAAAGGACAACAAGTAGGTATTATAGGAAGATTACAAGTAAGAAACTGGGAGGATGAACAAGGACAAAAAAGATATGTTACAGAAGTAGTTGCAGAAGAAGCATATTTTGCAGACAGCAAAAGAGAAGGTGCAGACGTTGCAGGCTTTGAAAACACATTTGGAAGTAATGTTGCAAATAGTTCTAGCCCAGAATTTGAAGTAACTTCAAGTGATGACCTACCATTTTAGTGGGGAGGAAATAAAAAATGGCTGATAAAAAGCAAAATAATAGAAGAAATAATAGAAATAATAATGATGAGGATTTTAATCCAAAATTTAGAAAAGCAAGAAAAAAAGTTTGTGCATTATGTGCTAATAAAGATTTAGTATTAGATTACAAAAATGCAGAACAACTTAAAAAATTTGTAAATGAAAAAGGTAAAATATTACCAAGAAGAGCAACAGGAGCTTGTGCTAAACATCAAAGAGACATTACATTAGCTGTAAAAAGAGCAAGACATATAGCTGTTCTTCCATATTCACAAAATTAATTTTAAGCAGTCCAAAGTAGGACTGCTTTTATAAATATAATTAAAGTATACATAATCTTGACAAATGATATGTATAGTTATATAATATGTATTAGGCAAATACAAATAAATATATAAAGGAGCGATGTTCTTTTATGCCTAATTTCACATGTTTCGTATATGATGACGGCATTGTTCTTCGGAGAGTTAATCGATTTTGGATAGTGAACTTTTATGGTCAATATAAAATTAGAATTGATTCTGATAAATTTAAAGGTTTATTTAATGATGAGGAAGCTGAAAACATGGCTGTTCTTATTGCAATAATTAAACAGAAATATCAGGAAACACAAGCTACCACTGAATGCAAAGATGATTATCTTGAAAGAATTTCGAATGCAGAGATTAACGAAACACTAAAAAAACTTTTGAGTGAGGGATATACTGCTGAAGAATTAATACTAACTTTTTTACAAATAAAATGGTATGAAATTGTTGAAATATTTAAAAGCGATAATCCTACATTTGAAGTGAAACAGATTAAAGAAATATATTTTTAATTTGTTCTGTTGGACGGGAGCCGTTGCAAGGCTCTCGTCTATTTTATATAGTAGGAAATTTCTCCGAAATTCCTACTATATAAAATGCTATAATCGCTATTGCCTTTGAGATTTGCTCATTTCATTCGCAAACTCAAATCGGCGAGAACAAAGGGCAACATGAAGTAGCTTTGTTTATAAATTGGACATAAAGAAGACATAATTAACTGTTTAAACAAATCTAGTTTTGTGAATAATATATATAAATTCTAAAAAGGAGTTTATATACATATGAAAGTTGGGTTAGCCTTATCTGGCGGTGGAATACGTGGAATTGCACATGCAGGAGTTTTAAAAGCGTTAGAAGATAATAATATAAAAGTAAGTGTAATACGGTCGGAACAAGTTCAGGAAGCATGATAGCTTCATTATATGCTGTGGGGTATTCACCAGAAAAAATATATAATTTATTTAAAAAATACGCAAAAGAAATAGCAAAAATAAATGCAAAACCAATAATCAAAAATTATTTAATAAGTAAAAAATTAACATTAAAAGGGTTAAAAACAGGAGATAGTATTGAGAAGATATTTGACAAGGTTATAAACAAACAAGGAATATACAATATAAAAGATGTAAATATGCCATTAGTAATACCAACAGTAGATTTGATAGATTGCAAAGAATATATATTTACAAATAATGCACCAGAAAATAGTAGCACATATATAACAGATGTAAACATAGGAAAAGCAATACGAGCTAGTAGTAGTTTTTCTGCGGTATTTAGCCCATGTGAATATAAAGAACATGCATTTATAGATGGTGGTGCTTTAGACAATGTTCCAGTAAATGAAGTAAAAAAACAAGGAGCAGATATTGTAATCGGGGTTAAATTTAATAGTGATGAAATAACTAAAGATAGCAATATAATGGATATGACAATGAAAACAATAGATATAATGGGAAGTAAAATCTCGGAAGAAAATTTAAATAAAGCAAATTTTGTTTTGAATGTATATACAGATAAAACAGGTCTGTTAGATACTCAAAAACTTGACTCTTGTTATAAATACGGTTATAATGCTGTTATAGAAAATTTAGATAAAATAAAGGAAATAATAAAATAAATGAAAGAAATAATAACATACTCAGAACAAGAAACAAAAAATATAGCAAAAGAAATTGCATCAAAAACAACAAATAATTCTGTAATAATATTAAATGGAGAATTAGGAGCCGGAAAAACAAAATTTACAGAAGGATTTCTATCATATTTTGGCTTAGAAAATGAAATATCGAGTCCAACATTTACAATAGTAAACGAATATAAAAATGAAAATGCAACAATATTTCATTTTGATGTGTATAGATTAGAAGACATAGATGAGTTCTATGCAATAGGTGGAGAAGAATATTTTTCAAAAGGAATATGTATAATAGAATGGGGAGATATAATAAAAGAAGCACTTCCAGAACATTACACAACTATAACAATATGCAAAGATGATGCAAACACTGAAAAAAGAATATTAAAAATTGAGGAAAAATAAAAATAAACTTGTTTTTTTAATTAAAATATGTTAATATAACATGGACGCAGAAAAAATGCGTCCAATAATTATATAAGCCGATGTGGCGGAATTGGTAGACGCACTGGACTCAAAATCCAGCGGGAAACCATGTGGGTTCGAGTCCCACCATCGGTACCAGAGAAAATGTAACCTTGTAGGTTACATTTTTTGTATAAAGTAAAAAGGTGGGACTCGAAAAGGAACGTGCCAAGTTTAGGCTGGTCCAAGGCCAGACTAAACGCAGGTAAAAATAGTCCGGTGGACTATTTTTGTGACGCGAGTGCGAGTGGTCCCACCATCGGTACCAGAATTTAAAGTAGCTAACGCAACCATACATTTTGATGAGGCTTCACCACATCTACATATAGTAGGTGTTGCAGTAAAAGAAAATTGTAAAACAGGTATGAAAAAACAAGTAGGAAAATGTAGTGTATTTACAAAAGATAATCTACCTAAAATACAAGATAAAATGAGAGAAAGATGTATTAACTCATTTAATAAAGTATATGGCTTAAATGCAGTATTAAAAGAAAAACAAAAAGGAAGAAATATTGATTATAGAGTAAGTCAAATGGAAGACTATAATGAATTAAAGAAAAACTATAATAAACAAAGACAAAAAATAAACAAACTAAATAATCAAACAAATAAATTAAATACCAAATCAGAAGAAATAAGAGATATTATTAATAATCTAAAAAATCAACCTCTATCAAATAAGAACTTACTTTTATATAATAAAAATAAAGATTTAATATTAGACTATATAGAAGAAGTAAATAAATCAAATAATGACTTTAAAGAGATTACAAATTACTCATTATCAGTAGATAAAATAAAAGAAGACTTTGAAGAAAACCACAAGTACATAGATGAACTTAATAAAGAAATAAAAAATCAAAATAATGAAATAAGAAATTTAAAATCAGAACTAGATGAAAAAGAAGAAGAAATATCATCACTAAAAAAAAATAGAGCAATTAAAAGAAAAGTTAGAATATTGGAAAGAAAAATTTGAAAAGATTATAAACCATATAAGTGATAAAGTAAAAGGATTATTTGGAGATAAAGAAAAATACCAAGATGTAACTAATGATTTATATATGAATGATATTATAGATAAAAAAGAATATAACAAAATAAATGGTGAAAAAGAAAAAGATGATTTTTATAGATAAATTGTAAAGCATATTTGTAAATATCACTTATATTCATTGAAAATATATATTAAAATAAGGGTTCATGTGTTATACTATGTGTAAGGAGGAACAATTATGGGATTTTTTAATAAGAAAAATAATAATGTAGAAAAAAAGGAAAGGAATAGTTATATGAATAAAACAGAAATAAATATAAATGGCAAAAAAGTATTTTTTTATCATAATACTACTGAAGATATAGTGAATTTATTTGAAGAAACATTGACTACACAAGATGATAAATACAATATTATAGATGATAATAAGATAATACAAATAGGCTTTAACTTTTATAAAATTAAAGAGATTAATAATGAATTCCAAATATTTGCAGTCAATTATAAAGAAGATCCTTTTAAAGACTTTACAGAAGATTTAACATTGTCGCTAGATATTATGAAAAATCAACTTTTAATAACAAAAAAGACAGGTTTAATATCAGATGAAGCAATATCATTTCAAGATACAATATTTGTTAAAAAAACAGCATTAAAATCAAATAATTTATATTTTGAAAAGCAAGTAAAGAAACAAGATAATGATTCCGGGTGGTATATGGGTAATCTAGATGACAAAGATAAGTCAAATAATCCAGAAGATTATACAACAATTAAAATGTACGAACTATTAAAAATTTGTCCAATGGGAATAGCAATATTAAACTTACCAGTTGGAGCAATGGCTATTATAAAGAATAATGAGATAATTGGAATTTGCGACTCAAATAATAAAGAAGTTTATGCTATATAAAAAGTAAAAAATAGGCTAATATTTTGGACAAATAGAATCAAAATAACTATATGAATAATTAATACTAAATATGCAAAAAAAATGATTCATATCCTAAAAAATATGTTATACTATTATTAGTGATTGATATTACTATTCATTGTTGGTGATTGGTTGTAAACTACTACACTAATCGTACCAGATTAAAATGTAACCTTATAGGTTACATTTTTTGTATAAAGTAAAAAGGTGGGACTCGAAAAGGAACGTGCCAAGTTTAGGCTGGTCCAAGGCCAGACTAAACGCAGGTAAAAATAGTCCGGTGGACTATTTTTGTGACGCGGGTGCGAGTGGACCCACCATCGGTACAAACTGAAAAAGAAGCAAATAAAACTCATTATAATATTTGAAAAAAATATTAGAGAAATCATTGCAAAAAATAGTGGAACTATGCCAAAAAACTTACCAACACCTAAAAAGAGTTTGATACAATTAGAAAAAGAAAAGAATAAAAAACTAAAAAAATACAATTAAAAAATATAGTAATATTGAATAATAAATGATATAATTTGTACAAACAAAATATGGAGGAATTAATAATGGGATTATTTGATTTTTTTAAAAATGGTAATGTACAAAATAAAGAGAATTCAGAAGATAAAAAACTTAATAATTTAAGAAGTAACAAAAGGTATAAAGAAATTTCACTAGAAAGAAAAGTTGAATTAGAAAATTATGTCAAAGAAATAGGTAAGAAAACAGAAATTACAGCATATGTATCAACTGAAAGTGATAAAGAAACAACAATTTTTTCAACCAAAGACGGAGGAACACCTTATTGGGATTTAAAAGAAGAATATCCAACAGATGAAAATGGTAATAAATTGTTTATGATGACTCAAATTAACTTTGATACCGAAAAATTTGAAGGTGGAGAATTTCCAAATGAAGGAATGTTACAATTTTTTATTGGGACTGATAATTTATTAGGGCTTGACTTTGATAATCCGGACTCACAAAAAAATTGGAGAATAGTTTATCATCCAAAAATTAATTATGATATAAAGGAAGAAGAAATTTTAAAACTTGATTTACCTAAATCAAATCTAATAGATGAAAGTACAGCATATAGTTTTAAAAAATCTACAGATATAATGCAAAGCAGAATATATAATTACAACGACATAGAAAAAGATGTTATTAAGGAAGAATTGTCTAGTATTGAAGAAGAATACAGAGATGAAGTTATGGAAACAATTTATGATTCACATGGTGACAAATTATTAGGCTATCCATTGTTTTGGCAAGATGACCCAAGAGGTAGAGAAAATTTAAAAAGATATGATACCCTTTTATTTCAATATAGTACTACTACTGATGTTGTTTTCTTTTTCTTTATTAATAACGAAGATTTAAAAAGAGGAGACTTTTCAAAGGTTCTTTACTGGTGTGATAATTAAAATGAAACAATAGAAAATCTGTTGAAATGGAAGAAGAAAAAAATGAAAAATCTTCAGTGCTTCCAGGTGTATTTGGTGCATATATAGGAGCTGTAAGGGGATTTACTTGGTGTTATTCCAGCATTTTTTCATATTATTTCTGCAATTAAAGAAGTAAAAGAAATTATAAAATTAGATAGGCAATTAAATACATTTGATTTAATGACTATATTTTTATGTATAAAGATAATAAATACAAATTAAACCATATTGCAATTAATACTAAAAATATCATGAAAAATTTTAAATAATTTGATAATGTATATACAATAAAACTGATTGATGTTTGTATCAATATAAGAGAAATAGAGTTGTAGATAACTACAACAATCATACCAGAGAAAATGTAACCTTGTAGGTTACATTTTTTGTATAAAGTAAAAAGGTGGGACTCGAAAAGGAACGTGCCAAGTTTAGGCTGGTTCAAGGCCAGACTAAACGCAGGTAAAAATAGTCCGGTGGACTATTTTTGTGACGCGGGTGCGAGTGGACCCACCAGTTGATGAAAAAATTTATAAATTATTGACTTTTTTATATATTTTGAGTATAATAATTGTAGAAAGATGAGATACCACAGAAATGTGGCGTATCGTTCAAAGTATTTTTATAAAGAATACATCTCTAACGATCCAACAGAGATGTGTTTTTTTCGTTGTCTAATTTTCTCATCGTAACAACCAATGCTACAAATAAGGCAATAGCTACAACGGTTACTATTGCAAGTTCAATAAAAAGTATGTATATAAAAAGTAAATAAACTTGTTCTAATAAATATGCATCGCCTCCTCTCGCTGTAGGATACGATACACCACATCTTGCTTCTCTCATCTATGAATAGAAGTATACTTGATTATTATATAAAAATCAAGTGTAAATCATAAAAAACAAAAATTTGTTCTATAGATTAATACATCAATTAATTTGTTTAATATCAATAGTAGATTATCTGCTATAACAAAAAATATCTAACTAATATCAAATATTTTTGCAAAAATCTTGCAAAAAAAATTTAAAATATAGTATTATTTATTTAACAGAGATATTATACGAAAATGCATTGATTTTAGGGATTTTAAAGAATGGTAATTAATACAAAAAAAACAATAAGTATTAAAACCCTTAAAAGGCTCGAAAAGGAACGTGCCAAGTTTAGGCTGGTTTATTTTGTGGAAAATTTATTCTTGCTATATTTTTTTACTTATGTTAGAATTTAAGCATATAAGAAAATAAGGAGAAATATATGGAAAATGAAAATCTAGAATTAAAAAGCTTTATGGCTTTATGCCCGTTAGATGGGAGATATTTAGATATATCTAAACAGCTAAGTCCATATTTTTCAGAATATGTACTTACTAAAAACAGGGTTAAAGTTGAAGTGCTTTGGCTTAAATTTTTAATTGAAAATATTAAAGATTCAGACATTTTAAATTCAATAAAAGAGAAAGACATTAGTAAGATCTTAAAAATATATGAAGATTTTTCAGAGGAGTCATATTTAAGAATAAGACAAATAGATAAAATAACAAACCATGATGTTAAAGCGGCTGAAATTTATGTTGGAGAAGAACTAAAAAAGATAGGTTTTGATAAATTGGTTAGTTTTGTTCATATTGGTTGTACATCTGAAGATATAAATAATACTTCATACGGAAATATGATAAAAAAAGGATTAAATGATGTATGGATAAAATCAGCAGAAAGTTTAATTGATGTGATTAGTAAGCTAGCAAAAGACAATTCAAATATTCCAATGCTTGCACATACTCATGGACAGCCAGCTACTCCAACAACAGTAGGAAAAGAGTTTAAAGTATATGAATATAGGTTAAAGAAATCTTTAGAAAATATAAAGAATATTAAAATTACTGCAAAATTTAATGGAGCAACTGGCACATATGCAGCAATATCTGTTGCTTTTCCAAAATACAATTGGGAGGAATTATCAAAAAAATTTGTAGAAGAATATTTACAACTAGAATTTAATCCTCTAACAACTCAAATAGAAGGGCATGACTACATTGCACATATTGCTGATGGCATAAGACATTTTAATAATATTGTTCTAGATTTTGACGTTGACATGTGGTTATATATTAGCATGGAATATTTTAAACAAATACCAGTACAAAGTGAAGTAGGTAGTAGTACAATGCCACATAAAGTAAATCCAATAAGATTTGAAAACAGCGAGGCTAATATTGATATGTCTAATGCGATTTTCATGGCGCTTTCAAATAAACTTGTAAAATCAAGAATGCAAAGAGATTTGTCAGATTCTTCTTCAAAAAGAAATATTGGGTTAGCATTTGGATATTCAATTCAAGCAATAAATCAAACTATAAGTGCATTAAAAAGAATAGAAGTTAATAAACTTAAGCTTTCTAGTGAATTAGAAAATAGGTGGGAAGTACTTGCAGAACCAATTCAAACAGTTTTAAGAAAATATGGAATTCCTGATGCATACAATAAATTAAAAGAACTTACACGAGGAAAAAATATTTCAAAAGAAGCTATACAAGAATTTGTACAAGGCTTAGACATATTATCAACTGATGATAAACAGGTATTATTAAACCTAACTCCAGAAAAATACCTTGGACTGGCTGAAAAAATTTAATAAACCATTTGCATTTATAGAAAATATATGTTACAATAACATATGTTAATTGAAAAATAAATAGTAGAACTTAGGGAGGAATAAAAATGCAAGTATTAAAAGTATTTTTAATTATAATAGATATCATATTAGCTTTAGGTGTGGTAGTATTAGTTATGTTACAAAAATCAGATGAAGAAGGTTTGTCTAGTACAATAACTGGTGCTGGTGCAAATAACTTTTTAGATAAGAATAAAGGAAGAACAAGAGTTGGTAAGTTAAAAAAATTTACAATTATATTCTCAATATCTTTAGCCGTTGTTACAATCGCTTTAAATATTGTATATCCTTTAGCATAATAAGAAAAAAATATTAAAAGTAGAGCTAATATGGCTCTACTTTTATTATATAATAAGCTACAATCGCTGGCCTTTTGAGATTTTTTCCTTACAGCCAGAAAACTCAAATTGGGCGAGAACAAATTTTAAAATACAAAAAAGGAATTTTTGAATCAATGAGAAATAATAAAGAAGAAAATACAAAAGAAACTATTGTTGGAACTTTTACTAAAAATAAAAGTTTCGGATTTGTTGTGCCAGATAATAAAAAAATTAGTAAAGATATTTTCATATCTAAAAAGTATTTTAGTGGGGCAAAAAGCAACGATAAAGTTGTTGTTCAAATTACTAAACCAGAAATTGATGGAAAGAAGCCAGAAGGAAAAATTATTGAAATATTAGGCAATATAAATATTGCTGGTGTTGATATGCTTTCAATTATAAGAGAGTATAAATTACCATATGAGTTTCCAAAATTTGTAATAGATGAAGCAAGAAAAATAGAAAAAGAAATATCTTTAGATGAAATTGCAGGAAGAAAAGATTTTAGAAATGAAGAAATATTTACAATAGATGGTGAAGATGCAAAAGATTTGGATGATGCTGTATCTGTAACTAAAACAATAGATGACACATACATTTTAAGTGTTCATATTGCTGATGTAAGTCACTATGTAATGGAAGGAAGCTTTCTAGACAAAGAAGCTATTACAAGAGGAACAAGTGTATATATGCTAGATAGAGTAATTCCTATGTTGCCAAAAGAATTATCAAATGGAATATGCAGTTTAAATGAAGGAAAAGATAGACTTACTTTATCTGTTATAATGGAGATAGATAAAAAAGGGAATGTAATATCTTCTGATATCACAAAAGGCGTAATAAAAGTAACTAAAAGAATGTCTTATAACATTGTTCAAAAGCTTTTGGATTTAGATAATAGTGCTGAAATGGATGAAGATTTAAAACAATATATTCCATATATAAATCATTTTAAACTAATGGCAGAACTTGCTCATATTCTTGAAAATAAGAGAAAAGAAAATGGATATTTAGACTTAGATATTCCGGAAAGTAAAATTACTTTAGATAAAAAAGGAAAAGCAATAGACGTTGGAAAATATGAGATTGAATTTTCAAATATAATAATAGAACAATTTATGCTAACAGCTAACGAAACAGTTGCAGAAAAATTTTATTGGCTAGAAGCACCGTTTATTTATAGAGTTCATGAGGCACCAGATCAAGAGAAGATAACAGACTTAAATAGTTTTTTATACAACTTCGGATATAAAATAAAAGGAAACAAAGAAAATGTTCATCCTAAAGCTTTTAGCAGTATTCTTGAGGATATAAAAGGAAAAGATGAAGAAAAAGTTATATCTAATTTAATATTAAGAACTTTAAAAGTAGCAAGATATGAAGCAGAAAATAAAGGACACTTTGGTATTGCAGGAAAGTATTATTGCCATTTTACATCACCAATTAGAAGATACCCAGATTTATTTATTCATAGAATAATATCAAAGTATTTAGATAATAACTATATGGTTAGTGACGATTACAAAGAAAAACATGAAGAATTTGCTGTAAACTATGCAGAAAAATCATCAGAAAGAGAAAAAATAGCTCAAAAAGCTGAAAGAAACTCAGTTGATTTGAAAAAGGCTGAATATATGGAAAATAAAATAGGAGAAGTGTATGATGGAATAGTAAGTGGAGTTACCAACTTTGGACTTTTTGTTGAGCTAGAAAATACAGTAGAGGGACTAATAAGGTTTGAAAATTTAGGCAATGAGTATTTTAACTATGATGACATGCACAAGCAACTAATAGGAGAAAACACAGGAATAGTATATAAAATAGGAGATAAAGTAAAAATACAAGTAATAGAAGCAAATAAGAACTTAAGAAAAGTAGCATTTGCTAAATATAGTGATAAAGAACAAAGCGACTAAAGTCGCTTTATTCTTATTATATATTTAATATCTTTTTTACTTTTTCTATATCTTTTTCAGTTGCAGGTCTTATATCTTTTAATTCGTAGTTAAAACCAAGTTCTTCCCATTTATGTTGTCCAAGTCTATGGTATGGAAGTAATTCTATTTTTTTTACGTTATGCAAAGAATTTAAAAAAGTTTTTAGGTCTAATAAATCATTTTCATCATCTGTAATTCCAGGAATAATCACTTGTCTTATCCATACAGGTATATTATGTTCATTTAAATAACGAGCAAAGGCAAGCTCTTTTTCATTAGAAAAGCCAACTAATTCTTTGCATTTTTGAGGATTTATATGTTTTATATCAAGAAGTACTAGGTCAGTATACTTTAGTAATTCTTTTATAGTATCTGTAATTTCTATCATTCCAGATGTATCAATAGCAGTGTGAATGTTAGCTTCTTTTAGTTTTTTAAATAAAGAAATAAGAAAATAAGGTTGAAGAAGAGGCTCACCTCCAGAAGCGGTAAATCCGCCATTAGGAGTAATAAATGTTTTATATTTCATTATTTCGTTAAAAAGCTCATCAGCACTAATATATTTTCCGCTATTAATATCCCAAGTATCTCTATTGTGACAATATTTACATTCTAAGTGACATCCCTGAAAAAAGCAAACAAATCTAACACCAGGACCATCAACAGTTCCAAAAGTTTCAATTGAATGAATTTTTGCATAATTTTGTTTATCCATATTATTTCACCATTTTTATTACAAATTATAAATAAAATTTAAAATTGTAGGGCAGTAGGAAGGATAGGCTACAATACCTATCCCTACAGTGCTTACCATAAATATAAGACTAAATGTATTTTACAAATTTCAACTAAAATGACTCTTGAATAGTTCTATTAATTACATCTAATTGTTGTTCTTTAGTTAATTTTACGAAATTAACAGCATATCCTGAAACTCTTATTGTTAATTGAGGATATTTTTCAGGGTGTTCCATTGCATCAACTAAAAGTTGTCTATCGAAAACATTTACATTTAAGTGATGAGCATCTTGAACAAAATATCCATCAAGTAGAGTTATTAAATTGCTAACTCTTTCTGATTCAGATTTACCTAATGCTTTTGGTGTTATTGCAAATGTATAAGATATACCATCTTCAGCATATTGATAAGGTAGTTTTGCTACTGAGTTTAATGCTGCTAAAGCACCATGTGTATCTCTACCGTGCATTGGGTTAGCTCCAGGTCCGAAAGGTTCGCCAGCACGTCTGCCATCTGGAGTACTACCAGTATTTTTTCCGTAAACAACATTTGAAGTTATTGTTAATATAGACATAGTAGTTTTTGAATTACGATAAGTTCTATGTTTACTTAATTTTTTAATAAATACTCTAACTAAGTCTACAGCTATTTGATCAACTCTGTCATCATTGTTTCCGAACTTTGGAAAATCACCTTCAATATTGTAATCAACAACTAATCCATCTTCATTTCTAATTGTTTTTACTTTAGCATACTTAATAGCACTTAAAGAATCTGCAACAACAGAAAGACCTGCAATTCCACAAGCCATTGTTCTAAGAATGTTTGTGTCGTGTAAAGCCATTTCTAGCTTCTCATAACAGTATTTATCGTGCATATAATGAATAGTATTTAATGCTTTTATATAAATTCTAGTAATGTAATCCATCATGTTTTCGAATTTTTCCATAACTTCATCATAATTTAAGTATTCAGAAGTTATTGCTTCAAATTTTGGTGCTACTTGTTTACCAGAAATCTCATCTCTACCACCATTTATTGCATAAAGAAGAGTTTTGGCCAAATTACATCTTGCACCAAAAAATTGCATTTGTTTACCTATTTGCATTGCAGATACACAACAGGCAATTCCATAATCATCGCCCCAGTATCTTCTCATTAGGTCATCATTCTCGTATTGGATAGAAGATGTATTAATTGAAAGTTTTGTAACAAATTTTTTAAAGCCTTCAGGTAATCTAGTAGACCAAAGAACAGTTAGGTTTGGTTCTGGTGCAGGACCTAATGTTTGAAGCGTATGAAGTATTCTAAAAGAATTTTTTGTAACTAATGTTCTTCCATCTATACCCATACCACCAATTGATTCTGTAACCCATACAGGGTCTCCACTGAAAAGTTCATCATATTCTGGTGTTCTCAAGAATCTAACTAATCTTAATTTCATAACAAAATGATCCATTAATTCTTGAGCTTGTGTTTCAGTTAAATTACCACTTTCTAAATCTTTTTGAATATAAATATCTAAGAAAGTTGAAGTTCTACCAAGACTCATTGCAGCACCATTTTGTTCTTTAATTGCACCTAAATAACCAAAGTATGTCCATTGTATAGCTTCTTTAGCATTTTTTGCTGGAACTGATATATCAAAACCATATTCTGCAGCCATTTGCTTTAATTCGTTTAAAGCTTTTATTTGCTCAGACAATTCTTCACGTTCTCTAATTACTGCTTCATCAAAACAATCTGGATCTAGGTATTTTAAATTTCCTTTTTTGTGTTCAATTAAAGCATCAACTCCATATAGCGCAATTCTTCTGTAATCTCCAATAATTCTTCCACGACCATAGCCATCTGGTAATCCTGTTAATAAATGAGCACTTCTAGCAGCTCTTACGTCAGCAGTGTATGCATCGAAAACACCATCATTATGAGTTTTCCTATAATGATGGAATATTTCTTCGACTTCTGGATCAACTTTTCTTCCATATGCTTCACACGATTTTTCTACTATTCTTATTCCACCAAAAGGCATAATTGCTCTTTTTAAAGGAGCATCAGTTTGTAAACCAACTATTTCTTCTAAATCTTTGTTAATATAACCAGCCTTATGACTTGTTATAGTAGAAATAGTTTTATTATCAATATCTAATACTCCACCATTATCTTTTTCTTTTTTATATAAATCTAAAACATCCTTCCATAGGTTATTTGTTTTTTCAGTAGCATTTTCTAAAAATGCATCATCACCTGTATAAGGTGTGTAATTTTTTTGAATAAAGTCTCTTACATCAATTGTTTCGGCCCATCTACCTTTATTAAAACCATTCCATTGTCTAAATTCCATTTTATTTCTCCTTCTTATAAAACTCTTAAATATTATAATATATTATAATATAATAAGTAAAGTATAAATCACCAAAAAACATAAAAAGAATAAAATATTTTAGGTGATTATATGGAAATAATTTTATCTATAATTATTTGGGTATTAGCATTTTACGGAGTATTCGAAATTATTAAGAACTGTATATATTTATTTACGTGTACAAAAATGAATTCTAAAGGTACATATGTAATAATTGCAGTAAAAGATCAAGAAGAAACAATAGAATATTTTTTAAGAAATTTTTTATTTAGGATAATTTATGGAAAAGAAGATATAAATAACATAATTGTAGTTGATTTAAATTCCAAAGATAATACAAAGCAAATAGTTGAAAAGCTTACTAAAGAATATGAACAAATATGTTTATTTCAATTAAAAGATTTAAAGGAATTATTAGAAAATATAAATAATTAATTTCAATTAAAATATTAAATTATTATCTAGTAACTATAAATATGTAAAAATACTTGATTTATAATGTTAAAATCTAGTATAATGTATATGATTTAGTTTAATAATGGGGAATAACAAATGAAAAAAATAGTGAATTTTTTATTAATTATAATACTTGCGTTTGTATGTTTTTATGTAATACAAACTAGAAATTTTAATGGTCTAAAACTTGCACAACTAAAAGATGGTATAACCAAAGTATGTAGAGACAAAAATGAAAAATACAATGGAGAATGGAGCTATAAAATTGAGTCGAAAGATTATAACGACTATATGATATATAAAACGATAAAAGTCAACCCAAATACAGCATATAAAGTTAGTTGCATGGTGAAAACAAAAGATATTGTACCAGAAAATAAAGATTCTTGCGGATTTAATATTGGCTTAAAAGATAATTTGGAAAAATCTAGAAGCTTAGTTGGAACTAATGATTGGACTGAATTAAACTTTTATTTTGATTCTAAGAATAATGAAAACATTGATATAGCTTTTAGACTAGGAGAAAATGGACAAAACTGTAAAGGAACTGCATGGATTGCAAATCTTAACATTGAGGTTGGAAGAAAAAAAGTTACAAATGAGTGGGATTTTGCAGTATTTATGATAGACAACATAAATGCAAAAGTAAATGGAAAAAAAGTTAATAAAAGATTAACAAATAGACAGATTAATACAATTGAGACATCATTTTCAGAATTTAAACAAACAATATATAATTTTACTAACGGAAACATAATTGCTGAATATGATATTATTAAAATTGATGAGCCATTATTAAATATTTCTTATGATGATGACCAAACAGGATATTTTATAGCACAAGAGGATGTATATAAGCTAATAGAAAATGACTTATATAATAAAAATAAGAATTATGATCATGTATTTATCGTAGCAAATTTAGGAGATGTTATAAACAATAAACAAATTGATTGGCTTGGCTTAGGAGGAATGGTTTTTGACAGTATGGGATATTCAAATATACGAATATCTGATGAAACAATAAATGCATATGAGGACTCAAATTCAAATTTCTTTTCTGAAGAAATAATACTACATGAATTTTTACATACTTTAGAGAGAAACTCAAAAGAATTGGGAAATGATACAATTGCTCTTCATGATTATAAAAAATATGGGTATGAAGATGAAAAAAGATATGGTCAGAAAAAATGGTATTTAGACTATCTTACAAATAATATAAAAAATACAAAAAATGGATTGAAAGAGGAAATCTATTATACACAACCTGTTTCAGAAAAAAACTTTAAAAAAATTAAAATAATAACAGATTATTTATATGACGAACAAAATATAATACAAAAGATTTGTGAGAAAATTAGTAGAATAATATAAGAGGGATAAAAATGGACTTAAAAGAATTTTATTATGATTTACCAGAAGAATTAATAGCACAAGTACCAATTAAAAAAAGAGATGAATCAAGATTAATGGTACTTGATAGAAAACAACAAACAATAGAACATAAAATATTTAAAGATATATTAAATTATTTAAAACCAGGAGATTGCCTAGTAAGAAATAATACAAAAGTTATACCTGCAAGAATATATGGAAAAAAAGAAACAGGGGCTAATGTAGAATTCTTATTATTAAATAATATAGAAGACGATATATGGGAAGCAATAGTTAGACCAGGAAATAAACTTCATATTGGTACAAAAGTTACCTTTGGAGATGGTTTACTTAATGCAGAAATATTGGAAGTTATGGAAGGTGGAACTAGAAAAGTCAAATTTACATACAGTGGTATTTTTAATGAGATATTAGACAAAATTGGTTTAATGCCTCTTCCACCATATATACATGAAGAATTAAAAGAAAAAGATAGATACCAAACAGTATATGCAAAATACCAGGGCTCTGCTGCTGCACCAACAGCAGGGTTGCATTTTACAGAAGAACTTTTAGAAAAAATAAAAGAAAAGGGTGTGGAAATTGCAAATGTAACTTTACATGTTGGAATAGGTACATTTAGACCAGTTAAAGTTGAAAATATAGAAGAGCATCATATGCATTCAGAGCATTATTACATAAAAAGGGAAGATGCTGAGAAGATAAATAATGCAAAGAAAAATGGAGGAAGAATAATTAGTGTTGGGACAACTTCTTGTAGAGTGCTAGAAAGCATAGCAGATGAAAATGGATTAGTACAAGAAACAGAGGGGGATACAAGTATATTTATATATCCGGGATATAAATTTAAATGTATAGATGCATTAATTACAAATTTTCATTTACCAGAATCAACACTATTAATGTTAGTTTCAGCACTAGCAGGAAAAGATTATATTATGGAAGCATATAAAGAAGCAGTAGAAAAAAAGTATAGATTTTTCAGCTTTGGAGATGCGATGTTTATAAATTAATAAAGGAGAACAAAATGAAACCAGCAATAACATATGAACTATTACATGCAGATAAGAATTCAGGTGCAAGAAGAGGAGTTGTACATACACCACATGGAGATATACAGACACCAGTATTTATGCCTGTTGGAACCCAGGCAACTGTTAAAGCTATGACGCCTGAAGAACTAAAAGAAATAGAAGCTCAAATTATATTATCGAATACGTATCACTTATATTTAAGGCCAGGTAATAAACTAGTTAAAGAAGCGGGTGGACTTCATGAATTTATGAGATGGGATAGACCTATTCTTACAGATAGTGGAGGATTTCAAGTATTTAGTTTGGGACCATTAAGAAAAATAACAGAAGACGGAGTTGAATTTAAATCTTATTTAGATGGAAGTAAACATTTTTTATCTCCAGAAGATGTAATGGAAATTGAAAATGATTTAGGGGCAGATATTATGATGGCGTTTGATGAATGTTGCCCATATCCATCAACATATGAATACACTAAAAATTCAATGGAAAGAACGACAAGATGGGCCGAAAGATGTAAAAAAGCACATTCAAGACCGGAAGAACAAGGTTTATTTGGAATTATTCAAGGTGGATTTTATAAGGACTTGAGAAAAAAATCTGCAGAAGATTTAATAAAGCTTGACTTTCCTGGTTATGCTATAGGAGGAATAAGTGTAGGAGAGCCTAAAGAAGAATTTATAGACATATTAAAATATACTGCTCCACTTATGCCGGAAAACAAGCCAAGATATCTAATGGGAGTTGGTAGCCCAGATTATTTAATAGAGGCTGCGCTAGCAGGTATTGATATGTGTGACTGCGTTCTTCCAACAAGAATTGCAAGAAATGGAACTGCAATGACATGGCAAGGAAAAAAAGTTGTACGTAATGCTACATATGAAAGAGATTTTACAACCTTGGATGAAGAGTGCGATTGCTATACATGTAAAAATTATACTAAAGCTTATATTCATCATCTTATAAAAAACAAGGAAATTTTAGGGGTTAGATTGCTTTCAATTCATAACTTAAGATTCTTGACTAAGCTAATGGAAAGAGTTAGAATGGAAATAGAAAACGACAATTTATTAAACTTTAGAAAAGAATTTTATAAAAAATATGGGTATACGGAGGAATAAAAATAATGGAAATTAATTATGAGAATAGTACAAATCAAAAGCAAACTAAATCAATATATAAAATACTAATTGCTTTAATAATATGTGTGCTAATAATTATATGTATAATTTTTGCGCTTTTGCAGAGCTTGAAAAAAAATAGATTTTCTGTACTTGTAGATACAAAGGAAGTAAGTACTAGTAGTACAACTGAATTGTTTAAAAAAATTGATGATGTTATATACATTAATATAAAAGAGTTTGCTAAACTTGTTGGATATGAATATCATGATGGAGAATACAAGAGTTTCTCTCTAGATAAAAATAAATGTTATGTTCAAGGCAAGGACGAAACTGCATCATTTTATATAGATGAAAATAAATTATATAAACTTCCTGTAAGCCAATTAACATCTGAATATAAAGAATACTCATTTAAAAATGCAACTAAACAAATAGATGGAATAGTATATGCACCTACAGAAATGCTAAGCGTAGCTTTTAACACAGTTATACAAGCAAATGAAAAAAGTATATCTATATACACATTGAACTATATTGTAAATAATTACAACCAGAAAGCTGTAAATTGGGGATATGAAAAAATTACAGATTACAATTTTGAAAATCAAAAAGCAATACTATATGGATTTCTTATTGTTAAAAAAGAAAACGGATTGTTTAAAGTTGTAAATCTTGATAATACAAAAGAAATTTTATCAGACAAATATAATGAAATTCAGTTTGATGAAAATACACAAGAATTTTTTATAACAAATAGCTTAGGAAAAGTTGGAATTATAAATTCAGATGGAACAACAAAAATTGAATCTATATACGATTCAATAGAGTGCATAGATAAAGAAGAAGATGTATATGTAGTACAAATAGATAATAAATATGGAATGATAAGAGATAATAATAAGATAATAGCAAATGCTGAATTTGATGAAATTGGAATAACAGCAAAAGAAAGTTCAGGAAATGAAGGAAAACAATATTTGATTCTGGATTCTTTGGTACCTGTAAAAAAAGATAATAAATGGGGTGCATATGATAAAGAAGGTAAATTAGTATTAAAACTTGAATATGATGAATTTGGATGTAATGTTAATACGGTAAAAATAGGTAATAACTCTAAAAAGGTTTATCCAGTACTTACAATTGAAAAATGTAAAGGTATAGTAGTACGAAAAGAGAAAAAATATGGACTGTTAGATACCAATGGAAAAGAATTAGTTACTATTTCAGTTGATAGCATATATGAAGATGGACAGGGAAACTATTTAATGGCTTATAATGAAAAAGAACTAAATATTATAGACGAGCTTGTAAAAGCTGGTATAATAAAAGAAGAAGTTGATGAAAAAAATGAGGTAAGTAATAACAATACTCTTAATAATATACAAAATAATTCAGTTATAACAATTGATATGTAAATAAAAATAAATGTATACAATATATTGTATACATTTATTTTTATTTAGTAGAAAATTTCTTTTTTTTATTGTTTACAAATTCTAATTTTAATTACGTCTTGTTCTAATAAATTTATTTCATTAATATAATGGAAATGGGAGGTAATATAATATGAACACAGATATAAAAACAGAAAATGTGACGAAACAGTATTCTATGGTTCCAAAAGGAATACTAATTTCTTTAATAATAACATTAATTGGAATATTAATTTTATCAGTGATACTAACATGCACCAATATACCAGAAAGCATAATTCCAATATCATTAATAATAGTAACTTTTATAAGTATTTTAATTGCGAATATAATTACAATGAAAAAAGTTTCTAAAAATGGAATGATTAATGGTGGTATTGTTGGAGGAATATATATTTTATTATTATATTTTATTTCAAGTATAATTAGTTCTAATTTCAGTTTAAATATTTATTCAATAATAATGATTATATCTGGAGTCCTTTCTGGAATAATTGGCGGAATAATTGGAATAAATTTAAAATGACTATTCATTATAAAATATGAATAGTCATTTTAAATAAAGTTAATTTATATGTTTATTTATCTTTTATAACTTCTTTTATTGCACCTAAGCTACTTAATGTAGATGTTGCCTCAAAAGGTATAAATACTTTGTTTGCTTCGCCATTTGCAATTTCTTTTAATGCTTCTAAAGATTTTAATTGAACTATTTTATCATCTGGTTTTGCAGCTTTTAATGCTCCATAAACTAATTCAATTTCTTTGGCTTTTGCGTCAGCCACTTTTTTAATTGCATCAGCTTCACCAGATGCACGAGTTATTCTTGACTCTCTATCAGCTTCAGCCTGTAATATTGCAGCAGCTTTTTGCCCTTCAGCAATTGTAATAGCAGATTGTCTTTCACCTTCAGCTTGAAGAATTAAAGCTCTTTTATTTCTTTCTGCATTCATTTGTTTTTCCATTGCATCTCTAATGTCTGCTGGTGGAGTAATATCTATAATTTCAACTCTATCAACTTTGCATCCCCATTGATCGGTTGCTTCATCTAGGATATATCTTAATTGATCATTTATTGCATCTCTAGAAGTGAATGTGTCATCTAAAGACATTTTACCAACTATATCACGAATTGTAGTTTTAGATAAGTAACCAATACTATTTTTTAAATTTTGAATTTCATAAACAGCTTTTGCTGGATCTGTAATTTTATAAAATACAACAGTATCTATTGTTATAGAAACGTTATCCTTTGTAATAACTCCTTGAGGTGGAACATCCATTGTTTGTTGCTTTAAACTAACAACTGAACGGACAGTATCCACAAATGGAAGAATTATTGTAAGACCTGCATCAGCAACTTTATAAAATTTACCTAACCTTTCTATAATATAAACCTCAGATTGTTTTACTATTTTGATTGATTTAAATGCAATAATTAAAATAATAACTAATAATATTATTAAAAATGCCATTTTTATCCTCCTAATTTTTTTATATTTAATGGGAAACCCCAATATTAAAAACTTATTTTACTATAGCTCTTACGCCGCTAATCTCTAATACTTCTACTTCTGTGCCTTCAGCGATTTTTTCATCATTTACACTTTTGGCAGACCATATTTCTGAACCTACTTTAATTTGTCCACTATTAGAAAATGGATCAATTTCTTTTGTTACAATACCTTTTTTTCCAATTATAGAAAAGGCATTTGTTTGAACATCTTCATCTTTTTTTGAAATTCTATTTGCAAATTTTCTAGTGAAGAATAAAAGAATTGTAGATGAAATAATGAATGATACTGTTTGAATAGCTATATTGTCTGTAAAAAAACTAACAACCATGGCAATTAAAGCACCAATCCCAAACCAAAATATTAAGAAACCTACAGTAGCAATTTCTGCAACAAAACATATACCTGCAAAAATAATCCATAAACGCCACATAATAGTTTACCTCCTAAAATTTGCCTAACACAATAATTATAACATATAATTGTCTAAAAATAAATGAATTTGTTTAAAAAATATAAAAATTCTATTTATCTATTTTATAAAATATGATATATTAAATTCAAATAAAACCAAAGGAGAATTAAAGGTGGAAAAAAATAAAAAAAGCAAATTAAATATATTTTTAAAAATAGGAGCAATCGTAATATTATTAGTACTAATTTTTTGTGCATATAAATTAGCACCTAATTATACTAAAAATGACAGCTATGATAAAAATAAAATAAATTTAATAATAAATAATAATAATGTAACTAAGAAATTAAAAAAAGATTTATTTTTAAATGAAAAAGACGTTATATATATGTCTAAAGAAGATATAAAAAATTATTTTGATAAATACATAATATATGATGAAGAAAACAACCAAATAATAACAACATATGGTGAAAAAGTTGGAGTTTTACCAATAGGACAAAATATTATCAAAATAAATGATTCAGAAGTTGAAGTTATGTCTGGAGCAATAAAAAAAGATGACACATATTTTTTACCAATAAGTTCTATGGCTAAAGTATATAATGTTGATATTCAATATATAAAAAATAACAATATTTTGACTTTAGATTCTCTAGATAGGAAATTAATAAAAGCAGATATAACTAAGAACTGTACAGTAAGATACAAATCAACTGCATTTTCTAAAAAAATGGATAAACTAAAAAAAGGAGATAAGGTAATATGCATTCAAAATTTAGAAAATAATTGGACAAAAGTTAGAACTTTAAATGGATATATTGGATATATTAAAACAAATAATATTCAAAATGAGATATATGTTAGAGAAGATATAAAAGAAGAAAAAAATGAACAAAAAATTAATTTGGTATGGGATTATTATTCAGAGTATGGAAAAGCACCGAACAGGACAGGAACAACAATCGAAGGAGTTAATGTTGTTTCGCCAGCATTTTTCTCATTAGTAAGTAAGGCAAATGGAAAAATAAATGTAAACATAGGAGAAAAAGGACAAGCATACCTAAAATGGGCAAAAGACAATAATTATAAAGTATGGCCAATGTTTTCTAATAACTCATATAAAGAAACAACTCAAACGATATTAAAATCTTATACTCTTAGAACACAAGTAATAAATAATATTGTCAATCTAGCAGTACAATATAGGTTAGATGGAATTAATATAGACTTTGAAAACATGAATACAGAAGATAAAAATGATTTCTCAAGGTTTATAATAGAATTAAAACCGAAATTAAAAGAAGCAGGAATTAAATTATCTGTTGATGTTACTGCACCAGATGGAGGAGGTAGTTGGTCTGAATGCTATAATAGAAGCGTTATTGGAGATGTAGCAGATTATATTGTATTTATGGCATATGATCAATATGGAAATAGCTCAAAGAAAGCAGGAACCACTGCTGGATATAATTGGGTAGAAACAAATCTTAAAAAATTTATAGATAGAGAACAAATACCATCTAATAAAATAATACTTGGAATACCATTATATACCAGAATCTGGACAGAAAGTAATGGAGATGTTACAAGCAAAACAGTAAATATGAAAAGTATTAATTCTGTATTGCCAGCAGATGTAAACAAAGAATGGAATGAAGAATTAAAACAATACTATGTTGAATATACGCAAAATGGAAAAACGTACAAAATGTGGATTGAAGATGAAGAATCCATTAAAAATAAGGTATCATTAGTAAAACAATATAATTTAGCTGGGATAGCGGCATGGGCAAAAGATAGAGAACCAGATAGTATATGGACCGTAATAAATAATGAATTGAACTAAAAAAAGTAGGCGAAAACCTACTTTTTTTGCATTTTTATATTGACAAAATTGTAAAAATAGTGTAAAGTATTATAGCATTACATTTTAAAAGAGGTAGTATTTATGGAAAAGAAAATTGAAATAAGTATGTTATGCCAAATATATGGAAAGCTTTTAACTGAAAAACAATTTAATTACATAAACGACTATTATAACAATGATTTATCTTTATCTGAAATAGCAGAGAATTATAATATTACAAGGCAAGCAGCTAGAGATAATATTAAAAAGGGGGAAAATAAACTTTTCGAATACGAGGAAAAGCTAGGATTTATGAAAACAACAATAAAAACAGAACAAAAAATAGCAAAAATCTTATCACAAATTACGACAATAAAAACTCAATATTCAGACGAAAAAATAGCTAAAATACTTGAAAACATAAGAAAAGAACTAGACGAAATAGTTTAAATTACAGTTATCCTTTAACTAAAGAAAGGAATGATTAAAATATGGCTTTTGAGGGATTATCTTCAAGATTACAAGAAATAACAAGAAAACTAAAAGGAAAAGCAAGAATAACTGAAGGAGATTTAAAAGAAATTTTAAGAGAAGTTAAACTTGCATTGCTTGAAGCTGATGTTAACTACAAAATTGTAAAAGAGTTTATAAATACTATACAAGAAAAAGCATTAGGACAGGATGTATTAAAATCTTTAACTCCTGGACAACAAGTCATTAAAATCGTTAAAGACGAGCTTGTGGATCTACTTGGTGGAACAGAAAGTAAAATAAATTTTACACCAAATCCACCTACAATAATAATGTTAGTTGGACTTCAAGGTTCTGGTAAAACTACTACAGCTGGAAAACTTGCTAATCTTTTAAGAAAACAAGGAAAAAAACCATTATTGGTTGCATGCGATATATATAGACCGGCTGCTATAAAACAATTACAAGTGGTTGGAAACCAATTAAACATACCAGTCTTTAGCAATGAAAGCTCAAAAGATGTAGTGCATATTGCTAAACAGGCGTTAAATGTTGCAATATCAAAAATGAATGATGTTGTTATATTAGATACAGCTGGTAGACTTCATATAGATGAAGAATTAATGCAAGAGCTTAGAAATTTAAAATCAAATGTAAAGCCACATGAAATCCTATTAGTAGTGGATAGTATGACAGGTCAAGATGCAGTAAACGTTGCAACATCATTTAGTGAAAATGTTGGAATAGACGGAGTTATACTTACTAAATTAGATGGTGATACACGTGGTGGTGCTGCATTATCTGTAAAAAAAGTTACAGGCAAACCAATAAAATTTGCTGCAACAGGTGAAAAACTTAGTGATATAGAAACATTCTATCCAGAAAGAATGGCATCAAGAATTCTTGGAATGGGAGATGTACTTTCAATAATAGAAAAGGCAGAAGAAGCATTTGATGAAGAACAAGCAGCAAAGTTAGAACAAAAACTAAGAAAACAAGAATTTGATTTAGATGATTATTTATCACAATTAAGACAAATAAAAAAAATGGGCTCATTTTCTGGATTACTAAAAATGATTCCTGGAATGAACCAATTAAAGGACGTTAAGGTAGATGATAAAGAATTTGAAAAAATAGAAGCTATAATTTGTTCTATGACATCAAAAGAAAAAAGAAATACAAAAATATTAAATGGAAGCAGAAGACTAAGAATAGCAAAAGGTTCTGGAACAAAAGTGCAAGATGTAAATAAATTTATAAAGTCATTTGAAATGACACAAACAATGGTAAAAAGAATGAAAAACCAAAAAGGTGGCATGAACAAAATGATGAAGAATATGAAAAATATGGACATAAAAGATTTAAAAGGCATGTTATAACAAAATAAATCCAGAGAAGATATATGGGTAATGTCCTGTGCTTGCACAATAAAAAAGTTATTAATATTTATATAATATATAGGAAATACGATATTAGAAATTCAAACTAAAAAGAAAAATCTAACATCTAAATTCCAAATTTTAAGGAGGTGAAAGTAACATGGTAAAAATAAGATTACAAAGATTTGGAAAGAAAAAGGCACCTTTCTATCATATAGTAGTTGCTGATTCAAAATCTCCAAGAGATGGAAAAATCATTGAACAATTAGGAACATACGATCCAATGACAAACCCAGGAACAATAGTTCTTGATAAAGAAAAAGTTGAAACATGGATAAAAAATGGTGCAAAACCAACAGATACAGTTAAAAAATTAATTGAAAAAGCTTAAATTGCAATTTTGGAGGACAGAAAATGAAAGAAGTACTAGAAACAATTATTACAACATTAGTAAGTGATAAAAACGCTGTAAGCATTAACCAAATTGATGGAGAACAATCTATTATATTTGAAGTTAAAGTTGCAGAAAACGATATGGGAAAAATAATAGGTAAACAAGGTGTAATTGCAAAATCTATAAGAACAATAATGAAAGCAGTTGCATCAAAAGAAAACAAAAGAATAACAGTTGAATTTATAGACTAGGAGATTTATAAGATGATGGAAAATTTATTAGAGGTTGGACAAATTGTTAATTCTTATGGAATTAAAGGCTTTGTAAAAGTTGTACCACTAGTAGATGATAATAATCAGTTTAAAAGTTTTAAAAAAGTATATATACAAGAAAAACACCAGGAATTATATATAGAAGAAGTAAAGTTTTCTAAAAATTTAGTTTTGCTTAAGTTTAAAGAAATAAACACAATAGAAGAGGCAGAAAAACTTAGAAACTATTATATAAAAGTTGAAAGAAAAGATATAGTTTTAGAAGAAGGAGCCCACTTTATTGTTGATTTAATTGGACTTGATGTTTTTACAGAAGAAGGAGAAAATTTAGGTAAACTAGTAGATGTATTAAAACCTGGAGCAAATGATGTATATGTAGTAGAAAATGAAGATAAAAAACAGATTCTATTGCCAGTAATACCAGATGTAATAAAAAATATTGATATTAATGAAAATAGAGTAACTGTTAAATTATTAGAAGGTTTAAGATAATATGAGATTTGATATACTAACACTTTTTCCTGAAATGTTTGATGTTTTAAAAAGTAGTATACTTGGAAAAGCAATAGAAAAAGAATTAATAAATATTAATACAATAAATATTAGAGATTTTTCCAAAAATAAGCATAAAAAAGTAGATGACACACCTTATGGTGGTGGAGCTGGAATGGTAATAAGACCAGATGTTGTATACGACGCATATAAATCAATCAAAAATACAAATGCAAAAGTTATATACTTATCGCCACAAGGGAAAAAACTAAATCAAGAAAAAGTTAAAGAATTAAGTAAAGAAGAACATATTATTCTTTTATGTGGTCATTATGAAGGAATAGATCAAAGAGTCTTAGATACAATTGTTACTGAAGAAATATCTATTGGTGATTATGTACTAACTGGTGGAGAAATACCAGCAATGGTCCTTATAGATGCTGTATCTAGATATGTAGATGGAGTTATATCTAGTGAATCAACTGAAGAAGAAAGTTTTTCAGATGGAAATTTACTTGAATATCCACAATACACTAGACCAGAAATATTTATGGAAGAAAAAGTACCAGAAGTATTAATTAGTGGTCACCATGAAAATATAAAAAAATGGAGAAGAGATAAATCTTTTGAAATAACAAAACAAAAACGCCCAGAGTTGTTAAAATAAAAATAAATCTTTAAGAAAGGAGAAAAATAACAAAATGGACATTATAAAATCAATTGAGCATGAACAACTAAAAAATAAGGTTCCAGTTTTAACAGTTGGAAACACAGTAAAAGTTTATGCAAAAATAAAAGAAGGAAACCGTGAGAGAATACAAGTTTTCGAAGGAATAATTATTAAAAAACAAGGTGGAGGAGTAAACGAAACATTTACTGTAAGAAAAATATCTTATGGTGTTGGTGTTGAAAAAACATTCTTAGTACATTCACCAATGGTAGAAAAAGTTGAAGTAGTTAGAGTTGGTAAAGCTAGAAGAGCAAAACTTTATTACTTAAGAGACAGAGTTGGTAAAGCTTCTAAGACAAAAGAAAAATTAGGAGCAAGAATTGAAAATAAAGAAATTACTATTAAAGAAGATTTAGCAGAAACTCCTGCACAAGAGACAGCTCCAGCTACTGAAACAGTAGAAGAAGCTCCAAAAGCAGAATAATAAAAAAGAAAATGTGCTTGAGTATAAAAAATACCTCTAAGGTAATAGCCTTAAAGGTATTTTTTTTGTTTTTGAAAATTCAAAGATTTTTATGGTAACATAGATTTAAAAATCCATGGACAGGTCTTGTGCCTGCCTATAAAAATAGTTTATTTATAATTTGTTTCGCTTAATTCTGGAATAGAAAATCTTATACCTGTATCTGAAATCTGTCCATTTGGAATATGTGTTTTTCCAAAGGTAGATTTCCCCTTACAAAAATAATTATGTCTTATTATATTTTTTGAACTAGTATTTCCAATTATAACTGGATCATCCCATGTTACATCTACACCATACCAATTGTCATTTAATTTTATATAATTCCACATATGAGCTTCTGAATGCCCAGAAGAATTAGTTGCAGTTCCACTTACAAGTATACACTCTATATTTAATTCGTCCATTAAATATTTAAATGCTTTTGCATAGCCTTCACAAACTACATTTTTTTCTATTAGGGCACCATAAATATTTCTATTATTTTCCTCTTGAAGAGAGGTTTCATATTCTAAATTTTTTACAAGGTAATCGTGAACTTTTAAAGCTTTATCATAATTTGAAGATTCTTTAGATATAGAATTAACAATATTTGCTTTTTCGTTTTGTACTTTATTAATTGCATTTTCAACATCAGTTTTAGACGTAAAAGAACTTGAAAGATATGATGTTACATTATTTGGAACAAGTGAAACTCTATAAGTAGTTTTTGTTGCAATTGAAGATGATTTTATATGTAGAGACATTTTTGTTAAATCTAAATAAAATAATTCGGGGTGATCATAAATAAATGCATCTAAAGCTGATTGAAATGCTTTTTCGACCTTTTCCTGACCATCTGAGCTGTTTAAAATTGAGTTAAACTTGGTATCAAAATCTATATTAAAATTATCATTTTTTAAATTATCTAAATTATCATCTAGTGAGGAATAAACAGTTTTTGCAATATCGTCAAGTTGATCATAATAAAAAGAGTTTAAAGTTTTTGATGAAATTTGAGTGTTATTTGCATTGGTATCTGGCAATAAAATATTAACGCTATCTTTCGAGATAGTATTTGTTTTATTTGAAATTACTGTGCCAATTTCTTTTATATACGAAATTGTATCATCAATTTCTATATTATTTTGTCTAGAAAAAACAATTACATATCCAACAAAAGAAATAAATATTACAAAGAGTAATACAACTAACTTTACTAACAATTTTATTATTAAATCAATACTATTTTTCATAATTACCTCACTATTATATTATAGCATAAATGGTATAAAATAACAAAAACAATAATTGACAAAATTGTAGAAAATATATAAAATCTATTATATAATAAAAAGGGGAGAAAGTTTAATATGGAAATGGATATAAAAGTACTAATAAATGAAGAAAAAATAAAAAATAGAATAAAAGAAATTGCGCAAGAAATTTTAAAAGATTTTAAAAATGAAGAAATTGTTTTAGTTTGCATATTAAAGGGAGCTGCTTATTTTGCAATAGATTTATCTAAAGAATTAAATAATAACTTAATATTAGATTTTATGAAAGTAAATAGTTATGGAGATGAATTGCAAAGTAGTGGAACAATTAATTTTAAGTTAGATATAAGTACAGATATTAAAGATAAAAATGTAATTATAGTTGAAGATATCATAGATTCTGGTTTAACTCTAAATTATATATATGATTACTTAGTAAAAAAGGATCCAAAAAATTTGAAAATATGTGTCCTTTTAGATAAAAAAGAAAGAAGAGTAAAACCTATAAATGTCGACTATACAGGATTTGAAATTGAAAATAAATTTGTATTAGGATATGGGCTAGATTATAAAGATAAATATAGAAATTTACCATATATTGGGTACATTGAATAATTAGCATTTGAACAATTGACATACAAGCTTAGGAAATATATAATTTTAAAAAATGTAATTATTTGATATAATAACGGTTACAAAGGAGGAAAAGATGCTTAAGAATAATAGAGGAATAACATTAATTGCATTAATAATTATATTAGTTGTATTAACAATATTAGCAACTGTAACAATTAATGTTACACAAGGAAATAAAGTTATAGATAAAACAGAAGACATTTTATATGATTATGAAGATTTGCAGGTTGCGGAAAAAATTAAGCTTGAATATATGAAACAAAAAGAGCTAGGCAATATTGAAACAGTGGAAAATAAAAATAAATTGCTAGAACAAATTACAGGAAATGATTGGTGCAAGTTTGCATCTTTAAGTGAAGACGGAAATTATATTTCAATAGAATCAAAAAAAGGCAGACGATATAAATTATATATAAACAGTGGAAATGTAAGCACAAATAAAGATGAATCTGAAATTATAATAGATACTTCAAAAAGTTCTATAACTATAAAAGCAAAACCAGAAAATTCATACATAAACATAGAATCTATGAACACAGGGAGAACTGCTTATGGTACTGGGGAAGTAACATTAGAAGACTATAAAGGATCACATATAACATATACTGTAAGTTGTGAAGGTTACCAAAGTCAAACAAATACAATGGTTTTAGGCCAAAATGATTCTACCATAAATGTTAATCTAGAAATTTTAAAATATACTGTTAAAATATTTGTGGAAGACAGCGAAGCAATAGTGACTATATATGATTCTTCTGGAAATGAGTTACAAATCGGAAAAGGATCTCAAGAGATTACTGTTAGCTATGGAGATACCATATCATATAAAGTAAGTAAAGAAGGATATAACGATATAAATGGAAGAGTTGAAAATATAACTGAAAATAAACAAGTAAGCAATATAAGACTCGAAAAAAAGAAATATACTGTAAAATTAAATGTGCTTGATATAAATGGAGAAATATTAACAGGAGTAACCAGAAAAGTAAATGGAACAACCATAACAGATAGTGGAATTTTAATTGAACATGGAACACAAATAGCTTATTCAGCTGAAAAAGAAGGATACAATACTAAACAAGGTGTTGAAATGATAACATCAGATAAAGAAATAACTATTACACTAAAAAAACCATGTACAATAATAATAAATGCAACGCCATCGGATGCAACAATAAAAATTAATGGAACAACAAGAAATTCAATAACATTAGAAGAAGGAGACAAGTTAAGTTATTTAGTAGAAAAATCTGGATACGAGTCAGTAACTAAGGAAAATATAACTGTTACAAAGGGAGAGACAATTAATGTTACCTTAAAGAAAATCTGGGTAGTAACAATAAAACCAACACCATCAGATGCCACTGTTAAAATAAATGGAAAAACAACAAAACAACTAACAGTATATGATGGAGATACCATAAGTTACAGTGTAGAAAAAACTGGATATGCACCTCAATCAGGATCAAAAACAATTAATGAAACGACAACTATGTCAATTACATTAAAAATATACACATACGCAGTAACAATAAATCCAACACCATCAGACGCAACGGTAACAATTAAAAAATCGGATGGAACCCAACTTACAAGCGGTACAGGAACTCAAAGTGTTACAGTAGATTATGGAACAAACATTACTTATGCAGTTAGTAAATCTTTGTATACATCAAAATCTGGAAATATTAATAGTGTTTCATCAAATCAAACATTAAATATATCTTTGGATAGAACTTATTTAGCATTTACTACTAATAATATTTATTTTACTTCAAATAGTAATAGTACCTACTCTGGAATATTAAATGGAGGTAGTGCCACCGCATCATATAAAGGAGCTGGAAGTAAAACTGTAGACATGGGAACTTTTACAATAGATGCTAATACAATAGCAAAAGCTCTTCCAAGCGGTGATACATCGATAGATAGTAATGGAGGAATAAGAATTAGTAAAGTAACACTTCATTTTAAGTTCCAAGCATCAGGAGGAGGAACATATTCTAATAATATTCTTACAACAATTTATACTGGAAGTACTACTAAAATGAATCAGGCAACACACAAAAGAGATGGATCAAATACTGTGAATGTTTCATATGCATTAACTAATATTACTAGGGATGACTTAAAAAATGGCTATAAAGTACATCTAAAAGATGAAATAAAATCAGTACGTATTCAAGCAAGTGGAAAAGTATCTAGTATGTATATTACAATAGAAGGAACAAAACCAGAAACATAGAATATATAATAAAACTCTAGAGCAATCTAGAGTTTTATTTTGCTGAAAACTTTTGCTTTGCAGAATCTATTTTTGGTTGTTCAGCAGTTTCTGTATTGTACCAACCTTTTTGTGACATTAGGTTATATATTTTATTTTGAATGTCTAAAGATTTATTTAATGCTTCTTTAAATGCATTGTGTACTTCGGCAGTTGAAGATTCTATTGTACCATGAAGATACAAATCTGTAGCTCCTTTTATAATTAATAATTCTTTTTCCATTAATTCTCTATCATCCATAGTATTTTCCTCCTATAATAATTTTAAAAATTTGTTAAATAAATCGGTGTGTTCTTGTGCTAATTCATTCATATAGTTAGATAGATTAATATCTTTAAGCTCATTTGCTGTTTTAGGTGCACATGTTTTCATATAACATTCGTGTCCTAAAGCATCTTCTACATATAAAAGTTCCTTACTAGTCATATAAATACCTCCATTCTAGCAATAACTGCTAAATAAATTTTTTTACTTATAGTTATTTTAAAAATATATTGTCCTAAAAAAATAAAAATATACTTAATTTAAAAATAAAACATTTTAAAATTATTTTTGAATATAATTTAACAAACAAAGTAACTTAAGTTTCTATGTATGAGCTGTATTGTCAAATTCTGTGTCCACCCAACGTATAATTTAAGATAAACATGAATTCAAAAGATGTAGGGAGGTAGGAAAGGATAGGCACAAGAACATCCATACATGCCTGCTAAAAAAATTATAAAATATTAAATGGAGGAAATTATGAAGGTAATAACTTTAAAAAGAAAAAAAATAATTAAATATTTTATGCTCACTATTTTTTCTATAATAGTGCTTGGCACATCAACTTCATTTGCAATGCAACATTATTATAAAACAGATTTTTCAACAGGCATTGTAAATGCAACAGTGTTAAATGTTAGAAGCGGACCAGGTAGTGGTTTTAAAGTAATAACAACAGTTAAGAAAAACGAATATGTACGAGTATTTGCAGGAATTGGAGATTGGTATGTAATACAAACAGATAATAATTATATTGGAGCAGTTAGTAAAAAATATATAAAAGCTGTGTATGCGGGAAGTTCTAGTAATACAAATAATAACATTTCTAATAATACAACTACGACGAATACAACCCTAAGTAGTGATGAACAAGAAGTATTTAATTTAATTAATAAACAAAGAACAAATAATGGATTGTCAGTATTAAAAATTGATAATGAAGTTCAAAGAGTTGCAAGAATAAAAGCACAAGACATGGTAAATAACAATTATTTTTCTCATACATCACCAACATACGGCTCACCATTTGATATGTTAAAAAGTTTCAAAATATCATATAAATCAGCTGGAGAAAATATTGCTGGAAATTCTAGTAATAGTGCAGCAGTAACTGCATGGATGAACTCATCAGGACATAGAGCAAATATATTAAATAGTAGTTTTAATTACACAGGAATAGGTGTAGTAAGTAGTCCTAAATATGGAAAAATATATGTGCAAATGTTTATAGGACGTTAAAAAAGTGGCGAAGCCACTTTTTATTCTTTTAATAAGTTTCTAATTACATTATATAAGTAAGGTTTATATTCTTCAATTGGTAAAGGCTTTTTATAAATTATAGAATCAAAACAAGTTGAACTTACAAGTTCTATTATCATAAATAAAGTTACTTTAGGATTTTTTAAATTTAGGTTATTTTCTTTAACGCCTTTTAAAAATAACCCATAAAGGCTTTCTTCGTCTGAGCTTTTTTCTTCATATATTTTAGTAATTGTTTCGTTATAAACTCCCCAAGATAAATTTTTAGAAATAAACTTTAAAACTAAAGGAGCTTTAACCAATTCATCTATAACATAATTAATAATAAATATAATTTGGTCAGAAAAATTTTCAATATAATTGCTTTTCATATGCTCCAAAGCATCATTAAATAATTTTTCTGATTTCTTTGCTATTAAAATATCACGTATTTCATATTTATCCTTAAAATATAAATAGAAAGTACCTTTAGCTACATTTGCATTGTCAACTATGTCTTGAATAGAAGTATCTTTTATACCTTTTTGTGTAAAAAGTTGAAATGCAGTGTCTAATAGTCTAGATTCTTTTTCATTTTTTTGTTCTTCTTTATTCATAAAAAAACCCCCTTATGAATATATTATTACACGAAATGAACTAATAGTCAATAGAATATATAGAATTAATTTTTAAATATACTCATTATATATTGCAATACAATGCCGTTAATACTATGAATTTAACAAAAAAATAAAATATTTATAATAAGCTATTGACTAATGGTCACAAAAGTATTATTATATATAAAGTGACTAAAAGTCATAAAGAAAGGAGAGCAAAAAATGCTTAAATTTGGAGAATTTATATGCAAACACAAAAAAACAATTCTAATAATAGCATTAATATTGTTAATTCCATCAATTATTGGAATGAAAGCTACTAGAATTAATTATGATATTTTGGTATATTTGCCAGATAACATAGAAACAATTAAAGGCGAAAATATTCTTTCAGAAGATTTTAATATGGGAGCATATTCAATTGTTGTATTAGAAAATATGAAAACAAAAGATATTTTAAAACTTGAAGATAAGTTTAAAGAAATTGATAATGTAGAAAAAGTAGTTGGAATTTCTGATGTTCTAGGAACTAGCATACCTGTAGATATGATACCAAATGAAATAAAAGATAAGGTATACAAAGACGGAAATACTATTTTACTAGTTACTTTTAAAGATAGCATTTCATCAGATACAACTATGGAAACAATAGAAAAATTAAGAGACATAACAGATGAACGTTGTAAAATTAGCGGAATGTCTGCAACAGTCTTAGATACAAGAGATTTATCTAATTCTGAAGTTATAATATACGTTATAATAGCGGTTGCATTATGCTTAATAATTTTGCAGTTGGCTTTAGACTCATATGTTGCACCAATATTTTTATTACTTAATATTGGTGTTGCAATATTGTACAATATGGGAACAAATATATTTTTAGGAGAAATTTCATATATAACAAAAGCAATTAGTGCAGTATTACAACTTGGTGTTACAATGGACTTCGCAATATTCTTATACCACAGTTATAAGGCACAAAAAGAAATATATAGTAATAACGATGAAGCAATGGCACATGCAATTTCAAAAACTTTAGTATCTGTAATTGGTAGTTCATTAACTACAATAGCTGGATTCTTAGCTTTATGTAGTATGAATTTAACACTTGGAAAAGATATAGGCATAGTTATGGCAAAAGGTGTTTTACTAGGAGTTATTTGTGTTGTTACAGTATTACCAGCAATGTTATTAGTATTTAATAATTTAATAGAAAAAACATCACACAAAGAAATATTACCTAAGTTTAAAAGAGTAAAAGACTTTAATATAAAACATCATAAGGCAATAATTATTTTATTTATAATAATTTTACCATTTGCAATTTATGGATATAAAAATACAGATGTTTACTATAATCTAGACAAATCATTACCAGAAAGTTTGCCAAGTATTACTGCTAATAAAGAATTGAAAGAAAAATTTGATATGGTATCAACAGAAGTAATATTGGTTGACGCAAAACTACCAGATTATAAAGTAAATGAAATGCTAAAAGAAATAGAAAATGTTGATGGCATTGTCTGGACTTTAGGATATCCAAAGGTATCTGGAGCTTTGCCAGAGCAAATGCTTTCAGATGATATAAAATCTGTATTTGAAAATGATAAATATCAAATGCTTTTAGTTAATTCTAAGTATGAGATGGCAACAGATGAGTTAAATAATCAGGTAAACGAAGTAAATAAAATTATAAAAAAATATGATAGTAATGCAATATTAGCAGGTGAAGGACCTTTAATGAAAGACTTGGTAGAAATAAGCGATCATGATTTTAACAGTGTAAATACATTTTCAATTGCAATTATATTTATAATAATGATATGTGTTTTAAAATCTATTTCATTACCTATAATTTTAATTACTGTAATAGAATTTGCAATATTTATAAACATGGGAATACCAGCATATACAAATACATCTTTGCCATTTATAGCTTCTATAGTAATTGGAACAATTCAGCTAGGAGCAACAATAGATTATGCAATTTTAATTACAACTAAATATATTGATTTAAGAAAAGATGGAAAAGACAAATATGTGGCAATAGACGAAGCATTAGGAACATCAATATCATCAATAATAGTAAGTGGATTATGTTTCTTTGGAGCAACATTTGGTGTTGGAGCATATTCAAAAATAGAAATAATAGGTTCATTATGTACTTTAATGTCTAGAGGAGCAATTATAAGTATGATTGTTGTTATTACAGTATTACCAGCTTTCATAATGTTATTTGATAAAATCATTTGTAAAACAACAAGAAAAATGAGTAAAATAAATAATTAGTATAGGAAAGGAAGAAGAGAAGAAATGAAAGAAAAAGGATTAAAGATAATATCAGGAGCTTTATTACTTACAATGACAGCTTATACTGCACCAGTATTTGCTTATACAAAAGATGAAACAGTGTATTCTAAATTAGATGCAAATGGTAGCAAATATCAAACTATTGTAAGCACACATTTGAAAAATGATAAAGAAGATGAAACTCTAAAAGATTTATCTGATTTATTAAATATTACAAATACAAATGGAGATGAAACATTTGAGCAAGATGAAAATTCATTAATTTGGCAAGCAAATAAAGAAGATATATACTACGAAGGCGAAAGTCAAAAAGATTTACCAATAGAATGCAATGTAAGTTATGAATTAGATGGAAAAGAAGTTGAAGCAAGTGAACTTGCAGGTAAATCAGGAAAAGTAAAAATAACGCTAGCTTATACAAATAAAGATTCACATATTGTTAACGTTAATGGTAAAAATGTAAAAATGTACACACCATTTGTTGTTGTTGCAGGAACTATAATTAAAAATGATAACAATAAAAACATTGCTGTTTCAAATGGTAAATTAATAAACGATGGAAGTAAAACAGTTGTTATAGGAATGGCTATGCCTGGTTTACAAGAAAGTCTAGGTGTTAGTAAAAAAACAATAGATATACCAAGTAGTATTGAAATTACTATGGATTCAGAAGATTTTGAATCTAGCAGTATAATTACATATGTAACTCCGAAAGTAATAGAAGAAGATGATTTAAAATTATTTGATAAAATGGATAGTTTATATAGTAAAGTTAATACATTACAAGAAAGTGCAAATAAATTAGAAGAAGGTTCAAATCAAGTAAGTAGTGGTATATCTACAGCATATGATGGAGCAAAACAAATAACAAACAAAGTAAATGAATCAACAAAAAGTTTAAAAAAAGATAAAAGTAGTGCTTTAGACTCAAAAACTTTAGCTGCAATAGAAAAACAAGCAGAAGATAGCTCAATATTAACAGAAGAACAAAAACAAGCTATTATTGTGGCAGCAGATGCTGGGATTGATGCACAAGCAGATATAATTAAAGAACAATTTGTTGCAAATGCAAAAGCAATAGCAGAACAAACAGCTCTTGCAACAGCAAAGAAAACAGCAAACGAAACAGCTAAAACTGTGGCACAACAAACTGCAATGAAAACTGCTAAAAATACAGCAATGGTAAGCGCAAAAACTGCAAATCCAAATTTAACACAAGAAGAATTACAAGCAATTGGATTAAAAGCAGCTAACCAAGCAAAATTAACAACGGAACAATTAAATGCAATTGGTAAACAAGCAGAAAATTTATCAGATGAAAAAATTAAACAAATAAAAGCTGAAGCAGATGCAGGAATAGAAGCACAAAGAACAACAATAGAAAAACAAGGTATTGCAAGTGCAAAAGCAATAGCAGAACAAACTGCATTAACATCAGCTCAATCTGCTACAACATTAGCAGCAAAAAAAACAGCTACATCTGTTGCAACAACTGTTGGCAACAAAGTAAAATCAGAAGCAAGTAAAAAAGTGGCAGCTCAAATGAGTACGTTAGGAAGTGGATTAGAAGAATTAACATCAGGATTAAATGAATTAAATAATGGCTCAAGTGAATTAGCAGAAGGAATGACAAAATTTAATAACGAAGGAATAAAACAAATTTGTAATTATATAAATGGAGATGTGAAAGACATAACAACAAGAGTACAAAAATTAAGCAATTTATCAAAACAATATAATAATTTTACAATGTTAAATGGAAATAACGAAGGAAATGTTAAATTTATAATGATTATAGATGCTATAAAGAAACAAGAAGATACAACAAAAGAACAAGCAATATTAAACAATAGTGAAGATAATAAAAATGAGAAGGAAGAAAACTATTAAAATATCTTGACAAAAAAATATACTATGCATAGCATTATTATGCATAGTATTTTTTTGTTGAATAGGAAAAATCGAAGATTTTTCTATTCGACAAAAAATGCTATAATCGCTAATGCCTTTGAGATTTCCTCATTTCATTCGGAAACTCAAATCGGCGAGAAGAAAAGTGTGGCAAAGCCACTTTTCTTGAGGTGAAATATGAATATAAAACAAGATTTAATAAATTTAGTAGATGATGAATATAAAGAATTCCATAGTAATTTATGTCCTGGTATAAATAATATACTTGGCATTAGAGTGCCAGTTCTTAGAGATTATGCTAGAAAAATAAGTGAAAATAATAATTTGGAACAATTATTAAAATTGATAGATGATGAGTATTACGAAGAAATTATGCTACAAGGTATGATTATTGGATTAGAAAAGAATATTAGTTTTGAAGAATTAGAGAAACATATAAAAGAATTTGTACGTAAAATAGACAATTGGGCTATTTGTGATAACTTTTGTGCAGGATTAAAGATTACTAAAAAATATAAAAAAGAAATGTATACATTAATAAAAGAGTATTTAAAATCAAATAAAGAATTTGAAATTAGATTTGAAATAGTTATGATTTTAGATTACTATATAGAAGAAGAATATCTTGAAGAAAATTTTGAAATATTTGACAAGATAAAATCAGACCAATATTACGTAAAAATGGCTGTTGCTTGGGCTATTTCAATATGCTTAATTAAATATTATAAAAAAACATATAAATATATAGAAAATAATAAAATGCTGGATACATGGACATATAATAAAGCTATACAAAAGGCAATAGAATCATATAGAATAACAGATGAGCAAAAGCAAGAATTAAGAAAAAAAAGAAGATAAGGATACAAAATAAGTATCCTTATCTCCTTTTCTTTTTACGTACATAAGCCCCTGAATGCTAATTGTAAGCCAGGTTTAGATGCATCGGGTACATGAGATACCCGAGCTATCACTTTTTCTTTGTATGAAAGCGGAAATTCTGGAGCATCCATAATTCCACAAACGTATCTGTTTATACAAACATAGTACCCACTTGAATCTTTCAGTTTCCCATAAACAACACATTCAACTAAATCATTCTTATGAAAAACCTCAGAAAAATGTGGCAAACAAGATAATCTGGATAATTCGAAACGATAATTATCTGGATCATACTCAAGTACGTCAACAGAAATAATGTCATTTTTTTCAAAGCCAATATCCCTGACATTCCTGTATATTACAGGAGCAAAATTAGGTGGTAAAATTCTACCTGCAATTCCTGCACCTACATCAACAAACGCGGTTAAATATGCAAAACCTGTAAATGAGACATATTTAAAGTGGCTCATTTTCGAAATGCTTTCAAGTGCCTTTTGCATGTGTTTTTTTCTTGATAGAAAAATTCCGTCTTTAATAGATGTTACATATGCTCTGACATTGCAACCAACTAATGCAAAATTTCTAGAAGAAAGTTCACAACCGCTCATGGTTGGATATATACTGGATTCCTCTAATGGAATTATTCCATAGATATTGCCACCTAAATACACTTCAAAGAGTTTATGTATAACATCAAATCGTGTAACTTCACAGGTAACAGGAAAGCCATATATATATGCTTCTGTTATTTTCCGCATGTTCATGCTGTTGCTAAGATAATACATTGATTCAGGTAAAAAAAGCTGTTTTTGTACGTCCTTCATGGATTAAAACCTCCAAAGTATTATTACTACTGTCGTAGTAATAATATTATAGCACAAAATAAATAAAAAAGCAATTTTATGTAAAATGAACGTATTTACTTTTTATTAATTATATAGTAATATAATAAACATGGAGGAGAAATATATGGAGCAAAAAAAGAAAAAAAGTTTTACTATTTTAGGTACTAGTGTATGGAGAATTTTAGCATATTTTATAATATACAGCTTTGTAGGTTTTATAATTGAAACATTATTTGCATTAGTATTTTATAATGTATTAGAGAGCAGACAAAGTTTTTTATATGGACCTTTTTGTGGAATATATGGAGTGGGAGCAGTATTTATGTATGTAATACTAAATAAATACTTTAAGAAAAATAACCATCTTTTATTTTTGGGTGGATTTATTGTTGGCTCTTTTGTTGAGTATATTTTAAGCTTTTTAGGAGAAATACTTTTAAATGTTAGATGGTGGGACTATTCTAATAGATTTTTAAATATAAATGGACGAATATGCTTTTTATACTCACTATTTTGGGGATTATTAGGAGTATATTTTATGAAAGTAATAAATCCTAAAGTTGATAAAGTAATAGAATTTATTAAGAAAAAATTTAATATGAAAGTTATAAAATCTACTGTATTAATTGTGTTTGTATTACTCTTAATCGATTGTGCAATTTCTGGAATAGCAATAGAATATTATTTAGTTAGACAGATTACTCAAAATGACTTGGATGTTCAAAACAAAGAGGCAATAGTTAGAATTTATAATAAAGTATATTCAAATGAGAAAAAAGTTAAAATTATTGATAAGTTCTTTAATGATAAAAAAATGATAATGACATATCCTAATTTAACAATAACATTAAATGATGGAACTGTAAAAAGAGTAAGGGAATATTTACCAGATATAAAACCATATTATTTTAAATTTAATGTAAAAAATATAAAGAATGATATAATAGAATAATAAATTATATAGATAGTATAAAACCTCAGGCAACTCGCCCGAGGCTTTACACTATCTATTGTTGTTTTGGTTATTATTATCTTGATTATTACTGCTATTTTTATTACTGTTGTTTTTATTTTTCTTTCCCATAAAAGCACCTCCAAAATTAATTAGTAATATTATTCGTAAAAATAGAAAAAATATACTTAAATAAAAAAATAAAGTATTGTTTTTTTACAAAAAAAATGATAAAATAAAATAAATATTTAAAAGGGAGTAGCTAAAAACTACTAATCAACAAGCGCGATTTGTAAAATCTGGTTAGTAACCTTTAAGGTAAGCAAGACTTTTAAAAATGAGTATTATTACCCATTTTTGGAAGTCTTTTTGTTTTCCAACTAGGGGGGTAAAAAAGGAGGTAAAATGAATACTTGGTATAATAAAAGTATTGAAGAAACAGAAAAAGAATTAGAAACAAATATTAAAAGTGGATTAACACAAAATCAGGTGCAGGAGAAACAAACAAAGTATGGTTTTAATGAATTAACTGCAAAGAAAAAGAAAAGTTTAATAGTTAAATTTCTAGAGCAATTTAAGGATTTTATGATAATAGTACTAATAATTGCAGCAATTGTATCTGGTGTAATAGGAGTAGCTGAGGGAGAAGGAATTACAGATACAATAATTATTCTAATAGTAGTAATAGTAAATGCAATAATTGGAGTAGCACAAGAAAATAAAGCCGAAAAATCTTTAGAAGCACTTCAAAAATTAAGTAGTCATGCTTCTAAAGTAATTAGAGATGGAAAGTTAATTGTAATTCCATCAAGAGAATTAGTGCCAGGAGATATAGTAGTTTTAGATACAGGAGACTATGTCCCAGCGGATTTAAGAATAATTGAAGCAGTTAATTTAAAATCACAGGAATCTGCATTAACAGGTGAATCAGTTCCAGTAGAAAAAATGGCAGCAAAGATAACTTCAGACGAAGTTGGAATAGGCGATAGAACAAATATGTTATTTTCTTCTAGTTTAATAACATATGGTAGAGGAAAAGGAATTGTTGTCGAAACAGGAATGGATACTGAAGTGGGAAAAATAGCTCAAATAATTAATTCTACAGAAGAAGGAACAACGCCATTACAAGAAAAATTAAATAAATTAGGAAAAACACTAGGAATAGTTGCACTAGCAATATGTGCAATTATATTTATAGTTGGTATGCTTTATGGTAAAGAGCCAATTCATATGTTTATGACAGCAGTAAGCTTAGCAGTTGCAGCAATACCAGAAGGCTTAGCAGCTGTATCTACAATAGTTTTGGCAATTGGTGTTCAAAGAATGGTTAAAAAGAATGCAATTGTAAAAAAATTACCAGCAGTTGAAACTTTAGGAAGTGCATCTGTAATATGTTCAGATAAAACAGGAACTTTAACACAAAACAAGATGACAGTAGAAAAGATATTTTATAATGATTATTTAATTAGTATGAGAGACAATATTGCAATAGATAGTGAACTAGAAAAACTTATATATATATCAATGCTTTGTAACGATACAAAAGTTGGAGCAGACAACGAGCTTACAGGGGATCCAACTGAAACAGCATTAATAGATATGGGAATGAAACTTAATATTGATGTTCATAAGATATTTGATGTTGATAGACTAGCAGAATTACCATTTGACTCTGATAGGAAATTAATGTCTACTGTTCATGAAGTAAATGGAAAATATGTTGTTTATACAAAAGGTGCAATAGACGAATTACTTAAAAGATGTGATAATTATATAGTAAACGGAAAAATAAAAGAAGATCTAGAAGATTATAAAGTACAAATAAGTGAAACAAACGAAGAACTAGCTAAAAATGCATTAAGAGTTTTAGGTTTTGCATATAAAGAGTTAGATAAAGTACCAACAAACGATGAAATGCAAACAATAGAAAATCACTTGACATTTGTTGGAATGGTTGGAATGATTGATCCACCAAGAGAAGAGGCAAAACTTGCAGTAGAAAAATGTAAGTCTGCAGGAATAAAAACGGTTATGATAACAGGTGACCATAAAATAACTGCCACTGCGATAGCAAAACAATTAGGAATATTAGAAGACGAAAGCGAAGCAATAACAGGTGCTGAATTAGAAAAAATGTCTGATGAAGAATTAATAAAAAATGTAAGACATTATTCAGTATATGCAAGAGTTGCTCCAGAACATAAGGTTAGAATAGTAAGAGCGTGGCAAGCAAATGGAGAAATAGTCGCAATGACAGGTGATGGCGTAAATGATGCTCCAGCTTTAAAAAATGCAGACATTGGTTGTGCAATGGGAATTGTAGGCACAGATGTTGCGAAAGAAGCGGCAGATGTAATATTAACAGATGATAATTTTGCAACAGTAGTTTCAGCAGTAGAAGAAGGAAGACGTATATATGGAAACATCTTAAAAGCAATTCAGTTTTTACTTTCAAGTAATGTTGGAGAAATTATAGTATTGTTTACAGCTATAATGATTACACCATTACTTGCAAAATGGTTTGGAATCACAGATATAAGCGCATTAGAACCATTACTTCCAATACAAATTTTGTGGATAAACTTAGTAACTGATTCGCTTCCAGCTTTAGCCTTAGCAGTTGATCCTGCAGAAAAGGATATAATGAATAAAAAACCTAAAAAAGAAAAAGGTATATTTACAAAAGGTATGAGTTTTAGAGTTATTTACCAGGGAGTTATGATAGGATTTATTACTTTAGCAGCTTTTATAATAGGATTGGCAACTCCAAGTGCAACAACAGATGCGGAAAAAATTCAAATTGGTCAAACAATGGCATTTTGCGTATTAGCATTATCAGAACTTGTACATGTGTTTAATATAAGAGATAACAAAAAATCAATATTTAAAGGTGGACTATTTAGTAACTCAAAGTTAATACTAGCAACAATAGCATCAGCTGGCTTAATGTTTATAGTACTACTAGTACCAGCATTAAGAAATATATTTAGTATAGCAATGTTACCAAAAGAGAATATTCTAGAAACAATATTATTAGTACTTTCTCCAATAGCAATAGTAGAAATATTTAAATTATTTAAAATAAATACCACAAGGGAAGAATAAAATTTTAGCATTGAATGTGGAAAAAAGAGGATTGATATTTTAAATCAATCCTCTTTTAAATTTAAATAAAAGTAGATACTAAGTAAAGAACAATAAAATGTAATGGGTAAAAAACATAAAGCAAATATTTTGAATTTTTCCCTTTTTGACCATTGTATAAGTTTATTGGAATTAAAGACAAACAAGCAAAGAATATAATAAATAGATATTCAAATCTTGATGTTCTTAAAAACATGTAATAATAATTTGCAAAAGTTGCTAAAATAAAAGATAAATTCATAAATGGTTTATTATCTTTAAAAATGTAAAAAATAAAAATAATAGCTATTCCAAACCAACCATAATCAAAATAGAAGAATTGAGCAAAACATGCAAGCAATATAGTTAGTATCAAACCTAATAATTTATTTTTAGATTTATCATACAACAATATTGTAAAAAGTCCTAACATTAAAGTGAAAATAATATTTAAATTAATATTATTTAAAAATGTACTTTCAAAAAGCATATATGGAATTTGTGATATTATTGCTAAAATTCCTAATCTTAAAAAATATTTTTTTATATTTTTTGTATGCACATATCCTTCTGTTATGCAAAAAGCAAATATAGGGAATGCTATTCTACCAAAATAATTCATAAAACTAAATTGACCCCAAATTGTATATCCTAAGTGGTCACAAAGCATTGAAATTAGGGCGATTATTTTTAAAGTAAAACTAGACATATATATTCTCCTTATAATATAAGAAAAATATATCATAAAATTCTAAATATGTAAAATTATTTTATTTGTTTTAAGATGAATTTTTTTTAAAATTGTACTTACTTAAATTATAACAATATACAACATTATGTATGTAGATACAGAAAAATGGCATGTATAAGGCATAACCTTACATGCCACCCTAAATTTAACTTACAACTTATCTGTTCTAGCATTTTTTATTCTGTACATATTACATATATCACAGTCTTCACATATTTTAATTTTATCTTGAAAAATTAAAAGGAGAGTATTTATAAATTCGTCTGGATAATTATCAACAAGATGTATAGTTATTTTTTTAGGAACTAAACTAAGCAAAGTATTTAAAGCATAATCATTTGCGGAAAAAGTTATATCTGAAACATACTTAGATTTTTTTATATTATCATTGCAAGAGACTATATTTTTGTTGTCATCTATTATTATTGAATTCTTATTTTTATAAATTAGATGTAAATGTTCTATTTTAGAATTTTCTGCTTCTGACTTTATATAAAGTTTTAATATATTAACAAATTCAACATATTCTTTATCTATTAAAAATTTATTCACAGCTAAGTCAAGTTGTGTATTTAAAAAATTTGTATAATCATTTAAATTAAAATCTATAAAGGCTTGTAAATATAATGAATGAGAATTTGCAATTTTTATATATAGTTCATTATTTAAAATATCGTATTTTGAATAATAGTTTTTTTCTTCATTAAGCAAATTTTTAGCATTTTTAATAATTTTATTTTTTTCACTTAAATCAAAGTAAAAAAAATTCAAACTTATGCTTTGATTTAAAATGTTTTCTTCATAAAATTCAATTACTATTTTTGTTAGTAGATTGGATAAAAAAGTATTGAACTTTATATATTCTGTGCCAATATAGTGAATAATAAAGTTATTAAAATGCTTAAACTTTTTTATACTAATATATACATTTTCAATATTTAATTTTTCTGTACTTTTTAGTAAATAATCAATAATTTCTGTGTTGTTAGTTTTTATACAAATTGATTTCATAAAATAAAATAAGCCTCCCTTATATAAATAATATTATCTACTAAAAAGTTTTTAGCTATACTATTTTATTCTAAAAAAATTAAGATGTTAATAATAAACGAGCTGAGTATTGAAATTTTAAAAAATAAGTGTTATACTAGCAATACCTTATGGTATAAAGGAGGATATAATGTTTAAAAATATTTTAGAGTATTTGGAAAATACAAAAAATAAATATCCACAAAAAGTTTCATATGTAGATAATAATCGAGAAGTAACATATTCACAATTAGTGAATAATTCTAAAAAAATAGGAACATACTTAGCTAAAAAGGACATATTTAATAAACCAATAGCAATTTTTATAGATAAAACAGTTAATTGCTTAGAAGCAATGTTTGGAACACTGTATGGGGGCGGATTTTATACTGTTATAGATACTAAATCACCAATTGAAAGAATTAATTTAATACTAAATACCTTAGAACCTGTTACTATCATTACAGATAGTAAAAATCTGTCAAAAGCAAAAGAATATGGAATTGATACAAATATATGTGTATATGAAGAAATGCTCGCTGAAGAAATTGATGCAGAATTAATAGAAAATATAAGAAATAAAATGATAGATACAAATCCAATGTATGTATTATTTACATCTGGTTCAACAGGAGTTCCTAAAGGAACAGTAATTTCTCATAGAGCTGTAATCAGTTATGCAAACTGGGTAGTAAAAACTTTTGACATTAATGAAAATACAATATGGGGAAGTCAAACACCATTTTATTTTAGTATGTCTATAACAGATGTATTTTCTACAATTTTAACTGGAGCAACTTTTTATATAATACCAAAGATGTATTTTTCATTCCCAATAAAATTATTAGAGTTTATAAACGAAAAGAAAATTAATACTATTTATTGGGTACCATCTGCACTTTGTATTGTTGCAAATTTTAAAGCCTTGGATGAAATTCAATTGACAAGTTTAAAAAAGATTATGTTTGCTGGAGAAGTAATGCCGGTTAAACAGTTAAATATGTGGATTAATAAATTACCAAACGCAATGTTTGCAAACTTATTTGGACCTACAGAAACAACAGATATTTGTACGTATTATGTTGTAAATAGAAAATTTGATAATAACGAAAGTCTTCCAATTGGACAAGCATGTAATAATTGTGACGTTCTTATAGTTAAAGAGGATGGAACAGAAGCTAAAGATGGAGAAGATGGCGAACTATGTGTAAGAGGTTCATTTTTAGCCTTAGGATATTATAATAATCCAGAAAAAACAGCTTCAGTCTTTGTACAAAATCCACTAAATAAAAAGTATGCAGAAACTGTATATAGAACAGGAGACATTGTAAAATATAATAATAAAGGCGAATTAATATATTTATCTAGAAAAGATTTTCAAATAAAACATATGGGATATAGAATAGAACTTGGAGAAATTGAAAACGCAGCTAACAATATAGAAGGAGTAATAATATGTGCTTGTGTATACAATACAGAAAAATCTCAAATTGTGCTATTTTATCAAGGAGATGAACTTGAAGAAACAGAAGTACTTTCAGAGATAAAAAATAAGGTGCCTGCTTATATGTGCCCAAATCAAATAATAAAGTTACCAAGAATGCCGTATAATGCAAATGGTAAAATAGATAGAGTTAGTCTTAAAAATATGTTAAAATAAAATTTATATAAAGAAAGGAACATAAAAATGGAAGATTTATTTAAAGTTTTAGAAAGAATTAAACCAGGGGTAGATTTTAAAAATAATAATAGTTTAATTGATGATGAGATTCTTGATTCATTTGATATTGTAACATTAGTTGCTGCTCTTGATGAGGAATTTGATATTCAAATTACAGCAAAAGACATATTACCAGAGAATTTTAATTCAGCAGAAGCAATGTATAAATTAATTCAAAGATTAGAAGAAGAATAAAAATAAAATTGGGGGATAAACATCATGTCAATAATTTCATTAAAATTTGGAGTTTTCCTAATAGCAATAACATTGCTTTATTTTTTGATGCCTAAAAAAATAAGATGGTGTGTATTATTAGTAGGAAGTTACATATATTATTTTTTGTCTAGTGCAAAGCTTTCAATATTTCTAATTATTACAACTGTATCAATTTATTATGCAGCATTGGCAATGAATAAAATAGATATAAAAACAAAAGCAAAATGTGAAGGATTAGAGAAAAAAGAAAAGAAAGAATTAAAGCAAAAAGCTAATAAAAACAAGAAAACTGTATTAATTCTAACTATAATAATTAACTTTGGAATTTTGGCAGTTTTAAAATATGGAAATTTTATAAGCGAAAACATTAATAAACTAATTCATTTGTGCAATTTTGCTATTTCAATTCCATTAAGAAAAATAGTATTACCTTTAGGAATATCTTATTACACATTACAAGCAATTAGCTATGTTGTAGATGTATATAGAGGAAAATATAAAGCTGAAAAAAATTTTGGCAAAGTTGCATTATTTTTATCTTTCTTCCCTCAAATGATAGAAGGACCAATTGGAAAATTTGATGAATTAGCAGAACAATTATATGAACCACATGAGTTTGACTATACTAGAGTTAAATTTTCATTACAACTTATGCTATGGGGACTATTCAAAAAAATGGTTATTGCGGATAGAGCAGCTTTATATGTAAATGAAGTTTTTGGTAACTATAGTAGCTATAGTGGAATAATAATTGTTATGGCAGTAATTTTGTATACAGTTCAAATATATGCTGAGTTTTCAGGTTGTATAGATATTGTAAGAGGAATAGGACAGATGTATGGAATAACAATGGCTGAAAACTTTAGAAGACCATTTTTTTCTAAAAACATTCAAGAATTTTGGAGAAGATGGCATATCACATTAGGAGCATGGCTTAGAGAATATATTTTTTACCCAGTATCTTTCTCAAAAGCATGTATTAATTTAACAACGTGGTCTAAAAAGATTTTCAAAGGACATATTGGTAAATTAATACCAGCAGCATTTGCATTGTTCTTTGTATGGTTTGGAAATGGAATATGGCATGGGGCAAGTTGGAAATATATTTTTTATGGATTATATTATTATATTTTAACAATGCTTGGAATGTTATTTGAACCTGTATTTACAAAAATGATTAAGATATTTAAAATAAAAACACAAACTTTTGGATATAGATTATGGCAAATGACAAGAACAACAATAATTGTTTTAGTTGGAATGCTAATTTTTAGAGCACATAGATTAAAAGAAGCATGGATAATTTTTAAATCTATTTTTACATTTGAAAATATAGGAAAATTATTCAATGGAGAGTTATTTAAGATTGGTTTTGGCACTGGGGATTTTGTTGTTCTAGTAATTGGGATAGCTATAATGTTTGTAGTAAGCTTACTTCAAGAAAAAGGCTACAATTTAAGAGAAAAAATAAGCAAACAGAACATACTATTTAGATGGCTATTATATTATGTAACAATATTTGCTATTATCATCTTTGGTATATATGGAAAAGGATATTCAGCAAGTAGCTTTATTTATGGGCAATTTTAATAATTTTAGTTAGCTTAAAAGGGGAACAAAGAATGAAAGAAAAACTGAATAAAAAAATAATAATTAAAATAATATGCTTTTTACTAATAGGATATTTATTATTAAGTATTATAACAAAAATATTTGTACCAAAATGGATAACTGCAGAAGACAATAGAATGTCGTATATAATAAAAGGTTTGTATAAAGAACCTAAAAATTCTGTTGATGTTGTTTTTATGGGAAATAGTGATGTATATAGAGGAATATCACCAATAACATTATGGGATGAGTATGGAATAGTAAGTTATGATTTTGCATCTTCTGGTCAAAGAATGTGGACGGCCTATTATTTGATGGAGGAATGTCTTAAGTACCAAAAGCCTGAATTAATAGTGCTAAATATGGACTCAGCATTTAATGAAAGCGAATGTAGTGAAAGCAATTATAGAAAAGTATTTGATAATTTGAAGTTTAGTAAGAATAAAATTGAAGCAGTTACTGATAAAGCATTCAAGTTTAAGAAAAAAGAAATATTAACATACTTTTTCCCGATAGCAAGATTTCATTCAAGATGGTCTGAGTTAAGCGATGAAGACTTTATAAATGCATTTAAAATAGAAAAATATGACTTAAAAGGAATGGACTTAAATATAGATATAAAACCATTTAATAATGCAGAAAATTACATGAACGAGGAGAGACCAGAAAAAGAGATTGGACCTAAATGCTCTAAATATCTTGAAAAGATGATAAAACTATGTGAAAAAAATAATATAAAATTACTTTTAATTGAATTACCATCTGCAGAATCATGGTCATATTATTTAAGTAATAAAACACAAGAATTCGCAGATGAACAAGGATTAGAGTTTATTGATATGAATTTAAATTATAAGGAATTTGGATTTGATTGGAAGACAGATACTGCAGACGAAGGTGATCACTTAAACGTATATGGTGCAGAAAAAGTAAGTAAATACTTGGGAAAAATAATACAAGAAAAATACAATATAAAAAATAGAAAAAATGATAAAGAATATGAAACTTGGAATAACTCATCTAAAATATATCATGAAGAAATAAAAAAAGAAGAAAATGACAAATTAAAACACTAACCATTATGGTTAGTGTTTTAATAATATATCATGTAATCTATATCTGGGAATATAGGATCTTTTTTATTAATATCTTTTAAGAATTTTTCATCAATTTCATTATTTTTTAAAGCATAATATAACTTTGTAAATCTACCAATATGGTCTTTTATTCTTTTTTTTGCATAATCTACCATAGTTCCATTTGTTATTATAAATAACCAGTCACTACTCTGCGCAAGCAATAATTCACGAGCACATTGGTTTAATGCAGCTTTTTTTAATTTGTTGTTTTCATTAGGGAATAGATGAGCAAGTTCAACCATTCTATCTCCGGCTTTATGTAAATGTCTATGAGCATAATCATTTGTTTCGTTAAGCCATACACCATTGTATCCATTAGCACCCCAACTAGAACGACATGGTGTACATTCTTGCATTTCTGGATATTTATCAATGTATTCGCCAGGTGTAATTAAAGCAAAGTTGCATTTATCATAGTAAATTTTTTTAAATAAAGTATAAAGCCATAATGGACCTTCATACCACCAGTGACCGTAAAGCTCTGCATCATAAGGACATAATATAATTGGTGGTTTATCCATATAAGGTGCAATATTATTTATTTGAGCCTGCCTTGAGTCAAAGAAATGACCAGCTTGTTTATATACAGAATCTAAAGCCCATTGAGGATTATAATAATCTTTTTCACAATCTTTACCAGTAATTCTGTAATATTTTATGCTTGTTGGAACTCTAACACCATTAGAAGCAATATATGGTTTAATGTAATCGTAATCTAAGTCATAACCAATATCTCTATAATATTCTCTATAATTATAATCTCCAGGATAACCATTTATAGAACTCCAAACTTGACGAGAAGATTCTAAATCTCTACCAAAAGCAACAACTCCTTCAGGAGAAACTATTGGGCTACAAGTTCCATAAATAGGGGTAGGGTTTGCATATAAAATTCCATGCGTTTCAGTTATAACATATTCAATGCCAAATTCTTTTAGATATTTATCAGCCTCTGGTACATAACCACATTCTGGAAGCCAAATACCACGTGGCTTTCTTCCAAAATATTTCTCATAAGTCTGAACTCCAACAGCAATTTGTGCTCTTACAGTTTTTTCATTAACAAATAAAATAGGGAAGAAACCATGTGTTGCACCACAAGTTATTATTTCTAATACGCCAATATCTTGAAAATGTTTGAAACCGTGTATAATATTACAATTATACACATCTTTAAATATGTGCAAATCATTTGAATATCTATCAAAATAGTATTTAGATAAACTATTTAATCTTTCATCATATTTTGTACGCTCAAGTTCTTTTTTACAAAGCTCAATATGCTTTTCTAAATATTTAATGTAACGTTTTTGCAATAGTTTGTTGTCTAACATAGAAAGAAGAGGAGGAGTCATTGACATAGTAATTCTAAAATCAACCTTTTCGTCCTCTAATTTTTTGAAATTTAATAATAATGGTATATATGTTTCAGAAATAGCTTCAAATAACCATTGCTCTTCTAAATAATCTTCACTTTCCGGGTGATGAACAAATGGAAGGTGAGCATGTAAAACGAAGCTTACATATCCGTTTATTTGTTTCATTTGTAACTCCTTAATTTATTTAATACGTTGTAGGGGCAGGTTGTTGTGCCTGCCCTAATATTCTAATTCCAAGAAGATGAGGATGAAGATGTGTTTATAATCTTTTTATTTGTATTTAAATCTTCTAACAATTCATCTTTGAAAAATCTTTTATAAAAATCATAAACTTTATATATCTTATTAATTCCAATTAAACGTAAAGTAGATATATCCTTAGTATGAATTTCATTTGTTTTTACATTTCTAAAATTAACTTTACTTGGTAATTCATCTAATAAGATATGGTCATTTGGAAATTCAATATCATTAGATGAAGAAATGTAAAGATAATCATTATGAATATTTTCTTCATATTTAATTGTTTTACGACCAAGTTCAACTTTGTATTCACAATTAGCATCATTTACATGTATATACCAACTGTTAGCAAAGTCATTTATTTCAATTTCAAAACTATAATTTTTAGTTAAATTAAATACCTTTAATACTGGTACAGTATTATTAAAGAAATTTTCTCCATATTCATTAATAAATTTATTTCTATCGTAATCTGAAATGTCCCAATAAACAAAAAGTACATTTGGAGTTTGATATAGTATTTTAACTATTGTTTCATTATATCTATAAGGCAAATCATAGTATTCAGCAACAATATTTTCTTCTAATTTTTTTACGCTTTTAGTAGATCTTGTTTTTCTAGTTGTACTTTTTGTAGCATTAGTAGTGCTTTTCTTAGTTGATGCTTTCTTTGTCGTAGCAGATGAACTTTTTTTAGAAACGGTACTACTAGCACTTTTCTTTTTTGTGCTTTTTGTAGAAGTATTAGACTTACTTGAAGATGCTTTTGTAGAAGTTTTTTTGACTTTGGAAGTAGTAGTTTTTGTAGCCTTTTTAGTAGTTGAACTAGCTTTAGCTTTAGCACTCTTTGCAATAGTTTCTTCTTTGTTTAAATTTTCTGTTTTTGCTTCTTTTGTAGTTCTTGGCATTTAAAATAGTCCTCCTTAGTAAAAATAAATAATATTAACCAAATAATATAACAAAAAATAAATAAATACAATAGTAAAATGTAAAAAAATATAATAAAAATCAATAAAATAAAAAAAAGTCATTAAATTCAATTTGACGAAAAAATATTACATTTTTATTACAAATTTCAATATTTATTGACCTTAAAAAACATAAATGATATAATTTCATTGAAATTTTAACATGCGAAAAAGGAGAAAAATATACATATGCAAAGTATAACTAAAAAAGTGGTATTTTTAACGTTATTTATAATATTATTAATATATATTATTCCACTTAATAAGGTATTTGCAGCTACAACATATACACAAACCTTAAAAAGCGGAATAGAAAGTTTTCCAGAGGACTATCAAAAAATATTAAAACAAATACAAAAACTTGATAAATGTAAAAACTGGACTTTTGAGGCATATTATACAGGTATAGATTGGGATACCGTGGTTTTAAATGAAACTTCAACACATGGAAGAAATAGAGTAATAAGAACAAGTGAAGATTCTTGGAAATGTTCTTGTGGAAATGTTGCAAGTGGATATGCGTGTGCATCAGAAGAAATTGTTAAATATTATTTAGACCCTAGAAATTTTCTAAATGAAGTTAATATATTTCAGTTTTTAGAAATATCTTATAATTCTAAAATTTATAATAGTGCAGGAGTAAAAAATGCAGTTAAAAATAGTTTTTTAGATAGCACTATAACATATAAAGTTGATGAAAATGGAGAAGAAAAAGAATATACAAAACATTATGCAGATATAATATTAGAGGCTGCAGAAAAGAGTAATATGAGTCCGTACAGTATTGCTTCAAAAATAATACAAGAAGTTGGCAGAAATGGAAGCGACTCTGTAAAGGGAACATACGAAGGATATGAAGGATATTATAATTTTTTTAATTTAGGAGCATACGATACAGGAAATGCAATAGTTAATGCACTAAAATATGCAAGAGATAAAGAATGGAATAATCAATATAAAGCAATAATTGAAGGTGCAAAAGAATTATCTAACTCATATACAAACGCTGGACAAAATACAGCTTATTTTTACAAATGGGATGTTGTTGGAACTGAAATTTTAAAAACAGGAGAAACAAAGCAGGTATCAAGTTCTGATATGTTTTGGCATCAATATATGACAAATATTCAAGATCCTACAAGCCAATCCTCATCTTTATATAACACATATGCAAAAAACGGAATTTTGGAAGAAAACTTAAATTTTATTATACCTATATATAACAATATGCCAGGCTCAAGTTCAAGACCGTCTGAGCTTACAACAGATGATGGGGATTTATACTTTGTGAACTGCACAGATGGCTTGGCAGTGAGAGAAGAACCAACAACTTCTTCAAAATCTTTAACAAGATTATATAAAAATACTGTTGTTGTAGTACTAGAAAGAGAATGTAAAGAAGCAGATGGATATAAATGGGACAAAGTAAAACTTTCAAATGGAATTACAGGTTATATAGCGAGTAAATGGTTAACTTTTAAAGTTGCAGCAACAAATAAGACATATAAATTTGAAGACGAAAATATAAAAATTGTACCAGGAACAGATTTAACTAAGATAAGCAAAGACGCAAAAGGAGAATTGAAAACAGGTGCAAAAATAGAAGTAAACGGTAAAGAATATACAGCAGTCGTTATGGGAGATACAAATGGAGATGGAGAAGTTGATGTAATAGATTTAGCACTTCTAAAAAGACATTTAATGAATAAACAAGAGTTAGAAGATTGCTATTATAAAGCTGGAATGTTACAAAATGATGGAAAAGAAATAGATGTAGTAGATTTAGCAATACTTAAGAGATTTTTACTTGGCAAAAGTAAAATTAATTTATAGGAGGAAGAAAATTGAAAACAGATATTAAATGCAAAAGAATTAAATTTATAATAGCAGTAATAATAGCTATTGGAATTATGGCAGTGTCAAAGTATACATTCGCTGCTAGTGCCAGTGTTGTAGCAAGTAAATCTAGTATAAATATTGGAGATACAGTTACAATTTCAGCTAGTATAAAAGATACAGAAGCATGGAATTTAAAATTATCAGCAAGTGGAGGAGAACTTTCTGGTACTACAGAAGATGCAGACTCTGCTGGAAGCGAAGTATCAAAAAATGTACTTAGTGCAAATTTTAAAGCATCAGAAAAGGGAACCTATACAATTAAATTATCTGGACAAATTACAGGTAGTGATTTAAAAAAACAAACAGTTTCAAAATCTATTAATATTACAGTTAATGAAAAGAAAGAAACAAACAACACAGAAAATAATAATAGCAATAATAACAGCAACACAACAAAATCATCAAATGCAAACTTAAAAACTTTAGGAGTAACTCCAAAACAATATGATTTTTCTGGATTTAATAAAAACAAAACAAAATATAGTGTTACTGTACCGGCAAATGTAGATTCACTAAAAGTTATAGCAAAAACAGAAGATTCAAAAGCAAGTTTAAAAATAACTGGAAATTCTGGATTTGATGTTGGATCTGATAATAATATAAAAATAGTTGTAACAGCTGAAGATAAAAAGACAACTAAAACTTACGAAATAAATGTTACAAAATTAGCTGAAGAAGAGGAAAAACCGGGAAATGTTATAGAAGAAGACGAAGACTTATATTTAACAAGCCTTGAAATAGATGGAATAGAATTAACACCTGAATTTTCAAAAGATATATATTCATATTCTACTAATTTAAATGATGAAAATTTAACAAGTGTAAAAGTAAAAGCTAAAGCAAATATTGAAAAAGCAAATATTGAAATAACAGGAAATACGAATTTGGTAGAAGGCGAAAATACTATTAATATTATGGTTACAAATGGTGACAAAAAAATAACTTACCAAATTATATTAATAAAAGCATTAACAACAACTACCACTATTGAAAAAAATCAAAATGATAATTCATCTAACAATTTAATTGGAAGCATAAAAAAATATGCAATTATAGCTATCGTAGTAGTAGTCATTATAATAGTAGCAATAGTAGTATTAATATGTTTAATACGTAAAGAAAACAAAAAAATAAATGAACCAGATAATGATGAAAATGAATTTAAAAAAGCTGGAAGCCCATATAAAGATGCACAAATAGATAGAAACATAAAAGAGGCACTTGAGGAGATAAACAAAGATAATGAAGAAACGTATAATGATAATGATGTAACTGGACAAAATATAGAATATGAACCTGAACAAGAAGACCAATTCAAAGAAAGAAGAAGAGGTAAAGGAAAACACTAAAATACAAAAAAAGATAGAAATACATGTTTCTATCTTTTTTTAATGTTTATTTAATAATTTTGTAGACTTTTTTATAAAAATAATATAAAATAGGTAAGTAAAAATTGAAAGGTGATTATTATGTTAGAAAAAATATTCTTTTATGTTATATCGATTGCTTTATTTGTTATAATCTTCTTAAAAATGATGAGAAAAAACAATATAGTATATTTATCTTCTTTAATAATACAAGCATTAGGTATAACTATAAATTTTATTTGTTTAATACTTAAGATAAAAATAAATTTAGTACTAACTTTATTAACATATATAATGTCTGTTATAATTCCAATATTTATATTAGTGTGTGAATATAATAAAATTAATTTAATAGAAAAAATAATGCTTATAATAGCAAAAGCTTGTATAGCAAAAAATGATACAAAAAAAGCAAAAAAAATTTTAATAGAATTAATTGAAAAAGATGAAGATTCTAAGAATGCTCATAAAATGTTAGCTCAACTATATGAAAAAGAAGGTGGACTAAGAAAAGCAATAGATGAATATGTAAAAGTTGTAGATTTAGATGCTAATGAACATGAGGCGTATTATAAAATTGCTACTTTACTTAAAGAACTTGGAAATGAAAAAGACTGCCAAGATATGCTAACAAAGCTTGTAAATAAACGACCAGATTATGTTGATGCATGTATTGCACTTTGTGATATTCTTTGCTCTCAAGAAAGATATAAAGAAGCAGTTACAATAATGAATGAAGCAGCAAGACATAATCCTAATAATTTCGATATTTACTATAACTTAGGAATGATTTATACAATGTTAAATGACTTCCCTAGTGCCAAATTAAATTATGAAAAAGCAGCAGTAATTAATAGTTTAGAATATAACACAAATTACAATATTGCAATGATAGATCTTATTACAGGAGAAATTGAAGATGCAGAGAAAATATTCACTAAATGCATTGATGATGATGAATTAAGCCCACTTGCATACTATCAATTGGCTAAAATTTATATGCTAAAAAAAGACAAAGATGTAGCTATTCAAGCTTTAAATATTGCAATTGATTTAGATAAAAGAATGTACAAAAAGGCAATGGAAGAACCAATATTTATTCCAATAAAGGGATATATTAATTATCCAGATTTAGATGAGGATGAACTTGAAGAACAAGAAGAAAAAAAGATTTCTAAAAGTGAGAAAGTAAGAAAACACTTAGAAGAAACATACAATATAGTTGGAAAACTAAATTATAAAGAATTAGGTGTTAGATATAGTAATACAAAAGATAAAATAGAAGAAAGACAGCTAGAACAATAAAATTGCATATCATACACCATTATCTAATATAATACAATGAAAGGATAGTGATGGAAAATGATAAGTAAAATTTCTATAATTGGTGGAGATTTAAGAATCGCTAAATTAGCAGAAATGCTTATTGATGAAGGAGTAGAGGTTTTTACATATGGCTTAGAAGAATATGAATCCAGTGAAATTAATAAATGTGCTACTATTGAAGAAGCTGTTTCAAAAACAGATGTAATTTTAAGTGCAATACCATTTACTAGTAATGGGGAAACGATAAATGCACCATTTTGCAAAAATAAAATATTAATTTCAGATTTATTAGTTTTGCTAAAACGGAAAAACATTAATAGCAGGAGCATTAAAAACAGAAGTATTAAAACAATTAGAAGAAAATGGTAGTAAATCAATAGATATTTTAAAAAGAGAAGAATTAGCAATCCTAAATGCAGTATCAACAGCAGAAGGAGCTTTAAAAATTGCAATAGAGGAAACACCAAGAAACTTACATGGAAATAATATCTTGGTTATGGGCTTTGGAAGAATTGGAAAAATATTAGCTAATATGCTCAAAGGACTAGGGGCAAATGTAGCATGCGAAGCAAGAAAAACATCAGATTTAGCATGGATTAAAGCATACGGCTATGAACCAATTCCACTTAATAACTTAAGTGAAAATTTAAATAGATTTAATATTATTATTAACACAATACCATATATAATATTAGACAAGACAAACTTAAATAATGTAAAAAAAGATGCATTAGTTATAGATGTTGCCTCAAATCCTGGCGGAGTGGATAGGGATGCAATAAAAAAACTAGGAATCAAGTTTATTTGGGCTTTATCTTTACCAGGAAAGGTCGCACCAGTAACTTCAGCAGAATTTATAAAAGAAACTTTATATAATATTTTTAATGAATTAAAAGGAGAATAAAAAAATGACAATATTACATGCAATAATTTTAGGAATAGTACAAGGATTAACAGAGTTTTTACCAATATCTAGTTCAGCTCATTTAAATGTTTTTCCATGGCTTTTTAGATGGGAACAATTATCAGAAGGAATGGATGTAGCACTTCATATAGGAACATTACTAGCTTTAGTTATATTTTTTTTCAAAGATTGGATTAAATTAGTAAAAGCAGGATATAAGCAAGTTGTTAAAAAAGAAACAACAACAGATGGAAAAATCTTTTGGTATTTAGTTGCAGCTACAATACCTGCTGGAATATTAAGCTTAGTACTTGATAAAATATCAGGAAAAATAATTGGAGATAATATAGATGTTCAAATGGCAATAATTGCAGTTACTTTAATAGTAATGGGTATTATTTTGTATATTGTAGACAAAAAATCAAAATCAGAAACAGATTATGAACACATTAGTTTAAAACAAGCTATATTAATAGGGATTTCACAAGCAATTGCAGCTGCTTTTCCAGGTGTTTCTCGTAGTGGAATTACAATGACAGTTGCAAGAGGGTTAAAAGTAGATAGAGAAAGTGCGGCTAAATTTTCTTTTATGCTAGCAATGCCAATTACACTAGCTGCTGTTGTGTTTGATTTAAGTCATTTTAACTTTGATTTAGCATTAATATTAGGGATACTTGCAAGTTTTATAGTTGGTGTAATAGTAATAAAATTCTTATTAGAATATTTAAAAAAAGGAAGCTTCAAAGTATTTGCTGTATATAGAGTAATATTTGGAATAATAATTTTAGCATGTTTCTTTCTAAGATAAAAGCATTGCATTAAATGATATTTTATGCAGAGGCAGGTCTTGTGCCTGCCCGAAATATATAATATATCAATTAATATAAATTAAAAAGACGTAGGAGCAGGTCTTGTGCCTGCCCAAAAAATGTATATTATAAATAAAAAGTATTGTTATTTTTTATTTAAAATGGTATAATAATATTAATTAAATAAGATATTAATTTTCCCTGCATAGTACGTGTAGACTGAAATTTTAGAACCTACAAGTTTTTAAACGGAAGCTTAACTCTAAATGTGGCGTGTATGCTTACACTTTAGAAGTAGTAAGAAACCCACAAGCATTTAGGAAAGCATCCACCTGTGTGAGTACAGGTCCTATAAAATTTCTTTAGCATTACGGCTAAGGCGGGGTTTTTATTATGCTTTTATATAGATTATAAATTTCTGAGCATATGTTCAAAAATTTTTTTATTTGTTCAGTTGTATTATTGTTAAATTACAAAAATTATGTTAAAATTATGCATAGATTACGTTAGGAGGGATTTTAATGAATAAAAATAAAACATTTTATATTACAACTCCAATATATTACCCAAGTGGTAAATTCCATATAGGAACAGCATATAGTACAACAGTTGCAGATGCAATAAAAAAGTATAAAGAAGCAAGAGGATATGATGCATACTTATTAACAGGACTTGATGAACATGGACAAAAAATCCAAGAAGTTGCAGCAAAAAGAGGTTTAACACCACAAGAACATGTTGATGAAATGGCTGATTTAGCAAAAAAACTATGGAAATTAATGAAAATCGAAAACAATGATTTTATAAGAACAACAGAGGAAAGACATACAAAGGTTGTCGCAGATATATTTGATAAATTAATGGAACAAGGCGATATATATAAAGGTGAATATGTTGGAAAATATTGTGTGCCTTGTGAGACGTTTTTTACAGAAACGCAATTAAAAGATGGAAAATGCCCAGATTGTGGACGTGAAGTAAGAAGCATGAAAGAGGAAGCATACTTCTTTAATATGAAAAAATACCAAAAAAAGATAGAGCAATTTTATGAAGAACATCCTGATTTTATAGAGCCAGAATACAGAAAAAATGAATTGTTAAATAACTTTATAAAACCTGGTTTGGAAGACTTATGTGTTACTAGAACTACTTTTGATTGGGGCGTGAAAGTTAAAAAAGATCCTAAACATGTAGTATATGTTTGGCTAGATGCCTTAGTAAATTATATTACAGCATTAGGATATGGAAGCCAAGACGATTCATTATTTAAGAAATTTTGGCCAGCAGATTTACACGTTGTTGGTAAAGATATAATTAGATTTCACGGAATATATTGGCCAATATTTTTAATGGCATTAGATTTACCACTTCCTAAAAAATTATTTGCACATGGTTGGGTAATGATGAAAGATGGAAAAATGTCTAAATCTGTTGGAAATGTTGTATATCCAGAGTTATTAATTAACAGATATGGACTAGATGCTACAAAATATTATTTATTAAGAACCTTAATAAATGGTCAAGATGTAGTATTCACACCAGAAGATTTTATAGATAGATTTAACTTCGATTTATGTAACGATTTAGGAAATTTATTAAACAGAACAATTGGGATGGTAAATAAATACTTTAATGGAAACATTCCTAAATATAACGGATGCAAAAATAACGCAGATAAAGATTTAGAAGAAACAACACTAGAAGATATAAAACAAATTGAAGAATATTTTGATAGCTATAAAATAGCTCAAGGAATAACGCAAATATGGAAACTAATTGCTAAAACTAATAAATACATAGATGAAACATCTCCATGGATTTTAGCAAAAAGTGAAGATGATAAAGAAAAATTAGAAGCAGTAATGTATCATTTAGTAGAAAACTTAAGAAAAATAGCTATTCTAATAAATCCTTTTATGACAGAAACTTCAAACAAAATATTTGAACAACTAGGTTTAAATAATAAAGATTTACAAAAATGGACAAGCATATACAATTACGATTTATTACCAGAGAACATTAAAGTTATAGAAAAAGGTGAACCATTATTTGTAAGACTAGATAAAGAGGAAGAAATAGAATATATAAAAGAGGGTATGAAAAATGGGTAAATTATTTGTAATAGATGGAACAGATGGAAGTGGTAAACAAACACAATTAAAAAAATTAGAAGAAAGACTTACCAAAGAAGGAATAGACTATAAAAAGGTAAGCTTTCCAAATTATGATAGTCCGTCATCTTCTCTTGTAAAAATGTATTTATCAGGAGAGTTTGGAGCACATGCAAAAGATGTTAGTCCATATATTGCTTCTACATTTTTTGCTGCAGATAGATATGCAACATATAAAAAGGATTTAGAAGACTATTATAAAAATGGTGGAATAATTTTAGCAGATAGATATACAACAGCAAATATGGTACATCAAGCAGGAAAAATTGCAGATAAACAAGAAAGAGAAAAATTTTTAGACTGGTTATGGGATTACGAATTTAATTTATATGGACTTCCAATTCCAACAAAATCTTTTTTCTTAAATATGCCACCAGATTATGCAGAAGAGTTAATGAAAAATAGAGAAAATAAATTTACTCATGAAGCAAAAAAAGATATACACGAAAGTGATAAAAGCCATTTAATAGATGCATATAATGCTGCATGCGATTTAGTAAATAAATATGATTGGTATGAAGTAAAGTGTGTAAAAAATAATCAAATAAGAACAATAGACGATATACACGAAGAAATATATAATGAGATAAAGAAATATATATAGGAGCTAAAATGAAAAAAATAAAAGAATTATTCCAAAAAATATTTATAAAAGAAGTAATACTATATATAGTATTTGGAGTATTAACAACATTAGTAAATTTAATATCATTTTATGTGATGAATAGTCTATTGCATTGGAATGAAAATGTGTCTAACTTTATAGCAATATTATTAGCAGTGATATTTGCATATATAACTAATAAAGATTTAGTTTTTCATGCAAATGCTAAAAATTTAAAAGAAAGATTTCAACAGTTTTGTAAATTTATGTTAGGACGAGCATTTACGATGGTATTAGAATTTATTGGAGGGCTAATTTTATTTAATCTTCCAATACCCAATATAATAACAAAAGCTGGAATTACTGTAATTGTAATTATTTTAAATTTCTTTATTAGCAAATTTTTTGCATTTAAAGACAATACAAAAGAAAGAAAAGATAATTAAAAGAGGAGTGATATATATGAAAAAAATTAGTATTATAGTACCGGCATATAATGAAGAAGAGTCATTACCATTTTTATATGAAAGACTAACTAAAATAATTAATGAAATAAAAAATTATGAATTTGAAGTTTTATTTATAAATGATGGAAGTAAGGACAAAACTATAGACATAATAAGAGAAATGAGAGAATATGACAAGAGATTTTGCTATGTTAATTTGTCTAGAAATTTTGGAAAAGAAGTTGCAATGATAGCAGGACTAGACTATGCGAAAGGAGACGCAGTTATATTTATAGATGCAGATCTTCAAGACCCACCGGAACTAATTCCAGAATTAATAAAATACTGGGAAGAGGGCTATGACGATGTATATGCAAGAAGAAAATCAAGAGAAGGAGAAACTTTTCTAAAAAAATTTACTTCTAAAATGTACTACAGGGTTTTACAAGATTTAACAAAAGTTGAAATACAAAAAGATACTGGAGATTTTAGACTATTAGATAGAAGATGTGTAAATGCTTTAAAGAAATTAAGAGAAACACAAAGATGCTCAAAAAGCATGTTTAGTTGGATAGGATATAAAAAGAAGGAAGTTTTGTTTGATAGAGATGCAAGAATAGCAGGAAAAACAAAGTGGAACTATAAGAAATTAGTGGACTTAGCAATAGATGGAATAACATCTTTTACAACATCTCCACTTAGACTATCAACTTATCTAAGCATACCTACATTTTTAATGTTATTTGTTTACTTTATATATGTAATAGTAAAATGCTTTGTAGTAAATCAAGCAATACAAGCATATCAAGCTATAATATTATTAATATTATTTTTCTCTGGAGTACAAATACTACTATTTGGAATAGTTGGAGAATACTTAGGTAGAATATTTAATGAAACTAAAAACAGACCATTATACTTAGTAGATGACTATAATGGAAGAAAAGAATTAAATGATTAGAACAATGGACGGAAAAAAGGTTTTGAAGAATACATTTGCAAAACCGAAACTTCCGTCTATTATTGCGTTTTAGAACAATTGTGAAATTTTTGTGAATATTAGCACTCTGCTATTGACATTGCTAAAAACAGATATATAATATATGTATAAACAAAAAGAGGTTATGACATAATAGTATATATGTGATACCGCAAAAGGTGTCAACACATAAAAAAATTTTAAAGGAGGAATGACTTATGATGATGATACCAAGAAAAAATAATTATGATTTATTTGATGAGATGTTTGGAGATGAACCATTTTTTGAGAGAGGATTTTCTAAAAAAGAAGCAAATCTTATGAAAACAGACGTAAAAGAAAAGGATGGAAACTATATACTAGAAATTGATGTTCCTGGTTATAGCAAAGAAGACATAAAAATAGAACTAGAAAACGGATACTTAACCGTTACTGCAGAAAAAGAAGAAAACAAAGACGAAGAAGATAAAAAATCACGCTATATTCATAAAGAGAGATTTTATGGAAAATGTTCAAGAAGCTATTATGCAGGAGATAATGTAAAAGAAGAAGATATAAAAGCAACATTCAAAAACGGAATACTAAAAATAGAATTTCCAAAAGAAAAGAAAGAAGAAATAGAAAGCAAAAAGTATATTCAAATTGGTGACTAATTAATAAAAGAAAAGAGGTTTTAGTGAACTGAACCCAAAAAGTTAGACACTTTTTGATTAAGTTTATATTAGGCAACTCTTAAGGAATGAATCCTGTAATTTACAGGGCTCATTCCTTTTAATTTACCCTTAATCCTTTTATTATTGTAATAATCTATATATTCAATTAATTCTTTCTTAAATCTTCACATTATTATGAAATTGTGGTATAAAATATTATATATAAATTCAAAAGTTTTGAAAGTGAGGTATATCGTGTCATATATTGAATTTAAAAATGTTAATAAAGAATATAAAATGGGAGAAGTTACAATTAATGCATTAAACAATACAAACTTTTCTATAGAAAAAGGCGAACTTGTTGCTATAGTTGGACCAAGTGGCGCAGGAAAAACTACTACATTAAATATTTTAGGTGGAATGGATAAAGCTACCAGTGGAAGTGTTTTGGTAAATGGTAAAGAGATAACTAAATTAAGTAATAAAAAATTAATAGAGTATAGAAGAAATGACATAGGTTTTGTATTTCAATTTTATAACTTAGTACAAAATTTAACAGCAAAAGAAAATGTTGAACTTGCAACTCAGATATGTTCAGACTCTTTAAATGTAGATGAAATACTAGAAAAAGTTGGGTTAAAAGATAGAAAAGATAATTTCCCATCTCAATTATCTGGCGGGGAGCAACAAAGAGTTGCAATAGCAAGAGCGATAGCAAAAAATCCGAAATTATTACTATGTGATGAACCAACAGGGGCCTTGGATTATAAAACAGGAAAACAAATTTTAAAATTGCTACAAGATACATGCAGAAAAGAAAAAATGACAGTAGTAATAATTACACATAATACAGCAATAGCACCTATGGCAGATAAAGTAATATACTTTAAAAATGGAACAGCACAGAAAATAGAGATTAATAGTAATCCAGTATCAATAGATAATATAGAGTGGTAGGGGTAAATGAAAAAGGTAAAAAAGTCATTATTTAAAAATAATTTTAAATCTATACATAGAACAAGAAGAAGGTTCATTTCTATTTTAGTTATGGCCTTTCTTGGTGTTGGTTTTTATGCAGGATTAGTTGCAACAAGTCCAGATATGTTAGATAGTTTAGATAAATATGTAGATAAAAGTAATTTATACGATATAAATATTATTTCTACACTTGGCTTAACAGATGATGATGTTAATAAAGTACAAGAAATAGAAGGAATAAATAATGTATATGCTGTACAAAGTAAAGATTCAATCGCAAAAATAGATGAAAAAGAAAGTGCTTGCAAAGTAATTGAATATAACGAAAATGTAAATATTCCTGTTATTATAGCTGGGCGTAATATAGAAAATGAAAATGAATGCCTTTTAGATAAAGCAATTGTGCGTACAGGAGCTGGAATAGAACAATACATAGGTAAAAAAATAATACTTGAAAATGATGATAAAAATTCAGACGATAGTGATATGTTTAAAGTCAAAGAGTTTGAAGTTGTAGGTATAGTCGAATCTCCAATGTATATATCAAATGAAAGAGAGAATACATCTATTGGAAATGGATCAATATCATATTACATTATGGTTAAAGATAGTGTAATAAATATGGATTATTATACAGGAATATACGCTACTGTAAATGGAGCAAAAGATGAGGTTACTAATAGTGAAGAATATTTAAACTTAGTTAATCCAGTAAAAGACAGATTGGAAAGTATAAAACAAGAAAGGGAAGAAGCAAGATATAATTCTTTAGTAGATGAAGCAAACGAAAAAATAAAAGATGCTCAAAAAGAATTTGATAGCAAAAAAGCATATGTAGATAGGGAACTAGATGATGCTAAAAGCAAAATAGATAAAGCAAGTAAACAAATAACTTCTTCAGAAAATAAAATAAAAAGTGCTCAAAAAGAATTAACAAAACAAAAAGAAGAAGCCAGTGAAAAATTCACAGTTGCAGAAAAACAATTAGCAGAACAAGAAAAACAAATATTACAACAGGAAAATACATTAAAACAAACAATTGACCAATTAGGTGGAGTATTAACACCTCAATTAGAAGAAATGCAAAATCAAATAAATAGTGCAAAAAGCCAAATTAAAAATCAAACTGAAATACTTCAAAATACTAAAACAGAAACTTATAGCAAAATTGAAAAAGCGCAAAAAGAAATAGAAAACAATAAAACTAAAATTCAAAATGCTAAAAATGAACTCTCTAAAAGTAAAAAAGAATATGAAAAAGGAAAGAAAGAAGCGGAAAAAAAGTTACAAGAAGCACAAGAAAAAATAAATGACGCTAAAGATGAAGTAAATAAAATAGAAAAAGGAAAATGGTATATTAAAGATAGATTAGATAATACAGGCTATACTAATATATTTGATGCAATAGAAACAATGTCGAATATATCAAAAATGTTCCCCGTAATATTCTATTTAGTTGCAGTTTTAATTAGCTTAACATCTATGACAAGAATGATAGAAGAAGAAAGAATTGAAATTGGAACTTTAAAAGCACTAGGATATACAAATTCACAAATAATAACAAAATATGTAATGTATTCTCTACTTGCTTGTGTAATAGGTGGACTATTAGGAATGACATTAGGATTATATTTATTACCTAATATAGTATGGAAACTATATGCAATGATATATAATTTACCTAAATTTTATTGTACATACAGGTTAAATATTGGACTTATTGGAACAGCAATAGCTTTTGCATGTATTGGAGGAGCAACAATATTAGTTGCTATAAAAGAATTAAAACAAATGCCATCTGTTTTAATGAGACCAAAACCACCTAAAAATGGTAAAAGAATATTATTAGAAAGAATAACTTTTATATGGAAAAAATTTAACTTTTCGCATAAAGTTACTGCAAGAAATATATTTAGATACAAAAAAAGAGCATTAATGACTATTATAGGAATTGCAGGTTGTACAGGACTTATGCTTACTGGCTTTGGAATTAGAGATTCAGTTATAGATATTCCTAATGTTCAATTTAAACAAATATTTAAATATGATTTAGCAGTTACATTATTAAATACTAGTGGATTAAATGATATAGAAGATTACTTACAAAAAAACGAAAATATAAACAGTTATTCAAAAATATGTGCTATTACAGGCAAGCTTGGAAAAAACGGAAAAGAATATAATACAACTGCATTTGCAGTAGAAAATGCAGAAAAATTTAATGATGTATGCAATTTAGTAAATTATGAAACAGATGAACATATAGACTTAAATGATGATGGAATAGTAATAACAGATAAAATTGCAGATATGCTTGGTGTAAAATGTGGAGACATAATAACTTTTACAGATGGTGAAGAAATAAGCTATGAATTTAAAATTGAAAATATAACAAAAAATTATGTTAGCCATTATGTATTTATGACAAAAGAGTTCTATGAAGAAAACATAAAGAGCTTTAAAACCAATATGTTATATGTTAATACAAATGACATAAATGAAGAAATGCAAAATAACATATCAAAGGATATTTTAGAAATGAATGGTGTTGCATCTGTATCCATAATTGAAACACTAATGAAATCTGTTCAAGATATGCTAAAAACTATGAATTATGTTGTTGTAATATTAATAGTGGCTTCAGCATTATTAGATTTTGTTGTGTTATATAATCTAGCAAATGTTAATATTGCAGAAAGACAAAGAGAAATTGCAACATTAAAAGTATTAGGCTTTTATGATAGAGAAGTGGACAATTATATAAATAAGGAAAATATAATATTTACTTTTTTAGGTGTTGGAATTGGCTTGATATTTGGAACATTTTTAACAAGTGGAATTATATCAAGCATAGAAATAGATTCCCTAAGATTTATGCGAAATATAACAATTATGAGCTATGTGTATTCGGCAATAATAACGATAACATTTTCATTTGCTGTAAACTTTATAATTCATTTTGTACTAAAAAAGATAGACATGATAGAAAGCTTAAAGAGTGTAGAATAAAATTTATTATTAGTGGAGGTTTTCTATGATAGATTTACATTTACATACAACATATTCAGATGGGGCAGATGGTTTAATAGAAATTTTAAAAAAAGCAGAACAAAATAAACTGGACTATATTTCAATTACTGATCACGATAATTGTAATAGCTATATGGAGATGAAAGAGATTAATATAAAAGAATATTATAGTGGCAAGATAATTCCAGGAATTGAAATAAAGTGTGCACATAATGGAAGATTAATAGAAATATTAGGATATAAAATAGACGTCAATAAAATGAAAAAATGGTGTGATGAATACTACGCTGATAAGACAAAGGATAAGCTTCAGCAAAAATACTTCGATATGCTATATGAGAGTTGCTTAAAAATGAACTTGATATTAGAGCCTAAAGAAAAAGTGCGTTTTGATAACAAGAAGGATTGGGCTAGTATGGCAATATACAGCGAAATAAAAAAACATCCTGAAAATAAAGAAAAAGTACCAGAAGATTTTTGGAGGGATTTTAGTTTCTTTTCTAAAAAATATTGCGGAGACAAAAATCATATTTTGTATATAGATAAAAGTAAAGACTACCCAAGTGTAAATGAAGCTATAAATGCAGTAAAAGAATGTGATGGACTAGTGTTCTTTCCTCATTTATTTATATATAAATGGGCAGATAATATCTATAACCTAATAGATGAACTATTGAAAACGTATAAAGTTGATGGAATAGAATGCTATCACAGTGAGTTTAATGATAAAAATATTGAGTATTTAAAAAATATATGTAAAGAAAAAGGATATTTTATGAGTGGTGGATCAGATTATCATGGAGTAAATAAGCCTGGAATTGAACTGGCCGTTGGAAAAGGAAATATGAAAATTCCTAAATCGATAATTAATGATTGGGTTAATCTATAAGTATTATAGAATTTTGTAAATTTATACTACAAATTAAGCAAAAAGTATTGCATTTGCAATACTTTTTTGTTATAATATCATAGTTAAATATCACACATAAGGCTAGTTTGGGCTTAGTGCCTATATATTTTATAGGTTAGCGATAAACGTAAACCTTGTGGAGGAAAAACTAAAAGGAGGAATTTAAAATGGCAGTAGTTGCAATGAAACAATTACTAGAAGCAGGTGTTCACTTTGGACATCAAACTAGAAGATGGGATCCTAAAATGGCTGAATATATATTTCAAGCTAGAAATGGTATTCACATCATCGATTTACAAAAAACTTCTAAAAAAATTGACGAAGCATATGCATTCGTTAAAGAACAAGTTGAGGAAGGAAAAACAGTTCTATTTGTAGGAACTAAAAAACAAGCACAAGAATGTATGAAAGAAGCTGCATTATCTTGTGGAATGTTCTATATTGACCAAAGATGGTTAGGAGGAATGCTTACTAACTTTAAAACAATTAGAACAAGAGTTGAAAGACTTAAAAAATTAGAAGCTATGGAACAAGATGGTACATTCGAAGTATTACCTAAAAAAGAAGTTATAGGTTTAAGAAAAGAAATGGCTAAACTTGAAACAAACTTAGGTGGAATTAAAGACATGGAAGAATTACCAGGAGTAATATTCCTAGTAGATTCTAAAAAAGAAGCAATAGCTATACAAGAAGCTAAAAAATTAAGTATTCCAGTTGTTGGATTAGTAGATACAAACTGTAGCCCAGAAGACATTGATTATGTAATACCTGGAAATGATGATGCAATCCGTTCTGTAAAATTAATTGCACAAGTAATTGCTAATGCAGTTATAGAAGGAAAACAGGGAGAAGCATTAGACTTAAACGTTGAATCTAACGAAGAGAAAAAAGAAGAAAATGCTTCTATAGAAGAAGTTGCTCAAAATAGCGATGAAGAAATAGTAGAAGAATAATAAATATAAAAGTAGGCGGCACAAAGTATTTCTGCCGCCTATATTAAAATTAATTTTCTAAGGAGGAATAAATAAATGATTACTGCAAGTCAAGTAAAAGATTTAAGAGAAAAAACTGGTGCAGGTATGATGGACTGCAAAAAAGTATTAACAGAAACAGATGGAGATATGGAAAAAGCAATTGAGCTTTTAAGAGAAAGAGGAATAGCAAAGGCTGCAAAAAAATCAGATAGAATTGCTGCTGAAGGTTTAGTTACTGCATTTGTTACAGATGATGGAAAAATTGGAGCAGTTGCAGAAGTTAATGCTGAAACAGACTTTGTTGCAAAAAATGAAGAATTTAGAACTTTTGCAGCAGATGTCGCAAAACAAGTAGCTCTAAAAAATCCAAAAGATGTTGAAGACCTATTAGCTCAAAAATTTATAGAAGATGAAACTAAAACAGTAAATGAAGTTTTAACTAACAAAATAGCTACAATTGGTGAAAATATGTCAATAAGAAGATTTGAAAGATTTGAAACAACAGGTTTAGTAGAAAAATATATCCATGGAGATGGAAAAATAGGAGTTTTAGTTGAACTTGAAAATGGAGATAGCGAACTTGCAAAAGATATATGTATGCAAATAGCTGCTGCAAAACCAGAATATTTAAATAAAGAAGCTGTTCCAGCTGAAAGATTAGATAAAGAAATGGAAATATTAAAAGCACAAGCTATGAATGAAGGAAAACCAGAAGCAATTGCAGAAAAAATGGTTCAAGGTAGAGTACAAAAATTCTATAGCGAGATATGTTTAGTTGAACAAGAATTTGTTAAAAATCCAGATCAAAAAATAAAAGACTTATTAGCTTCTAAAAATGCAAAAGTTGTAAGATTTGCTAGATTTGAAAAAGGTGAAGGAATAGAGAAAAAAGAAGAAAACTTTGCAGAAGAAGTTATGAAACAAATAAAATAATTAAATTTAATTATAGAAAGATAGATGAATTGTATTTATAAATTCATCTATTTTTTATATAGTAGGAAATTTCTCCGAAATTCCTACTATATAAAATGCTATAATCGCTATTGCCTTTGAGATTTGCTCATTTCATTCGCAAACTCAAATCGGCGAGAACAAAGGGCGACTAAAGTCGCTTTGTTATATAGTAGAAAATTTTTCATTTCCTACTATATAAAACAGCTAAACGCATGCCATTTGAGATTTTCTCCTTACAGTTCGAAAACTCAAATCGGGCGAGAACAAAAAGAACGATATGAAGTCACTTTGTTCTACAATAGAAAATTTCAGTGTTTTATGGGCAGGTCTTGTGCCTGCCCATAAAAAAATTAAACACAGTTTTACTACATTCTTTGTTCATACTAAAACTGATATTGACATTTTGAATCACTTACTATATAATTTTAATATAATAATATATGGAGGATTATATGGAAAACTTAAAAGAAGAAGGACAAACAATAATAATTGTTACAGTTATACTTGCGATATTGGTAGTTGTTTTAGCTATTGGATTAGTATATTTAATTAGGAGTCCAAAAGATACTGAAGGAAATAAAATTTCACAAGAATTTACTAAACCTCAGGATGAGTTAGAAAATTCTTATTTTTCTGAAAAAGGAAATAATGCAAATGACAGATATAAAATATTTGCAGATAATTTAAAAAAAGAAGTTTCTAAATATGGAAACGATGCAAATTTTCAAATAATATCTGGAGATGGAATAAAGCCATATAGTGTAAAACTTTTAGCTAATGGCAATATAAGTGTGCATTTTGAAGATGAAGAAACAGAGCAAAAGTATGGAACAGATTCTTTGGTTCAAAAAGTAATTGCATTCAATATCGTTGAGACAGGCAATGGAGGATTGCATACATTATATTTTATAAATGAAGATGGAACTGTTGGTTCAGCAGATATAGAAGCAGTTGGAATGAACGAAAATATAAAAATAAAAAGCAAAATAGGAGATTTAAAAAATATAGTAGCTATAATTAGTGGAGCAGGAGATTTAGAAACAAGTGGAGCAGCGATACCGTTTTTTGTAGATATAGATGGAAAAATTAAGTTAGAATTTTAATTATATTAATAGTCGGCTTTTATATTGAAATGCCGACTATTTTTTATATAGTAGGAAATTTCTCCGAAATTCCTACTATATAAAATGCTATAATCGCTATTGCCTTTGAGATTTTTTTCATTGTAGGGACAGAACGGGTAGGCACAAGACCTAACTCTACATGCCTGCTTGAAAAAAATTTAATTTTTCTTATTTGTTCTATGAATGTGCTTGATAAATCTACGCAAAAGTGATATATTACATATGTTATAAATGGACTTTAATATGTTTAGGAGGATTTTAAATGGGATTATTTAAATCATACAGTGAAAAAGAAGTTAAAAGGGTTATGCCATTAGTAAACAAAATTAATAGCTTAGAACCAGAAATGGAAAAATTAACAGACAAAGAATTACAAGCTAAAACACCAGAATTAAAAGAAAAATTAAAAAATGGTATGACATTAGATGATATATTACCAGAAGCTTTTGCAGTTGCAAGAGAGGCATCAAAAAGAGTTTTAGGAATGAGACATTTTGATGTTCAGTTAATTGGTGGAATTATATTACATCAAGGTAGAATTGCAGAAATGAAAACAGGTGAAGGAAAAACATTAGTTGCTACGCTACCAGTTTACTTAAATGCACTTTCTGGAGAGGGCGTTCATGTTGTAACAGTTAACGACTATTTAGCTAAAAGAGATAGTGAATGGATGGGAAAACTATACAAATTTTTAGGATTAACAGTTGGGCTATGCATAAATGGAATGGAGCCAGATGCTAAAAGAGAGGCATATGCAGCTGATGTTACATATGGTACAAATAACGAATTTGGTTTTGACTATTTAAGGGACAATATGGTTATATATAAAGAACAAGCTGTTCAAAGAAAATTAAATTATGCCATAGTAGACGAGATAGATAGTATTTTAATAGATGAAGCTCGTACACCACTTATAATTTCTGGAAGAGCAGATAAATCATCAGATTTATACAAAAAAGCAGATAGTTTTGTAAAGAGATTACAGGCAAAAGTAATAGTTGAAGAAGATGTTAAAGATTTAGATCAAGCAGAAGATAATGAAAAATATGATTATATTATTGACTTAAAAGCCAAATCTGCATCATTAACAGGAAAAGGAACAAAAAAGGCTGAAGAATATTTTGGAATAGAAAACTTGAATGATTTGGATAATTCTGAATTAGTTCATCATATAAACCAAGCATTACGTGCTAATGGGGTTATGAAAAAAGACATAGATTACATTGTAAAAGATGGAGAAGTATTAATTGTTGATGAATTCACGGGAAGAATTATGTATGGAAGAAGATACAATAATGGCTTACATCAAGCAATTGAAGCTAAAGAAAATGTTAAAATAGCTGATGAATCTAAAACATTGGCAACAATAACATTCCAAAACTATTTTAGAATGTATAGTAAATTGTCTGGTATGACTGGTACAGCTATGACGGAAGAAGCAGAATTTCAAGAAATATATAACTTAGACGTTATTGAAATTCCAACTAATAAACCTATGATAAGAAAAGATAACAATGATGTTATATATAAAAATGAAAGAGCAAAATTTAAAGCAGTTGTTGAAGATATAAAAGAAAGCCATGCTAAAGGTCAACCAGTTTTAGTAGGTACAGTTTCTGTAGAAAAATCAGAAAAGTTAAGTAGCATATTAAAAAAAGAAGGAATACAACATGAGGTATTAAATGCAAAATACCATGAAAAAGAGGCAGCAATAGTTGCACAAGCTGGTAAGTTTGGAGCAGTTACAATTTCTACTAATATGGCAGGACGTGGTACCGATATTATGCTTGGTGGAAATAGTGAATTTCTAGCCAAAGAAGAAATGAGAAGAAAAGGCTACTCAGAAGAAATGATTGAACTTGCAAATTCATATAATGAAACAGATAATCAAGACATAATTATGGCAAGAAAATTATTTAAAGAGTTAAAAAATAAACATGAAGAAGAGATATCAAAAGAAAGAGAAAAAGTAATTAATGCTGGTGGACTTAAAATAATTGGAACTGAAAGGCACGAATCAAGAAGAATAGATAATCAGTTAAGAGGACGTAGTGGACGTCAGGGAGATATTGGTGAATCAAGATTTTATATTGGCTTAGATGATGACTTAATGAAAATATTTGGTGGCGATATGATAACTAATTTATACAATACATTAGGTGCTGATGAAGATATGCCAATACAACACAAATTTTTATCTAAAGCAGTTGAAAATGCACAAAAAAGAGTTGAGGGAAATAACTTTGCAATACGTAAAAATGTATTAAAATATGATGATGTTATGAATCAACAAAGAGAGATTATTTATGGACAAAGAAGAGAAGTTTTAGACGGAAAAGACTTAAGTGATAATATAAAACATATGATTAATTCTGTTGCAGAAGATGTTGTTGATATTTATTCAAATGTTCAACCTGGTGAAGAAATAGATATCACGGGATTGAAATTACAAATAAAAAATATATTTGGAATAGATAACATAACAAGCCTAAATGGTAATGAATTAGATGAAAAAGCTTTATTATCTGAATTACAAGAAAAAGCACAAGAAAAATATATAGAAAAAGTTAAAGAAGTTGGAGAAAATGATATAAAAGAGCTTGAAAGAGTTATAATGCTTAAAGTTGTTGACGAAAAATGGATGAATCATATTGATGCAATGGACAATTTAAAAGATGGTATAGGACTTCGTGCATATGGCCAAAAAGATCCAGCAACACAATATAGAATTGAAGGTTCTGACATGTTTGAACAAATGATTGAAGACATAAAAACTGATGTAGTAAAAATATTATTAAATATACATAAAACAGGAGAAATGAGAAGAACAGAAACAGTAAAAATAACAAATGCATCATTAGAAAACTTAAACAATCTAGATAATGATACAGTAAGTAAAGAAACAGTAAGAAATGATGGACCTAAAGTTGGAAGAAATGATCCTTGCCCATGTGGAAGTGGGAAGAAATATAAGAATTGTTGTGGAAGAAATGCATAGGAATGGCATTACACAGAATTTTTGAAAATTGAAAATTAGCAAAATTAGTTCGCTTTGTCAACAAAAACATAAAAACGCGAACAAAAAACATTGAAAAATAAAGGAATGTAGACATAGTATATATGTTGACATTCCTTTTTTTCTGTGTAAAAATATAGAGGAATGGAGGTAAAAAATGGTAAATATTAGAAAACGTGGTAAAGTATATCAATATCAATTTGAAATAGCAAAAGTAGATGGAAAACGAAAATACATTAGTAAATCAGGGTTTAAAACCAAAAATGAAGCTTTAATGGCGGGAATGAAAGCATATGATGAATATATAAACGGAGGTAGCACAAAAGATTCACAAATGTCATATGCAGACTACTTAGATTATTGGATGAAAGAATATTTTGAAATTAATTATAAATATTCGACGACAAAGAGATATAAGGAAACATTCAAAGTTTTAAAAGAAGAAATAGGAAAATACAAATTAAGTTATATAACACCTTTTCTTTTAAATCAATCATTATTGAAAACTGCTCAAAAATGTAAAACAAAAGAAGGAGTAAGAAATTATCAAAAAGTAATAAAGAGTTCTTTTAGGGATGCAACAAATTATTTTGGATTTTTAAAATATAATCCAGCAGTTGATTTGCAAATTTCTAAAGTACTATCATTTGAACCCCAAAAAACAGTATAAAACATATTTATTCTCAAGAAGAAATTGATAGAATTTTATTAAGATTTAAAAATAATAATACATTTATATGTGCTTTTTTAACAGCTTGTTATACAGGAATGAGAACAGGAGAAGTATTTGCATTAACTTGGGATGATATTGATTTAGAAAACAAAATTATAAAAATAAATAAAACAGTATATTCCAAAATAAAAGATGATAAAGAAAGATGGTTTTTAGGAACCACTAAAACAAATGATAGTTGTAGAGAGGTTTTCATATGTGATACTTTATATAAAATATTATCTAATTATAAAGAAAAACAAAAATTATTAAAAAAGAAATATGGCAGAAAGTATAAGAAATATGAATTAGAGCCTATTAAAAATGAATACGGAAAAATAAATGAATATAAGGTTATTGAAAGTAAACACAAAAATTTAAATAGTGTAGAAATGGTATTTACCAAAAATAATGGATCATATGTGGGAACAGATATTATAAAATATCCTTTTAAAATAATTCATAATAAACTTGGTATAAAAAATTGTAGATTTTATGATTTAAGGGAAAGTTATGCTACTCAAATTTTGAGAAAGGGAGCAGAAATTAGAGATGTTGCAGACATTCTAGGACATAGTAGAATCGAAACTACTGAAAATTATTATATAGCAAGTTCAGAGGAATCAAGGAGAGAAGCAAATAATTTTTTGGAAGAGGTAATTAATTCGGGTGTAATTGATGAAATAACAAATTATAGAAGTAAAATCCTAGAGAATCTAGACAAATCAGGAAAAATGTAATATAATAGTAAAGGCAATAAGGAAGAGGTAAATATAAATGGAATTATGGGATGTATATGATATTAATAAAAGATTTACAGGAAAAGTAATTGATAGACATAGTGATGAAAGATTAAAAGAAGGGGAATATCATTTAGTAGTAGAGGCTATTATAATAAACTCTAAAGGAGAAATATTATTAAATAAACGCTCAAAATTTAAGAATAAATATCCCAATATGTGGGAAAGTACGGCTGGTTCTTGCATAAAAGGTGAAAACAGCTTACAATCAATGTTAAGAGAAATAAGAGAAGAACTAGGAGTTATATTTAATGAGTCAGATGCCATCTTTTACAAAACTTTAAGAGATGATAATGCAAAAGATTTTAAAGATATATGGTTATTTAGAAAAGACTTAGAAATTAAGGATTTAAGTTATACAGATGGAGAAGTAGTTGATTCTAAATGGGTTACTATAGATGAATTTGAAAAAATGATTGATAATGAAGAAATTATTCTGACGATAGATTTTGATAAAGAAGATTATAAAAAATGTTTAGAATTATAATAAGGAGTATATTGTAAATGTCTGTAGAGAAATCAATATTAACAAAAAATGATATAATTACTTTATTAAGAACTCAATATAATATAGAAGGAAATGTAGAAATAACTAAGTTGAACAGAGGTTCTTCAAATTTATTTAAAATTAATGTAAATGGTAAAAGGTATATATTAAAAGAGTTTAATTCAAATAAACCTGTATCTTTAGTAGAAAAAGAAATTCGATTAATTAAATATTTACAAAACGGAAAACTTCAAGTACCACAGTATATTCAGTTAAATGATGGAAGATATTATTTTATTTTTAATGGAAAAGTAGTGATTTTACAACAATTCATAGAGGGATATACTGTTGAAAACAATACAGGAAATTATGAGCAAATGATGGAATCAGCAACTATTTTAGGAAAATTAATAAGAGAATTAATAGGATATGAAGGATTAGAAGAAGAAGGCATTATAGATAAATGGTTCTCTAAAAAGAGTGTACAAATAGGAGTTCAAAAATTAGAAGAAGAAAAAAAGAACATTAAAGGAGATAATAAATATAAAGAACAATTTATTGCAGATTTTAATGATAAAATATTAATAGCGAATGCTCTAATTGACCAATTTGATTTTGGAATAATTAGAAGATTAAGCATAATGAATACACATGGAGATTATAGCATTCAGCAGTTAATTTATAATGAAGGTAAATCAGCTACTGTAATAGATTTTGAAACAGCAAAGAAGATGCCAATAGTATGGGAAATAGTCAGATCGTATAGTTATGTAGATAAAAATGCAGAAGGTGGAAAAATAGATATAGATAATCTTATTCAATATTTTAAAGAAGTCTCTAAATATGTAGAATTAAATGAATATGATTTGAAATTTGCCCCACATATTTACTTGATGCAACTAATAGGAAGCACATTTGGATATAGGGAGTATAATAAAGATTGTAGCCAAAAAGATTTATTAAAATTTGCCTTGTTTAGAACTAACTTATGTAGAAGTTTATATGCTAATTTAGATAAAATAAGTGAAAGTCTTTTAGAAAATGTACCACACAGACAAGTGATATTAGAAGAAAGATAATTTTATATAAGGAAAGGGAGAAAAACAAAATGATTTCTTACGAACAAAAGGAAAAGAAATTTAATTTTAGAGTAGGAGGAATATTAGAAAGTCCTGACAGAAAAAAAGTTCTAATACATAGACTTTCAAATTTTAACTTCTGGTTATTACCAGGAGGAAGAGTGGAAATGTTAGAGGATACAGAAAATGCAATATTAAGAGAAATACAAGAAGAATTAGGTGTTACAAGCGAGATTGATAGATTAGTCTCAATAACAGAAAGTTTTTTTGATATGAAAGATAAGACATATCATGAATTAGGATTTAATTATCTATTAAGACTTCCAGAAAATTCTCAATTATTAAAAATGCAAGGTGAATTTGCAGGATTTGAAGGCGAAAAATATAGATATAAATGGATTGATAAGGAGTTATTAAGTCAAATAACTTTTAAACCAAATTATATGATACCGATATTGCAAAATATACCACAAGAAATTGTTCATATTATTAAAGATGAAAGAATTAGAAAAAAAGAAGATATTGAAAGATAATGTTTACAAAAGAGAAGAATTAATATATGTCTTCTCTTCTCTTTTGGTTAAAAAGCTTTTTGAAAGGAATAAATATGGAAGAAGTAATAATAAAATTTTTAGATATTGCAACTATTAAATTTATAGGAACTCCAGAATTAATAGAATTAGTAAAAAAATATTATCCTGGATTAGAAAATAAAAAGGCAAAAGAGAATTATACAATAAAATTAAACACTAGAATATTGCCAACAGACTTAAAAATACCACTGAATGCAAACTTTCAAAGATGTTTTGCAGGTCCACATTATTATTCATGGAAAAATGGAGAATATAATTTAGCATATTCTCCTCCAGAAGAAAGAGGCGGTTCTCATATAGTCATTAGAAAAGGAAATAATTTTCAAGTAATGTTTCATGAAGGAGAACTACCAAACCAAATAGTAGGCATAAGCCGAGAAATATTAACAAAAGAAGCTTTATCTCAAGGATATATGCCAATACATGCTTCTGTAGTTTCAAAAGATGGAAAAGGATTTATATTTTTTGGAGGTAAAAATAAAGGAAAAAGTACATCTTTTTTCTCTAGCATAATATATGACAATGCCAGACCTATGTCAGGAGATGTTGCAGTAGTTAGAAAAGATGATAATGGTTGGAAAGTAATAGGATGGCCATGGACAGCTACAATAGACCAGTCATTTTTTGATTTAGCTAAAAGAGTACCGAAACAAAACATACCCAATAAAGGAAAGATAAAATATCTACCTGCAGACTTTTGCGAAGAATTTTCTACACAGTGGATATGGGAAGAACCATTAGAACAAATAATAAATGTTGATTTAAATCCAAATACTAAAGCAGCATTAAAAACGATAAAGCCTGAGGAATTAAAAGAAAGACTAGAAAGATTTGGAAAGGAAAAATGGTGGAGATGGGGAGATGTATTTGGTTTAGGGAAAAAAGAACCCATTTATGAATATGAAGAAATATCACAAGATATACAAGGAAAAGTATTAACTGGAGATATAATACAACTTTTCAAAGAAAGAGAGAATGAAAGAGAATTATAAAGTAGGAGGAAATATGATAATAACTACCATTGGAGATGAAATAGGAACAACATTAGAAGATCAAATTGAAGCATTAAAAGAAGTTAATATGAAATATATTGAAATTAGAAAAATCAACGATATTTATATATGGGAATACTCAGAAGAACAGATTAAAAAGATTAAAAAAGAATTTGAAAAAAATGAGATAAAAGTAATTACGATAGATACTCCAATAGGAAAGAAAAAGAACTCTTTTAATTATGATGAAAATATAAAATTATTAGATAAATATATAAAAATAGCTAATATATTTGAAGCAAAATATTTAAGAATTTTTTCAGATGTTGGAAGGATACTTAATTCAAAAAGTATAAAAGAAGTTATAAGAGAAATGTCAAATATAACAACTAAAAATAAATTAAATTTATTGATTGAAAATGAGAAAGACACATATGCAGAGGATATAAGTACATGTAATGAACTAATAGATAATGAAAAAGATGTATATATACTATATGATATAGAAAATGTATATTCAAGAGGGTATGATGTTTTAAATGAATATGAAAAAAATAAAAATAATATTAAATATATACATATACGAGATTATAACCAAAAAACTCAAGAATATGTTTATTTTGGAGAAGGAACTATTCCAATAACAAAATTATTGAAAAGTTTAAATAAAGATAAATATGATGGAGTAATATCTTTAGAAACGATGCTACCTAAATATAATAAAAATGAAAGTAAAAAAGATATATTTGTAAAATCATATAACAGTCTTATGAATATATATAATATGGAGGAATGAAATGAAAGTGGTATATTATGATGTATTAGAAAATTTGATAAAAGATATAAAAAAAAGAATTACGAATAATGTTGAATTAGATAGTATGAAACACGAACTAATTATTGAAAATCAGAAAGTAAAATATAAGGAAATTGATATTGATTTAAGGAGTTTTTCAAAATCTTTTTTTGTTGATAATGAGATTGAACTAGATTTATCTGAATGTAGAGAAGATATAAAAAATCATCTAATAGAAATTTCTACAGCTTATACAGATAATGAATTAGAAGCAATAATTCATAAAATGCCAATATTAAAAGAGTATTCTTCAAAAAGAAATAAAGATTTAAAAGATGTAGCAGTAATTTGGAGAGATCATTTTTTAGAAGATAACATAGGATTACTTACTTCTTTTATGAGAATGGGAGTAAAAGCAAATGATATTTTAGTCATGGATAAAGGTGATAGTACAAAACATAGAAAAGAAATAACAGCTACTTTTAAGAAATTAGGGTTTCAAGTTGAATTGCTAGATAATAATTCATTAGAGGAGAAAAAATTATTAGAAAGAGGAACAGAAATAATTGATAAGTTTATAACAGATAGAAAAGATAAAAAAGTTTTAATATTAGATGATGGAGCGATTATATCTAAAATCCTTATAAATAGAAAATATGACAATGTTAAAGCAATAGTAGAATTAACAGAAATGGGTTTAAGGAGAATCAAAAAGTTAGATATAGAAGAATTGCCATATCCAGTATTAAATGTGGCAAAGACAAACTTAAAAAAATTTATTACATATAAGGAAATTTCTAATACAATTTTTACAAGAACAATAGAATTATTAGGAGATGAAAAGTTAGCTGGAAGAACATTAATACAACTAGGCTATGGAGATTTAGGAGAAACTTTAGCAAAAAGATTTAGGCAATATGGAGTTAGAGTATCTATTGTTGATCCTGATATTATGAAATTAATACAGGCAGCAGAAGAAGGGTTTATAACATACAAAACATTAGAAGAAGCGATGAAGTATGAAAAACCATTTATTATAATTGGAGCAAGTGGAGAGCAAAGTATTAGTAAAGAAGTTGTAATGATGCTTGAAGATGAATGCTATGTAACAGCTGGAGCTACTGCTGACTTATCTATTTTTAAGGAATTTGAAAAGGAAGGAGTTAAATATAAATTTATTCCTAAATATGGAACTCAATATGAAATTAATGGCAAAAAAATAACTGTATTAGGAAATGGAAGATCAGTTAATTTGTTTGATTCAGAGTCAATACCTAATAGAGCAATAGATATATTTAAAGCAGGAACTTTAGTAACAGCTAATATGGCAATTCAAGAAGAAAAAATATTAAACAAAAAACTTCAATTAGATATTGTAAATAAATGGATAGAAGACTCAAAAATATTAGAATTATATTATGATTTATATTTAGCAAAAAAATAGAGGTATATATGGAAGAAAAATTAAAAATTGAATACACAATAATATCAAGAGGAACTGAAAAATATGGAAGTAAAGGATATATGGGAATATCTGAAGTAAAAAAAGGAAAAAGATATTTTGTATTATCCAAACATTATGAAAAAGAAGTCAAAACATTAAAAGATTCTTTTGAATTTGATGACATTTATAATATAGAGAATATTACATTATCAAGATTTGAAATAATACCAAAAATAACACTGGATAATAAAAAAGATTTTATAAATGAAAGAATAATCATTTGTGGATTAGGTAATGTAGGTTTTGCATCTTTAATATATTTATTAGATTTAGGATATAAAGAAATAGATATTTTAATAAATAATAATGAAAAATATGTAAATGACGCAATAATGCAATTGAACCAAAGATATAATGCTAAAATAAGTGTCGTTACTACACTTTCAACTTATAATACATATATTGAAGCTACAGGCAAAAGTAATATAATAAAGGAAATAATAGAAAATATAACTGAAAACTCATCCATTTTTTTATTAGGAACTCCAAGAGAAGGAACATATTTAATAGACCCCTTAGAAATACATAGAAAGAATATAAATATATTTGGAGGACATGAATTAAATGGACATTCTTGGCAGAATAGAAATAGTTGTTTTATAGATTTATTAAAGAAAAATAGAAATAAAGAACTGAAAAAATTCGTTAATATATATAACGAAAAAACTAATATAGTAAATAATGTGTTACAAAGAAAAAATAACTTTTTTGAGGTAATAAAATATGATATATAAAATTAAAAATTTATTTTTATTAGTAGAAAATCAAATAAGTGAATTTGACGATATAATATATGGAAGATTCTCACAATTTGAACAAGAAAATGAGATAAAAACAGATAACTATTTAAAGTTTAATATTAATGATGTTCAAATTAAAATAAATGGACAAGAAAGAATATTAAATTCAAAAATTATAAAAACAGATATTTATACTATTATTAATAATGTGATTTCTTACATAATAAATGATGAAAATAATATATATATGCACTCTGTAGTTGTAAGTAATTCTAAACAAGGAATATTAATTATAGGAAATTTTGGACAAGGAAAAACAACATTGGCAAATGAATTCCTTAAATATGGTTATAAAATAAATTCTAGCGACCAAACATGGCTAGAAATAAAGAATTTGCAATTAAATCAAGTTCTAGGTTCAAGATTTTATCGTGAAAATGATAATATAAAATTTTTAGATAATAAAGATATTAAACAAAAAGTAAGAATAGATAAAATAATAAGAATAGTAGGTTTATGTGATAACGGAACTACTTCAATAAATGAGCAAAATAATTTTTATTACAAAATAAAACAAATTTCAGACTATTGCAATTGGACAAACATTGCGCCAATTTTTACGGATAATGTTTATTTATATGATATACAAAAATTTACTAAAACTTTTTTATCACAAATATCAAATATAAAACTTTATAATGTAAGAGGCAATAAATATGAAATAATACAAAAACTAAAGTAAAAGAGGGAAAAATGAAAGATATAATAATTGTAGGAACAAGTAAAGCAGGTTTTTTACACTTTGAGTCTTATAACAAGTTAAGTAATGTAGGTAAGATTTTTTTACTGATATTAAAGAGAATGCTAGTAATAAAAATATAAAAACTAAAAAGATATATAAAAGTATAATAGATACATTATCTCAAAATAATTTAAATAGTAATAATATTATTGTTGATATATGTACTCCTAAAGAAGAATTTTATAATATTATAAATCAATGTATTTCTTTAGATATAAACAATATCATAGTAGAAAAACCTTTTATAGCTTCTAAAGATTTTTTTAATCAATATCCTAATTTGCATATATTAATGGTACAAAATTACTTGTATTCTAATATTATTAGTGAAATTAAGAAAAAAATAGAAGAAAATAATTTTAAAATAAAATTATTATATACAAATTTTTCTAAAAATAGAATAAATGATAGTATAAATAGAAGGGGGATGTCAAAGAAGAATACACAAAATTTTGAAATTGAAATTCCACATCAAATATATTTAGCTGATTATATATTAGGAGAAAGTAATAAAAAAGAAATAATATTTAAAGAACAAAAGGATTTTATAATTGATAATATATGTATTGAAAAACATGGATATGGAAAACTTCTTTTAGAATATGATGATAAAATAGTAATTCATGAAAGTGATTTAGTTACCAATAATACTATCAAAGAAATAACTATAGTTTGTGATGAAGGAGTTGTAATAAAAGGGCAATTTATCTTATATGATAAGGATTTAAACAAGATAAAAAATGGAAAAGTAGTAATAAATAAGTATCAAAATATTACATGGGAAAAGGAATTTGAAGAAGATGATAATATGTATTATTGCTTAAAAGAATATTATGAAAATCTTAACAACACAGATATACCAAAAAAATATAGAAATAGAATACTTGAATTTTCAAATACATTCGGAAAAATTATAGAATAATTATTGATTTATTGACTCTCCATTCAAAATAAGTTATAATAAGAAATGTATAAAAAAAGAATTTATACATTAGTATTCTTATACGATATAGTATAGAATATATCTAGTGAAACGAATGTGGACAATGTCCACAATTTGTCCACGGATAATAAATATTTATAATATTAATTAGTACAGATAATACAAATAATATAGATGTTACCTAGTTCTAAAAAAGCTGAAATACCAATAATATTATAAATACAAATAATACAATAAATACTGAGGTGGCTAGTTCATGTGGAAGTGGGAAGAAATATAAGAATTGTTGTGGAAGAAATGCATAGTTATATAAAGAAAGAGAAAATGTGTGGACAGTTTTGTTCACACATTTTAAGTATATAAATAATTTAAAAAAGTTTAAATTTTACGAATTTTATTATATAATAAATAAGAAAAATATTTTAAGTTATTATTAAATAGGAGTAATTTTATGGCAAAAAAAGATTGGGGCGAATATCAAGCTAAAACATACAGGAATGATGTATGTAAATTACTTATTGATTTTCTAAATACATATAAGGTAAAAACAGCGGTTGACTTAGGATGTGGAGCAGGTAATGAAACTGTATATATGCTAAAAAAAGGAATAAATGTTACTGCTGTTGATAAACAATTAAATAGCAAATTTATTTTAAATAGGATTAATAAAGAAGAAACAACAAGAGTAAAGTTTATAGAAGAAGATTTTCAAAACTTGGATATTCCATCAGCACAACTTGTTACGGCATTTTTTAGTATACCTTTTTGCCATCCAGATAAATTTGATAATTTATGGAATAGAATATATAATTCTTTAGAAATAAACGGATATTTTGTTGGACAATTATTTGGAAACAGAGATGCTTGGAACGAAAATAATCACATTAATACATTTACCATAAAACAGATAAAGGAATATTTGAAAAAATATAAAATTATTACACTAGATGAAGTTGAGTATATTAGAAAAAGTGATAATAAAAAATGGCACTATTATAATATAATAGCTCAAAAATGTAAAGCTTAAGTTTAGAACTCCATTATGAGATAAGAGACTAATATAATTGACAAAAAAATATATAATTGATAATATATTGTTGAAAGATTGAAAGGAAGTTATTATGAATTTTTATCCTAAAGGATACTTTAATAAAGTGTCAGAAATAAGTTTAGATTATCTAAAAGAAAATAACATAGCTGGATTAATTTTAGATGTAGATAATACATTAATAGATTATTATAAAAATATGGCAGATGAAACTTTAAAATGGTCTAATAATTTAAAAGAAAATGGAATTAAAATGTATATATTATCTAATAGCAATAAAAAAGATAAAGTTTCTGAAGTCGCTCAAAAACTAGGAATAGAATATAGTTATTTCGGAATGAAACCTTTAAAGTTTGGATTCAAAAAAGCAAAGAAAAATTTGAATTTGAAAAGTGAAAATATAGGAGTAGTAGGAGATCAAATTTTTACAGATGTAATTGGAGCAAATAGAATGAAGATGTTTCCAATCTTAGTTGAGCCAATTAAAGAAAAGGATATTTGGATTACATTAATAAAAAGGCCAATAGAAAACTACATAAAAAGTAGATTCAAACGTCAAAGAGCAAATCAAAATAAAAAACATATTAGTAATGATAATTTAAAACAATATAAAGTAAGTAATAAAAATACTAAAAATTGTTGTTGCACAAAAAATAATGCAAACAATAAAGAAACAAAGGAGGAAAGAGATGTATTTTAATAATATACATATTCTAATATACGTAGCAATAGCAGTAGCAGGATTTTTTGCAGGAAAACTTGTGAATTGGTGTAATTATAGATTACCTAATTATGAAAAAGTATTTTGCAAAGATATGTTTAAAACAAAAGAAATAGAAGGTTATAAAACAAATATATTATTATCATTAATTACAATGCTAATATATATTGTCCTTTTATATGTTTTAGGAATAGAAAAAAGCTTTTTAGGAAATTTAAAGTTAATAAAATATATAATACTTACACCAATGCTTCTATCTGCTTTTATTATTGATTTTAAGCTTCAAATAATTCCCAATAGATTAAACATGACTATGTTTGAAATAGGCATAGTATTAATGTTTTTAGCAGGAATATTTAATCCTAATATTGCAATAGATATGTTTTTGGGAATGCTTACAGGTGCAGGAATATTTTTACTAATAACTTTAGTTGGAGGTCTAATTGCTGGAAAAGAGGCAATGGGATTTGGAGATGTAAAATTAATGGGAGCATTAGGTATATATTTTGGACTTAGTAATATAATTGCAATTACCTTAATGGCTTTCTTAATTGGCGCAATTCTAAGCATTATACTGCTGATAACCAAAATAAAGAAAACAGATGAGTATATACCATTTGGACCATTTATTGTTATTGCAACATTTATAATGATGGTTGTTCCATTTAATAGAATTCTATCTATTTTGCTTTTAATTTTTTCACTAGGAATGATAAAAATTTAAAAAAGGAGGATTATTTCTATGAATGAAAGAATGCAATGGCTTAGAAGCAAAATGAAAAGAATGGATTTAGATGCAATGATTGTTTCTAATCCAATAAACATAAAATACTTGACAGGACTTGAGGATGAAGGACTTCTAATTTTAGGAAGAAAAGAAAATATATTTATAACAGATGGAAGATATATAGAATCCGCAAATAGTAAACTTACAATTGAAGACGAGGTAATAGTTGAAAATTGTGCAAATATGACTCAAGATGACAGAGAAAATTTATTCCTGTTTTGTACAAATGTAGGATTTGAAGAAGACTATGTTACTTATTCAAAGTATAAAGAGTTTATGTACAAATATAAAATTAATAATTTAGTTGAAACAGAAAAGATAATAGAAAAACAAAGAGCTATAAAAGATGATATAGAAATACAAAATATAACAATTGCATGCAATATAACTGATGAATGCTTTGAATATTTGATAAATTTTATAAAAATAGGAATGACAGAAAAACAAATAGCTGAAGCAATAGAAAGATTTTTTAGAATAAAAGGTGCAGATGGTTTAGCTTTTGATACAATTGTTGCTTCAGGTCCAAATTCATCAAAGCCTCATGCAGTTCCTACAGACAGAAAGATAGAATATGGCGATGTAATTACTATTGATATGGGATGCAAATACAATGGATATTGCTCTGATATGACAAGAACAATATTTGTTGGAGAAATAAAAGATAATGTAAAAAAAGTCTATAATTTAGTATTAAAAAATCAAATGCAAACCTTAAGAGAAATGCATGAAGGTGTTGTGTGCAAAAACTTAGCTAAGATGGTTATAAATGACTTTGAATTAAATGACCAAAATTTAATTCATGGTTTAGGACACTCTGTAGGATTAGAAATACATGAAATTCCAACACTAGGAACAAAATCAGAGGCTATTCTTAAGCCTAATATGGTGATAACAGATGAACCTGGAATTTATATAGCTGGACACTTTGGAATAAGAATTGAAGATACAGTAATTATTGGAAAGACAGTAGGAATACCGCTTACAAAGTCAAGTAAAGAAATAATAATAATAGAAGAAAAGAACACATAGGGTGTTCTTTTTTTCATACAAAATAAATTTAGCTTTTCTTATTTTAAAAAATCTAAAAAGTCATTTTGACTTAAAAACCTATTTATATTTTTTTCTGATATACCAGTTTTGATAGATATATCATTCAAAGAATTTATATTATTTATATTGTTTTCTTCAATATATGATTTGAATTTTGACATCTCAAATCTTTCTTTAGACATACAATTATAACAAACATTATCATTTGAAGTAAAGAAACAACCACAACGTGCACATTTTTTAAATTCCATAATATTTATACCTCCATTTAAGCTAATCATTATTTTCACATATTTGACATTATTCTACCATAAACAATAAAAAAAATAAAGCAAAAATATTAAAAATATGTAAAATTCTTGTACAAAAAAATTCTTTTATGATATACTATCAAATGTATTAATGTATGTAAAATATGGAGGAAATTTTAATGCCCGAAACAAATGAAAAAAGTTTGATTATTCAAAATTTAAATTACATAGGTTTAGATTTAAATAATATACCAGATTTTTTAAAGGAATATAAAGATGTTGATTATAAACCTACAAAAGCATATGAACAAACAGACTTTAGAGTGTATAAATATTTAAATCTTAATGATATTCAAATATTACTAACTCCAACAAATAGATTAACCGGTATAATTGAAAAATATTCAAAAGCTTTACCATTGAAAGAATATTTAGATGACAAAAATGAAGAAAATATTTTTAACCATGCAAGTTTCTTAAAGATGATGGAAAAACTAAATGTAAAAGAAATAGAAAAAATTAATGAAGAACAAGAAGAATTAAGAAAAAAAGTTCCTTTTAAAGTTAAATTCGATACAAATTATTTATGGGAAATATATTATTCTGAATATACAGGAAAATACTTTATGATGCTTACAACTGAGGACTTAAATTACAGCGCATTTTTCTATTTACTAAAAAAACAAATAGAATGCAGAAAGTTGAATAAAGAAGAAACAATATTTGTACCAATTAGTTATTTAGATTATACCAAAAGATATTTAAAGAAATCTGAAATAAGTGACTTAGAAAAATACTTATGGCTATTTACAAATGAATGGCCTAATATATACGAGATTTTTGATATACAAAATGAAATGACGTTACATGTAGTTGGAAAAGCTAAAGTATATGATAAGTTAAAAACAGATTATAAAGTTATATTAAAAACAAAAGAAGAAGCAACAAAATTTTATACTTTGTTAAAAGCCTTATTTATATTAAAAACTGAATTGCCTCATCATTATACTTTTGAAACACAAATAAATGCAAACGGTGAAATTACATTTGAGTTTAATAATAAAGTAATAAACTATAATAGTTTAACAAAATTTGTAAAAGATGAATATCAAAAAAAAGAAAAACAACTTAAAGATATTCTTACAGAGAAAGAAAAGCTAGATATTAAGTTACAAAAATTAAAAGATGAAGAATTAGAAAAAAATAAAGAGTATTATTTTAGAGAAAAACAAGTAGCCACTTATCTTGAATGCAGAAAAAGTGTGTTTGGAAAAATTAAATATTTTTTTAAAAACAAAAACGGGAAGTTTACAAAAAGCAGAAAGAAAAATAATGCAGAAATAAACAAAATAAAAGAAGAAAATGAAATGGAGAAAAGCATAGCAAACTCTATAATAGAACAAAAAGAACTATATACTATTGAAGATCTAATAAAAATTTGCATAGAATTAGATAGAATAAATATTAGAGTAAAAGACAATAAACTAGATATAACTGCATTAGAAAATAAAATAAAAATTGTTGATGCCAAAATTAAAAATGCGGCCTTGTTTATAGAAAAAATAGAGGAACATAAAAAAAGCATTTTTGAATTTTGGAAATTTTCTAATAAAGATTTAGCACCAGGCCTTACTGCAGCACCTGAAAAAGACAATAATATAAAGCAAACTAAAAAGATAAAAAAAGCATTTAACTATGAAGAAGACGTTGAAGATCTTGGAATTGAAGCAGACAAAGTTCAGAGACAATTTTTATCGAAAGAAGAAACAGATGCTTTATTCCTAATTTCTACAGAAGCTTCTTACGACATAAATAAAATTAGAAAAAACGAAGAAATATCAGACAATTACCTTAAAATAATAAAGAAAAATACAAATAAAGAAAGAAGTTTGTTTAGTGTAAATGATTTTGATATATTTGGTAATATAAAAAATGATTCATCTAAAACAAGTACACTTGCCAACCAAAGACACCGTGAAGCTCATAAAGAACTTTACAAAATTTTAGATATATCAAATAATACAACTTTAGATGAGTATGCGGAGAAATTAAAAAAAGAAAATGAAATAATTGATTTAGGCTTGGCAAAGGGAAAAGCTATTACAGATATAGACATTTATATTTGTGATAATGATAAACTAGAAACATCTGATATAAAAATGTTTTATATAAATCCAGAAGATGCCATAAATGCTTTTAACAAACAAGAAAAACTAAACTTATTTAAAATAAAAATAAAAGAGGGCATGAATTTAATTTATAATACAAATATATTGTATTATGATAATTTGAATAATACTCTTCCAAATGGAATGAATGTAAAACAAACAATAATATTTGATATGAATAAATACAAAATTGATTTAAAGAAGCAAAAAATATTCAGAATATGTAGCAATACTGAAAAATTTAATTTCAAAGAAGAAATTATTTGCGCATATGAATATGAAGCAAGAATAAAGGAGAATGAATAGTGAAAATTTTGTCAATAGAAACTTCAGGAAAAATATGTGCTGTTGCACTTACAGAAGATAAAACTTTAATAAAAGAAGAAATAATAGAAGACGAGAATACACATTCTGTAAAACTTATGCCTTTAATTGACAAACTTTTAAGAGAAACCAATACTTATCTTTCAGATATTGACTTATTTGCCTGCGATATAGGACCAGGTTCTTTTACAGGAATACGTATAGGAATTTCTACAATTAAAGCATTTATGGATGCAAAAAATAAAAAGGCAGTTGGAGTTACATCTTTGGAAATATTAGCAAGAAATATAGAGGAAGACGGAATAATATGCTCTTTAATTGATGCTAAAAATAATAATGTGTATTATGGTATTTTTGAAAAAATAGGAAATGAATACATTACAAAGGAAACTAAGTTTGAAAATATAAATAATATTATTGAAATGACAAAAAAGTTAAATAGCAAAATATTTTTTATTGGAAATGGTAGTATATTATATAAAGATATGATAGAATCTAAAATTAATAATGCTAACATAATTACAGATGAAAAACTTAATAAATTAAATGCGTTTGAAATTTGTAAAATAGCTTTTGAAAGAGTACAAAAGAGTGTAGATTCAAATAATTTAACACCAATATATTTGAGACAGTCAAGCGCCGAAAGATTAAAAAAATAATAGGAAAGATAAATGAAAATAAAAATAGAAAAGATGAACGACAAACATCTCTGCCAGATTAAAGATTTATTAAAAGAACATTTTGATGAGTTCTGGACAGCAAGTGTAATAAAAAAGGAACTAGAGAATCCTTTATCAGAATATATTGTTGCGATTGTAGAAGATGAAGTGGTTGGATATGCCGGAATATGGAAACCAATTGACGAGGCACATATTACTAATATTGTAACTAAAAAAGAAAAAAGAGGAAACAATATTGGCACAACAATGTTAAAAGAACTTATAAAAATGGCACAACAAGAAAATTTAAAAGATATTACTCTTGAAGTAAATGTAAAAAACGAAATAGCTATAAATTTATATAAAAAATATAATTTTGTAGAATGTGGAAGGAGAAAAAGATACTATAATAATGTTGATGATGCTATTATTATGACTCTTAATCTTCAAAGAACTTAGTAAAAAGGAGAATAAACTAATGAAAAATGAATTATCTTACAAAAGTTTAAAAAAATACTGTGACCCTGAAAAATTACCATTTGAGACAACTGCCGAGCTTGAATCAATAAATACCCGGAATTGGACAAGAAAGAGGAATAAAAGCTTTAGAATTTGGACTAAATGTAGATATAAAAGGGTATAATTTATATCTTGAAGGACCAGGTGGAGTTGGAAAAACAATGTATACAAAGAAGTACTTAGATGGTATTTCAAAAAAACAAAAAACACCAAATGATTGGTGCTATATATATAATTTTGATAACCCTAATGAACCAATAGCTGTATCACTTCCTGCAGGGCAAGGAATAGAGTTTAAAGAAACAATGGATCAATTTATTAAAGACATTAAAAATGACATAAATACTACATTTGGAAATGAAGATTTTGAAAAAGAGAAAAACGCTATAAAACAAAAATTTGAACAAAAAAGGACAGTATTACTAGAAAAACTAAATAAAGATTCTTCAAAATACGGATTTGAGGTGAAGGCAGCACAAAATGGTATTTATATGATGCCAATAGTTAATGGAAAAACACTGCAAGAAGAAGAATTTGAAAAACTTGATGAAGATATAAAGAAAGAGTATGAAGATAAATCAAATATTGTACAAGAGCAAATAATTTCTGTTATTAGTCAGATAAAAACAATTGAAAAAGAAGCTGATCTAAAAATTGAAGAATGGCAATCTAATATTGCACTTCTTACAGTTAATGCAAGAATAAATCTTATAAAATCTGCTTATAAAAAAACTAAAAAAATAAATAATTTTTTAGATGATATTAAACAAGATATATTAAAAAACGTGTCATTATTTATGGAACAAAAACAACCTACAAATCAGCCAATGAGCCCGCAACAAGTATTACAACAGAATAAACCTTGGGAAAATTATAGAGTAAATCTTTTTATAGATAACAGAAATCTTCAAGGGGCACCTGTTATAATGGATTCAAATTACTCTTACCATAACATTTTTGGCAAACTAGAATATGAAAACTATTACGGCTCTTTAAAAACAGATTACACAATGCTTAAAGCAGGATTATTGCAAAAGGCTAATGGAGGATATATTATATTCCAAGCCAAAGATTTACTTGAAAATCAAATATGCTATAATGCTCTAAAAAAAGCTTTAAGGGTAAAGGAGACTGTTATTGAAAATACAGCTGATCAACGTAGCTCAATGGTTATGGTTTCATTAAAACCGGAACCTATTCCATTAAATGTAAAAGTTATATTAATAGGAAATGCAAATATATATCAAACATTATTAGCAATGGATTCAGATTTTAGAAAGTTGTTTAAAGCAAAAGTAGAATTTGAAGATGAGGCTCCAAGAACTGAAGAAAATATTTTAAAACTAGCTAGATTTATGCATGGATTTTGCGAACAAGAAGAATTAGCACATTTAGATAAATATGCAGTTGCGAAAATAATTGAATATGCATCTAAACTTGCTGAAAACCAAAATAAACTTTCAACAAGATTTAATGACTTAGCACAAATTATTGGAGAAGCTTGTACGTGGGCTAAAATGAGTAAATCTAAAGTAGTTAAAGCTGAACATGTTGAAAAAGCACTTTCTGAAAGAATTGAAAGAATAAAAAAATACGATGAAAAATACACAGAAATGATAAAAGAACGTACACTTTTAATAGATACATCTGGAGAAAAAGTTGGACAAATTAATGGCTTAACAGTTTTAACAATAGGAGATTATACTTTTGGAAAACCTGTTAAAATAACTGCAAATACTTATACCGGAAAAAATGGAATAGTAAATGTTGAAAGAGAGGTTGAACTTTCTGGATCATCTCACTCAAAGGGTGTTTTAATTCTTACAGGATATTTAGGAGAGTTATTTGCACAGGATATCACACTTTCACTAACTGCTAGCATATGCTTTGAACAATTGTATAATGGCGTAGATGGAGATAGTGCATCTAGTACAGAACTATATGCTTTGCTTTCTAGTCTATCAGGGTTACCAATTAATCAATCAATTGCAGTAACAGGATCAGTTAACCAAAAAGGTGATATACAACCAATTGGCGGAGTAAATGCTAAGATTGAAGGCTTTTACCAAGTATGCAAAATGAGGGGACTAACAGGAGAACAAGGAGTAATGATTCCTATTCAAAATGTAATGAACTTAAATTTATCTGATGAAATTGTAGAAGCAGTAAAAAATAAAAAATTTCATATATATGCTATTTCAAATATAGATGAAGGAATAGAAATACTAACAGGGGTGCCAGCTGGTAAGAAAAATAAAAACGGAAATTTCCCTGCGGGCAGTGTAAATAACTTAGTATATGAAAAACTAAAAAAATATGCAAAAATTAGTACAGCAGAATATTCACCTAATATGGAGAAAAAAGAATAATATATTTCGAAAGGAATTAAAATGGCAAAAAATAAAACAATATTTGTGTGCAGTGAATGTGGATACGAATCACCTAAATGGATGGGAAAATGCCCTGCTTGCAACCAATGGAATACTTTCTATGAAGAAAAGAAAATAAACAGTTCAGTAAGCAATAATACTTTAAAAAGAAAAGAAATTTCAAAACCAGTTGAGCTTAATAAAATTGAAGGAAAAATAGAAAATAAAATAAGCACAGGCTTTGGTGAACTAGATAGAGTGCTAGGAGGAGGCTTAGTAAATGGTTCACTTATATTATTGGGTGGTGAACCTGGAATAGGCAAATCTACTTTAATATTACAGTTATGCAACAAAATAAAAACAGATGGAAAAATATTATATATTTCTGGAGAAGAATCTGGAGAACAGATAAAATTAAGAGCTGATAGACTTGGAGTTAAAAATGAAAATTTACTTTTTTTATCTGAAACTAATATAGAAAATATAGAAGAAATAATACTAACAATGCAACCTAAATTAGTAATTATTGATTCTATACAAACTATGTATTCAGAAGAAATTACTTCTGCACCTGGAAGTGTAAGTCAAGTAAGAGAGATTACCGCCAGAATTATGAGAACATGTAAAGAAAATGGAGTAACAACTATTTTAATTGGTCATGTAACTAAAGATGGAAATATTGCAGGACCAAGAGTCCTAGAACATATGGTTGATACAGTACTTTACATAGAAGGCGAAAGATATTTTTCATATAGAATGCTAAGGGGAGTTAAAAATAGATTTGGCTCAACTAATGAAATAGGAATGTTTGAAATGCAAAATGAAGGACTAGTTGAGATAACAGATCCTTCTAAAGTACTAATATCAGATAATGATGATAATCCGTCGGGATCTGTTATTGTTGCAACTATAGAGGGAACTAGACCATTACTAGTGGAATTTCAAGCATTAACTACATCAACTGTTTATGGTTTACCAAGGAGAACTGCCAATGGAATTGACTATAACAGATTAGCTGTGCTGTTAGCTGTTTTAGAAAAAAAAGTAGGTATAAATTTAGGAAATCAAGATGTATATATAAATGTTGTTAGTGGCTTAAAAGTTAATGAACCTGCAATAGATCTAGGAATAATAGCTTCAACTATATCTGGCTATAAAAATATCCCAATAGATAAAAGGACAGTTGTTATGGGAGAAGTTGGATTAACGGGAGAAGTTAGAAGCATTAACTTAATAGAAAAAAGAATAAGAGAAGCAGAAAAACTTGGATTTAAAAAATGTATAATTCCAGAAAGTAACAAAAAACTATTGAAAGATGAATACAAATTAGATATAATTGGCGTAAAAACAATATCTGATGCAATAAAGATATTAGGATTATTAAAGTAAAAAGAAAGGTGAACAATATGTCAAATATAAAAAATGAAAATGCAATTACGTTAATGGCACTTGTAATAACAATAATCATAATGACTATTATTGCGGGTATATCTATAAGTGCTGGACAAGTATCATTAGATAATACAAAACTTAGAAATTTTTATTTAAAACTTGAAATTGTTCAAAAAAGAGTAGATAATATCGCTAGCCAAAATGAAACATATATAGATGCAAGCGGAAATGTAGTGATTTTAAAAGAAACAGGAAGCGAACTTACAGAAGAACAAAAGAATTTTTTAATTAACACAGTTAAAATTGAAAGTAAAAATGTAGGAAATTTTAAATATTTTACACAAGAAGACTTAAAACAATACTTTGATTTAACAGACATTGGTCATAATGTATTTATAGATTTTGAAAATAGAAGAATAGTTTCTGAAGATGCGGTAATTGCCAAGGGGGAAGAACATTATGTCCTAGAGAATGACACATACTTTATTAATAATTCTAATGCTGATAAAAAGAATGTTGGAAAACTAGGAGTTTTTACAATTGCTGTTGAAAAATATGGAACACAAAAATACAAAATAAAAGTAACTCCACCAAATAATATTGGAGATATTCGGCGGAGAAGGTAAAGTTCAATATAAAAAAAATACATCAAAATATTGGAAAACAGCTGATGATTTAGACTTTATAATTGATGACTTAGGAACTTATAATATAAAATATTCAGATGTTAATAATAATTCTGTAACACAGACTTATATAATAAATGAAAGTAATAATGAAATAAATTGGGAAGTTACAAAATAATAAACAATACAAGGAGGGATTTGAATGAAAAAGAAAGCAAATAAAAAAAGTGATATTATTCAAAAAGCTATTATAATAGTTTTAATAATTGCTTTATTAGCTGCAATTGTGATATTAGGTGTAGGATATTATAAAAAGGCTACATATGTTGTTAAAAATCCTATTGCTACAATAGAGGTAGAAAACTATGGTACAATGAAAATTGAGTTGTATCCAGATCAAGCACCAAACACTGTTAACAATTTTATAACTTTAGCTAATAATCAATTTTATGACGGATTAACTTTTCATAGAATTATTAAGGATTTTATGATTCAAGGTGGAGATATAAATAAAGATGGCACAGGTTCACCAACATTAAGCTATATAGATAATAGCGTAGAAAGAAATTCTGAAAATGACAAACGATATAATATTGATGGAGAGTTTATGAACAATGATTTTGAAAGTAATACTCTAAAATTAGGAAAAGGAGTAATTGCAATGGCAAGAAATAACTTTTCTAGTTACGCATATTATTATCCAACCTTACTAAAAGAAGGATATAACACAGCAGGTTCACAATTTTTTATTATGACAACTGACGATTATACTTCACTTACTGGTTCTTATGCGGGATTTGGCAAGGTAATAGAAGGATTTGATGTATTAGAAAAAATAGCTGACACAAAAGTAACAAAAGCCAGTGAAGATTCAACAGAAGAATCTAAGCCAGAAGAGGCACCAGTTATAAAATCTATAAGAGTTGAGACATTTGATACAAATTATAAAATGCCAAAAACACATGAACCTTTTGATATTAACAACTTTTTTAATTCTCAAATGAGTGCGAGTTATTAAGCAAGATGTAAGATCTGATTATAAAGTGTAAAAAATAGGTTAATAAGCTTAATTGAAAAAAGCTTATTAATCTATTTTTGTCTATATTTTTGGAATATTATTTTATAGTAGGAAAAATGTCTTGTGCCTGCCCAAAATAACATAGGATAATTAAATATTTATTTCTAAATTATTAAGTATTTTCCTTGTAAAAAATAATAAAAAATGATAAAATGTGCATATATTTTAAAGAGTTGTTAGGGGGGAAATATATGCTAAATTTTTATAATCAACTACTTGAAAATAATATAAAAAAAGAAAATATACAAATGAATGAAAAAATGAGCAAACATACATCTTTTAAAACAGGAGGAGTTGCTGATTTTTTTATAAAGATATATACAATAGACGAATTAAAAATTGTTATAAAAATATGTAAACAAAATAACTTGCCAATATTTATTCTTGGTAATGGAACAAATATTTTAGTTAAAGACGAAGGTTACAGAGGAGTTATTATTAATCTTAAATTTGAAAATATAAAAATAAATGAAGAAATAGTTACAGTTGGTAGTGGCGTGAAAAATGCCATACTAGCTAATAAATTAGCTGAAAATAACTTAACTGGCTTTGAGTTTGCATCTGGTATTCCTGGCACTATTGGTGGTGCTATAAAAATGAATGCTGGTGCTTATGGTGGGGAGATAAAAGATATTCTTGTTGATGTTAAGTGTATGGATTATGACGGAAATATTATAAATCTTGATAATAAAGCTTGTGAATTTGATTATAGACATAGTATATTTTTTAATAAAAATCTGATTATTTTAGAAGCAAATTTTAAACTTAATAAAGGAAAAAAGGAAGAAATTCTAAATAAAATGAATGAACTAAATGCTAAAAGAAAAGAAAAACAACCATTAGAATACCCAAATGCAGGAAGCACATTTAAAAGAGGAGATGGATTTATTACAGCAATGCTAATTGATGAGTGTGGACTTAAGGGGTACAGTATTGGAGGAGCAGAAGTATCTAAAAAACATGCAGGTTTTATTATAAATAAAAATAATGCAACTACTTCAGATATTTTAAAATTAATAGATTATGTAAAAAATAAAGTATTCGAAGAAAAAAATAAAAAAATTGAACTAGAAATAGAGATAATATAGGAGGCATAAAAATGAAAGGATTTTTCAAGTGGTTTACAAATGAAGCAAAAATGAAAAGATGGATAACTATAATTTTGATAGGAATAGTATTAGCATGTATAGGAATTTCTAAATTAATGATAGCAAAGACTATTTCATTTGTTGGAATAGGAAAGGTAATAGCTTTATTTGTTGTAGGTTTTACACTTGTTGTTATAGGTCTTGTTTGTGCTCAAAAAAGAGAACTTGAAATGTTAATTGAAGATACCGACTTTAGAATGGAAAATGGCTCAAAACAAAGAAATGTGAAATCTTTAATTTTTAATAAAAAAATATATCATGAAGGACCAAATGTTGTTGTAATTGGTGGAGGAAGTGGACTAAATACAGTTTTAAAAGGACTAAAAAAATATACAAGCAATATAACTGCTATAGTTTCAGTCTCTTCATATGGAAAAATACAAAGTGAGTCAAGACAAAAACTTGGATTGCTACCAATAGATGACATAAAAGAAAGCATAGTCTCATTATCTAATAATGAAGAGGCAATGACTAAAGTCATGAATGCAGAATTGAATAATAAAAATTTAAATGGACTAACATTTGGTGACATATTTTTTGCAACAATGAGTGGATTATATGGAAACTTTTCAGACTCTATAGAAGAAAGCAAGGAGATTTTAAACATAGTTGGAAGAGTACTTCCTGTTTCATTAGATGAAATGCAAATTTGTGCTGAACTAAATGACGGAACTGTTGTTGAAGAAAAAGATGGTATAGCTGAGACAGTATTTAATAAAGTAGCAAAAATAGAAAGAATATATATAAATCCTTCTAATTGTGTACCAGCACCTGGAGTGCTTGAAACAATTGGAAATGCTGATGCAATTATAATTGGACCAGGAAGTTTATATACAAATGTTATACCAAATTTATTAGTTAAAAATGTATCAAAGGCAATAAAGGAATCAAAAGCAATAAAGATTTATGTAAGTAATATAATGACAGAACCTGGACAAACGGATGGATTTACCTTATCAGAACATATACAAACAATTCAAGACTACGCAGGCAAGAGTGTTATAGATTACTGTATATATGATTCAGGTGAAATTATTCCAGAATTTATAAAAATGTATAATAAAAAGGGTGCTGATGTTGTTGAACAAGATATACAAAAAGCAAAAGAACTAGGAGTAAAACTAATAGAAAGAAACCTATCACAAGTTATAGATGACAGTATAAGACATAATACAGAAGCAGTGGCTGAAGCAGTAATTGAACTTATTTGCGATGATTTAAGATTTAAAGATGAACAAAATGATCCTAAATATGTAATGCTAAATGCTAAGTTACGTGAAGAAAAGAAAATTAACAAGGCTAAAAGAAAGAAAAATCAAAATACAAAATTAAAGAAAAAAGAGAAAACTACAAGTACTAGAACAAACAGTAAGTTTAGTAGTAAATATAGTGATAGAATTAGATCAATTCAAGAAAGCGATTTTAGAAGAGAACAAAATTTAAGATTACAAAAAGAAGCGCAAGAAGCAGAAAAACAAAAAAATAAGAAAAAAACTGGAAGAAAGAAAAAGGAAAATGCATAAGATTTAAGGAGATATACTAATGAATTTAGAAAATGGTTTGAAAAAAGAATGGATTTTGACAAATGGAATAGGCGGTTTTAGTTATTCAACTGAAGTTGGTTGTAATACTAGAAAATATCATGGACTTCTAGTTGCAGCTTTAAATCCACCGGCACGTAGATTCCTTATATTATCTAAACTTGATGAAGCTTTAGTAATTAATAATAAGGAACATGTTTTGTATACAAATATGGGAAAAAGCTATATATCTGAAGGATACAAAAACTTAGCACAATTTGAAAAGGAATATGTACCAATATTTTCATATAAAATAAAAGAAACTGAAATAAAAAAACTTATATGCTTAGAATATGGAAAAAATACAGTATGTGTATATTATAAAATAAAGAATGGAAATTACAAATCAAAATTTAAAATTGCACCAATTGTCAATTTTAGAGATTTTCATACTACAAATTCAAATCATGACTATAAATTAAACCAAACTATAAATAATACAAAAATAAGAATAATAGTTGATGACAACAGCTATTCACCTATATATATGTATTTAACTGACGGAAAATATATTGAACACTATAATGATAATTTTAAAAACATGTACTACATAGAAGAAGAAAAAAGGGGATTTTATCCTGAAGAAGATTTATCTGTACCAGGAGTATATGAGGTTGAACTAAAAGAGAATGAAGAAAAGGATATATATTTTATTTGTTCATTAGAAAATAATATAGAAGAAATTGATGCTAAAAATGTAATAAGTAATGAGATTATAAGAATAAACAAGCTTGTAAACAATTCTGGTTTAATAAATATAAAAAAAGAAACTGATTCTGAAGAGGATAGAAAATACAGAGAATTAGTAAAAAAATATATAATAGCTACAGATAATTTTGTTGTTGATAGGCCAAACTTTAACTTACATACTATAATTGCTGGATACCCATGGTTTTTAGACTGGGGAAGAGATTCAATGATTGCATTTGAAGGAATATTACTAATTCCACACAGATATGATATTGCAAGAGAAGTTCTATTAACATTTGTAAGAGATATAAAATTTGGACTTGTTCCAAATGGTTATTCGGGATTTGACAATAGACCTCTATATAACAGTGTTGATGCATCGCTTCTGTTGTTTGAACAAGTTGAAAAATATTTAAGATACACTGGAGATTATAAATTCATATATGAAAACATATATGAAAAGCTAAAAAATATAATTGATTCATATACAACAGGAATAGATATAGATGATAACAATATATATCTTGATAAAGATAATTTAATATCATCTGGAACAGAAAAAACACAAAACACATGGATGGATGCTAAATACTTAGATATTCCAGCTACTCCAAGAAATGGAAAAGTAGTAGAGGTAAATGCGTTATGGTATAATGCACTTAAAATATTGGAAAATTTAGCATTGAAATTTGAAAATAAAAATATTTCAAATACTTATAAAAAAATGGCGGAAAAAACAAAACAAGCATTTAATGAAAAATTTTATAACAAAAAAAGAAAATGTTTGTATGATGTTTTAGGAGATGGAAAGATAAGACCAAACCAATTATTTGCGTTATCACTTTCTTATCCAGTTATAGATTGCAATTCGGAAGAAGCAAGCAATATTATAAATGTTGTCACTTCTAAATTACTAAATAATTATGGGCTAAAAACTTTAGCTAAAGGTGAACCAAATTATATAGAAGTTTATGAAGGAGACGGTTTTAAAAGAGATATGAGCTATCACCAAGGAATTACTTGGCCATGGCTATTAGGCTTATACTATGATTCTTTAAAAAATATGATTAAATATAGTAAAAACAAAGAATCAAAAAAGTTATATCAAGATAAATTAAATAGTTTAATTATTAATACTAAAAAAACATTCATACCAGAATTAGATTCAGAAGGAATAGTTGGAAGTATATCAGAATTATTTGACTCTAAAAAACCATACTTACCTAAAGGAGCTTTAGCGCAAGCATGGAGCGTAGCAGAAGTATTTAGAATAATATTAGAAAAATAAAAGAGGAAAAAATGAAACTAAAAAAAGTAATAATATCTTTATTAATAACATTTTTATTATCGTTAGTATTAAATAAAGTAATGGCATTTACAGTTGTATTAGATGCTGGACATGGCGGACATGATGTTGGAGCTTCGAGTGATGGAATATACGAAAAGAACATAAACTTAAAAGTAACTCAGTTCTTAAAAGAATATCTTAGCGAATATAAAGACACTAGTATTATTATGACAAGAAATGACGATACATTTCTTGAAGTGTTTGACAGAGCTATGGTAGCAAGGAAAGAAAATGCCGACATATTAATTTGTTTACATTTTAATAGTGCTACTACATCAGATACAGATGGAGCAGAGGTTTATGTTTCAAATAATAAATCACTAGACAAATACAATAAAGAAACCACGATATTAGGAAATAAAATATTACATGAATTAGAAAAAGTAGGTATTAATAATAGAGGTGTAAAAACTAGATTAATTCCAAAAGATGAAACAGATATTTATTCAGATGGAACACGAGCAGATTATTATGGAATAATTAGATATGCTATGAGAGGATGTAGAATAGACTCTGGCGTTATTAAACCTGAGGGAGCAATTCCTGCAAAAGTTGAAAATGGCGAAGGAATTCCCGCTATTATAATAGAACATTGTTATATGAATAACTCTATAGATAGAAAATTTATAGAAAATGATGAAGCCTTAAAAAAACTGGCAAAGGCTGATGCCGACGCAATTGCAGAATACTATAAACTTACCAAAAAAGAAAACGAAGAAAAAATTACTTTTAAAATTAAAAATAAACAATTAATTATTCAACCAGACACAACGTTAGAAAGCATAAAAGAAAAATATAAAGATGCAACTATTGAAAAAGGTTTATCAACTGGAAATAAAATAAAAATTAGTAATGAAGAATATAATATAGTAGAATTAGGGGATTGCAATGGAGATGGAAAAATAACGCCTGCTGACTATGTTAAAATAAAAAATCATATAATGAATGCCACAACATTAACTGATTTAAACTTAATTGCAAGTGATGTAAATGAAGATGATCAAATAACACCAGCAGACTATGTTAAGGTAAAAAATCATATAATGAATGCAAGCAAAATTCAAATAAAAATAGAGGAGGAAAAAGATGAAGAAATTAAAAATACCAATGATGATAGTAATATTTATAGCAACAATACTAATACTAAGCAATAAAATTAACGCAGGAGTCAGCATATCTACATCTAAAAGTACAGTAAAACCGGGAGAGAGTTTTACGGTAACTGTTTCTGTTAATAATGCTGCAGGTAAGGTTTCGGCAAGTGTTTCAAATGGAAGTGGAGGATTTAGTAGTGTATGGCTAGAAAATGGTTCAAAGTCGTTTACATGTAAAGCTGGAAATTCTGGAAATGTTGAAATAAAAACTTCAGGAACTGTTGCTGATTTTTCTACAGAAAAAGATGAGAGTGCAAGTAGAACAAAAACAGTAAAGATTCAAAATCAAGAAAAAGCTAAAACGACATCGACTAAATCTACAAAAAAAACAACCGTAAAGAAAACAGAAGAAGTTAAAGAGAATGATGAGGAAGAAAAAACTTATTCTTTATCCGAATTAAAAATTGATAGTGCTGAATTAAAACCGGATTTTCAAAAAGATATATTAGAATATGAATTGAATGTAGAAGATCAAAAAGAATTAAATGTAATTGCAAAAGCAACAGATGATAATACTATTGTTGAAGTTACAGGAAATGATAATTTAAAAATAGGTGACAATTATATTACTATATCATTAAAAGGCCAAGATGATAAAGAAATTGTTACATATAAAGTTAAAGTAAATAACCAAAAATCTAAATTAACATTAGCAAACGAACAAATATTGGAATTGCAACAACAGAATACAAAGTTAGAGATATTATGCTTCGCATTAGCAATTGTAGTAATTTTAGTTAGCACAATATTAATTATTAAATTAACAGTAAAACATAAAAACAAGGAGTAAAAAATGAGAATTTTAGGTGTTGACCCAGGGTATGGAATAACAGGCTATAGTATTATTGATTATATTGGAAATAATTTTAAACTAATAGATAGTGGTGCAATAACTACACCAGCAAAACAGTCTTTTCCATTAAGATTATCTCAAATATATACTGATATGCAAAATATAATTAAAGAATATAAACCAGATGCTATTTCGGTAGAAGAATTATTTTTTAACAACAATGTTAAAACAGCTATTAATGTTGCACAAGCAAGAGGAATAATTCTGGTATGTGGATGCCAAAACAATATTCCTACATATGAATATACACCACTACAAGTAAAACAAGCAGTAGTTGGCTATGGAAGAGCTGATAAAATACAAGTTCAAAAAATGGTAAAAACTATTCTAAAAGTTGATACGCTTCCAAAGCTTGATGACATAACAGATAGTATGGCAATGGCAATATGTCATGCACATTCGGCTAAATTTGCAGAAAAACTGTAATTTGCAAAATTAATCCGCTCCCAGCTATTCATTTTTATTTTTTACGAAACGCCCCAACTTCGTATAGAATGTAATAAAATTTATTTTAATAAATTTTAAACATTCTATAAACTCGCCGGTCCCCACCCGTAACTTTCTAAAAAAATAAAAATGAATAGCTTCGCGCTACTATATATCAATTTGTTTTGAGACTTTTTTGAAAAATTACGGTCTGACAGCCCTTTGAGGCGGGGAATACCCGTTAGCCTGGAGGGCCTAATTTTGAAAAAATGCTCTCAAAAATAAATTGATTGCAATTATATTTGTCATATAAATTACAATTTATAAACGTAAAATATAAAAAAGAGGATATTTTAATGACTGTAGTTGAATTAGAAAAAGAATTAAAGGAAAATAAATTAAATAGTATATACTTGCTTTTTGGGGAAGAAACATTTCTTTTAGAGAGCTCTTTGAAAAAAATAAAGAAAATTTTTGGAGAAATATTGCCTGGAATAAATTATATACAAATTTATGATACAAACATAGAAGAATTAATACCAGATATACAAACTCCGGCTTTTGGATATGAAAAAAAGTTAATAATTGTAAAAAATTCAGGTATTTTTAGAAAAGAAGGACGAAAACAAACTAATAAGATTAAAGAATTAAAACAAAAAGTGTATAAATACTTTGAGGACAATATTCAAGAAATTAAAGATGGAAATGTAGTTGTATTTATAGAAGATGATGCAGAAAACAATGAATTATATAAGTTAATAAACAAAGAAGGAATAGTTTGCAACTTTGAAAAACAAACTCAAGGTCAAATTATAAAAAGACTAAAAGCAATTTTTTCTGCATATAAAGTAAATATAGATGAACAAGCATTAAAATATTTAATAGATTCATGTGGAAATGGAATGCAAGAATTAATAAACGAATCTAGAAAATTAATTGAATATGCTGGAGAAAACGGAAAAATAGAAAAAAATGATATAGATTTATTATGCATAAAAGAAGTAAATGCTGTAATCTTTACGCTAACAGATTCATTAGGAAAAAAAGATATAAAAACTGCTCTAAACACACTTAAAAACTTAATATATAATAAAGAACCAATACAAAAAATATTAGTAACATTATACAATCATTTTAAAAAGTTATATTTTACAAAACTAGCTTTAAACAAAAATAAAGACATTGCAGAAGCTTTAAATTTAAAAGCAAATCAAATGTTCTTGGTAAATAAGTATAAAACACAAGCAAGTTATTTTGAAACTATTGACCTAAAGAGCATATTAAATGAACTGATATTGTTAGATAAAAATTCAAAAATTGGACAAATCGATTTAAATATAGGACTTGAAGCAATATTAGCAAAATATTGTAGTTAACGGCCAAGAGCATCACTTAAAAAGTGATGCTCCCGGCCGAAATGGAGGAAGGTACCCATGGCAATACGAGGTACCAATTAAAGGAACCCTGAGAATTATACAAAAAGATATTTGCATAAATTTCAGAGAGCCTTTACCTCCGAATATTTTTTATGAATATATATTAACATAAAATTTAAAAAAGTCAAATACTTTTTATATTTATACAGCAAAATTTATTCCCCTTGCTACGACATCTTTCATATTTTCGATTAATTCATCAATTTCTTTTGGAGTAACAATCATATTATAATCATTTGGAATTAATGATTCTTTTATTTCTTCATAGTTATCTTTTTCTTTTAAATTATTTAAATAATCATTTGATTTTGCCTCTTGTTGCAATTTGGTTATAAATAGGTTTAGACAATCATTTACTAAAACAGCACTTTCAACTACAGTTGGAATACCTAAAGCTATTACTGGTATACCAAGAGTATTTTTTGAAAGTTCTTTTCTTGTATTATCAACACCTGCTCCGGGTATTATTCCTGTATCAGAAAGCTGTATTGAAGAACTAATCCTGTCAATACTTCTAGAAGCAAGGGCATCAATAACAATAAGCATTTTGGGTTGAACGTTTTTTACAATTCCTTCTATTATTTCCAAGGTTTCCATTCCTGTTGTTCCAAGAACACCCGGGGAAATTGCACTTACAGATCTTGTACCTTCTTCTAAAACTTCAGGCATATATTTTAATATATGTCTTGTTACATCAATCTCATTTATAACTTTTGGACCCAATGAATCAGGTGTAACATAAATGTTTCCAAGTCCTACAACTAAAATTTCATCTTGCTTATTAATATGTTTATCAATTAACTTTTTCAATTCAGTGGATAGAATATTGCTATAATTTTCTATTTCATCGTCTGAAGCAATTTTCAAATCCTTTATATCAATTGTTACATAATTACCAATAGGTTTTCCTATTGCGTTTTCACCGTTAGAATTTGTAATCTTAACATTTGTTATCTTTACATTTCCATTCTCATTAATTTCTGTTTCAATTCCATCAATATTATTTAATAAATTATTACTCTTTTTGTATATATCAGCTCTTTCATCTGCCAAATCAGTTCTAAAATTATACATAAAAAACTCCTTTTATAAAATTATTTAAATTTACATTTATTATTTGCATTATTTTAAATTTTATTTATTTAGAGACATATTAAAATTTTTGTTATCTTCTATTTTAGTTATTAGATAATTGTTTATTAAAAATTAATTAATTTCAATATTGGGTAGGCACAAGACCTACTTTCTACGAGAAATAAATAATGTAGTGTGTAGGGGCAGGTTTTATGCCTGCCCGAAAACATAGTATTAAACTGGCAACCTATTTTATAGTTTTTGTCTTATAAATCTTGACTTTTAATATTTACGATGCTAAAATATTTATTATATTAATATTTGCGTTGAAGAAGAAAAAACATAAATTTTATTTATAGAGAGCTAGAATTTGGTGAAATCTAGTAATAAAACTATGTGGGGAGCTTTGGAGCATATTTAAATTAAGGTGAGTGTAAAACACTAAATAGGGTGGAACCGCGGAAAATATATTCGTCCCTAGTCATATTTTATATGGCTAGGGATTTTTGTTGAGTAGGAAAAATCGATGATTTTTCTATTTAACAAAAAATGCTATAATCGCTATTGTCTTTGAGATTCCCTCATTTCATCCGGAAACTCAAATCGGCGAGAAGAAAAGTGTGGCAAAGCTACTTTTCTTGTTTTGCTAGCCAAAAGGAGGAATTTTTATGGTAGATTCAATGGAAAAATTAGTTGCGTTATGCAAAAACAGAGGAATAATTTATTCTGGCTCTGAAATTTATGGGGGATTAGCAAATACTTGGGACTATGGACCTATAGGGGTTGAACTTAAAAACAATGTAAAAAAAGCATGGATGAAAAAATTTATTCAAGAATGTAAATATAATGTTGGGCTAGACTCTGCAATATTTATGAATCCAGAAACATGGGTAGCAACTGGACACGTTGGAGGATTTAGTGATCCACTTATAGATTGTAAAGAGTGTAAAACAAGACATAGAGCAGATAAATTAATAGAGGAATGGATGCACGAACATGACTGTGAAGAAATTGTTGACGGTTGGGAGGATGAAAAAATGATTAACTATATGAAAGAACATCATATAGGATGCCCAAACTGTGGAGCAGAGAATTTTACTGGAATTCGTAAATTTAATTTAATGTTCAAAACATTCCAAGGAGTTACAGAAGACTCAACTGCACAAATCTATTTAAGACCAGAAACTGCACAAGGAATATTTGTTAATTTTAAAAATGTTATAAGAACTACAAGAAAAAAATTACCTATGGGTATAGGCCAAATTGGTAAAGCTTTTAGAAATGAAATAACACCAGGAAATTTTACATTTAGAACACGTGAATTTGAACAAATGGAATTAGAATTCTTCTGTAGACCAAACGAAGATTTAGAATGGTTTAAATATTGGAAAGATTATTGTAAAAAATTCTTACTAGATCTTGGAATAAAAGAAGAAAATATACGTTTAAGAGATCACTCACCAGAAGAATTAGTATTTTATTCAAAGGCAACAACAGACATAGAATTTGCTTTTCCATTTGGATGGGGAGAGTTATGGGGAATTGCAGACAGAACAGACTATGATTTATCAAGACATATGGAACATTCAAAACAAGATTTAAATTATCAAGACCCTATAACAAATGAAAAATTTGTACCTTATGTAATAGAACCATCTTTAGGATGCGATAGAGTAACCTTGGCATTTTTATGTAATGCTTATGAAGAACAAGACCTAGGTGAAGGAGATTCAAGAGTTGTACTACATTTACACCCAGCATTAGCACCTTTTAAGGCTTGTATATTACCACTTTCAAAAAAACTAAGTGAAAGCGCAGAAAAAATTTATGATGATTTATCAAAAACATTTATGTGTGATTATGATGAAGCTGGAAGTATAGGAAAAAGATATAGAAGACAAGATGAAATTGGAACACCATATTGTATAACTGTTGATTTTGAAACGGAAACCGATGGATGCGTAACAGTAAGAGATAGAGATACAATGCAACAAGAAAGAGTAAAAATATCTGACTTACAAGGTTGGATTGCTGAAAAGATTAAATTTTAAAAAGAACAAGTAAGAAAAATTTTCAATATTTCTTTTGAGCAAGTACAAGACACAAACATAAATGGGATTACATTAATTTGTAATCCCATTTGTAAGTTGCTCAGCTTAAAGGTATTAAAGCTCACGTTCATATAAATCTTTTATAAAAACATCTTTTTCTTCAAAATTATCAACAAAACCAACTTTTGCTTTATTATTATTTATTTCTTGAATCCATACGGGCCTGTCTGCATAAAAAATATCAGTTTTTTCTTTATTATTTAAAATTGAATTAATTCTATTAAATTCCATAATCTCAGCCTCCTATCTATTTATATATAAAGTATATCCATTTTTTATGAAAAATATGATAATAAAATTACAAATATTAACTAGTAACATAAATTTTAAGTTTTGCTAAAAAAATCTTGAAAAAAAGTTATATATGATATAAAATCAGTTATGCTATAAAAGTAATTAAATTGCTTATTTAATAAGGAGGAAGAAAAGTGAACACTAATAAAAAACTAAAATTATTATTAATTGTATTAGTATGCATACTAGTCATTCTAATTGGATTTTTTGGAATATATAAAAGAGAAGGAAATGCATATAAAAATCTTGTGCCAGATTTTCTACTATCATCAGACCTAAAAGGCTCAACTACATTAGAACTTGAAGTAGATAAATCAACAAATAAAGAATATTATGATAAAGATGGAAATAAGGTTGATTCTAGTACTGTAACTGACGAAAATAAGGACGAATATACTGAAAAAGAAGTTCCAGTAAATGATGAAGAACAACTAAATCAAGAAAACTATGAAAAAGTAGTGAAAATAATAGAAAAAAGATTAAAATTTTTAAGTACAGATCAATACAGAATAGATCTAGACAAGACTTCTGGAAAAATAATTATAACATTTGAAGACGAATATGCTGATGATATAAAATCAATAGTACCATTAGAAGGCAGCTTAGAATTAATTGATGAAACAACAGAAGATGTAGTCTTAAATTATGCAGATTTCAAATCAGCAGAAGCAACTTATGCATCACTAGATGAAGGATATACTATATATCTAAATTTAAAATTAAATGATAATGGCATCGAGAAAATTAAAAATATAGATAAATATAAAAATAATAAAGAAACAACGGAAGAAGGCAAAGAATCAACAGAAAGTAAGCTTAAAGTTATGTTTGATACAGACCAAGTCGCAAGTGTTTCATATGATAATATTTTATTAACTGGTTCAACTTTAAGAATAACAACAGGAAGTAATGTAACTAATACTTCAACTTTGCAATCACAAATGAATATGAATACTGTTGTTGCAAAACTTGCATCTATTGGAAAAATGCCTATTGTATATAAAGTATCAGCAGAAGAATTTATTGCTTCAAGTCAAAATATATACTACGTAGTATATGGAATTTATGCATTTATTGCAATATGCGTAATATGTGCTATTATATTCATTTTAAAATATAAAATAAATGCTATATTTATGCTTTTATCATTTATAACTAATATTGCGGCTACAATATTAATAATTAAACTAACTAAAGTATCAATTTCAATAAATATACTTCCTGCAATTACTGCATTCTTTATATTGAATATTGTTTTAATAAAAAACATTTTGCAAAATATAAAAGAAGAAAATAATATATCTAAAGCTTTTAAAAATGGTTTCCTAAAAACATTAGATTTATTCGTCATAACATTAATAATATTTATTGTATTTGCATTTACTAATATGGCTGTATTGAATTCTCTTGGATTATTGTTATTCTGGGGATGGCTAAATACAATAATAAGCAATTTTATATTTGCTTTACCAATGTTATATTTGACTAATAATTAGGAGGATAATATGGAAAAAATTACAAAAAAAGAAAAATTAATTTTCAGTTTAGTTATATTAATAATAATTGCAGGAATAATAACATTATGCATAAATGGATTTAATAAAAGTGCAAGTTTTGCTTCAGGGACCAGAATAGAAGCATATATTCCAAATGGATATGAAGCAGAGGACATAATTGCAATTGCAAAGGAAAGCTTTAATAGTGCTAAAAAAATATCATTTGACAAGGTAGAAAAACTAAACCAAGTTGCTGGAATAAAAATTGATAATTATACAGAAGATGAATTAACAAATTTTAAAAATAAATTAATGGAGAAATATAGCATAGAAGAAGATAAACTAGAAATATATGAAATAGATATTCCAACTGTTAGAATTAGTACAACAGTTAAACCATATATTTTTCCTATAATTCTAATTACAGTATTGTCATTAGCATATTTACTATTAAGAAATTTAAAAAGAGAGAATTTAATAGTTTATATTGCAAAAATAATTCTAAGTTTAATTGCTGTTTTAGGTTTATACTTTAGTATTATTGTTATTAGTAGAATACCATTTGGCGTTTATACAATGCCAGTTGCACTAGCATTATATATTGCTACATTATTAATATCAATAGAAAAGCTTAAATAAAAACAAAGTAACGTTACTAGATAATGTTTTATTAAAAATTAATTAATTTTGATATTTGGTAGGCACAAGACCTACCTCTACAAAAAAATAATTAATGTAGTATGTAGGGGCAAGTCTTGGACTTGCCTCCAAAAAAAATAGAACAAGGTTTCAACTTTGTTCTTGACTAATTTGAATCTTTGAACTACAAGTGGAAAATCTAAAAGTGTATGTACGGTTAGCTTTTTATCTAATAGGAAATGAGAAAATTAATATGAGAATAGATTTTATAGAAGCAGAAACAAAATCAAATAAAACAAAGATTACACTAATTGTTATATCTTCAATATTGTTTATTATTGTTTTTAGTTGTATTGGAATTTATTTTGCTAAAGAATATAATACAAAGATAAAAAAAGAGAAAAGAGAAAAAATAATAAACTATATTAGTCAATTAGAGAATGAAAAGCAAACTCAAGAGGAAAATGAAAAAATAGAACAAGAAAATAAAACAAAATTGCCAATTTACTCCGAGGAGGCAAATAATAAAATAAAAAATATATATGAGAATAAAGAAAAGGTAGCATATTTGACATTTGATGATGGACCATCGAGGGCTGTTACACCATTAATATTAGACTTACTTAAAGAAGAAAATATAAAAGCTACATTTTTTGTTTTGGGATCAAATGTTGAGAAAAATCCAGACTTATTAAAAAGAGAATATGAAGAAGGGCATTATATAGCAAATCATGGATACACTCACACATATTCGAAAATATATAGTAAGCCAAGTAATGTTTTAAGTGAATATGAAAAAACAGAAAAAAGTATAAAAAAGGCTCTTGAAAACGAAGACTATAATTCTCATTTATTTAGGTTTCCTGGAGGATACCATGGTGGAAAATATGCAAGTATAAAAAAAGAAGCTGCAGAGCTTTTAAAACAGAATGACATTGCATATATTGATTGGAATTGCTTAAGTAAAGACGCAGAAGGAGCAAATACAAAAGAAAAAATATTGGAAAATATAAAAAAATATAGTGAAGATAAGGGAACTTTGGTAATTTTAATGCATGATGCGGCAGCTAAAATATTAACATATGAGACATTAAAAGATGTAATAAATTATTTAAGAGGCGAAGGGTATACTTTTGATAATTTTTACAATATAATGTCAAATTAAACTTGAGATTTTAAATTTATAATAGTATAATTCAGTTAGATTAATATAAAAAATTAAGGAGGTAAATTTATGCCATTAGTAACGACTAAAGAAATGTTTGAAAAATCAATGAAAGAAGGATTTGCAATAGGTGCTTTTAATGTAAACGATATGGAAATAATTCAAGGAATTGTAGATGCAGCTGCAGAGGAAAACTCTCCAGTTATATTACAAGCATCTTCAAGCGCAATAAAATATGCAAGACCAAGCTACTTAAAGAAAATGGTTGAAGCAGCATTAGAAGAACATAATATTCCTATTGCTTTACATTTAGATCACGGACCAGATTTTGAAACTTGTAAAGCATGTATAGATGCAGGTTTTACATCAGTAATGATTGATGGATCTAAATACGATTTTGAAGAAAATGTAGCTCTTACAAAACAAGTTGTAGATTATGCACATCCAAGAGGAGTTGTTGTAGAAGCAGAACTTGGAAAATTAGCAGGAATTGAAGATGATGTTAATGTTGCTGCAAGTGATGCTATGTATACAGATCCAGAACAAGCTAAAGAATTTGTTGAAAGAACAGGATGTGATTCATTAGCAATCGCCATAGGAACAAGTCATGGAGCTTACAAATTTAAAGGAGAAGCTAAACTAAGATTTGATATTTTAGCTAAGGTAAAAGCGTTAATACCAAATACTCCAATTGTTCTACATGGAGCTTCAACAGTTATACCAGAATTAGTTGAAATGTGCAATAAATATGGAGCTGATATACCTGGTGCAAAAGGAGTACCAGATGAAATATTACATGAAGCAAGTAAGTCAGGAGTTTCAAAAATAAATGTTGATACAGATTTAAGGCTTGCAATGACAGCAGCAATAAGAAAAGAATTTGTAGAAAATCCATCAGTATTTGATCCAAGAAAATATTTGGGACCAGCAAGAGAACTAATAAAAGAAACAGTTCAGCACAAAATAAGAGATGTTTTTGGATCTTCAAATAAAGCATAAAATAAAATTATCGTATAAGTAATAAACTTCCTCCGGCATTAGCCGGAGGAAGTTTATTCAATACTAGGAAATTCAAATTGTACAACACATAAGTAAAATTATGTGTTGCTTTGCTCATTATAAATTATTTTTTAAAATTCTTTGAATTTTTCTTTCAGCATCTTTTTTTGCTATATCTTCGCGTTTGTCATATAACTTTTTACCTTTTCCAATTCCAATTTCGAGTTTTACAAGGTTGTTTTTAAAATATAATTGTATAGGAACAATTGTCATACCTTTTTGCGAAATTAAGCCTAACAATTTGTTTATTTCTTTTCTATTAAGAAGAAGCTTTCTTGTGCGTAGAGGATCTTTGTTAAATATATTTCCGTGTTCGTATGGACTTATATGCATTCCAAATATGAATGCTTCACCATTTTTTATAGTAACATATGAATCCTTCAAATTTACTTTTCCTACTCTTATAGATTTTATTTCTGTACCAGTTAAAACAATTCCTGCTTCAAGCTTATCGTTAATAGTATAGTTATGATATGCAACTGGATTTTTTGCAATTAGTTTCTCCATGGTAATCTCCTTTTCGAGAAACATTATATCATAATAATTATTAAAATAAAAGATTTAAAATATGTAAAAGTTGTCAATATTTAAAACTGACAACCAAAATTAATGTTTTATTAAATTATTCATTTGAATGGTAATTTCTATGTTCATATTGAGCACCATAATACCAAACAAGAGCTACAATAACAATACCAACTATACTCATAATAATCCAAGACCATGCCGTAGAATCCATTCCTAAAAGATTAGAATCAGCTGAAGTCCTTACAGCATCATATTGTGTTGTTTGCATTCTACCTCCATCTATTGCACTGTAAGTAGTATCTTTTGCAGTGTCTATAGCACCAGTTCCCGTTTTTTCAACATCATTTGTTAAATTCTTGGCTCCTCCTACAACAGAATCTTTTGCTTTTACGATTGAATTACCTATAGAATTGCCAGCTTTCATTACTGTATTTTTAGTATCATTCATCATATTTGTAGCAAATGTAACTGAATAACAACTTATTATAAATAGAATTGTTAGTAAAGTTAAAAAGATTTTTTTTGACATAATAAAACCTCCTAAAATTCATATAATAATATTATTATCCTTTTAAAAAAATCTATACAAAAAAATATAGACTTAGAGTTTGAAAAAATAATAATTGGATTTTTTTGCAAGAAAAGTGGCTTTGCCACACTTTTCTTCTCGCCGATTTGAGTTTCCGAATGAAATGAGGAAATCTCAAAGGCAATAGCAATTATAGCATTTTTTGTTTAATAGAAAAATCTTTGATTTTTTCTATTAAACAAAAAAACAAAGCAACATAATGTCGCTTTGTTCTTGAATAGTAAAAATTTTTATTTTTTTAATTTTATAATTATTGCAATTCCTAATAAAATTAAAACAACTCCAACTACAATTAATATTATATTTATTATATTAGTAACAGATAAATCTCCTGAATCTAAATAGTCTGTAACAGATGTAGTTACTGCTTGATCATTATAATCTGTTTCTGTTGTAGTAGGCACTTGTTCAGATGGTGCTTGAACACTTGAAATTGTGTCCGGATTTGAAGTGTTTGTTACTGAACTGTTAGTACTTGAATTATTATTAGTTGAACTATTATTAGTATTTGAATCATTTAAGTTCATAAAAACATCAGTAGCATTAACAACGTAAAATAAAGATATTGTAAACAATAAAACTATTGCTAATATTATAGATTTCTTAAACATATATACCTCCAAATTAAATTCTTTTAAATTATAAATATAATAACACAAATGTATATTTTTTGTCTATAAAAAACATATATAAAAAGAATTATTTTTATATCTATAACATATAATTTATAGGAGGAGTTCTAATGGCATATTCTGAAAGAGAACTTTTGGCAAGAATCATACAATGTGAAGCAGGACGGAGAAGGCGACAATCGGGATGAAAGCTGCTGCAAGCGTAATAATGAATAGAGTTAATTCGTCAGAGGGCGAGTATTCTAGAATTTCACAAGGCGGAAGTATACGAAATATAATTTATCAAAAAGGACAATTTGACTGCGCAACTGATGACTTATTTGGAAAATATAATCCGCAAAACATATATAATATGAATCCAACAGATGTTCATTATAATATTGCAGACTGGGCAATAGCAGGAAATAGGCTTCCTGAAATAGGCACTTGTCTTTGGTATTTAAACCCGTTTTCACCAACATGCGGACCAACATTTCCATACAATGGATCTGGTACATTACATACAAGATTAGGTGAACATTGTTTTTATAGACCAACAGAACTGTATTATAATACATAAAAAGGAGATTTATTTATGGTTAACCCTGAAGATTTAGCAAATAGAAGAACACGACTACAAGAGAATAATTTAAAACAAACAAAAGAAGAAAAAGTTGAAAATAGACAATCAAATAATACAACTCCTGAAGTATTGACAAATCCAATATATACACCAGGATTTTTAAGAAGCCAAATTGGAAAATTGATGCGAGTTGAGTTTTTAATTGGAACTAATAATATGGTTGATAGAATAGGCTTTTTGGAAGATGTAGGTGCAAGCTATATATTAATGAGATCATTTGAGGGAGATAGCTTAATTTATGCAGATATATATGCAATTAAATTTATAACAATTTCTGCAACGTATGGTGGAATGAATAATTTTAACAATATGAATAATAACATGATGATGAATAGATACTAAAAAATATTTAAAAGTAAGGTAAAACCCTTACTTTTTTCTTCTTATTATTCAATTATTTTAAAAAATATGTTAAAATATGTACATAGTAAAAAGGAGAAAATAAAATGCAAAAAAATGAAGAATATATTGTAGATATAATAGACAATGGATATGAAGGAGAAGGAATAGCCAAAATTAATGACTTTACTATATTTATACCTGGAGCTATAAAAGGGGAAAGGATAAAAATAATAGTAGTAAAAGTTTTGACTTCGTATGCTTATGGAAAAATTTTAGAAATTATATCTGTTTCTGAAAATAGAAATAATAACATTGACTGTAGTACATACAAAAGATGTGGTGGTTGTAATTTAAGACATGTAGATTATAAAACAACTTTAGAAATGAAAAAAAATATTGTACAAAATTTGGTAGATAAGAATTTAAAAGAAAAAATTATTGTTAAAGATACTATAGGAATGGATAATCCATTCTATTATAGAAACAAAGCACAATTTCCAATTGGAATCGATAAAGATGGCAATCCAATAATTGGGGTTTATGCAAATAGAACACACGAAGTAATTCAAATAGATAAATGTTTAATTCAAAATGAAGAAGCAGAGAAAATAGCAAAATATATATGTAATTTTGCCAAAGAAAATAACATTAGTGTATATAATGAAAAAACATGTAAAGGACTATTGAGACATATAGTTATAAAAGTCGGAATAAAGACTAATCAAATAATGTGTATATTGGTATTAAATTCAGAAAAGCTTCCAAATGAAGAAAAATTAATAAACGAATTAATAAAACAGTTTCCTAATATAACAACAATAGTAAAAAATGTTAATAATAAAAATACAAATGTAATACTTGGAAAAACAAATATTAACATATATGGCAGTGGATATATCTACGATAAATTAGGGGATTATACCTTTAAAATATCTCCATTATCATTTTACCAAATAAATCCAATACAAACAGAAAAATTGTACAACTTGGCATTACAGGCTGCAAGCTTAACAGGAAAAGAAACAGTATTTGATTTGTATTGCGGGATAGGTACAATTGGAATATATATGGCAAATAAAGCTAAAAAAGTATATGGAATAGAAATAGTAGAAGACGCAATTAAAGATGCAAAAGAAAACTGCAAAATAAACAATATATCAAATGCAGAATACTTTGCGGGAGATACAGAGAAATTACTTACAGATTTAATAGAAAACAAGAAAATAAAACCAGATGTAATAGTGATTGATCCACCAAGAAAAGGATTAGACAATACAACAGTAGAAAACATATTAAAAATACAACCAACAAGAGTGGTATATGTAAGCTGCAATCCTGCAACACTAATGAGAGATTTATCAAAGCTAGAGTGCAAGTATGAAATAAAGGAAATTCAACCAGTGGACATGTTTCCATTTACAAGCAATGTGGAGTGTTGTTCGGTGCTATATCTAAAAGATTCGATACAATAGTTGAATTTACTGCTTTTCATGATTTTTGTAGTTTTGATAAAAGAGGTAAAAATAAGATAAAAAGAACAGAAAATCATAAAATTAAGGTAACAATAGAAGTTGACATGGTGTGCGGAGTAGTATAAATTTAATAAAATGTTTAGAGGTAAAACTTAAATAAAAATATGTATTTTATAGAAAATATAAATTACATATTTTTTATTTGAATTTATAAAAATACTTGCAATAAAAACAAATGTTTGATACAATAATTCTAAATAAAAAGACAAAATTAGGAGATGATAATATTGAGCAATTTACAAGCAGAAGAATATAAAAATTTTGAAGAAATAAAAAAGATTAGAGAAGATGGAACAGAATATTGGAATGCAAGAGAACTAAGTGAAGTATTACAATATAAAAAATGGGAAAATTTTTCAAAAGTAATAGACAGAGCAAAATTAGCTTGTGATAATAGTGGATTAAGTATTCAAGACCATTTTCCTGAGGTCAGGAAAATGGTCGAAATAGGCAGTAATACTGAGAGAGAGCTATTAGATTATGAGCTTTCAAGATATGCATGTTATTTAATAGTGCAAAATGGAGATCCAAGAAAAGAAGTTATTGCATTAGGACAAACTTATTTTGCAATTCAAACACGAAAACAGGAAGTTGCAGATTATTTTAATCAGTTAGATGAAGATAATAAACGACTAGTTATTCGAGGAGATATAAAACAATGGAATCAGATGTTATTAGAGGTAGCACATAATTCAGGAGTAATAACAACACAAGAATATGCTGAATTTCAAAATGCTGGATATATGGGATTATACGGTGGGCTTACTGTTGATGATATACATAAGAAAAAGAATTTAAGTGAAAAAGAAAAGATACTTGATTTTATGGGAAGTGAGGAACTAGCAGCTAATTTGTTCCGCATTACACAAACAGAGGCTAAATTAAAAAGGGAAAATGTAAAAACAAAGCAAAAAGCTAATCAAACTCATTATACAGTTGGAACAACTGTAAGAAAAGCTATAAAAGATATTGGAGGAACAATGCCAGAAGACTTACCAAGACCAGAAAAGAGTATTAAACAAGTAGAAAAAGAACAATTAAAAAAATTAAAAGATAAAAGAATGAAATTGATGTTAGATGAATAAAAGATTAACTTAATTCGCCAGACACTGTCTGGCGAATTGAGTTGGTCACATTATAATTTATTAATGAGAATTGAAGATGAAAAAGCTAGACAAATTTATGCTAATGAATGTGTGAAATCTAATCGGAGTGTAAGACAATTAAAAAGACAAATATGAACATTCTATTATGAAAGATTATTAGCTAGTCAAGATAAAGAAGCGGTAGCCAAAGAAATAGATTTACCAGAAAAAGCAAAACCTAAAAATATAATAAGAGATCCTTATGTATTAGAATTTTTAGGTTTAGAAGGAAAAACAAGTTTTTATGAAAAAGATTTAGAACAAGCAATAATAGATCATTTGCAAAAATTCTTATTAGAATTAGGAAGAGGTTTTTCTTTTGTGGCAAGACAACAAAAAATAACTTTTGATGGCAGGCATTTCTTTATTGATTTAGTATTTTACAACTATATATTAAAATGTTTTGTAATAATAGATTTAAAATTAGGAGATTTAACACATCAAGATTTAGGACAAATGCAAATGTATGTAAATTATTATACAAGAGAAATGATGAATGAAGGAGATAATCCGCCAATTGGAATTGTACTTTGTGCAGATAAAAGTGAACAAGTTGGAAAATATACTTTGCCAGAAGATAATAAGCAAATATTTGCATCAAAGTACAAACTATATTTACCAACAGAGGAAGAATTTAAGAAAGAATTAAATTTAGAAAACTATGTAAAAAAATATGTGATACTGTCGATATTGTGTACGAAAGTATTAATATAATTTTAGACAACAAAGGCATTAATAGAAAAGTTAAATTAAAAGATGTTAAAAGTGGTCAAGGATTGAATAAAGTGAATTTTGCAGAAAAGTGCATGAGTTTTCTAGATAAAGAATTAAGAGAAAAAATATTGATAGAAGCAGATAAAGTAAAATATGAAAAAATAAATAAATACTCTTTAAATGTTTATCCTATGGTAAAAGAAACTATAGAAGAACTATCAAAGAAATACTTAATATCGATAGTAAGTAATTGTGGTCAGGGATATATAGAAACAATTCTTCCTAAAATAGAAATTTTGGATTGCATAGATGATTACATAGCTGCATCCGCCTTAAATATATCAAAGGCGGATGCAATAAAAAGAATTATGAAAAGAAATAATGTAAAAAAAGCTATATATGTAGGTGATACATCATTAGATAAAAAAGCTTCTTTTGAGGCAAATACCGTTTTTGTTTTTGCAGAGTATGGATTTGGAAATGTAACAGATGTTAAATATAAGATAAAGAGTTTTAATGAACTGCCTAAAATAATAAATAAAATAGAAAACGAAACATAAAAACCCTATAAATAAAAACTTACATTGAATAATATGATGAATATAGGCAATAATCCAGTACACACTTTAAAACTAATTTCTATTTTTAGAACTTAAAATATTTTTGCAATTTTTTATAACTTCATTTTCATTAACACTTATTAATTTTCTATTTTCCATTAATATATTGCCACCAACAATTGTAGTTATAACATTAGTACCTTTTGCATTATAAACAATGTCAGAAAAAATCTCATTAATCGGTTGTGATATTATGTCAGACAAATCTATTATAATTAAATCAGCTAGTTTACCTTCTTCGATACTACCAATTATTTTTTCTTTATTTAATGCTTTAGCTCCATTTATTGTAGCAAGCTTTAAAATTTCATATGCAGAAAGAAGTTTTGGATTTTCTTTAATTCCTTTTTGCAAAAGACCAGTAAATTTCATTGTTTCAAACATATCTAAATTTGAACCGCTTCCTTGCCCATCAGTTCCAAGAGATACTATAATATTATTGTCAATCATTTTAGTAATATCTGCAATTCCACAACCAAGCTTCAAATTGCTTATAGGACAATGAGAAACTTTAATATTTAAATTTTTAAATACATTAATATCATTATTAGAAAGTTTTACACAATGTGCAAAAATACTATTTGTATGTGTAAAAAGTTCATTAATAATTTCATAAGGATTTTTTCCATTATAATTGCTAGAAATATCTGTAGTTTCCCTTGAATTTTCTAGGTAATGCATGTGAACATTTAAATTATATTTTCGAGCTAAATTTATTGCTCGTTGCACACAAAATTCACTTGCTGTATATAGACCATGAATTCCAACACTAATATAAATATTACTAAATTTATTATTATAATTAGAAATTAAATTTTCAAGTTCAAAAAATCTTTGATCCATTCTTCCATCAGAATCCATTACTACACGCGTAAGTTCGCATCTTATACCAGTTTTATTCACAGCCTTAATTATATCTTCTGCGAAAAAATATTGGTCATTTGCCATTGTGGTTCCTGTTTTTATCATTTCAATACAAGATAATAAAGAAGCATTGTAGATGTCATCAGGCTCTAATTTATCTTCTATTGGCCAAATTTTTTGTGTTAACCAATCTTGAGTAGAATAACCGTCAACTGACTCTCTAAAAATACTCATAGGAATATGGGTATGTGTATTTATTAATCCAGGAAGAACATATTTGTTACTTGCATCAATTACTTTTAGATATTTTTTTTCATCAATGTTTTTACCTATTTGCTTAATTTTATCATCTTCTATTAAAATGTCTATTCCATATTCAATTTTATTTCTATTTTCTGACATTGAGATAAGATTACAGTTTTTTATTAATATATTCATATATATAAATATCCTTTCTTTTATTATAATCATATATATTTTACTATATAAAAAAAATAAAAACAATATTTGAAAAGTATATCATATAAAATATATGCTAATGTATATTTTGGAATATTATTCCTATTTGAGAACATGTTTACAATTAAGCAAATACAAGCAGAGTTATATTCTGCTCAAAATCATAAAACTATTGATAGAATAAAAGTTTTATGATATAAATGTAGTCAGAAAACTTAAATAAAATGAACAATATATTTTTATTTATTGAAATTAAAAGTAATAATACCCAAAAACATATATATCAATATGTGGAAAGCTTTTCTGGAGGTATTGAACTAACTAATTATTAATAAAGGAGAGGTGCAATTATGAAAATTGGAATAGATTTAGATGGAGTTGTTATAGATAGCGAGACAACATTTAGAACTTACGAAGAAATTTTTGATATAGATGTTTTAAAAGGAAATAATTTAATAAATAGAGAAGAACCAAAATTCCAAACTAGATATAATTGGAATGAAGAACAAGAAAAAGAATTTATTGAAAAGTATTTTTTAAAAGTTGCTAGAGAAAGCAATTTAATGTCTGGATTTATCGGAGTATACAATTTATTAAAAAGTCAGGGACATGAATTTGTGGTTATTACTGCAAGAGGAGGACTTGTAGAAGAATTAAAAGATGAAGCAATAAGGCTACTAGATGAAAATAATATTAAATTTGACAAATACTATTGGAAGATTAGTGATAAATTAGAAATTTGTAAAAAAGAAAATGTAGATATTATGATAGATGATGATTGGAGAATAATAAAAAATTTGTCAGATAATTCAATAAAAACATTATATTTTAGAGATACTAATTTAATGAAATTAGAAGAAAATGAATATATTAAAGAAGTTAACAATTGGGGAGACATATATAGATACCTGAAAGAAATTGAGCACAGATAAAGATATTAAAGGAGCTAATATGTTAGAATTAAAAAATATAAAAAAAGTTTATGAAACTGGAGATGAAAAAGAAATAAAATATACTGATACTACTGGTATATTAATGAGTTCGGTAAAAACTATAGTTAATGCGGTAACTTATGTTTTAATTGCATTTGTTTCTATATCGCTAGTTGTCTCATCAATAATGATTGGAATAATAACATATATTTCAGTATATGAAAGGACAAAAGAAATAGGAATATTAAGAGCAATTGGGGCATCAAAATATAATATATCTACAATTTTTAATGCAGAAACATTCATAATTGGTCTGTTATCTGGAATTTTGGGAATAGGTATAAGCTATTCTTTAATACCAATAATAAATAACATTTTACATCATTTCGCAGGTAATGTTCCGTTAAGTGCTGTATTAAGAATAAAAAATGCAGTATTTTTGGTGATTTTAAGTGTTATATTAACTTTAATAGGTGGAATAATCCCTGCAAGATCAGCATCTAAAAAAGACCCTGTAATTGCGTTAAGAACAGAATAAAAACAAGACTTTATAAAAGAAATGATTATGAAAAATATAGTGTTATACAAGATAAAAAATATATTTCAGATGATTTTGATAAACTATTAACAGAAACAAATAAATAGGAGTAATTATATGAGCGATTATTTTAAAAATGATGAGTATTGGAAAGAACATATAAATAGAAATTTAGAAGATGATATTTGGATAGATGAATACAAGGAATATTTTGAAAATAAGGGCAAATGTTTAGATTTAGGATGTGGAATTGGCCAATTTTCCCAAAGATTAACGGATTATGGATATACTGTTATCTCAGCAGATATTTCTGATATTGCACTAAAAAAAGTATTTGAATTTAATAAATATATTAAAAAGGTTGATATGATGGAAAAACTACCTTTTACAGACAATTCATTAGATTTGGTATTTGCTAATTTATCTATTCATTATTTTTCTAATGATAACACACAAAAGTTAATGAGAGAAATAAAAAGAATATTAAAAAAAGGTGGCTTATTTATTGGTAGTGTAAACGGTATACAGGGATATGAAAAAATAAAGGATACTGCTGTTGAGTTAGAAAAACATTATTGGTTTAATAAAAATAAATATGTAAGATTATTTGATAAAGAAGATTTAGAAAATTATTTATCTATTTTCAAAATTCTAAATATTGAAGAACGCGAGACTGTTAGATTTGAACATAAGAAAAATTATTGGATTTTCTTTGCTCAAAAATAAAAAATATTTAGATTGTTATTAAGTAGTATAAAGTTATAAAGGATGGAGAATTATGTTTAAATTACACTCAGAATATAAACCTACAGGCGACCAGCCAGAGGCAATAGAATATCTATCAAAAGGAATAGAAGAAGGAAAAAAGTTCCAGACACTTCTTGGGGTTACAGGCTCACGGAAAAACTTTTACAATGGCTAATATAATAGCCAAAACTCGGAAGACCAACTCTAGTATTAGCACATAATAAGACACTTGCTGGACAATTATATAGTGAATTTAAAGAATTATTCCCTGAAAATAGAGTTGAATATTTTGTATCTTACTATGACTATTATCAACCAGAAGCATATATCGCTTCTTCAGACACATATATAGAAAAAGACTCGTCAGTTAATGATGAAATAGATAAGCTTCGTCATTCTGCAACAGCTTCTTTATTTGAAACAAGGGATGTAATAATTGTTGCATCAGTTTCTTGCATATATGGATTAGGAGATCCAATAGATTATGAAAATATGATAATTTCATTAAGACCTGGAATGCAAAAAACAAGAGATGAAATATTAAAAAAATTAATAAAAATGCAGTATACAAGAAATGAACTTGATTTTAAAAGGGGAACTTTTAGAGCCAAAGGAGATACCATTGAAATATATCCATCAGATCAAAGTGAAAGTGCAATAAGAGTAGAAATGTGGGGGGATGAAATTGAAAAAATTTCTGAAATTAATCCATTAACAGGTAAAGCAACAGGAATTAGACAACATATAATGATATTCCCTAATTCACATTATGTAACAACATCTGAAAAAATGGAAAGAGCAATAGGAACGATTGAAAAAGAACTTGAAGAACAAGTTAAATATTTTAAATCTCAAAATAAATTAATAGAAGCGCAAAGAATAGAAGAAAGAACAAATTTTGATATTGAAATGATGAAAGAAACAGGGTTTTGCCAAGGAATAGAAAACTATTCAAGGCATATAAGTGGTAGAGAGCCAGGTTCACCACCATTTACATTATTCGATTATTTCCCCAAAGACTTTTTACTATTAATAGATGAATCACATGCTACTATTCCGCAGGTAAGAGCTATGTATAACGGAGACAGAGCAAGAAAAGAATCTTTAGTGAACTATGGATTTAGGCTTCCATCTGCATTTGATAATAGACCACTAACATTTAAAGAATTTGAAGAAAGAATTAATCAGTGCATATTTGTAAGTGCTACGCCAGCAGATTATGAAAAAGAGCATAGTAAAGAAAATGTTATTGAACAAATTATTCGTCCTACAGGATTACTAGACCCAGAAATAGAAGTAAAACCAATAGATAATCAGATAGACGATTTAATAACACAAATTAGAATAAGAGCAGAAAAAAACGAAAGGGTTTTAGTTACAACGTTAACTAAGAAAATGGCAGAAGATTTATCAGCCTATTTATCTGGAATAGATATACGAGTAAAATATATGCATTCAGACATAAAAGCATTAGAAAGAATGGAAATAATAAGAGATTTAAGATTGGGAAAATTTGATGTTTTGGTTGGAATAAATCTTTTAAGAGAAGGACTAGATATACCAGAAGTATCATTAGTAGCGATACTGGATGCGGATAAAGAGGGATTTCTTCGTTCCGAACGTTCGCTAATTCAAACTATTGGACGTGCTGCAAGAAATGTTAATGGTAAAGTTATAATGTATGCAGATGAGCTTACAGAAAGCATGGAAAAAGCAATAACCGAAACGAATAGAAGAAGAAAACTACAACAAGAATATAATGAAAGAAATGGAATAACTCCAACTACAATTAATAAATCTATACGAGATACTATCAAGGCTACACAAGTTGAAGATATTCAAGAGGAATATAATATATCAAAAGATGAAACAATAGAAGAGATAATTAGTAAGTTAACTGATGAAATGCTAAAATACGCAGCTGATATGGAATTTGAAAAGGCGGCTGAACTAAGAGACAAAATAAAGGAATTGGAACAATATAGATAAGAAAAAAGAAATACCCCACTGTAAAACTTACAGTGGGGTTAAAGCTAATATTGGCTAAAAATGATTATTTTTTGAAGTATGCTCTTTTGGCTATAACATACAATTCTTGCGCAAAGTTTTTAACAGAGGCTTTTGGAAATGTCTCAATAATTCCATGTGTATATGCGAATACTATATGAGGAATTGCGTATGGAACATTGTCTTCAAAGGCTCTGTACCAATCAATTGTTACTGAATATAAGCCTTCATTAGAAAATGGCTTTACGTTTGAAATATGAAAACCGTCTTTTTCAAGCTTTTTCATTTCTGACGAATAAAGAACATAATCTAAAGAAAACTTACCTTTTTCTGCTGCAATATAAAGTTTGGTTTCCCGTGCTTCGTTGCGACTTGGATAACTGTGCATAATGCGTTATCTCCTCCTTAAGTTAATGGTACCAATATTAGCTTTGGGCAATTGTAACAAAATTATGTTACTAAAAAACTGCCTTGAACATTATTTTATCACATTATGTAAAATAATTCAACAGGTTATCTTTTTATTTGTATTGCATAAAAAACAGCAATATGTTAAAATATAGCAGTAAACTTTAAATGGAGGAAATAAATGCAAGACAGACAAAAATATATTAGAAATTTTAGTATAATTGCACATATAGATCATGGAAAATCAACTTTGGCAGATAGATTAATTGAAATGACAGGAGTATTATCTAAAAGAGAGATGGAATCGCAAGTCTTAGATAATATGGAATTAGAGCGTGAAAGAGGAATTACAATAAAATCTCAAGCTGTTAGAATGAAATATAAGGCTAAAGATGGAAACGAATATACACTTAATTTAATTGATACACCAGGACATGTAGATTTTAATTATGAAGTATCAAGAAGTTTAGCTGCATGTGATGGAGCTATTCTTGTTGTTGACTCATCACAAGGAGTTGAAGCACAAACTTTAGCTAATGTATATCTAGCATTAGATAATAATTTGGAAGTATTACCAGTATTAAACAAAGTAGACTTACCAAATGCGAGACCAGATGAAATAAAAAAAGAAATAGAAGATATTATTGGACTTCCAGCAATGGATGCACCATGCATTTCAGCTAAATCTGGACTAAATGTAGATGAAGTTTTAGAGAGAATTGTCACAGACATACCAGCACCAGATGGAGATGAAAACAAAGAGACAACATGCTTAATTTTTGACTCATATTATGATAATTACAAAGGTGCTATAGCATATGTAAGAGTTAAAGATGGTAAAGTTAAGGTAGGCGATGAAATTGAATTTATAGCTACTGGAAAAAAATTTACTGTAACAGAAGTTGGATACTTTACACCAGGTAACTATATGCCTGCAAATGAGTTGCTAGCAGGAGATGTTGGATATATAGCTGCTAGCATAAAAAGTTTATCTGATTTGCATGTTGGAGATACAATTACATTAGCAAATAATCCAGCTAAAGAACCATTAAAAGGATATAAAAAAGTGCAACCTATGGTATATTGTGGATTATACCCAATAGATGGTAGCGAATATGAAAATCTAAAAGTTGCTTTAGAAAAATTACAATTAAATGATGCATCGCTTGTGTATGAGCCAGAAACATCAGCAGCTTTAGGCTTTGGATTTAGATGCGGCTTTTTGGGCTTATTACATTTAGAAATAATTGAAGAAAGATTAGATAGAGAATTTGATTTAGGCTTAATTACAACATCACCATCAGTTATATATAAAGTACATAAAACAGATGGAACAGTTATTGATTTATATAATCCTTCAGAATTACCTGTTCTTCAAGAAATTTCATACATTGAAGAGCCAATGGTAAAAGCTGAAATATTTACTCCTAAAGAATATGTTGGAAATATAATGGAAATATGTCAAAGGAGACGTGGAATATACATAGATATGAAATACCTAGATGCAGATAGAGTTACTCTTATATATGAAATGCCACTAAATGAAATAATTTATGATTTCTTTGATAACTTAAAATCAAAAACAAAAGGTTATGCATCATTTGATTATGAGTTTAAAGAATATGTTCGTTCTGAACTAGTTAAACTAGATATACATGTTAATGGAGAAAGTGTAGATGCTTTATCATTTATTGTACATAAAGATTCTGCATACACCAAAGGAAAGAAAATGGTTGAAAAACTAAAAACAGTAATACCAAGGCAGTTATTTGCTATACCACTTCAAGCTGTTGTTGGTGGAAAAATAATAGCAAGAGAAACAATATCTGCAATGAGAAAAGATGTACTTGCAAAATGTTATGGTGGAGATATAACAAGAAAGAAAAAATTATTGGAAAAACAAAAAAAGGGAAAAAAGAAAATGCGTGAAATAGGAAATGTTGAATTACCACAAGAAGCATTTTTGTCTGTACTTAAACTTGACGATGAGTAAGTGCCTTAAAGTATGTAAAAACAATATGTTTAAAAAGAGAAAGGTAAAAAATGAATAATAATAGTAAATATAATAGAAGAAATGAAAAAAATAATTTTAAATCTCAAGCATCTAATTTTAGAAAGAATAAAAATGATAGAACGAAAGAAGAAAGAATAAATAAAAAAGAAAGGAAAAATGAAAATCCTAGTTTTGATGATCAAGTAGAAGGAAGAAACTCTGTTTTAGAGCTTTTAGAATCTGAAAAAGATATAAATAAAATATATATATCAAATGGAGAAAAACAGGGATCAATAAATAAAATTGTTGGTAAGGCTAAAAGCAAAGGAATAGTTTTAGTAGAAGTTGATAAAAATAAATTAGATGAAATGAGCCAAACTGGAAATCACCAAGGAGTTATAGCTATAGTTCCACCATTTGAGTATTGTGAAGTTGACGATATATTAGATGAAGCGAAAATGCGAAAAGAAGATGCATTTATATTAATACTAGACGGAATTGAAGATCCGCATAATTTAGGAGCTATAATCAGAACTGCTGAAACAGCAGGTGTTCATGGAGTAATAATACCTAAAAGAAGAGCAGTAGCTGTTAATAGTACTGTAAATAAATCATCTGCAGGAGCAGTAGAACATATGAAAATTGCAAGAGTTAATAATATTAACGACACAATAAAATACTTAAAAGATAACGGTTTATGGATAATTGGAACAGATGGAAATGCACAAAAATACTATTATGAACAAGACTTAACTGGCCCAGTAGCGTTGGTTATCGGAAGCGAAGGATTTGGCATGAGTAGACTTGTAGAAGAAAATTGCGACATATTAGTTAAGATTCCTATGAAAGGAAAAATAACTTCTCTAAACGCCTCAGTTTCTGCTGGAATAGTGACTTATGAAATTGTAAAACAAAGAGAAAACAAAGCGACTTCATGTCGTTCTTTGTTCTAGCCGATTTGAGTTTTCGACTGTAGGGAGAAAATCTCAAAGGACATGTGTTTAGCTATTTTTTTATATAGTAGAAAATGAAAAAATTCCTACTATATAAAAAATAAGAATGGAGATTCTAATGAAAAATGATAAAAAGCGTATTATATTAATTGCTACTGCGGTAGTTATAATACTTTTGGTAATACTACTTATTTTGTATTTTTTTACTGATGTATTTAAATCAAATAAAGAAATATTCTTTAAAAGTATTTCTCAACAGGAATTTATAAATTATAGCTTTATAGAAAATGTAAAAAACAATTTTAGCAAAAAAGAAGAAAGTAGCGTTTCTAATTTAAATTTGAATGTATTTGGAATAATGTTAAATCAACAAACGAATGTAGCAGATACTCAAAAAATATTAGAAATAAAATCAAATAGATTAAACAATAAAAATTTAAATCAAACATATATGGATTTTACTTTTTTTGATGAAACTAAACAATTAACAACTGCTAAGATAATAAAAGATGGAAATAAATATGCATTTGGTGCAGATAATATACTAACTAAATATGTTGCGGTTGAGAATAAAGAGTTAAGGACTTTTTTAAGTAAACTTGGAATAAAAGAAGTTGATAAATTTCCTAATACTATCAATAATAATTATAGTGAATTGCTTAATGCAGATAAAGATACAATAAACAAAATAAAAGAAACATATGGAAAAATACTATATGATAATATAGATAAAAATAATTTTGAAAAAATAAAAAATACAGATAACACACATTCAATTATTTTAAAGTTAAATCAAAAAGAATTTACTAATATACAGAATATATTATTAGAAAATGCTAAAAATGATGATGTACTATTAAGTTACATTACTACTAAAACACAAATAGCAGGTTATAATAATTTAAATAAAGAATATTTACAAAAAATAATGCAGGAAAAAATAAATAATAACTTGCAGAAAACTTTTAATAATGATGAACCATATTTTACTATTAAAATTACTATTAGCAATAAGGAAATAATTAACATAGAAATAAAAAATGACATTTATAATATTAATGCTGATATTTCAAATAAAGAATTGATAAAAATTAATATCCAAAAAAGCCAAACGAATTATATGGAAATTAATATAGGATACACAGACGATAATTTAAATAATAAAATGGAAATTGATATAGTCAACCATATAAAAAATCAAACTTTTAATATGTTATATGAATCTAGTAATAAAGAAAAGAATAATATTACAGAGAATGCTAATATTAGTTTTAATAATAATTCAAAAGACATTCAGATTTCCATTACTAACATAACTAATTTAAAAGAAGATATACAAATAGAAAAACTTACAACAGATAATACAATAATGCTAGATGATTATGCACCTGAAAATTTGAAAATTTTAATTGAAGCAATTAAAAATAGAATTAATCAACTATATGGCGTACAAATAGAAAAAATAAAGACACAATTTTAGTTATATATATTAATATGCAAATGTGCTATAATAGTTGATTTTGCAACATTTCTAATTAGTGATTGCATAAATATTTTTACAACTAAATAAAAAATCATAAAAAATTACAAAAAAATCAAAAAAAGTGTTGACTTTTATTTTTGAAGGTGTTATACTTAAAAAGTTCCAACGCGAGGACGGAACAAAGTACATTGAAAAGTAAACAGTAAATCCTTTAAGAGACCAAGCGGTAATACAAAGTATTACCAAATA
>CAKPPF010000001.1 GCA_934177485.1 uncultured Clostridia bacterium | reverse complement strand
AAAAAAATCGTAACCATGTTACGATTTTCTTATGGTGGGCAGGGATTTGGATTGCGACAAGCCGCGTCGTAAAAACTGTCCACCGGACAGTTTTTGTCTTCGTTCTGTGGCAGCCTTAACTGCCCCACAACTCGACCACTCCTTTTCGAATCCATCCCTTTAAGTGTATAAAAAAAATCGTAACCATGTTACGATTTTCTTATGGTGGGCAGGGATGGATTCGAACCATCGTACTCAAATGAGAACAGATTTACAGTCTGCCGCCTTTAGCCACTCGGCCACCTGCCCTTATTCTTTTATCTATATATCATTAGATAAAAAAATGGTCCGCCCTCTAGGATTCGAACCTAGGACCCACCGGTTATGAGCCGGTTGCTCTGACCAACTGAGCTAAGGGCGGTTGTTAACTTTCTATAAATCAAAAAAAGTCTGGAGCAGGTAGCGGGAATCGAACCCGCGTCATCAGCTTGGAAGGCTGAGGTTCTACCATTGAACTACACCTGCATAACTCCTCCTGGCAAGTATAAATTATAACTGTTCTTTTATACTTTGTCAAGAGTTTTTTATATATTTTTTATTTTTATTTTCTAATATATGTTACATAGCTGTAATCATAAGGATTTTCTTCGTTTTTAAGTCCCTTTTCTTTATCTATAATTCTCCACTCCTCCATGTTTATTTCTGGAAAAGTTACATCCCCATCAAACTCCTTATTTATCTCTGTTATGTACATTTTGTTAGCATATGGCATTAACAATTTATAAATAGTTGCTCCACCTATTATAAAATTTTCTTCTTCTGATTTTATATATTTATCTAATTTAGAAATATCATCAAGTATTTCTACTCTTTCATCATTAATGTCCATTGCCATATCATTGCATAATATAACATGTTTTCTATTTGGTAATATTTTTCCTAAAGATTCAAAAGTTCTTCTTCCCATTATAATTGTATGTCCTGTTGTAAGCTTTTTAAATCTTTTCAAATCCTCAGGTAAATGCCATATTAAGGCATTGTCTTTCCCAATTACATTATTACTTGCCTTAGCTACTATTATACTTAACATATGTATCTCCTTTTATTTAGCTACTGGAATTTTTCCCAATTTTATATCTTTATTATAATCATATCCTTGAATTTCAAAATCTTCAACTTTAAACTCATAGAAATTTTTTGTTGGATTGTTTATAACTAATTTAGGCGTTACATCCATTGGCTTTGCTTCTATTAATTGTTTTATTAACGGTATATGTCTATCATATATATGACAGTCTCCAATATTATGCGTTAATGTTCCAGGTCTTAGTCCTGAAACTTGTGCAAACATATATAAAAGTGCTGCATATTGCATTGTATTCCATCCGTTTGCAGCTAGCATATCTTGAGAACGTTGATTTAGTATTAAATGTAATTTTCCATCTTTAACTAGCCATTGAGTTCCAAATGCACATGGTTCTAAGTTCATATCTTTTAATTCTTCATGATTAAATAAATTAGTAACAATTCTTCTACTAGCTGGATCATTCTTTAGCAAATATAAAACATAATCTACTTGATCCATTTCCTTGATACCGTCTTTAGTCTTAAACTTGTATTTTTTTGAAAATTGATATCCGTATGCTTTTCCTATAGAACCATTTTCATCTGCCCATTGATCCCATATATGCGAATTTAAATCTTTGATATTATTAGATTTTTTTTGCCATATCCATAAGATTTCATCTATAGCTCTCTTAACTGTATTTGTATTATTTCGTAATGTAATCATTGGAAACTCTTTTTCTAAATCATATTTATTAGTTACTCCAACCAAAGATATATAGTTAGCCTCACTTCCATCTTCCCATCTAGTTCTAACTCCTGTACCTTCTGATGAATATCCATGTTCTAATATTTCTTTACATGTGTTAATAAAATTTTCATCTGCCTGTGTCAACTTACGTTTCCTCCTCTATTTTAAAATAGACCTAAATATTAATTTAGGTCTTTGTTTATTCTTTTATCCTCTGCCTTCTGGAAGAGCATCTGGCAATTCTAACTTAATTCTAACTTTGAATATATAGCTCATAGTTCTAACAATTTTACTTTGTTTAATTCTTTGCCATAATGATGGTTTAACTTCAAATGTTGTATCTGCTACATATTGTTGTTCTACTGTTGGTTCGTTTACAACTTCTTGTACTTCTTCTTCAACAGGTGTTGGAATTCCTTTTAATGCATCTGCTATTTCAATTCCAATAAAGCTTAAAGCTTTTGATCTATCTTCTATTCTTTCCATATCTATTTCAATATGCAAATTTGTTTCCAAATTAGAAATTCTAGCATTTATTAATTTTACAGCGTCATTATAGTTTTGAGAAGTTTTTCCTTTACATCTTCCAATTACTTCTAATGTTTCTATAATATCTTCTTGTAAATATGAACTAGCTTCTTTTAAACTATTTTTCCAATCTTTTTCTTTGTTTTCTACTATTTCTAATAATTCTTTAATTTTTACAGATAGTTCTATATTCTTTTCTCTTTGAATTATTAATTCTTCTATTCTCTTAGTATTTTCCTCGAATTGATTTGTTGCATATTCAACTAATCCGTATGCTGCTTTATATACGGATGCAGGAAAATTCTTCTTTTTGGGATATTCAATTAAATATGTTTTTACTGAATCAATTAAATCTTTAAAATATGCATCATCATCCAATTGAACAATTTGTTTTTTGCTATTCGGATTTATTAATTTTTGAATTTTGTCTATATTTGATAAAATCTTTTCTTCAGTTATTACCATTCTTACGTTTACTATGCCTGGTCTTCTGTTCCAAAATAAAGACATGTAAACCTCCCTCCTTTGTCCTATGTATTTCTTCAAGTTCTGACGTAATTATATAACTATTTACCTTTTTCTACAAGAGTAAAGTTTAAAAAATATATTTTATTTACGTTACAAATATATTACAAATATATTACAAAAGTCAATAGTATTTTTCAAAAAATTTAGTTATCTTTTTTTATTTCGGCAAACCTTTTTATCTTCATTGTAGTAGTTTTTTCAAATTCATCTTTTTTAATTTCTAAATTTTTAATTGCCTTATACGACGTAAGTTTTCTATTTACTTTTTTTATTTCATCCCATATGATGTCATGAATTTGGTCTTCAGTTAAATCTTTTCCGTATTTTTCTTCAATTTTTTCATAATTTGGTATAACTTTTACGGAAATAGTAAGTTCTTTATCTTCTGGATTCATCTGTTTTCCATAAACCATACATTCTTTTATTTCGTCAACTTTTCCTAATAATAGTTCTATTTCTTCTGGATAAATGTTTTTACCATTTTGAGTTACAATTACATTTTTGCTTCTTCCTGTAATATATAAAAATCCATCTTCTATATATCCAATATCTCCTGCGTTGAACCAACCATCATGCATAACCTCTTTTGTAGCTTCTTCGTTTTCATAGTAGCCAAGCATTACTGTTTTACCCTTAATCCAAACTTCGCCTTCTCCTTTTTCATTTGGTGCATGTATTTTAATTTCATCACAAATAACCGCTTTTCCCGCAGATCCAACTCTTGTATCATATTCCGGAGTTAAAGCAGCTATTGGAGCTGTTTCCGTAAGTCCATATCCTTGTAAAAAAATAATTCCAATATCCTGAAGCCATTTTCCTACTTTAGCATCTATAGGCGCTGCAGCAGATACCACATATTTTAAATTTCCACCTAAATTTTCGTATATCTCTGAAAATACTTTTTTCTTTATATCAATTCCAACAGTTTTTAGTGCATTTGTAACATGCATCATTGAATTTACTAAACCTGCTTTTCCACCTTTTTCTATGCTTTGATTTATTTTTTTATATAAGTTTTCTATTAAAAGTGGAACTGCTAATAAAGCTGTTGGCTTTGTTTCTTTTAAATTAGGAACAATATATTTTAAACCTTGACATACTGCAATTGATGCTCCAACAGCCATTGGTAATAAAAATCCAATAGTTGATTCATATGTATGATGAAGTGGAAGCACAGAAAAGAATCTGTCTTTAGGAGCTAATTTAACATATGCAGATATAGCATTTATATTTTCTGCTAAATTTCGATTACATATCATAACTCCCTTAGCTGCTGATGTAGTTCCTGATGTAAAAATTAACACTTTAAATTCCTCTGGATCAATTTTTATTTTCATAAAAGAATCATCTCCAGAATTTACAAGTTTCTTTCCCTCAGTAATAATTGTATTAATTCCAATTTCTCTTCCAAATAATTTTTCATCTGAATTCATTTGAACAAAATATTTTACTCCAGGAAGATTATTTTCAACTTTTTTTATTATATCTTTTTTCTTTGTTGAGTAGATTACAACTGTCGCCTCTGAACGATTTATTACATTTTCTAGTTCATTTGGTGGTAATTCTTTATCTACTGGAACTGCAATTCCAGCACCACATAGTGCTGTCATATATGAAACATACCAATAATATGTATTTTCTCCTATTATGACAATCTTTTCCCCACTCAAATTATATTTGTTAGTTAATGCCGTTCCTAAAGCAATAACATCTTCTCCAAATTGTTTATATGATATATTTTCAAACTCGCCTTTAGGATTAAATTTTTCCAATATAAACTCTTTATCTGAATACTTGTTTATACTTTCTTCAAATATTTCTTTTACGGTTTTATATGAAGTTGGTTTATATTGTTTTTTGTCTTTTTTTATTTCTCCATCTTTTAGTTTATCATAATCAATTTTTACTTCTGGAATTTCTTCAATACCTTCCATTTTAATTTTAGGAAATTTAAAATTAGGTACTTTTATATTAGTTATTTTCATTTTTTCACCTCTATATAATGTCGTAAAACATTAAGTATTATACCATATTAAAAAAATTTATGCAATTTTTATAAGTTTGAAATTTAGAAAGTCACTACTTACAAGTTCAAATTGTATTCCTTCAACTTCACCATTTATAGCTTTGCAGTGCGATGTTCCGTGAAGATGACCATACAAGCACATTTTTACGTTATATTCTTTTAATATATATAATATTTTTCTTTCAAATTCGTTATTTGTATTCTTAGAACTAATTGGAGGATAATGCATACACACTATAATTGGATTATTAGATTTTGAGATTGCATCTTTTAGGGATAATTCTAGTCTATTTATTTCTCTTTCAATTATTTTTCTATCATTTACTTTTGTGTAATCCCACCCTCTAGCTCCTGCAATTACGAACTTTTCCACTTCATAGCTGTTATTGTATAAAATATCAATTGTATCAAATCCATTTGTTTTTAAATAATTTCGAATACTAGTTAGAGTTGTCCACCAATAATCATGGTTTCCTTTTAATAGTATTTTTCTTCCAGGTAAATTATTTAAAAATTCAAAATCTTTATATGTATTTTCTAAATAAGTTTCCCAAGAGAAATCTCCAGGAATTAAAACAGTATCATCTTCTGTTACTGTTTCTTTCCAATTTTTTTCAATTTTTTTATAATGATTCTCCCAGTTTGGGCCAAAAACATCCATCGGTTTGTCTGTATTTAAAGATAAATGTAAATCTGCTATTGCATAAATTGCCATATTTATTCCTTTCTTTTATAATTTTAAATTAGGTACAGCATTTAAGTCTAATTGTGCCCTATCTCCTTTTATAAAATTATAATAGCCTGCTGCTGCTATCATAGCAGCATTGTCTGTACATAGTTTTAGTTCTGGGAAATACACTTCTAACTCATTACTTTGAGCTAATTTTTCAAATTGTTTTCTTATATATGAATTAGCAGAAACCCCGCCAGCCAAAACAAGCTTGTCTACTTTATTTTTACTATTTGTATTAATATATTTTATTGCTTTTAATGTATTTTCTAATAAAATATCTGTCGTTGCTTTTTCGAAACTAGCACATAAGTCAGCTTTATTTATATTAGGGTTTTTATGATGTAAATTAAGCACCGCTGTTTTTATTCCACTAAAACTAAAATCTAAATTTTCAAAATGAGTTTTAGGCAAATCAATATTAGCTGTCCCATCTTTAGCTAGCATATCTATTTTAGGTCCACCTGGATAGTTAAGTCCAATTACTCTAGCAACTTTATCATAAGCCTCTCCTATGGCATCATCTCTTGTAGATCCAACTATTTCAAAACTTGTATAATCCTTTATATGGACTAGATGCGTATTTCCACCAGATATTAATAAACACAAAAATGGTGGTTTTAAATTTTTATATGTAATATAGTTTGCGGCAATATGTCCTTGCAAATGATTTACAGGGACTAATGGTTTATTTAAAGCATAGCTTAATGCTTTAGCATAAGAAACACCTACAAGAAGTGCACCTACTAAGCCTGGTCCATATGTAACACTTATTGCATCTATGTTTTCAAAATTAAGATTTGCATCCTTTAAAGCTTTTTTTGTAACTGATGATATTGCTTCTGTATGATTTCTAGATGCAATCTCTGGAACCACTCCACCAAACTTTTCATGTATTGGTACTTGTGAATTTATAACATTAGAAAGAACTTCTCTACCATTTTTTACAATAGATACAGAAGTTTCATCACAACTTGATTCAATTCCTAATATATATATGTCTTTCATTTTTCATTATTCCTTTACAGAGTTTTCTTAAAACAATCTAAATATTGCAAGTATTCCTTTCATTAGCCCTCTATATAGTGCACTTATTATTGGTGATATTATTATGCTAGCTAAATCTGAAATCCACAAAATTAAAAATATTATATAAAATATTTGACTATGTTCTCTTAGCCATCTTTGAACATTATATGGCATAAAGTTTATAAATATTTTAGAACCATCTAATGGTGGGAACGGTAATAAGTTAAATACTCCTAAGCCAATATTAATTACAACTAATTCTTGTAGCAAAATATATATAATACTTCCAACTGTACTACTTATAAAACTTAGACCTGCAAACGTATAAAGTGCCCCAAGCGCTAGACCTGAAATTATTGCTAATATAAAATTCATAAGAGGTCCAGCCATTGAGACTATTGCTTCCCCTTTTTCCATTGATACATTTCTATTAAAATTTCTTGGATTTATTTCTACTGGTTTACCCCAACCAATACCTGCAAACATTAACATTACAAATCCAAATGGATCTATATGGCTTATTGGATTTAGGTTAAGTCTTCCTTGTATTCTGGGGGTATCATCTCCTAACTTATCTGCAGCAAATGCGTGAGCATATTCGTGAAACGTTATCGCAATTATAACTGCAGGAAGTGTAAGCACTAAACTTAATAAGTGTTCAGCAGTTAAAGATCTTATATTTAAAAGAACCAAAACAGCTAATAATATATATAAATATTTTTTATTATAACCATATTCAAACATAAATTCAAACCTCTCTAATTTTTATTATAATATTTAAAATTATATCACTATTTTAAATTAATTTAAATAGGTAAATATTTTTTTGTTAAAAAGATTTACTAGTTAATGGTTTAAAATAATGCTTTTGGGCAAGCATAAGACATTTCCTACATTTTTTAAATTCATATTTCTTATATAATCGTATTTGTAGTCCAGAACAAGACCTACCTCTATATAATCTCTTTTATATTTATATCTTTTGTAAAATTATACTTTAAGCACGCATACTCCTACTCATATGTAACCATTAATTATTTTTGTAGGTGTAGTTCTATACAATCTCTTTTAATGAATCACTTTTTTGTTGATATTATGCTTAAACCATTGTATAATAGTTATGTTAAAGGAGTTTAAAATGAGTACAAATTGTTTTGAAATATTAGAATATAATAAAGTTTTAGAAATATTAAGTGAATATACAAAAACATTTCTTGGAAAGAAAATGGCACTAAATCTAAAACCAAGTTTTGATGTTATAGAAGTAACCAATTTAGGTCTTCAGACTAGTCAAGCTTTGGATATGATTAATAAATATGGAGTTCCACCTATTGGAGAATTTAATGACATTTCAATTCATTTAAAGAAACTTTCTAGTAATAACATTTTATCTGCAAAAGAACTGCTTGATTTGGCTGAAGTTCTAAAAATGTCTAGACAATTAAAAAATTTTTTTGATGATGTTTCTAAAAATATATACTATGACTTTAATATATTGCAACCATATTTTAATAATCTATATATAAACATAGAATTGGAAAAAGAAATTTTTTCTAAAATCATTGATGAATATACTATAGATGATAAAGCCTCTAATACTTTATTTTCTATTCGAAAACAAAAAAAGATTCTAGAACAAAATATTAAAGATAAATTAAACCACTTTGTTCATTCGAATACATATTCTAAATATTTAATGGAACCAATTATAACTATGCGAGATAATAGATATGTAATTCCAGTTAAAGATGAGTACAGAAATAGTATTTCAGGTTTCGTTCACGATATTTCTTCAAGTGGTTCAACTGTTTTTATAGAGCCAACATCTGTGTTTGATATGAACAATGAAATTAATACTTTGAAAATCAAGGAAAATATAGAAATTGAAAAAATTTTGTCTATACTTTCTAATAGTTTTTCTGCTTTTACAAATGAATTAAATAACAATGTAAGATTACTTGGAATAATAGATTTTATCTTTGCTAAGGCTAAATATGCTAAAGATATTGATGGAATTCTTCCTACAATTAACAATAAAAAAGAATTTAATTTAATTAAAGCAAAACATCCCTTAATTGATAAAGAAAAAGTTGTACCTATTAATATTTCTCTTGGAAAAAATTATACAACTCTTGTAATTACTGGTCCTAATACAGGTGGTAAAACTGTTACTTTGAAAACTGTTGGACTTATACATTTAATGGCATATAGTGGACTTTTAATTCCTGCTAATGAAAATAGCAGTATTTACGTGTTTGATAATATTTTTGCTGACATTGGAGATGAACAAAGTATTCAAGAATCACTAAGTACTTTTTCTTCTCATATGAAAAAGATTATAAATATAACCAATAGTGCAACTTGTCAAAGTTTAATATTAGTTGATGAACTTGGGTCAGGCACAGACCCAATAGAAGGAAGTTGTTTAGCTGTAAGTATATTAGAATTTTTTCACAACTTAGGAAGTCTATTAATATCTACCACTCATTATCAAGAAATTAAAAACTATGCTTTAACTCATGATGGTTACATTAATGCAAGTGCAGAATTTGATGTTGAGAATTTAAAACCCACATATAATATTATTTTAGGTATACCAGGAAAAAGTAATGCATTTGCTATATCTAAAAAATTGGGATTAAATAATAAAATTTTAGAAAGAGCTAACTTGCTTATAGATTCAAACGATATAAAAATTGAAGATATTTTAAAAAGTATATATGATAGTAAAAAAGAAATAGAACAAGAAAAAAATACAATAGAAAAAAACTCAAAAGAAATCGAAAAGTTGAAAATAGAACTTCAAAAGGATAATTCATCTGTCAAAGAAAAAGAAAGAGAAATAATTGAAAATGCTAAAATAGAAGCACGTGATATATTATTAAAAGCTAAAGATGAAGCGACAAGTATTATACGAAAAATGAATGAAGTTTCAATTTCAGATAATGACTCAGTAAAAAATTTAAACAATTTAAGAAATGAATTAAATAATTCAATAAGAGAAGTAAATAAATTTGAAGAAGAAAAAAATATCTCTAGCAAACTTTTGCAAGGTGATTTACCAAAAGGAACTAAAGTTATAATAAATTCATTAAATCAAAAAGGTATAGTTGTTAGCCAAGTTAAAAACAACAAAGTACAAATACAAGTTGGAAATACAAAGTTAAATATTGATATTAATAATTTAGATATTGATTATTCTACTCCTTCAAAAAAAGAATTAAAATCTTCCTCTTCTGTTTCTCATCTAAGCCAAAAAAATATTTCTAATGAAATAAATGTTATTGGATTAAATGTTGATGAAGCCATTCCAATTGTTGATAAATACCTAGATGACTGTTTTTTAAGTAGTTTGGATAAGGTAAGAATTGTACATGGAAAAGGCACTGGAAAACTAAGGCAAGGAATCCATACCTATTTAAAGAAAAATCCACATGTAAAAAGTTTTAGACTTGGAACCTTTGGAGAAGGTGAAATGGGTGTTACGGTAGTTGAGTTAAATAACAAATAAGAAAAATCAAGATTTTTACGTATATAACAAGGTTAAGTTACCTTAGGCAGTGCATATTTGCGAAGCCAACTTTTCTTATTTACAAAATCTGTGATTTCCTATTACTACTGTTAATGGTCTAGACCATATCCATTTACTTGTTGCTGTGTTAGGGTTAAAGTAATATATTGCACCATAAGATGGGTCCCATCCATTTATTGCGTCTTGTGCAGCTTTTATTGATGTAGAATCTGGAGACATATTAATTTGTCCATCACTTACAACATCGAACGCTCCAGCCTGATATATAACACCTGCGACAGTATTAGGAAATTTAGAACTTTTAACTCTATTCAAAACAACTGCTGCAACAGCAACTTGTCCTGAATATGGTTCTCCTCTTGCTTCACCATGAACAAGTCTAGCAAGCAAATTCAAATTTGAGCTATTAGAAGAACTGCTTGAGCCTGAATTACTAGAAGATGTTATTCCCATTGCTGCAAGAGTTTTAGCCCCTGCAATTCCATCTGCAGTTAGGCCATTTTTTCTTTGAAATGATTTAACTGCACTAACTGTTTTACTTCCATAAATTCCATCTACCGAACCTTTATAGTATCCCCATCTTTTTAGTTTTGTTTGAATTTGTGTAACCTCATTACCTCTTGAGCCATATTTTGATAATGCAAAAATAGCACTATTTTTAATAAACACACTATATAAAACAAAAATTACAATTAAAGAAATTGTTAATATAACTAAAACATTTTTTATTTTTTCTTTATATAACATAAAAAACCACCTTTTTTGAAATTTATTTATACATCGTTTTGTTATATTTTTTCCAAAAAAAGTGATTTTATGATTTTTTTAAAAAATTCCTATTATATTTCCATCTTTATCAATATCTATATTTTCTGCTGCAGGCTTTTTAGGAAGTCCTGGCATTGTAAATATCTTTCCTGTTATTACAACAATAAACTCTGCTCCAGCATCCAGTATAACTTCTTTTATATGTATTTTAAATGGTTCTAAGCATTCTAGGTTTTTTGCATCATCTGAAAATGAGTACTGTGTTTTTGCTATACATATAGGTAAGTTATTGTAACCAATTTGTTTTATAAAGTCTATTTGTTTTTGTGCCTCTTTAGATATTTCAATTCCTTCAGCTCCATAAACTTTTTTAGAAACTGCCTCTATTTTTTCTTCTATTGAGTCTTCAAGTTCATATATTTTATTTAACTTTGTTTCTTTATTAGCTAGTCCGAACTACCTTAGTTGCTAAGTCTTTTGCTCCATCTCCACCATGTTCCCAACTCTCAACTAAACTTAGTTCTATATTTTTTTCTTGTAATTTATTTTGAAGAAAATCAATTTCATTTTTAGAATCTGTTACATATTTATTTATTGCAACTATTACGTTTAATCCATACAAAATATGCAAGTTTTCAATATGTTTTAATAAGTTTTTCATTCCTCTATTTAATGCCTCAAGGTTTTCTATATTTACAGAATCCTTACTTGCACCGCCATGATATTTTAATGCTTTTAAAGTTGCTACGCAAACAACAACATCTGGTTTGATATTAGCTGTTTTGCATTTAATATCCAAGAATTTTTCTGCACCCAAATCTGCTCCAAATCCTGCCTCTGTAACTGTATAATCAGCAAGTTTCAATGCTAGTTTTGTGGCAATAATGCTGTTGCATCCATGCGCAATATTAGCAAATGGTCCACCATGAATAATAGCTGGCGTATGTTCTAATGTTTGAACTAAATTAGGCTTTATTGCGTCTTTCAATAAAACTGTCATACTTCCATCTGCTTTTAAGTCTCTTGCAGTTACAGGTTTATCTTCTTCATTATATCCAATTATAATATTTCCAAGTCGTCTTTTTAAATCTTTTATATCTTTAGCTAAACATAAAATTGCCATAATTTCAGATGCAACTGTTATATTAAATCCATCTATTCTTGGCACAACATTTTTTTCTTCAGATAAACCAGTATTTACTACTCTTAATTGCCTATCATTTAAATCTAAACAACGTTTCCATATTACTTTTTTTATCTTTAATTCATTGCCAAAATATATATGATTATCTATCATTGCAGATAATAAATTATTTGCAGTAGTTATTGCATGAATGTCTCCTGTAAAGTGCAAATTTATATCTTCCATAGGTGCTATTTGAGATTTTCCACCACCTGTAGCGCCACCTTTCATTCCAAATACAGGCCCTAAAGATGGTTCTCTTAATGCTAATATTGAACTCTTACCAATTTTTCTTAATCCATCAGCTAAACCAATGGAAATTGTTGTTTTTCCTTCTCCTAACGGAGTAGGATTTATTGCTGTTACCAAAATAAGTTTTCCGTCTTTTTTATCTTTTATTTTTTCATATACATCATTTGAAATCTTAGCTTTATATTTTCCATAAAGTTCTAAATCTTCATCTGATATTCCAACATTTTTTGCCACTTCATTAATCATTTCTAGTTTAGAGTTTCTTGCGATTTCAATATCTGACATTAAAAACACCTCCATATATTTAAAATTTTTATAAATAATCCTAAAATATTAAACCTGCTATTATTCCTATTATAGCTCCAACAAACACTTGCGTTGGAGTATGCCCTAATGCTTCTTGTAGTTTTCCTTGAACCTCTATATTGCTTAATCCTGGTGTATTTACTATTTCATTTAAAACTTTGGCTTGTTTTCCAGCAGCTCTTCTAACTCCACAGGCATCATACATCACAACACATGCCATTATTAATGCTATTGCAAAAATAGCACTATCTACTCCATTATATTTTCCAACAAGTGTTGCAAGTGAAGTTACAACTGCAGAGTGTGAACTAGGCATTCCCCCTGCTCCCATTATTCTTTTAAAATTAAATTTTTTTGTTGTACATAAATCATATATTAACTTATATAACTGGATTACAAACCATAACATAAGTGGAACATATATATATTTATTTGTCACAAACATTAAAAAGTTGTTTTGCATTCTCATCCCTCTTTTATAAATTTATACTTAATCGTTTTCAAATTCATCTTCTTTTATTTCATCATTATCTTTTTTAGTTAATATTGTAATTCTCTTCTCAGCATTTTCTAATATTTTAGAACATTCTTTAGATATTTCCATTCCTTCTTCAAATTTTTTTACAGATTCATCTAGAGTTAATTTGCCACTTTCTAATTCAGAAGAAATATTTTCTAATGCCTGCATCATTTCTTCAAAACTTTTTTCTTTCATTTTATACTCTCCCTATTTTTATTTATCTATTATAGCTGATACGTTTCCATCTAAAAGTCTAATATCAACTTTATCACCTTTTTTCAATTCATTTACACTTTTTATTATTTTGTTATTTTTTTGTACTATACTATAGCCTCTCGTAAGTGTTTTTAATGGTCCAAGTGAGTCAAGCTTTGATACCATGTTAATAAATTTATTATTTGCCTCTTTATATTTTTCCATTGTTTTATCATATAGCAATTTTATATTATTATCTAGCTTAATATATTCATCCTGTATTCTTAGCAATGGTTCTTTTAAGACCTTTAAAGATAGAACTTTCTCATACTTAAGTTTTGATAATTCTAATTTTTTATTTAGTGCAACTGCAAATCTATTATTGTACTTATTTAAATTTTCTTTAACATCATAAACATTCGCTACAGCAAGTTCTGCAGCTGCTGAAGGTGTAGGTGCCCTTAAATCTGCAACAAAATCTGAAATTGAAAAATCGGTTTCATGCCCTACCGCAGAAATTACTGGAAGCTCAGATTTAAATATTGCTCTTGCAACAATTTCTTCGTTAAAAGGCCACAAATCCTCTAATGATCCACCACCTCTTGCAAGTATTATAACATCTGCAAGTTTTTCATCGTTCATTAATTTTATTGCATCCGCAATTTTAGTTGCTGCTCCTTCTCCCTGAACAGGTACTGGTAAAAGACGTATGTATACATTAGGATTTCTTCTAGTACTTACGTTTATTATATCTTTAATTACAGATCCAGTTTGAGAGGTTAAAACACCAACGATTTTGGGCATAAATGGAATACTTTTTTTATACTTTTTATCGAATAGTCCTTCTTCTTCAAGTTTTTTCTTTAATTCTTCGTATTTTATATATAAGTCTCCTATTCCGTCTTCTTCCATTGCTTTACAATATATTTGATAAACTCCATCTCTTTCAAACACAGATACTGTACCAAGTATCAAAACTTTCATTCCGTCTTTAGGAATGAAAGTTAAATTCGTTGTATATGTTTTAAACATAATGCATTTTATTAAAGAATTCTTGTCTTTTAATGTAAAATACATGTGTCCAGTATAATGATGTTTAAAATTAGATATTTCACCTTTAATATATACATTATTTAAAAATTCATCATTTCCAATTTTATTTTTAATATAATTATTCAAATCTGAAACAGTTATTGGATTTGGTCTAATCATTAGCTTTTCCACTTTCTTTAATAATACTTGCTAAAATTCCATTTATAAAATTTGGAGATGTTTCGTCTCCATATTTTTTTGATAGTTCTATTGCCTCATTTGTGGCAACTTTGTACGGAACATCAGTATATAATATTTCATATACTGCAAGTTTTAATAAAACTAAATCTACTTTAGAAATTCTATCAAGCTTCCAATCTTTTTTTAGATTAGTAGCAATACTATTTTCAATACTACTTAAATTTTCTTCTATACCTAATACTATAGACTTAATAAATTTTTTAGTATCCTCATCTATAATATTTTCATTTTCGAAATACAAATCTATTTGTTCTTCTATATTATTATCTTTCTGTACTTCTAAACTATACAATAGTTTGAATGTATCTTCTCTTGCTGCAGATCTTTTCATTTTTTCCTCCACATATTTTAAATCTTATCAACAAAATTTTTTATTTTTTCTTTTACTTCATATTTATTCTTTTGTATATAATTTCCAACATAAATTCCAATTCCAATTAATATTATTCCAATTATAAGTCTATATAGTCCTGTACATAATATTATTATTGCAATTAAAGCTCCAATTATAGCCCCATAATATTCTTGTAAAAAATTTTTAAAACCATCCATAATGTTATCCTCCTATTTCATTAGTTGTTGCTTTAGGTTGTTCTATATTTTTAACTTTTATGTTTATTGCTTTTGTATCAATTTCTGTTGTATTTTTTATAACTTCTTTTATTTTATTTTGTAAATTTACTGATAAATCTTTTATAACAGTTTCTGATGTAACAACTATATTTAAGTCTATTGCAATATTATTAACTTGCTTGTCCAATTTAACTCTGCAATTACAATTTTTTATACTTGGAAAACCATTAACCACACCTTTTACTAAATTCTCTATTGTTTCAACTGATATAAGTAGTTTTCCAGTTTCGTTTTCTAGCAAAATTCCATCTGCTCTTTCATTTTTTTCTTTAGCATATGATGGAAAAAATATACATTTTATAGCTAAAAGCATTAAAACAATTGCAATTCCTAAAGAAATATTTGTTGCAATAGGTGTAGCAACTAAAAATTTCAAGAAATAGTAAATATAATTTACCTCTAGCCAATTAAATAGCATTAAACTTAATATTAAACTTAACATTAATATAATCATTGAAAATACTGTTAAAGATATTTTTTCTAAAATTTTCATTTTTTTATTCCTCCACTTTTTCTTCATTTACTTGTTCTTTTGAATTTTCTTTTACTTCTTCTTTATTTTGTTCTTTTTTTGTTGTTTCTGTATTTACACCTTGAATATGCACATTTACTTCTTCAACACCAATTCCAGTCATACTTTCTACAGATTTTTTGACCTTATTTTGAATTTGATATGCAACATCTGGTATTCTAGCACCGTATTCAACTATTATATTTACATCTATTTTTAATTTTTCTCCGCTATTATCAACTTTTATTCCTCTAGTAAAGTTTTTCTTTCCAAAAACTTCTGATATTCCTCCTGCAAAACCACCTGACATTGAATACACGCCTTCAATTTCAGATGCAGCTTTTCCAGCAATAATAGCAATAACATCATCAGCTATTTTTATTCCTGTTTCTTTTTCAGAAACTGCTTCTTTTACAAGCTCTTTATTATCTTCTTCCATATTTTTCAACTCCTTTTCAAAAACAAATAAGAAAAATTTCCAATTTTTCTTTTGGGAAGGCATAAAATCTGCCCCCTACACGTTACATTAATTACTTTTATGTAGTGGGTAGATCTTGTGCCTACCCTTTTTGCCATTGCAAGAAAAGTGGCTTTGCCACACTTTTCTTCTCGCCGATTTGAGTTTCCAAATGAAATGAGGAAATCTCAAAGGCATTAGCGATTATAGCATTTTTTGTCGAATAGAAAAATCTTTGATTTTTCCTATTCAATAACAAAATAAACTGATATATTAAAGTATATCAGTTTATCTATATTTTTACAACTATTTTGATTTAAATTAATCAACAAAATTAAAATCATCTTTGAATTTTTCTTTGAATATTTCAAATACTTTGTTTAATACATCATCATCATCAACACTTACATAAGATTCTTCGTCTTCTGATTCTGTATCTTCTACTTTTAATATTACAACTTCATCAGCATCATCTGCATCTTCAACTGGTAATAAAACTACATATTCGTCTCCTTCATATTCTATTAAATCTAAGAATTCGAATTCTGTTTCATTTCCTTCCTCATCATTAAGTACAATGATATTATCTAATTCCTCGTTATTATTTGTATCTTCGCTCATTTTAATTTTCTCCTTTCAATTTTTACCTATATAAATTATATTGTATTTCTACAACATTAATAACATAATTATTTTTTCTTATTAATATACATTTCCAAAATATATACTGCTGAAATGGTATCTACCAAATTTCTTTTCTTTTTAGGATTTATATTAAGAAAATTCATCGTTTTATGTGCAGCAACAGTTGTGAGTCTTTCATCAATTACTTCAATTTTAACTTTATTAAACTTGCATTTCAGTTTTTGAATAAATTTTTCAGTAGTTTCTGCTCTTTGAGCTACTTCGCCTTTCAAATTATATGGCATTCCAACAACTAAAGTGTCAACTTCATTTTCATTTATTATCTCCTCAAGTCTTTTTAAAACAACTTTATCATTTCCATTATGATGTATTGTTTCCATTCCCTGTGCTGTTATACCAAGAGCATCTGTTATTGCAATTCCTACTCTACTATCTCCATAGTCAATCCCTAATTTTTTCATTTTATTCATCTAATCCTATATAATTTCTAACTAATTTTTCTAATAATTCATCTCTATCTAATTGTCTTATTAAATTTCTTGCATCATTATAACTAGTTATATAAGTTGGGTCTCCAGATAAAATATATCCAACAATCTGATTAATTGGATTGTATCCTTTTTTTTGTAATGCACTATACACTTGTTTTAAAACTTCTCTTGTCTTTATATTTTTATCCCTTTCTACTGAAAAGTTCATTGTTTTGTCAAAATCCATATCAAAACCTCCTTATATATTATATAAAATTAATAGCACTTTCACTAGAATCCGCATTATTTAAATACTCTTCAAGTTTTTGGTTTAGTTTTTCCAAAGCTGTTCCTTTATAGTATGTAGTTATAACAAAATTCAATTTTACATTAACATATTCTTTTTTAGTATTTTTCTTATCTTTTTCATCTACCTCAATTTTTATACTTTCAACATTATTTTTAAGTTCTTGAACAAAATCTGAAACACTTTCTGTTTCTACACCGCAAAATACTAATAAAAATTTAGGTCCCATATATCTTACAAAGAAATATTCATTTGAAATACTATTTTGAATATATTGACTAACTTCTGTAACTGCTCTATTTCCTGTGTTTCTTCCAACTGAATCATTAATCTGTGGTAAATTCGTTATTGTAAACATTCCTACACTTGATATTGGGTATCTATCGATTATTTTTTTACCTTCTCCATATAAAAATTCAGCATTATTTAAATTTGAATATAAATCTTTTCTTTTTAAGTTTTCAATAACAGATTGATAAGAAACAGATTTTAAAACAGCTAATATATTATCCTTTACCACTTCAAGTATTGTTGTGTCTAGTTTATCAAATGCATGTGGTGTGCCACTTTCTAATATCCAATATCCAATATATATATTATCTATATATAATGGAAAAAATATAGCTGCCTTAGCTCTTCCAAACTCCAATTTTTGATATGGTAATGTTTCTCGTTCATTATCTACAGTAATAGATTTAGGCATAGCTGTTGATATACTATCTTTAAAAATTTCTTCATTTTGAAGATTTCTTAATGTGTCCCAATGTTTCTCGTTTACATTTGTTGCTTTTATTACATATTCTGCTCCATCAAAAACAACTATTGTTGAATACTTTATTTCATATTTTTCAATTAAAATGTTGTTTATCTTTTTTATTTTGTTGTCAACTGTTTCTTCTTCTCCAATTGTATTCATAAACTCTTGCAGTACATTTAAACTAGTTACTTTTTGGTTTACATTATTTAGTTCCTGTAATTTTTTATTAATATTTAAATTATATACTAGTAATCCTATTATTGTTACTACAAGTATAATAACCATTGCTAACATTAAAACATCTCACCTCTTGTTTCTTATTTTTACATATTTTATTAATATTTATTTTTCATTTGTTCCAAAGTGTTATTCATGCTTGCAGAAAATTTGTTATTTGAAGAATAGTTATCCATTGGTTTATATTTATTTTCATATAAAGGATATACCATATTGGCAAGTTCTTTTAATTTCATATTAAAGTTTTTTGAATATCCACTTATATTGACCTTACAATCAACTATTCCTTCTAAATATTTTGAATAAATTTCTTCTTCAAATGGTATTGTACAATATTTAACAGTATCTTTATTAAATAATTCTGTCATAAATGCCATTGCAGGATCATTATAAAAAGCTAATCCGCCAATTATAGCTCTTTCTGTTAAGCCTCTAACTTTTAATTCTTTATTAATTACTACTCTAACCTTTTCTGGTTTTAATATGTCTTTGGCTTTTAAATCCCTTAAAAATGCTGTCATAGGTTGAATAGTAAGAATATCTAAGGTTTGAACTATATATATTTCTTGAGCTATTTCAAAATATTCTGCTCTTGTGCTAAAGTCGCAATCCATTAACACTACTGAATATTTTTGAAGTAATGTAGAAATTATAGTACTTTCATCATCTAATGTTACATTATCTCCTGGTAAAGCAGTGTAAACATCTAAATATTTATCTACTTCAATTCCATTATTAATTCCTTGTTTTAATTTTTTTATTGAGTCATATGCTATATTTCTTAATCTTTCATCATTATTAGTATATATATAGTATGAGTTTCTATTAGTCGTTAAATCAAGTATTGCTGTTTTTATTCCCATTGATGATAAACATTTAGCTAAGTTATTTACTAAAAATGAAGTTCCATTTTTAGTAGTACCAACAAAGCTAACAACTTTTTTATCTTTTAATAATAAACCTGCCACATTAGTATTTGTATTATGAGTTGTTTTATTATAGTTATTTGTTAAACTATTATTAATATTATTATCGTTTATACTTCTGTTTGGACTATCAAATCCTGGCAAAGTATCAAAATCTGTTGTTTCAGTATTTTCAACACCTGGTAATGTATCTGAATTTTGATTTTCTATTTCATCAAAGCCTGGTAAGGTTGTTGATTCTTCTTCATAATTGTCAAAACCTGGTAATATAGCACTTGCTTTTTCTTCTTTTTCTTCTTCAAATCCAGGTAATATAGCACTTGATGTATCATTTACATCATCAAAGCCAGGTAATATTGAATCAATTTCTTTTTCTATATTTTTAGAGTCAGAATCAAAACCTGGTAATACTGGATTTGTCTGTTCATCACTAATTGTAACCTTTTTAGGTCTACCTCTACCCCTCTTTGGTGCATCTTCTTTTATTTGTTCTGATACATCTACTACTTTTTTAGGTCTACCTCTACCCCTTTTTACTTCACTTTCTTGTGAATTTAATCCAGATTTCTCGTTGTATTGTAATGGTTCTTGAATAGTTTCTATTGGTTCGATTTCATCTTTAACTTCATCTTCAATTATCTTAGGTTGTTGCACAGGTTTTATCTCAATTTTCTTTGTTGCAACTTTTTTGACAGCTGTTGGCACTATTACTGGTTTTGTTGGTTTTGCTGAAGAGTTCTTTAAAAATCCAATTTTTAATCCATTATCTTCTTTTTGTTTTTTAAGTGAGTTAATTGTTGAACTTGCATCTCCAAAAGTCATAACAGACTGGTATTTTTCGCATCTTTCTTCCAAAACAGCTTTAACATTTAGCGGTAAAAATTTTGTTATTATTCTTAGCTGTGCATCATTATACTGAGCAGCTATGTTATTAAAACTTTCTATATATTTATCTTCATCTTTTCCTAATCTCTTATAATGATTTAATATGTTTTTTATTTCTGTTTCACTAACATTGTCTTCACTTTCACTTTTGTAATTTACTTCATCTGATTCGATTTTATAATATGTTTTAGCTTCTTTCTTTCCACGTGGTTTATTTATTAATTTACATATATTATCAATTGTCCTATCCGCACCTAATAAAGCATTATATATTCCAATTCCAAATAATTTTACAAGTATCGGGTCAGATTTTTCTCTTCTTTCTTTTGTAATTAATATTATTGGAATATCTTCCCCAGTTAGTCCTGTCGCTTCGTCACTGATATTATCTAATTTTTCAAATAAAAATTTATCAATAGCATCATAATTATTATTAGCAAATGGTTCGAGATCCTCGCTAATAACAATTCTATCGTAAGATTTATCTCTTTGCAATTCTTTAATTATTGCATTAAAATAATACATATTTTTATATGAAATTATTTCTTTATATTCTTTTTGATATTTTTTTACTACTTGTGTTGATATATCATCTTCATTAACAGCAAACAGTACTTTCATTTGTTATCCCCTCCATGTTACTACTATGGCAAATATTAATGGTAATACTTGACATATTACAAATACGGTTATTATGCCTATCATTAGTTGAAGTCCTCTATCTCTTACATCTATTTTTCTAACACCTAAAACATATTGATAAATTGCAGCAATTGCAACTCCAACAAAGCAAAATGGAATACTATATATTCTAACTTTATCTAATACATATGCGGTCATTCCAAAGCTTTCTGTTCCATATTTATTATTGTAATCTTTAATTTCCTTTAGTTCTTTATCTTTAATTTCTACTAGTTGGCTTTGAGTCTGCTTATTTATTACTTGTTGATTACTTGCGTAAGCTGTATATATAGAAAATAAGCAAATTACTATAAAAAATATTGCTATAACTTTTTTCATAATTTTTTCTCCTCTAAAATATTCCTTTTTCAATAATTATACTATATTATCATACACTACAATAATAAAAAAAACAAGTTTTATTTGAAATTTTTTTTAGTTTCCGTTACTAGATAATGTTTTAGAAAAAATTAATTAATTTCAATACTCTGGACAGACACAAAACCTGCTTCCATACAAAAAATAATTAATGTGTCGGAGTATGTCTTGTGCCTACCAGTTTTGCCTATATAATTAGAAAATCTCAAAAGGCATGCGTTTAGCTATTTTTCCTATTCAATAAAAATAGCTAATTCAATTAATATTAATCAAATTAGCTTTTATATATTTTATTGTGTTATCCATTTTATTAAGTCTAAGTTTTCTGCATCTAATAACATTTCATGTTTTGGCATAACTCTGAATGTATAACCATAATTTCCACCTGTTGTTAGCTCTAATTTTGCTTTGAACATGTATTCTCTGTTTTCATCATTTTCGTCTACTAGCTCCATAGGCATTATGACTATATTTTCTATTGTTCCATTATCTGTAATTCTTCCAGCATACACCTCTACATTAATATTTTCTACTGATATATCTGGAAGTGTAACTTTGCAATTCACTTCTATTTTGTTTCCTGCGTCAATTGATATGTTATCTAGATTGTTATATTGTTCAATTTTAATTTTATCCCAATTAATATACATTTTGTCTTTCCACTCATTATAAGCCGCAACATTTGACAAATCTGTATAATATTTTTTGTTTAATTCTACTAGAGGCATATATAGATTATTTGTATAATCGCAAAGCATTCTAGATGTGCTATATCTTCCACCCGTAGATATTATAGAATTTTTCATTATTTGCATCCACTTTTCAGAAATACCATTCTTGTCTTTGTCATAATATATTGGTATTATTTTATTTTCTAAAGTATTATACATACTTGATGAGTCTGCATTGTCTTGTATTTCATATGAATCATATTCATCATTTGTTCCAATAGTCCAACCATTTTTTGAATTATATCCTTCTGCCCACCAACCATCTAAAACACTAAAGTTAATAACGCCATTTACAGAAGCTTTTTGTCCACTTGTTCCAGATGCTTCCATTGGTCTTCTTGGATTGTTAAGCCATACATCAACGCCACTTACCAAGTATCTTGCTATTCCTATATTGTAATTTTCTAGCACAAAAACTTTTCCTTTAAATTGTGGCTTCATAGATATTTCATATATATATCTTAATAAATCTTGCCCTTCTTTATCTGCAGGATGAGCTTTTCCTGCGAAAATAATTTGTACTGGCTTATCTGAATTATTTAATATTTGAGTTATTCTTTCCAAGTCTCTAAATATCAAGGTTGCTCTTTTGTAGGTTGCAAATCTTCTAGCAAATCCAATTGTTAATGCATTTGGATTTAATTTTGAAACAATATCATTTATTTCTTCATAGCTTTTTCCATTGCTTCTCATATAAGATGTCATATTTTGTTTTACAAGCTCAAATAGTTTTTCTTTTCTGGCAATATGTTCTCCCCATAATTCTGAATTAGGAATATTTTCAATTTTCTTCCAAGTATCATCAATTTGTATACTATCTTGCCAGTATGGTGTTAAATATTTATTATATATTTTCTTTAAGTTTGGTGCAAGCCATGAACATGTATGAATACCATTTGTAACATGAGTTATTGGTGATTCATTTGCTGCAATATTAGGCCATACATCTCCAAATAATTCTCTAGATACTGCTCCATGTAACTTACTTACGCCGTTTTTCTTTCCTGCAATTTTTAATGCGAGAATTCCCATGTTAAATCCATTATCTAGGCTATCATTTGGTTTCATTCCTAATCTTAAAAATGTTTCTTTATCTATTCCAAGTTTTGTCCAATAGCCTTTAAGGTGTTTTTCCACTAGTTCAACTGGGAATATATCATTTCCAGCTGGAACAGGAGTATGCGTTGTAAATACTGTTTGAGAAGAAGTAATATCTCGTGCTATATTAAATGAAACTTTCTTTTCTTTTACAATATTTTTCATAACTTCTAACAATAAGAAAGATGAGTGGCCTTCATTCATATGATAAACTGATGGATTTAATCCTAATGTTTTTAATAAGTTTACACCACCTATGCCAAGAACAATCTCTTGTTCTATTCTCATTTCTTGGTCTCCACCATATAGTCTTAATGTTATATTTCTATAATCTTCATCTGTATTCTCTGCTATATCGGAGTCAAGTAAATACAATGTTACTCTTCCAACTTTTATGTTCCATACTTTTAAATATAAATTTTTTCCTGGTAATTTTAATAATATTTTTAAATCATTGCCCTTATCATCCTTAACTGGATTTATAGGCATATTCATTAAATCTATATCTTTGTATATGCTTTTTTGATTTCCATATGCATCAATTTTTTGATGAAAATATCCATTTTTATATAAAAGTCCAACTGCAACTAAAGGTATCCCTAAATCACTGGCAGATTTTAGGTGATCTCCAGATAATATTCCTAATCCCCCAGAATAAATTGGTACAGTTTCATCTAGACCATATTCTGCAGAAAAATATGCTATTAAATCATTTTTATTATTTGGGTATTTTTTAGAAAACCAAGTATTTTTGCTATTTATGTATCCTTCAAAATCATCAACAATTTTATCATATTGCTTTAAAATTGATGGATTTAAAACAGCTTGCTCAAGTTTTTCTTGAGATACTAATTTTAAGAATTTAACAGGATTTTTTTCAACTTTCTCCCATAAATCAATATCAATTTCTTTAAATATTTTTAAAAAGTCTGTATTCCAAGACCACCAAAGATTATTTGAAATTTCTGAAAGTTTATTAATTCTACTAGGTAACTGTGGATTAACAGTTATTCTATTAAAAATATACATTATATAATTTCCTCCCTTGTACATTTCACAATTTCATTTGTAATAATTATATTTATTATCTATTAAAAAAATTAAAATGTCAAATATTTTTAACATAAATTTCAGAAAATATATTACTAGTTAATGAATTGAAATAATACTAAGTTTTCGAGTAAGTACAAAACCTGCCATAACGTGCTCTATTAATTTTTTTATAGGAGCAAGTTTTGTGCCTACTCAATTATGAAATTAATTAAAAGTATTAATTCTCTTTAAAAATATTTTATTAGTTTAATTTATATGTTTCTTTGTTTTCTTCAAGTATAGAAATTCTACTTTCTAGGTTTTTCAAGATTATTCTCTCATACTCATTAAATTCATTGTTTTTATACATGTTATCATTTACTTGAAAACTCTTACATATATCCGATATTTTAATAATTGATTTATTTATTTGTTCTAATCCTTGTATATGTTCACTACTGTTTTTTCTTGTTTCTTTTATTTCTTCGCTAATTACTTTTAATAATTCTAATATATTAATACTGTTTTCTTCTTTCATATTACTTTTTTCTCCTCTTTCAATTCTATTAGCCACCTGTCTTTGGAAGCTTTTTTGAAATTGTCTTTTTTTTTACTAAGGTCTCATATTTGCTTTTGTCTATTACTTCAAATCCATCAACTTGTCCTATTAATTCTGTATTATTTATTATTTTTTCATTGTTTTTTACTTTATCATTTACTTTTATATATACTACTGGTTTAATTACATTTTCAAAATTATTCGACACATTGTTGTACTCAACCATTATTTCTGTAATATCTTCGTTAGCTTGTAGTTCAATACTTTGTAAATTAATGTATTCACTCACCTTAGAATTACATTCTTTTAAAAGTTTATATTCTCCATTATTAATTTTATAATAAATATTATAATTTAACTCTTCATTATAAGTTCCTGTTATTATTTGAGTAATTTTTGATTGTTTGTATGGAATATATTCTTTCCAGATTAATTTTTCCAAGTTTGTATTGCTTAAATTTTTAATATTAAATTCGTACTTTATTTCCTCATTTTTTTCTGCATACTCTTGTCCGCTTTTTTTCAATTTTTACTTTTGGAATAATCGGACTATTTTTTATTACTATCTCTTCTATTTGCTCGTTTTGAGTTATATTAACAAAGAAATCTTTTTTATTTAAAATATAACCATTAATTGTGCTTTTTTCCTTTATTCTATATAAGCCAACTTCTAATTTTTTACTTACCGCTTCTCCATTTTCGTCCGTACAAACCTGTTCAATAAGTTCATTATTTTTGTTATATATTTCAAATACTACTCCAGATAATTTGTCTCCTTTATATTTATTTAAGAATACGCTATCCTCTCCACTAATTTTTATTATTTTAATTATTCCTTTTTTCTTTTCATTAAGTACTTCTAACTTTTCTGTTTCATTATCTTTTACTTTTATTTTAATTTTACTATTATCTAATATGTACTTACTATCTGTTTTTATTTCTTGTAAATAATACTCTCCTATTGGTAGCAAAGAGCTTACAGCATAACCATTCTCATTTGTTTTAAGATTTTCTACTATTTTATTTTCTCCATTTAAGATATTAAATTCTACATTATCAATTTTAATTTCTTGATTGTCTTTATCCTTTTTGTATATTTCAATTTTTCCTTTCTTCTTTTCATTTTCAATTTTTATAATAGATGTTTTATTCCATTCAACAGTAAGTTCTTTATCTAAACATAGGTTATATTCTTTTTTAGTTTCTGTTTCTTTTAATGTATATTTTCCAACATTTATGTTATCAATTTTTGCCTCTCCATTTGCATCTGTAATTAAGCTATCAATTACCTTGCCTTTTTCATCTATAAGTTCAAACTCTATTCCACCTAATGTCAAAGAATTATCGTCCTTATCTACTTTTATTATTTTCAAATTTCCTTTTTTATGTTCGTTTTGAATTTTTATTTGAATTGTTTCATTATTTTTTACTAATATATCGTATTCATGTGAATTAATAATATAATTTAAATTTTTTCCAAGTCCTACTTCTTTTACTTTGTAATTTCCTATTAGTAGTTTTGAACTAATAGCTTCACCATTTTTATCTGTAAAAAGTGTTTCAACGACTTTGCCGTTTACATCTATAATTTGGAACTCTACTCCTTCAAGTTTTATTTCACTTTCTTCCTTATCTTCTTTAATTATTTTTATTCTTCCTTTTTTCTTTTCATTTTCAATTTTTAAATCAGTAAGCTTGTTCCATTCGACTACTATATTTTTGTCTATACATAAATTATATTCTCTCTTGGTTTTGGTTTCTTTTAAAACATATTCTCCAATATTAATATTTTTAATAAGTGCTTCACCATTTGCATCTGTAATAACAGTTTTTATTAATTTGTTGTTTGAATCATAAAGTTCAAATTCTATTCCACCTAAAGTTAAAGTTTTATCGTCTTTATCTATTTTTGTAATTTTGAGACTTCCTTTTTTGTGTTTATTGGTGATTTCTTTAACAATTTGTTCATTGTATTTTAAATTTATGTTTATAAATTCTGTATTAATTTCATAATTATCGTTTGCAACTTCTTCTTTTATTTTATATTCACCTTGGTATAAATTTTCAAATAATGCAATTCCGTCTTCATTTGTAGTTGCAGTTGTAATTAGTTTATTATCTTTATATAGTCCAAATACAACATTTTTTATTGGAGTTTTATTCTCTTCATCTTTTTTTATAATTTTTATGCTAGATATATTAGTATTTTCATTTAATACTGTACTAGTTTTATAATTAGCATATGGTTTATATGTTACAGCATAATTTTGTATATTATTTCTTGGAGCTTCTCCGAAAAAAACTGGATTAGTTTTGCAGTTTGCAGATACACAAATGGTTCCGTTAATATTTTTGTTCATTTGTGTTTTAGGTATTTTAACTTTAAAATTTTCTCCATTATTAAACTTTCTTGTTTCTTTTCCATTAACATCTGTTAAAATACTTCCAGATGGAAAACCTGTTATATTCTCTATTTCATATTCAGATATATTTCTGTCAGATGTTACTTTATATTCTTGATAATAAAAATTTTCTTCTTGGATCAGTTTTCCAACTTTTTGCACATTAACTTGGGCATCTTTATTAACTTCATTACCTTTTTTACCATTTTCAGATATGTTATATATAGCATTAATTATTTTTTCTCCCTTTTCATCAGTCGCTTTATAAAATTCATATACATTTCTTTCTAATAAAACTGTATTAATTGCTTGTTTTGTTGCAACATATGCATCATCTATTGTTTCAACACCTAACTGCATTGGTGTTTTATAAGGATAACCATTTAGTATAGTATTGTAAATTAACTTATCTTTTAACAAATCATTTATTGTTACTGTATAGTCTCCTTCTTCATCTACTCCATGAACTCCGTGTTTTATGCAATATGCTGGATACTTTTCACCATTTATTTTATAACTTATGTATCCACATTTTATAGTATGCCAAGCTCCTCCATTATAAAATTTTATATGAGTATCTATTGCATGATCATAAGTTAAATCTGCTTTATTTATTTCTACCGCATTTAAAACAGGTGTTAATGCATTTGTAAAAATAATTATAATTAAAAAAATTATTGATATTTTATTTTTCATTTATCCTCCTTATATTCTACCGCTTGTACACATAACCTTTGATTTGGTTTATCCTGTATGCAAGTTATCATTGTTATTCTATTATCTTTTGTTTTTTCTAAATAACTCCAATCTGTATCGTATATTACAACTTTTTTAGTAACTTTATATTTTCTTGTATAAAACTTTGTTTTATATATTATCTCGTCGCCTTTTTCTAATTCATTAATCCTTGCAAAATACGAATATCTATTTAGTCTATTATGTGCTGCAAGTCCAATATTTCCATCAAATTTTGCAGTTTCTATTATATGTCCTACATAATTTTGTAAAATCTTTTGCGTGCTTCCTTCTTTTACAGTTGCTTTCAAATTGATTTTTTCTATTGCTAGTATTCCCAATACGCTTTTATCTTCAATTTTTTCTTCAGTATTGTAAGATACTTGTATATAATTTTCATCTGTTTTTACATCTTCTATTTTAGTTAAATCATATCTATGTTCAGCATTTATATAAAGGAAACTTAATAAAAGTATTACAATAATTGCAACACAAAAAAATCCTTTAAATATTTTATTCATACAACCTCCCTTCATTTAGTTTTTTAGTTCTTTTATTTGGAAATAAAAAAGAATAAAATTATTTTTATGTCTAAGCCAAAGTTGCCTATTAGAAAATAAATATATATTTATAATACTACACTCTAATACTATTTGCAATAAAAACTTTTCGCTATAAATCGACAATAATATTGCTTTCCTATTATATAGCAAAGCGACTTTAGTCGCCCTTTGTTTTCGCCGATTTGAGTTTGCGAATGAAATGAGCAAATCTCAAAGGCAATAGCGATTATAGCATTTTATATAGTAGGAATTTCGGAGAAATTTCCTACTATATAAAAAAACAAGATAGTATTTGCTACCTTGTTTTTTATGCCTATGCATATATGTTAATTATTGCAACATCCACAATTTGTAAATAATAGTAAGAATACTATTAAGAAAAACAATATTGTACTATCTCCTCCACATCCATTGTTGCAACCACAGCTTCTGAAAAGTCCACTCAATGGTCCACCAGAATAAGTATTATTACGTATTTCTTCTTGCATATACATTACATCCTTTCTCTACTATTGTTTCAATTTATACTATGCTTTTTACTTTATTTGTGTTACAATATAATTTGTAATGAGGTAAAAAAATGAAAAAAATGGAGTTACTTTCTCCTGTTGGAGATTTTGATTGTTTAAAAGCTGCTGTACAAAATGGAGCAAACGCTGTATATCTAGGTGCAATGGATTTCAATGCAAGAAGCAGTGCAAATAATTTTAATTTAGAAGATTTAAATAAAGCTATAGATTATGCACATTTAAGAAATGTTAAAGTATTTTTAACTTTAAATACTCTAATAAAAGATACTGAATTTAATGACGCTTTAAACTTAGCTAGTACATCTTATGAGTATGGAATTGATGGAATTATAGTCCAAGATATAGGATTAGCAAGCTTTTTATTAAAAAATATTCCGGAACTACCTATCCATGCAAGTACTCAAATGACTTGTAATAATTTAAATGGTGCAAAATATTTGGAAAAACTTGGTTTTAAAAGAATAGTACTTGCAAGAGAACTTTCTTTGAGTGAAATAGCACATATAAAATCTAATATATCTTGTGAAGTTGAAGTATTTGGGCATGGGGCTCTTTGTATATCTTATTCTGGTCAATGCTTGTACTCAAGTTTAATTGGTGGGCGATCTGGCAACAGAGGTAAATGTGCTCAAGGATGCAGATTACCATATACCCTTATTGAAAATAATAAAAATATAGATAAAGGTTACCTGTTAAGTACAAGAGACCTATGTTCATTAGAATTATTACCTGAACTTGTAAAAGCAAATGTTGACTCATTAAAAATTGAAGGACGTCTAAAAACACCTGAATATGTTGGAACTGTAACTAGAATTTATAAAAAATACCTTGATAAAATTTATAATAATGAAGACTATATTATTGAAGATGAAGATAAAAATGCTTTACTTCAAGTGTTTAACCGTGGCGGGTTCTCAACTGGGCATTTATCAAATTCTTCAAATAAAAATTTAATATATAAAGAAACTCCTAGCAATTTAGGCATTTATATTGGAACTGTTTCAAATTATAACAATAATAAAGGCCATATAAGTTTTGTTTTAAATACAGAACTTGACTTAGGAGATACCATTTGTTTTGAAAAAGAGCATTCAAAATATACAATTTCTGAACTTATGATATCTAATAAAAATATTAAAACTGCTCTTCCAAATCAAAAAATAACAGTTGGCAGAATGAAAGGTAATATAAAAGTTGGAGACAAAATATATAAAATAGCAAGTAAGAATTTAACTAACTTGTCTCAAAAAATATCTTCATCTGAAAACATAAAAAGACCAATAGAAGCTCAATTAGATGTTCATATTAACAAGCCAATAAAATTAATTATAAAAGATACCTTATCTGGATTAACAACAAAAAAAGAAATAAATCAATTTCCAGAAGTAGCAATAAATGCACCTACAACTGCAGAAAAACTTAAAATACAACTAAATAAATTAAATGACACTCCATTTAAAATAGAAACTTTAGAAATCAATATAGATAATAATATATTTATCCCACATATTAGTTCAATAAATGAATTAAGGAGAAATTGCATAAATGATTTATCTAATATGATTATAAACACGTATAAAAAGAACTTAAAAAACACTCTTCAATTAAATAAATATGCTAACTTATCATTAAGTCTAAACAACAAAATTTGTTTATTACTTAACTCTTTAAACTTAAATTATAATTATGAAAGTTTAAAAAATGTTGATAAAATATATATTCCTTTGAAATATTTTAGTTTAAAAGAGTATTTTCCAATAATAGAAAAACTGTCAACAAATTTTAACTTATACATCTATATTCCTAATATTATAAAGCCAAACTTTAGTAATGTAATTTTAAACACAATTAAAATTGCAACACAAAAATTTAATATAAAAGGATTTGTTATATCTAATATTGGTGATTTTGAACTTTTACATAAATATAAAAAGGATTACGAATTTATAGGAAACTATACTTTAAATGTTTTTAATAGTATTTCAGCAAATTTTTTAAATGTTGATACAGTTACGCTTTCTCCAGAACTTGATAAAGAGCAAGTCGAATCAATTAGTAAAAATAGTGCAATTCCAACAGAATTTATAGTATATGGAAACATACCATTAATGACGTTAAGTTACTGTCTACTTGGAAAGGCTAATAAGTGCTATCCAAATTGTACTCAATTATGTAAGAAAAGTAATTTATACTATTTAAAAGATAGAATGAATTTCTTATTTAGGATTATTATAGATAATACTCAGACAATTACCAGAATATATAATAGCAAAACAAATTTTATTAATGTAGCTGATATTAGTAGTATTTCTAATTATAGAATAGATATATTAGATGAAAATATAGAAGAAATTAATAAAATTATTGAAACTATAAAATGTAAAAACAAACTTGAAGGACCAAATTATACAAATGGAAATTTAAATAGAATAATTTAGCATTAAATATAAATTCAAAATGTAAGGGCAGGTCTTGTGCCTGCCCGCAAAAAGTATAACGAAGTTTACTTTTTTATTGCATTTCTTGCAAGTTCATCACATCTATTGTTAAATTCGTTGTCTGCATGTCCTTTTACTTTTATAAATTCCACATCATGAATTTTAGTCAAATTATATAGTTCCTGCCATAATTCTTTATTTTTTACCGGTTCCTTGCTTGCATTTTTCCATCCATTTTTCAACCACCCATAAATCCATTTCTGATTAAATGCATTTACAACATATGCACTATCGCTATATAATTTAACTTTACACGGAAATTTTAAAAGTTTAATTCCTTCAATTACAGCTGTTAGTTCCATTACATTATTAGTTGTATTTTCTTTTCCCCCAGATATTTCTTTTTTTGTATCTTTATACATTAATATGCTTCCCCAACCTCCTGCACCAGGATTTCCTGAACATGCACCGTCTGTATATATAATTACTTCTTCCATTTAGTTTCCTCTTTCTTTTAAAATGATTGTATATTTTAACAATTTATGATATTATATCAATAAATAATTTAAATTACAATAAGGAGTTTTTTTAGGTGACAAACGTTGTTGGTATTATTGGAGAATATAATCCATTTCATAATGGGCATAAATATCATTTAGAAAAGTCAAAACAAGAAGCAAAAGCTGATTACTCAATTGCTGTTATTTCTGGCAATTTTGTTCAACGTGGGAATGTTTCTCTCATAAATAAGTGGGACAAAGCTAGTATGGCCTTGGCAAATGGTATTGATTTAGTTATTGAATTACCAACAATTTATAGTATTTCAAGCGCAGAAAATTTTGCTTATGGCGCTGTAAAAATCCTAAACTCTTTAAATGTTGTTGATTATATTTCTTTTGGAGCTGAATCATGTGATTTAGAGGTTTTAGAAAAATTTGCAGATATTTTATATAAAGAGCCAACAGAATATGTTTCTTTACTAAAACATGAGTTATCTATGGGATTGGCCTACCCTAAAGCACGTGAAAATGCTCTACTTATGTATTTAAATAACATAAGAAAGTACGCAAATGTCTTGTCAAATCCAAATAATATATTAGCTATTGAATATCTTAAGGCATTGAAAAAACTAAAAAGTCCTATAAAGCCAATTGCAATAAAAAGAATTAATGTTGGATATAATGATTTAGGAGTAAATAACAATTTTGCAAGTGCTACTGCAATAAGGGAAATGATTAAATCAAATAAACCAGCAGGTATGAGCAAGTTAATGCCTGCAAATTCATATCGAATACTATATAATAGTATTTTGAAAGGTCACTACGTAAAAGATTTATCAAATTTTGAAAAAGAAATTTTATATACTTTAAGAAAAATGAGTATAAAAGAAATTGCAAATCTTCCAGATGTCTCTGAAGGTTTAGAAAATAGCATTAAGAATGCTGCAAATTCATGTAATACTTTAGACGAATTTATGAATATTATAAAGACAAAACGTTATACCGCTACGCGTATTCAAAGAATATTAGTATATGCACTTCTTGGTATAACAAAATCTGATATGAAAGATTCTTTTAAGACTCCTCCATACATTAGAGTTTTAGGTTTTAATAATAAAGGAAAAGATTTAATATCTGTTCTTTCTCATTCAAACCCAAATTTAAATATTATAACTTCTGTAAAAAAATATATAGATTCTAACCCAAATAAGAACTTGTTAAGTATGTTAAACACAGATATTAATGCTACAAATGTGTATACTTTAGGCTACGAAAAAGATTCTTGGGCAAATTTAGATTATACACATAATCTAATTATATATTAGGTGTAAGACCAGATTATACATTTTTAAAATTTATATTCATTGTAAAATTATATTTGGGGCAAGCAGTGTAGAGGTAGGTCTTGTGCCTACCCTTTTTGTCCCTACATTTTTAAATTTATTTTCATTGTAGAATTATATTTCAGGCATCTCATTTGTTGCTTATATGTATGTCATCTATTTTAGCATTCATTTCTCGTGCTATTATACTTTGAATTTGAGCAATATCTTCTTTTTTTAGTTCTTCTTTTTTTACCACAACACTTATGCTGTCATCATTTACAAATATAACAACACTATCAAAGCCTTTAGTTTTAATTAAATTTTCCGAAATCATAATAGAATTCTTTATCTTATTAATTTTTTCTATTTCCTCTTGTGCCGCTTCTTTTTGTTTTTCTGATGCATTACTATTATTAAAAATTTTCTGATATGAATCTAACATTTGTGAATACATTGTATCTCTTTCAAGCTTTGAAGCAGAAAAATATTCATTCTCATCATCTTTGTTAATAGTAGCGTTAGTTTCTACAACATTTGCCTCAGTTGTTGATACAGCACTTTGAGCAGTTTCACTTTTATTTTCAGCAGAAACGTTAACATTTTGATTTTCATCTTTTACTTGGTTTGAAATACTGTTAGAAATATTGCTACTTACCAAGGTTGCATCTCCAATACTTGCAATTTGTGTAGAAGTCTCCTTAACACTACTATTATAATTTAAATATCCAGCAGTTACTAGCATTAAAGCCAGCACTAATATAGTTAACTGATTTTTTTTAATTAATTTCATACTTACCTCCATAAATTAAGCTTATATAGCTTTTACTTTTCTTTTTCAAATACTTGAATTTTATGTGTTGCTAACCCGTGTAGCTGCTTCAACTGCTTGAATTATGTTAGTTTTTATTGCAGAATTGCCTGCTCCACTTGCTGTAATAATTGCTCCTTCTATTTTTGGGCTTACCAGCTTTCTAGTTATTATTTTATCATCCTGATAAACCACCTCTTCTGAAGAATCTGTTTCCTCTACTACTCGTGTTCCCCCAGAGGAGTCGTTCTCGTTAGTAGTTGTCTTTTTATCTTTTTTGTTATAGATAGGTACTAATTCTTCTGTTTCATTATATGTAATAAGCACTTTAACATTTCCAACTCCATTAATATTAGATAAAATGTTTTCGAGCTTTTCCTCAAGGCTCTCTTCTTTGCCTTCAGTGTTTTCAATATTCACTAATTTCTTTGTTGAACTATTATTGTTTTCTTTTTTGCTATCATCTTTCCAAATTACATTTATTATTACTACCGTTACTATTAATAAAATTAGAAAAAATCCTAAATTTTCAATTTTTTTCTTGTTGTCCCCCTCCTCCTTAAATACCTTGTTAAGCTTTTCCTTTAGCATATTATCACCTCTTTAGTTAATAAAAATTTTTTCTTTTTTTATTGAATATTCATTTGATAAATATTCAATTATTTCTTTTTTTTCATTTTCATTTACTTTTTTTCTATCTTCTTTATTTGAGCTTTTATTCTCATTTATTTGTATCTGATTTATTTGAATATTATTAGTTTTATTTTCAACTTTCTCTTGTTTTTTAGTTAATTCTAAACTTAAAGAATTTATCGTTCCATAGTCATCACCACTTTGCAACATATCCACCTTACAGCTTATTACTTTATATCCCTTAGCTAAAATTTTAGTATTTATATCTTTTTTTATGCTGTCAATATATGTTTGTTGTATTAATTTTGAGTTCTCATCTTCAAAACTACTAGAAGTTGTAATCTCTGCACTTGTTGGAAAATATTTACTGTAATCAAATTCTAGTTTATTATTTTGTGTAAACTTTCCAATTACAGGATGTAATATTGTAAACAATATATATATTCCAATTATCATTTTTATGTATTTTTTATTGTTTCCTTCAGGTAAGATCATTTCTATTATTGTTGATACTATTACAGCAACTATAATTTGATTAGACCATTGTTTTAAAAAGTTAATCATTACTTTCCTTTCATCTATATAACAAAGTACCATTAGATACTTTTATAACTATTGTAATTCCAATTATTAGCATTAATGCTATACAAAAGATAATAGCTAGCAGTATTTTAAAAGTATCAGATATAGATTCTAATAATGCAATTACTTTTTCATCTCCAATTGGTTCACATACACATGCAGCTATATAATAAGTAAAACTTAATAAAGAAAGTTTAATTATTGGTAAAATACAAATTCCCATTATTACAATTATTCCTATAGTTCCAACTGCATTTTTTAATATTCCAGCACTTCCAATAACCGCATCTGTTGCATCACCTAAAATTTTGCCAACTACAGGTATAACTGTGGATACCGCAGCTTTAGCAGTTTTTGCCGTTACACCATCAACAGTTTCAGTTATGCTTCCCTCTAAAGAGAGTACAGTAACAAATAATGTCATAATAATTCCTAATATCCAAACACTTGCCGATTTTAAAAATTTAGCTAGTTTGTCTATTTTAACTTTACTTGATATTTTAGAAATTATGCTTAAAGTTGTCCCAATTATTACTAAAGGAAATATAAAATCTATAATAAAATTTCCAATAAAATTAATTAAAAATAATAATATTGGTTTTACAACTCCTGCTGAAACAAATGAACCAGTTGTTAGCATAAGTGTTATCAGTAGTGGTATTAAACTGTTTGAAAAGCCTACTAAGTTATCTATTGATTCCTTTGTCATGCTTATAATTCCCGCAAAACTTTTTAGAACTAAAGTAATTATAATTGCAAGCTCTGCTAAATATGCAACTTGAGCAACTCCTTTATTTCCTAAATTGTCACTTATGGTAGCTAATATACTGTGTATTACAATTACTATTAGTATTATTCCTATATTACTAATTACTTCTTTTGTTTCTTTACCTAGTATGTTTAACAACTTCCCAAACAATTTGTTGTTTTCAACTTTTCCTGTAATTGCATCTTTAAAGACATCTTTCACATTTATATCGTCAAAAACATTGTCTGTGTACTTTTGTGACTTGCTTAAGAATTCTGAAATACCTAAAGCCTCTTGCTGACTCTGTAAAATATCTGTACTTTCTGCCCTGCAATTTGGAATCATAACTATTATGAAAATAAAAAACAGCATTAGTATTTTTTTCATTTGTATTTCTCCTTATGGCAAGATTTTTAATATTGTTTCTAATAAAGAATATATTATTGGTAAAGAAATTGTTATTATTATAGCTTTTCCACCTATATCTATTTTATTTGCTATAGCTGTTTCTCCTGAATCTTTACATATACTAATTGCAAATTCTGTTAATATTGCAATTCCAGTAATCTTTAAAATTATCCCTAAAAACTGACTATTTATATTAGCTTTACTAGAAATATCTTTCATAAGATTAATCACTCCTGAAATATTTGCAACTGACATGGCTAAAATTATTGCTCCTGCCAAAATTGATATATAAATTGCAAATTCAGGTTTATATTGTTTAAGTACTATTATTATTATTAATGCACATAAGCCAACTCCAATTATTTTTATAATTTCCATACATAACTGTCCTCACTTTATAAATTAAACAATGTTCTAACAGTATTAAATAATCCACTTATTTCTTTTATTACCATTGTAAGTACAATTACAAGTCCAGCAAGAGTTGTCATCATAGCTTGATCTTCTCTGCCTGCACGTACCAAAACTTGATGTAGAACTGCAACTAAGATTCCTATTGCTGCAATTTTAAATAATAAATCAATATTCATATAATATGTATCCTCCACTAAATAAGTATAACAATAAATGCCAAACCTACTATAACACCTAAGGTTTTATATAATTTAGAACTTTTATTTTCCTCAGTTTTAGCCTTATCAATTTGCATTTCTATAAAATTTTTAGTAACCTCAAGCATTGATATTTGTCCATCTTTATCTACTGTTCCAAGCATTTTTCCGAAATTCTTTATATTTTCAATATCTTCTTTCTTTAAGTTTGTTTCAGATTCTTCTAGACTCTTGTCCCATGCTTCTCCAGCATTTAGTTGTTTCATATAAATTACTGTACTTTCAAAAATTTTTGCTACATTTTTAGAAAGCAATTTGGAGGTTTCTATAAAAATATTAGAAAGAGGTTCATATGTAAATTTAATTTTTGTTTCTATAATATTAAAGGCATTCTTAAATTCCTTTAATTCCTTTACCCTTAAAATATATTTTTTAGAAACTAAGTCCCCTATGGAAACACTAGTAAAAAAAATTAAAATAATTATTATATATTTTAAAATTAACATGTTTGTCCTTTCTATATTTATATATATTCAATTTATTATTTTATAGAACAAAAAAATAGAAGAAAAGCATAAAACTTTTCTTCTATTTTTTCCCATTTTTTTACTTATTCCAACCCTCTTTATTAAGCTGTCTTTGCCTTGCTATAGAAAGTGCATAATCTGGAACATCATTTGTAATTGTTGAACCAGCTGCAATAAATGTATTTTTTCCTAATGTGACTGGAGCAATTAAATTAACATTTGAACCAACAAAACTATTTTCTCCTATTATTGTTTTGCTCTTTTTAAAGCCATCATAATTACATGTTATTGTACCACAACCAATATTTGTTCCTGCACCAATTTCACAATCTCCCATATAAGATAAATGAGGAACTTTAGTACCTTTGCCTATAATAGCTTTTTTTATTTCCACAAAACTTCCAATTTTTACTTTATCATCTAGTCTGCAACCTTCTCTTATATAGCTATTAGGTCCTATTTCACAATCTTTTCCAATGATAACATCATTTTTAATAGTAGTATTTGGATGAATAACTGTATCTGTACCTATTTCTACATCATCATATATATATGTATTATCTATATCTTCTATAGTTACTCCATTTTTCAGATGATACTGATTGATACGTAGTTTTAATACCTTTGTTAATAATTCTAATTGTATTTTATCATTTACACCCAATATTTCTGTATTGTCTTCTACTATAACCGCTCCTGTTTTTAAACCTTTATCATTCATAATTTTTATTATATCTGTTATATAATATTCATTTTGAACATTGTTTGGTTTTAATTCTTTTAATGCTTTTAATAATTCTTGTATGTCAAAACAATAAATTCCAGCATTAATTTCTTGGATGTTTCTTTCGTCCTCTGTTGCATCTTTTTCCTCTACTATAGCTTTTACATTTCCTCCAATATCTCTTACAACTCTTCCATATCCTGTTGGATTATTGTAAATTGCTGTTAGAATTGTAGCATATTCTTTGTTCTTAATACTTTTTTCAATAAATTTTTTAACAGTCTCTGGTCTTAGAATTGGTACATCTCCATTTAAAACTACAACTTTTCCATGTTTATCTTTTAAATACTCCTCAGCTTGTAAAACAGCATGCCCTGTTCCAAGCATTTCATCTTGATATGCATATTTTACACTATCTCCTAATACCTGTTGTACTTGTTCTTTTTTATAACCTACAACAGCAATAACATCATTAACTCCTGATTTTTTTGCAGTTTCAACTACTCTTTTAACTAATTCTTTACCATATATCTTATGTACTAATTTAGATTTATCTGACTTCATTCTAGTGCCTTTGCCAGCGGCAAGCACTAACGCAATAACCTCTTGTTCCATCTATCTTTTCCTCCTATTAATAGTTTATGATATTTTTCAAATTTATTACTATAATATACACAATTATAATTATTGTCAAGATATAGTTAATCATATATTGTAGGTACATATTAAGGGCAGGTTTTATGCCTGCCCAAAATTATTTTTTAACATTTGCTAAATACTTTAATTGCTTGGAGTATATGTATATTCACTTCCATCTTTATCATCTATTTGTGTGATTGTTCCATAAGCTGATGATGTTTTATCTAAATTTATAGTTCCAAATTCATCAAAACTTCCTTTATTCATTTCATACACGGTATTTCCAATAATAACAATATGGTCACTATCTTTTACTTTGGTATAATAAAAATTCATAAAGCTAACACCATTAGCAGTAGATTTTTTCATAGTATATGTATCTCCACTACGAGTTTCGGTATAATTTTTTCCAATTAAATCTTCAACAACAGGTGGCTGTCCTTCAATAAAATGTAAATCAAAAAGGTTAAGTAAATTATAATCTCCAACTTTAGTAATAGTAAACTCTTCTTGTCTATCCTCTCCTGTATCTTCATCTTTCATAATAATATAATATTTACCATCAGATATTGTATATGACCAAATATCTCTGCCTACGCCTTCATAATCTTCTCCACTTACTTCTTCTCCATTAGAAAATCTATAAACCAAATTATCTATTTTATTATTACTTTTAAGTTTAATCATTTGCAAAAAGTCTTCGCCATCACCTAAGCCATAAAATGTTCTTTCTCCAGTTGTTCCTCCACCTGAATTTGAAATGCTGCCTTTTATATACTGCTCATAGCTATTTATTTTTTCTTTTTCATCTGTTGCTTTTTGGTTATAGCTATCTCTTCCATTTTTAGCATATTCTATAATTTTGTTATTGTTTATTGATGTTATAGCCACTACAGCTAATATAAGTAATACAATTATAGTTATTATAAGTGCTACAAGTGTTATACCTTTCATATTTTTAATTTTTTCCTTCATTTTTTTCCTCCTTAGATTTTATGGTAGAGTAAACTAATTTTATTTTTATGGAGCACACTGTGCTCCGCTACGATTTTTCATAAACTATTCTACACTATCAATTTTTTATTTATATTTTTAAACTTTAATAACGTAATTTTTCAGGCAGGCGCAAGACCTGCTCACCTACACCTTTTGTATTTATGTTCTTTGCTGTATTAGACCTACCACTATATTTATATGTAATTAATTTAAACACAAAAATGATAGGTGAATTTATATATTAATTCATCTATCTTGTATTGCTAATTGCGTGAAAGTATGTATGGGTAGGTCTTTGTCCCTACAATTATATTTGTACTATTATTAAATGCACATATATATTGTCCATTTGTATTTTTATTAATTAAATTACATGGGGTGTATACAGTATCAACCATTTCAGTTACTTGTTTTTTCTCCTTTGTTCTAATCTACAAGTATTTTATACATAATAAAAATTTTTGTCAATGTTTTGTCTATGTATTCTCTCCATTTTTTTATTTATTCTTATAAGAATTTTAGCATATATTTTTAATTTATTACTATTTTTTTTAGATATTTTATTTTCTGTTTTGTATCTTAGTTTATGCTCTATATTCGCCCAGAAGTCCATTGCCAAAGTACGTATTTGTATTTCAACTTTCACCCATATTTTGTTTTCTTTTATAATTACGGGGACTTCAACTATTAAATGATATGCAGAATATCCACTTTCCTTTGGATTTTTTATATAATCTTTTTTCTTTAATACATTAATATCCTTCATGTTTTGTATTTCTTTTTCTATTTCATAAACTGCTTTTTCCGATGTACATACAATTCTTAGTCCAGCTATATCATTTATGTTTTCTATTAAATCTTTGTAGGTTATATCATATCCTTTTTTATTCATTTTATTAATTATACTAGTAGGTTCTTTTATTCTAGTAGAAATATTGGTAATTACATCATATGTATTTTTTTTACTTAACTTATTTTGTAATAAAAGCATCTTCTTTTTAGTTTCAGCTAAGGCAATTGTATATACCATCATAAGTTTTTCAAAAATTGGATCTTTAGAAACTACTTGTTTATTTTCTAATTCTACTTCGTTAATAAGATCACCCTCCTTCTTTTGATATTAGAATTATACTTTTTTATTATGAATATTATGTGTCTTTTTATTGTGTAATTAGCAAAATTTTTTAAAATTTTTGTAATAATCTCATTTGACTGTAATATTAATTAATAAAGTTTATTGTACAAACATTTTTAAGGAGGTTAATTTTTAAATGGATAATTTGAATTTATATCAAGATATAGCTACTCGTACAGATGGTGATATTTATATCGGAGTTGTTGGTCCTGTAAGAACTGGTAAATCTACATTTATAAAAAAATTCATGGATTTAATGGTTATACCTAATATTGAGGGTGAATACAAAAGACAAAGAGCTTTAGATGAATTGCCACAAAGTGCAGCTGGTAGAACTATAATGACTACTGAACCAAAGTTTGTTCCAAACGAAGCAATTGATATTACAATTGGCAACAACTTAAAATTAAAAACTCGTTTAGTTGATTGTGTAGGTTATTTAGTTAATAATGCAATTGGATATTTAGAAGATGATATGCCAAGAATGGTTAGAACTCCATGGTCAGATGAAGAAATTCCTTTTGAAGATGCAGCAGAAATTGGTACTAGAAAAGTTATAAAAGAACATTCTACTATAGGATTATTAGTAACAACAGATGGTAGCATTACAGACATTCCAAGAGAAGATTATCTTGAGGCAGAAGAAAGAGTTGTAAGAGAGCTAAAAGAATTAAATAAACCATTTGCAATTGTTTTAAACTCTAGTTCTCCATATTCTGAATATACTAGAGGTTTGGCAGATGAATTAGAAGAAAAATATGATGCACCAGTTATTCCAGCAGACTGCTCTAATTTAGAAACAACAGACATAAATAATATCTTTAGTAGAGTTTTATATGAATTTCCAATTGAACAAATTAATATAGATTTTCCAAAATGGATAGATGCTCTTGATAATACTCATTGGCTAAAAACATCTCTTTATGCAGACATTATGAATGCATTTAGTGATATATCTGAATTAAAAGAAATAGACAAAGCAATAACAACTCTTCAAAATACTGAAGTGATAGACAAATGTAGCTCAGATGATATTAATTTAGGAAATGGCGAAGTAAATATTACAATTACATTAAAAGAAGATTTATTTTATAAAGTTTTAACAGAAGTATCTGGAATCAACATAGCAAATGAAGGTGATTTATTTACAACAATTTCAAATTTATCTTCTGTAAAAAAAGAATATGATAAAATATCATATGCATTAAATGAAGTAAAACAAAAAGGATATGGAATTGTTACTCCATCAATTGAAGAACTTATATTAGATGAGCCAGAAATAGTAAAACAGGGTTCTAGATTTGGAGTAAAATTAAAAGCACGTGCACCATCAATACATATGATAAGAGCAGACATTGAAACAGAAGTATCTCCAATAGTTGGAAGTGAAAAGCAGTCTGAAGAATTAGTAAATTACTTACTTTCTGAATTTGAAAACGATCCACTTAAAATTTGGGAATCAAATATATTTGGAAAAAATTTACATGAACTTGTAAATGAAGGATTACAAAATAAATTATCCAAAATGCCTGAAGATGCTCAAATGAAACTTCAAGAAACTTTACAAAGAATAATAAATGAAGGTAGCGGAGGATTAATTTGTATAATACTTTAAAATAATTTTATATTATGTGGGCAGACAAAAGATCTGCCCACATAATATTGTAATTTGTTTCAGAAGAATCTATGATTGTTCTTACTCGTCTATTATATCTTTTTTATTCATAATATATTTATTCCTACAATATTTTTTAGCAAGTCCTCCCTTGCTAGTTTCTCTATAATGAGAATTTAAGTCTTTTCCTGTTTCATACATTGTTTCTACTACTAAATCAAATGGTATATAACTTTTTCCATTTACAATTTTAGCCATATTAGCAGCATCTATTGCTCTTAAGGCTCCTACTGCGTTTCTTTCAATACATGGGATTTGAACATATCCATAAATTGGGTCACATGTTAAACCTAAATGGTGTTCCATTGCAATTTCTGCTGCATTGTCTATTTGCTCAAGGCTTAGTCCCATTAAATATGCTGTTGCACCTGCTGCCATAGAACACGCTGTTCCTATTTCAGCTTGACAACCACATTCTGCTCCACTTATTGATGCATTAGTTTTTATTAAGTTTCCAATTGTTCCAGCAACAGCTAATGCTTTTATTATTTTTTCTTCATCTATATTAAATTCCTCTTGTAAATAACAAAGTACTGCAGGGACAATTCCAGAAGCCCCACAGGTTGGTGCTGTAACAATAACATCTCCTGATGCATTGTTTTCGCTTACTGCATATGCATAACTTGTAAGTATTCTTGTTTTCTTTAAAACTGGATCTGAGTCTCCCTCTGTATTGTTAAAAATTTTCTTAGCCTTTCTTTCTATTCCGAGTTTTCCTGGTATAATGCCTTCTTTGTTTATGCCACATTCAACACATTTTTGCATTGTATGCCACACGTTTTTTAAAAAGTCTATTATATCTTCTCCCTCTGTTTCTACAACATAGTCAAATATTTCTTTATTATTATTTATACAATATTTTTTAATATCATTAAAACTTTCAAGTTTATATATATCTGGAAGTATTTCTTGTTTTTGACCTTCTATTTCTATTGTACCTCCACCAACAGAATATACTCGTGCTTTAGATATTTTTTCTCCATTTTTATATGCTACTAAATCCATAGTATTTGGATGTTTATCGCATATTTGTTTAGTATCAAATATTATATTAGTTTCTATTGGTTCTAAAGTATCCTTAATTATTTTATCTGTTAAATGTCCCTTACCAGTAAATGCTAGTGAGCCATATAGAAATATATCAAATCTATCTGCATCTGGATTTTTAGACTTAAACCATAATGTCGCTCTTTTAGGTCCCATTGTATGCGAACTTGAGGGTCCATTACCTATTTTATAGAATTCTTTTAAAGACTGCATATTTGCCTCCTATATTTTAGTTACCTCGTTTTTACAAACTTATTATATATCTTTATAATTATTATTTCAACAAAAATATTTTTTTGGTTTCTCTATTATTGCATTTTTTATATGATTTAAATAATATTTATTTTTTCTTTTATATACTTCAATTATATCTATTCTTATTGGCTTATTTTCAATATGTTTTAAATTAACATAGTACTGTGCAGAAAAATATATATGTTTTTTCTTTTTTTCATCAACAGCTTCTCTTGGCTTTCCATAATGTTCATTTGTTCTTGTTTTAACTTCTACAAAAACATAATAATCTTTATCTAATGCAATAATATCTATTTCACCTTGTTTACAACTAAAATTTCTGTCTATAATTTTATATCCTTTTTCTAATAAATATTTAGTAGCAAGTTCTTCTCCATCTTTTCCTGTTTCATGGCTTTGATACATAATTTTATTCCTCATTTCGTATATATTCATTAATTCCTACTTGCTTTATGGCACCTTGTAATTCAAGCATTGTTATGGCTGAATTTATTTCTACAATGTTTTTATTTGTTATTTTCTGAAGCTCATTTATACTAATTGGAATATGTGAAATTTTTTCATATATTTCCTTATACTTTTTGTCTATAGTTATATGTTTTTTTGTTTCTTTAGCTTTTTTTAACATACTAATTCCAAAATCTTTTAAAATATCATTTGAAGATGTTACAAGTTTGGCACCATTTTGTATTAGTCTACTTGTTCCATATGCATTTTTACTTTCTAAGCTACTTGGTATACAATAAACTGTTTTCTTTTGTTTTACAGCATATTTAGCCGTTATACTTGTTCCACTTCTGTATTTTGCTTCAACTACAAGTAATGCATCACTAAGCCCTGCAACAATTCTATTCCTTCTAGGAAAGTATATGCTTTCATGCATAATATTAGGTGCATATTCTGAAATTATACAGCCCTCATCTTCTAATATTTCTTTAAATAAGCTCTCATTTTCTTTTGGGAATATATCATTAAATCCTCCTCCCAAAACTGCAACTGTTCCACCTAAATACATTTTTGCTCCTATATGTGCTGCTGTATCTATTCCTTTTGCCATTCCACTTATTACACATATATTTTTTTGTGAAAGTTCTTTTGCAAACCTAATAGCTTGTTTATACCCATATTCAGTGCAATCTCTTGAGCCAACTATTGCAATAGATGTTTTATTTAATAAATCAATATTTCCCAAAGCATATAACTTTGTTGGTTTATCCTTTATTTGTAGTAATTTTTTAGGATATTCATAATCGTCTTGTGTTATTTCTTTTACTTTCATATTTTAAAATCCTTTTTAATTTTTCCAGTATTTTTTATCAAGACTTCTATACAAAATAGCTTCTGCAATATGTTCTGTTTGAATTTCTTTTTCTCCAGCTAAATCTGCAATAGTTCTTGCAACTTTTAAAATTCTTCCATGTGCTCTTGCACTTAAGCCTAATTTTTCAAATGCTGCCTGCAAAATTTTTTTACTTTCTGTATTTATTTTGCAATATCTTTCTATAAGTTTAGGGGTTAGTTGAGAATTTGAGTATATATTTTCACTTGCATATCTTTCAAGTTGGATTTTTCTTGCTGCATTCACTCTATTTTTTATTGTTTCTGAACTTTCTGCCTTTTCATCACTATCCAACTTTTTATATTTTACGGGTGTTACTTCAATTTGTATATCTATTCTATCTAGCAAAGGTCCACTTATTTTTCCCATATATTTTGAAATCATCTGTGGCGTGCAAGTGCATTCTTTATCTTTTTAGCCATAATAGCCACAAGGACACGGATTCATAGAAGCAACAAACATAAAATCGCATGGATATGTTAAAGTAGCATTTACTCTACTAATTGTTACAATACCATCTTCTAGAGGTCCTCGCATAACTTCTAAAGTATTTTTATTAAATTCTGGTAATTCATCTAAAAACAGCACTCCAAAATGTGCTAAACTTATTTCTCCTGGTTTAGGTATTCTTCCTCCTCCAACTAAAGACGTTCCAGATACTGTATGATGAGGAGATCTAAATGGTCTAGTAGTTATAATTGGCATATTTTTAGGAAGTTCACCAGCAATGCTATGTATTTTCGTTATTTCAAGAGCTTCTTCAAAATTTAAATCTGGTAAAATTGATGGAATCCTTCTTGCCATCATAGTTTTACCGTGAACCTGGACTTCCGAATTAATAAACAATTGTGTCCTCCGTGCAGCAGCTATTTCAAGTGCACGCTTTATATTTTCCTGCCCTTTTACCTCTGAAAAATCGAGCATATATTTATTTCTATTATGAAACACTTTAGACAAATCTACTCTACTTGGTTCTATACTTATTTTACTGTTTAAGTAGTCTACAACCTGTTTTAAATTTTTAGCACCAATAACTTCTATATTATTTACAATAGCTGCTTCATTTGCATTTTCTATTGGTACAATTATTTTTTCTATTCCAAGTTTTTGTGCTTCTATACACATTGGAAGAATTCCATTTATTTTATTAATTTTTCCATCTAACGAAAGTTCTCCAACAAAAGCAAGCTTTTCAAAATTAATATTATTAATTTCTCCTAAATCTACCAAAATACCAATGGCAATTGGCAAATCAAATATTGAGCCTTCTTTTTTTGTATCTGCTGGCGCTAAATTTATAATTATCCTTTTACTAAGTAACTCATATCCACTATTTTTTATAGCTGTTCTTACTCTTTCTTTAGCTTCTTTAACACTAGTGTCCGGAAGGCCGGACCATTTCACAACATGGCATTCCATTAGAAACATCCACTTGTACCTCAATAAGATATCCCTCTAATCCTTGTAGAGACATACTATTTATTTTTGATAACATTTTTACCACCTTTTAAAATTATTTTTTGGGATTTTTTTAGAATTAAATTTAAAATTGAAAAAATTATTAATTAGATTTTAATATTTTTTGTTTTAAAAATCAACATAAATCGTAATACATAATTCGACAAAGAAATTCTAACTTTCTTTGTAACCAATTTTTATAAATCAGAATAATATATCATATACAAATGATAAAAACAATTAAAAAATTTCACATAGGGAGGTCTGCTAATATGGGAAATTGTTGTGGTTGTAATAGTGAATTTTTATGGTTCATTATACTCTTCATACTACTTTTCTGTTGCGGATGTGGCAATAGATGTTGCTGTAATAACTAATTGTCCTAAACAAAAAAGTGTACATTTTGAAAGGGGGGAATTATAATGCCAGAAAACAGAGGATGCGGATGTGGCGGTTTCGGTTTTGGTGGAGATTGCTGCTGGATAATCATATTAATAATAATACTTTTCTGCTGCTGCGGATGTGGTAACAACGGTTGTGGTTGCTAATGTTTAAACATAACCTTATTGTATGCGCATAATCAAGTTTTTACGTATATAATAAAACAAATTTCCTCCGATTATTTCGGAGGAAATTTGTTTTATTTATATCACTTCAAAATTCAATTGCCGAAAGCAAAAGCTATTTAAAGTTTATTTTTTCTCTTCTTTTTTTCTAAAAGTACCTCTTAGTAGTAAGCCAGATCCTGCTGCAGCCATTCCAAATATTAATATATAATCAAATAAGGATGTAGCTACAAAATTTATTCTTACACTCATTATAATACTTACTACTATAAAAATAACACCCAAAGTTATTATAATCTTTGGTACTATTGATTTTGAATTAAAGAAATACCAAATTATTCCTATTATTAATGGTATTGTAACAGTTCCTGTTGACAAGTCAAAATTGCCTATTCTCCATCCATACCATCCGCTATGTACTACTACTCTTTTGCTTAGCATAAATAGTCCAGCACCTAATAATATTAATCCTATAAAAAAATCTAATGCATCATCTTTTTCTTTCATATTTAACCACCTTAACTTAATGTACTATTTTTATCCCAATTATCTATATAATCAAATTTAATTTTATTATCTTCTGCATATTGTTTTGATACTTGTCCATCATTACCGTAAATAATTAGTTTTTTACAATTACTAAATGCACCTTTCCAAGAATATCCTCCTCTTATAGTAGTAATTGCATTTGGTAATTTTACGCTTGTTAATCCTTTTCCTATTGTAAGCGTGGAAACACCAGAACACTCATCATATGGATTAACTAGTCCAAGCTTTTTTACTTTATATCCATCTATAGTTGATGGTATTGATAAAGTTTCTTTAATATCTAGCTTTTATATATTTTCAACTATATTTTATAAAAAGTGATTTTTTTTGTCAATAAATTTGCTTTATTTTAATATTACATTTGTATTACAAAAAGACTTGAAATAAGCTTTTTATTTCAAGTCTTTCTTTTACGCCATTTGAGATTATCTCCTTACAGTTGAAAACTCAAATCTGGCAAGAACAAAGAGCGATATAAAGTTGCTTTGTTCTATTTATATGTTTTCGTAATGTGTCCACACACTAACTATTTTTACTGTTTTTTCTGTTGAATATACTTGGTATACTAATCTGTGTTTTATATTAATTCTTCTCGAATATAAGTCCTGTAAATCTCCAACAAGTTTTTTATATGGTGGTGGATTTTGAAACGGATTCTCTTTTAAAATTTCAATTAATGCTAATGTTTTTTTATCTAAATTAGAGGCTTTTAAATGTGGAATATCTTTTACTGCAGTTTTAGTATATACTATTTTGTACATTTACCACTCCACCTCATCTTCTGCTACGCAATCTTCTAAAGGTACATTTTTTCCTTTTATCAATTTTTCTCTCATTTTAGGAATACTAGATAAATAAACAGTTTCTATTAGCCCATTATAGTCTTCTTCTGATAAAACAACAGCATTTCCATTTTTGGTTGATATATTTATAGGCTCATTATATTTTATTGTTTGTTCTAACATTTCATATATATCTTTTCTAAAGTTTGTAATATTTGTGTTTGTCATAATATAACACCTCCTATGTTTATTATAGCGTACGTTTTTGCGTATGTCAATATTTATGGTTATTATATTATTTTTTACAAAATTTAAATTTTAATACATACCTTCCATTCCTGCTGGCATTTCTTCATGTCCACCGCATCCACATTTTTCTTCTTTTTTATCTGTAACTATACTTTCTGTTGTAAGTATCATAGATGCTATGCTTTCTGCATTTTCTAAAGCACTTCTTGTAACTTTTGTTGGATCTACTATTCCAACTTTTTTCATATCTACATATTGTTCGTTTTTCGCATCAAATCCAAAACCTAAGTCACTTTGTTTTATTTTATCAACTATAATTGCTGGTTCTAATCCTGCATTTTTTGCTATTTGTTTAATTGGCTCCTCTAATGCTTCTAGTATAATCTTAGCACCTAATTTTTCATCATCTTTTAAGTTTTTCATTAAGCCTTCTACCCTTGGAATAATGTTAATATATGCTGTTCCTCCACCTGCTACAATTCCTTCTTCTGTTGCAGCTTTTGTTGCAGATAAAGCATCTTCTATTCTAAGTTTCTTTTCTTTCATTTCTATTTCTGTTGCTGCGCCAACTTGAATTACTGCAACACCACCTACTAATTTTGCAAGTCTTTCTTGTAAGTTTTCTCTTTCATATTCACTTAAAGTTCCATCTAGGGCAGCCCTTACTTGTTTTACTCTTTCTGCAAGTTTAGCTTTATCTCCCATTCCATCAACAATTATCGTGTTTTCTTTTTGAACTTTAACCTGTCTTGCTCTACCCAATTGTTCTATAGTTGTATCTTTTAACTCTAATCCTAAATCGGAAGTTATTACCTCTCCACCTGTTAAAATAGCGATGTCTTGTAACATTTCTTTTCTCTTATCTCCATAACCTGGAGCCTTTACTGCTACAACATTTAATATTCCTCTTAGTTTATTTAGTAGTAAAGTTGAAAGCACTTCTCCTTCAATATCATCTGCTATTATTACTAATTTTCCTGAATTTTGCATTAAGCTTTCTAACAATGGTAATATTTCTTGAATATTTGTTATTTTCTTATCTGTGATTAATATATATGGATTTTCAAAAACAGCCTCCATTTTTTCTGCATCTGTTACCATATATGGTGAAATATATCCTTTATCAAATTGCATTCCTTCAACTATTTCAACCTCAGTTGATGAAGTTTTTGATTCTTCAATTGTTATTACTCCATCATTTGAAACTTTTTCCATCGCATCTGCAATTAAGTTTCCTATTTCTTCGTTATTTGCAGATATTGTTGCAACTCTTGCTATATCATCTTTTCCATTCACTTTTGAACTTATTTCTTTTAAGGCAACTGTTGCAACTGATGTTGCTTTATCCATACCACGTTTTATTGCCATTGGATCTCCACCTGCTGCAACGTTTTTTATTCCTTCTTTTATCATTTTTTGTGCAAGTACTGTTGCAGTTGTAGTTCCATCACCTGCTACATCATTAGTTTTTATTGAAACCTCTTTAACAAGCCTTGCTCCCATATTTTCATATGGATCTGATAATTCAATTTCTTTTGCTATTGTAACACCATCATTAGTGATAAGTGGTGCACCAAAGTTTTTATCTAGTACAACATTTCTTCCTTTTGGTCCTAATGTAACCTTTACCGTGTCTGCTAATTTATTAACTCCGTCTAATAATTTTTTTCTGGCATCTTCGCCATATTTAATTTCTTTTGCCATTTTACATTACCTCCATTTATAATTAATCTCTGCTTTTATTCTACTGTTGCAAGAATGTCATTTTGTTTAACAATAATATATTCTTCACCTTCATATTTTATTTGAGTACCAGCATATTTGCTTACTATTACTTTATCTCCTGCTTTTACATGCATCTCTATATTATTTCCATCTATATTTCCACCTGGTCCAACTGCAATTACTTCTGCTATTTGTGGTTTTTCTTGTGCATTTGTAGCTAATATTATTCCACTTTTAGTTGTTTCTTCGCCTTCTTTCATTTTTATTAATACTCTGTCACCTAATGGTTTTATCATAATATCTACCTCCTTAAAAACACTTTTAGCAGTCTTTTTTATTGACTGCTAAAATAATATACCCTTTTATATTAAATGTCAATATCTTTATTCTAAATTCACATATTATTCACATTTATATATATAATTATATTCTTAAAAATTAAATTTAGAACAATAATAGTAGCTATGAGATAAAAAGTATAACCAAATATTGACATTTCCTTTGCTTTATGTTAATATATGTGTGGTGGTTCTCCGAGGAGGCTACTATTATATATATTTTTGTTGCAATAATATTTGTTGCAACCTGGTTTGGCTTTAGAGGAAGTGAGTGCTATACTCCACCAGTTAAACTCGCCTTATGGCATACCATAGATACGAAGTGTATCTTAAAGTAACCTCTCACTCTTTTACCGTTTTTCCGAACGGTGAAAGAGTGTTTTTTTCTATAGCAAAAATCGAAGATTTTTGCTATAGAACAAAGCGACTTTAGTCGCCCTTTGTTCTCGCCGATTTGAGTTTGCGAATGAAATGAGCAAATCTCAAAGGCAATAGCGATTATAGCATTTTATATAGTAGGAATTTCGGAGAAATTTCCTACTATATAAAAAAAGCGACTCAAAGTCGCTTTTTTAAACTTTTTCTTTTGCAGCTTTAACCAATCCAACAAATAATGGTGATGGTTTATCTGGTCTAGATTTAAATTCTGGATGAAATTGTCCTGCTATAAAATAATCTAATGATGGAATTTCTACTATTTCAACTAATTTTCCATCTGGTGATGTTCCAGAACAAATTAAGCCTGCATTTTCTAATTTTTCCCTATAGTCATTGTTATACTCAAATCTATGTCTATGTCTTTCTGATATTTCCTTTTTACCATAAACTTTATATGCTAGACTATCCTTTTTTAATATACATGGATATTTTCCAAGTCTCATTGTTCCACCTTTTTTGTCTACATTTTTTTGTTCATCCATAATATGTATTACCTGATTTTTTGAATTTTCATCAAATTCTTCTGAGTTTGCATCTGAAAGCCCTAATACATTTCTTGCAAATTCAACAACTGCCATTTGCATTCCTAAACATATTCCTAAAAATGGTACATTATTTGTTCTTGCATATTCTACTGTATTTATTTTTCCTTCTATTCCTCTATTTCCAAAACCACCTGGAACTATTATTCCATCTAGTTCTCCAAGAATTCTTTTTGCATTTTCTCTTGTAACAGTTTCACAGTCTATATATTTAATATTTACTTTTACATTATTTGCAAAACCAGCATGATGCAAGCTTTCGGTTACAGACAAATATGAATCTTCAAGTTTTACATATTTTCCAACTATTCCTATTGTTACTTCTCCGTCTTTTACTTTTCTAATATTTCCTATCATTTCGTCCCATTTTTCATTATGTGGTTCAATATTAGCAAGTTTCAAGTGTTTACAAACTTGCAATGCTAACCCTTGTTTTTCTAGCATTAAAGGTACTGCATATAAATTATCTGCAGTCAAATTTGCAATAACACTTTCTTTTTTTACATTGCAAAATAATGATAGTTTGTCCTTTATTCCATCTGGTATTGGCATATCACTTCTACATACCAATATGTCTGGTTTTATTCCTAAAGATTGCAACTCTTTTACAGAGTGCTGAGTTGGTTTTGATTTTATTTCATTTGAGCCTGTTATGTATGGGAGAAGTGTTACATGAATATACATTACATCTTCTGCATCTTTTTCTATTCCTACTTGACGTATTGCCTCTAAAAATGCCAAACTTTCTATATCTCCAACTGTTCCTCCTAGTTCTGTTATTACAATATCTATATCTTCATCTTCAAAGCTATATATGTTTTGTTTTATCTCATTTGTTATATGTGGAATTACTTGGACAGTTTTTCCTAAATAATCTCCTCTTCTTTCTTTATTTATAACATTTTGATAAATTCTTCCAGATGTAATACTAGAATTTCTAGTTAAACTTTCATCTATAAATCTTTCATAATGTCCTAAGTCTAAATCTGTTTCTGCTCCATCATCTGTAACAAAAACTTCGCCATGTTCATATGGGCTCATTGTTCCTGGGTCAACATTTATATATGGATCAAACTTTTGGATTGTTACTTTATATCCTCTATTTTTTAATAATCTTCCTAATGATGCAGCAGTTATTCCTTTTCCAAGTCCTGATACTACTCCACCTGTTATAAATATGTATTTTGTGTTCATAAACTCCTCCTAAACTAATAAATATAAAACTTCGTTTCACTTTTAGTGGGCAGGCACAAGACCTGCCCCTACAATACTAAATTATGTTTTAGAAAATCTTCGATTTTGCTATATAACAACAAAGCGACTTTAGTCGCCCTTTGTTCTCGCCGATTTGAGTTTGCAAATGAAATGAGCAAATCTCAAAGGCAATAGCGATTATAGCATTTTATATAGTAGGAAATTTCTCCAAAATTCCTACTATATAAAAAATAGATTTAAAAAATACTTTCCGAAAAACGGGGTTTTTTTTAAATCTATATTACTATAATACCATTTTATATTTTATATTGCAACATTTTTTTCAAAATTTTTAATATAGTAAGAAATTTCTTATTTCCTACTATATTAAACTTAGCAAAATGCATTTCCTTTGGGATTTTCTCTTTACAGTCAAAAATTTAAATCGGACGATAACAAAAAGAGTAACATAAAATTTATTTGTTCTTATCTTTCAGTATAATCTTTAGTAGGTGTGTTTATTACTTGAAAATCATTTTCTTCTTTTGTAGACTCTTCAGTAATAGATGGCATGGTATTATCTTTTATTTCTTTACTAGCTATGCTTTTGACACCGCAAGTTGTTGCAACAGATGCTAAAATTACAGCTATAATTATTTTTTTATGTTTTTTTAAATTATTTATAAAAGTACCGCTTTTATTCTTTATTGAAATTAAAATACTTATTATATCATCTTTTGAAAGCATACCACTACTTTTTATTTTTCTTTTCATTCTTTTATTTTTTTTAATTGTTCTTGCACTTTTTATGTTATCTAAGTAATCTTCATATTTTTTTATGTACATATCCATATCACGCATATTTATTATTTCCATTATATGTTCATATGCTTCTTCATTTTTTTCGTCACATTTTTCCTGTTTCATGTCTGGAATTTGTTTTAAACGCTTTTTAATATCACGCATATTAAAAATGGTTTCAATTTGTTTTTCTACGCCTTGTTTTGTATTTAATTTAATTGTACCTTTGGATACAGCTTCTTTATAACAATCTTGAACTAAATTAATAGTATCTTTAACCATTTGTTTTGGCACATAAACAGTAATATCTTTTTCACCTGTTACTTCAATGTTTATTTTTTCTTCTTGGCTTTTATTAACGTGAATGATATATCCTTTATTAATTTCACTTTTTATAAGATTTTCTAAACTATCTAAAGAAATATTCATATTTTCTCCTGTTCAATTTATAATCCTTTATCTTTCATCATAACTATTTTCATTTAAATTGTTTTCATTTTTTTCTAATATATTTTCATCATTTCCCGGATATTTATATTCATAAGGTTTTTTTTCCATTTCTTTTGTTATTTTATCAGCTTCAATTGCATCTATTAGATTTCCATCTTGAGCATGTGCCACACATATTACAGCATTAACAACTTTTTGGTTTTTGATTGCATCTTTATGTACACAAGAGTAACCATCACCACCTTCTTCTTCATAAACATATTTTTTTCCATTATTTCCATTGATTTCAACACGTGTTAAGTAAGACCCTGAACTTAAGTAAGTAGAATTGTCCCATACTGTTGCAGCATTTAGATTATCTTTAAGTATTGATAAAGATTCTATAGCAACCTTTTGCTTATATGCTTCAGGCAAAAGTACAGAGCACGCTACTACAGTTGAAACTGCTACAATTTTTATAGCTCTTACTACATATTTCTTAATTTTATCAAACTTTTTTGGCTTAGATTTAATGTTAATTTTTTTGTTTCTATTTTTTTTATCTTCTTCGCATGATTCAGATTCAGAACGTATTTTTTCATCTTCTTCACGCGGTAAAAAATTAGAACATAATTCATCATATGGATCATTTGGATTTAATAATGATAAATTTTTAAGCTTAAATAACTCACTGGGTGTTATAAGCTCAGTTTCCGGAAGAGTGGTTTTGGATTCTTTTTTTAGTTCTTCTCGTACCTTTTCAGCTGCCTCAAATACTTTTTCATACTTTTGCTGGTCTGATATTGCAAAATAATACTTTTTACCTATAATTTTTTCAAAATCTTTTCCGGTGTTACTTTTATGCACAATTACATCTGTTACCTTATATTTACTATATATATCCCTTATTCTAGCTTCATATGATATATATTTACTTTTAAATTCTTCATTATCCATATCTAATCACTCCTTTATAAATTTAGAATAACATTCTTTTTTTATTTTTGTCAAGTTTTTAAATATTTTTTCATATATTAATTATAGTAAATTTTTATTTATGGAGGTTTTTTATGTGTGGTTATTCTGGTTTTTGTAATTTAAATAATGATATATCAGATGAAAATAATATTGCTATATTAAAAAAAATAACTAAAGCACTTACTCATCGAGGTCCTGATGAAGAAGGATTTTTCACTAGTAAACACATTAACTTAGGACACAGAAGATTAACTATTATAGACGCTCAAAATGGTAAACAACCAATGAGTTTTACTTATAATGAGACTACATACACTATGGTATATAATGGGCAATTATATAATGCAAATGATTTAAGAGAAAGTTTGATTGCACTTGGTTTTGACTTTAATGGTTACTCAGACACAGAAGTCATTTTAAAGGCTTTTGCTTATTATGGACCTGAAATTTTTAAAGAGTTTAATGGTATATTTAGTTTAGCTATTTGGAATTCAAATAAACAAGAACTAATTCTTGTAAGAGATCATTTTGGAATAAAACCTTTATATTATACTATTTTTAATAACACACTAATATTTGCATCTGAAATTAAAGCTATTTTAAATTATCCTGGCTTTGAAACTAAAATCGATAAACAAGGAATCTGTGAATTATTTGGATTAGGCCCTGCTCATACGCCTGGTACTTGTGTATTTAAAGATATTTTCGAAATAAAACCTGCGCATTATGCAATTTATAATAAAGATGGTTTTAAGAGTTTTAGATATTGGAAAATGGAAACAAAAGAACATAAGGACAGCTTTGAAGAAACATGTAACAAAGTACATTACTTATTAGATGATTCAATAAAAAGACAATTAGTATCTGATGTACCTTTATGTGCAATGCTTTCTGGTGGTATAGATTCAAGCATAATTGTTGCTTATGCTAGCAAATATTATAAATATAAGAATATGCCTCCACTAACAACATTATCTGTTGATTATGTAGATAATGATAAGAATTTTGTTAAAAGTGATTTTCAACCAAATTCCGATAATTATTATATAGACATAATGCAAAAAGCTTTTAATACTAATCATCATGCAATAGTACTAGATACTCCAGAGCTTGCAAATTGTTTAAAAGATGCAATGATTGCAAGAGATTTTCCTGGTATGGCTGATGTAGATTCATCAATGCTTTTGTTTTGCAAAAATATAAAGAATTATGCAACAGTTGCTTTATCCGGAGAATGTTCTGATGAAATTTTTGCAGGATATCCATGGTTTTTTAGGGACGATGCTTTAAATAGTGGTACTTTTCCTTGGTCTATAGCATTAGATGAAAGACAAGAATTATTGAATACAAATATATCAGAAAAGATAGACTTGAAAGATTATATTAATTTTAGATATAATGAAAGTATTTCAAATGTTGAATTTGCTTCAAACGATTCAGAAGATACCAAACAGAAAAGAATTATATCTTATTTAACAATTAATTGGTTTATGCAAACTCTTATTGATAGAGCTGATAGAATGAGTATGCACAGTGGCTTAGAACTTCGTGTTCCATTTTGTGACTATAGGTTAGTTCAATATATGTGGAATGTACCATGGGAAATGAAAGCATATAACGGAAGAGAAAAAGGCTTATTGCGCCACGTTGTAAAAGATTTATTACCTGACGAAATTGTAAATAGAAAGAAAAGTCCATATCCCAAAACACATAATCCAAGCTATTTAAAAGTTGTAAAAAGCATGCTTACAGAAATTATGCAAGACCCAAATGCCCCAATAAATAGCTTACTAAATAAAGATTATATATTAAATATATTAAAAACAGATGGTAGTGCATTCTCTAGACCATGGTTTGGTCAACTCATGACTGGTCCTCAGCTTATGGCTTATCTATGCCAAGTTAATATGTGGCTAGAAACATATAAACCTGAAATCATTTTGTAACTTATTGTCAATGGGGACGGAGTTTTTTGACAGAATTTATTTTGAAAAATTCTGTCAAAAAACTCCGTCCCCACTGACAACCATTTGGCACCAATTGACATATATACAAAAACAAAGAGTGACCTAAGTCACCCTTTGTTTTTGCCGATTTGGGTTTCCGAATCAAATGAGGAAATGTCAAAGGCATTAGCTCTTACTTGAAAGGATAAGTCCTTATAACTTTATCCTTTTTTTTAAACAGTTTTTTTAACCGTTTAATCAAGCCGTTACGTTCGGATTTGTGATCCTCAAAATGAGGACAGTCCTCGTACATATAGCAGCGATCGCAATTGTTGTCGCACTGTATATGTGATGATTTTTGGTTATTACTCATCCTAGACTCTCACCTTTCGTGTTACTTACTCTATTATCAAGAGCTGCATACATAGTATATCACTTTTTGTTGTTTATGTAAAGTCTTTATCTTGATTTATGATGCCACATCTTTTAGTTTTACCAATATATTTAACGCATCTATTGGAGTAAGTTCATTTACATTAATTTTGTCTAATTCATGAGCAATATCTGCAAGTTTATAATTATACATATCTAATTGTCCCACTACTTGTTTTTTGTCCTCTTTTGTTTTTTCTTTATTAATTAATATACTTTTTCTTTCTAGTCCCTTTAGTATTTCATTTGCACTTTTAACTACTTCTTGTGGTACACCTGCGAGTTTTGCTACATGTATACCATAACTTTCATCTGTTCCTCCTTTAATGATTTTTCTTAAAAAGATTATATCTTCTCCTTTTTCCTTTACAGCTATTGAGTAATTTTTTACGCCCTCTAATTTATTTTCAAGTTCTGTTAATTCATGATAATGTGTAGCAAATAAAGTTTTTGCTCCGCATTTTTCTTTATTTGCAATATATTCTGCAACCGCCCAAGCGATAGATAGTCCATCATATGTTGACGTTCCTCTTCCTATTTCATCTAGAATTACAAAACTATTACTTGTGGCATCTTTTAATATATTAGCCACTTCCATCATTTCAACCATAAAAGTACTTTGCCCCATACTCAAATCGTCTGAAGCTCCAACTCTTGTAAATATTTTATCTACAACACCAATTTTTGCATAACTTGCAGGAACGAAACTTCCAATTTGAGCCATTAAAGTAATTAATGCAACTTGTCTCATATATGTAGATTTACCCGCCATATTAGGTCCTGTTATTATTGATAATCTGTCACTTTCTTTATTTAAATATGTGTCATTTGCGACAAAACTTCCTGATGGTAACATTTTTTCTATTACTGGATGTCTACCTTCTTTTATATTTATTTCTCCACTATTATCTACTATTGGTAAGCAATAATTTAAATCCAAGGCTACTGTTGCAAATGATGCTATAACATCAAGTGTTGCAACCACATTTGCTGTTTTCTGTATTCTTTGTATCTGTGATGAAATATTTGCTCTTACTTCTTGAAAAACTTTATATTCTAAATCAATTAGTTTTTCTTGAGCACCTATTGTCTTTTCTTCTAAGTCTTTAAGTTCTTCTGTTATATATCTTTCAGCTCCTGTTAAAGTTTGTTTTCTAATATACCTATCTGGTACTTGAGCTAAGTAAGATTTAGTTACTTCAAAATAATATCCAAAAACTTTATTATATCCAACCTTTAAGTTTTTTATTCCTGTTGCTTCTTTTTCTTTAGCCTCTAATTCTATAATCCATTTTTTTCCATCTGTTGTTGCCGTTTTATATTCATCTATTTCATCATTATATCCTAGTTTTATTAATCCACCTTCCTTTACTGATATTGGTGGTTCTTCAACTATTGATTCATCAATTAGTTTATAGACATCTTTTAATTCATCTAGTTCTTCATAAAGTTCTTTTAATAATTTTGAATTACATTTGCTTAAAACTAGTTTTAAGTCTGGTAACTGTCCTAAAGAATTTTTTAGTGATATTAAATCTCTGCCATTTGCATTTCCGTAAGATATTTTTCCTATTAGTCTTTCTATATCATATACTCTTTTTAGGCTATCTATAATTTCGCCTTTTAACATTTGACTATCTTTTAGTTCTTTTACTGAATCTAATCTTTTATTTATTTCATTTACGTCAATTAGCGGATCATTTATCCAGCGTCTTAACATTCTTCCTCCCATTGAGGTTGATGTTTTGTCTAATACCCAAAGTAAGGTACCTTTTTTTGATTTATCTCTCATCTTTTCTGTCAATTCAAGATTTCTTCTTGTATTTAAATCTAATGACATATATTTTGAAACACTGTATAAGTTTATTCTATTTATATGTTCTAATTTTATTTTTTGAGTTTCATTTAAATATGTAATCAATCCATTTGAAGCTATTATTGATAAGTTCTTATTTTCTATTTCGTTTAGTTTTTTTCCTTCGTTATATACATTATATTCTTTTAATATATTTTCATAGTCATTTTCATAACTTAAATCTTTTTCAAGCGAAATATAGCATTCAAACCTATCTCTTATTTTTTCTTTTTCTTCTGTTGATGCAAACATCATATCGTTTACTACAATTTCAGCTGGAGAATATCTTGATATTTCATCTAATAGTCTAGCAAAATTATTAGTTTCAGTAATTTGTGTAGCAAAAAAATCTCCGGTAGATATATCACATACCGCCATTCCAAAAAATAATCCTGTTTTATATATAGACATTATATAGTTATTTTTTTTCTCATCTAGCATATTAGATTCTATAACCGTACCTGGAGTTACAACTCTTATAACATCTCTTTTGACTATTCCTTTTGCAAATTTAGGATCTTCTAACTGTTCACATATTGCCACCTTATATCCTTTTCCTATTAGTCTTGATATATATATTTCTGCAGCATGAAATGGAATTCCACACATAGGTGCTCTTTCTTCTTGTCCACAGTCTTTACCTGTTAATGTTAATTCTAGCTCTCTAGATGCTGTTATAGCATCATCGAAAAACATCTCATAAAAATCTCCTAATCTATAAAACAATATACAATCTTTATATTGTTCTTTTGTTGCAATATAATGTTGCATCATTGGTGAATATTCTGCCATTTTTTTCTCCTTCTTTACTTTGTTATTTGTTCTAAACTTTTAGTAAAAATACTTGGGTTATTTCTTATTTGATTGTTTGCTTCTCTTATATTTCCGTTATTTTTTGAGGTTATTGCATCAATTTTTACAATAATATTTTTTTCAAGTCCCATTGTTATTAATCTCGGACATCTTAAAATCATGTCAACAACATCCTCAGATGTTAAATATTGTGGAGAATCCTCTTGAATTTCATCGTTTCTTTTGTCAAAATATTCCAATAGCTCAACAAGTTTTATTGCTAATGTATCTTTTGCAATCTTAGTTTGCTTTTTTTCTTGACATCTTAAATAGATTTCATCTATCCACTCTGGTAATATTTTTCTTTTAGCAAGTTCTCCTATTGCAATTATATACTCATCAGATTCTAGAGCTTTTTTCTTTTTATCTCTACCAACTCTTCCTGTATTTTTTTCTTTTTTGTTTTTGCTACTAACTCTATCCTGAAATTTTACCATTTCTTCTTCATTTAGCGTGTTTTCTATTAAAGTTTTTAATTTTTTTCTTTCAATTCCAACCTGCTCTGATGCAGCTCTTAAAGAAAGACCTTCTTGCATTATAAGTTTATATGCTTGTTCTACTCTTTCATGTTGTTCTAAACCATTCACATTCATTATGCTATTTCTCCTCTTAAATACCATTTACAATTTTCTACTATTTTAACATTAATTGATTTATTTATGTATGATTCATCAGCATCAATTATTACAACCTTATTACTAGTTGTTCTTCCACTTAGTTTATTTTCATTATTTTTACTTTTTCCATCAATAAGAATTTTTTGAATAGTTCCAACATATTTGTCATTATTTTCTTCAATTTGTTTTTCTACTAATTCTTTTAATCTATCAAATCTTTTATGCTTTATGTCTTCAGGAATTTGATTTTTCATTTGATCTGCTACAGTTCCTCTTCTTCTTGAATATATAAACATAAATACTTGTTCAAAGCCTACTTTTTTTACCACATCTAATGTATCTTCAAAATCTTCTTCAGTTTCTCCTGGAAATCCAACAATTATATCTGTTGTTAAAGACAAATCAGGAATTTTTCTTTTCATTTTATCAACTAATTCCAAATATTGCTCTTTTGTATATTTTCTGTTCATACTTTTTAATACATTAGTACTTCCAGATTGTAATGGCAAATGTATACATTTTGAAACTTTTGTAGAATTAGCTATTGCCTCTATAACATCATCTGTAAAATCTTTAGGATGTGGAGATATAAACCTTATAATTTCAATTCCATTTATTTCATTTATATCTTTTAGCAAATTTGCAAAATTATAATTTTCTCCACCATTATATGAATTTACATTCTGCCCTAATAACATTATTTCTTTATAACCATTTTTAGCTAAATCTTTTATTTCGTTTAAAATATCTTCTGGTTTACGGCTTCTTTCTCTTCCCCTTACATATGGCACAATACAATAGCTACAAAAATTATTGCATCCATACATAATAGTAACTTGAGCTTTTACAGAATCTGTTCTTTTTATTGGTATATTTTCATATATTTTCCCATCAATATCAAGTATATCTTCAATTTTTGTATTATGCTCTAATATGTTAAAAATATCTTCTGGCAATTTATGTAATGTATGAGTTCCAAATATTATATCTACATATGGATAACTCCTATTAAGTTTTTCTAATATATGTTTTTCCTGCATCATGCAACCACCAATTGCAATTATTGTTCCTCTATTCTCATGAACTTTTTTAACTTCACCAAGTTTTCCAAATAACTTATCCTCAGCATTTTCTCTAATACAGCAAGTATTAAATATAATAATATCTGCATTATTCTGATTTCCTGTTTTTTGGTATCCCATTTCTTCTAGCATACCACAAATTTTTTCAGAATCGTTTTCATTTAGACTACATCCCATTGTTAATATATAATATTTTAGTTCTTTATTTATATTAATTTCTTTTACTTTTTTTATAAATTCTTTTTGCTTCTTTATTTCTAGTTGTTCCATTTTTACCTCCAATGTACATGAAAATTTTAACACATTTAGCATAAAAAAACAAGTACAAACCATCATTCACAAATTCTTTTCAAACTATTGATTATTATTGCCTCGTATGATAATATATCTATTGTTTAAAGAAGAAATGGAGGAATTAAATATGGAAAATATTTTAGTTTTTGGGCATAAAAGTCCAGATACAGATACAATATGTTCAGCTTTAGTTAAGTCAATTTTAGAAAAGAAAAAAAACAATATTACAGTTGTTCCTGTAAGACTTGGAAATATTAATAAAGAAACTCAATTTGTTTTAGATTACTTAAAAATTGAGGCACCAATGTTAATATCTAATGTTGAAGCTGGCCAAAAAGTAATATTAGTAGATCATAATGAATTTTCACAAAGTGTTGATGGAATCGAGAATGCTAAAATTATAGGGGTAATAGATCATCACAGAATATGTAATTTTCAAACTTCTGAGCCACTATATTACACAGCAAGACCTTATGGATGTACTTCTACAATTCTTTACGGAATGTTTAAAGACTCAAATATACAGATAGATAAACTTGAAGCAACATTAATGGCTAGTGCAATAATATCTGACACATTGCTTTTGAAATCTCCAACCACTACTCAAAAAGATATTGAGGCATTAGAAGCCTTAGCTAAAATTGCAGATATAGATGTCAATTCTTATGGGTTAGATATGTTAAAAGCTGGTACAGATTTATCTGATTATTCAGCTAATGAACTTATTAATTTAGATGCTAAAATTGTTGACATGAATGGAAAAAAAGTAAAAATTGCTCAAGTAAATACCGCTGATATAAATGAAGTATTAGCAAATCAAACTGATATTGAAAAAGCAATAAATTCTGATATTGAAAAAGAAAATTTAGATTTATTTATGTTTGCTATTACAGATATAATAAACAGTAACTCTGAAGCCATAGTTCTTGGAAACAAACTAGATATATTTGAAAAAGCATATAATTTAAAACTAGAAAATAATAGAACTTTTCTTCCTGGAGTTGTTTCAAGAAAAAAACAAATATTGCCACTATTGCAAGCAAATGCTTAAATATATGTAAAAGACAGAGTAATCTGTCTTTTATTTACCCATTGCGTGCAATTTGTAGAGGTAGGTCTTGTGCCTACCTTTTTTGTCGAATAGGAAAAATCGAAGATTTTTCTATTCAACAAAATATGCTATAATCGCTATTGCCTTTGAGATTTCCTCATTTCATTCGGAAACTCAAATCGGCGAGAAGAAAAGTGTGGCGAAGCCACTTTTCTTACCCATATAATACACAAAAAAGACGACTTAATGTCGTCTTTTTTTATTCTTCTACTGGGTAAACACTTATTTGTTTTTTATCCTTACCTAATCTTTCAAATTTAACTTTACCATCTACTAATGCATATAAAGTATCATCACTACCTTTACCTACATTTGTACCTGGATGCATTTTTGTTCCTCTTTGTCTGAACAATATATTTCCTGCAAGAACGAATTGTCCGTCTGCTCTTTTTACACCAAGACGTTTAGACTCACTATCTCTACCGTTCTTAACACTACCTTGCCCTTTTTTATGTGCCATGCTTTAAGTCACTCCTTTCACTTTAAAAGTTTCTCTATTATTTTGATTTATTTAATATTTAAGCATTTGCTTTTTCTTCAGCTGCTACTTCTTTTTTAGCTGCTGGAAGTTTTATAGCTGTTATTTCAACTTTAGTATAAGGTTGTCTATGTCCTTGTTTTCTTTTATAATTCTTTTTAGCTTTATATTTGAAAACAATTATTTTTTTACCTTTACCATGAGCAACTACTTTGCCTTCAACTTTTATACCTTTTACATAAGGAGCTCCAACTTCTACTTTTCCATCATTAGATAGTAAAACAACTTTGTCGAAAGTTACTTTTTTACCTTCTTCTACGTCTAATTTTTCGAAAAATACTACATCTCCTTTAGTTACTTTGTATTGTTTTCCACATGCTTCTATAACTGCGTACATACAAAAGCACCTCCCTCTTTGCAAACTCGCTAACCTTAAACTTTAGGTATCTAAACTTAACTAGACTTTTATTACCTTGAATTATGCGGTTACATTTTGTAATTATAGCACAAAAAATATCATATTGTCAACCTTTTTTCGCATACTTAATGAGTTTTAATTATTTGTATACTTTTTTTCAATATCTCTGTTAATCTTTCTTCTTGTTTTGTTAAGTACAAATAGCCTATTAATCCCTCAAAAGCTGTTGCATACATATACTCTTGTACTGTGGCATTTTTAGGCAAATGATGATTTTCTGTATTTCTTGTTCTTCTTACAATTTCTTTTTCATCATCTGAAAGTTCATTCTCTAATTCTTGCAATATGTGTGCTTGCGCAGATGCTTTTACAAGTTTTGTTGCTTCTATATGTAATTTATGTGGTTTATATTTTGTACTTGTTACTAAATATTCTCTTACATATTTTTCATAAATGCAATCTCCCATATAAGCCCATGTAAGTGGAGACATTTGGTTTACATCTATTTCTTCCATTTATTTTTCCACCTTTTCTAATGTTATATTTCCTAGTTTTCCTGTTCTATAATCATCTAATATTATATTTGATACTTTTTCATCATCAATATTTCCACCAGATACAATACAGCCTCTTTTTTTACCAATTAAGCACATTATATCATAGATCTTAATATTTTCTTGGTTATCACTGCTTAATATATCTTGAATTACATTTTCATCTAATTTATATCTTTCTAGAACATTAGACTTATAGTTTTCAATTAGAAACTTTAATAATCTATATGCTATTTCTACTTTTGGTAATATCTCATCTTTAATAGTTCCTGTAAAAGATAAATTAAGAGCAACTTTTTGGTTTTCAAATTTAGGCCATAAAACACCTGGGGTATCTAGTAGTTCAATATTATTTGATAATCTAATCCATTGTTTTTGCTTTGTAACACCTGGTTTATTTCCAACTGCCATTGTTGTTTTCTTAGAAATTCTATTTATAAATGAAGATTTTCCAACATTTGGAATTCCCAAAACTAATACTCTTATTGGTTTGCCTGTTCTTCCCTTTTGGTTATTTTTTTCTTGTACTTCTTGCATTAAGTTTAATATGGTTTTCTCTACTTTGTTAATTCCTTTGCCTGAATTTGAATCACAACTAATCGCAACAGAGTTCTCTGTTCTAAGCTTATTTTCCCATTTTAAAGTTTCTTTTTCATCCGCTAAATCGCTTTTATTTAATATATATATTTTCTTTTTATTTTTTGTTAATTCTTTCATATCTGGGTTCTGGCTAGAAACTGGAATACGTGCATCTAAAACTTCAATTACTACATCAATCAATTTTAAATCTTCAGTTATTTGTCTCTTTGTTTTTGCCATATGACCTGGATACCAGTTAATATTTGTTTTATTTTCATTATTCATAAAATCGCTTCCTTTATTAATTAACTATTTTTTCCATTCTCTCTATATTTTTCTTCAAAAATAATTTTGGCTTTTTTTACAAAATAATTGCTTTTATCATACTTAATTTTTGTGCTATCTAGAGCATAAATCATTTTTGGGATAGTATTATACTTTTCATTTTCTTCAATTTCAACGAATAAATATTTATCATTAACATTTTCAACACAAATTTGTAATCTATCTTTTTCATAAACTTCCACATGGTCAACTATTCTTATTAACTCTTTATAATCTATTGTTTTTAAAAACGAACTAGCATCATCTTTACTAGTAACTTGTACTTTTGATTTTCCTTGCTTAATTATATTTTCATTCTCGTCATATTCTTTATATTTATACATAAGATAATGCTTCTTATCATCAATACTTCTAACTAAAATGCATTTTTTTAAAACCTCTAACGGATTTACATCTAAATCCACATCATTTGGCACATAATATATATCATCAACGATATAATTATCAACTTTTTTATAATTATTAATGTCAAAAAAACTTATTAGATCTTTTTTTGACATATTAATAGTTACAGTTATCTCATTTTCAAAATTCACTTTATTTATTCCTTTCATTTATGTGAATAATTTTAAATATTTTTTAAATTTAATATTTATATTATTTTTATCAATAATATAACTCATATGTATTTAATGTTTTTCTTATTTTTACATTATCTAGTTGATATTTGTTCTGTTTTCGTTCATATATTCCACATTATTTTAATATTTTTTCGCAAAGGAATTCTATAACATCATTTTCATTTTCTTGAATTTCTTTTTTATCTTCTTCTGTTATATCTGTAAAATATTTATTTAATCTTTTATTTATAGATATTGTGTTTAATGGATAACCTGGATTAATTTTATTTGTAGGTTTATCTACTATGTAAAAATCTTCTTTGCTCCAAGTATAAGTTGACTCTTTATCCTTGTTTATAACTGCAATTCCATAAACCCATCTGCAAGTAAGTCTTCCATTCTTTCCATATGTATGAGCCAAATTAGAATAGTATTCTATCATTTCATCATCATTTAATCTTTTTCCATTAACTCTTCTTACATACATACCAGGTTGTTTTTCATCTGGTATTCCATCAATATATAAATTATCATCCATAGCAAATACCGGTAAATCATACACTTTAGCATATGCTCTTGCTTTAATTAATGCATTTTCTATTGCATTTTTTCCATTTTCTATAACTTCAACTTTTTTATCTATATTATTTAAAGAAATTATTTCAATATTTTTTTCTAGAAGTCCATTTTTAAATCTCTTAACCTTGCTTTCATTTTCAGTTGCAAATAATACTTTTTTCATTTTTTTCTCCTAATTATATTTCAACATTTTTCAACAGTAATTCTTTTCTTTTATTGATATTTTATATCTATTAATTTTTTATATTTCGTATATCCACCCAGGCTCCCATAACCCTTTTTTTCTCCAATCTTTTTCTATGGCCTCTTCCCAACTAATATTTTTAGTTATCACTTCAAAAGCAAGTTGCGTAGCTCTATGTGCTATTATTCCTATATTTTTTCCTTTATATTTTTCTTTTATATCTTCTATAAATTCATTAATTCTGTATTCAACTTCTTTTAATGATTCGCCATTAGGAAATTCATTTTCAATATGTTCTTCATACTTTATTAAACCTTTATCTGCGCCATCTAAATCACCATAATTGCATTCTCTTAATCTGCTGTCTTGAATTTTATTAATATCTGGGAATGCAATATTAGCAGTTTCTATAGCTCTTATCAAATCAGAAGTAATTATAACATCAAAATTAATATCCGAATTGACTCTTCCTAAATTCTCAGCTTGTTTTATTCCAAGTTCCGTTAATTTAGCTTGCTTCCATCCAGAACATTTGTTAGTTAGGTTATCTTCAGTTGTTCCATGTACAAAATACGTAATTTTACTTTTCATAAATTCACCTTTATCATTACAACTTAAAGGGTCACTGTATAAATAGTGGCCCCTTTTTGTTGAATAGGAAAAATCGAAGATTTTTCTATTCAACAAAATATGCTATAATAGCTATTGCCTTTGATATTTCCTCATTTCATTCGGAAACTCAAATCTGAGAGAAGAAAAGTGTGACAAAGCCACTTTTCTTGTAAATTAATTTCTTATAAAGTTCTATAGTTATTTCTGTCTGCTCTTTCATCATATTTTCTATCGTATCTATCTGTTTTGTAATAAAAATCTGTTTTCTTGTCTACAGGTTTTTTCTCTTGAGCTTTTGCAGCTGCTGTTAAGAAAAACGAAAATATTGGTATTAACAAACAACATACAGAACATACGATTTGTGTGGCACTCTCTGCGCTTATAGCTCCTGAAACCATAACTCTAGACAATAAATCTGGTCCATAATAAGCTAATGAAGCAGCAGTAAATATTATTGGTCCTATTAATTTATTTTTAGTCATTAAAATAATTGATATTATAGTAATAAATAGCAGTATTATTTCATAATTAGTATTTATTGTTTGTATCATAAAATCAACACCTAGAACTGTTGTTATTGTAACAATTAATCTAAAAATAAATAATATTACTGACAACATTATTATTAAATAATTTCCCATTGTTCTCATTAGTATCACCTCATTTTAATTTTAGCATTTAACTATATAAAAAGCAAGAAAAAAGACCTAAAAGGTCTTCTTTTACTCTTTATTTATTTCTTTTAATAATTCAAGTTGTGAAATTAACAATGATTCCATTTTTGCTTTATATACATCAAATTGTTTTTGTGTATCTTCTAATTCTTTTTGTTTTATAGAAATTTGATTTGTTAAACAATCTACTTCTTTTTGAGCATTTAATTTAGCTTCATTCACTATTTGTTCTGCCTGGTTCTTAGCAACATTTTTAACTTCTTCTGCTGTTGATTGTGCCATAACTAAAGTATTTTGAAGTGTATCTTCTATTGTTTTATAATGTTGCATGTCTTCTTTTAATTTTAATATTTCACTTTTGTATTCTGCATTTTCTTTGTATAGTTTTTCATATTCAACAGTTAAATCATCTAAAAAATCATCAACTTCATCTACACTATATCCTCTCATTTGTTTTGTAAATCTCTTATTTTCAATATCTAGAGGTGTAATCATAATTAATTCATCCTTTCTGTTTGTTAAACAATAGGGCGAACAGCATCTTGTCCGCCCTATAAATAATATAATATTATTATCCATTTTTCAACCAAGAAACTGAAAGTTTATTTTTTATTTCATCTCTTGCTATTTCTGTAGAAATCTCATAATATGTTGGTGCAATTAAGAATATAGAATTAGATATTTTTTGTATATGTCCATCTAAAGCATGAACAGCTCCACTCATAACATCTACTATTCTTCTTGCGACATCTTTATTTACATATTCTAAGTTAACTATTACAGATTTTCTATTTTTTAAATATGTACAAATTTCTTCTGCTTGTTCAAATGTTGTAGGTTGAGATATAACCATTCTAACTTGTTGAGTTTGTGGCATATTCACAACTTTTTTTCTATTTATATTAAAGAATCTTTTATCTTCTACTTCATCTTCTTCTGGATCTTCACTAGTAACTTCTTCATCTATATATTCTTCATCTTCGTCTTCTTCTCTTTGATTTACTCCAAACACTTCACAAAATTTATTAAATAATGCCCCTGCCATTATAAAACCTCCTAAAAATATTCCACAGTATTTTTTTCATTTATAGTATCTTACTTTTTATTTATGTTGTCAATAGTTTTTAAAGACGTAATATATTTTTAATATTGTTGTAATGCTATTGTAATATTATTTTGACGGTTTAAGTAATATTTCGTCATATAAACTAATGTTTTTCATATTTTCAATTTCTTTATTTGTGTACCCTAACTCTTTAAGTTCCATACTTGTATAATTTTCTATTATACTATAGTCTTCTGTGCTTTTTAATACCTTAACCAATATTTTATCTGTATACCCTATTCTTTTTCTAACTATAGATTTTTTTCCATCTTCCTCTATAATTGATGAGTTAGGAACTCTTAGTCCTTTGGCACTCCACCATACAATTTCAAATGAAATCTTTCTATAATTTATTAGTTTTTCCACACAGTCTTTTATTTTTAATACGATAAGTTTATTACCATTTTCCTGTTCAGATATATATTCTATAATAGTTTTTATTTCGTCACCTGTTGTTAAATGAATATTTACAGTATCATTTACCTCAGCATTCTTTGCTTCATCTGATTTTAATATTGTAGCAATATAGCAGTAATAGTTATTAACTATTTTTCCACTTTCGTTGCTACTTGGAATCATTTCTCCTGTTTTTAATTTTAAGCCTGATAAATATTCTTCTGTTAATTTATCAATGTTATTTACTGTTAGTTTATCTTCTAATCCATCTACTTTATATGATACAACTCCACTTACTGTTGCATTTATATATTCAGACCCTGAATTCAATTTTTCTTCATATTTACTTCTTTGAGTAACCAGTTCATTTATATATGAACCTGCTGGACTTTGTTCACCTGTCAATTTGGCTTTTTTAGTTAATGCATTATTTACTCTTTTTTTAAGTTCTAATAAATCTGTTTTTTTATTTACAGTTGAAATGCTTCTTAAATTTTCTTCAATTTGTTTGTCTATTGATGCAATATCACTTGAATAAATATTACTATTTTGGGCTATTGCATCTTGGATTTGTACATCTAATTCTGCTATTTTTTTGTTTAAACTTTCCTCATTATTTGTAAAATATCTAAAAATTGGATCCCCTTTTGCTACACGTTGCCCTTCAGTTTTTATTTGTGAAATTCCATTTTTATAATTTTCTCCTTGAAATAGCTTTTCATCTCTTATTATATAGCCTACTGCTTCTTCATATGAAGAAATTTCACCATTATCAATCATAAATGTATCTGTAGGATTTATAAATAAAGATATTATGCTATATGTAAAACAAATAACAAATATTAGTAATATTATAGCTGCCAATACTAATTTTATATTCAATTTCACTTTTTTCTTTTGATGCTGCTTTTTATTCAATACTTATTTCCTCCAAAATTTTCTTGATATTTTCTTCTACATCAGCTTGTCCATCTATCCATATAGTTTGTTTATTTTTTCTAAACCATGTAAATTGCCTTTTAGCATATCTTCTTGATTCTTGTTTTATTTTATCTACCATTTCATTTTTTGAAATTTCTCCGTCTAGGTATTGTTTAACTTCTTTGTATCCTAAGCCTTGCATTGAAGTTGGAAAGTTTTTATATTTTGCTAGTAAGTTTTCGACTTCATTAATTAAACCATTATTTAGCATTATATCCACTCTTTTATTAATTCTTTCATATAGTTTTTCTCGGTCATAATTAATTGCAAAAACTCTATAATCATATGGTATTTCATTTAATCTTGATTCTTTTTCTTGTTCTGTTTTGTTTTTTCCAGTTGCTTCATAAATTTCGAGAATTCTAGTAATTCTTTTATAATCATTAGGACTAATTTTTTTCATTGCTTCTGGATCAATATCTAAAGCTTTTTTATATAAAACTTCTAGCCCCTGCTCTTCACTAATTTTTTTTAGTTTTGCTCTATATTCTTCATTAACCTGTATGTCTTTATATTCAATTTCATAAATTAACGCATCAATATATAAACCAGTCCCACCAACCACTATTGGAGTTTTTCCTTTTTTTATTATTTCATCTATTGCATTTTTAGCATCTCTTTTATAATCTGCAACACTATATCTTTCGTCTGGTGAAACGCAATCAACAAGGTAATGTTTTATATCTTTCATTTCTTCAGGAGTAACTTTAGCACTTCCAATATTCATATCTTTATATATTTGCATTGAATCTGCAGACACTATTTCTCCATTAATACGTTCTGCTAATTCAATTGATAATGCTGTTTTTCCAGACGCTGTTGGTCCACAAATTACAATAACTATTGGTTTCTTCATAAAGTTCTCCTCACTATATCAATTTACTTTAAAGCTCTTTTATTTTCTACGAGCAAACTTCTTTTCTATATCTTTCTTATCCATCTTAATTGCAGTTGGTCTTCCATGAGGACATGTAAATGGATTTGGTAATTTTAATAATTCTGTCATTAGTCCATCAACTTCTTGTTTGTCTAAAGACATATGTGCCTTTACTGCTGCCTTACAAGCTACTGTTTCAATAAATCTTTCTTCAATTTCTTGTCTTGCTGTTCTTGCAACTGTATTTATTTCATCAAGTGTTTCCAAAAATAATTCTTTTGTATCTAAATCATAGCAAACCGTTGGAACTCCATTTAATTTTATTGTATTCTCCCCAAACTCCTCAATATCAAATCCAGCTTTTTCGAATATATCCATGTTATCTCTAGCTATGTCCATTTCTTTATGAGTTAATGTTATAACATCTGGAAGTAATAATAATTGAGATTCTTTTTCTCCATTTGAATAATAATTTTTCTTTATTTTTTCATATAGAATTCTTTCATGAGCTGCATGTTGGTCTATTATGTACATTTCATCTTTTATTTGTACTATTATATATGTTGAAAATGCAATTCCAATAAATTTATAATCTGGCTTTTGTTTGATTTCTTCTACTTCTTCAAATACTGAAATATTATTATCTTTTATAATGTCATATGCATCTATCTCTTTTTTATCTTGTGCAATTTTTTCTTCTGTTGAAGCTGGAATTTTTCCAAAAGTTTTTTCATACATAGTATCAAAATTTTCTGCTACTTTTAAATTATCTAATTCGTTTATTTTTTTATTAACCTCTATATTATCTTGTAAATCTACTTTATCAGCAATATTAACTTCTTCTGGTATATTAGCTTTCATTTTAGCTAAGTCAACTAAAATATTACCTATAGATGTTGAATTATCATTTGTACTCTTTAAGCCTTCTCCATTACTTTTTTCAATATTGTTTTCTGTTTGTTGTATTTGATTTTTAATTTCATCTGCATTGATTCTTCTTGTTTCTTCTAGTGTACTGTTTTCTTCATGTCTTGCTTTGTACATTTCCTCCACAATATTACTATGAGTTTGTTCACTTGGTTTATCATTCTTGTTTCTATTTAAACTAAATAGATTGCTTAGTATATTTCCTCTTTGTGCTTCTTCAACTGCTTGTTTATTGTCTTCTATTTCTCTTTCAGGAGAAGATACAAGTTCTGCTTTCAAAAAAGTTTCTTGTATTGCATGATATACACATTTAAACACATTGTTTTCTTCTGCAAATCTTACTTCTAATTTTGCAGGATGTACATTTACATCGACTTTTGATGGATTCATTTCTATGTTTAAAACAACAAATCCATATTTTCCAATTGGTATCATTCCTTTAAATGCTTTTTCTGTTGCACCAGTTAGCACTTTATCTTTTATATATCTTTTATTTACAAAGAACATTTGATTACTTCTGTTACTTCTTGCTATTTCTGGTTTTCCAATTACACCTGTTACTCGCAAATCTTCAAATGTATAGTCTACATTAATTACATTGCTCGCAACGTCTTTTCCATATATAGCATATATAACATCTTGCAAATTATTATTACCACTTGTTTGAATTACTGTTTTTCCAGAATTTATCAATTTTATTGCAATATTAGGATTTACCAATGCGATTCTAGTTACAACATCCTCTATATATCCTGCTTCTGTAAAGTCTTTTTTTAAAAACTTATATCTTACTGGTGTATTAAAAAATAAATTTTTTACTGTTATGCTTGTTCCAACAGGACAACCTATCTCTTCAAATTCTATAGTTTTCCCTGCTTCGACCACAATTTTATTTCCAATTTGCTCGTCTTTATATCTAGAAACCATTTCAACATTTGCAATAGCCGCTATACTTGCTAATGCTTCACCTCTAAACCCCATAGATTTTATTGTATCTAAGTCACTAGCTTGTCTTATTTTACTAGTTGCATGTCTTTCAAAAGCTATTTCCATATCATCTTTTTGTATGCCTTTTCCATTGTCAGATACACGTATATATGAAATGCCTCCATTTTTTATTTCTATATTTATATTTGTTGCTCCAGCGTCAATTGAATTTTCTACCATTTCTTTTATTACAGATGCTGGTCTTTCAATAACTTCTCCTGCAGCAATTTTATTTATTGTAGAATCATCTAATAAAACTATATTTCCCATATTTTACTCCTTATTTTACTTTTGTATTATTTTCTATTGCATTATATCATTTTAGGTTGCTTTTTGGAATATTTTTTTAAAATTTATCTGAGCTTTTGGGCAGGCACAAGACCTGACCCTACGTTTTATTTTTTTGTATGCTTTGTAGATTGATATTTCGGGCAGGTATAAAATCTGTTCCTACATTTTTTCTAGTAACTCTTTGTTTAAATGTGTTGAATATATATATACTTTACTAACTTTTTTATTTAATGCATTTTCTAAAGCCTTTTTGTATAATTTAAGTTGTTTATTATATTTTAATATTAGTTCTTCTTCGTTTTGTACATAATCTGTTTTGTAGTCAACTAAAACTAATTCATCATTTGCATTTATATAATATAAGTCTATAACTCCCTGTACTAATATTTCGTCTTTAATTTCATTATTATAAATCTCATCGGTAGGAAGCATTATATAAAATGCTTTTTCTCTTTCAATTTGTTTTGAATCTTTTAACTCTTTCCATATATGTGACTTAGTAAATTCAAGTATTTTATCTATATCTATATTTTCTGCTTCTACATTATTTATTAATTTTTTATCTTTCAAATTTTCAACTAGTTTGATAACTTTTTCTTTATCATAATCAACATTAATATCTAAATTTTGCATACACAAGTGTATTAGTGTTCCTTTTTGTGCACCAGTTATTTTCTTTTCATTTTGTTTTATAAACTCAGGCATTTTCATTTTGCTCTTAACTAAATTATCCATTTCTTTAATTTTACTAACAGATGTCTTTCCTTCAATCTTGCTAAGTTGAATATATGGATATTTCCACTCAAGCTTTTCTTTTAATTTATTTAAATCATTAATATTAATATTTTGCAAAATACTGTTTAAATCTATTTCTTTATTATCATTATTTACCTCATTTTCTAATATCTTATCTTTTTCAATTTTTTGTAAATCTATTAATTTAGTTTCTTTATTTTTTAAATATGATAATTCTATCCAATCTAAATATGAATTGTATTTTTTCAATAAAATTTTGTTTATTTTTCCTGATTCGCATAAAGATAAGTTTTCTTCTTTTTGTTTTAAGTCCTTCTCAATTTCCTTAGACACTCCAGTTATTATTAATCTTTCTTTTGCTCTTGTTAAAGCAACATACAGTATCCTCATTTCTTCTGAAATTATTTCTTCTTTTATTTTCATTTTCATTGCTTCTTTTGTGAATGTAGGATACTGTAATTTTCTTTCTGAATCTATATAATTAACGCCAAATCCAAAATCCTGATGTAATAATATTGGATTATTCAAATCTTGTACATTAAATTTTTTATTACTATTGCATAAAAAAACTAGCGGAAATTCAAGTCCTTTACTTTTATGAATACTCATTATTCTTACAACATTTTCATTTTCTCCGATTAATTTTGCAGAAGATAAGTCTCCACTACCAGTTTTCACTTTATCTATAAAATTAATAAAATTATATAGTCCTTTAAAACTTGCTTTCTCATATTGCTTTGCTTTTTCTAAGAGTAATTTCAAATTAGCTTGTCTTAATAAACCATCTGGCATTAAACTTACATAATTAAAATATCCTGTATCAAAATATAATTTCCATATTAATTCGTCTAATTCCAAATATTTTGCATCTTCTTGCCACAATGCTAATTTATTTAAAAAATTTGTTATTTTTTTAGATAGTTCATCTTTGCATGTTAAGGCATATTTCTCCATAGAGTTATAAAAAACTGTTTCCTTTGGAGCAATTAGTCTCATCTGCATCAATTCATTATCTGAAAAACCACCAATAAAGCTTCTAAGTACTGCTACAAGTGGAATATCTACCATTGGGTTATCGATTATTTTTAACAAATTAATTATAGTTTGAATTTCAATTGAATTTAAATATTCCAAAGACGCATCACTATAAACAGGAATATTTAAGTTTACTAATTCATTTTCAAATATATTAGCCTTATTTTTGGTTGATCTTAAAAGAATTACTATGTCTTTATACATCAACGGTCTATATCCAACCTTCTTATCAGAAACAAGTTTTTTAGAATTTATTAATTCTTTAATTTTACTTGCTACAAATTTTGCTTCAAGTTCTATATTCTCTATTGGTTCATCATCTTGTTCATCTGTATTTTCGTCCAGTTCATCCTTGTTGCAACTTTCTATTACAAAAACTTGTGTATTTTCTTTTATGCTTTTTTCTCCTGTTTCATCAAATTGAGCTCCTAAGTTTAAGTATTCTTCTTTATTATACTCAACATCTCCTAATTCTTTTGACATTATTTCCTCAAATATTATATTAGTAGTATCAAGTATATTTTTTCTACTTCTAAAGTTCTTAAATAATTGAATTTTTACTCCAATTGTTTCTGCTAATTCTTTTTCTAATAAAGAATATGTATCATATTTATTTAAAAATAATTCTGGTCTTGCTTGTCTAAATTTGTAAATACTTTGTTTTACATCTCCAACCATAAACATGTTATTTCCATTAGATATTGAAGTTAATATACTTTCTTGTACAAGATTAGAGTCCTGGTACTCATCTATTGCAATTTCTGTAAATTTTTTTCTATATTTAGTTGCAACATCTGATGGTTCATAATTTGAATCATCTTTTTTATTTAACAATATATTAAGAGCCATATGTTCAATATCGCTAAAATCCACAACATTTTTATCTTTTTTACTTATAGTTAATATTTCACTAAATTGAACTACTAGTTTTTTTATATTTTCTAATGTTGGATACATATAATATATATCTTTATTAGCCTGTAATGAATTACAATCTATAACTCCTAAACTTTTGGTTATTTCTTTTTTTATTTCATTTCTTTTTTCCTTTGCAATTTCTTTTTCGTCTAATTTAATTTTTCTATCAATTGGCCATTTTTCAAATGTCATATCTGATATATAATTAAATATTTCATCCCATTTTTGAAAATTTAAAATTCTATTCAAATTGTCAATATCTTGTGTTATTACAATTGAATATTTTTTTAACTCATCAAACATATCAAGTTGTGCTTTTAATTTTTCTAGCTTTAACTTTGCGTTTTCTAGACTTTCTTTTATATTATTTAATATTATTTTTCCCCACTCAGTTTCTGAAAAATCAAGTTCTAATTTATTCTCTAGATTATACTTCTGTATTTGTTCATCTAGCCATTCAAATGGAAATGGATGACTCTGTATAAAACTATATATATTTAGTACAATATTTCTTAATGGCTCATCACTTGAATATGTAGTATAAGTATCAAGCAATTTTAAAAATTCTTTATCTTCATTCTCATATTTTTCATTAAACAATTCTTCAAGTGCTTCTTGTTTTATAAGTTCCAATTCTGCAGAGTCTGCAATTCTAAAATTAGGAGAAATATCAATTTCATAAAAATTGTTTTTTACCACTTCTAAGCAAAAGGAATCTATTGTACATATGCTTGCTCGACCAATTAAATTAATTTGTTTTTGCAAGTGAACATTTTGTGGTTCTTCTTCTATTTTTTTATAAATAGCTTCTAAAATTCTTTCTCTCATTTCAGATGCAGCAGCATTTGTAAATGTAACAACTAAAATTTGATCTATATCTATTTTTTCATTAATTATTTTATTTATAATTCTCTCAACTAAAACAGCTGTTTTACCACTTCCGGCAGCTGCTGCAACTAATATATTATTATTTTTACATTCTATTGCTTGTAATTGTTCTGTTGTCCATTTAACTTTGCTCATATTTTTTCTCCATTTTATTTAAAAGGCAGGCACAAAGGCCTGCCACTATATAACTATTTACATTATTAATTCTAACTTTCTAGCCTTTATTCTTACATATTTTTTATAAGTCATTTTACATTTTTATATCTAATATATTCCTTGCTGTTTGCACTCCAGATGCTGAAGCCATCATTAATCCTCTTGTTAATCCTCCACCATCTCCAATTGAGTACAAGCCTTTTATGCTTGTTTCAAACTTGTCATTAATATCAATTTTGTTACTGTAGAATTTAATTTCTGGTCCATACAAAAGATTATCTGGATGTGCAAATCCTTCTACAACTTTATCTAAAGATGAAATAAATTGAAGTATGTCTGTCATAGTTCTATAGCCTAAAGCAAAAGTTATATCTCCTGCTACAGCTGACTTTAGTGTTGGTACTACTGAATTATTCTCTAATTCTTCTTCCCATGTTCTTTTTCCTCTATATATGTCTCCTAATCTTTGTACTACTATATTTCCATTTCCTAATGCATTTAAATTTTTTGCAACATTTCTTCCATATTCAATAGGTCTGTTAAATGGATAATTAAAATTATGTGATACTAATATTGCTAAATTCGTATTTGTACTTTTTCTTTCCTTATATGAATGTCCATTAACTAAAGTTATATTATTATCATACACTTCTGTTGATACAAAACCACTTGGATTTTGGCAAAATGTTCTTACTTTATCTCTAAATGGGTATGGTCTTGATATAAATTTACCTTCATACATATACTTATTAACATCTTTCATAACTGTATCTGGTAATTCATACCTTACACCTATATCAACCGTTCCAGCTGTAGTTTTTATTTCATGTTTATCACACATTTTTACAAGCCAGTTTGCGCCTTTTCTCCCAACAGCTAACACAACATTTTCTGCATCTATTTCTTCATCTTGGTTATAATCTTCAACTTCTGCATATTTAGCTGGTCTAATTTTTACACCTTTTATTTTATTGTTTTCTACTACTAAATCACTTACAGTAGTTTCAAATAATATATCTATTCCATTATCTAATAAATATTTTTCTATTCTTCCATAAAGTTCATGACTTTTTTCTGTTCCTAAATGTCTTATTGGAATATTTACTAAATTTATATCTTCCTTTTTAGCTTTATCGTATATTTTCTTTACTTCATCTTTATAGTCAACGCCTTCTAGTTTAGTATCTGCGCCAAACTTCAAATATACTTTATCTGCATAATCTATTAATTCTTTAGTTTTTTCAATTCCAACATATTCATGTAAAACTCCACCTATGTATATATCATCATCTTCTTTATTGTATAAAGATAATTTCCCATCAGAAAATGCTCCCGCACCTGAAAAACCACATGTTATATTGCACATTGGTTTACAATGAACACACTTTCCTAATTTTTCTATAGGGCAATTTCTGTCTTCAACTCTTTTTCCTTGTTCTATTAATAATATCTTTTTATTTTTATTTAATTGTATAGCCTCATAAGCTAAAAAAGCAGCACTTGGTCCAGCTCCAATTACAACAATATCGTATTTGTTCATTAAAACCACTCCTTAACTTTTAATTTGTTGTTATTATATCATTATGCAAAATATAAATCAATATGAATGGTGGAAGTTGAAAATTTACATATATAAAACTTTGTTTTTGATGGCAGGCATGTAGGGGTAGGTCTTGTGACCCGTTCAGCCCATATAATAAAAGATAGATGAATTTATTATTATTCATCTATCTTATACTTATTTTTTTGAGTAATTTTCGCATATACTTTTTTGTTTTTCCTCTTTAGGACTTATTTTAAATATATTTTAAAAGTCGGTTATTTTTTTGTTTTCTACATGTATATCACAGCACGTACTGCCACACCAGCCGTCCATTCATATTGGCTTCCAAACGTATTATATATTCCCAAAGTTTTTGGGTATCCACTAATTTCACCATGGTTCATTTGTAGAACATGATACACTGCATCTCCCGGGTTTGATGAAATACCACAAACAACTGCACATGAAGCCAACCAATAAAGGCTATCAGATAAAAAACTTTCTATTACTTCTTTTTGTTCAGTTGTAAGTTCATATTCAAAGTATGTATTTTTCAATGTTACCTCTTTTTCGGCTGTATCTATTTTTACTGTTTCTCCATTTTCATCTATAAGTATTTTGTCTTTGGCATTTGAATAATTAAAAGTATATTCTGCTCCGTATGTTCCAGCCCATGATTTTTTAGTTACTCCATCCTCACCTATTATTCCGTATATATCTTCCAATGCCATACTTCTTGCACTTGCAATTCCTGTTTCTTCTTGTGCATTGGTATTTAATGTAGTAATTGCATTTTTATATGACCATATACTTCTTTCTGCCTTTTCTTCATCTGTAATCGAATCTTCATTTGCAACTGTAATTGCTGCAATTGCTCCTGGGTCATTGCATCCAAGTATAACACTTCCTACTGTTTTTGTTGAGACTAGTTTTAATTTATCTTCTTCTACCCCTATTACTGTCCATGTTCCTTTATATGTTCCTCCTGTTCCTCCTAATTTTTTTTGCACTTCTTCGTTTGTGTATGTTGTTTTTCCTATTTCTACTGTTGTACCATCTTTTGTAAAGGTTCCATTTCCATTATTTACCCAACTTCCTGTGTTTTTTCCTTCTGTTACAGTTTCTATTTTTCCTGAACCTAATGTTATTTTATATTGTCTTCCTGATGATGTTATTTGTATTGTCATAATTTTATCATCTGATGATATTATTTTCCAGCCACTGTTTGTAAAGTACGTATTCATTACTTTTGTTATTCCCTCTTGAGTAACTGTTCCATTTTCTTCTAATAGGGCTTCTTGCATTGCTAATGATATTTTTTCTTTTTCTTTTTCCTCAGTGTAAGTTTTTCCTGCATTTTGTGCGTGTTTTATTATATTGTTGTTACTTATTGATGTTATTGCTACTACTGCTAATATCAATAATAAAATTATTGTTATTATTAAAGCAACTAGAGTTATACCTCTATTGTGGGCGGGCACAAGACCTGCCCCTACATGTTCGTTTTTATTTTTAAAACATATAGGTTGATTTGAATTTTTTGTTTTAAATTTTAGTTTCATTTTTTCCTCCTTAGTTTTTTTATTTATATTTAAATATTAATAACATATTTATCTGTGTAGGCACAAGACCTGTCCCATACATCTCTATTAATTATTTTTTAACGCAAAAAATATAGTTAAATTTGTATGTATAATTTATCTATCTTAATTTGTTTTTGTTGCCAAATATAAAATCATATTATTATTAAGTGCACATATATATTGTGCATTTATATTTTTATTAATTAAATCGTCGTGTGTATACTGTATCAAGCATTTTGGGCATTTATTTTTTTCTTTTGTTTTGAACTATAACTATTTTACATACAATTATAATTGTTGTCAATAATTTTTAAACTAAATATTTAACTTTTTATTTTTATGAACAAGTGACTTCATGTCGCTCTTTGTTCTTGCCCGGTTTGAGTTTTCGACTAAAAGGAAAAAATCTCAAAGGTCATGCGTTTAGCCATTTTAATATAATAGGAAATAAGAAATTTCCTATTATATTAAAAAGATAGATGAATAATAATAAATTCATCTATCTTTTGGGCAGGCATGTAGTGATAGGTCTTGTGCCTACCCTTTCTGGCCCATACATTTTTAATTTATATTCCTTACAAAATTGTATTTTAAAGCAATAAATGTTATCCAAAAATTCCTTTTTTCTTTATTGGTGGTTGTTCATTCATTGTTATTGCTAACTTTTCAAGTAAAGCTCTTTGGTCTTTTGTTAAACGTTTTGGTGTTTTTACAATTACATTAAATATGAAATCTCCATATGTAGAGCTATTACCATTTTTAAATCCTTTTCCTCTTATTCTAAATTTGGTATCTGTTTGAGTTCCCTCTGGTATTTTAAATTTTTCTATTTTTCCGTTCACCATAGGTACTTCTATTTCAGCTCCTAGTGTTGCTTGAGTGATAGTAACTGGTACATCGCAGTAAACGTTGCTTCCTTTTCTCGTAAAGATACTATGACGTTTTAAATGAACAGTTATAAACAAATCTCCTTGAGCTCCACCTCTTTGTCCTGCAGCTCCTTGTCCTCTAATTACAACTGTTTGGTTATCATCTATTCCTTCTGGTATTTTAACTCTTAATTTTACTGGCTTTTTGATTTGTCCTTTTCCTTTACATGTTTCGCATGGTTCTTTTATAATTTTTCCTTCTCCATGGCAATTAGGACAGGTTCTTGTTGTTTGCATTTGTCCAAGTATGGTAGTTTGCATTTGAGTTATTTGTCCTGAACCTCCACACATAGAACATGTTGTACTACTTGTTCCAGGTTTAGCACCTGTTCCATGACATGTATCACATGTTTCTTGTCTGTTAAAACTTATTTCTTTTTCTACACCTGAAAATGCTTCTTCATAAGTTATTTCGATGTCGTATCTTAAGCTTGCTCCTTTTACTGGTCCTGTTTTTGCTCTTGAAGATCTTGAGCTACTACCAAATCCTCCGCCAAAAAAAGATGAAAAGATATCGCCTAAATCTCCAAAGTCTCCCATACCACTAAATCCATCAAATCCACTTGAATAGAAGCCTCCTCCATTTCCGCCAAATCCTTGTGGCCCATCTGCTCCAAATCTATCATACATTTGCCTTTTTTGTGGATCAGAAAGAGTTTCATATGCTTCATTAACTTCTTTAAATTTAGCTTCTGCTTCTTTTTTATTGTCTGGGTTAGCATCTGGATGATATTTTTTAGCAAGTTTTCTATATGCCTTTTTTAGTTCTTCATCTGTTACATTTTTATCTACACCCAAAACCTCATAATAATCTCTTTTTTCAGCCATTTTTTCCTCCAATATGTATGTGGGCGGACACAAGATCCGCCCCAACTTAATTATTTTTTATTTTCATCGTCTTCTGCATATTCTGCATCATATACTGTTCCTTCAGGATTCTCTCCGTTATTAGCTGTCTCACCATTTGCTTGTGCTCCTGCTGCACCATTTGCTGCGCTTGCTTGTTTATATAATTTTTCAGAAATTTCATAAAAAGCTGTTGTTAATTTTTCTGTAGCTTGTTTAATACTTTCTGTATCTGTTCCTTCTAATGCTTTTTTAGTATTAGCAATTTCATTTTCTACTTTTGCTTTTTCTTCTCCGCTTATTTTATCTCCTAATTCTTTTAATGTTTTTTCGCTGTTATATACTAGGCTTTCTGCATTATTTCTTACTTCTATTTCTTCTTTCTTTTTCTTATCTTCACTTGCATGTGCTTCAGCATCTTTTACAGCTTTTTCAATGTCTTCATCTGATAGGTTTGAACTTGCTGTAATTGCAACATTTTGTTCATTTCCTGTTGCCATATCTTTTGCAGATACGTGAACTATACCGTTCGCATCTATATCAAATGTTACTTCAATTTGTGGAACTCCACGTGGTGCTGCTGGTATTCCTGTTAATTGGAATCTTCCTAATGTTTTGTTGTATGCAGCCATTTCTCTTTCACCTTGTAAAACGTGAATTTCAACACTTGTTTGACCATCTGCTGCTGTTGAGAATACTTGTGATTTTTTGGTTGGTATTGTTGTGTTTCTATCTATTAATTTAGTAAATACTCCACCATATGTTTCAATACCTAATGATAATGGTGTTACATCCAATAATACTAAGTCTTTAACATCTCCAGATAAAACACCACCTTGAATAGCTGCACCAATTGCAACACATTCATCTGGGTTTATACCTTTATCTGGTTCTTTTCCTGTAATTCTTTTTACTAATTCTTGTACTGCTGGAACTCTTGTAGATCCACCAACTAATAAGATTTTATGCAATTTATCAGCTGTTATTCCAGCATCTTTTAATGCTTGGTTAACAGGTCCTGCTGTTGATTCTACTAAATCTCTTATTAACTCTTCAAATTTTGATCTTGTTAATGTTACATCTAAGTGTTTTGGTCCTGTACTGTCTGCTGTAATAAATGGTAAGTTAATTTGTGTTTGTTGAACACCAGATAATTCTATTTTAGCTTTCTCAGCAGCTTCCTTTAATCTTTGCATTGCCATTTTATCTGTTGATAAATCAATACCATTTGATTTTTTAAATTCTGCAACTAGGTAATCTATAATTTTTTGGTCGAAGTCATCTCCACCTAATCTGTTATTACCACTTGTAGCTAAAACTTCAAATACACCATCACCAATATCTAGTATAGATACATCAAATGTACCACCACCTAAATCGTATACCATTATTTTGCTATCTGTATCTTCTTTATCCATACCATAAGCTAATGCTGCTGCTGTTGGTTCGTTTATAATTCTTAATACTTCTAGTCCAGCTATTTTACCAGCATCTTTTGTTGCTTGTCTTTGACTATCACTAAAGTATGCAGGAACTGTAATAACTGCTTGGTTTACAGTAGTTCCTAAATAATTTTCAGCATCTGTTTTTAATTTTTGTAATATCATTGCAGATATTTCTTGTGGTGTAAACTCATCACCATCAATTTTAACTTTTTTATCTGTTCCCATATCTCTTTTTATTGATATAACTGTATTTTCAGGATTTGTAACAGCTTGACGTTTTGCTATTTGACCAACTAGTCTTTCTCCATTTTTAGAAAATGCAACAACTGATGGAGTTGTTCTATTTCCTTCAGCATTTGGTATAACTACTGGTTCTCCTCCTTCCATAACAGCTACACATGAGTTTGTTGTACCTAAGTCAATTCCTATAATTTTTCCCATAATTTTTTCCTCCTTAAATTTAAATAACATTTTTTAGTTTTTTATTCTTTTGTAAAATTTATAAAATTTAAAATTAATAACATATTTTTTAGTTATTGCAAATTAAAACAAAAGCAAGTAATACAATACTTTTTATTTAATTGGCTACAACAACCATAGCATGCCTAATGACCTTATCCCCAATTTGATATCCTTTTCTAAAGACTTCTACAATTTCTTGAGGTTGTTTACTTTCGTCTTGTACCATACTTACTGCTTCATGATATTCTGGATTAAAAGTTGTTGTTTCTATTTCTTTTACGCCTAATGATGAAAGAACATCTGTAAATTGTTTTAAAACTAATTCAACTCCTTGTTTATATCCTTCATCTTCTGTTTTACTATTTACTGCTTTTTCTAAATTATCTACTACTGGTAAGAAACTTGAAATTATGTCCGCAAGTAGTGAATTGTATAGACCTTCTCTTTCTTTTGCACTTCTTTTTTTGAAATTATCAAATTCTGCCATAAGTCTTTTTAGTCTATCAGTTGTTTCATCTAAGTCTGCTTGTATTTTATTTAATTCGTTATCTGCTTTACAGGTTTCGCACTCTTTGTTTGTCTCTTCAATAGCTTCATTTTTTTTCTCTACTTCTTCATTATCTTCTTTCAACTTCATTCCTCCTTTTTTCCTTCACCAAGTAATCCACCTTGATTCATTTTTCTATTTATATATTTCAAGACAGATATAACTTTTGAATAATCCATTCTTTTAGGTCCTATTATTCCAATTGTCCCTAACGATTTTCCATGTACTCTATGATTAAATGTTATAATACTGAAATCCTTTAATTCTTCATTTTCATTCTCATCGCCAATATACACATTAATATCATCTGCTATTCCAGAATTTAATGTATCTATTACCATATCTTTAGCATCAAGCATATTTACAAAGTTCTTTGCTAATTCCATACTCTTAAATTCAGGTAACTCGAAAGCTTTATTTGCTCCTTCATAATATAGAGTTCCTTGTTCATCTACAGCTTTTTTCATTTCATCAAGTATTGGTTTAATAACATTTATACTTGTATTCATTTCTGCTGCTATATATTTTTCTATTGGTTCATCTATTTCTTCTAATAATTTTCCCTTTAGTTTATTATTGAACATATATGACAATGTAGATATTTGTTCCTCTGTTACATCTTCATTAAACTTTATAATAGATTCTTTTATTATTCCTGAATCCGTAAGTATAATTGCCATCATTGTTCTTGTTCCAAGAAGCACGAATTTTATGTCTTCGATTATTTGATTATGCTTATTAGGTCCAATACTAACTGCTGGATAATGAGTTATTTCTGATAATGTATTTGTTGCGATTTTAGTTAAATCCTCTATTTGATTAACTTTAGTTTGAAGTTTAGATTGAATATATATAACTTCTTCTAAGCTAATATCATCATCTTTTAGTAGTTCATCAACGTAGAATCTATATCCTTTAGCTGATGGCACTCTTCCTGCCGAAGTATGAGGTTTATCTAAATAACCTAATCTTTCTAATTCTGCCATTTCATTTCTAACAGTTGCACTACTATAATCTAAATTATACTTTTGTACAATTGCGTTTGAACTTACGGGCTCGGCAGTTTGAATGTACTCTTCTATGATAGCTTGTAAAATTTCTTTTTTCCTATCATTCAACATTTTTTATTCCTCTCTTAATGTTGATTTAGTTAGCACTCTTTTGTATTATTTGCTAACACATATATTATTATACAATATTTTTAGCACTTGTCAAGTCATTTTGCTAAAAAATGTTAAAAGGTAAGAATTTTTTCTTACCTTTTTATTTAAATATATTTTATTTTTTTATATATACCGGTGTACCAATTGCTACCATATTATATAGCTGTTTTACTTTACTATATGGCATATTAACACAACCATGGCTTCCATTTGTTTTATATATTGTTCCTCCAAACTTACTTCTCCATGACGCATCATGGAAGCCAAAAGAGTGTCCCTTAAACGCTATCCAAAAGTTAACAAAACTTTCGTAATCTTCTCCTTTTAAAATAATCTTTGTTGCTTTATTTAATACTTTAAAGTTGCCCACAGGTGTTTTATTATTTATTCCTGTTACTATATTCGAAAATAAAACAAGTTTATCATATTCATAATATTCCAATGTTTGTTTTGAAATAGAAACAATTATATATGGATTCTTTTTTTTCTTTACATTTACTATTATTTCGTCTGTTGTTTCATTTCCACTTGAATCTTTTACAGAATAATTTATTTCATACGTTCCATTTTCTTCTGTATTTATATTTGAATCTACTTCTACTTTTTTACTAATATCTCCATCATAATTATCTACTGCAGTATATGTTGGATACTCAAAATTTTCTCCCTCTTCAATAGTTATTTCTTTCTCACTATCTATTTTTAACTCTGGTTTTGTTGTATCTTGTACTATTACAGTTCTATAAGCAGTCTGATCAACAAGTAGTCCAAGTATTTTTAAATTATAATAAATTTTATACTTACCCAATTTATTTTTATTCAAATTAGTTGAAATCTTAACTTTATTGTTAACATTTCTTCCATTTGATTGTGCTATAAAACCTGCATCAATATATTCATTTCCTACTTCTATAGTCACTTCATCTTCTCCAACAATCTTTATAGATGTATTATTTCTTTGAATATTTAATGCATAAATTGTTACTAGTATTAAAATTACAATTATAAGAATTACTGCAAATACTTTTATTCCTGTTCCTGATTTCGTTTTTTCTTTTGTTTCTTCGTTCATTTTTTCACCATTATATGTTATTTTCTCTACAATTATACCATATTGTAATTATATGTCAATAAATGTAACAAAAGAATAAAAGTAGCTTGTTATTAGGTAATGTTTTGTAATATTGGGCAGGCACAAGACCTGCCCTACAACAGGGAAGTATTACTTTCCTATATAATAAAAAAATACTTATTAAGCGCTTAATAAGTATTTTAAGGTTATATATTATTAGGTATAGCTTATACCCTGAAGTACTTCCAATATTATTTTTTCTTTAAAAGTTTTAGGTTTCTGTCATTTTCTTTATATGTATCTTTATCAATATGCTTATATAAGTCTCTAAACATTTCCGAAATATCATATATGTTAGCCTCCAGCTTTTTATCAATTTTGCTGTATTGAGTATCAATTTTGCTATTCAATTCTTTATACTGAGCATCTATTTTAGTGTCTAATTTTTTTATACTATGTTGCATTTTATTAATATTGTTTTGCATTTCACATATATTATTTTGCATCTTATTAATATTGTTTTGCATTTCAAATTGTGTCTTTAACATATCTTTTTGAGTTGATATTATATTAATTTCACTGTTTTGAATACCAAGCATGTTTTTTTGCATTATGTTTTGCTTTTCAAGAATTTTATCAACTTTTTGTTCTAAATTGTCCATATGGGAACCTCCTTTCTTAAAATTTTAGCTCCCCAATTTTCCTACCTTGTATGAACCAAGTTTAATATATATTTTTCAAAAAGTCAATAGTTCTCTTGAAATTTTTTTGTTTTTTTAGCAATTTTTATTTGTTAATAGTATACAGTTATTTCTGCACATACATAATTTATTCTATAACTTCTAATGCATCGCTTTGTTTTATTCCGTTTAAATTATAATATGAATTTGGAATATTTCCAATTATAACATTTTCAGCTATAATAAACTGATTATTAATTTTCTCTTTTATTGTATTAAAAGGAGTTAATATACTTGCTTCACATTCAATCTCTAAATAAAGTCTATGTAAAGTTTGATTTATTCCCTTTTCTATAAACTCACTCTTAACATCAGTCTTAACATTGCCAATTGTAGATATTCTTATTGGTACAGGATACCCTCTTCCTGCTAATATACTTATTCCTGTAAAACTACCTAAACTTATTGTTATATCTTCATCTTTAATATTATCTATACTAACTTGTATTCTACTTGCCACATCGGACATTACATTGTTTATATTTATCATGTTTGATTCTAACATAATAATGTTATTGTTATCATCTTTATGTATTTTTATAAAGTCTGAGTACTCATATCCTTCTACTGCTTTTGTTGTTTCATTATTTGTAATTAGTGTTGCTATACTTATAGCTTTATCAACACATAATTCATTAAATATTGGTGTTACAGCTCTTAATACTATATAAAAAATTATAAATATAATTAGTAAACAAAATATAAATCGTTTCTTTTTTATATTAACATTATTGTCTTTCCTTTTATAATTAAACATTAAAAATTTAGGAAATTTTATTCTTGGTCTTGAATATATTAGTGACATATACCACCTCTTGCATAATTTTCTATTCAAAAAAATGCTATAATCGCTATTGTTTCTAAGATTTTCTCTTTACAGTTAAAGAACTCAAAGGACATGCGTTTGGCTAATTTTAATATAGTAAAAATGAGAAATTTCTTACTATATTAAAGAGCAAACTTAATTGTTTGCTCTTTACATTTTATGCAATATTTCCTATTTTTGTTCTATTAAAACGCGGTATAAACAATTTCTGTCCTATACTAATATTATTTGGATCTTCAATTTTATTTACATTTACAATCTCTTCAACTGTTGTGTTATGTTGTTTAGCTATATTCCATAATGTGTCTCCTTGTTTTACTATATGTACTATCATACTAGGACTAGAATTAACATTATTTTCTTCTATATCTATTTCATTCATTATATTAATATTAGTATTATTATACATTTCAAGTTCAAACATTAAGTCAACTTTACACTCTATCATTCCATCAGATGCTATAACAAATTCATCATTAATGCAGTTAACTTTAGTATTTACAACTTTGTTTGAATTTATATCATTATTATCTAAATTAAATGTGAATGGTAATGTGTACATTTTAGTATCAATTCTTTTATTGTCATTAGATGAAAATATAAAGTTTAACTTTAATTCTCCCTCATATACAATTCTTCCATTTAAAACATTTGCATTATTTATTGTAGGCGTTATTTCTACATCATATATTTTATTATTTGATATTTCTGGAACTGATATTTTTTCTCTAATATTAAGTGTATTATTAGTTATTTGTTTATTAGTCATTGTTGTTACTTCTTTTTGATTATATTTTAGATTCATACATGGGCAATACATATCTTGAATTAAAGTTATATCTAATGTGTCAACAGCATCACAATTAATTTCAAATTCTATTTCCACATATATTGAATGTTGCTCTGGTGAATTTGGCTTAATTATCATATTTTTAATGTCATAATTACAATTTAATATATTATTTTCAGATACATCATTTATATCTGCAAATCCCATAACAGGAATATTAGCTGCAATAAGCTTTATTTCTCCGTTTTCTGTTAAATACATAATCTTAACATTTACATCTGCTTTCAGCAATACCTTATTGTAGCTTGTTTTCATTTCACAATTTAATAATTTTATCTCAGTTTTTAAAATCTCAGCCAAACTGCTTTCTTCATCAATTGAAATATTATCTTTCGCACTAGCTCTGCAACTTGCTTGCCCAACTAAATTATTTATTTGCATATTAGAGTTTAATGTTTGTATTTCTTTTATATTATTAATTTGTTTTAAAATTTCCACATTTTCATTTGAGAATACACTTACTTCAACTTCTAATGTAACCTTAGTATTAACCTTTCTTCCATTTAATACTTTACAATCAATATTTTTTATTGATATATTACTCTTCAAGCTCATTCCATTCATACAATTATCTACATCTATCATTTGTGTAAAATCTAAAGTAGTTGTTAAACCTCTTACTGAATCACTATCACTGTCAGCTAAATAAACAATATTTAAATTTATACAACCGTCAAATCTAACTTTTCCATCTAACGTTTCTTTTTTGTATATACAAACGTTTCCAGCTGTATCTATTGTATTAAGTATATCTGGCTTTACATCTGGTACTATCGTATCTCCTTCAATTATTATTGTTTCTTTTTTAGTGCTTACTAATTTATTTACAGTTATGGTTTGTCTTGTTGCTTCTACTTCCATATTAAACCTCCTTGCTATGTATATATAATTTATAAATTATATAGTAAAATATATTATAGGAACAAAAAAAAATTCCTATATTCTAGGAATTTTTTATAATTTCTACTTAAAAATTTTTTACTTTTTTAGTTTCTACAATAGGTGGAATTAAAGGACTATATCCTTCTCCATCATAAACTTCAACTTCAACAGTTCTAGTTAAAACATCTTTATAGCTATATGTAACGTTTCTTTCTTCGTCATCATATTTAACTATAAATAAATTAGGGTATGTTTTCTCTATTGTAGCTTCTTTCTCAAAAAATTTACTTCTCCCAAGTGCTCCCTTGACTATTATCTTTTGTCCAATTTTGTCTGTAATATCAGTTTTTAAATTTGTGATATCATTTGGTAATATCATTTCGACCACCTACTTTTTCAAGATGAGCACATTATATCATTCTCAACATAAAAAGTCAAAATAACATTATTTTGCAATAACGTCTATAACTATACATTTAAATACTGTTTTCAGTCTTTTTTTGTTATTTTTTACATTTATATTACAAGTTTGTTACATTTTTATTACTGTCTTATTTTTTCCCATTACTCCGCTTCCATCTATGCCTTTTTTTCCATCTCTTAGCTCAGATGCAATGTCATTTATTGTAACAAATTTTGTTCTATCTGTAGTAGCTATTTTCTCCGCAACAATAAGCGGATCCATAAAATCTATTAGAATTCTTCCAGGTGACGATGCAAAATTCGCTCCTGATGCCATAATTGCTTCAAAAAAGCTTTGACATGCACCTGCATAAATTGCAAGCTTATTACTAGATGGATTAATTTTCCTAGCTTCCAGCACACCTCTTATAAAATACTTTGAATTTCTATAATTTGATAAATCTCCATACCTTATTCCAGTTTTAATCATCGCATCATGTCCGTGTTAATATTAATACATCTGGACTATACTTTTGAAGATACTTTTTTACTAGCAATGGCTGCTTATTTTCAGGAACATTTTTTACAACAGCATTTATACCCATTTTTTTATAGTATCTACTTGTTTTTTCTGAATATAATTTATCTCCATCAAGATGTAAAATAAGTCCTGACTTTTCATTTTCTGCATTTCGTTCATTATGTTTAATTATTTTATTATATTTTTGTAAAAATCTGTTTACTCTATTTTCAATTTGTGTATCTAAACTTCTTAAACAATTATCTGCCTCTTCTGCTTCAATTTTAACAATATCTTCTAAATATGCATCTGCCATAATTCTAACCGTTATACCTCTTAGAATACACATTTCTAATCCATTTTTATTCTTAAATATCTTTTCTACTGTAAATAATATATCAAATCCGTGAGACTTTCTTGCAACTACATCTCCGTACTTTTATTTTCTCCATAGTATCACCTCTATTGTTCTAGGCTTATATATACTATGTCGAAAAATATATTATTGTGACTAAATATTAGTGTGTTACAATTTAAGAGCAAAAGGAAAATTATATTTTACTTTTTGTTGGCAGGCATTTCTATATTATTATATATTATCTTTCCTTATTGTTTCTATTATATTTTGTTTGTTTATTTTATTTAACGAATATTTCATTATACTTATTATTAAACTAAATACTGCTATTATTGAGATTAAAATTCCACTTACTGGGAATATAAATCCAAAGTCTACACTTTCTCCAAAGGCCTTAAACATTAAATAAGACAATAATGTTCCAATTGGTATTCCTATTAATAATGATTTAGTTCCATAAAATATACTTTCTAATCTTATCATTCTATTAAATTCTTTAGTTGTCATTCCAATAGATTTTAAGTTTGCAAATTCCTTACTTCGTAAGTTCATATTTGTTGTTATTGTATTAAATATATTTGTAACGCCAATTAATGAAATTACTGTTATAAAACCATAAAGGAATATTGCAATTACTATCCACATTGCTTTTTCTTCTCTTATATATGAATCTATATTAGTTATATTAAGATTTTTATCTATCTTTCTTATATTTTCTTCTAATACATCTGAATTATTACAATTTATATAAAGCTCGATTCCATTCAGTAGATAATTACTATTTTGCTCAATCCATTCATTGCTTACTATAAGATACCCATTACTTGTTCTACCTTCAAATCCCATTGGGACTTTGTCTGTTGTTTTAGCTATTTCAATTTGAGTATTTTTATCTTCTATGCCATCTCCCACTAATTTTACTTTTATTATGTCTCCTACTTTATATTCATATGGTTCAAATTTTGTATTTATATATTTTCCTTTATCATTTTTAACATAGGTCATTGCACTATTTATTAATATTGCTTTATCTTTTACATCATCATATTTTAATCCAAGTTTATTTATATATCTATTATATTCTTCTTTGTCAACTGAATAAATACTAAAGTTTGTAGTAGTTGATCCTCCCTCTTCTTCAAATTTTCCTATATATTCTCTTCCCATACTTGAATATTTTACATCTTTAATATCTACACTAGCGATTACTGATCTTTGTATTGAATACTCTTTTATACCATCTAGTTCAATTATTTTGTTTATACTTTCATTATCTGCTTGGTTTTGTTTTTGAACTCTTACCACTAAATTATGCCTTGCTTCTCCATATTGATAATACATTGATGAAGTTTTAAATGCATAATTAATAAATGTTGATGTTGGTATAAATATTGCAACACTTACAACTATTGAAATAACCGTTGTTCTATATTTTTTCTTATTTCTTTTTAGATTTTTATATGCAATATCTCCACCAACTCCAAATATTTTCTTAATAATCTTTGGAGATCTAAGTTTTTTAGATTTTATTTTAATATCTTCGTTTGACCTTATTGCTTCAATTGGAGATACTTTGGCAGCTCTTTTAGCAGACTTTTTAGCTGAAAAGAATATTGTAATAATTGCTAATATCACAGAAATTGCTATTGCAGCCCATGGAACGCTATATACGAATATCACTCCATTCAATGATTCTGATAATATTGCTGAAATTACTTTTAATACTATAAATACGGCAAGCATCCCGCAAAGTACACCAATTGGTATAGCTACAGCTGATAAGATTAAAGCTTCATAAAATACATTTTTCTTTATTTGTTTTGATGTTGCGCCAACAGATGCAAGCATTCCATATTGTTTCATTTTTTCTGTTATAGATATTGCAAAGCTATTTCGTATACAAAATACACTTGTTACAATAATTATCGAAATAATTATTATACTTAATGCATATAATGTACTTAAAATTGAATCTCCAAATTCTAAAGCTTGAAATCTTAGTAAATCTTTATTAATTTCAAATTTATACTTAGCAGTTTCATTTAACTTATCAAATTCTTCTATGGTAATATTACCTTTTACATTTTTTTCTGCTAAATCCTCTGGAATGTCCAAAATATCAGCAAATACCTTATATCTGTCTTTTAATTTATTTTTATTAAGTAACACATATATATTTGTATTTTCTTTAATATTACTATCATCTAGATATGTAATCACAGTATATCCTGGTGCAGAATACGGTTCAACATTATTTCTTTGTCTTTGCATTATTCCAACTATTTCATATGTTTTGTTAATTTCGGTTTTAATTTTCTCTTTTCCATTATACGGATTTTGTTGGTTAAGTTTTGAATCTTCGCTTAGTCTTTCTCCAATATCTAAAGAAATTTTTTGCCCAATTTTGTAATTTACTTTTCCATTAGTAATAATATGTTCTGATATTACAAGTTCATTTTCATTTTGTGGTAATCTTCCCTCTACTAAGTCAATTGGAGCATTTTTTAATGCTTCCTTATTATATGCCATCACATATAAGTAAGGTTTATATTCATTTTTGCATCCATTTAATTTGGCATAACCAATATTTTGAATTAAATAATAGCTTTCTACATTTCTATTATTTTCTATATACTTTAATTCTTCACTTGGGACCTCTTTAAAAGTGTAATGATAATTTCCGTCTGTTTTTATAGTCCAATTAATCAAAGTCTGTCTAAAGCTTGTAACCATTCCCGCTACTGCTGTTATTAATGCTGTTGCAAGAATAATTCCAATGATTGTAACTATTGTTCTTTTTTTATTCAACTTCAAGTTTGTAATAGTTAATTTATTTAACAAATTCATTTTTGTTCTTTCCTTTCTTCTATTAATAATTTTAAATTAATATTTTTAAATATTTAATTTAAAATTTTACCATCTTCAATACGTATAATTCTATCTGCTTCTTTTGCTATTTCTAAATTATGAGTTATCATAATTACAGTTTGTTTATATTTTTTATTTGATAGCTTTAATAATTCAACTATTTCATCACTTGCTTTTGAATCTAAGTTTCCTGTTGGCTCATCTGCCAATACTATTGCTGGGTTTGTAATTAGAGCTCTTCCTATTGAAACTCTTTGTTGTTGCCCCCCTGATAACTGGTTTGGCAAATGTTTTACTCTTTTTTCTAATCCCAAAGTTTTTAATAATTCTTGTAATTGTTCTTTATTTACTGTCTTCCCATCTAAATCACATGGAAGAGTTATATTTTCTTCTACATTTAATATTGGTATTAAATTATAGAATTGATAAATTAATCCAACTTGCCTTCTCCTAAAAATCGCAAGTTTGTCATCATCTAATTCATATATATTTTTTCCTTCTATAAATACTTTTCCTGAAGTTGGTCTATCTACTCCACCTAACAAATGTAACAAAGTAGATTTTCCGCTTCCAGAGCTTCCAACAATTGCAACAAATTCTCCTTTATTTACTGAAAAAGACATATCATTTACTGCTATAACTTCATTTTCTCCTTTTCCATATTTCTTAGTTAAATGTTCAACTTTTAAAATTTCCATTTTGTTTTCCTCCTTATTTGTTTATATTCTACACATTCAAAATGACTTTTTTATGACAAGAACAAATAAAAATTTTTTCAATTTTCTTTGATTTGTTCTCACCCAATTTGAGTTTTCTGGCTAAAAGGAGAAAATCTCAAAAATATAGCAATCATGGCTTTTAATATAATAATAAAGTATCACTTTTCTATTATAACAAAGTTGTTTGTTAAGTATTTTAAAATTAAAATTTAAAAAGTAATACTAAATATTAAATAAGATATTTTATAAAGGTATTAAATTATTTAGGGATTTAATTAAAGATCAAATTTTTAAGATATAAATTGTTGTGGCAATTTCCTTGCTGAATGCCAAATTCTACGAATAAAAATTCTATCATATTCAATTTTATAAATTATTCTATAAGACTTATATATTAACTCTCTTTCATTGTCTTTATTATATTCAGGAATTTTTCTTCCTAAATATGGTGAAGCTTCAAGATTATCTACTAAATCAACAATATTATTTACTGTTTTTACAGAATAATATATAGAATCTTGATTAATATAATTATATATTTGAATTAAATCATCATTAGCAGCTCTCAACCACTCTATTTTCGCCAAATATGTGCTCCAATACTTCTTCTGTTGTGTAATGTATTGCTGTTCCCAACTTTTCTTCTTTATCTTGTTTTTCAATAGTTGCTATAATTATATCTGACTCTGTCGAATTTGGATTATTTAATATTTGTGTTAGTTCTTCTATTGTTTTTTGTTTAAATATTTTTATTTTTTCTTCATTAGTCATAATATCATCTCCTTATTGCTTCTAATAAATTTTATTATTAAGATAATTTAATACCTTTGCATTAGTATATTTATTTATTGATTATTTGTCAATACTCACTTATATATTTTATAACAAAAGTTGTGCCCTTATTTTCTTCTGTTTCAACTTGTATATAACCATTCTGCTCTTCTATTATACTTTTAGAAAGTGACAAGCCTATTCCAAAACTATTTTCTGACGAATTTTCAGATTTATAAAATCTATCAAATATATGTTTTAAATCTTTTTCTTTTATTCCGTCTCCTTCATCTTTTATTGTTATACTTGTATATACACTATTTTCCTCGATTTTAATTCTTACTTTTGTATTTGCTTTTGTATGCTCAATTGCATTTTTTACAATGTTTTGAATTGCTTCCTTGTTCCAGTTATAGTCTCCTATAAAATAACAATCTTTATTAGTTTGTATTTCAAAACCTACATTTTTTAATTCTGCCATTATTTCTAAATTTGATATTACCTCATTTATTAATATGTTAGCATTTATTTTTTCTTTCTCAAATTCAACCACTCCAGCATCTAATCTTGATAATTTTAAAAGCGAGATTACAAGCCAATTCATATTTTCTATCTGTCTTGATATTTCAGCTATGAATCTGTCTCTCGTTTGTTTATCCATATTATCGCTTTCACTTAAATTATCTAACATTATTAAGATTGAAGTAAGTGGTGTTTTTAATTGATGTGATATATCTGAAATTGCTGTTGTTAGAGCTTCTTTTTGTTTTTCAGAATTATCTGCCTCCTCTTTTAACATTACAGTTATTTTGTATAGTTCATTTTTCAAACTACTTAATTCATCTTCTGTATTTTCATCAATATCCAAAGAATACTTTTTATTTGAAACCTTTTCTACGTATTTTGTAATTTTATCAATTTCTGCTTGCCTATTTTTTAAATAAAAATAGAATATAACTATTAAAACTACACTTGTCGTTATTAATATTATTAAGTTTATATTAATAATGCCTTTATCTCTTTGCTTTAAACCTTCTATTGCTGGCTCATTATATATTCCATATTTTTCTAGTAGTTTCTTATTTTCTTCTATTTTGGGGTTATTTAATATTTTTATTAAGTCTTCATCATTTACATTAGGATATTCTTTTTCCACAGCATTTAGTATTTTGGAAATATATGAATTAATGGTTTGTTGATATTTAAGATTGCAATAATTGTTAAAACAAATAGCAAGAATACTAGCAAATATAACTATTACTGCACTAATTAGTATTAAATTCTTTAACCCTTTATTTTTTAAAACTTTCATTTTTTCTCCTCATCTATTACTCTATAACCTATTCCTCTAACAGTCTCTATTATTTTGCTTTCTTTATCTCCTATTTTTTCTCTTATTCTTTTTATATATACTGTAAGTGTATTATCTTCTACAAAGTTTCCTGCTATGTCCCATATGTCATTTAATATTTCTTCCCTTGTTATTAATCTATTTTTATTAGAAAATAAATTAACTAATATTTTATATTCAAGTTTAGTAAGAGTTATTTCTTCTTCATTTTTATACACTTTTCCAGTTTCGGTATTAATTTTTATATTTTTAATTTGCAAACAATTATCTAAATTGTTTTTTCTTCTTAGAACATTTTTTATTCTTGATATAAGCTCTCTATTTCTAAATGGTTTTATAATATAATCATCTGCACCTAAATCAAATCCCATTACAACATCTTTTTCTTCATCCTTTGCTGTTAAGAATATTACTGGTGTATTCTTTTTTTCTTTTATATATTTACAAATATCAAAACCATTTCCATCTGGAAGTGACACATCTAATAAAATAATATCAAATTTCTCTTTATCTAAAATATTTAAAGTATCTCTTTTATTTTTTACAATACTATATTCAAATTTTTCTTCTTTAAATAAGTACTCTAACCCTAAAATTATTGAATTATTATCTTCTACTAACAAAACTTTTATCATCTTCAATTTACCATCCTATGATCTATTATATCATACTATTTGTAATGTATCACTTATATATGACAAAACAGTGACAAGAAAAGTGACTTTGCAACACTTTTCTTATCGCCGATTTGAGTTTCCAAATGAAATAATGGAATCTCAAAGGCAATAGCGATTATAGCATTTTTTGTTGAATAAAAAAATCTTTGATCTTTCCTATTCAACAAAAAAATCAAGAGTATTATCTACTCTTGATTGCCCTATCATGTTCATATTTTAGCTTTGTGGCCATTCCACCTCTTATATGTCTTTCTGCTTTATTTTCATCTAAAACAATTCTAACTTCGTGTGCTAATGCTGGATTTATCTTTAGTAATCTCTCACTTACATCTTTGTGTACTGTGCTTTTGCTTATTCCATACTTTTTGGCTGCTCCTCTTACTGTATCTTTTGAATCTATTATATACTGTGCAAGTTCCATTGCACGTTCTTCTATTGAAACTTTGGTCATAAAGCAAAACCTCCATACGATTACATTTGTTTAATTGTATTCGTATGAAGGTTGTATTAGAACGCAACTTTTTAGCTATCTTTGTTTTTAGTAATAATAGCCCTATTATTTTTTCAGTAGTACATTTTTCATTTCTATAATATCGTAAAACGGAATATTAATACCTTTTTTAGCTAGTTTTATTACATTGGTTGATGCATGTATAATTTTTCTTTTCAATACTTCAGTTATTTCAACATCTTGCATTTTATTTTGGTATTTACTTTCTACATATTTTTCTGTTGTTGGAAAAATATTTTGTATTAAAAATGCCTTTTATTTTATTTCAGTTCCTCCCCATTCAACAGCAACAAAACCCTTTCTTTCTGGTGTTGTTAATTGTTGCTCTTGAACCTCAATAGGATTATCTAAACCTTTAAATATCATTAAAACCCTAATAATTGTATCTGGACTTGGATTTATTTCTAATGGCATGTTTTTGTTTATTTCATCAGTAGTAGCAAATCTGATATAATTATATTTATTAGCCTCTAACTTTGGTAGCCAATAAATAATAAATTCTTCAGTTTCTCTTTCTGTCAATCCTAATATAGCGAGTTTTTCTTCTAAAAATTTAATTGTATCTACGCCTTTTATCACAAATCCTTTGCTTTCAACTTTAAATTCTGAGTTACTCTTACTTTCATAATATAAAGAGTATAGCTGTCTATTTGTATTTAAATCCTTTAAATTTCCATTAGGTTGTGCTAATACTTTCCATTTATCTTTATATTTAGGGTATGAACAAGTTAAATCTTCATCTTTTAATAATTTCACAGATATTTCTGTGTCTTCTGTTGGATATAAATATATAATCGGTTTAGCAATTGATGTCATTGTTCCAATTGATGTCATTGTTCCAATTCTATACCAAGATTTTAAAGAATTATATCCTCCAATATGATCAAATACTAAATATTTTTTATTTATATTATATTCTGTTCCTTTATAGAAAGAAAAATAACATTCCGATTCACCATATTCAAAAGTTATAAAATATTTATTATTTATTGTCATATAAATATCAATATCATTATTTTTTTCTATATTTAATATATTTATACTATATTCTTCAAAATTAAAATGATTTTTTATTAATCCTGAGCAAACATATGCATAGAATTTATTCAATGTTTCCGATGATACATTTATGTCATCGGAGTTTTCAATTAGTGTTAATTTTTTATTTGTATAGGTATATAAATTTGGATTTTTCAATCCTTCTAATAATCTTTGTGCTATATCTTTATCGCAATTTAGAATATATGTTTCAAGTAACTTAAAGTTTTCTTGAGCTTGGTTTTTTAATTCTATTTTCTTTGAATTACTAATTTCTGTGTCGCTTTCTATTATAAAAGTTGAACGCTTTGTTTGTTCAGGCTTATCTTCAATTACTACATTAGCACCTATAAAGTTATCTTTGAAATTTGTAAAATCTTTTGCATCAACATCCAATAATTGTATAATTGTTTCATCTGATATTTCGCTATTTTCAATCTCAATAGCGCCATAATTAATATATTTTTTATTTGTTAGGTTTACTATTAAAAAATATATGCCTATTAATAACCCTAGTAATATAATAAATAAAATAATCACAGTTTTTAAGCTGATTTTTATTTGTTTCTTTTCTTCCATTTCTTTACCTCTCCTTGTTTTATTCTTTATTTTATTACCTATTTTTCTCCAAATTCTTGATCATCATTATTACTTGGTTGCTCTCTTTCAAAAGAATCTAGTAACTCTTTTATATTATCTCTAGTAGTTTTCTTACTTTCAGATGTTTTAATCTCTTCCCAATGTTTATTAAAATCTTCTATACCTTTTTCTTTATCTAAGGCTATTATTATAAAATCCATAATATTTTTATTATCGTATAAATATTCTAAATCACTTACACTATCGAAATGTTTATCTTTTTTTTGTAGGAAAGTTTTCATTGCAGTTTTATCAGAATAAATCTCATTCCTCATTTTTTCCATGTATTCTTTAAAACTCTTCATATTTGCATTTTCCAATTGTCCCTTATTCCTTAAATCACTAAAATAATCTGCTAAAAATCCGGCAACCCTCTCATTATATGAGAGTTTACCATCAGAAGCTATTCCGACCGTTCCATCATTTATCATAAAAGGATTTGGTGATAAAGTTCTATTCGGAAAATTATTATTTATATATTCTGAAATATAAGAAGCATCTCTTTGTGAAAATACTCTAACAACCAAATCGTCTGCTCTAACATCAGCTGACATTTTTGTATCATTTTCTATGTAATTTTTATCAAGGAATTCAAATAAGCCATTTGCAATTTCGTACATATCTTCTTCTTTAGCAGGAATATAAATTTTAATTGCTTCTTGATTAAAATATGTTCCTGTTCTTATCATATCATCAATTGATTCCTCTCTAAATACTAGCCAATAATTGTTTCTAGACTTCCAACAACGTGAAAAAACTTCATATCTAAAATTTTTATATAATCTATCTTGAATGTCTATTAATGTACCTTTATTTTTTCTTTCTTCATCAGTCAACCCATAACTAGATAACTTGCTATAAATATCAATTTTTTCAATATCTTTATTATCAGCCTTTACTTTCTCCATAATATCCATTATAAAATTTTCAATATCTTCAAACCTATTCCTCATATTTCTCCTCCAATTTTTTTTCTAATTTCTACATATTATTTAGTCTTTGATTTTCTGTTTTTAATAAATCATATTCCTGTTCAATATTTAACAATTCGTTTTTGAGTTCATTAATCTCATTATCTTTTATATTTAAGCTCTCTTTTGAAATTGCTAAAACTTTTATTAAATCAGTTATCATTAAATCATCTAACGATATAATTCCTTTTTTTAAATTTTCGTATATTTCAAAGAAGCCTTCTTTATCGCTATCATTTACTTCCAATAAATTATCTTCTTGTGATTTAATATTCTCTGTTAATAATAAAGTACTTTTTCCGCCAAAAATATTCTTTAAAAATATTCTAATCTTTTCAAATAATTTACTAATTTTGTTCATTAAAATTCTTCCTTTTTATTTTTCAATTTCTTGAGTAGGGTCTATATAAGACATTCTCTGTCTTATAGTTTCTTTTTCTCTTTTTAGTTTCTCTATTTCTAATTTTTCTTTAGCAGTTATAATTCCTTTTTCTAGTTCTTTTATCTTCTTGTCACGTGCTTCAATTTGCTTTTCCATCATAAACACTTTTGCTTTAATTGTTTTTTCCAATTTAGGAAACATTTGAGTTGCTTTATAAACCATTATGTCAGTTTTAGCGCTTTCCACGTTATCTAAACCATATTTTCTTAGTATTTCTGCTCTTTTACCTATTAGAACAGCACTAACATACTCTTTTGTAAATGTTATCTCTTTTGGTTCTCTTCCATTTGGCATTTTTCCTTCTTCATTAACTCCAAATGCATTATAGCCATTATGATATTTTTCTCCTGTTTCCATATATGTTCCATCTTGTTTAAAGCCTTTTTCATCATATATACTATCATTGTTTGATTTACATACTCCATTAATATCAAAATGTCTTAAGTCAATTGCAGACCTAGTTATTTTATGCCTTCTGTTTGCTTCAAAGCCAAATTTATTATACTTTAATCTAGTATTAACATATGTTCCATCTTCTTGCTTTTTGTAGTAATATCCATCTCTATCAAACTGATCTCTATTAATTTTAAATACACCATGATATCCTTCCAGATCATATCTATCAAAATCCAAATTATTATCATCAAATCTTCTTCCAAACTTAAATATAGGCTCACCTGTGTCCTCGTTTACACCATACCACAATTTATCCTCAATTGAGAAACCTAATTTATTTATTCTGTACAAACTGTATCCATCTTTTCCAAATTTACTATATGTATTTATTAATTCCCCATTTTCATTTTCCTGCCAATAATCTCCATTTATATCCAATCCATTTGGATTTAACTTGCTTCCTGTATCAATCCATATTCCATCTTTATCGTGTACATAATAGTTCCCATTTTTTCCAAAATTGAATTGATTTATTGCTAAACCATTATCATCTTCATGTGAAAATTTTTGAAAAGTTATATCTTTTAATTTTCCATCTTCTAGTTTTTCATAATATCTTCCATCTCTTCCTCTGCCATTACTATTAAGGCCATCAAAGTCATATCCTTCATAGTCTCTAGTTCTGCCTCTTTCATTTCTTCGTTTTCCTGTACTTTTAACAACACTATAAAATTTTTTATCTTCTTTTGAAAAGCCATATTCATTTATGCCATATAAACTATATCCGTCTTTTCCAAATTTATTATGTGTATTTATTAATTCTCCATTTTCATCTTCCTGCCAATAATCTCCATTTTTATCTAACCCATTTAGATTTATTTTACTTCCTGTATCTATCCACTCTCCATTTTCGTCTTTTTCATAATAATTTCCGTTTCTTCCAAAACCGAATTCATTTATTCCATTAAAATCAAATCCTGACTTATCTCTATCAGTTCCTGTTTTATTCACAGGTCTACCATTCTTTTCATTTACATCATGAAACTTTTTATCTTTTTTTGAAAAACCATATTTATTTATGCCAAATAAGCTATATCCATCTTTTCCAAATTTACTATAGGTATTTATTAATTCTCCATTTTCATTTTCCTGCCAATAATCTCCATTTTTATCTAGTCCATTTAAATTTACTTTACTTTCTGTATCTACCCACTCTCCATTTTCATTTTTTTCATAATAATTTCCGTTTCTTCCAAAACTGAATCCATTTATTCCATTAAAATTAAATCCTAACTTATCTCTATAAGTCCCTACTTCATTTTCTGGTTTTCCTGTACTTTTAACAACACCATAAAATTTTTTATCTTTTTTTGAAAAGCCATATTCATTTATGCCATACAAACTATATCCGTCTTTTCCAAATTTACTATGTGTATTTATTAATTCTCCATTTTCATTTTCCTGCCAATAATCTCCATTTTTATCTAACCCATTTAGATTTATTTTACTTCCTGTATCTATCCACTCTCCATTTTCGTCTTCTTCATAATAATTTCCGTTTCTTTCAAAACCGAATTCATTTATGCCATTAAAATCAAATCCCAACTTATCTCTATGACTATACCATGTATTTTGGGGTTTTCCTGTGTTTTTAACAACACCATAAAATTTTTTATTTTCTTTTGAAAAGCCATATTCATTTATGCCAAATAAGCTATATCCATCTTTTCCAAATTTACTATATGTATTTATTAATTCTCCATTTTCATTTTCCTGCCAATAATCTCCATTTTTATCTAATCCATTAGGATTTATCTTACTTCCTGTATCTATCCACTCTCCATTTTCGTCTTTTTCATAATAATTTCCGTTTCTTAGACTGAAATTATGTTTATCAACTATTTGATGTGCATATAGTCCATACATATCCATTCCTCTAGTATCTAAGCCTCTTTCATCATATTTTGTACCTGTATGAATATTTAAACCAATATACTCTTCAGGGCCATATATAATAAATCCCCTTTCATTAGTACACATTCCTCCTTCGAATATACCATATCTTCTTAAATCTTTTATATCATATTGTGTGAATATTTTTTCACCACCACAAAAAGATCTTTTTGCAAAATCATATTCTTCACCTATTGGGTATTCTTCATCAAAACTAAAATATAAATCTTCTATATCTTTTTGTATATTATCTTTTATATCATTTGGCAAACTGTTTATTATGTCTTTTAATTTGCTCTCATATGATATCATATTATTATTAATTTCTATACCGTGTTCTGATAAAACATCCATTAATGAAAGTATTGATTTTAATCTTATCATATTATTAGATCTTTTACCTCTTATTAACTTATTGGCTCTTTTAAACAATTCCAAAAATTCTCTTTGTGTTCCTGTTACTTTAAACGTATCATTTTTTGTAATTTCTCTTTCTCCTGGTGGTATAATTCTATCAGGAATTTCTAAATCCCATAGTTCTATACTTTTCCCTAATTGGATAATAGAATGAATCTCATACACTTCGCTCTCGCTTAAATTTTTATTTTTAATTCCGTCTAAATATTTTTTATACTTTTTTTGTATATTTTTTAATGTTACTGCCTTTTTAGCTTCTTTAATATCCTCACTATTAATGTCTGGTATATAACCTTTATGTTTTTCTATCCAACTAATTAGTATTTTTAATTTTTGAAGATCTGATGTAGAATTTGTTTTGTTTGCTTCCCTATCCATATTTTGAGCTAAATAGTTGTTATATACATCAAATATAACGGGTTTATCCTCCTCCTTTATAGGATTATTGGGATCTTCTGAAAATATACATCTTCCTATTTGTTGCAGATAAAGAATCTTACTATTTTCGCTGATAGGTCTCATCATTACTACTCCATCAATACCATCTACGTGAACACCTTCATTCAACATATTTACAGCAAATAACAAATGTAAATCTTCTGAATTTGAATTTTCAAATTCATCTAATGCCTTTGAATTTTCTATTTTTGCGTTCTTTCTGTCACTTAATAAATATGATGTTTTTATATTAGGATTGACAGCTTTAAAATATTCTTTTATTTTTTCAATTTCAGATTCCATATACTCTTCTGAAGATACAATTTTACTATCTGGGTTTTGTGGTAAGAAAATAATATACTTTCCATTCTTCTTCTGTATATTTTTAGAAAATATACCACTCATTCCTTCTTTGCTAGATTTTTTGATGATTGAATCCATATCATTTTTTATTTTAATTAACTCTTTAAGTTTTTCATTGTCCTTTTCCGATTCAATCATTTCTGTTATTTCATGATATTCATCACTATCTGCTAATGTATAATCAAATGTTACTATTTTAGGACTTACTAAATAATCCTCTTGCATGGCATCTAATAAATGCATTTCAGAAGCAAGATATTCCTTATTAATTAATTCTTCTTCTGTATAATCTTTTGTCATTTCTGCAAGACCTCTTGCCATATCTTTTCCATCAACATCTCTTATTGGGGTAGCTGTCATACCTAAAATTTTTGCTTTAGGATTTAATTCTATTAATTTTTTAATCTGTGGTTCCCATGTTTTTGCTCCAGATCTATGTAATTCATCTAGTATTATTAAATCTGCATCTCTTGCCTCAAGCCATTCTTCTGATTTTGCTGTTATTCCATCATAGCAAAACATTTTTAAGCTTGGAAATTCTTGTTGTAAAACCTTTTTAAAATCTTTTGGTTTTATTACATTCTTAGGTATAGGTTCTCCATTTTTTTCTAATTCTTTTAATTCTTCATCAGTAATAATCTTTTTATGTAATATATTTTTTAAAATATGTACTTCAAATTGATGTAAGATTGTATTTTGCGGTGCAACAAAAATAATGTTCTTCCCTTTGAACTTCATCATTTCAGCCATGGCAACAAAAGACTTACCTGCTCCTGTTGGCAATATCATTCCGGCAAATCTTTTGTTTTCAAAAATCCTATCAATATTATCTAATGTTTCCTTTTGATAATCTCTCAATACTATATCTGTATCACCGACTTCATAAGAATCATCTTTTATTCCTAAAGCTTCATCTAATTTTAATGCTGAAATACTATTTCTAATATTATTATTCTTTACATTTGTACTAATAATTTCATCTAAATTTTCTAAATTTGACAATTCTTCTAATGAATACCCTTTATATCCGCCATTTAATAATAAACTAACTATAAATCCTGATATTTCACTTGATTTTGCTCCTATTGATTTAAAAGAATTATATAATTTTTTGCAATTAGAACTGATCAGCTTATTTATTAAAGTTGTTTTTTCATCTTCTGTCATTATTCTCTTTTCATTTGATATACTTTTATATATCTTTTGTAAATCAAGTCCATCTACTATTGCCTCTGCATAATATTCATTTTCTGATGTTACCTCTTTTTTATCTAATATATTTTGTAATAAATTTAATTTTTCATTCAATTCAGCTGTATTAATGACCTTTTTTAATTCTTCTAAATTTAATTTTTTAATTGAATCAATTAATTTTAATTGTTCTGTATTTGAAACAAAGCTTCTCTCTTCTCTTGTTAAACCTATATTTACAGATTCTGCAATTTTTTTTCCTATATTATCCTCTCTACTTATAATATCCTTATCAACAGCAAAGCATTCACTTTCTACTTTTTTCGCAATTTCATTGTATTCACTTCCTAATGCTTGTATAAGATTAGCATAGCCACTAGCTTTTATTCTGGATTGACTTAATTTAGTAAGAAATTTCACGGCAATTTTGGCTTTTTCATAATTTATTCGTCCTTGTGTTGCATTGTAAACTTCTTCTACAGTAATTTCATTTTCTAATTGTTTTTCTTCACCTATATGTGTATTTAATTCAATTTTCTCTTTTCCGTTAGTTAAAACTGATTTTTCACCCTCTGTTTTTAATTCATACCCGTCATTAATAAATCCTATAATTTTCTTTTCAATAGATTTTATAGCACTATCATTTAATCCTTTTTCTTTTATTTGTTGTACAAAAGATAATAAATCCATCAATTCCTTAGGGACTTTCACCATATCATCTGAATGTATATCTTTATAGTGTATTAACTCACCTGATGAAAAAGCCAATCCTATTGTTGCAATTAATGAACTATTATCTTCTTTAGTTGGTAATATACTTCTTAATTTCCCACAAGCTTCCAAAACAGTTAGTTTTGCAATAACTTTATTATATTCTAGTTGTTGTTCATCTGAAAAATATTGTCTTTTTTTAAATCTAGATGCAACTGTTTCTTTAGATTTAATATTATTATATCCTTTATATTTTCCATCAATATTTTTTATTCCCTTATATGCCTCTGAAACAATCCCTGTTACATTTTTATATGAGTTTTCTTCATCAATTCTTTTTATTATATCTAAAACATCTGAATCTTTTGGTAAACGTGATATTGCTTCTTCAACTTTTTTATTTACTTCTTCAAGCATATATTGCCCAGCATTATATACTTTATCATTTCCTGTTTTAGGTACTTTTACCATCGCATATTCTTCATTATACATTTGACCATAGTCAATAGAAACATTTGCATTGGAAGATAAAGAGATACAATTTGTTTCTTTTATGTATCTTATTTTTATATGATCCCATACTTCCTCTAAACTAATTTCACTTTTAGAATTATACTTAGCTGTTCCATACGTTTCTTCAAATCTTTCTCTATCAGTTCTAATTCTTTGTATTCCACTTTCATTACTAGTTATATTGTTTTTAATATCATTCTGATCTGCATTATTTAATGCTCTAAAGAAATAATAGTTATCCTCATCTTCAATTATATTGAATTTATCTATATTAAAGCATTCTCTCTTCATCTATTACCTCCAAAATAAACTATGTTCAACTTTCCCATTTGATTATAACACAAGATTACATTTATTAACAATATCTGTACAAAATTTTATATTTGTGTAATATTTACGCAATATTAATGTAATATAATGTTGCTCTCATCTCCATTCATAATAATGTCAAAGCAAAACGACTTTAGTTGTCCTTTGTTTGAATTTTCTACTATATAATAAATTTCCTCCGGCGTAGCCGGAGGTTTTTCCTTTCCATTCACATAGTTTTCTTAATATTTGTCCTATTTCCAATCTTTTGCTTTCATAAAAAACTTTTCTCCTATATTTTGGTGCAAAAACTATGTGATATTTACAATTCCATGTAGTATGTGATAAACTTTGTATATCGTTTACTTTGATATTTTTCAATTTAAACGTCTCCCTTCAATATATTTAAATGCTTCCTATCAGTCGCAATTTAAATTATATATAAAGGGATTTTCTATGTCTACTCATCGCTGAAAGCTTTACCGAACCCCGAGACAATCTCGGGGTTTTAATAAAACAATAAATTGGCATATTAAAAGTAGCCAACAAATTAAAAGTACCAAACAAGCAACTGCTGTAAAAATACTTCCTCGTATATTATTAGAAAGAGCCTCTGCTAAATTCATACTATCAATGTTTATGACATTTAGTATAGAGTTTAAAATGATGAAACAATTCCAACACCAATTGAATATATCTCTTTAAAACATATCATTACAGTAACTGCCTTAAACATATCCATTACAAAATGAATTGGATTTTGTTCATTATCTCCATCTCTCATCATAAAATAAATCTTTACTGCTTTCACAATAAAGACTATAACTAATAGATATGTAGCATAATCTACTACAATCTTATAAATACTGTTAAAATCTACTTTTGATACACCTAACCCCTGACCTTCAGGTATATAAGTTAATTCTCTTTTAATAAAAAATACTAAATTTAACATACTATTAAATAGCGAATTTAGTATTGATTCTGCACCTCCTATAAAGTTTTGTATTAGCTCTACGAGCATATCTGTCAATTCTTATTTTTCTCCTTCATAAAAGTTTCTAAAACTTTTATTTTATCAATTTTCTTGTATTCAAATAATTTTTGAATTTGTTCTATTGGAATTTCTTTATTTCTATAATTTATTATAATAGCGTATTTTACATAAAATTGATTTTGTGGCTTAAATATGTTATAATATATTTATCAAGGTGTTGAGTGAAGCAACGCCTCTCAAGGAGGAATTTACAATGAAAATTATTGATTACATAATGGTTCATGCTACTACCCCCGTCGGTCTGACTGACAAGGTACGGGAAAAAATAGCCGAAGGCTATCAACCTTTCGGCAACTTTGTATATTACAATGGTTCTGCATTTCAGGCCATGGTGAAATACTCATCGTAAAAGCAAATCCACGTCACTTCACAACGTGGATTTTAAATTATTTATAAAATTCCAATATTTTACTCTTTACTATATAAGCTATTGCAATTAAATCTTGCCAAAGTTCTTTTAGTTTTTCTGTAGTATATATTTAATTTTCCTTTTACATCAGATATAAACATATTTTCACCTGCTAATCATAACATTGTAATTGTTGGAATTATAGCTGCCATACTTTTACTTCTTCCTAGAATACCAACTAGTAGAGTATGTATATATAGTAAACTTTATCTATAACTACTCCATCTTATTCAAATAATATTTTATTCAATTAGTTTGCTCTATCTATTAAATTTCAATTAATACTTTATTATAATCTTTTTTATTCATCCACTATCCTGTTATATACTCTATTCAAGTTCCATTGCACGTTCTTCTATTGAGACTTTGGGCATAAAGCAAAGCCTCAATATGATTACATTTGTTTAATCGTATTCGTATGATAATTGTATTAGAACGCATCTTTTTATCTATTTTTTATATTAATAATAAAACTCACATAATATGCGAAATATCTAATTATTTATAATCTTCTTAATATATATTCTTCATATTCTACTAAAGTGCCATTGTTCTTAATAATATTTTTTCTGTTGTTTTCATAAAATAACTTAACAAAAAAAGAAGTATTCATTTTTGAATACTTCTTTTTTTAATTATCACATTTTATTTCTGGCCTCTTTAAGGTATTGTGCTATCATGCCAATGGTCATGCTTCCCGATAAAGCTAATCCTATCAAAAAAAATACTAAAGGAATATAAACTTTTAGTGTTTGACATTCAGGTATTAAATACTGATATTGTCTGATACTGAAGCTTGCTCCACTTAAAATAGAGCTTATTACCCAAATAATAATTGTTATGGCTTTGTTTTTTTTCTGAAAATTATATACAGGGTTAAATAATACTGCGATCATGAAGAAAAGTGCTGCATATATAAGAATTGTCATTTCTACATTACCTCTTTCTCTTTTATCTTGTCAGAATTTGATTTGGTGAGCTTGGTCCAAAACGCAATTATAATATCAATAATTAGATAACCTATATATAATATTTTAAGATTTCAATGTGCATGTACTTCTCCATTTGTAATTATAAAATGTGATATTAGAGCAGTATAAAAGTCCTCTACTCTCTGATTTTTAATTATCTTTTGGAAACTCCATAGGATAATGTAAAAAGTCGATAAAGAATAATTTTTCTCCATACTTCCTAATACTAATAATGTTTATTTGCTAATTTTCACTATATTATAAAATACATTTTGCCAGAATGTATGAATTTTTATTATTCTTTTCCAAATATGGCTATATACTATTATAACATTTTTCTTTTGCAATGTAAAAATTATGTAAATTTGTTAAAGAACTTTCTTTATTTTCTCGTTAACATTAATTCAAAAACGTTTTCATTATTATTTTTGAATATATTAAAGTTATAAGTTTTGATAATATAAAATTACACTTTAGTTGTTAGTGTGTTTCGCCATGCTCATCTTTTTGACTTGTTTTAATACATCTTCAAATTCAAAACATACACCATCCATACTTTTTATTTACTTATTTTTTTCATACATCACACCCATATTATCTTTTACTACTTTTACAGCACTTTCTAATATAAGTTTTACCATTCTTTCCATTTCTTTTCTATCTTCTTCATTTACATTTCTGTAACTGTTTAATATTATTCCTATTTTTTTTGCTGTATTTTTTGAAAAATCACTTAAACTTTTTGCATCTGTTGTTGTTATTATTTCATATATTAGGTTTATAAAGTTTTTTCTTTGCTCTGGCGTTGTATTTTTTACCCAGTCTCTAACTATTCCATTAAATATCTCACTATTGTTTGTCAAAGTTGGTATTCTTACTAATCTTAGTGGCTCAACTTGCCAAGAGTATATGTCATGTTGCATTACTCCCTTTTGTATGCTTTTTACTACTTGGTATTCCTCTTCGTGTTCAAGAAGTCTTCCAACTATTGAAGATTGTGGAATATATGTTTCTATTTTACTCAAAATCTTTTTATAATTTTCTGTTTGAATTACACTTTTATCAAAACCAGGTCCATCTGCATTTATAACTTTTTCTATTCTGCTTTTTATTTTGTCATTACAAAATACTGCTGAATATACGGCTAAATTTCCTCCCTTTGAGTGTCCTCCTATTATTAATTTATCTCTGTTTTTTTTAGCTATGTTATTTAAATAATTTACTGCTTCTTTTTGTGATGGAACATTTTCCATAAAGCCCATATTTAAATCCTCTTTCCAACCAACTAATGAAGAATCTGTTCCTCTAAAAGAAATATAGCTTATTTTATTTGGAAGTAATATTGTAATTGCTGCGAACTGTTTTTCAGCTGCTGTATCAAATATTTCTATATAATTCGATGTTTTTAAATCTTTATATCTATTTACTTGTCCTAAAATTTGTATGAATTCTTTGTCATCATCCCATAAAAACTTCTCTATTCCAAAGTTTTGCATTTTGTATGAAATACTTTCTATTGTTTCCATATCGCTTAATTCTATATCTTTAAATGGTAAATAAGAAAACCTCGCAAGAATTATGTTATCTATTTCATTTATTGGTGCCTGATTAAAACTTAAGTCACCTCTCCATTTTATATAATCTATAATATTTGACATTTTTTTCACCTCAAAAATATCTTATCATTTGTATAGATTTTTTGCAATATCTTTTAATATTTATTACAGTTATCGCTGTATGGACACTCTTTACAAGTTTTTTTTAGTTCTTGTATTATATTCTTAATAATAGCACAAATAATAACGATTATTAGTGCTATTAGCAAATCATTAATAATTTGTTTTTTATTTTCAATTATATTTCCAATTTTATATATGAAGCTAGATAAAAGCCACGCTAATCCAGTTTGAAAACATACTGCTTTTAAAACATTTTTAGTGCTACCTAATTCCTTTTTCATTGCTGCAATTGCTCCAAAACACGGAGCTGAAAATAAATTAAATATCGTAAATGCTAATGCAGAAGCCGGTGTAAAAAATCCAAAAGTACCTGTCTTACTCAAAATATCTATTGAATTAGTATTATCTGCTAAACCATTAATTACAGCCATTGATGACACAACTTGTTCCTTTGCAATTAACCCCTGTATTGCTGAAACTGTTACCTCCCAACTATTTACACCCACAATTGGTTTAAATATCCAAGATATTTTATTTCCCAAGTTTGCCAATATGCTTTTTTTAATTTCTATGCCATATTCCATTTTGGGCGAAAACGACAACAAAAACCACACAATTATAGAGCATAAGAAAATAGTTGTACCTGCTCTTTTTATAAAAGCTAAAACTTTATTTGTAGTATCCTTTAATACATATTTTAAACTTGGTAATTTGTACTCCGGAAGCTCGGAAATATATGTACTTGATGTACCTCTAAATACAAATTTTTTCATTAATAATGCACTTACTATAATTATTAATATAGCAAGAAAATATAACATAGCAGAAATTAAACCAGAATTTTGCGGGAAAAAGTAACTTGTAAACAATGTTATTATTGGTAGCTTTGCACTGCATGGAACAAATGGTGTAAGAATCGATGTCATTTTTCTTTCATCTTCATTTTCTATTATTCTTGTTCCCATTATACCTGGTACACTACATCCTGATCCAACTATAAATGGTATTATGCTTTTTCCACTTAATCCAATTTTTCTAAATATTTTATCAAATAATAAGGCAACTCTTGACATATATCCTGTTGTTTCTAAGATTGATATGCATAAGAATAATATTGCAAGTTGTGGTAAAAAATTTAATACAGAACCAACTCCAGCTATTATTCCATCAACAATTAAACTATTTAACCAATTAGAAACTCCAACTTCATTTAATGTTTTTTTCACTATTATTTCAAGTTCTAAAATAATTTTTTTCACAGAGTCTACAGTAAAATTTCCAACAATTCCAACTGACAAATAATAAACAAGTAGCATAATTATTATAAATATTGGAAATGCAATCCATTTGTTCAAGAATATTTTGTCTAGCTTGTCTGTTATGCTTTCTGGCATATTTCTTCTACTTATACATTCTTTTTTTACTTGTTCAATAAAACTATATCTTTGCATAGCAATCAATTCATCTATTTCCATTTGATTTTGCTTTTCTATTTTATTTTTTATTAGTTCTATGTCATTTGTACTAAACGACTTAATGTCATCATTATCACTTAAAAGATTTATTGAAACAAACCTTTTATTCTTTTGTTTATAATTCAAATTACTTTCTATATTTTTAATAGCTTCTTCAATACTATTGTTGAAAATTTTAATTTTATATGATTTACTTGGAAATTCTATTTCTTTTATTAATTTTTCTATACCTGTTCCATTTAATGCAGAAATTTTTATTACTTTTGTCCCTAATAATTTCTCAAGTTTATTAATACTAATCTCAAATCCCTTTTTTTCTAAAATATCAGACATATTTAAGGCAACTATAACTTTGCAATCTAGTTCCAATAATTGCGTTGTTAGGTATAAACTTCTTTCTATACAAGTAGCATCAATTATATTTATAATAATATCTGGATTTTCATTTAAAATAAATTTTCTTGAAACGTCTTCTTCTATGCTATATGGATTTAATGAATAAATTCCTGGCAAATCTATTAAAGTGTAACTTGTCCCTTTTATTGTTCCTTCTTTTTTTTCAATTGTTACTCCAGGCCAATTTCCTATTTTAGCATTCATTCCCGTTAAACAATTGAAAAGTGTAGTTTTTCCACTATTTTGGTTTCCCACTAATCCAATTTTCATTATTATCTAATCACCTCTACTTCTATTTGTTTTAAATCAGCTTTTTTTACAGCGATTTCATATCCTCTAAGTTCAATATCTATTGGATCACCCATCGGAGCAATTTTTTTAACTTTAACTTCTGTCCCAACAATAAAACCCATATCAAATAAATGCCTTCTTATATTTTTATTAGTAACTTTATTCTCTATTATTTTTGCGACTTGTCCTATCTTAAGTTCGGACAAGTTACAAATGTTTCCTACATTTCTCATACTCATCACCACATTAATTTTTATTCATTAAATAACGATTTTATGAAATTTTTTAATAAAAACTTAAATCACTTTTTTGATAACCTATTGTTACTAGATAATGATTTAAAATAATATTAATCTTTTGAGCAAGAATGTATGTAGGTATATCTTGTCCCCCATCTTCTGCATTTCCAATACTAAAATTTGCTTTAAAAAAATTCTAGATTTTTTTATTAGGTAAGAAAAGTGGCTTCGCCACATGTGCATTTTGCTTCGCAAATATGCACTGCCTAAGGTAACTTAACCTTGTTATATAGTAAAAATCTTCGATTTTTACTATATAATAAGAAAAGTGGCTTCGCCACACTTTTCTTCTTGCCGATTTGAGTTTCCGAATGAAATGAGGAAATCTCAAAGGCAATAGCGATTATAGCATTTTTTGTTGAATAGAAAAATCTTTGATTTTTCCTATTCAACAAAAAAAAGCAAGGTTTCCTTGCTTTTTCATACTATAGAATAACTAAGAAAAATTTCCAATTTTTCTTTTAGTCAGGCACAAGACCTGTCCATACACATCACATTAATTATTTTTTCTTCTTTTTCTGCACCGAATATCCAAACTTTCCAACTTTTTTACCTAACATATAATATCCGCCATTTGCATATGCTATTAAATTACACTTAGATATATCAAATGCACCTTTTTTATCAAAATACTTTTCATCTGCATTTACAGCTAGTACATCTGCAATAAACATATCATGACTTCCTAGCTTTTTTATTTCTTTTACTTTACATTCAATTGAAACAGGTGCCTCTAATATCATAGGGCATTTAACAAACTTTCCTTTTTCTTTTGTCAAATGCATTTTTTCAAACTTATCTACATTCTTTCCAGATTTAACTCCACACCAATCTGTAGCATAAGCTAGCTGTGCATTCGTTAAATTTATAACAAATTCTTTTGATTTTTTTATAATATCATATGAATACCTTTCAGGTCTGACAGATATATACACCATTGCAGGATTAGTATTTATAATGCCAGTCCATGCAACTGTTACTATATTAGATTTCTCCATTGTTCCACAGCTCACCATTACAGCTGGTATAGGATATTCAAATGTTCCAGGTTTCCAAGTAATTTTACTCATTTTTCTCTCCTTTTATAAATTGTAATTTATATGACAAATATAATTGCAATCAATTTATTTTTGAGAGCATTTTTTCAAAATTAGGCCTTCCAGGCTAACGGGTATTCCCCGCCTCAAAGGGCTGTCAGGCCGTAATTTTTCAAAAAAGTCTCAAAACAAATTGATATATAGTAGCGCGAAGCTATTTGTTTTTATTTTTTTAGAAAGTTACGGGTGGGGACCGGCGAGTTTATAGAATGTTTAAAATTTATTAAAATAAATTTTATTACATTCTATACGAAGTTGGGGCGTTTCGTAAAAAATAAAAACAAATAGCTGGGAGCGGATTAATTTTGTAAATTACAATTTTTCTGTTTTATGGTCTAGTCCAAATTCCTTTAATATTGGTAATATTTCTTTTTCTAAATGAGGATAAAATTTATACATTGTATCATATGCATTTAATGGTTTATCTGGTTTAGTTCTACGTGCACATTCCCAATCTATAATCATATCTATGTAATCGTTTCTTTTCTTTTTTATGTTATTTTCATGATGTCTAGCTGTATTTCTATGAAATTTTTTTACTTTTTCAAATGGTAAAAAATTATACAATATAACTTTATCTAAATCATGTACTAAACTTCTCCATGTGTTGTGTCCAAGCAACTCTTTTTCTACTTCTTTATATGCCTTCCTATGTGCTTTAGTGTATTTAATTGCTCCTAAATTTTCTTTTCTATGTTTTAACATTTTTTCTCCCTACTTATTTAAAATAAATTCAATATCTTCTTTTTTGTACTCTTTTGGTTTCAAACCAATTCTTGTTCTCATATAGTCTAAAACAATTGTAATTAATGCTAATGCCAAAAGTCCTAAAAATAATATAGCATATCGTATTTCTATATATTTTAATAATAATGAGCCCAAAGCCGCTATTAAACTAGTAACTCCAACAACAATTAGTTCAAATGTAAATGTTATCTTAACTCTTGTGTCATAGTTTGTAAAATTCTTTAAATATGTATATTCTGTTACATACCACTGTGAATCCGAAATTCTCATTACACAACATAACATTAAAACTAAAGGTATTGCAATTTCATTAGTTAATTTTATTGAAATTATTCCTACACCAATTATTGAAAATATGTAAGATAATGAGATTAGTTTTAATGTTTTATTTTTAAATTTTCTCTGTACTTTTTTGCTAAACATTGCAGATATTGCTGCGATTAAGCTAAGTGCTGCATATATTAATGAAAATTGTTCTTCACTAATTTTCATGTCTATTAGCAAATCATTTTTACATGTAGACATTATTTTTATTACGCCATAAAATACTGTTGCAAATAATACATATGATTTCATTCTATTTGATTGTTTTATAAAATTAAATGAACTTTTTATATCTTTTGAATATCCACTTAAAAATTCCTTTAAGTTAATGCCCGTTTTTTCTTTTTTACTTCTGTGTATATCTTCAAACTTAAATGATAGGACAAATGATACTATTAAGAAAAATAAGCAAATGTATATAGGAATATAATTATTGATTACAAATAAATATCCTGCGATGATTGATAATGCAGTGTCTATTACGTAATATGCGCTTGCTCCTTTAGAATCAATTTTAGTATAGATTCCATCTCCTCCTCTTGTAGCTACTGAATCATATAACAAATTTCCCTCTGTGATTGCTTTTATATCATACCCAAATCCTGATAATGCTGTGGCAATTAATATACCAAGTAAACCTGGTGAATAAATAATTAATATCATATATAATACCAAAATTGCATTCCCAATTATTAAGCTTTTCCTTTTTCCTAGGTAATCAGCAATAGCGACAGATGGAATTTGAAAAAAAAGTTTTCCTAGCATATATGAAGCCGTAATTAACAACACTTGACTTGCTGTTACTCCCTTTGTAATTGTATAGAACAAAAACTCAACTGAATAAAAGCAGAGCAAATCCCAAGAAAACATTTTATATATTGGATAAAGTATAGCATTATTTCTTCTTTTTTTACTTATTTTACTTTTTTTAACACTATTTTTATTCATAAAACTCCTCTTTTGTTATACTTCATACATTAATTATATAGTATAATTTGTTCATTTGTAAATATGTTTTTTGCAAGAACTTATTTATATATAATCTCTTATTTTCAAGATTACAATTTCTTTCATTTATTTTCACATTTTTTTCACAATTGTATTGTATCATTTATATAAATTAGGTTATATTAATATCATACATAATAAGGAGGAATAAAAATGGATGATAATTCAAATGAAACTACATATAAAGTTTATTCAAATACTGAAAATGTAAAAAAATCAAGTTTCTTTAAAAATGCATTTGTCCCATTCTGTTCAAGTGCAATTGGTACTTTTTTAATAATTGGAATATGTTTTGGAATGCCAAATATTAGGAACAAAATTTTAAATGAAAGTACTAAAAATTCAGATACAAATTTAAATATTACAAAAGGTGCCGTAGCAAATACAGTTTCATTAACAGATTATTCTAACACTTCAATAGCTGTTGCAAATAAAGTGTTACCATCAATAGTTGGTATTACAGTTGAATACAAAGTTAACTCTGTATTTGGTGGTAGCGGATCTACTAGTGGCTCTGGTTCTGGAATAATTGTTAGCTCAGATGGCTATATTTTAACAAATAACCATGTTGTTAATAGTTCAAGTTCGTCTTCTTATTATCAAATTACAGAAGCAACAAGTGTAAAAGTCAAATTATATAATGATGAAACTGAATATGATGCTACTGTAGTTGGTAGTGATGTGCAAACTGATCTTGCTGTTATAAAAATAAATAAAGATGGTTTAACTGCTGCCGAACTTGGAGATTCTGACTCTGTTCAAGTAGGCGAATTTGCAATGGCCATAGGAAATCCATTAGGTTTACAAAGTAGTATATCTTGTGGAATAATAAGTGCAAAAGATCGTGAAGTTCAAGATTCAGATACAAAAACAACTTATAAATTGATTCAAACAGATGCTGCAATTAATTCTGGTAACAGTGGTGGTGCTTTAGTTAATGCAGATGGAAAAGTAATTGGAATTAATACATTAAAATTATCTGGAACCGGTGTAGAAGGAATCGGATTTGCAATTCCTATAAATTCAACTCTTTCTGTATATAATGAACTAAAATCAAATGGTAAAATTTCAAGACCATATATTGGAATTACTGGAATCGATATAGATGAAGCTAAAGCTAAACAATATAATTTAGTTGAAGGAATATACGTTAAATCTATAGATAACTTTTCTGCAGCTGAAAAGGCTGGTTTAAAAATAGGAGATATAATATTAGAAGCAAACGGAACTAAAGTAAAAACCGTTGATGAGCTAAATAATATAAAGAACAATTTAAAAATTGGTGATAAAATAACTTTAAAAATTAATAGAGATGGTAAAGAAAAAGAAGTATCTTTAACTTTACAAGAACAGTAATGAATTATTTCGGGCAGGTACAAGACCTGCATCTGCAATACTTGAACAAAATATTTTTATATACTTTGTCAACAGTCTGTAAAAAATAGCAACTCCAAGTTGCTATTTTTTCATTATAAAAACTCTTTTTGTTCACACAATAGTCATATTTAGTTGGTATATTAATAGCATAGTAAATATGATAGTAAAATCTATTTGCTACAAACATCCCCTTTTATTTTTAAAGCTAGAATAAAATTCTAGCTTTTTAATATTTCTCATTTTCTTCTATTATATAAAAATAGATAGATAATTTTATTATTATTTATCTATCTTATATTTCTGGCAGGCACAAGACCTGCACTTACAATACTTAGTATGCTCAAAAAATTTTTCGATTTTTTCTATAGTAGCATAAAATCACTTTGCTTAATTATAACTTCAAACTTCTTTGTCCATCTATTATGTTAGATGATTTTGTTTTATAGTATATTTTATATTTATTCAACTCTACATATGTAAATGATACTATTGGTATTATTAATAATGAACTAATAAATATGCTAAATAAATACAATATAGTTATAAATATATTTTCGTTGTTTATTGTATAATTTTGTATATACGATACTAATAGCATTGAATTACACAAATATATTAATATAATAAAACTAAAGATTTTAGTTATATGCTCAATTCCTTTTTCATTTCCTTTTTTATATAGTTCTTTAACTTTAATTTCAGGATTTAATACCTTTAGTCCCTCTAACTCTTTTGTTAATACACTAGCTGATATTGAACATATTCCTGTGCTCGTTAATATTGCTCCAGAAGCAATTAATTCTTTTAAACCTATAGAAACATTACCAATTTCCACATTCATTATATTTCCATTTAAGCCAGTAACATTATATAATGTAAATATTATTATTCCAGATAAGAAACTTCCAACAAGACATGAAAACATTGAAGAAATTGTTTTACTGCTAAATCCATTCATTGAAATTGAAATTGTAATATTTATTAAAGCTGAAAAAACAAAAGTCATGAAAATTATATTGCTGTTATTTTTTACACTAATAACATATAAAAATACATACAATATTAAAAAGCTAAATAAAACAATCGGTTTAATTGCTTTCTTTTTTCCAATTAGCAATATTAGTAAACAAGAAAAAACAATCATATAAATAAAGTAATTTTGTTTTGAGCTTTCTATAACTTTAACATTACTTATTTCACCATCATTTGATTCTATGGTTACAAATATTACTTGATTATCTTTTAATTGTGCTTTGCTATTTTTATTGTTTATATTTTCAGATATTGTATAATCAAGTTCATATTCTTCGTTTTCGTATTCTCCTTCTAATATGTTAATTGTTACTTTTTGTATTCTTTTTGTTGTAGAAGCTTCTTCGTCCTGAGTTACATCTTCAATTTTGTCTAATTTTACTACCTTTGCTTTTATATTGGCAAATTCATCTTTAGCATACAAAGTCATAAATTGTGCACTTATAATTAATATTAATAAAACTATTGCTATAATTTTTTTGTTCATATTCTCTCCCATTTCCTTTTATTATAAATAATTCTTTTATAAAACTATCAAATCAAATTCTGATGTATAATTTGAATTGCCATACGGATATATAATATAGAAAGTTTTATTTGAACCTAAAAAGAATGTCGTAGTGTTTTCTATTTTATACATACTATCATTTATATTTCTTAAATATCTCTCATATCCCAATGCTTTATATTGATTAACATCATTTATTGACTTTTGAATTGTTTCGTTTATTTTATCTTGTGTGTCTTGCTTTTGTAATCCTTTGTAACTAAGTAATTCAGGTAAAGTACATACTTTATTTGATAATAAATTATAATTATATGTTTTTATTATTACTCTTTGTGAATTACTACCTTCTTTAAGTTTTGAGCTAATTATTATTGACAGAATATTGTCATTCACATAAGCTTGATATTTGACACTATATATTGCAGTTTGTCCTAGACTCTGTATATTGCTTATCTTTTTATAAAAAACATTTTCTATTTCACTATTTATGTTTTTTGCATTAGCATTGTCTATATTTATATAAGGTATATTAATATCAAAATCGTATAATCCATTTTCGTTCTCTTTTTTTAGATATGATGTATATACCAATTCTTTATTTGAATCAATCTTTTGGACTTGTATTTTATTTTCTTGAATATCTATTTTATTATTAAAAATAGCTTCAAACTCTTCTACTAATTTAGTTGTATCTACAGTTTCTTTCTCATCTTTACTTTTTTTAGGTTTTTTAGTTATCTGAGAAAACACAGCCATATTAATAGCAACAATACATATAATTAATACACTAATTATAAATATTTTTCTATAATTTGTATTCATTTATTTCTCCCATATTTCACAAATTATTTTTATTATAACATGGTTATAATTTTTTTTCAAATTTTTATTTGTATTATCCTTGTGTAACATTTTAAACTATTGACTATTTAAGCATTTTATTGTATTATATTAATGTTATACTTATAGAAAAATAAGGAGAGAAAAACTTTATGTTATGTTCAAAATGTAAAAAAAATGTCGCAACAATTTTTATAAATGAACCAACAGAAAATGATCCTAATCGTTTAGTTGGATATTGTAATAATTGTGCAAAAGAAAAAGGAATTTCAGTAGAAAATACTGCATCAGAAAATAATAATAATAAAAATCTTAATCTAGATCAAATGGCATCTCAATTCGGACTATTTTTTAAAGATTTAGGTAACAGTATAAATCCAGAGAATATAAATTTAGAGGATATCGAAGATGGTGCTATTCCTCTTGGTTCCATATTTGGAATGTTTAGTGGTCAACAAAATCAAGCATCAGACTCTCAAGACGAAACTGCATCTGGCAACAAAAAAGTAAAAGTTGAAAAAAGACCAAAAGAAAAAAAGAAAAGAGTCTTAGATGTTTTTGGTACTAACCTAACATTAAAAGCAAAGAATAATCAACTAGATACAGTAATTGGCAGAGAAAAAGAAATAGATAGAGTTATTCAAATACTAAATAGAAGAACTAAAAATAACCCTTGTTTAATTGGTGAGCCTGGTGTTGGAAAAACAGCCATAGCTCAAGGTTTAGCTCTAAAAATAGCATCTCAAAATGTTCCTGCTAAATTATTAAATAAAGAAGTATATTTATTAGATATGACAGCAGTTGTTGCAGGTACTCAGTTCAGAGGTCAATTCGAAAGCAGAATGAAGTCAATTATTGATGAGTGCAAAAACTTTGGAAATATAATTTTAGTAATTGATGAAATTCATAATATTATAGGCGCTGGAGATTCTGAAAACTCTATGAGTGCTGCAAATATTTTAAAACCATCTCTTGCAAATGGAGAAATACAAATTATTGGTACTACTACTTTAAGAGAGTATAGAAAATATATTGAAAAAGATTCTGCTTTAGAAAGAAGATTTCAAAGTGTACTAGTAGAAGAACCTTCAATTGATGATTCTATATCTATTTTACAAGGAATTAAAAAATACTACGAAGATTATCACAAAGTAAAAATATCAAATGATGTTATAAAGAAGACAGTAATAATGTCTGAAAAATATATACATGATAGATTTTTACCTGATAAAGCTATAGATATTTTAGATGAAGCATGCTCAAGAAAAAATTTAGACAATGTTAACTTGTTTAGGCTTGAAGTTCTAAAAAATGAATTAGCCAAAGTACAAGCTCAAAAGGAAGAAGCAGCTCAAGCTGACTCAACAGAGGATTATCAAAAAGCCGCAGATTTAAAAACAAAAGAATGTCAATTAATTGAAGATATAGATGCACTAAATAAGAAACTTGTTTACCCAAGTATTACAATAGATGATATTGCAAATGTCATTGAAAATTGGACAAAAATTCCTGTAAATAAAATCACAGAAACTGAAACAGAAAAACTTCTAAACTTAGAGCAAAATCTTCATAAAAGAATTATTGGGCAAAATAGTGCAATAGAAGCTGTTAGTCGTGCAATAAGAAGAAATAGAGCAGGTTTAAAATCCACAAAAAGACCACCATCTTTTATATTTGTAGGTCCTACAGGTGTTGGAAAAACATATCTTGCAAAAACTTTAGCATATGAAATGTTTGGAAATGAAGATGCAATAATAAGAATTGACATGTCTGAATATATGGAAAAACATTCAACATCTAAACTTATAGGTTCACCTCCAGGATATGTTGGATATGATGATGCTGGCCAACTTACTGAAAAAGTTAAAAGAAAACCTTATTCAATTATTCTTTTAGACGAAATAGAAAAAGCACACCCAGATGTATTTAATATTTTATTACAAGTTTTAGACGATGGAAAACTTACGGATTCTCAAGGAAATACAGTTAGCTTTGAAAACACAATAATTATTATGACTTCAAATGCAGGTTCTAACCTAAATAATAACTCTATTGGCTTTGGCAATGTTTCCACTGTAAATTCAAATAAAATTTTAGATAGTTTAAAAGATGTGTTTAGACCAGAGTTTTTAAATAGAGTTGATGAGATAGTTATATTTAACAGCTTAAATACAGAAGAATTATTACAAATAGTAAATTTAATGCTAAATGATACTAAAAAAGCTTTAGCAGATAAGAATATTACCTTAGATATTACATTAAATGCAAAAAAAGCTTTATTGGAAAAAGGAACTGATTTAAAATATGGAGCAAGACCTCTTAGAAGAGCTATTCAAAGATACATTGAAGATGAACTTTCTGAAAAAATTCTTAGAAAAGAACTTCTTGATGGTCAAAACGTAGAAATAGATGTAGAAAATAATAATTTTGTATTTTCTATAAAATAGTGGAGGAAATTATGGCAAAATACATTCCAAATATTCTTACGGTTTTAAGATTTTTCTTAATACCTTTTGCAATTTACTTTTTAGTAACTGATGAATATTTAGCTGCAATAGTTATAATAGCACTTTCAGGTTTAACAGATGTACTAGATGGAGCAATTGCAAGAAAATATAATTTTATTACAAACTTTGGAAAACTAATTGACCCCTTAGCAGATAAGGTAACACAAATATCTATTTTAGGGACATTAACTGTAAAAAATATTATTCCTTTATGGATTTTAGTTGTTGTTTTAATAAAAGAAGCTGCTATGGTAGCTGGTGCATCATTTCTTTATGGAAAAGAATTAGTTGTATCTAGTAAATGGTATGGTAAAGCTGCTACAGTGTTGTTTTACCTTGCAATAATCATTTCAATGCTTTTTAAAGCTCTAGAAATTAATAATTCAATTGGTATGATAATATATTACATGGCATTAGTAATGACACTATTTTCTCTTGTAATGTATTTTAGAGAATTCTATGTAAAAGGCTATTTTAAAAAAGAAACTTTAAAAATGAATGAAATAATAAATAAATAAGAAAAGTGGCTTCGCCACACTTTTCTTCTCGCCGATTTGAGTTTCCGAATTAAATGAGGAAATCTCAAAGGCAATAGCGATTATAGCATATTTTGTTGAATAGAAAAATCTTCGATTTTTCCTATTCAAGAACAAAAGTAAAACGCAGTTTCACTTTTTACGGGCAGGTATAAAACCTGCCCGTAAATTTTTTCAATTTATATTCTTTTTATTATTCATAATCTTCAATTGTACTTGTCAAGTTTTCTTTTCCAAAGACTATTATTCCATTTCTTAATTTTAAAATATCTTCTTGTGTTAAGTATTCTGTTGTAATATCTGTCCTCTCATATTCTGTTTCTCTTCCATTTTCATTTATATTATAAATTACAATAATATTATCTTCAAGTTTCAATTTATAATGTTCATTACAAAATCTCTCTTCTTCTTTTGAAATTTCAACCTCTTCTGGCGAAAATCTCTCTATTTTCCAGCCTTTAAACTTATCCTTAAATTCTTTTTGAGTTAAATTAACTAAAGATGCATCTATTTCATTGTAATTTTTTATATAATGTTTACACTTAGTGTAATATATTTTATAAATTAATAAAGTATTAGGTGTAGTTTTTTCTTCTGGCTTTGATACTTCAGTAACTAAAGTATTCATATTCTGGTTTATTTCTGTTGTTTTAATATTATTATTTAAAGTATTACTTTGTGGTTCTTTATTATTAATTTTTACTCCTATAAATATTCCTAATAGAATAATTATAATTGCACTTATTATAATTACAACTTTTTTCATAAAAAATCATTCCTTTGCTTTTTAACTATTATTTCCAATAAAAAATGATTTTATACAATTTTAAAGGTGTATATGAGTTCTAAATTTTATTTTTTTGCCATTTGTTTTTATTTCTATTTCCCCCATTTCATCTGTTCTAAAGATTTTAGTATTTGTTTTATTTAAATTTTCTATTGTAGTATCTGATGGGTGTCCAAATTTATTATTTTTTCCTACACCAATTAATGCATATTTGGCATTTACAGCATTTAAGAATTCTTTTGTTGATGATGTTTTAGAACCATGGTGTGCAACCTTTAGTACTGTTGATTTTAATATATTTAGATCTCCAATCTCATGAATCAGCTCTTTTTCTGCTACTTCTTCTATATCACCAGTAAACAATATAGAAAAATTTTTATAAGATAACTTACACACAATTGAATTATTATTAATTGAATTTTCATAAATTGTATTATTCAAAGATGGCCATAATATATCAATATATACATTTTCTTCTATGAAGATTCTTTCTTTCATTTTTGCAATTATAATATTATTTTTATTTTTCTTTATTAAGTTTAAAAATTTTCTGTAATTATCGTTTTGTTCATATTGATTACCAATTATTATATTTTTCACATTAATTTGTTCTATTAAATATAGTAGTCCATCACAATGGTCTGTATCAAAATGTGAAATAATCATATAATCAATTTCTTTAATTTTTCTGTCTAATAAATAAGGCAACAATATTTTTTTGCCAATTGAATATCCTTCATTTCCTCCTCCATCTATTAAAATTTTTTTACCTTTTGGTGTTATAACAAGAGTTGAGTCTCCTTGTCCAACATCTATAAAATATAACTTCAACTCATTTGAAATATATTTAAATTGGTTAATTATTATTATAATTACAGCAATAAATATAATTATTTTTTTGAAATTATGAATAATATATTTTCTCATTTTGCCTATCTTGCCCAAAAAACTTTTTGCAAGGTACCTGTTAGATGCCATGTTTTTTAGGTAAATTAAAAACATAATAATTATTAGCAAAATGTAATAAATTATTATTAGTAAAATACTTGGAGTAGTAACTATTAAATTTGAAAACGGAATTTTAGATGTTATCTTTGCATTTAGAATCAAAATTTTTAATAAATAATTATAAATAAATCCACAAATTTTAGAAATTTTTATAGATAAAAAAGAAATAATTATAATAATAATTCCACCGACAATAATCGGTTTCATAAGAACACTTGCAATTAAATTGGAAATAATAAAATTAAGTGATAATGTATTAAAATTAAAAAGTACAATAGGAATTATAAAAAGATTGGCTACTAAAGTAATTAATATTGAATCTAAAATTTTCGTTCTACTTTTTTTATGCTCTTTTAATATTTTAGTATAATATACAATTCCCATTGTAGCTAAATACGATAATATAAAGCCTAAATCAAATAGTCTATATGGGTTTTCACATAGCATAATTAATATAGATAAACTAATTGTGGTTATTGTATCTTGTTTTCTGTAAATTAGTATTTGTCCAATTATAATACTTCCCATTATAGCTGCTCTAATAACAGAAGATGTATAACCAGTTATATATATAAATAATATTAGAAATATTGAGATTAAGACATTATTAATTCTTTTAGGTATTTTAAAGAGCTCTCCTAATATAGTTAAAGTTAAAATGACATATGATATATGATCTCCAGAAATAGCTAATATATGTGATAAACTACTCTTTCTAAAATCTTCTTTTAAATCATCAGAAATATTATCTTTATATCCAATAAGCATACCTAAAAATAAATCTTTTGTATCTTTGTTAAATACTATTTCCATATTATTAATTATTCTAGTTTTTATTTTATGTAATATCTTTTCTATAGTACTTATGTTTTCTTCTTTTATTATATAAATATTATTGGTTTTAAAAGTCCCATATATTTTCTGTGTTTTTAAATATTTTTTATAATCAAATCCTTTATAATTTCTTGATTGTTCAGGTTCAATATATTCCGCTTGAATTTTAATCTCATTTCCAAATTCTAATTTTATACTTTTAGGTGTCTGTAAAATAAAGCACTTATTTTGTACAATTTTGTTTTTGCTTTTTCCTACTTTTATTATATATTTATTAAAATATTCCTTTTCCTGTACATCACTAATTACAGTTGCCAGTAGTGTTTCACTATTTAATTTTTTGTATATTTGTTCATATCTAAATTCATAAAAATTTATCCAAATACCTGATATTATAATAGAAATTAAAAATACGTATATGGATTTATTTCTCTTAAATATATTAATTATATTGCTTTTGGTATATACAATTATAAAAGTTAAGAATAATAACAAACAAATAAAAAGAGAAACTATTTTTAAATATAGTCCCCCTACTATGCCAGATACAAATCCCAAAGTAATTATAAATACTGGTCTTTTCACTTTGTTACTCCTATTCTAGCTCCCCATTTTTATTTAATTATTCTTCTTGCCATAACATATCTTTTATTATAATTATAACCTTTTGCATCTAAATCTGTAATTGTAACTCCAACACCAGGTTCAGAAGCATGAATCATTTTATTATTTCCTATATAAATTCCTACATGCCCAATTCTTGTTAATGCTTGATTTTTAAAAATAAGTATATCACCAGGTTTTATATCACTTTTTTCAACTTTAGTTCCATTATTTGCTTGTGCACTAGATGATCTTGATAAATTATAGCCAAAGTTTTTATACACATAGCTTGTAAAACCTGAGCAATCAAAACCTTTTTCTGGTGATGTTCCACCATATACATATTTATATCCTAAAAACTTTTTAGCATACTCAACTACACTTGTACCTGTAATTGAAGTATTTGAAGAACTCTTCTCTTCTACGCTACTTTTTTCCTCTTCTTTTTCTTCAACTTGTTCTTCTTCGTCATCTGATTCTCTTGAAGTTGATTCACCACTTCTTGAAGTAGCTGTTTCTTCCTTTTCTTCTGCAACATTTTGTTTTTCCGTAGATAATAAGTCATTAGAAACATATCCTGTTTTTCCGTCTATTTCTACTTTGGTCCATACTGAATTAGTTTTTTCTAGAATTGTTACTTCATCATTTATTTTTAGTTTTGCAAGAACAGTAGAAGTAGCAGATGCTTTCTTCCTTAAGTTAACTGTATTGTATTTAATATATGCTTTTTTATTTTCTGCTTTTGAGTCATCATTTTTTTCTGCTTGATTATCTTTTTGCGTTGTATCTTCTTCGCTTTTTTCATTGTTTTCTCTATTATCTGTTTGTTCTTTTTCCTCTATTATTTTATCTGTTCTTACCCATCCATTTCTACCATTAATCATAATATATGACCAATTTCCTAGTTGTTCAAATAGTTGTATTTCTGTTTTTTCATTTGTTTTATTTACACTTGATGATGAGATATTAGGTATTATTTTAACATCTGTTTCAGATTCTAAATATAATTTTGAGTTAGGATTTAGTTCATTATTTGTTGCATTACTCTCATTTACATCATTATTGCTTGTTTCATTTACTACTTCCTCATTATTAGAAGTTTCCTCATTTTCATCATCTTCTTCAGATTTGTCAGTAAGTTCTGAATCATCAACATTTACATATTCTCCAAATACATAGCCTGTTTTTCCCTTTGCCTCTATTTTATACCAATCGCCATCTTTTTCTAGAACTTCAACTTTTTCATCTTGAGTTACATACATTATTCTTTTAGAATCTGTTGATGGCTTTTGCCTTACATTAACAGTAATTTCTGTAATTGTTCCAGTAGTTGCAAATGTTTTTATTCCAAATATTACGGTTATTATAAATGATATTATTGATATAGTTACTATTTTATTTTTTATTTTCATAATTACTCCTATTTTATTATTAATCCTATAACTTTTTCTTCCGTATATATTTCGTAATTAGTATATATTTATTTAAGTAAAATGTCAATAAATTTAGCTTATCTTTCACATGCCATTTTCAAGTATATTTCTTTCTCTTTTATATAAATTCTTCCCATACTATATTTGCCAAGTCCAATCCCTTATTAGTTAATTTTATTCTATCTCCATCTATTTTTAGAAGTTGTTCATTTACCAATTTTTCTAGTTCTTTTCTAAATATAAAAATTGGATTATCACTAAATTTATTTTTAAATTCTCTAATACTCACTCCATCTATCATTCTTAATCCAAGAAGCATATATTCTTTTTTCATACTCTCTGTATCTTGTTCTTCATGAATTACTTTTTTAAATTTATATATTATATTTTTTTCATCCATTTCATTTGAATATCTTTTTCCATCTATATATGAATGAGCAGACAATCCAAATCCCAAATATTCTTTTTGTTTCCAACAATCTGTATTATGCTTTGATTCAAGTCCAGGTCTTGAAAAATTAGAAATTTCATAGTGTTTGAATCCATTATTTTCTAAAGTGTTTTTTACATACCAGTACATGTTTCTTTCTTGTATATCACTTGGAAGTTCTATTCCACCATTTTGATACTTATTATATAAAACCGTGTTTTCTTCTAAAATAAGTGAGTATACACTTATGTGTTCTGGTTTTAAATTTATAATTTTTTCTAAATTTTCCTTTATATCTTGTATACTTTGCTTAGGCAAACCAATAATTAAATCCACATTAATGTTGTTAAAACCTGTTTCTCTAGCTAAATTATATGTACTTAAAAAGTCTTCATAACTATGTATTCTTCCTATGCTTTTTAATAAATTATTATGTGTTTCCTGTAGTCCTATGCTTAACCTATTAATTCCTGCATTTTTGTATTGTTGTAATTTTTCTTTTGTAACAGTTCCTGGATTTACTTCTATTGTTATTTCAGCATTTTTATCAATAATACTATTTTGTTTTATTGTATTTAGTATTTCCACAATATAATTTGAATTAATATATGAAGGTGTTCCACCACCAAAATATACAGTCTTTGCATCATATTTTTCTTTGGTTAATTCCTCTTTTATATTATTATTTAATTCCTTAATATAATTATAAATAATTTCTTCTTTCACATTGCCAAACGATGTAAAATCACAATAATCACATTTTTTTACACAAAATGGTATATGTACATATATTCCTATATCTCTCATCTTAATTCCTTAGCTATTTCTGAAATTTTCTTTAATCTATGATTTACTCCTGACTTTCCAATTGGTTCTTTTAAAAGTTTTCCTAACTCTGCAAGTGATATGTCTGGATTTTCAACTCTTAGGTTTGCAATTTCTATTAAGTTTTCCGGCATAGATAAGAATTTTCCTTTGTCTTTTATATATTTAATATCTTCAATTTGCTTTACAGCGGCACTTATAGTTTTATTTAAATTAGCAGTTTCACAATTTACAAGTCTGTTTATGTCATTTCTCTTTTCCTTTAATACTCTTACCTCTTCATATTTAATAACGCTTTTGTTTGCTCCAACTAAGGCTAAAAACTCTGATATTTCTTCTCCATCTTTAATATATAGCATATAACTTGTATCTTTTTTTATGATTTTAGCATGAATATTAAAGTTTAATAATAGTTGTTGCATTTGCTCTGCCTTTTTATTTGTTTTAAACATTATTTGTAAATGATACTTTTTGGTTGGATCATTTATTGAACCACTTTTAATAAAGGCTTCTCTAATATATACTCTAGCCAATTGTTCATCTTGTTTCATATTACTATTTACATCCCACATTTTTAGTTCTAATAATTCATTTTTTACATCACTTGCAAAAGACATTTATCTCTCACCTCTAGTCCATTTTTTGAGCTATAATTACTCTATCATTTTTTCCAAAATCTTTTAAGCAGTATATATCTTTATACTCACCAGTTTGTTCCAAAATTCTTATAACAGCATCTTTTTGGTTAAATCCAATTTCTAAAGCTAAAAATCCATTTGAATTTAAAAATTTATAAGCTTCATTAGCTATTTTTTTATAAAAATATAATCCATCCTTTCCACCATCTAATGCAATTAAAGGCTCATTTTGTACCTCTTTAGAAAGTTGCTTTATAACATCAGTTTCTATATATGGCGGATTTGAAACTATTATATCATATTTTTTATTTAAATTATCAAACATATCTGACTTAATAAAACTGCATTTTTTCGAAACACAATTAGCTATAGCATTTTTATTTGCTATAGCTAAAGCATCTGTAGAAATATCTGTTAAATCAACTTGCACATTCTTTATGAATTTTGCAAGTGAAATTCCAACAGCTCCGCTTCCTGTACATATATCCAAAATACTTTTTATATTTTCGTTTTGGTTTGCAATTTTTATAACGTTTTCCACAAGTACCTCTGTGTCTGGTTGTGGTATTAAAACATTTTCATCTACATAGAAATTTATTCCATAAAACTGCTGACTATTAGTTATATATTGAACTGGGTATCCAATGTTTATTTTTTCTACCGCTTTAATAAATTCTTGTTCTTTCCCAATTGGAACATCATTTTCGTCATTTATAATTAAATAAGTCTCATTTACATTTAGAATACTCATTAAAAGCAGTTTAGATATTTTACATGCATCTTCATTTATTAAATTTATATTTCCATATTTTCTTAATTCTTTTATTTTCATACAATATATTTTAGCATTTATGTTAATATAAATCAACATTTATTAGAAGTCTTTTGCTTAGCATCAAACAGTTCTCTAGTTGAATATACCACTTTTCCAAATTTAAATTCATTTATTTTCTTCTGAATTTCAATTATTATAAATGGTAAAATTGAAATTATTGCAACATATAACCACTGAGTTAAATTTAATGGAACTGATTCAAATATTGTTGCTAAGCCTGGTATAGCAATTACTAAAAATTGTAACATTATCCCTATAATAAATGCTCCAACAAGATATATATTACTAAATATACCTATTTTAAATATTGATTCATCACTTCTAACATTAATACTGTGAACTAATTCTAATGCACTTAAAGTAAAGAAAGCCATTGTTCTGCCAACTTCAATTCCATATTTATTATTTCCTATTGCAAATGCAAACAAGGTTAATATTCCTATCATCATTCCCTCAACAAAAATGCTTCCCCATAATCCGCCTGCAAAAAAACTTTCATTTGATTTTTTAGGTTTTTTATTCATAATATTTTTATCTATTGGTTCTAATCCTAAGGCAATTGCAGGCAAAGAGTCTGTAACTAAATTTATCCATAATAGTTGTATTGCCAAAAGTGGAGTATCTAATCCCATAAGTAGACCTACAAATATTGCAACAATTTCTCCTATATTAGTTGCAAGTAAAAAGTGCACAGCTTTTTTTATGTTATCATAAATGTGTCTTCCTTCTTTTACAGCTTCAACTATTGTTACAAAATTATCATCTGCCAAAATCATATCTGATGCATTTTTTGCAACATCTGTGCCTGTTTTTCCCATTGCAATTCCTATATCTGCATTTTTCAATGCAGGTGCATCATTTACCCCATCACCGGTCATTGCAACAACATTTCCATTTTTTCTAAAAGCTTTTACAATTTTTACTTTATGTTCTGGGGATACTCTTGCAAATACAGAATATCTCATTATGTTTTTTTCAAATTCTTCATTTGGTATTTCGTCAAGATCTTTTCCTGTAATTGCTAAATCTCCTGTTTTTAATATGCCTAATTTACCTGCTATAGCCTTAGCTGTTAAAATATGGTCACCCGTTATCATAACTGTTTTTATTCCTGCATGCTTGCAAATACTTATTGCTTCTTTTACACCATCTCTTGGAGGATCTATCATTCCTATTAACCCAACAAATGTTAAATTTTTTTCTATATTAGTATTTATATTGTCTGGCAATTCTTCCAAATCCTTATAAGCCACAGCAATAACTCTTAATGCTTTCTCTGCCATCTGTTCATTAAATAGACTAGCCTTTTGAATATTGGTACTTGTAATATTCAATTCTCTATTTTTCTCTAAATATTTATCGCATCTTTTAAGTAAAACTTCAGGAGCCCCTTTAGTTATAACTCTATATTTATTTCCAACTTTATGTATTGTTGTCATCATTTTTCTTTCAGAATCAAATGGAATATCATTTATTCTATGCATTCTACTATATAATTCATTTTTGTCTATTCCAACTTCCATAGCAGCTTCTACAATTGCTTTTTCAGTTGCTTCTCCATCCACTTCTTTTGTGCTAGAATTAATACTGCAATCTGTACACATGCATGCCATTTCTAATATTTCTTTTTTTCTAAGTGGATTGCTATCTAATCCTATTATTTCTACCACTCTCATTTTATTTTGAGTTAATGTACCTGTTTTATCTGAACATATAACATTACTACTTCCTAAAGTTTCAACAGCTGGCAGTTTTCTAATTATGCTATTCTTTTTAGCCATTTTTGTAACACCAATAGATAACATTATTGTTACAACAGCTGGCAAGCCTTCTGGTATAGCTGCAACAGCAAGTCCAACAGAGGTCATAAAAATCTCCATTACAGGTATTTTCTTTATTATTCCTATAAAAAATATTAGCACACAAATTAATAAAGCAACTATTCCAAGTTTCTTTCCAACATCCCCTAGTCTTTTTTGAAGAGGAGTTTCTGGCGCTTCATCTTTTATTATCATACCGGCTATTTTTCCAACTTTAGTATTCATTCCTGTTTCAGTTACAATTGCTTCTGCATGTCCATTTACAATCATTGTTGTTGCAAAAATTAAATTCTGCATATCTCCAACAGCCACATTTTCGCCTATAATACAATTAGCATCTTTTGATACTGGTAAATTTTCTCCAGTTAAAGCCGATTCTTCTGCCTTTAAATTATATGAATTAATTAGCCTACAATCTGCAGGAACATAATCTCCTGTTTCTACTACAATAACATCTCCTGGTACTAATTCTTTACTATCTATTGTTTTTAATATATTATTTCTTTTAACCTTTGCTTTTGGAGCTGTAAGTTTATTTAGTGCCTCAATTGATTTTTCTGCTTTATTTTCTTGTATAACTCCAACAGTTGCATTTAAAATTACTATTGCAACTATTATTATTGAATCAATATAATCATTTGTTTTTTGAATATATGATATAGCAGCAGAAATCCCAGAAGCAATAATTAGAGTAATAATCATAAAATCATTAAACTGTTTTATAAATTTAATGAATAAGCTTTCTTTTTTTCCTTCTTCTAGTTTATTTGCTCCAAACTGCTTTTTTCTATTTTGAACCTCTTCTTCAGTTAACCCTCCATATATATTTGTCCTAAGTTTTCTTTGAACTTCTTTAACATCTAAAGTACCCCACATATTTTTTATCTCCTTTTGTTTATAAAGTATAATAAATAATATGCTTGTACTTTTAATTTATGAAAAAATTTAAGAAAAGTGGCTTCGCCACACTTTTCTTCTCGCCGATTTGAGTTTCCGAATTAAATGAGGAAATCTCAAAGGCAATAGCGATTATAGCATTTTTTCTATATAATAAAAAAAGTGAAACTTCGTTTCACTTTCTGCGGGCAGGCACAAGACCTGCTCCTACATCTTTAAATTTTTCTTATTAATCTTAATAATTTTCTGCTTTTATCTCAAAATATGCCTTTGGATGATTGCAAACTGGGCATACCTCTGGAGCTGATTTTCCTATTACTATATGTCCACAATTTCTACATTTCCAAATTCTATCTCCATCTTTAGAGAATACTAAGTCTCCTTCAATGTTTTCTAGCAATTTTTTATATCTTGCTTCATGTTCTTTTTCTATTTTTGCAACTTCTGTAAATAAATATGCTATATGGTCAAATCCTTCTTCTTTGGCTTCTTTTGCCATCTTATCATACATATCTGTCCATTCAAAATTTTCACCTTCAGCTGCAGCTTTTAGGTTTTCAACAGTGCTAGGTACTTCTCCACCATTTAATAATTTAAACCACATTTTGGCATGTTCTTTTTCATTATCTGCAGTTTCTTGAAAAATTGCAGCAATTTGTTCATATCCTTCTTTTTTTGCTTTACTTGCAAAATATGTATATTTATTTCTAGCTTGAGATTCTCCTGCAAAAGCCTCCATTAAATTCTTCTCTGTTTTTGTTCCTTTTAATTCCATTAAATTACCTCCTAGTATCTTTTATATTACAATTGATATTATATCAAATTGTTATTTATTGTCAAGACAATGTTGGGTTTAATGCTACTATATATGATAACGCACTAGTTCTTTATATAAAATATTTTTTATATCTTCTATTTTCTCTTATTATCTTATCTCCTTGTTTAAAGTCTGGATATGCTTGTTTATATATGCTAAAATATCCACCATCTTCGCCTTTTAAATATACTTTGTCATCCTTTATTTTATCTACAATATATTGTGTGCCTTCTTCTTCATTTAAATTAAAAAATAATTCTTCTAAATTAGCTTTTGCTTTCTCATTTTTTATTTCTACGCTAGCATCATATATTTCGCAGCTATTTCCTCTAAAAATCACATTTGTTCCTAGGTCTATATTGTAAAATGATTTTTCAGAAGTTATATATATATTATCAAAAATATTGCGAAAATTTAGTTTTGCTATTTCAGCATTCGATTTTACAATAAAAATATCATATTCTACTCCATTAGAAATATTTACTAATGTAAGTTTTTCATCGTTTCTATCTTTTACAACACAAATATTTTGCTCTTTAATATTTTCTTTATTATTTATGTGTTCTTCTAACATATTTATAAATTGTTCAACTTCTTCATCTCTCGCGCTTTTTATAGTATCTCTTTTAAGTAATTCATTATCTAATTTATTAAAATCCATTTTTTCTCCTTAACTATCTTGTAATTTACTTGCCCCAGTTTTATAATCTATTTCTATTCCGGGTTGAACATTATATACATAAACATTAAAACACACGCCTTTGCCATCATCTTCCACAGATTTAGCTTCTATATTCACTCCGCTTGCAACTAAATTTTCTCCTTTAAAAATTGGTGTTACTCTATAAAGTACATGATTTTTTGTTTCTCTAACATATTCTGCAACCTGATTTTCGAATGGAAGCATTCCTTCTACATTTAAGTATCTAGTGCCTGTTATTAAATTTTCTTTATTAGCATTTTCTGCTGTAAGTTGGTAGCCTATTAAATGGCATCTATTATATAAATATTTTCCATCTACTATATCATATTTAACACTTTTCCATCCACTAGGTTTTACATTACTTATTGATTCTCTTTCTTTAGTTGGCATTGTGTCTGTTCCAACTTTTGCAAAAGCTTTTGTGCATCTTCCTAAATAATCTAAATCTCCATATTGTTCAACAGGATCAATATTCTCATCTTCTTTTGTAAAGAGTGGTTCATTGTTATTTATAGTAATATATGGTGAGCCAAAATACTCTGGAATATTAAATAAATCCGATGTGGTTTGAATTATTTCATTTCTACTACTATTATTATGTGTTTGATTATTAGTAAAATAGTAAGTAACTATACTAAATAATAATAAAATAATTATGTATATAACTTTTCTTTCAAAATTTTTACTACTTTTCTTTCGTGTCATTTTTACCTCTTTTATACATTTTAAATTTATAGCTCAATTATTTCAATATTCTAATTGTATTTAATATAGTAATTAATGTTGTTCCAACATCTGCAAATACAGCTTGCCACATTGTTGCTACTCCTAAAATACTTAATACCAAAACAAGTATTTTAACTCCAATTGCAAATATTAAGTTTTGTTTTATTATTCTATTTGTTTTTTTAGAAATTTGTATTCCTTCTGTTATTTTTAATAATTCATCTGTCATTATTACTACATCTGATGCTTCTATCGCAGAGCTTGATCCTATTCCTCCCATTGATATTCCTATGTCTGCTCTTGCTAAAACTGGGCTGTCGTTTATTCCGTCTCCAACAAATGATATTTTTTTGTTTGTTTTATTACTATTTATTTCTTCTTCTAATTTTGAGTATTTATCTTGTGGAAGCATTTCATATTCAACTTTTGCTATTCCAACTTGTTTTGCAATTTCTAAGGCAATTTCTTTTGAGTCGCCTGTAAACATTTTTGTAATTATTCCTAATTTATTTAATTTATCTATTGCTGTTTTTGCATCTGGTTTTATTTCGTCTGATAAAATTATGCTACCAACTGTTTTCCCGTCTACATTTAAATATAAGTTTGTACCTGTTTTATCTTCATTTACTGTTTGTTCTCCTGCAAAATTTTTATTTCCTATTTTTATTTTTCTATCGTCTATTTGATACTCAATTCCTTTTCCAGAAATTTCTTTATATTCTTTAACTTTACTTGCATCTATTTCTTTTTCAAATTTATTTATTATAGATTTTGCTATTGGATGATTTGAAAAGCTCTCTCCAATTGCAAATAATTCTAAAACATCATTTTCTGAGTATTCGTCATTAAAAGTTTGGATTTTACTTACACTGAAGTTACCTGTTGTAATTGTACCTGTTTTATCAAATATTACTTCACCAATGTCCTTAAAGCCATCTAAATAATCACTTCCCTTTACTAGTATTCCGCTTTTAGATGCTTTTCCTATTCCACTAAAGTAACTAAGTGGTACAGATATTGCAATTGAGCAAGGGCAAGAAATTACTAAAAATGTTAGTGCTTTATATATGCTATCTGAATATGTTACGTTTTTTACAACTAATGGCATAAATGCTGCTACTAGTATTGCTAAAACAAATACTACTGGCGTATAAATTTTAGCTAATTTACTTACTGTTGTTTCTGTTTTTGCTTTTTTATCTGTTGCATTTTCTACTAAATTTAGAATTTGAGCTACAGTACTATTTTCATAAGTTTTTTCAACTTTTATTTCAATTAATCCTTCTGAAACAATTCCTCCTGATAAAACTTTATCCCCTACAACCAAATCTATTAATCTACTTTCACCAGTTAAAGCTGAATTATTTATTTTAGCATTTCCAGATACTATTTCTCCGTCTAATGGAATTTTTTCTCCAGTTTTAATAACTATTAAATCTCCTATTTTTACTTCTTCTGGTCTAACTTGCTTTATTTCTTCATTTATTTTTAAGTTTGCATATTCAGGTTTTATATCCATTAAACTTGAAATTGATTTTCTTGTTTTGTTTACAGCTCTTGCCTCTAAGATTTTTCCTATTTCATATAAGGTTATAACCATAATTCCTTCCATAGTTTTTCCAACTAAGCAAGCACCAATTACAGATACAATTATTAGAGTGTTTTCATCTAATATTTTACCTTTTAATTGTTTGTATGCTTTTATTGCTGTTCTATATAGAAGAGTTATTGCTGAAATTACCAATAAGATATAACTTATTATTATTTGTTGTTTTAATAATACACTTAATCCATATATTGCTAAACCAGCGAATAGTCTAAATATATCTTTATTATTTCTTTGAACCTGTTCTATTTGTTTTTTATCTTTTGATATAACCACTGTGTCTGGTTCTATGGCCTTTACTATTTTTTTAATATCTTCTTCTACGCCTTTTTCTTTATCTGTTTTAAATGATAATGTTAAAGTAGAAAAATTAACCAATACTTCTTTGTATTCTGGTTTTGAAGCAATTTTGTCTTCAATTTTCTTTGCACAGTTTGCGCAATCTAAGTTTTGTAATAAAAATTTATAACTCTTCAATATGTTCACGACCTTTCTTAACTATTTCTGCAATATGTTCATCATCTAAACTATAATATACTACTTTTCCATCTTTTTTATACTTTACAAGTTTAGCTTGTTTTAGTATTCTTAGTTGATGCGATATTGCTGACTGTGTAGTTCCAACAATTGCTGCTATATCACATACACATAACTCATTTTCCATTAATGCATATATGATTTTCATTCTTGTTGAATCTGCAAAAACTTTATAAAACTCTGCCAGATCATATATTAAATCATCTTGTGGCATAACATTTTTAACATTTTCTACTATATCTTGATGTATAATATTTATTTCACATATATCTTCCATAATTCCCCCTAAAAAATTAATAAAACATATGAATAATTGTTCATATGTTTTATTGTATTCTTAAAATTTTAATATGTCAAGAACAAATAAGAAAAATTTAAAATTTTTCTTTGATTTGTTCTCGCCCGATTTGAGTTTTCGACTGAAAGGAGAAAATCTCAAAGGGCATGCGTTTAGCTATTTTTATATAGTAGGAAATGAGAAATTTCCTACTATATAAAAAAGGAAGAATTTTTTAAAATTCTTTCCTAGTTTTTATCTTATTTTAACTTTGCTTATATCAACGTCTGTAGGGTCATAATTTTCTATATAATCTAATGTTTCATCTGCTGAAGTTGTTACTTTATATAGTTCTATACAATCTTCTGTTATAAATTTTTTTTCAATTGATATTTGCATCATTTTTAGCATATTTTCAAAATAGCCATTTATATTATATATAACTATTGCTTTATTGTGTCTTCCTAATTGTTTTAATGTTAATATTTCAAAAAATTCATCAAATGTTCCTATTCCTCCTGGTGTAATTATAAATGCATCTGATTTTTCATCTAATAATCTTTTTCTTTCCCTCATAGTATCTGTATGTATAAATTCTGTACACCCTGGAAAAGAAATTTCTGCATTATTTTCCACAAAGAATTTAGGTGAAATTCCCAAAATATCTCCACCATTTTGAGCGATACCTCTTGCAACAGATCCCATCATTCCATTACGTCCGCCACCAAATACAAGCCCAATATTTCTTTGAGCCATTTTCCTTCCCAGTTCTTCTCCTGCTTCAACAAAGCTTTTATCTATTTCACTGCTTGCAGCTCCATATACGCATATTTTCATAAGTTTAATCATCCTTTCTAATTAACAATAATCGTATTATATCACTATAAAATATATTCTGCAACTTAAATTTTAGAACAACAGTAAAACTTATTGTGGGCAGGCATTGTAGTGATAGATCTTGTGCCTATCCTTTCTGCCACTACTATTGTAATAATTCTCTAACTACCTCATTAATTGATTTTCCGTCTGCTGCAGTCCCAATTTGAGCTTTTGCTTCTTTCATTACTGCCCCCATTTCCTTTATTGAATTTGCTCCAAGTTCATTAATTATATTTTGTATTTTTTCTTTCAATTCTTCTCTTGATAATTGTTTTGGCAAATATTCTGAAAGAATTGCAATTTCTTGTTTTGCTTGTTCTACTAAATCTTCTCTCCCACCTTTTCGAAAATCTTCTAAAGAATCGTTTCTAGTTTTTACTTCTTTTGCAATTATTTCCAAAATTATATTATCATCAACTTCAATTCCTTTGTCTTTTTCTATTTGAAGTATTGCGGCTCTAACCATTTGTATAACATTTTTTCTTATAACATTTTTCTCTTTCATTGAATTTTTTAAATCTTCCATCAACTTTTCTTTTAACATATTTTTTACCTCCAATTACAAATTTAAATCTTTTTTAACTTTTTTTAATAATTCCCTTGAATTATCATAAGAAATAGTATTTATCGCATTATCAATATCTAACCATTTTACCTCTTGAACTTCTTCTAACTGGGGGTTAATATCGTTACTTGTATTTTTAGCAACAAAGTACACAACTTCTTTTTCTACATCTTCCTTAGGACTATATACAATACTATACCTATATTCAGTATTTATAACTACGTCTATATTTGTTTCTTCTTTTACTTCCCTTATTGCAGTCTGTTCTTCTGTTTCTCCTTGTTCCACATGTCCTTTAGGCAATCCCCAGTGTCCTGCATTTTGATGTAATAACAATATTTCTCCTTTTTCGTTAAATATTATGCATCCGCATGATTTTTCTTTTTTCATTTCATACCTCCATTATTAATATATATTTAAAATATTAAGTATTAAATAAATATGTAGCTTCTAAATCTGTTTCAAATAACATTAGTGCCAATGGATATTTAGTAAACGCTACAGAAATTGTTCCATATACTTCTTTAGGTTCTGAAAGTCCCATATGCCATCTTATTGCATATTTTTCTTCTACTGTTAATTTCATATATTCTGTAATCATCATTACAGATTTTTCTCCATGACCATAAGGTATTGTATCTTCTATAGTATAATAAGGAACCTTTTCCCATACTCCTAATTCGTTTTTGGCATTTCTATAATCCACTTTATAAAAATTAACTTTACATATATCGTGAAGTAATGCTACTATTTTTACAGTATCATCACTTATATTCATTTCTATTGGCGTGTGTTTTAACTTTTCTTTTAAGATTTCATATACTTTCAAGCTATGAGCTAAAAGCCCACCTTCAAAATTTCCATGGAATCTTGTACTTGCTGGTGCTTTAAAAAAATCTGTACTTTCTATAAATTTTATCAAATCATCTATTCCTTCTCTATTTATACTTTTTAATAATTCTAAAAATTCTTCTTTCATCTTTTCCTCCAATATTGCGTCATTTTCGCTATATATAATATATCTTTTTAATTAATTAGTCAATTATCTAACAACTTACTTTTAGTATTAGTAAAAAATATATCTATTTTGCTCATTGCTCTAGTTATTACTACATATAATATTTTTATGTCCAAGCTATTCAACTTATAATTTTCTTCATTTGCATTAAATATTATTACACAGTCAAATTCTAACCCCTTTGCTAAATATGATGGGACAATACTTATCCCGGCATTATATTCAGCATCTTTATCTTTTATTAAATTAACATCTTTATTTGTCTTTTTTAATTCTTTATAGATATATTCACATTCTTCTTTACTCTTTCCAATAATTGCAATTGATTTATATTTTGCTTTTATATACTCATTAATTCTTTGTTTTATATTATTTATTATTTCAATTTTGTTTTCGCATTTACAAATGTTTATACAATTTTTTATATCTATTACAGGCTCACCAAGTACTATAGATTCTTTTTCATATTCTGGTAATTTAGAAATGACACTATTGGCCAAATTCATTATTTCTTTTGTTGTTCTATATGTTTTAGATAATACTCTGAATTCAACATTTTCATCTTTAAATTCTACCTCCATAAATCTATTCCAGTTCTCTATTCCTCTGTAATAATGTATTCCTTGCGACAAATCTCCTAAGATTGTCATAGAAGTACTATTTAGTACTGTTTTTAAAACATCAAATTGGAACTCTCCATAATCTTGTGCCTCATCTATAACAATATGTGATAGCTTTCCACTAATTTTTGAACCATTAATTTTATATTCTAAATATATAATTGGAGCCAAATCTTCGTATGTTATATTTTTCTTTTTCAGATTAGATAATGTATTATTTACAATATATTCTTTAAGTTCTTCATCAATTTCAATTTTTGGAATGTAATTTTTTATAAAGTCATAATAATAATCTATTCCTTTTTTTCTTTTTATGCTTTTTATATATTTATCAACTAATTTTTCTGGTTTAGTTTCCAATATTTTTAATATTTTTTCTTTTTCTTCAAATATTTTAATTCTTTCTGTTCTTATTTCATCTTCATCTAAATTTCTATTATACAAATTTTCTATTTTTTTAGTTCTTTCATTTTTTATTTTTTCAATTATCATTTGGGATTCTTTTTTTATGCTGAAAATTAAATCTGTTTTGATTTTTAGTATTCTTTCTACAAAATTATTTTTTGAATACTTATTTTTAAATAGGTTTTGTATTATATCATATTTCATAATTGTATGATTTTCAATACAAAAATCTTCTACGGGCAAGAATGATTCTTCTAGCTCCATTAAAAAGGTATCTATAATCTTTTTAAAATTTATTGATGACTTAAATTTTGATTCATTAATTAATATTTCTTTATTTTTGCAATTTTTATCATTTACTATTTGAACTAATTTTTCGTTTTCATCTGTTATTTTTAATTTTTCTCCTATTACTTCATAGGCAAAATCTTCAAATGTATATTGTTTTACATTTTCAACTCCTAGATCAGGTAATATTTCTGATATATAATTTAAGAAAAATCTATTAGGTGCAATTATCATAAATTCATCTGGATTAAATTCTTTTTCATAATTATATATTAAATATGCTATTCTATGTAATGCTATTGTAGTTTTTCCGCTTCCTGCAACTCCTTGTACAATTAATGGTTTAAACATGTTTGCTCTTATTATTTTATTTTGCTCACCTTGTATTGTAGAAACAATGTTTTTTAATCTACTGTCTGCGTTTTGTCCTAGTGCCTCTTGCAAAAGTTCATCATTTGTCGTTAGGTCTATATCTGAATATTTCTCAAGTTTTCCATTTTCTATAATAAACTGTCTTTTTAGAAGAATATCACCTTCTATTACTTCATTTAAGCATTTATATTCTGCTTTTCCAATTCTTCCATCATAGTATAAATTTGCAATTGGCGCTCTCCAGTCTATTATTATTGGTTTATGTGTGTCATTATCTATTAGAGAGAGTTTCCCTATATATAGTTTTTCTTCTTGTTCATTTTTTTCTTTAAAATCTAGTCTTGCAAAATATGGTTTTTGCTTCATTTTTTGTAACTCTTTAAGCTTCTTTTCACCTAGGTATATTAAATGTGCTCTTACATAATCATCTTTACTATAAATAGATGTATTAGTAAGTAATGTATTATTTAAATATTCTTCCTCATCCTCCATCTTCTTTAGTGTTTGTCGCAATTTTTCTGATTCATTTTTAAAAGTATCTTTGTCCATTTCACGCCTCCTATAAATAAAATCTAAATTTGCACATAAACGCCAAAAAGATACATATTTGCATATGTACCCCTTTGCCATCTCTAAAACGTGAGATTTATTATAATATTTTAAATACTAAATGTCAATACTTATTTTTCTTTTTTAGGTTTATTCCATGAAATATAATCACATAATTTAGGATTATTCTCACATATATAGAAATTTCTCCTCTTTTTTGTTTTTCTTATTTGAATTTTTCCACCACATTTTGGACATGGAACATCAATAGTTTCAACAAACGGTTTTGTATTTTTACACTCTGGATATCCAGGGCAAGCTAAAAACTTCCCATACCTTCCATATTTAACTACCATCATTCTACCACATATATCGCATGGCACATCTGAAACTTCTTCAACTAATTCCACATGTTCAAGTTCTTTATTGGCTCTTTCTAACTCTTTTTCAAATGGTCCATAGAAATCTTTTATAACCTTTTTCCATTCTTGTTTACAAACTGCAATTTTGTCAAACTCATTTTCCATATTCGCAGTAAATTCCTCATTTACAATTTCCGAAAAATTCTCAACTAACAATTTATTTACTACTTTGCCCAATTCTGTTGGTACTAATTGCTTTTTATCTTTTTCAATATATCTTCTTTCTAAAATTGTTGTAATTGTAGGTGAGTAAGTACTTGGTCTTCCAATCCCTTTTTCTTCCAAAGTTTTTACTAAGCTTGCTTCTGTGTATCTTGGAGGTGGTTGAGTAAAACTTTGTATGGGTTCTATTTTTTCTTTTTTTAGTTTTTCTCCTTCTTCAAGTTCTGGTATTTTTCCATCTTCTTCTTTTTCTTCTTGATCTTTTGATTCAACATATAAAGCCATGAATCCTTTAAACTTTAAAGTTTGCCCGTTTGCTCTAAAATTGTAATTGTCTGCATCAATTTGAGCTGAGACTGTATCATATACAGCTTGTGCCATTTGACTTGCTAAAAACCTATTATATATTAACTTATATAGCTTATATTGATCTTTACTTAAAGATTCTTTTATGTCCTCTGGTTTTAAATCAATATACGTTGGTCTTATTGCCTCATGAGCATCTTGTGCTTCATCCTTAGTTTTATAATATCTATTTTCGTAATAATTCTCTCCATAACTTTCTATTATTTGTTTTTTGGCTACTGCTCTAGCAACTTCTGAAATTCTTGTTGAGTCTGTTCTCATATAAGTAATTAATCCAATTGACCCTTTACCTGCTATATTCAATCCCTCATATAACCCTTGTGCAACAGACATAGTCTTTTTTAGAGTAAAGCCTAATTTCCTTGATGCCTCTTGTTGCAATGTACTTGTAGTAAATGGAGGTGCTGGTGTTCTTTTCTTTTGAGCCCTTTTTATTTCTTTTACAATAAATTCTGCATTTTCTATTGCCTTTAAGACTTCATCAACTTCATCTTTAGATTTTAATTCTATCTTTTTGTTATTTTTTCCAAAAAGTTTTGCTTTAAATTTTTCTTTTTGTTTTAATAAATCTACTGTTATATTCCAATATTCTTCTGGTATAAATTTTTCTATTTCTTCCTCTCTGTCAACTATAAGTTTAACAGCAACAGACTGCACTCTTCCTGCTGATAGTCCTCTTCTTACTTTCGCCCAAAGTATAGGACTTATTTTATAACCAACTATTCTATCTAATACACGTCTTGCTTGTTGAGCATCTATTAATCCTTTATCTAATTTTCTAGGTTTTTTAATTGAATCTTTTACTGTATCTTTAGTTATTTCATTAAATGTAACTCTACATTTTGAATTTTCATCTATATCTAATATATGTGCTAAATGCCATGCTATTGCTTCTCCCTCACGGTCAGGGTCGGTTGCAAGATACACTTGCTTAGCAGCTTTAGCATCTTTCTTCAAAGATTTTATTAAATCACCTTTTCCTCTTATATTTATATATTCCGGTTCAAAATTATTTTCAATATTAACTCCTAGCTTAGACTTAGGTAGGTCTCTAATGTGTCCCATTGAAGCAACAACTTTTGTATTTCCACCTAAGAACTTTTTTATAGTTCCTGCTTTAGCCGGTGATTCCACAATAATTAGTTTTTCCGCCATTTTATTCTCCTCATACGTTAAAATTACTTTATAGATTCTATAATATATTACTAGTTTTTGCAAGAACAAATAGAACAAATAAGAAATTTTTTCAATTTTTATTTAATTTGTTCTCGCCGATTTGAATTTTCGAATGAAATAAGGAAGTCTCAAAGGTAATAGTGAGTATAGTATATAAGAAAAGTGGCTTCGCCATATGTGCATTTTGCTTCGCAAATATGCACTGTCTAAGGTAACTTAACCTTGTTATATACGTAAAAATCTTCGATTTTTCCTATATAATAATAAAAGGCATGTTTTTTACATGCCTTTTCTGTTTAACATCCCTCTTTTAATAAATCTTCTATTATATACTCTGCTGAAACTGGTGTAACTTTGTTTTGTTTTAATTTGTCTAAAATCTTATTTATTCTAATTTCATCTCTTAATATGTCTGGTATGTAACTAGTTTCTACAGCTATATTGTCTTCTATATATGATGTTTTAATTATTTCAATTCCATATTTTATATCATTTGTATTTTTAACTTTTTCTTCATTAGTTTTCGTTCTATAGTATTCTAATTTTATTGGATATTTTACTCCTATGTCTTTTAGTTCTTCTCGACTCATAAAAGTACAACCGAAAAAATCCTTCATCTTCCCCTCCCTTTTTTATTACTCAACATTCTTACTATACCCCTTTTATCCTTAGTATGCAAGAACTTTCGGACGCACAAATCAACACTGTTTAACACTCTTCGACTTTCTTTTTCAAATTAAAAAAGAAAGTGACCGCATTTTGGCACTTTCTTGTAAATTGTAATATAAATTTAAGGTTATATTAACAATTATGTAACATTGTTTCTTTTATTTCCTTATATATCACATCTAAAGAATTTTGGTTTGATACTTTTTTAGCTTTTCTTCCCATTTCTTCTAACAACTCTTTATTATGTATTAGTTCTTCTATTTTATCATTCAAATTAATTTTATCTAGATCTTCATTAAGAATAATTTTTGCTGCACCAGCATTTTCTAGTACTCTTGCATTATATTCTTGGTGATTTTGAGATACACCTGGAAGTGGTACAAATATTGCAGGCTTTCCTACTAAAGATACCTCATTTATCGTCATAGCCCCACTTCTGCACATTAATAAATCTGATATATTCATTATTTCTTCCATATTATATATATATGGAAATACTTTAATTTTATCTAAATTATTAATATCAATATTTTCTTTATCTAATTCTTCCTTTATTATATCATATTGAATTGGTCCTGGAGCCCATATAATTTGATAATCTTTATTAGCTTTATTTTTAACTATTTTTATTATACTGTTATTTATAGCTCTTGCTCCTTGGCTTCCTCCAAATACTAATAATATTGGCTCATTATTATCTAAGCCTAATTGTTTTATTATTTCTTTTCTTTGTTTTTCATCTAATTTTATTTTTCCCATTTTACTTGGGTTACCAGTAACCACAACTTTTTTTGCTTTTTCCAATTTATTTTTAGCATCTTCAAACCCGACCATTATTGTATCTGTTCTATTTATAAGCATTTTTACCGCCTTACCAGGAAAAGCATTGCTCTCGTGTAATAATGTTGGTATTTTTAATTTATTTGCTTCTGTTATAACAGCGCCACAAATATACCCGCCTGTTCCTATTACAACATCTGGTTTGAATTCTTGTATAATTTGTTTTGCTTCTTTAAAGCCTTTTAACGTTTTTATAAGTTTTATTGGATTTAATCCTAATCCGTAAGCATCTATTTCTTTTAATTTAAAACCTGCTCTGGTAACCAAATCTTTCTCCAATTTTTTACCTGTACCAATAAATATAATTTCTGAATTTGGTTCTTCTTCTTTTATTTTATTTGCTATTGCAATTCCCGGATTTATATGTCCTGCTGTTCCGGCAGCTGCTATAATTGCTTTCATATTTTTTCCTCTCTATTTACTCGAAATTTTTGCAGCTCTTGATATATTTAACAATACTCCGATAGAGCTTAATAAAATCAATAATGATGTTCCACCATAACTAAAGAACGGTAATGGCATTCCTGTATTTGGCATTGATGAAGTAACAACTGCTATATTTATTATTGCTTGTAATCCGACCATAACTGTTATTCCAACTGCAATTAAACTTCCAAACATATCTGGAGCCTTTATTGATATTAATATTCCTCTCCATATAAATAACGCAAATAGTATAATAACTATAGTGCATCCTATAAAGCCTAATTCTTCAGCAATAATTGAAAATATAAAATCATTATGTGCTTCTGGAAGATATAAATATTTTTGAGTACTATTTCCAAGTCCTACGCCAAAAAGTCCTCCTGAACCTATTGCATATAAACTCTGTATAACTTGCCATCCACCATTTTGTGTATCCTTAAATGGATCTAAGAATGTTATTATTCTCTCTATTCTAAAACTACTTTTTTTAGTTGCCTTATTCAATATAAGCATTCCGTGCACCAGCAATTCCTGCTCCAATAGGTCCCCAAGTTAAAAAGTATCTTAATTTTGTACCCGCCATAAGCATCATTATAGAAATAATCATTACTATCAGTAATGTCGCACTTAAATGATTTTGTACAAGATATAATACAGCTACAATAGGAATCAAAAATATAAATGGATAGAAGAATCCTCTTCCCATTTCACCTAATCTTTCTTTATTTTTAGTTAATAATGCTGCGTAAAAAATAATTAAACCAATTTTTGCAACTTCTGATGGTTGAAATGAGAACTTGTTTCCTATTCCAATCCATCTTTTTGCTCCGTCCAACACTCTTTCCTATAAAAGCAACAGATAAGTTTAGAAAAAAAACAGCAATATATATTAATTTATAATACTTTTTATATTTTCTATAATCAATTTTGGAAACTATGTACATAGCTGTTAATCCTAATAATGCACTTATAGCTTGTGTTTTTACATAAGCATAACTTTTTCCTGTCTCCGCAATGGACGTTGGAGAACTTGCAGACATAACCATTACCAAACCCAAAGCAAGCATTATAAGAACAATTATTAATAAAACAAAATCTATTGGCTGTTTCGAAATTTTTTTATTAGTTTTTCGTACCACTATACTCTCTCCTTATATTATAGCTAAACCAATTACGCATAGCAAAAGTGTTGTAAGGCTAAAAATAATAACAACTTTATTTTCATTCCATCCTGATAATTCAAAATGATGATGCAAAGGAGCCATTTTAAATATCCTTTTTCCAGTCTTTTTAAAATATGCAACTTGCATTATAACAGATATTGTTTCTAAAACAGGAATTAATGCAATTACTACTAGAAGCAATGGCATTTTTAAGTACAAAGCCATACTAACAACAACTCCTCCTAGAAAAAGTGAACCTGTATCACCCATAAACATCTTTGCAGGATGCATATTAAACAATAAAAATCCTAAATTTGCTCCACATGCTATGCTTCCTATAATTACAATTTCTTTAGAATTGTTCATAAGTCCTATTATAGTTAAACAAGCAATTATAATAGTAGTTACACTTGTTGCTAAACCATCTATTCCATCTGTTAAATTTATCGCATTAGTTGTTCCTAACATTACAAAAATAGCAAAAGGAACATAAATTAGCATTGGAATATTTATATATTCTTTAATTACTGGTATGAATGTATCTGTTCCTATACATTTTATTAAATATATAACAAATATAATTGATATAATTAATAATCCAAGCATTTTGTATTTAGGCTTTAATCCTTCTGTATTTTTTAATACTAGTTTTTTAAAGTCATCAACAAATCCAACTATTCCAAAGCCAATAGAAACTAGTGCCAATGGAATAAATTTATATACAGTTTGTAGCTCATTTTGATAATATAGTATACTTAAAAAAATACTCATTATTAGAACTGTAATAATCATTACAATTCCACCCATAGTTGGTGTACCCTGTTTAGTCAAATGACTTTGTGGTCCATCTGTTCTTTCTATTTGACCAACTTTTAATTTTTTTAATATTGGTAATATTATAAGTGCTGCAGTAGTTGATACTGCAAATGATAACAATAATAGTATAATTTGATAGTTCATTTTTTTTCTCCTATGTTAAATTAAAATTATTTTTTCTTTTTCTTGCTTTTTTTATTGTTTTTTTCTTGTAAATTGTTTACAATTTCATTTATTATTTTTCTTTCATCAAAAGGTATTTGCTCTTTATTAATCTCTTGATACATTTCATGCCCTTTTCCAGCAACTATTACCATATCTGTCTTATTTTCCATACTTATTGCTTTTTTTATTGCTTCTTTTCTATCCACAATAATTTCATACTTGCCTTTTGTTTTCTTTATTCCTTTTTCAATCTCATTTATTATATCCTCAGGATTTTCTGTTCTTGGATTATCTGAAGTTATAATTGTGTAATCTGCTAACCTTCCAGCAATTTCTCCCATTACACTTCTTTTAGTTTTATCTCTATCTCCACCACATCCAAATACACAAATTATTCTTTCCATCGTATATTGCTTTACTGATTTTAATATATTTTCTAAACTATCTGGTGTATGTGCATAATCAATCATTATTTTTAAATCTTTTTTATTCTCAACAAGCTCGCTTCTTCCAGGTACTTTAATTTTTTCAAGAACTGACTTAATATTTTCAGTTTTTGCTCCAAACAATTTACACACTTCAATTGCTGATAAAGCATTATATACACTAAATCTTCCAGGAATAGAAACCTTTATTCTTTCATTTTTATTATCTAGCTTCAATTTAAAATCTGCATATGTATTAGTTACAGTTATATCTTTAGCTAAAAAATTGCAGTAATTATCTATTCCATAAGTTTCTGTTATGCACTTATCTTTTATTACTTTAGCAGCCTTTGACGTATATATATTATCTGCATTAATAAAAGCATATTTGCATGAATCAAAAAGTTTCATTTTACTTTCATAGTAATCATTCATATCTGCATGTTCAGTTTTACTAATGTGATCTTCAGATAAATTTGTAAAAATGCCAGCATAAAACTCAATTCCAGCAACTCTATTTAGCTTTAAACTTTGAGAAGAGACTTCCATAACTACTATTTCTATTCCCAGTTTATACATTCTGTCTAAAATCTCTTGTAATTTATTACTCTCTGGAGTAGTTCTATCTGAATTTTTAACTTTATTATCTCCTATATATATAGCAATTGTGCCTATTAAGCCTACCTTTTTTCCTTCTGCTTCAAGTATATCTTTTATCATAAAACTTGTAGTAGTTTTGCCCTTTGTTCCTGTTATTCCTATCACTTTCATTTTTTTAGATGGATTATCAAAGAAATTACATGAGCATAATGATAAAGCAAGTCTTGTATCAGGTGCCATAATATATGTAATACTTTTATCTTTTACAAATTCTTTATAGTTTGTTCCTTCTTCAAAAATTATAGCTTTAGCGCCATTCTCTATAGCCTTTTGTATAAAAGTGTGTCCATCATGTTCGTATCCTTTAATTGCCACAAATAAACTTCCATCTTTTACAGTTCTGTAATCACATTCTACACTAGAGATTTCTAAATCTAGATTTCCCATTGCTTTTAGTCCATCAATACCTACTAAAATACTTTTTAAATTCATATTAGAATCTTCCTTTCTTTATTTGTCATTATTATATAATTTTTTCTTCTGTTTGTACAGTATTTATTCAATTTTTACTATTATTGTACTTCCACTTGTTATATTAATTCCAGCACTTGGAGTTTGTTCTTTAATTATAACACTTTCTTTTTCTTTGTTTGTTATTTCTCCATCATACTGTATTTTTAAATTGTTTTCTTTTAATATTTTTTCTGCTTCTTTTAGTGTTTTATATTTAATATCTGGAACCTTAATGCTTTCATTATTAATTTTAGTTTCTTCATTATCTTCTTTTAATTCTAGGTATGGTAAAACCTCTCCTAAAATTTGCCCAGCCACTGGTGCCGCAACAGCACCTCCTTGAGTTATTTTAACAACACAAATTTATACTGCTTTTACTAACAAATTTTTATTATTTTCTATGTATTCTAAACATCTTTTAAATTCATCTTCGAACTTAAATTTTATTGTTATATTTCCATTTTCATGTACATAAATGCATTCTATTAGTTCCATTACTATATCTCTTGATAATTTTGTTATACCTTTTTGCTCTTTGAATTTTTGTATCCATTCATTTGAACTTATTTTTTGATTTTCATATTTTTTCTTTTCATTTTCCAGTCTTTCTATATTTCTTTTTAAATTTTCAATGTCATTTTCATATTTTGCTTTATATTCCAAATACTCATCTCTTGTTATATCTCCATTTTTCCAATCTTCATATAAAGTTCTCTTGAAATTAGATATTTTAGATATATCTTTTTGTTTTAAAATTATCATATTTTCTATGTTTTCATTTTTAGTATTTGGGTAACAACTATCATTTATTTGTTTTATAATTTTTTCAGTATCTATCAATAAATCTATATGCAAATTTATAGCTTGTAAAACTGCTTTTTCTAGTTTATCAGCTTTTATAGTATGTTTGCTACATAAGTTATTTGACTTTTTTCTATATGTACTACAAATATAATACTCATATTTATTGCCACTCTTATTTGTACTACTCTTTTTATTCATTGCTCTGCCACAGTCTTTACATTTTAGAAGTCCTGCCCATATAGATAATTCCCCCGTTTTTTGAGATACTTTCATATCTTTTTTATTTATATCTTGTGCTTTTTTAAAGGTTTCCTTATCTATTATTGGTTCATGTGTATTTTCTACCTTTACCCATTCTTCTTTTGGAACTAACTCGACTTTATGTACCTTATAACTTTTTACTCTCCTTTTTCCTTGAACTGTATGCCCTATATACACTTCATTACTTAAAATATTTCGTATTGTAGAAGGTGTCCATGTATATTCATTATCTTTACTAGCATAATTATTATAATTCTGTCCTAACTCCAGCCTCTTATGTCCTGTAGGATTTATAATTCCCATATCATTTAATTTATGACATATTGATACTTTTCCTAATCCTTCTTTCACATGCCAATTATATATTTTTCTTACTATTTCTGCAGCCGCTTCATCTATAATTAATTTATTTTTATTTTTAGGATCTTTTATATATCCATAAGCTGGAAATGCCCCAATAAATTCTCCCTTTTTCTTTTTTCCATTCAATGATGTTCTTATTTTAACTGATGTATCTCTTGCATATTCATCATTTATTAAGTTTTTAAATGGCACTAAAATTGTATTCGTACTTGCTGGATTTTTAAAACTATCTACTGAATCGTTAATGGCAATAAATCTAATATTAAATAGCGGAAAAACTTGCTCTATATAATTTCCTACTTCTATATAATTTCTTCCAAGTCTTGATAAGTCTTTTACAATTACGCAATTGATATTTCCATTTCTCATATCTTCCAATAATCTTTGAAATGATGGTCTATTAAAATCAGTTCCTGTAAATCCGTCATCTATATAAGTATCATAAATTATTAAATCATTCTGTTCTTCTATAAATTCATTCAATAATGTTTTTTGACTAGTTACACTATTACTTTCTTGTTTCTCTGTTCCATTATCTTCATCTTCTTGTGAGAGTCTTATGTATAAAGCAACAGACCATATTTTTTTATTTACGGTGGTTTCATTAGAAGAATATTTTGACTTCCTTGCCATTAATGGTTACCCCCCTTCTTTAAAATTTAAAACAAATCAAAAACAAGTAGTACTAGGCAATCGAGACAAAAATCCGCAATCGTACTTTTGTACGATGAAGACATTTTTATTCGAAGATTAACAACGTAATACGAAGTTTTTCATTTGTTTCATTGTAACGTGACCTGCCATAATTGTCAGCTCATTGTTTCCTTTTTCTTTAAAATATTTACCATACATTCATTGAAAGTTTTCTTCTCGTTTGCATACTCAAACTCTACAACCATTCCTTCGAAGCTCAATATATATGGATTTTCCACATCTTTTAAATACTTAATTATCTTCTCTTGACTTTTCAAATTCATTCTCCTTTTAGAGGATTATGTTTAAATTTATTATTCTTAAAGAAAATTTATACCTAAAATTTTCCCTCTACTAGGTAAATGGCATTAACATTAAAAAAAGCGGAAATTTTCTATAAAAATTTTTCAAACTTTCTATTCCTCCACTAGGTAAATGTCATGGTTAAATGAAAAATGTGACATTTTTTGAAAAAATAAAAAAATAACTAGAAATTAGTAAAACCTAATTCCTAGTTTGTATTTTTTTATGCATGCTCATTTAGATTTTAGAAATATTTCTCAAATCTTTTACAGCTTAAATTTATTTTTCAAATTATTTTCAAGCTACCTCTCCATATCCATTTCTTTTTGAAAATACTTTTGTACAATCTCTTGATTATAATCATAATTTGACACATATCGTTTACAAGTATCTGTATCAAGTTTATGTTCTTGTCTTTTTAAAAAAACATTATCAGACCTTAAACAATAATTTACACATTTATTTTCCTTCATATTTTGTGAATCCCATGTTAAATCACAATTGTACCATTTACCATCTATTTTAACTTTATTCCATTCATGTCCTTCTTCATTACCGTTTATACAGCTATATCCTCTGACATTTATACTTTGTATTCCTACATTATTTAAAACTAAATTTAATAATCTACTATAACCATGGCAACAAGCTTGAAATTTAAACATTGCGTCTTTTACTCCTGCAGATTGTTTGTAACTTATATTTTTCCCCAATTTTTCATATAATTTTAAGAACTTAGTAATTTCTTTTTCTTCCATATCTATATCTTTTGTTATATCATTAACAACCTTTTTAGTTCTGATAAATTCATCTAATCCAAATTGATAAGTTGGATTACCTCGTAGATTAATTTTATTCAAATTTCCTCTATTTTTATTTAAAATTTCCAGTTGTTCTATTGATAATTCATTTATGTTATTCATACAAATATTATATTTATATGGCGGAACACCCTTATTTAAAAGCAAACCACTTGAAACATTTATTTCTTTTATTTCCGAAAATTCTTGCTGATGTTCCATAAAACATTCAAAATCCTTTTCATTTTCTACATAAATATCTGCTAATTCACATAACTTTAAAAGTTTTTTTTCTTTTAATGCTACCAAATCTTGAGGTTTTACTTTTAGAATATGACCTTCTGAATCATTAAGTTTTTCCAGTGCTTTATCATCGCAACCAAAAACACTTACAATTTGATTACTCATAAATAATGTTGAAAAAGTAATCTTTTTTAGATATTCTCTATTGTCAAAAAGTTTTCTCATACTATTTTCATATTCTTTTTGTTCATCTTCATTTAAATTTCTTTTTATGCCTCCTACTTTACTTCTAAGATAAAGTAATTGCTCTAAATTATCAATTGTATTTTGCAATGCTTCATATATCATTTTTCGCCATTTTACATCATTATAATACTCATTTATAGTGTCTCCATAAAGATATTCAAAACCATCTTCTACTTCTTGACTATTTTTTATTTGTGAAAAATATTGGCTTATTATATTTTCCTTACCCATTATTTGAAATAATTCTCTAGTTACATCTTTTTCAAACTGGTATCCATTATCTTTTTTAGTTATTCCCAATATTTCCTCTGTCAATAATTCAGTTATTCCTTCGTTAATTGCTTTCCCAGTCGTTCTCCAAATCATATCTGATGTATAAAACCATTTGTCACTTCTATTAAAAGTTCCACTTTTTCTCATTTGATTTATTTGAAACCCTATTTTGGCTGATTTTGTAGTTTCATCTTCTATTTCGCTAAATGATAATGCATGTAAAAGCTCATGCACTATAGTTTTTTTGAATTCCTCTTCTGAATGGAATTTTTCTATACAAATATTTACATTTTTTGTACTAATACTATATGTGCCACCTGAAGCGCCTGCTTTTTGTACATATGTTATCCCAAAAATATTTTTATTTAATCTTTCTTTTATTTCTTGAGTTGAAAGATAATTGTTAAGAATACTGTTATTTCCTATTTGACTCATAAAATATTGTATTAGTTCTTCTTTGCTAATTTGTTTCATATATTACTTTACTCCTATATTATACTAATGTTATCGAGTATGTTTATTTTTATAACAAATTTTATCATTTACTTTTTTCTATTCAATATATATTCAACTGGTTTGTAAACTGCTGTGTATGGATTACAATTCACATTAATAATTTCCTTTCCAGCTTTAATTTGTTCTTCTTCTAACCTTTTACCATTATATATAGCTTCTTGAGTCTTTTCCTTTATGTTATCATATACATTTATACCTTTTTCATAATTAGGAATAAAATTTCTAATATCTTCTAACAATTCTTTATTAGATGCATATACTTTGCTTGTATAAGAATAATGCAATCTATACCATAATTCAAAAGATGGAATAGAGATGATTACCTCTATTCCGTTTTCTAATGCAAGTTTTTTTGCCTCATCAATTTTCTTTTGTTTGCTAACATCTATATCTGCATCAAATACGCAATATATTTTATCATCATTTTCTACACTTATATCTTCTTTCTTTATATAACTTATTAAACTCTTTACCATACTAACTGGATCTGTATCATTCCCATAAGCAAATTTTAAATTATATGGATTATCTCTCTTTTGATAATTTCTAAAGTATATCTCTTCTGTTTTATTTTTTCCTTCGAATTCAAACAATATATTTTCTTTTGTTCTTCTGCTTTTTCTATTTCTTTGAATTTGTTCTATTCTTCTGGCCATAAGTTGTCACCCATAGCTATAAAAGGTATTGCGCCATATCTTCCATTAAGATATCCTTTTTGTATGTTTTCTGTTTTTCTAACTGGGAAATCATCTAATGGATATAAGTCTGTAGCCCCTTTCTTATAATCTTTTTCAGTAAACCATATTTGATCTCTTCTAAATAAATTTAAACTTAATAAATTAGTATCATGTGTATTAAAAATCAACTGTGCTCCATTTCTGTTGTATTCTCCACTATTAAATAGTTTTACAATATATTTTACTAAAAATGGATGTAAACTCCTATCTAACTCATCAATAATTAAAACCTTTCCTTCTTTCAAAACATGCAATAAAAATGGATTTAAAATAAATAAATTTTTTGTTCCTAAAGATTCTTCTTCAAAATCCAACTTAATACTTATTTCTTTTCCTGAATCATCTACAATATTATGGGTCGTTGTTATATTAACTCCTTTTGATCCATTAGGAAAGAATGTTCTTAATTCTGGTGGCAACATGCTTAGCTGTTCTTCTGTGATTTCTACATTTGATACTGTAAATCCATTTATATTTATTTCCGCTTCATTTAAAACTTTTAATGAAAATTCTTTTAATTCTCCTGTTTTATCATTGTTATATTGTTCAAACGAAATTCCCTTTAATTGTTCATAATCAAACAATACATTAATTCCATTAGTAATAAAATCAAAAACCGGTTTGGTTTTTTCATAATTCCAAGTAGTAGCTGTTGCTAAAAAGAATTTATTTTCCATATTCTTGTTTTCAATATCTTTTAGTTTTCTTTCTGTTATAGTATAATGAAATTTGTTGACTTCACTTCTTTCAAAAATTTCAGTTTCTTTTCCATTTGGATAATAGTATAAATATTCTTCATAAATCTTGCTACTATCAGCAACAAATCCATATACATATTTTATGTTATTAATAATCATAATAAATTCAAATGAACTCGGTCTCTTTGTAAATTCATTGTCAAATTTAAATGGTGTTATTGGTAAAAGCATTCCAGGTTGCATATTATTTGAATTTCTCATCATAAATATTACTGAATTTATTGCTTTTAAAAAATTCGATTTTCCAGAAGCATTAGCTCCATATATTACGGCTGACTTTAAACATTTTTCATTTTTACTTTCTATTAAATTTTCTGCTAATTCTTTGTCTGAAGAAGCCAACATGCTGAAAACTACTTTTTCTTTTATAGACATATAATTCTCAACGCTAAATTGTACTAACATATATATACCTCCTAGCATAATCTTATTATATTATATTCTTTTTATTCAAATTTGTAAATATTTTTATAATTATTTTTAATTTTTTTGCATTTTTTATGCATTTTTTTGACTCAAAACTATTTTTCATTACTTTTTATATGTATTTTTTGCCAATTAATTGTTTTGTCTATTGACTTGCTATAAATAATATAATATATTATTTATAGCAATAAAAAAATCCTAATGCTATAATGAACATTAGAATTAATTATATATAACCTTCGCCAAGTTATACTTGTTACATTATAGCACTTATTATTGTCAGAAGTCAACACTTCTAGGATAGAAAATGGAGGAAAGCATTATGAAAAAAATCAACACATTACACCCAAAGGTAACTTGTGGCAGGTAATTGGTGCTGGAAATTCAAAAGCTACAAAGCTATTTGATACTCAAAAGGCTGCTATTGAATATGGTAGAGAAATAGCAAAAAGCCAGCACTCTGAATTAGTCATTCATAATACTCATGGGAGAATTCGTGATAAAGATAGCTACGGGAATGACAACTGTCCACCAAAAGATACAAAATTTTAATGTAAAAAATAGCAGAATATGATATTCTGCTATTTTTTTGTTTTATTCTAATACAATTAAATCTTTTGTGAAATTTTCTAGCATTTTACTATATACATCCAATAATTAAATTTATTGCATCAGAGAATCCGTATTTTATAAAATTTTTCGTTTTCATAAGCTCCTATGATATTTACTCTATCTATATAACTATCTAAGCTATCTTTAACATTTATTATTTTTTTATTATCATTTGATAAATTTTCTATCTTTTTCAATAGCATCTCATATGTATCATTTTTTATAACTAACTTTTTAATTTTTTTTTTATCTTCTTTCGTTATAGCACATAGCTTTTCTTCTCTAGATATAAATAATTCATTTAAAACATCCGTTTTTCTTTAACATTATATTTGTTCATATCAACTACCTCCATTTATAATTTACTGGTAGTATACCGTGCTCAATTTAATTTGTCAGCCCTTTTTCTAAAACTTTAATATTTTTAATCTAGTCTACTAGATTAAAAATCCCGAATAATCAATGTCATTTTATACGACTTTTATTCGCAAGCATGGTGTAGCAACACCTCTAATTGCTTGTTAGGGAAATCCCTAATACCCTTTTACTCTTCGAGGAATTTTTTTGCACTATCAAAATTATAAATTTTTTAACAGTGTGTGTGTTATTATTTATTATTATTACTTATTATTATTTATGTAAAAAATTTTAATGAACTGTTCTTCATCTAGTTACTTACCTGTTAATAACCACATTTCTTTCTTGTTGATCATCTCGTGACCAACTGGATTTTTCAATACTTTGCAAAGTTTTTCATCATTAATTCTATAATAAGTTTTAGGAGGAATTCCAATATATTTTACTTGTAAGATTTCCTCTTTTACTAGTTTTTCTGTAGCAATTCGTTGTTTATATGGGCTTAATTTTGTACTTTTTTCTATGCTATCTTTTGTAGCAAAAAAATACCCATATTTCAGCTCATTTCGTTCACTAAAGTAATTTCTTCTTCCATATAATTCTCCTAACATTACTGCAACATTTATTCCAAATTCATTTATTAAGTCTCTATTAGTAATTATAAAATTTGTACCAATTATATTTTTGTTCTCCATACCTTGTCCCTTTCTTTATATTCTTAAAGAGCGATTAAAAAACTCTCTGATTTGCTTGTTTTGCAATTTATTTAATCAATGATTTTTAGATAGTTTTATAGTGTGTTGTTAAAACTACCCACGCACCTCCTTGATGTCCTCCTTCTCCTGTTGGATTATATAAGGTTACTAATATTGCAACTTTTGGTTCTGAAATTGGTGCTACTCCTACAAATGACGTTACATATTTATTTGTGTTTACACCATCTTCTGATGTTCCTGTTTTTCCACCTACTCTAAAGCCTGCAACCTTTGCATTTTTTCCTGTTCCTTCTGCTACTACAGATTCCATCATGCTTAAAACGCTTTCTGCAGTTTCTTTAGATATTGCTCTTCCTACACATTCCGGATTAATTTCATTTTTTTCTCCTGTTTGTGTATCTATAATTTCTTTAACTAATCTTGGTTTCATTCTATTGCCTCCATTAGCTATCGTCGAAACCATTGTTATCATTTGTATTGGTGTTACTTCAAATCTTTGCCCAAATGATATTGTAGCAAGTTCAACAGGTCCAACTTTTGACTTATCCAAAAATATTCCTTTTGCCTCTCCTGGTAAATCTATACCTGTTTTACTTAAAAATCCAAACCTTTCTAGATAAGTATAATATGTTTCTACTCCCAATTTTTGACCTAATCCTATAAAAATTGGGTTGCATGAATTCATTAGTGCTTGCCTTAGACTTTGACTTCCATGAGGTCTATAATGTCTCCAACATTTTATTCTAACACCAGCTATTGTAATACTACCAGTACAGCAAAACTCACCAGCTTTATCCGTAGTTGTTATTCCTTCTTCTAAAGACGCAGAAGTTGTTACTAGTTTAAAAGTTGAACCTGGTTCGTAGGTATCAGCTATCGCTTTATTTCTCCACATTGCTTGTAAAGCTTCATTTTTTTCTTTATTAGATAATTCTTGCCATTTTTGTGCTATCTCATTATCTGTAACTGTATATGGGTCATTTAAATTATATGTTGGATAAGTAGCCATTGCAAGAATATTACCAGTTTTAGGTTCCATTATAACTACATTTCCGCCATCAGTACACTTATTGTCAATGCAAGCAAGTTCCAAGTATTTTTCTGCAATTGATTGAACACCCATGTCAATTGTCATAACTATATCTTTTCCATCAATTGCTTCTTGATATTCCTCAACTGTTCCCTCTACCTCTTTTCCAGATGCATCTTTTACTTTAGTAATTCTCCCCTTAGTGCCTTGCAAGACACTGTCATACTTAGCTTCTACTCCACCTAATCCTTGATTATCACTTCCACAAAAACCTATTATATGTGAAGCAAAATTATTGTATGGATAATATCTTTTTGTATCTTCATCTATGTTAATGCCCTTACTCAAATTATTTTGTACAAGCCATTCATTTAGTTTATCAACATTTTCTTTTTCTTCTTTTCTAACAATAGTTTCTATTGAGCTTCTCTTTTTTATTCTCTTTAAAATCTTTTCATAATCCAAGTCAAATATTTCACATATTTTTTTCGCGATTATTTCTTTATTTTTTTCTTCAATATTGGTTGGATTAACTGTAACAGTATAAACAGTTGAACTTACTGCGAGTTCGGTCATATTAGAATCGTAAATAGTCCCTCTTCTAGGATTTACTTTTCTATCTAACGTTTGCTGTTCATATGCTAAAGTTTGAAGTTCATCCCCGCTAATAAATTGCAGCCAAAATATTCTAATTATTAATAATGTAAATAATATTACCGCAATCATTAATAAGTATATCATTCTTCTTTTTCTGCTAATATTTTTCATAAAATCAGTCCTTATAAAGCAAGTAATAAATTGTAATTTGCAAAATTAATCCGCTCCCAGCTATTCGTTTTTATTTTTTACGAAACGCCCCAACTTCGTATAGAATGTAATAAAATTTATTCTAATAAATTTTAAACATTCTATAAACTCGCCGGTCCCCACCCGTAACTTTCTAAAAAAATAAAAACGAATAGCTTCGCGCTACTATATATCAATTTGTTTTGAGACTTTTTTGAAAAATTACGGCCTGACAGCCCTTTGAGGCGGGGAATACCCGTTAGCCTGGAGGGTCTAATTTTGAAAAAATGCTCTCAAAAATAAATTGATTACAATTATATTTGTCATATAAATTACAATTTATATGTTGAAACTTTTTTTACCTTGTTGTAATATATTAAATATAAAAAGGCAAATATATTAGAAAGGAGATTTATTTCAAGCGCCAGGGGTATTTTTACCTAACGAGGATTGGTTTTATCGAAAGATTCGGCGGATAAATCAATGGCAACCTTACTGTCATAAGAATAGTTACAAAAACTAATAGCAATATTAGAACAAAAAATTATTCATGTAAGCTTTATGCCTTTTATTAATTTTAATGGAGGTATTTAAAATATGTGTGGAATAGTTGGGTATATAGGTAATAAAAAAGCCATACCTATATTAATTGACGGCTTAAAAAAGCTAGAGTACAGAGGATATGATTCAGCAGGAATTTCTGTACTAGAAAATAATAAAATTAGTATTATAAAAGATAAAGGTAGAGTTAATAATTTAGAAAATTTATTGGTAGACACTAATTCAAATGCAACGGTTGGCATTGCTCACACAAGGTGGGCAACTCATGGAAAACCTAGTAAAATTAATTCTCATCCTCATACGGATAATTCTAACACTTTCAGTATTGTTCATAATGGAATTATAGAAAATTATAAAGATATAAAAAAATTTTTAATGGATAATGGATACAAGTTTTTGTCTGAGACAGATACAGAAGTTATCCCTAATTTAATAGCTTATTACTATAAATCTAATGATTTATTGCATGCTGTAGCTTTGGCTTGTAAAGATTTAAACGGTAGCTTTGCAATTGAAGTATTGTGCAAGGATTATCCAGACAGAATTATAGTTTCTAAAAAAGATAGTCCTTTAGTTATTGGTACGACTAAAACTGAAAATTATATTGCTTCTGATATTCCAGCAATACTTTCTTATTCAAAAGATTTTTATATATTAAATGATGATGAAATAGCAGAAGTATTTTCTGACAAATTAAAGTTTTATAATAATAATTTAGAAAAAATTTCTAAAAAAATAGAGAATATATCTTGGGATTCATCTGCAATAGAAAAAAATGGATATGAAGATTTTATGCTCAAAGAAATTCATGAACAATCTTCATCTATAAGAGAAACAATTGGAGCTACATTAAGTAATAAAAATATAGAAATAAATAATTTATCTTTTTCAAAAGATTTTTTATCTAGTTTTAATAAAATTTTTATAATTGCTTGTGGAACTGCTATGCATGCTGGTCTTGCAGTTAAACAATCATTTGAAAAGCTATGTAAAATACCAGTTGAAGTTGATGTTGCATCTGAATTTAGATATAGAGATCCTTTAGTTAATTCTCATACATTATCAATTTTTATTAGCCAATCCGGAGAAACAGCAGATACTATAGGAGCATTAAAACTTGCAAAGTCTAAAGGATCTACAACTCTTGCAATCTCAAACGTTATAGGAAGTTCTATAACAAGGGAAGCGGATTTTTATATTTACACACATGCTGGTCCAGAAATTGCGGTTGCATCAACTAAAGCTTATACATCTCAATTGGTATTATTAAACATTTTAGCCTTGTATTTTGCTGAAATACTTAATAGTGTCCAATTTGAAACAATTAATAAAATAAAGAAAAGTTTATTGGAATTGCCTAAAAAGGTTGAAGAAGTATTATTGAATGATAAAAAGATAGAAAAAGTTGCTAAAGATATATGTAAATCATCAAATATGTTTTTCTTAGGAAGAGGTATAGACTATCCTGTTGCAATGGAGGGCTCATTAAAATTAAAAGAAATTTCTTATATTCATTCTGAGGCATATCCTGCGGGTGAATTAAAACATGGTCCTATAGCGCTAATTGACTCTGATTTTCCGGTGTTAGGTATTATAACTGATGAGTTTTTGTCATCAAAAACAATTAGTAATCTACAAGAAGTGGTTTCAAGAGGAGCAAAAACTATTGTTATAACAAACCAAAAAATAGATAATTTATTTGATTATACTATAGAAATACCAGAAATTAATACTTTTTTAAGTCCTATAATTTCTGTTATTCCTTTGCAATTACTTTCTTATTATATAGCAAAATTCAAAGGATTAGATGTTGATAAGCCTAGAAACTTGGCAAAATCTGTTACGGTTGAATAAAACACAATTCTGCAAGTGTTTCACTTTTTGCAAGCAGGCAGTAATAGAAACGGGAGGTATGGTAAAAAACCATATCTCCCTTTGCTTTTACAAAATCTTGGCTGCTTCGCGTGCAAGGTCGCTTCTTACCGATTCGTCATCATTTAAAGCAACTTGTATACACATTGAATTTCCCTTCATCTTTTCCGAAAGATAAACCAATCCATTATATCTTTCTGTAAGATTAGGATTATCAATCTGGGTGGGATCACCAAGAAAAATGAACTTTGAACCTTTTCCGGCTCTTGTAACGATGGACTTTATTGTGTCCGGTTCAATGTTTTGTGTTTCATCTATAATGAAATACGTGTCAACTATTGAACGACCTCTCAAAAATCCGATTGCCTGAATTTGAACAATTCCTTTTTCGAAGAAGTACTGTCCGTCTTCATAAACATCTTTTTTAGATTCACCTTTTTCCATATTACCATTTAATAATATAGAAAGGTTATCTTTTATTCCTGAAAGGTATGGAGATAATTTTTCCTCAATATCTCCCGGTAAAAATCCATACTGTTCTGTAGCAGTAACTGACCTGGTAACAAGAATACGTGAATACTCGTTTTGGTCTATCCGTTCAAGTCCTGCTGCAAGCGCGCAAAATGTTTTTCCTGTTCCTGCATTTCCCTTAATTACAACCAACGGGCTGTCTTTATCGAGTAATGCTTCTAACATAAATTTCTGTCCTACGTTCATAGGCTTTACGCCATAAGGTGAAGTAGACTGATTTTTAAGCTTAACAATCTTTCCATTTTTGTACATTCCTAATGCAGATTTATTCATGGATTTTATTACAAAGAATTTATTTTCAACAAATTCTTTATCAGCAAAATCAAAGATTTCACTAACATTAATAAATCCTTTTGAATAGAACAAATCTATTGCATTATCAGTAGCAAATACTTCTTCTCTGCCAGTATACTGTTCAGAAAGTTTAGGAAACGTTTCGTCTTTAAAGCTTTCAGCCCTTATTCCTAAAAGCTTTGCTTTTAACTGAAGACTTAAATTGTTCGTTACAAGAATTACATTTTTCTTTTCTTCTTGCATTATTCCTAAGCAAGTTCGAAGAGTGTTTTTCTCTGCATAATTTAATCCTTCCAATTCGACCTTTATGTGATAAAAATCGTTAGAAATTCTTAAAATGCTTCCGTTTTCCTGTACCACGCCGGATTTAGACATCAGATGATCTGTTGGGAAAGTGTTAAGATACTCTAACAAGTCCCTAGCAATTTTCCGCTTTTCAACGGATTCTTTGTCAGTTTTTCTAAGTTCGTCCACTAAAGCAAGAGGAATAACTATTTCGTTGTCATCCCCAAACTTCAATGTACTTCTCTGTGACGAGAGAAGTGCATGCGTACGGAGTACAAAAACTTTGGACATATAAATGCCTCCTCAATTTTTTTTGTAAAAGCCATTAAGAACAGTATAGCTGTTCTTAACGTAAACAGTTTACGTTAAAATTATACTATATTACTTTGTCTTTTTCAACATTTTTTATCATTTTATAACAAAAATTTTATTATAACTATAACAATTGCTCCAGGTATTCCAAGCATTCCAACAAATATTGAGGTAATAATGTTAATTCCAATGTGGAATCCCCACATTGCACCTATTAAATTAATTATATATATTAAAAAAGCTCCAAGAAATGAATTTAAAACTAGTTTTAATATTGTTTTTATTGGTACTATAAATAATTTTCCAAAAATAAATAAAAAGAAAATACATGATGTAAATGCAATTATATTATTAAAATCTAAATTCATTTTTATCACCTGTCCTATTTAATAATATTAATTATTATTTCATTTATTACTATTTATTATGATTTTATTGTTTCATCTTGTTTTTAAAACTCCTATATGTTAGAATTTAGGTAGTAAAACAATGTGACTTAAGTAGCCCTTTGTTATAATTGCTTTACGTCTAAGAAATGAAAAATTTTTTAGTAAAAAATTAAAGGAGGTATTTATGAAAAAACTTAAAATAGTTATATCTTTATTAATTGTATTAGTTATTGCTATTTGTGTCATTTTAAGTATTTCATATTCAAAAGTTGAACTTAAAACTGTATCATCTAAAAAAGCTTTAAACAGAATATATAATAACTATTCAACTGATGAATTATCAGATTATCTTATTAGTGCTGTAACTATGCCATGGAGTTTATTTTATAATTTTGGAGGATTACAGTATGCTTCCAATATAAGCTATGATACTATTGGCGCAACAGATGATGTATTGATAGGCAAAGCAGAATCTTCAAATTCAATTTCTTCAACATCAAGTTCTTCAAAAGATTATTCAACCACAAACATTCAAGTTGAAAATGTTGATGAAGCAGATATAAACAAAACAGATGGTGATTACATTTATTCAATATCTGAGAATAAGGTTGTAATTACGAACGTAAAAAATCCATCTGAATTAAAAATTGCTTCAACTATTTCTCCAAGTGGTATTCCTCAAGATTTAATATTGTATAACAATAAGCTTGTTGTAATTTCTGCAGAAAGTTCTACAAGTCGTTACAATAATAATACTATTGTTGACATCTATAATATCGAAAATAAGGAATCACCAAAAAAAGTAAAAAACTATAAATTATATGAACCATATTATACTTCTAGATGCATTAATAATAGATTATATATTATTTCTTCTGGAAATTTAAGAAAAGAAGGTTCAGATATTATAACATACTATACTGAAAATAATAATTCAAAAGATATTGGATTGAAAAATATTTACTATTTAAAAGACGTAAAATCTAAAGTTCAAACCCTAATATCAACTATGGACTTAGACAATCCATCACAAGATGTAAATGTAAAATCATATTTAATTGATATAAGCAATGCTTACATATCTGAAAATAGCATATATTTACTAGACCAAGCATATCAATATAGCTATTCTCACTTGCCAATTTCTTCATTATTTACATGGAAAGGTGTAATTGGTCCTTTTGTATATGAAAATGACACAACCACAAGTAGTAATTATACGACTTATATATATAAATTTGATATTCAAAAAGATGGCTTAATTAAATATTCTAAAAAAGTAAAAACTCAAGGTAAAACAATTAATCAATTTTCATTGGATGAATATAATGGAAATTTAAGAGTTGCTTTATATGACAATAATGGCTCAAAGATAACGGTATTTAATAATAACTTAGAAAAAATCGGAGAAACAGACTACTTAGCAAAAGGTGAAAAAATGTATTCTTCTAGATTTATGGGCAATAAAGCTTATTTAGTAACTTATAGAACTATTGACCCATTATATGTTATAGATCTAAGTGTTCCAGAATCTCCTAAAGTACTTGGGGAACTAAAAATTCCTGGATATAGCACATATCTTCATCCATATGACGAAAATCATATAATAGGAATTGGTATGGAAACAAAAGAGGATGTGCATAGAGATAGCTATGGTAAAATAACCTATACTAGTGCACGTATTGTTGGAATGAAAATGGCACTTTTTGATGTTTCAGATGTTACTAATCCAGTTCAAATGTCAAGTACTGTCATTGGAGATAGTAGAACTACCTCATCTATATTAACAAACCATAAGGCACTATTATTCTCAAAAGAAAAAGAATTAATAGCTATACCAGTAAACAATTATCCTGAAGATTTTGAAATATCAACTTCTTCTGACAATTATTCATCAATAATTAATTCATATACTAGCTACAGTAAACCATATACTTCTGAAGGTTATTTAGTATATAAAATAAATTTAACAGATGGTTTTAAGCTTAAAGGTACTGTTACTCATGATGCAGAAAAATCGCAATATAAATATTATACAAATTCTCGTCTTCTTAGAGGTTTATATATAGAAAACAACCTATTTACAATCTCTGAAGACTCAATACAAGTAAATAATTTAGAAAATATGGAATTTATAACAAAAATAAATTTAAGGAGGAAATAATATGAACGAAAATGATGAAATAAAAAATAAATCTTCTATGGGTGCAGCAGCATTAACTTTAGGAATAATATCTATAGTATTTGCAATATTTTGGTATATATCACTTCCATCAGGAATTTTAGCTATAGTGTTAGGAAAAAAAGCAATAAATAAAGTTGGTAGCAAAATTGGAAAAGCAGGATTTATTTTAGGTATTGTTGGACTTTCACTATTTGCATTCATTTACTTATCATTTATTGCAGGAATATTAATAAACAATTATCTATAAATTATTGTTTGTGAGACGTATTAAATTTTGGGCAGGCACAAGACCTGCCCATTCAATTTTTAAATTATACATATCTATCCTACTTGATTTTCTTCTAAATTCATAATTTGAATTTTATCAATCATATCTAATTCTATTCCATTCTTTTTAGATTTTTTTATTAAATAATCTAGTTTGGCTTGATTAGCTTTTATTTCGTATAAATAATAATCAATTAATTCGCCTTCCGCAAATTCATAGTTTTTTCTTGCAACTTCAATATTATTATAAGTATTAATTATACTTTGTATTAAGATAGTATTAAACTCTTTATCATTTTTACTAAGAATCTTCTTTTCTTCTTTTATAAATTCTTCTTGCATATGGTATTCCTCCTGTTTTTATTATATGCTCGTCCAATAAATTTATGCGGTTTTTATCTCTAACACTAAATTGGATTTTGGATATTTGATGTTTTATATTTGGAATTAGGTGTAATAAGTCTTTGAAAAACTTTCATTAAGGAATTTGAAATTAATATAACCTGTAGGGGCAGGTCTTGTGCCTGCCCAGGAATCCGCTCCCGGACGAATCTATTTTTAATTATGCTCGCTTCATCCCACTGGACGCTGTAACAACGCTAACGCGTTTAACAGCCTCTAGCGGTCCCCACGTCAAGCTCGCGTTCTTAAAAATAGAAACCCTCCTCGCGCTACTCTATAAATTTGTTATTTACATGACAATTAACAATGTGGGCTTTTAATATAAATTTTTGAAAGTGACGCTTCTGAGCGGAGCGAAGCAGGAACATGAAAAAATTCTATATTAAAAGTCCAATAGTAAAATGGTTACTTATATAAATATCCAATTTCTCCACCTATTTATATTGATTTTCAGTCCAATAAATGATAAAATTATGTAGATATTTATAATTAAGGGGGTATTATATGGAAAATATTAAAATTGGAAAAGTCTACAGACATTTTAAAGGCAATTATTATTTTGTAGAAAATGTTGGTAAAGACTCGGAGTCGCAAGAAGATGTTGTTATTTATAAACCTTTATACCCTAGAGAAGATAACTGTTACATTTGGGTTAGACCTCTAAAAATGTTTTTGGAGGAAATACCTGAAAGACCAGACAATATAACTGGTCAAAAACATAGATTTGAACTAGTTGAAAATTTAAATAAAAATTATTTAGTTTAGGAGATTATTAGTATGATAGATATAAAATTTTTAAGAGAAAATCCGGATATAGTTAAGGAAAATATAAAGAAAAAATTTCAAGATCATAAATTAGTGTTAGTCGATGAGGTAATTGATTTAGATAAAAAAAGTAGAGAAGCAATGATGCATGGCGACGAATTAAGAAATGAAAGAAAAACATTAAGTAATCAAATAGGTAGCTTAATGAAAGAAGGAAAAAAAGAAGAAGCTGAGAGCATTAAAGCTAAAGTTCAAGAAATAAATAATGAACTTGTAGAAAACGAAAAAAAAGAAGAACAATATGCTGAAGAAATAAAAACTAGAATGATGAAAATTCCTAACATTATGCATGAATCTGTTCCTATTGGAGAAGATGATAGCCAAAATGTTGAAGTACAAAAATTTGGTGATCCTGTTGTTCCAAGTTATGAAATACCATATCATGCAGATATAATGGAAAGCTTTGGTGGTTTAGATTTAGACTCTGCTAGACGTGTTGCAGGAAATGGTTTTTATTACTTAGTTGGTGACATTGCAAGATTACATTCTGCAATATTATCTTATGCAAGAGATTTTATGATTAATAAGGGATTTACTTATTGTATACCACCATATATGATTAGAAGTGATGTTGTAGATGGTGTTATGAGCTTTGAGGAAATGGATGCTATGATGTACAAAATAGAGGGTGAAGATTTATACTTAATTGGTACAAGTGAACATTCAATGATAGGTAAATTTAAAGGTCAAATATTAAATAAAGAAAATATGCCATATACAATGACATCATATTCTCCATGTTTTAGAAAAGAAAAGGGTGCACATGGTATAGAAGAACGTGGCGTTTACAGAATTCATCAGTTTGAAAAACAAGAAATGATAGTTGTATGTGAACCAGAAGATAGCTACAAATGGTATGACAAATTATGGTCATACACAGTTGAATTATTTAGAAGCATGGATATTCCAGTTCGTACATTAGAATGTTGTAGTGGAGACTTAGCAGATTTAAAAGCAAAAAGTGTTGATGTTGAAGCTTGGAGCCCACGACAACAAAAATACTTTGAAGTTGGAAGCTGCTCTAACTTGACAGATGCTCAAAGTAGAAGATTGGGAATACGTATAAAAGGTGAAAAAGGAAATTACTTAGCACATACTTTAAATAATACTGTAGTTGCTCCACCTCGTATGTTAATTGCATTCTTAGAAAATAACTATAATGAAGATGGAAGTGTAAATATTCCAGAAGTATTAAGACCTTATATGGGCGGTATAGAAAAATTAGTACCTAAAAAGTAATTCATTTCAATAATGGGCAGGCACAAGACCTGCCTCTCTAAATTCATTTATTAATAATTTTACAAATTACATTTTATAAAATAAAGGAAAGTTTTAAGATGATAATAAAGAATCCTAAATTTGAAATTTCTGCTGTTGGTCCTAAGCAATACCCAAATAATGATTTGCCTGAAATTGTTTTAGCAGGTAAATCTAATGTTGGTAAGTCTTCTTTTATTAATACTATGTCAAATAGAAAGAGTTTGGCTAGAACAAGTAGTGAACCTGGTAAAACAAGACAAATTAATTTTTATAATATAGATTCTAAATTCTATTTTGTTGATTTACCTGGATTCGGGTACAGTAAAATGTCACATATACAGCAAGAGAAAGTTGGCAAGTTTATTGAGGAATATTTATTTACAAGAAAAAAGATTGCTTTAATTATTCTTTTAATTGATATTCGTCATAAGCCAAGCGAAAACGATATTCTTATGTTTAATTATATAAGAAGCATAGGTACACCATATATAGTTTTAGCAAGTAAAGCTGATAAGATAGCTCCTACAAAAGTAGATTCTTATGTGGAAGATTTAAAAGAAAACTTGCAAGCAAATAAAACAGATATAATCCTTCCATTCTCTTCTGAAAAAAAGATTTATACAGAATCGGTTTGGGACAAGCTAGAAAAATACATAAATATATAGATTATTAGATTAAAAGATTGGAGACAAAAATGAAACTAACATCTGACAATGAAACTTTAGCAGAAAACAAAGTATTAATTTTATATATTTTAAATAAAATAGATACCCCTGTTAGTAATAATGAATTATTGCAACTTGTATTATCTATTGAAGATATGAATTATTTTTATTTTCAACAATTCATATTGGATTTGCTAGAAAATAAATACATTGAAGAATATAAAGAAGAAGAAAATTCTGAAGCAATATACAGACTAACAAATGCCGGAAAATCTGCTTTAGAGTTAACAAAAGACTTAATTCCTGGTATTGTAAAGTTAAAAATTGATAGCACAATAAAGGGCGAGCTTGATAGTATTGAAGAAGAAGTTTCTATTGTTTCCGAATTTATGCCTGAAGATGATAATCTTTTTAGTGTTACTTGTAAAATTGTCGAAAAGAACAAGTCAATATTTGAAGTTTCAACTTTCGCTGGTTCTCGCGAGCACGCAAAAGCTATTTCTGATAATTGGAAGAAAAATGCTGTAGATATTTATCCAAAAATAATTAATCTATTAACAAATAAAGAATAAAGCACTGGTGTTTTAGTGCTTTATTTTTCTATTTTTCTTCTTACATATTCATATAATATTATTGATGTTGCAACTGATGCATTTAGACTCTCTGTTCTTCCTAGCATTGGTATTTTTATTTTTTCATCTGCAAAGTCCAATATATCTTTAGATACACCATTTGCCTCGTTTCCTATAACGATAACTTTTTTATTATAATCTACATTATATATGTTATTGTTTGTTTCTAAAGATGTTGCCATTACTTTATATTTATGTTTTCTTAAATTTTTTAAAGTTTCTATTAAATTATCACTTTCAATTATATTTACTCTAAATATTGCTCCCATTGTAGAACGTACAACCTTTGGGTTGTATGCATCTGCTGTTTCCTTTGATACTATAACCTGTTTTAGCCCAACACTATCTATTGTTCTTAAAATTGTTCCTAAATTTCCTGGATCTTGTATACCATCTAGTACGACAATTACATCTTCTTTATAGTCTATATTTTCCTCTGAATTTTGTTTTTCAATAACTGCTAAAATGCCTTGAGGATTTTGAACATCACTTATAAAAGAAAAAATTTTTTTATTAACATATATGCATTCATATTTAGCAATTTCATACAATAGTTTTTGATCTATTCCACCATCATTAGCATTTTCCTCACATACAACAATCTGTTTTATGGATTTATTTTCATATATAGCTTCTTTTATAAGTTTTATCCCCTCAATTATATATGAATTGCTTATATCTCTGTATTTCTTTTCTTTTAATTTTTTTATATTTTTTATTATCTCATTATCTTTGCTAGTAATAATTTGCATAACAAATCTCCTTAAAATTTCATATATTTATTATACCCATTTTATTAATATGTTTCAATAAAATTTAATTAAATTGTAAAATATCATTTTTTTCTTGTATTTTTTTGTACCTTATGGTAATATAATGTTAAATTTATAAATATTTTGTAAATATTATGAAAGGGGATGTTTTTATGGATACAAAAACAACTAGTATTGTAGCATATATTACATGGATTGGTTTATTGGTTGCATTTTGTGCTGGTGATAAAGAAGGCGCTAAATTTCATTTAAATCAAGCTTTAGTAATTTTCTTATTTTCTCTATTAGCAGTTATTCCTTGCATCGGATGGATTTGGGGAATATTTATGTTAGTTTGTTGGGTAATGGGATTAGTAGCAGCTATAAACCAAGAAGAAAAAGAAGTTCCATTAATTGGAAAAATAAGAATTTTAAAATAATTCGCATTTTAGCTGCTAATAATTAAATTAGCAGCTAATTATTTTTTTAAAATTAGAGGTATTTATGAAAGCAAAAAGTTTGGATGACTATATTTATTATTCGTTAATAATCACTTGCATCTTGCTATTTATTTTAGCACTTGTATATAAGTGTTTTTTTTATAATTTCAAAATTGGATATTGTGCTATTTATGATAAACTAGGAATTTATTGTCCTGGATGCGGATGTACACGAGCTTTTGAAGCTTTGTTACATTTTAATATAAAAGCATCTATTTATTATAATCCAACTGTATTTTATTCTGTGATTATTTTGTTTTGCTTTCTTTTAACACAAACAATAGATAGAATTATTAAATCTAAAAAGCACATTATGCCATATTCTAATTTTTATCTATATACTGGAATTTTTATTATGTTATCAAATTGTATAATAAGGAATATGTTTAATATTTATATAAATTAAGCTTTTGGGCAGGCATAAAACCTGCCCATACATTTTTATTATGTATTCTTGCAAAATATGTACTATTATATAACTCTTAAGAATTTTTTGACTTCTTCTAATATTGTTTTACTATCATTATTTTTTAATTTTAATGTTATATATGGTTCTGTACCTGCTGAGAACCTTAGATTATCTTTATATTCTTTTACTAGTGTATCTACTACTTCCATATTAAATAACTTAGGATCGAAGTAAAATACAACACTGCTCATTTTTTGTGTAATTTTAAATACATTTTTTTCCTTACATAGCATTTTTATTCTTGCTATTTCTATTAGGTTTTCCATTTCTTTTGGCATTGTTCCATATCTATCTGTTGCCTCGTCTATTACATCTGCAATATCGTCTTCAGTTTTTACTAATGCTATGTTTTGATACATTTCTATTTTCTGTGCTGTTACGTCTATATATGTATCTGGTATATAGCAAGAAACATTTAAATCTATTTGTATATCTCTTTCTTCTTCTACTTCTATACCTTGCATATTTTTTACAACTTCATCTAATAAGTTGCAATACGTATCATACCCTACTTGCTCCATATGTCCATGTTGTATTTCTCCAAGCAAACTTCCTGCACCACGAATTTCTAAATCTCTCATAGCAATTTTAAAACCAGAACCAAATTCAGTAAATTCTTTTATTGTTTTTAGTCTTTTATCTGCCACTTCCGATAACATTTTATCTCTTCTGTAAGTAATATATGCATATGCCTGAGCATTACTTCTTCCAACTCTTCCACGTATTTGATACAATTGTGCCAAACCAAGTCTATCTGCATTTTCAACAATAATTGTATTTGCATTTGGTATATCTATTCCAGATTCTAATATTGTAGTACAAACAAGAACATTAATTTCTCCAGCAACAAATCTTTCCATTATTTCTTCTAGTTCTTTACCACTCATTTGTCCATGAGCATATTCAACCTTTGCTTCTGGAACTAAATCTGCAATTTGTTCTGCTTTTGCTACTATCTTTTCAACATTATTAAATAGGTAAAATACTTGACCACCTTTTTCTAACTCTTTTGTTATTGCCTCTTTTATAACCTCTTCATCATATTCTAATACATATGTTTGAACTGGTTTTCTATTTTGTGGTGGTTCGTATATAACAGACATATCTCTTATTCCAACAATAGACATATGTAAAGTTCTAGGTATTGGAGTTGCAGTCATTGTTAAAACATCTACATTTGTTTTTATTTCTTTAATTTTTTCCTTATCTTTAACTCCAAATCTGTGTTCCTCATCAATTATTAATAAGCCTAAGTCTTTAAATATAACATCTTTACTTAAAATTCTGTGAGTTCCTATTACAACATCAATTTTTCCAAGTTCTAGCTTTTTAACTATTTCTTTTTGCTCTTTTTGAGTTTTAAATCTGTTTAATAGTTCAACTCTTATTGGGAAATCTTTCATTCTTTCTTTAAATGTTTCATATTGTTGATTTGCAAGTATAGTTGTTGGAACTAAATAAGCTACTTGTTTTTGATCCATTACAGCTTTGAATGCTGCTCTTATTGCAACTTCTGTTTTGCCATATCCAACATCCCCACAAAGTAATCTATCCATTGGCATTGATGTTTCCATGTCTTTTTTAACTTCTTCAATACATCTTAATTGATCTTCTGTTTCTGTATATGGAAAACTATCTTCAAATTGTTTTTGCCATGCTGAATCAGCAGAAAATGCATATCCTTTTGCCTTTTTTCTTTTTGCATATAATTCTATTAATTCTTTTGCAACTTCTCTTAAATTAGCTTTAACTTTTGCCTTTGTATGCTCCCATTCTTTGCTTCCTAATCTATTTAATTTAGGTGCTGCTTCTCCTCCACCAATATATTTTCTAACATTGTCTAATGAATTAGTTGGAACATATAATATATCTTCGCCTTTATATTTTATTTTTATATAATCTTTTGTAACATCACCTGTTTTTATAGTATTTACACCTATGAATTGACCTATACCATTAGTCCTATGAACAACATAATCTCCTATTTCTAGGTCTGCAAATACTACTTTTTCTGCTTGTTTAAAAACAGAAGAAGATTTTCTTTTTTTCTTTTCTGTACTAAATAATTCTTGACTTGTTATTACAATTAAATTATTATCAAAACATTCAAATCCAGAAGATAATGTTCCTTTAGAAACTATTACTATTCCATTACTAATTGGAACATTTAAGTTTTCTACATATTTATGTGGTATTTCTTTTTCTCCCAATAATGATATTATTTTTTTACTATTATCTTCATTTCCTGTTAATATTATTACTTTTTTATTTTCAGATAAACTTTCAATTGTTTTATTTACAAGTAAATCTATTGAAGATTTATAAAAATTAAGTTCTTTAAAAGAAAACCTATACATATTAGGCCTATTAAAAGCTATATCTTGTTTTTCTAAATATACATTTTGGTATTTACTTATTCTTTCATCTAGGTTTTCATATTTATCTAAATACTGTAAAATCTCTGGAATAAATTTTTCTTTCTCTGTTAAAGTATTTACTAGCATTTCTGAATCTTTAATAATATTGTCTGCTCTTGCTTTTATTTTTCCTATCTCATCTAAAAATATTATGGTGTCGCTTTTCAAATAGTCTAATAAATTTGAAGTTTGACTGTAAAAGCATGTTAAATACTTATCTATTTTAGAAATAAAATATCCTTCTTTTATTTGTTCTATGTCTTCTTGATTAGCAGGCACAAGACCTGCCCCTACACCTTCATATTTATTTTTTATATTATTTACTATATTTTCTATACTATCTGTTACAATATACTCATGTGCAGGGTATATTGTAATTTCATTTAATTCTTCTATAGATCTTTGAGATGATATATTAAAATATCTTATAGAATCTATCTCATCTCCCCAAAATTCAACCCTTACACCTTTATTGTTTGTAACTGCAATATCAATAATGTCTCCTCTAACACTAAACTGCCCTTTTCCTTCAATAAGTTCTGTTCTTTCATATCCTAGTTTAACTAATTTTTCCTTTATTTCATCAAACTTATATTCTTTATTAAATTCAAACTTAATTACATTTGAATATAGCTCTTTAGTGCTTATCATTTTTTGCATACATGCTTCGATTGTAGTAACAACAATATCTACGCTACCATTATAAATTCTATTCAAAACTTCTATTCTTTCATATGGTAAATCTTTACTTTCTGCAATATAATCATAAGTTACAATATCCTTTTTAGGAAAATATACTATTTTAGAATTAAAATATTTTAAATCATCTAAAATTTTTTTAGCCTGAATTTCGTTGTATGTTATTAAACATATTGTTCGTTTACTGCTTTCTTTTGTTGCAGCTAAACTTAGTGTTTTTGCAACGTCAGTTAAGCCCAATAAATTTATTGGACTTATTTTTTTATCTATATTACCTAGGCAATCTTTAAACTTTTCATTGTCTATAAATTCTTTTATTATTGCATTCATAATTGCTCCTTAAATATACTAATTATTATAGCACTAAAAGAACAAAACGTCTAGCTTAGGTACGAGAATTTAAATGTTAGTCTTTCGAAATATATTTTTTTATTTCTTCAATTTTTTCTTTGGTGGCTTTGTATCCTGCTTCATATAATTCTTCTGTTTTATCTATATCTAACAACCAAACTTTATTAGTTTTAATTTTTAACAAATACTCTATTCCTTCAATCTCATAATTATATAATTCATGCATCATAATTCCCATTGATCCAGTTATGGCATCTAAAATATTTATTTTTTTCTTTTTCTTTTTTTCTTCATTAAATACTATGCTAATTATTTTTTCTGCTCCAATTTCTTTTAACTCTTTCCAAGGAGTATTTTCTCTTACCCCTCCATCAACTAGTTTTTGATTATCAAAATCTGTAGGACAAAATATACCAGGATATGAGCAACTAGCTTGAACAGCTTTTCCAATATCTATATTATTCACTGTATATATTTCATCTGAATATTTTCTTTCATCTTTTAATGAAGTAAACATATAAATTGAACCATTATATAAATTTACACTTGGTATAATTAGTGGCATTTTTATATCTGAAATTAATTTTACATTTTTGTCTTTAGCACTCTTTTGAATTATTTTTGCTAACTTATCTCCTTTATTTAACCCCTCTATACATATCTTTCTTTCAAATAATAAACCAAGTAACAGCTTTAAAATTATTAGCCAATTTATTTTACTAATTTCTTTTCCATAATTTTTAAATAATTTTAGCATTTCTTCTGGTGTATAACCCATAGCATATAAACTTGCAACTATACTTCCAGACGAAGTACCAGATACACAATCTATTTTAATGCCCTCTTCTTCTAAAGCCTTTATAGCTCCAATATGCGCTGCCCCTTTTATTCCTCCTCCTGACAAACATAATCCTGTCTTCATAAAAACTCCTTTCAAATATTGACTTGTTTATTAATATTAAAACAAGTCAAAAATTTAAATAATCAATTGTTATTAATCTTTAATTAATTGTTGTCGATGTTCTTCCAGTATCCAGTACTTCTTCTTGTAAAGCTCTCCATGTATTGCATCCAACTATTCCATCAGTTGCTAAACCAAATCTTCTCTGAAAACCAATAACAGCATTTCTAGTTTGTGTTCCAAATATGCCATCTAATCCACCTGTTGTAAATCCTAAAGTATTTAGTCCATCTTGCGCAACCAGAACATATGCGCCCCTGTTTCCTTGCCTAACTAGTGGATAACCACCAGTTGCACAAGCAGAAGGATAGCTCCTTTTATCGAAATGGACCCAAGTTGGGGTATAAGATGCTGGTTCAACATAACTCCACACTCCTGAGCTAATTACTACATTTCTAAGAGAATTTCTTTGGGAATTTGTTAGTCTTTGACCAACATCAAATGCCACACCAGCATAATGTTGTGACTATGAGTACTTAGTTGAACATTTTTAATAACCAATTTCTACTATTTTTAATCTTTCTTTTAAATAATCTTTTAATTCTTTATCTTCACAATATACAATACATCCGGCATTTTCCTCTTGTCAGTAAAACTCTATATGTATTTTTTATAATTTCTTCTGCCAACTTTTCTCCCTCAAGTCTATTTCTATGTATAATTCTTCGTATCCCATTTAGAGCACTATCCGTCTTAGCTCTTTTAGTATAGTCAACCTCTATTTTTCCATTTCTATATATTAGATCTTGTCCTATAATTACTCCTACATAATCAAAATCTAATCCTTGACATGTATAAATGCAACCAGCTCGTTCTACTGAGTCTTTTGCTATTGCCCATTGTTCATTTATTAAATTCCAACTCATATTGAAATTATATTTAGGTATTTCTATATCATATATTTCAGAATTATCTCTTGATTCTTTTTTTGAATCCCAACAATATCCTGCAACAATTCTAGAAGCATTATTTTTTTTATTTTTTCTTCTTATAAAATCCCTCATTTCATTCGGATTATCTGCTATTTTTATATCATAGTGCAAATTGGAATCAATCACATCATGATTAGATGTATCTCTAATTTGTAAAACATCTTCTATCCATGAAACATAGTCAGCTGAACCAGAACACCTAAATTGCGATGTTAGTTCAAATTCTTCTATTATTGCATCTTGTTCTTTAGCCCTTTTTATTATTTCTGATATACTTCCTTTATCTTTAAGTGTAACTCTTTGTAAATCGTCAATAAAAAATATTGAAAGCTTACTAGCTTTAATAATCTCTTTTATTTGGTTTTCTCCTATATTTTCAAATATGCCAGACTTTTCTTTTAATCTATGTGATTCATCTACAATCAAAACATCATTTTCATCATTGATAGATTGAATAAATGCTCCAGAACTTTTAATTTCTTTTATTATAGGTTTATATATATTATCTTTTCGTATTGTATATTTGTATACTTCTCTTTGTGCTTGTATAGGCGTTACAAAACTTGCTTTATTTATCTTATTATTAGGATTCATGAAAACATCGGTCAATATTTTCATAGCTAATATAGATTTTCCAGTTCCTGGTCCTCCTTTTATGATAAATACTCTTTTCTTATTATCTTTCATGGATTGTTTTGCCATTTCTATTGCTTTCTCATATACAATTTCTTGTTCATCAATCAATGTTATATACTGTGTATTTTTCATAATATCAATTGTTTTTGAAGTTAGTAGATTAGTAATAGATACATGACTATTTTCTATAATATCAATTACTTTACAATTATCACCTTCACAAATTCTTTCATTTATAAAATTTCTTAATTTAGCTAAGTCTCCTCTTAAAAACAACGGACATTTATCAATAAATTTTTTGTACTTATCATCAAATAATGCATCATTATGACATGTCTCATAATTATGCAAAAATGCACATGAATAGGTCTGTATATCATTAGTTATGAATGCACTATTATATGTTTTTAAAAAATACAGATAAGAATATGCCTGAAAAGAAGGATGTACTCTTATTATTTCTTCTCTTGTATGGCTAGTTACTATGTATCCTACTTTATCTGCAGGTTGTTCTACTTTGCTCCATTGTTTTAGTTCTAGAATAATTGCAACATTTTGTTTATTTTTATTTTTTCCTGTAATCATTACATCAATTCTCTTTTTAGTATCTATATTAGGAATAGTATGTTCTATTGATATTCCACAATTATCTGGTATACTATCATCTTCTAATAATAAATATAAATACGGTATTGAACCATTCCATGAATTTACTATGCTATAATTAGTTTTTGCAACATTTTTAGTATATGCTTCTGTTATTTTTCTTATTATTTCTTCTTTCCTACAATCTTCTAAGAATTCCTTTTTAGTTGCTTTGTATACTATCATATATCCTCCTTATTATATATCAATTTTTAGTTCAAATTTTACTGATTTATCATGATAAATATAAATTTTATTAATTAACATGTTTAATATTGCTTTATCTGGCTCATTATTTTCTATAATTTGATTAAAATAGTCTATAGTATGTTTTAATTTTTCTAGTTTTGTTTCTAAATCTTCTTTTTGTAATTCTGCCAGTTTTCTTTTTGTTTTTTCTATTTCCTTATATTTTTCTTCTTCTAAATCTTTATATGTATTTTCTATAAACTCTCTTTTATCTTCCGAAGAAGCTGCTATTTCTTTTATTCTTTGAGATACCAAAACTTTATATTCCGCTTCTAAATTCTTTAAATTTATTTTTTGTTCTTCAGCATTTTTCTTTTTATTAGATTTATATTCTTCCAATTTTAAGTTGTTTATTTCTGACATATAATTATCTCTTAAAAGTATCAAAAAATTCCTAAAGTTAGCAAGTAGTAAATCTTCTCTTATATTGTGACATACACATCTTGATTTTCCATACTTTCTATAACTTACACACTCATATAACTTTTTAGGAACATATACTTCTTTATTGCTACGAACTCTTGTAACTCCTGTAACACTACCACCACATTCTCCACATCTTAAGAATCCACCAAATATGTAACTTCTTTTTTTCTTTGTATACATACTTGAACTTTTTACTCTTTTCCTCATTGTTTCTTGAACTCTTTTGAATTGTTCTTTTGTTATAATTGCCTCATGATGATTTTCAAATATATACTGATTCTCTCTTTTTACTTTTTTGCCCTGTTTATGAATATCTTTTCTTTCTGTTTTATGAGTAATTACAGTTCCTATATAAATTTCATCTTTTAAAATTCTTTTTATCATATATATATCCCATAATTTTTTCACAGGCTTTTTATAACTTTTTCCATTTTTAATTAATTCTCTTTCAATTACTTGTGATGGTGTTAAAAAATCATATTCAAAGTTTAGTTTATGGCAAATTTTTCTCATCCCTAAACCTTGCTCATATAAATCATATATTGTTGTTATAGTTTCTCTTACACTTTCATCAACTACTAATTCTCCTTTTTTTGCAGTTTTCAAATATCCAAATTTCGTACCCTGCAACAATATCCCTTTTTCTAATTGTTTGTGCATTCCTATTTTTACTTTTTTCGATACTTCTTTTACATATCTTTCATTAAACCATGTTGAAAGACCTATTAAATCATCATCTCCTTCTAATAAATTAAATTTTCCAAAAGTATCTTTTGTTAGTATTAAATTTACATTTCTTTCTTTTAACTCATCAATAAATGTAAGTGTTCTGCTACCTTTACGACCAATTCTTGATAGATCTTTTGCTAAAATTATATCTACTTTCCCATCATCAATGTCTTGTAACATTTGGCTAAACTGTGGTCTTTCATCATTTGAAATATATCCAGATACATTGTCATCAATGTAATATTTAGATATAGTCCAACCTTGAGAATCGGCATATTCTTTTGCCAATTCTTTCTGCGCGTTAATACTACTATACCTACTTCTGTTATCATCTTTGCTTAACCTACAGTAACATACAACTTTCAATATATTTATCCTTTCTTGAGAGAGAAATATATTTGTGTTTTAGACAAGTTTATATTATCTCCATTTTATAATAAGTGCAATATTTTCACTTAATATTTTTACTTTTTTCGTAATTTAACATATCTCTTATTGTTTTGACAGTGTCGTTTTTTCCACTAACAAACAAGAATACATTCGAGTTCTGACTTTTTATTTTATTGATTTCTTGTATTATTTTTTCATTATTATTTTCTATTTGATTTATATATATTTGAGTAATCACATCATTTTCAAAGTTAAACTTTTGAACTTTCAACTTACACCACATACCTTTTCTTTAGTAATGTATATGTTTTACATTACTTGTGAATTACAAAAAAGAGCTAAGAAAAATTAGGTTTTATTCTAATCTTTCTAGCTCTTAGTTTTTGATGTTATTATTATATTATGGTGTTTTTATAAAATCAATTCCCTTTTATCTTCCTTATTTCTATTTCAAATATAGTTTTGGGATATTTTTTATCATTTCACTCAGTTAATTTTTTCCTTAAAATAGGTTCATTTAGTGAAGTTCCGTACTCTAATTTTTTATTATACTACTCTGCGCAATACTTCTATTATTACCTTAGTTCATAATTTTCTATCGCTTTGATATATATTATTTTTCTACTTCTAATAAAAAGTTATCAAATAACTTTTCCATATATTCAGAAGGAATATCTTTATTAGGATTTTCTTTTTTATTTTGTAACATAGTTATTAAATCATTTTCATTTAATGTTAATATTAAATGTCCTTCATTTCTTAAAAAACCTTTACATTCTTTTTGAGAATTTCTGTCAATTCCATTTCTACTTATTAGTATTGCAACTGTTCGTAATGCATTTTTATTCAAATACTTATTTGTATCATCAATTTGAGCTTGGGTAATTTTATCATTGTAGTTTTTAAATTCAAATATAATATATCTAGACCTATATATTTCATATAATATTTTCCAAAATCCTCCTTGGTGTTTTACTTTTCCTAATAAATCTATCCTATGCAAATTATTATCACAATTTATTTGCGCTTTCCAATCATATATATAATCTCCAAATAGAAATTTTATTACTTCTTCTCCAATAAGCTCAAATTCTCTAGAACCTTCCTGTCCTTTTTTTATATTTTTTATTTTCCTTACGTACTCATCTTCTATTTTTATAGGCGTTTCTTCTTTTGAAAAGTTTTCTACACTATTTATGTATTTATCCAAATCTATTTACTATTATTTTACATCTAAAAACACAACTTTTACTTATCTTTTATTATATTTTTGATTGTGTTCAACTGTGTGCATTTAGTCATGACTCTGCCCACTATGGCCTCCTTCCCATGATCTTCTAAATGCATAACCAACTGGGATTGGTGCTCCATATAAATATCTTGTTGAATTCCAAGCCCTCATTGTATTTCTTGTTGTCCATAAAATATTGCTATTACTTGCTCCTCTAAATTCTTTAACAGTTAAAGTTCTATTTGTATTGTATGGCATAGCTTCATTTTCGCCTCTTATATATTTTTCCATTCTATTGGTGTCATTGTTATATACTAAAATTGTAGCCATAAAAAACCTCCATAAAATATATGTTTCTTTATATTTTATGAAGGTTTTGTTTTTTTGTTGAATAGGAAAAATCGAAGATTTTCTGTACTTAATAGGAAAATGCTATTTATTACTTGTTTTTAATAATTTTCCAAGCAAGTCAATTAATTCTTCTTGAAGTTTTTGGCTACATTCTATTAATGGTAGTCTTGGATTTCCGCAGTTAAATCCATAACTATTCATTATTGCTTTTATTGGTATCGGATTTACTTCTTTAAATAAAGCTGATATAAATTTTGATGCTTCTATTTGCATATTCATTGCTTTGTTAGTTTCGTTTTCAAAATAGTATTTTGTTATGTCTGATGTATATTTCGGTAAAATATTCGAAAGTACAGATATAACTCCTATTCCTCCTAAAGATAGTATTGGTACAATCTGGTCATCATTTCCAGAATAAATATTTAAATTTTCTCCACATAAGTCTCTTATTTTTAATATTTTAGATATATCTCCGCTTGCTTCTTTTGTTGCTACTATATTTTCTATTTTTGATAATTCAAAGTATGTATCTGGTTTAATATCAACTCCCGTCCTACCAGGTACATTATACAAAATTATTGGTAAATCAGTGTTTTGAGCAATTATTTTATAATGTTCTATTAATCCTTTTTGAGTTGTTTTGTTATAATATGGTGTTACCACAAGTAATCCGTCCACACCAATATTGTTTGCGAAGTCCTCATTTTCTAAAACTTGTTTTGTGTTATTGCTTCCTATTCCTGCAATTACTGGTACTCTTTTGTTTACTATTTTTACACAATATTTTATTAGTTCTTCTTTTTCTTCTTTTGTCATTGTTGCTGCTTCTCCTGTTGTACCACAAACTACTATTCCATTAACACCGTTATCAATTTGATAATTAACAATTTTTTTAAATTCTTCATAATTAACATTGTTATTCTCATCAAATGGCGTAACTATTGCTGTAGCACAGCCTTTAAAAATTATATCTTTCATAAAAAACACCTCATAATATTATATGAGATGTTTTTTTAAAACTTTCAAAATTTTAAATTCTTGTTAAATATCTTGATGCAATATATCCAATAGTTCCATTTGACAATTTTACTCTATCCCAGTGATAGCCATTTTTGTATGCTGCGTTTTCTTCTAAGCATGTTACTACTGTTCCTTTTGATATTGTTTTTATTCTTTTTCCTGAAGTTCCTGGACTTTTTCGTACATTTACATTTTTAATATTTACTTTTGCTTTTACATATGATGAACTATTATTATTGCTTGTACTTGTATCATTATTTGTTGTTCTACCAGATACTAACTCTAAATGTCTTGATGCCATATATCCAACTGTCCCATTTGATAATTTTACCTTGTCCCAATGATATCCGTTTTTATATGCTGCATTCTCTTCTAAACATGTTACTATAGTACCTCTAGGTAAACTTGCTATTTTAGCTCCAGAAGTTCCGGGGCTTTTTCGTAGTAGTAAATAATCAACTTTTACCATGGCTTTTACTTCGTTTGTTTTTACATATGATGATGGTTCCTTTGAAAGCTCTTTTGGCATATTTTCATATACTGGTATTATAAAATTGTAATTATTGTCTAGTAATCCTAATTTACTATATGTATTATATGTAGTTATTCCCTCATTTTTAGCTGCAAATATATTTTGCATATATTGATGATTATAAAAACTTGTTCCATTGCTTACTACATCAAATTTCTGAAAATATAATGTATCTTGTCCTATTCCAATATAATTGGATGCAATCCAAATTGCTCCCCCCTTTATAGATTTTACAGGATCATTCCAAGGTAATAAATATTTTCCTGTTGATACATTTTCAGCATATTTTAAACCATTTCCAATAGGATCTGTTCCACTATTTGCTCCAATATTGTAAAAATTATAATATCCCTCATATCCCTCGTATTTTCCAGATGTAGATCCAGAGCCATTTACTCCAACTTCTTGTCTAATCCTTGATGCTAAGTAATATGGGCTTACACCACTTTTGTTTGCTGCTTGCATAATTGCCTCTGAAAATGTAATGTTTTCAAAACTTTCTTCACTATAATATTCTCTTATATTTTTCTTATACATAAATGTTCCATTTAAAACTTTTTCAATTCCATCTAATGTATATGAGTCTGGTCTATAAGATAATTCTTCAAATTGAAATATATTGCTTACATTTAAATAATTTCTTGCATCCATTAAATATGCTACCGCTTTTTCAGAAGCACACATCCATCCACCTGCATCATAGACTTTTGTTCCACATGTTTCGCAAAGCCATTCCCCACTTTTTCCTTGAACTAGGCTCCTACTATGTAATCCTTTAGCTTCGTTATTTACTGCTGTTTTCCAGTCTATACCTGTGTAGTAAATAGTAAATTTCCAATTAGGATTACTTTTCTTCAAAGCTAGCAATTTTTCTTTATATCCTGGGTATCTATTTTCATCAAAATTAGTCTCGATATCTTCTACGGTTTTAAATATATTTTTTTTGGCTGAGTCGGTTAAGCTAGACGCATTGGATATTGTTGGTATAGTAAGTGATATTAATAAACTAGTTAATAATATAAAACTTATTATTTTTAATAAAACTTTACCTATCTTCACAAAAACACCTCCTAGAAATTATGTTAACATAATTTCTAGGAGGTTTCAATTAAAGTGATTAATTTACATTAATTTACCAATTTATATTTATTTTACATTTACAGCTTTCGCTTTTATAATTGTTCTTTGTTTACCTGTCATTGTACAAGTTATTAAAGTTAATTCAGTTCCACCATTTGTCAATTGACTAGTACATTTTAAGTCTTCTGGTTCTACTACATAATTAGCATATACTTTATATTCTAATGTTTTGTTATTAGTATCAGTTAAGTATATACTATCACCATTTTCTAAAGTTGATGCTTTACTAAAGAATCTTTTATTATGATAATTATGTCCAACTATACAGAAATTTCCTGGTTTATTTGCTTCAGGTCCCCAATATTTAACAACAGATATTTTTAATAAATCTTCAACAGCTTTACCGCTTGTATCTTTGCTATATATAACAGGATATGTAATATCAATTTTAGGTATTTCAACAACTGCTACTGTAGTATAAGCAGCACCATTTTTTGTGTTATATGTTTTGGTATCAATTTTTGAACTTGCATTCTTATTTGCTTCTATTAACTCATTTATATTAACTTCTTCAGTATCATCTTCCTCAATATCGTCTAAAACCACAACTAATACATTATCCTCGATTTTCATTGTTTTATCTGCTACTGTTTTATCTTCAACTACTGATAATTGTGAAAGTATTTCTTCTGATTTATCTGATGCACTTCTATCATATTCTGCATAAACATAGTAGCTAAATAGAGCTATTATAAGAATTATTGAAATTACAAAGTTAAACTTGTATAATTTCTTTTTCTTTTTTAGCTCTGGTGTTACATATACTTTTTCACTAATTAAAATCTGATTCATATGTATTTTCTCCCTAGTTAATATTATAGCATAATGTTAACTAATTTTAAAGAGTTTTTTATTTTTTATTGTTATAAGTGGTATTCAAAATTGTTCTAATTGTATAATCAATATCACTTTGTGTGTTTTCTTTTCCAAGTGTAAATCTTACTGTACCTGCTGCTTGTTCTTTAGTTAAACCAATTGCTGTTAATACATGTGATGGTTTACTACTTCCTGTACTGCAAGCCGATGCACTAGAAGCACAAATTCCGTATTCATCTAATTTTAATAACAATTGTTCTCCATCAATTCCGTCAAAAGAAACATTAACATTACCAGGTAATCTATTATTTAAATCTCCATTTATTTTTACATTATTAAACTGCTTTATTAAGTTATTTATAAAATAATTTCTTAATGCTGTAACTTTAGTATTATTGAAATCAAACTCTTTATAGGCATATTGAATAGCTGTACATAGTCCTACTATTCCTGCAACATTTTCTGTTCCACTTCTTTTGCCTTTTTCTTGTCCTCCGCCATCTTGTATTCTTTCAAAATTTATTCCATCTCTAACATATAGTGCTCCAACTCCTTTGGGGCCATAAAACTTATGAGCTGACATAGATAGTAAATCAATACCTAATTCGTCTACATTTATTCTTACATTTCCAACTGCTTGAACCGCATCTGTATGAAAATATACATTATGTTTTTTTGCAATTTGACTTATTTTTTCTATTGGTTCAATTGTTCCAATTTCATTATTAGCAAACATTATACTAATTAAGATAGTATCTTGAGTTATAGAATTTTCTAATTCTTCTAGATTAATCACTCCGTTACAATCTACATTTAGATATGATACTTTAAAGCCTTGTCTTTCTAGCGTTGCACAAGTATTTAATATTGCAGAATGTTCTATCTTGGAAGTTATAATATGTTTTCCTCTTGATGAATTTGCATATGCAACACCTTTTAAGGCTAAATTATCGCTTTCACTTCCACAGCTTGTAAAATATATTTCTTTTTGTTTTGCACCAAGACAACTTGCGACATTTTGTCTTGCTTCTTCTATTACTCTTTTATTTCTTCTTCCAATAAAATAAACCGAAGATGGATTGCCAAAGTTTAAACTGTAATATGGTATCATTTTATTTAATACTCTTTCGTCTACTCTTGTTGTTGCTCCATGATCCAAATAGATTAATCTTTCCATAGTAAAAATCACCTCATAATATATACTATTTAATATTATGAAGTGATTTTTGTTTTTATTATTTTTTTTAATATTGTTTTCCCCAAACTACCATTTTATCAGCTGGTTTTCCACAACATACACATTTGTCTGATATTTTTTCTTGTTCAAAAGGCATACATCTAGATTTAGCTCCTGTAATTTCTCTTATTTTGTTTTCGCACTCTTCATCTCCACACCACATAGCTTTTATAAATCCTTGATTTGTTTCCATAGAATTCTTAAATTCATCCAAGTCAAGTGCAACTGTTGTTTTTTCTTTTAGTCTAGTTTTACATTCTTCAAACATATTGTTGTGAATGCTATCAAGCATTTTGCCTATTTCTTCTTTTAAATTATCCAATTTAACTGTAATTTTCTCTGCTGTATCTCTTCTTACTAAAATACATTCTCCATTTTCGATGTCTCTTGGTCCCATTTCTAGTCTTATTGGTACACCTTTCATTTCCCAATAATTAAATTTATAACCTGGTGAGTATTTATCTCTATCGTCTACTTTTATTCTAAATTCACTTGATAAACTATTCTTTATTTCATAAACTTTATCTAATACCCCTGCTTTATGTTGTGCAATTGGTACTATAACCACTTGGACTGGTGCAACCCTTGGTGGTAATTTAAGTCCTCTGTTATCTCCATGTGCCATAATTAATGCCCCAATTAATCTAGTAGAACTTCCCCAAGAAGTTTGATAAGCATATTCTTCTTTTCCATCTCTATTTTGGAATTTTATATCAAATGGTTTAGTAAAGTTTTGCCCAAAGTAATGTGAAGTTGCAGATTGTAAAGCTCTTCCATCATGCATCATACTTTCAATTGTGTATGTTTCTTCAGCTCCAGCAAATTTCTCGCTTTCTGTTTTTATTCCTTTTATAACTGGTATTGCAAGTAAATTTTCTGCAACATCTGCATACACATTTAACATTTGCATTGTTCTCTCTTTTGCTTCTTTTGCTGTCTCATGTATTGTATGACCTTCTTGCCACAAAAACTCTCTTGATCTTAAAAATGGTCTTGTTTCCTTTTCCCATCTTAAAACACTACACCATTGATTATATACAAATGGTAAATCTCTCCAAGATTTAAGCCACTTTGAATACATTGTAGATATTATAGTTTCAGATGTTGGTCTTATACATAATCTTTCATCTAATTTTTCTCCACCAGCTTCTGTAACCCACGCAACCTCTGGTGCAAAGCCTTCTACATGGTCTTTTTCTTTTTGTAATAAGCTTTCTGGTATTAATACAGGAAAATATACATTTTCTACTCCTGTTTCCTTAAATTTCTTGTCTGTGTAATTTTGAATGTTTTCCCATATTGCATAACCATATGGTTTAATTGCAATGCATCCTTTTGTATCTGTATAATCTGCAAGCTCTGCTTTTAATACTATATCTGTATACCATTGTGCAAAATCTTCATCTATATTTGTTATTTCTTTAACAAAATCATTATTCTCCATTTTTATTTCCTCCAATTAATTATTTTCATTGTTTTCATTATTATTTTCTTCTTCCCTTTCGGGCATTGGAGCCTCATTGTCTATTTCTTCTTTTGGCTCTTCATTAGTTACTAAATCATCTATTACTATTTGTTGATTTTCGTCTAATTTATATCTTGGTAATTCTGGAAGTTCTTCTAAAGAAGAATATCCAAACATTCTTAAAAATTCTTTTGTTGTGGCATATGTTGTTGGTCTGCCTGGTGCATCCAAACGTCCAACATCTTCTATCAAATTATGTTCTAATAATTTGTATATTGTTCCATCAGAATTAACACCTCTTATTGACTCAATTTCAGCTCTTGTAATTTTAGGATTATATGCAATTATTGCAAGTGTTTCTAAAGCTGCTTGAGACAAATTAGGCTTATTTCTTTTATCTATAATTTGATATATATATTCATAATTTTCTTTTCTAGAACAAAGTTGATATCCATTATTAACTTTAATTATTTGTATTCCTCTTCCTGCTTCGTCAAACTCTACTCTCATACTTTCAATAATTTCCTCAATATTTTCTGGTGCAAGCTCTAAAACAGATGCAAGTTCATTTACACTTATATCTCTTCCTACTGCAAACATTATTGATTCAATTATTTGTTTAATTTTTTCTATTTCCATTATTATACTTTCCTCTAAAATAATATATACTATTTTATATTATTTTTAGCAAATAGTCAAATTAATTTATATGCTAAGAAAACAAAATGGTCAGACCACTTTTGGTTATTATGTTTCGGGCAGTCATAAAACCTGCCCTCTACACACTATATTAATTATTTTTTCTGTAGGAGTAGGTCTTGTTCCTACCAAGTATTGATATCAGTTAATTTTAAATAACCCCTTAGCTAGTAACATGTTTAAAGTAATATTTTTTTATGTCTTGTTTTTTATTTTTTGTTATGATAATATAATAATATACTAATTAAGAGGTGAATTTATGAGTGATGAAAACAAAAAAATAGAAGTAGTTTCTGGTAACGGAAAAGATTTAGAAATATCTGATGTTTCAACTCATTTAAATATTGCAAAACCTAAAATTATAGACTCAGATGAAAAAAAACAGGTAATTGTTATTCCAAAATCTAAAGATAATAATGAAAAAAAAGAAGAAACGAAAAAAGACTAAGGTTTAAACTTAGTCTTTTTCGATATATATATTTATAATTTAGAAAGTATGCTTTCTTAAACTGCCTCTTCCATATTTTCGCTCTTTTCAGTATTATCATCTTCATTAATAACTTGAAGACTTGATATTGATACTTCATAAGCTACTTTATTTTCTATTGTTCCATCTTCATATTTTTTCTCATAATTTCTAGATTGAACTCTACCAACAATTTTAACTTCAGTTCCTGTTGCTAAGTTTTGGCAAAATCTTGCATTTCTTCCCCATGCAATTGAAGGTATGTAATCTGATTTATTATATGCTCTGTTTACTGCTAATAAGATATCTGCAATTTCTCTTCCAAATGGTGTTTGTCTATATATTGGTGGTTTACAAATATAACCAATTAAACTAACCTCATTTGAAGTTCTTTTTACTTCTTCTAATTCTTCTTCACTAAGTTTATCCTCAGTAAGAATATCTTTAGCAAAAACTGTTAATTTTAATCTACTTTTTTCATTTTCGTAGCTATTATAAGATCTAAATTGTCCTCTTACAATTAGCTTATTTCCTATTGTTAGTAATTCATCATCTATAATTCTTTCTGATACTGTAATAGGTATTATATCTGTTGTATCACTTAAACGTGAAACTTCCATGTCAAATATGTAAAATTTTTCTCCATATGTTTCATGACTAAATCTTTTTTCACTTGTTACCTTTCCCACTAATACTAAATGGTTGTTATCTGAATAATTTGTATCCAATTTTATTCCTCCCTAATATACTTATAATTTTTTCTAATGTATTTTATTCATAAAGCATATTTTTATGCAAACTTTTGTATCGTCATTATCTATTATACTACCTTTTTTTGGATTTGTCTACATAAAAAGTTAAAAATGTTATTTTTTTCATTAATTTAAAGCCATTTTTTAGGTTTATTTGTCTTTTTTATTAAAATCTTCCATAACGTTTTCATTTGATTCATTAATTATATTTGATGAAACTTTCATTACTGATACATCTTCATTCGGTATAATTGCTGTAGAAAAAGCAAATAATGCAAGTACTATAAAAGATGCAATTGTATATGACATAATTTTATTTTTATTTAGAACATAAAACATATTTTTAATACCTTTCTGTTAAATATTGTTTCCTCATATATAAACATATCACTTTTTGTAAGCACGTAGTGATATGTCTTGTGCCTACCCTTTCTGCTCATACAATGATAAAAGCACATATTTAAATGTGCTTTTAATTTATATTCAAAGTTATTAAATTTATTCCTACAATATTTTAATTAATTCTTGCATGTCTTTTCCAACTTTATCTGGAACATTTATCACTTCAAATTTAGAAGTTTTATCTCCAAATTTTATTTCAATAATATCTCCTATTTTTACTTCATAACTTGGCTTTACAACTCTTCCATTTACACTTATTCTGCCACCATCAGCTGCATCGTTTGCAACTGTTCTTCTTTTTATAACTCTGGATACCTTTAGAAACTTATCTATACGCATATTGTTCTCCTTTATACAAATTTATTAACTGTCAGCTTTATCCTATTATTTTTTGTAGTTCCATCTATTGATTCTATCTCAAATCTTCCTTTTCCTCTTACAGTTATAATATCATTTTCTTTTATTTGCTTTGTTTGTTTTTCAACATTTTCAAAATTTATAAAGATTCTTCTATCGCTAATTATTTCCTCTGCCTTACATCTTGATGTGTTTAATATTTCAGCTACTATGCAGTCTAGTCTCATAGATGGTACAATTATATTAAATTTTTCCTTTTTTATATCCTTATTTCTAATCTCACCTATATTTATTAGCTCAATATTAGCCTTTCCAAATCTTGTTAAGGAATTCAGATTACTCAATAAGAATTTTGAAATTTCATTTAAAATAACAATATCCGCTTCATCTTCAAAAACTAAAATATCTCCAATTTTTTCTCTTTTTACTCCTAGTTTTATAAGTCCCCCTAAATAATCTCTATGTGTATATTTATTGTACATTTCTTTTGGAAGTTTTATTCTTATACATGCAATTTGAGAAATATTTTCTTTACTTATTATTTCAGATAATTTTTCAGGGAAAAATACTATTATACATCTTTCTGCATTTTCTATGCCACCATATATAAAATAATTATTAACTCTTTCTTGTATTAATATTTTTTCTAATAAATGTCTTTGATATAAATCTAAAAAATCTGTATATGCTATTCTGTTTTTAGATATAGCTACTTCCATTTTATCAATCATTTTAGAAATTAAAAGTTCATCTTCTGCTTTGGAGTATTTTTTTAACACTTTTTGTTTGTCCATATATTTTCCTCATTTTAAAAGTTGCAATCGCTAGCCCTTTGAGAGTTTTATCCCTTTAGTCGAAAACTCAAATTGGACGAGAACAAATCAAAGAAAACTTTTAAATTTTTCTTATTTATTCTCTACTTACTAGTAGATCCAAATCCTCCTAATCTTTCTCCTTGTGCGTTATCATTATCTACTGAATAATATTTTTGAAATATTCCTTGTCCTATTGCATCTCCCTTTTTTATTTCAATATCTTCATCTTTTATATTAAAAAATGCAAACATTATATGCCCATCATTATCTGGATTCTCATAATAGTCAGCATCTACAATTCCTACACCATTAGCTAAAACTAATCCTTTTTTCTTTGGGTTAGAGCTTCTATTACAAAGCATTAAATATTCTCCTTCACCCATATATGATTTTAATCCTGTTTTTACAAGAGTTGGTGCTATTCCTGGTTTAAATGCTGGAACAATGCAGTCTTCTGCTGCTTCTATATCATATCCAGCTGAATACTTTGTTTTTCTTACTGGTAAATTAATTCCTTTTTCTTCAAATCCTTTTGCAATTTCAAATCCTCTAACTTTTTCCATAACAATTTCATTCCTTTCAAAAATCTATATATATTTTATATAGATTTTTCATTTAAGTCAATATTTTTTTGCTTATAATTTACTGTCTCTTGTTAGTCACTTAATTATATGGTTTAAAAAATTATTAGAAAAATATAATTTAATTTATAACATATGTAAAATATGTTAACAAATATTATTTATTAAAGTTAAACGAATACTTTAATTTTTCTTTAAATTACAGTTAATACTCTGCCATGCTAGTTACTTCAACTAATTAATGTATTATTTTTTTAAAATTAATGATTGTATTTCTACCATAAGTCTCATTTTTTTAGACTATTTTTCATTTTCTAAATTTTCTAAAGCATATCTAAGTGCCGATATAACAATACTGTTAAAGCTTTGATTGCTTTCTTCAGAAATTTTTTTATATTCATTATATATTTCTTCAGGGAATCTAACTGTCATTGGAATATTAGCTTTTGTTTTGTTTATCTTCTCTATTTTGGTTACTTTAAACATTATTAACACCTCATTATTATGCTACCATAATAGTTTAACCAAAAAATATAACTATTATAGTTGCATTACGGTTATATTTTGTGTATAATAAAGTTAAATATTCAAATAAAGGAGGAATAAAAATGGGAACAGCTTCATTAATTTTAGGTATATTAAGTTTCTTAATGTCACCTACATTATTTGTTGATTTATCACTTATATTGGGAATTATATCTATCGTATTAGGAATAACTGCTATATCAAAGCAAAAAAGTAAAAAAGTTGGGATTGCAGGGCTTGTTTTTTCTATTTTAGCTTTTATGATATTAGTTGCTTCTGAAATGCCACAAACAAATTCTACATTGACTTCTGCTACAAATATTGAAACTTCAACAGAGCCATCACAGTCTAATATAAAAACAGTATATAATGTTGGAGACGTATACCAAGACAGGTCTTTAGCTATAAAATTTGTGTCAAAGAATGATAATTTTAAAAATTATAGTAAATATGCAAATATAAAAGATGGTTACAAAGTAATACAAGCATCTTTTGAATTTGAAAACCTATCACCAAATGATAAATACATAGCTAGCTATCATTTTAACTGCTATGCTGATGGATATGATTGTGATGCTTTTTATTCTGTAGATGATAATGCTTTAAATTCATCTTCATTATCAACAGGTAAGAAAACAAAAGGTAATGTATACTTTGAAGTGCCAAAAAACGCTACAGAAATTACACTTGAATACGAATTAAATGTTTGGACAAGCGAAAAAGTTATATTTAAAATTAACTAACAATATGCAATTAAAAGGAGAATTTTGCAATGAATTTAGATTCAATAATTTTTATATTATCAATTAAATTTATAAAATTATTTTTTAAAACATTCATGCCTTATTTTAAGGTTATTTTATTTACTATTGAATATATCAATTTAATATTGATAATATATTTTATTCTTGGAATTATAGCAATATCAATTAAACTATATAAACAATATGTGCGTTCGAATAATAAAAATGTACATTTAAATTTAGGAAAAAACAATACAAACAATCCAAAAAAATTCAATGAATGTACTCCAATAGTAAATTCTACTATTGATGAAAATCAACCACATCAGACTAATCTTGCTTTAATTTTTACAGGTATTTCATTAATAATAAATCCATTAGCTATATTTAGTATTTTAGGTCTTATATATGGAATTATACAATTAGCTGATAAAAATAATAGAACAGAAAAAAACTGGACTATTATATCAATTATTGCAAGTGTTTTAATGATTATATTATGGATTTTTATACTTAAAAACAGATTTTAAAGAACAAGCGTGTTTTCGCCAATTTAAATTTTCGAATGTAATGAGAAAATCTTAAAGGCAATAGCGATTATAGTATATTATAAAACAACTGTTAGAAAAGTGATATCTAACAGTTGTTTTGTATAATTATATTACTTTTTATGCTGTTTTTAGTTCTAGTCTTAATTTATCAGCTATCATCGCAATGAACTCAGAATTTGTAGGCTTTCCTTTTGCTGCTGATATTGTATACCCAAATATGTTTTCTACTGTTTCAGCTTGTCCTCTTGCCCACGCTACTTCTATTGCATGACGGATTGCTCTTTCAACTCTACTTGGTGTTGTATGATATTTTACTGCTATGTCTGGATACAATTGCTTTGTGATTTGATTTATTATATCAATATTGTTTACAACCATCATTATTGCTTCTCTTAGATATTGATAACCTTTAATATGTGCTGGTACTCCAACTTCATGAATTACATTAGTTACTAATGCTTCTAGGTTTTCTTCGTCTTTTTTCTTTTCTGGTGAAATTTCTATGTATGGTACTTTTATTTCTCTATTTGAATAATTGTTTATATTTCCATTTATATTATAATTATTAAAATTACTATTTTTTACTTGTGCTGGTTCGTATAATTTTATTTCTTTTATTCTCTTTAATAATAAAAGTATATCAAATGGCTTAATTGCGTAATATTCAGCTCCCAACTCTAAAGCCCTTTGTGTTATTTTGTCTTGTCCAACAGCTGATAGCATTATACAAAGTGGATTTTTCTTCATCTTTGCTTCTTTAATTTTTTCTAGCACACCTATTCCATCTAAGTGTGGCATTATTACGTCAAGTAGTACTACATCTGGCTCTGTGTTCAAAATCATTTGAACAGCTTCCTTTCCATCTCTTGCAATTGCAATTATTTCAAATTCGTTATCTTCTTCAATGTACCCAGATACAGTATTGATAAAATCCGGATTGTCATCTGCTAATAAAATTGTAATTTTGTCTTTCACTTTATTTCCTCCCTAAAATTATAAAAAATTGTAAATATTTTACATTTCTGTATTATATTATGTTTTATAATATAATGCAATAGTTTTTTGGAAATTTTTTCAAATTATTTAGGAAGTAATTGAAAGCAAGCCATTTTTCACACATATATTTCTTTTAAAAATTCTTTTTTATTTACATTTATTTCTTTTTCTAAAATTTTATCTATATTTTTATCATCTTTTATCGCAATTTCTAAATAAATATTTGTAGAAAATTCTTCTTTTAATATTTTTATATCATTTTTATCTGCAATATATTTTATTTTGCTTAAATCTGCATATGGTATTTCAATTAAATACATTTTTGCTTCACATTTATCTACAATACTTGCATTTTCTAGAGCTTTGGTTACTGCTGAAGAATATGCTTTAACTAACCCACCTGTTCCAAGTAAAATTCCCCCAAAATATCTAGTTACTACTACTAAAATGTTATTTAGATTCTTTTTTAAAATAATATTTAACATTGGTGCACCTGCTGTTCCAGACGGTTCTCCATCATCACTTGCCTTTTGAACAGTTTGTCCGTTTTCAATAATTCTATATGCATAACAGTTGTGTCTAGCATCATGGTATTTCTTATTAATATCTTTTATTACATTTTCCGCTTCTTCTCTTGTTTCTACATAAAATATATTTGCAATGAACTTTGACTTTTTTTCTACAATTTCAGCAGAAACATTCTCTTTTATTGCTTTAAACATTTAATAATTCTCCCATATTATCCTTATTTTCTATTTTTTATTTTCCTGCTGTATAACCTGTTGAGTATGCAATTTGTAAGTTAAATCCACCTGTGTATGCATCTACATCTATTACTTCTCCTGCAAAGTATAACCCTTTTACTAATTTTGATTCCATTGTTGAAGGATTTATTTCTTTTATATTTATTCCTCCTGAAGTTATTATTCCTTCTTCTATTGGTCTAGTTCCTTTTATTGTAAATTCCACTTGTTTTATTTGTTTTACTAACTCTAGTCTTTCTTGTTTTGTTATTTCATTTACTTTTTTACATGGATTTATTTTTGATTGTGAAATAATATAATCTATAATTTTTCGTGGTAATAATTCAAATAATGAATTTCTAAATTCTTTGTTCTTTTCTTTTTCAAAGTCTCTTAATATTCTTAAATTCAATTGTTCTACTGATAATGCCGGTTTTAAATCTATGTATATTTTTATTTTTCCATTTTTTAATAAGCTTTCTATATTCTTATATCTTATTAAATGTGCAGAACTACTTAATATTATTGGTCCTGATATTCCAAAATGTGTAAATAACATTTCCCCAAAATCTTCATATATTTGTTTATTGTTTTCTATATCTTTAATTTTTATAGATACATTTCTTAAGCTTAATCCTTGCATATTTTTACATTCATTGTTTTCTCTTATTTCTAGAGGAACAAGCGATGGTTTAATGTCTGTTATTGTATGTCCAAACCATTTAGCAAATAAATATCCATCACCTGTTGATCCTGTTAAAGGATATGATTTTCCACCTGTTGCAATTATAAGTTTATCTGCTTTTATTTGATCTATGTTTGTGTCTACAAAAAACATATTTTCAATTTTGTTTATTTTTTTTACTTCACAATTTAGTTTTATTATTATATTTAATCTTTTTAATTCTCTTTCTAGTGCCTCAAGTACATCTCTTGATTTATCAGAAAGAGGAAATACCCTATTTCCTCTTTCCTCTTTTGTTTCTACTCCATTTTTTTGTAAAAGTTTTATTATATCTGTATTAGTATAATTTTTGAATGCACTAAACATAAACATACCATTACCTGGTATGTTTTTTATAAATTCATCTATGTTCAAACTACTAGTTATATTGCATCTTCCTTTTCCTGTAATTAATAGTTTTCTTCCTAGAGTATTATTTTTTTCTAATATTACAACTTCATCTTCTGGATGATTTTCTTTGGCTGATATTGCAGCCATTATACCTGCAGGTCCCCCGCCAATAATTACTATTTTCATTTAATCCTCTTTTCTAAGACATTTTTATTCCATATTAGTAATTGCTTGTAATACTGCAAGTTTTCCATACTCATATGTTAGTCCACCCTGCATGTATGCAATATATGGTGGTCTTATTGGTCCATCGCAACTTATTTCTATTGAAGAACCCTGTGTAAAACTTCCACTAGCCATTATTACTTTATCTGTATATCCTGGCATATCCCATGGTTCTGGTATTGAATTTGAATCTATTGCTGATCCCATTTGTATTCCTTGACAATATTTTATTAGTTTATCTGCATCTCCAAATTCTATGTTTTGAACAATATCTGCTCTTTTATCATTATATCTTGGAGATACTTTATATTCTAATTTTTCTAACATACAACTTGCAAATATAGCTGTTTTTATGCTACTTGCAACTACACTAGGTGCCATATATAATCCTTGTAAAATGCTTTTGTTAATTCCAAGAGTTGGTCCAACTTCTTTTCCCTGTCCTGGAGCTGTTAATCTTTGAGCTGCAAGATCAACTAAGTCTTTTCTTCCTGCAATATATGCTCCATTTGGTGCAATTCCACCACCAAGGTTTTTTATTAAAGATCCAACAATTACGTCTGCTCCAATTTCTAGTGGTGTTTTAGTTTCAACAAATTCGCAATAGCAATTATCTATCATTATTATTATTTCTTTATTTATGCTTTTAATTAGCTTTATTACTTTTTCAACTTTATCTAGGCATAAGCTTTCCCTGGTTGAATAACCTTTTGATCTTTGTATTTCTATTAATTTTATATTTCCCTTTTTAACTCTTTCTTCAATTTTATCATAATCAAAATCATTGTCTATTAAATCAATTTGTTCATAATTTATTTTATAAGATTTTAATGAGCTCTCATTTTCTTTTATTCCTATTATTTCATCTAATGTGTCGTACGGTTTTCCACAAATACTTAACATTGTATCTCCTGGTCTTAAAAAAGCAAATAATGCAACTGTTAAAGCATGTGTTCCAGATATAAACTGGCTTCTAACTAAACTATCTTCTGCCCCCAAAACTTCTGAGAATACAGCTTCTATAGTATCTCTTCCTATATCTCCATATCCGTATCCAGTTGTACTTCCAAAGTGTACATCTGAAATTTTATTGTTTTGGAATGCATTTAAAACTTTTAAGCTATTGTACATAGCATTTTCATCAACTTTTTTTATCTCTTCTTTTATTTCTTCTTCAACCTCTGTAGCCATTTTAATTATTTCATTACTTAATTTAATCATCTTTTCATCTCCAAATTATTTATTATCAGAATAGTAAACTGTTTTATAATCATAAACAACTTTATAATACTTTCCTATAAAATCTATTTCGTAAAAATTATCCAAATTATATGTTGGCTCTATTACAACCTTTCCATTTTCATTTATTGAGCCCCATTTTCCATCAAGTTTTATTCCGGCAAATCCATTACTATTCAATTTTGTAACATCATCATATTTATAGTCTACAATAACATCTCCATTCTGATTTACAAATCCCCATTTATCATCTTTTTTATCTGCTATTAATTTTTTACCAGAATTATCTACTTTTTTACTAGTTTCTTCATCTTCGTCATCTTCTTCTATTGTTGTTTTATTTATTCTGTTTCCTAGCAAATTAAAATATGCCTCTTCATCTTTTAATTTTGTGTATATATAATGGTCATGAACTTTTATTTCATCATATTTAACTGCCATTATTCTCTTTCCAGATGAGTTAAATACACCTAATTTAGAACTTCTTGTAACTATAAATAAATTATTAACCCCACTATAATCTATTGACTGATATCTAAAATCAATAAGTACCTTTTTATTTTTTATAAGTCCATATTGTCCATCTTTTTTGGCTAGTAAAATTATGTCCTTATCTGTATCTTCTGATCCTATTCCCCCTAGCCTTGTTATCTCGTTATATTCTGGTTCTAATAATATTTTTCCTTTATAATTCATGTATCCATATCTATATCCATCTTGTGTTTTAATTCCTAAAACATAACCAGATAGTGCATATTTTTTGTCATCTGTATAATATTCATCACCAGAAATAAAATCATATTCAGGTTTTATTAATTCTGCTCCACTGGTATTTATTACTCCAAACTTTCCATTTTTAGATATTAAAAGTTCTCCTTCTTTATTGCTTAATCCGTCTATTGAGTCATACTCAGCTTTTGTTACAATATTTCCTTTTAAATCTATAAGTCCATACTTTCCTTTTTCTTCATATTTTAGTACATTTTTTTCGTATGGCATACTAGTTTCTATTTCATTTAAGTTTATAGTCTCAACTTTATTATATTTTGTAAATAATTCTGTTCCATTTTCATTTACAACTTTTGTTCTATATGATTTAGTATTTTCATTATAATCATAATAACATATAAATAGTGGCTTTGATGGATTAGGAATATGGATAGAATAATATTGTGGTTCAATTACTATATTTCCCTTGTTATCTATAACCCCAATTTTATTTTCACTTAATAATAGTAAATATTTCTCTTGAAAAACTACTTCTATTTTATATGCTTTTTTTACTTTATTATAAATTATAAGACCAACTACTATTAAAATTAAAATCAAAAAAATAATTAACAATATTTTCTTAGCTTTTTTGCTCATAAAATCCTTCTCCTTAATGTTCTAAAAACTACTAATATTATATAATTTTCGAGCCTAAATGTCAATGGAACAAGGCGACTTAAGTACTTATTTGTTTTTTTATAAATTGAAAAAGAATTAGAGAATTTTATATTTTCTAATACTTGAACAAATAAGAAAGTAATACTTTCCTATTATATAAAAAAATAAACAAGAGTTAGATTTCAATATGGTCCCCTTGTTTATCTTAATATTTTTTATTATATAATTTCTAGCCCTGCAAATTTAGCCATTAATCTTTTATGCCCAACTTTATCAAAATTAATATCTACTTTTAAGTCTTCTCCCTCTTGCTCAACATAGTTTATTGTTCCTTCTCCAAATTTTTTATGAAATACTCGTGCTCCTGCTTTATATTTTGATAAGTCTACTGAAGTTTCCTCTTTTTTATTTAAATTTGCTAAGAAACTTTCTGGAGTTTTAAATGCAAAACTTGTCTTATTATTTGTAGAAGTTTTTATGCTTGTATTATCTATTTTATATGTTCTAACTTTTGAAGATTTTCCATATTCCCAATCATATGATTTAGTATATGAACTGTTAGATGTTTCTTTTTCAAATGCTTCCTTATATCCTTTTAGGTATTCTTGTGGTATTTCATTTAAAAATCTAGACGGACTATTATAAGTTGTTGATCCAAATATTGTCCTTTGTTTTGCACATGTTAAAAACAAATATTGTTTAGCTCTTGTTATTCCAACATAGCAAAGTCTTCTTTCCTCTTCTAATTCTTTAGGTTCTCCTATTGATTTATAACCTGGGAAAATTCCTTCTTCCATTCCAACCAAGAAAACAACTGGAAACTCTAATCCTTTTGCACTATGCAATGTCATTAAAGTAACCATATCATCGCTTTCTTCCATTCCATCAATGTCGCTTGATAGGGTTATTCCTTCTAAAAATTCTCCTAATGAATTTTCTGCACTTTCTTCCTCAAACTCAATTGCAACAGTTAATAATTCTTCTAAGTTTTGTATTCTACTTTCTGCTTCTACTGTATTTTCGTTTTCTAGAGCTTTTGTATAACCTGTTTTATTTAAGGTTTCTTTTATTAATTCTGATATTTTTAATTCTTCTTTTTTACTTATTAAATACTCAATTTGTTCTACAAATTCTCTTGTATTTACAAATACTCTATTTAGTCCATAATCTGCTGCATTTTTTATAACTTCATACATAGATACATTACTGTCTTCTGCTATTTTAGCGACATTATCCAAACTTGTTTTTCCAACACCTCGTTTAGGCTCATTTATTATTCTTTTTAAGCTTAAGTTATCTGATGGATTAAATATTAATCTTAAATATGCAATAGCGTCTTTTATTTCTTTTCTTTCATAGAATTTAAGTCCACCTATAATTTTATATGGTATATCTTCTCTCCTTAAAATATCTTCTATTGCTCTTGATTGTGCATTCATTCTATATAGCACTGTAAAATCTGAATATTTAAAATATTCTTCTCTTCTTAATCTATTTATTTGTTCTATTACATATGAAGCCTCATCGTATTCATTGTCTCCACAAAATACATTTGGAAGCTCACCTATATCGTTTTCAGTCCATAATTCTTTTTTATATTTTACCTCATTATTTTTTATTACAGAATTTGCAGCTTTTAAAATATTTCCTGTACATCTGTAATTTTGTTCAAGTTTGATAATTTTAGTTCCTGGGAAATCTTTTTCGAAGTTTAGAATATTGCTTATATCAGCCCCGCGAAAACCATAAATACTCTGGTCTGAATCACCCACGGCTGTTATATTTCCATATTTTGAAGCAAGCATCGTAACTAATGTAAATTGTGATTTATTTGTATCTTGATATTCATCAACTAAAACATATTTAAATTTATCGTTATAATATGCTAACACATCTGGATTTTCCATTAATATTTTTATTGTTAGATTTATAATATCATCAAAATCAACTGCATTATTTTCTTTTAATCTTTGTTGATATAAAGCATATACACCAGCAATTTTTTCTTTTCTAAAGTCTCCATTTACTCTTGCCATATATTGAATTGGCTCTAACATATCATTTTTTGCATTTGAAATTTCTGAAAGAACTGATCTATCTGAAAACATTTTTTCATCTAAATCTAGCGATTTTAAACACTCTTTTACTAAAGTTCTTTGATCTGATGTATCAAATATTATAAAACTTGTATCATATCCAATTTTATCTATAAACCTTCTTAGAATTTTTACACAAATTGAATGGAATGTTCCTATCCACATATCATTTGCAGCATTACCAACTAAGTTTTCAACTCTTGTTTTCATTTCGTTTGCTGCTTTATTAGTAAATGTTATTGCTAGTATGTTCCATGGTTTTATGTCTTTTTCTTGTAATAAATATGCTATTTTATGTGTTAGTACCTTTGTTTTTCCGCTTCCAGCTCCTGCAATTACCAAGCATGGACCATCTGTATTTATTACAGCCTCATATTGTTTATTATTTAGTCCTTCTAAAATATTACTCATTTGTTACCTCTTTTTTTACAATTTTAACATATGGAATTATATATTATAAAAAAAATTAAGTCAATAATACTTCAAACATTTGTTTAAAATATTATTGACTTTTTGTATTGTTATTCTTCATCACCTTTTAGTTTTTCAGCTCTGTCTGCTGCTATTAATGAATCTATTAATTCATCTAAATCTCCATTTAAAAAGTTTTCAAACTGGAATATGCTCATTCCTATTCTGTGGTCTGTTATTCTTCCTTGTGGATAGTTATATGTTCTTATTTTTTCGCTTCTATCTCCACTTCCAACTTGTGATTTTCTAGCATTTGCAAGTTCAGCATCTTGTTTTGCCTTTTCCTGCTCATATAACCTTGATTTTAATAGTCTCATTGCATATTCTCTATTTTGCAATTGTGATCTTTCTGTTTGGCATTCAGCAACCATTCCTGTAGGCACATGTATTAATCTAACAGCTGATGATGTTTTATTTATGTGTTGTCCACCTGCTCCGGAAGATCTAAATACTTCCATTTTTATGTCTGCTGGATTAATATCTATTTCAACATCTTCTACAACCGGTAATACAGCTACTGTTGCTGTTGAAGTATGAATTCTACCACTACTTTCTGTATCTGGCACTCTTTGTACTCTGTGAACACCACTTTCAAATTTTAATCTACTATATACACCTTTGCCAGTAATCATAAATGATATTTCTTTATACCCACCAAGTTCTGTTTCATTTTCATTTAAAATTTCTAATTTCCAATGTTTTCTTTCAGCATACATTGAATACATCCTAAATAATGTTCCTGCAAAAAGAGCTGCTTCTTCTCCTCCGGCTCCTCCTCTTATTTCACATATTATATTTCTATCATCATCTGGATCTTTAGGTATTAACAATAATTTTAATTCTTCTTCAATTTTGGGTAATTGTTCTTTAGAAGAATAGTATTCTTCCTCTGCAAGATCTTTCATATCTGGGTCTTGCATTAATTCTTCTGCTTCTTCCATTGATTTTTTTACCTTTTTGTATTCTCTAAACTTTACAACTACATCCTCTATACTTGCATGTTCTTTTATTGCTTTCTGCCATTCAGTTTGGTTTGAAATTAATTCTGGGTCTGCAATCATTTTAGTTAATTCTTCATATCTTTTCTCTACTGCTTCTAACTTATCAAACATAAATCTTCTCCTAATTAAAAAATCTATTGTTTATTATACAATAAATTTCTGCTATTTTCAAGAAAATTTATGCAATTTAGAAATTAACAGTTAAAATAGTGAACTCAAAAGTATAATTTTTTTACTCTTAAACCATACCATAAAAAATTTTTAAAACTTATAGAAATTTTTAAAATTTTGGTATATTATAACTATACTAAATAATATCGAATTATATATTATAGTTAGTTCGAAATCAGTTAAGCAATTGGCTTGTGGATTTAAGTCATTACACATTTAGCAAATAATTTTTAAATTTTATAAATGTTGTAAAATCATTTAGGAAAGGTGATTAATATGGAAAAAAACATGTTCAAAGTTCAAATAATGCAAACATTATTTGTTTTCAGTATATTGACTATAGCATTATTAGAAAAAAATAATATTTTAAAAAATAATTTAATGGCTTTTTACATAATTGCAATTATTTTGTTTATTTTTCTAATGCTTATACTAACTACAATAATTATTACGAGTGGAGTTAAATATGAGGGTAGGGACATGAAAAAATATCATAAAAAAAGTAAAAAATTTGCTCTAAATTTAATTCTTTCATTTATAGAGCTTATTCTTCTTTGTTATCTATGTTGTGCAATTGATTCTAGAATAGATAAAATAGATTTTTCGAAGCATTGCAAAGAAACTAAGGCTTTAATTGAGCATGTTGCTAAAGATATTTACGAAGATAGCTATAACAGAGATACCGATGAATATAGATATAAAACAAAATTTACCTATTACTTTAATTATTATGTTAGAGGTGATATATATAACGGCCACTTTTCGGAAGAAAATAGTGTATATGACAGCAGTATAACCAAGGCCAAATATGAAGCAGAAAGTATTAAACCAAGATTTAATGAAGATGATACATTTATACTATATTATAATACATATGACCCTAATGATTGGAGATTAAGTATAACCTATCCATCAAATTTAATAATTAATGTAATTGAATTTCTAATAATTGGATTTCAACTATTTTGTTTAAGAAAATCAATTAAAGAATATAATCAATATAAACAAGATACCATAAATAAAAATAAAAAAAATACTATAAATCAAGATAAAAAATGTACAGCAAGTCAGTATGAAAGAAACATAATAAATCGAATTGAAACTGATGCCCTAAATCAAAACGAAAGAAATATCATAAATCAAGAAAATAAAGATACATCTGAGTCAATGCAATTTAAGAAATTAGAAAAAATTATTGGATACGAGTTGCCAAAAGAATTTAAAACATTTTATCTAAATAATAATTTAAAAATTAAAACTACTGATTTTATGCCTTTAAATAAAATTATGTCTGAAGTTTTGTCTGAACATGACAATGAAGTCAACGAAGAAGATGACGAAAGTTTAGATGTAATACCAACTGATACAATAATAAAGAAAAGCTACACTAAAGAGAGAGTTCCTTTTATATCAGATTATGGCGGAAATTATATTGGTATTGACTATAACCCTGGTAAAGAAGGGACAGTAGGACAAATTATAAATTACGGTAAAGATGAATATAAAATGACGGTGCTTGCATATTCATTTCAAGATTTCATAAATGGACTAAATACAATTAATTTTGATACAGAAGAATATGTAACAGACTACTTATTAAAAAATAATATTAATTTTAGAGCAAAATCTTTAGTAAGTAATCCTCCTAAGAAAATACCAAGACCCAAAGAATTAGATAAGCACAATATAGATAAAGAAAAAATTAATAATTTTTCAAGTACATTAACTGTTAGCAATGATTTGTTAGAAAGAATAATAGATATAATGGAAAATGTTCAAAATGATTTAAATAAAAATTCAAATGTACTTAAATTTATAAAAAATTATAGTTGCTCATGGTATAGGATTAAGAACTTTAAAGATAGCTTAAGTAGAACAATGGATGATAAAGAAAGTTTTTTTAACAAACTAAAAGACTATCCTAAAGATACAATAAAATGCTATACATTTAGTCTTAAATATGAAATAGAAGAACAAACAAATAAAAGTCTTTTACTGCATGGTGAAGAATACCTATATGTTAATATAGACGTAAATGGCTCTATTGATGTTAAATATGTAAAAACTATAGGCAACTCTGATTTTAAAAAGGCTTACAATAGCATATGCAAAATACTAAAAGAAGAAACAAAAGTTGTTTGATCATTTTGTTTTTATGTCTAAGAAGAATACAGTATTTAGCATAAAGAATTGTATATTTTTTTCGAGAGCAGGTATTGTGCCTGCTTTTTTTCAAACAAAAAAACTTTGTTACAATATCTTGGCAAATTAATATTTCTTACTTATTTTAATTGACTTATTTGGGGTTTAATTATATACTGTAAGTGTTGATTTTTATTAAAAAGGAGGAATCTTCGTGAAGGATTTAATTGAAATTAGATGGCATGGAAGAGGCGGTCAAGGTGCAAAAACAGCTTCACTATTATTAGCTGACGCAGCATTTAATACTGGTAAATATATTCAAGGTTTTCCTGAATATGGTCCAGAGAGAATGGGTGCTCCAATTACAGCATATAACCGTATTAGTAACAAGCCAATAACTATTCACTCTAATATCTATGAACCAGACTATGTAGTAGTAGTTGATGATTCACTATTAGATTGTGTTGACGTTACATCTGGTTTAAAGGAATCAGGTGCAATAGTTATAAACACAACAAAAGATGCAGAAGAAATCAAAGCAAAATTAAATAATTACTCAGGTAAAATTTTTACAGTTGATGCACGTTCAATATCAATAGAAGCTTTAGGTAAATATTTTCCTAATACTCCTATGCTTGCAGCAATTGTTAAAGTTTCTGGTGTAATGACAGATGATGAGCTTTTAGAAGATATGAAATCATCTTTTAAACACAAATTTGCAAAAAAACCTGAGGTAATTGATGGTAACATGAAAGCCTTAGAACTAGCTTTAAAAGCTGTTAAACAAGTATAACTTTTAAAAGTTAAATTAAAAATTGGAGGTTAAGTTTTATGGAAATAACACCAAGTACACCTGTTAATGATTTAACAATTGGTGGAAATATATATGAAGCTGGAAATGCAAGAAACTTTAAAACTGGAGATTGGCGTTCTTCAAAACCTATATTCTTAAGTGAAAAATGTAAACAATGTGGTTTATGTTTTCCAGTTTGTCCAGATGATGCAATACCAGTAAATAAAGAACAAAAAAGAGAAGATTTTAATTATGATTATTGCAAAGGATGCGGAGTTTGTGCTAAAGTATGTCCATTTGGTGCAATTACAATGGAATAACATCTTAGGGCATCTAAATGTTTATAAATAGAAAGGAATGAAAAAAATATGTCAATTAGAGAACGTTTAAGTGGAAATGAAGCTGTTGCTACAGCTATGAAGCAAATAAACCCAGATGTTGTTGCTGCTTTCCCTATTACTCCATCTACTGAAATACCTCAATACTTTTCAACTTTTGTTAGTAATGGTCAAGTTGATACAGAATTTGTTGCAGTAGAAAGTGAGCACAGTGCAATGAGTGCTTGTATAGGTGCTGAGGCCGCAGGAGCAAGAGCTATGACTGCAACTTCTGCAAATGGTTTATCTTTAATGTGGGAAATGATTTATATAGCATCTAGCTTACGTTTACCTATTGTTTTATCTTTAGTAAATAGAGCCGTATCTGGACCTTTAAATATACATAATGACCATTCAGATGCAATGGGAGTTAGAGACGCTGGATGGGTAATGTTGTTTAGTGAGAATAACCAGGAAGCTTATGATAATACAATAATGGCTCATAGAATTGCAGAGCACAAAGATGTACAATTACCTTTAATGGTATGTCAAGATGGATTTATAACATCTCATTCAATAGAAAATATTGAACTTATAGAAGATGATAAAGTTAAAGAATTTGTTGGAGAGTATCATCCAGAACATTATTTATTAAATAGTAAAGAACCTATTGCTGTTGGGCCTTTAGATTTACAAGCTTACTTATTTGAGCATAAATTCCAACAAGCAGAAGCAATGAGAAATGCAAAAAAAGTTATTTTAGATGTTTCAAAAGACTTCGAAAAAATGACTGGTAGACATTACTCTTTATTTGAAGAATACAATATGGAAGACGCTGAAATTGCAATAGTTTGTATGAACTCTACAGCTGGAACTACTAAATTTGTTGTAAATAAATTAAGAGAAAAAGGAATTAAAGCAGGTTTATTAAAAATAAGAGTTTATAGACCTTTCCCTGGTGAAGAAGTTGCAAAGGCTTTAGAACATGTTAAAGCTGTTGCTGTTTTAGATAAAGCAGATTCATTAAATGCTATTGGTGGTGCATTATTTGAAGATATTGTATCTAGCTTATATGTAAATAAAAAAGACGTACCAGTTGTAAACTATGTTTATGGTATTGGTGGTAGAGATACAAAATCAAGTGACATTGAAGAAGTATTTACAGATTTACAAGAAATTGTTAAAAATAATGGTAAAATTGATAATCCATATAGATATTTAGGACTTAGAAGGGAGGAAAAATAAATGGGATATAATTTAAAAGAAGTTATAGCAAATAAACCTTCTAGATTTACAGCTGGTCATAGAATGTGTGCTGGTTGTGGAGCTCCAGTTGTTGGAAGAATGGTATTAAGAGCATTAAAACCTGAAGATCATGCAGTAATTTGTAATGCTACAGGTTGTATGGAAGTTTCTACATTTATATATCCATACACAGCTTGGACTGATTCTTTTATACATACTGCATTTGAATGCGCTGGTGCAACATTATCTGGTGCAGAAGCTGCATATGTATCTATGAAAAAACAAGGAAAATTACCACAAGATGAAAATACAAAATTTATTGCATTTGGTGGAGATGGAGGAACATATGATATAGGTCTACAAAGTTTGTCTGGTGCAATGGAAAGAGGACATGATATGGTATATGTATGTTACGATAATGGTGCATACATGAATACTGGTATTCAACGTTCTTCTGCAACTCCAAAATTTGCAGACACAACAACATCACCTGCTGGTAGTGTAATTCCTGGAAAAATGCAAATTAGAAAAGACTTGGCAAAAGTTATGGTAGGACATCATTTACCATATGTTGCTCAAACTGCTGCATATGGCAATTTTAAAGATTTATATGAAAAATCTGAAAAAGCTATATACACAAAAGGTGCTTGTTTCTTAAATGTACTTGCTCCTTGCCCAAGAGGATGGGGATATTCTACAGATGATTTAATGAAGCTAAATAAATTAGCTGTTGAAACTTGCTATTGGCCATTATATGAAGTTATTGATGGAAAATACCACATAACATATAAGCCAGCTAAAAAGCTTCCTGTAGAAGAATTTTTAAAACCTCAAAAAAGATTTAAACATATGTTTAAACCAGGAAATGAATGGATGATAGAAGAATTCCAAAAAGAAGTTGATACAAGATGGCAAGAACTTCTAGATTTAGAAGAAATGACAAATAAATAAAAATAATATTGAAATTTTCAGTAAATTTGTTAAAAGGAGGTAATTAAAAAATTATCTCCTTTTCTTTTACACAAAATATTAAGAATTATTCTTCTACTGGCGCATCTACTGGGCAAACTCCTGCACATGTTCCACATGATATACATGTTTCTTGGTTTATTTCATATTTGCTATCTCCTTGCTTTATACATTCTACTGGGCATGCTCCTGCGCATGCTCCACATGATATACAAGCATCTGTAATTTTGTATGCCATTTTTTTCACCATCCTTTCTATGTTTAGAAGATATATCACTGCATTTGCTTTTTTACATTGCAAATACTGGTTTTTTTAGTCTTGTTCTATTTTTTTAAGTTCTTCTTCTTCATTAACTTCCTCTTCTTGTTCAACTACATCTTTTAAAACTTTTATGTCTTTTGCATCATACTTTTTATAGAAGAAGCCATCTCCATCTTTAAATTTAACTTTTATTTTTTCCTTAAGAGTTTCAATTCCGTCAACAGTTCCTTTTCCATCTGCTGTATTTACTATTGCACCAACTTTAGGTAAACGTTTTAATTTTTCATCATATACTTCGTGTTCATATCTTAAGCAACACATAAGTCTTCCACAATTTCCTGATATTTTAGAAGATGCTAAAGCTATATTTTGTTCTTTTGCCATTTTAATAGATACAGCATCAAAATTCTCTAGAAAAGAACAACAGCATAACTCTCTACCACATATTCCATTTCCTCCGATTTTTCTAACTTCGTCTCTTACTCCTATTTGTCTTAATTCTATTCTTGTTTTATATATACTTGCAAGTTCTTTTACCAAATCTCTAAAATCTATTCTTCCATCTGCTGTAAAATAAAATAATAACTTACTATTATCAAATGTATATGTAACCTCTGTTATTTTCATGTCTAATTTGTATTTTTCAGCCAATTTTTCAGCAATAGCAAATGCTTCTTTTTCTTTTTTCTTGTTTTCTTCATTGTGTTTCTTGTCTTTATATGTTGCTTTTCTTATTATTGGCTTTAAAGGTGCAACTAATTTTTCTGCTGGTATTTCTTTATTTGCAACAACAACTTCCGTGTATTCTTCTCCTATTGTTGTCTCAACTATAACAAAATCGCCTTTTTTAAGTTTTTCTCCTTTAGGATCAAAAAAATATATTTTACCAAGTTCTTTAAATTTAATTCCTATTACTGTAACTTTATTCAAGTATTCTCCTCCTCTAATTTAAGTTTTATTATTTCCATATTTCAAATAACATTTTGTCTATACTCATATCATAGTTGCAATTCATATTTAAATTATTTTTTGTTTTTTCTACACATGATATAAAATCAATATATTTAAAATCTTCTTTGGCTTTTTCTATAAATATAACATTTATATATTCTAACATTTCATTTATATGTTCTTTATTTTTGTAAAGCACTTCTAACTTTGGAATAACATCTATTAAAGAATATTTTTCGATATTACCAAAAACCTCATCTAAAATTGTATACATGTCTTTATTTTCAAATATACTAGTTGCTTTTCCAATACTTCCTTGACATGCTTTTAGCATATTAGTTGTAAAATTGTCTGTAATTAAATTTTGTTTAATGTATTCTTCTAATTCTCTTTCGTTTATATCTTTAAAATAAATTTTTAAACACCTTGATTTTATTGTATTTAAAATTTTACTTTCATTAGAAACAATAAGTATTATAGTTGTAAATTTAGGTGGCTCTTCCAGAGTTTTAAGCAAACAGTTTTGAGCATCCTTAGTCATAAATTCACTATCATCTATGATATAAACTTTTCTATTTGATATTATAGGCAATTCCTGAATTTTCTTTTGCATATCTCTTATTGTATCAATTTTTATACTGTTTTCGTCATCTGCTAGTCCTATTTCATAAAAATCTGGATTATTATTATCGGAAAAAGAAACACAAGATTTACAGCTTTCACATGGTTTATTAGTATCGTTAAGGCATAAAATACCTTTTGCGAATTCTTTTGCAAATTTTTCTTTTCCAATTCCCTTTGTTCCAATGAACATATAACTATGTGAAATATTGTTAGAATTTAATATTTTTATTAAACTTACTTTTATTTCATTATTGCCTATTAACTCTTTAAACTTCATATATAAACCTCATTGATGTTTTTTTACTTTACTGTTCCAAATTTATTTAATGGCCAAAATCTTAGTACTATTTTTCCTTCAATTTTCTCATATGGTATACATCCAAATTTTCTTGAGTCAATACTATCTGGTCTATTATCTCCCATAACAAAAACTGTTTTTTCTGGAACAATAATGTCTAGATATTGCCCACCATTTACAGATTCTGTTTTAACATCACTGCTTAAGTAGTCTTCCTCAAGTTTTTCTCCATTTATATATACACTACCATCTTTAATTTCAACATGATCCCCTGGCAATCCAATTACTCTTTTTATATAGCTTTTCTTTGTAATTTCAACAACATTATAAAAGAATTTTGAAATTAACCCATTAGTTTTATTTGTATATTTTGCAACTGGGTTTTCTAAATCAACTTTTTCGCCTGTAGAATTTGCTATAGTTGGTGCTTCAAATGTAATTATATCGCCTCTTTGTGGGGTTGTTTTAAGTGTTCTATATAATCTATTTAAAATTAATCTATTGCTAGGTTGAAATGTTGGAACCATTGATGTTTGTTTTACTATTGTAGGGGTTCCTAAAAAGTATTTAACTAAAAGTGCTAATACTACTGCTATTATAATACAATATATCCATTCTATTATATCTTTAATTTTTGCTTTTTTCTCTTCATTCATAAATAAAAGCCTCCTTATAAATAACAGTATTATTATATATTAATTTACTCTATTTATCAATATTTAAAGGTAACAAATAAGAAAATTTTTTGGGCAGACACAAGACCTGCCTCTACATTTTTTTAATATATGTTTTGACAGAATTTATATAATTTCAAGACATTTTGAGACTTTTTTGAAAAATTAATGCCCGACAGCCCTTTGAGGCATACGGATTACTCCTTGTCCTGGAGGGTTTAATTTTGAAAGAAAGTGCTCAAAATTGTAGTGTAAACTAATTTTGTTTTGGGCAAGCACAAACCTGCCCCTATGCTTTAAAATTGTTGAAGAACAAAGCGACTTTAGTCGCCCTTTGTTCTCGCCCGATTTGAGTTTTCGACTGTAAGGAGAAAATCTTAAAGGGCATGCGTTTAGCTATTTTTATATAGTAGGAAATAAGAAATTTCCTACTATATAAAAAAATGACGAATATAAAATCCGTCACTTTTGTTCTAAACTACTCTATTATATATTTTTTAATTGACCATACACCTGCTGCTAATATTGCTACAGATATAAATGTTAACCATATATATGTTTTTGGTCCAGCTGTTTTTATTGATAATATTACTTGTGCGTCATCAATGTCGTCTTCCTCCTTATTAAAGTTGTCTGGCACAGAATCTATATCGTCTCCTGAATCTTTACTTATTTCTGCATAGTTTGTTTTTAATCCAACATTTGTTGTAGAGTTTTTCCATGTAAATACTATTTCTACTGTTGCACTCTCTCCTGGATTTAATAATGTGTCTTTTAATTTATCTGTTACAACCTGACCATTTTTCAATTCTTTCCAGTCTTTATTATCTTCTTGTTTAAATTCTAATCCACTTGGAATATAGTCTTTTATTTCATATGCATATCCTGGAATTTTTCCTTCATTTATAACTTTTATGCTATAAACAAATTTTACTGTAGTTTTCTTCATATTCTTTGCAACTAAATCAACTTTTGCTATTTCTTTTGAGTCTTCATTAAATCCTGTTTTAGTTGAAGTTGTTTTTCCATTAAATGTAACTCTTGTTTCTGTTACCCATTTTTTTAGTGATAAATCAAAGTATTGAACTTTAATATATTCTTTATCTAAATCATCTTCATTTTCGACATTATTGTCTGGAGTTGAATCAATATCGTCATCTGAATCTTTTGATATTTCTGCTGTATTTATAATAATTTTATCAGTATCGCTTTTAGCTGTTACTTTAAATGCTACTTTTACGTCTTTATAACTTAAAATTCTTTCTTCTCCATTTACAACTATACCATCTATTATTTCTGTTGATAATGCGTCAGTTACAATATATTTTGCTTTTTCTATATCTGTTGTTTCTTTTCCTTCTGAATCTAGCATTTTCCATTTATATTCTTTGTTTACTTCATTATCAGGTAAAAATTCTAAGCCCTCTGGTATATTATCTTTAATTTCTGTTGCAGTACCAGGTTTCTCTCCTTCATTATATACTCTTATTGTATATATTACTGTATCACTTGTTTCAACTAAAGCTGGATCTTTTGTTTGTTTATATGTAACACTAAGATTATCTCCAAATACTACTTCTGGATATCTATTGTTATATTCAGTATCATTAACTTTAGTTATAAATTTTCTTAAAGCTAAATCAAAATATTGTAATTTTACTGGTTCATAATCAATATCATCTTCATTATTTGCATTATCGTAATTATATTTTTCATCTCTTCTTGGAGTTGAATCTATATCTCTATCTGAGTCTTCAGATATTTGTGCTTCATTTTTTATTATATTTTCTTTAAGTTTTTCTGCTTTAGCTATAACTTTAAACTGAACTTGAACATCTTTGTAATCTAAAGTTTTTAATCCGTCTTCATTTTCAGATACAGCTTTTAGCTCGTTTTCGCTACTTGTTTCTTTAGATAGATAATTAGTTACTATTATACTTGCTTTACTTAAGTCTGTTGTTTCCTCACCATTAGCATCTAACATCTTCCATTTATAAGAAACATTTATTGAACTATTTGGTAAAAATTCTAAGCCTTCTGGTATATTATCTGTTATTTCATTAACATATCCATTTAAAGTTCCTTCGTTATATACTCTTATTGTATATGTTACAATATCTCCTGTTTCAACTATTACAGGTTCTTTGCTATGTTTATAAATTGCTGTTGTTACAAGTTTTTCATTAACTTTTGTTTCTAATTTAGATGCATCTACAACTGGTTCTCTGTTATATTTTTTAGTATTTTCACCACTTGCATTGCTTACTGTTGTAATAAATTTTCTTAATGCTAAGTCAAATTCTTTAACCATTAATTTTTCAAAGTCATCATCATCTTCTTGACCTGCTATGTATGAATCTTTAGATGATTTTATAGCTTCATCATCTTTATAGTTTTCTATATTAGAAATTTCAGCATTAGCAAGTGTTGAATCTGTTCCATCTCCATGAATTCCATTTATGTCTTCTGCATCTGTAATTTCTGCTATATTAGTTAAATATTCTCCTCTTATTGCTCCATCTGTTACTAAACATTTAACTTCTACATCAATATAATCAAGCTCTGTATTTATAGTGTCATCTTCTTTATAAGCAGCTTTTAAAAGTCTTGCTTCTTTTTGTTTTTGTTCTGTCTCCTCATCTGTTTCGTTTTCTGTCTTTGTTATATTTGGTAAAGCTGACTCTGTTTCTTTACTTGTTATTTCAGTTTGGATTATGCTTTCGTCTCCTGCCCACAACCAGTTTTCGTTAAATTCAATTTCTTTTTCATATTTATCAACATCTTCAACTGTAGTTCTTAAAATTGGTATTAAATTTTTAGGTAAATGGTCTGTTATTTTATTTACATATCCATCAATTTTACCTTCATTATATATTCTAATTGTGTATGTAACTATATCTCCTTTTTGAACTGCAATTGGTTGTTTAGTATGTTTGTATGTAGCTGTTTCATTAGTAGCTATTGTAGTTGTATCTACTACTGGTTCTCTATCTGTGTATTTTGTACCATTTACTTCTGTAATAAATTTTCTTAATGCTAAATCAAATTTCTTTTCATCAACAATATGTGTATTAGTTATTGTAGTAATATTATCATTAACTTCATAGCTTGCAGTATAGTTTTCGTCATATTCCTCTCCGTCTTCAACTTTTGTATTATCTACCTTTAATTCTTTTATTGTATATACTATGTCTTTCTCATCTTTTTTCTCATCTAGATTATCCCATGTATATTTCCAAGAATTGCTTTCATTTAATACTACTTTTTCTCCATATGCCTCATCATCTGCATATAATTGAACTGTTATTTGAGTTGGTCTTAGTTTAGCCGAATCGTTATCGTCATTCCATTTCTTTTCAACTATTTTAATTACTTTTCCAGGGGCATATGTATTTGTTATTGTTATATTATTTTCTTCCACAATATATGTTACAGTATAGTTTTCGTCATATTTGCTTCCGTTCTCAACTTTTATATTATTTTCATCTAATTCTTTTACAGTATATTCATAATCTTTTAATAAATTGTCCCATGTATATTTCCAATTATTATCACTATTTAAAGTAATGCTCTCTCCATATTTTTCATTGTTTTTATATAATTGGACTTTAATTTCTGTTGGTCTTTTTCCGTCTTGATCATTACCATCTTCCCATTTTTTTTCAACATTTATTGAAATTAAATCAATATTTTTATTGGTATCTGCCAATAGTTCTTTTTCTTCAGTTTTTACCAAAACAACAGGTTGAGTGTTTTTATAATCATTTAAATTTGTTGAATATGTTAGGGTTTTCTTGTCATATTTAGCTTTTAAACTAATTTTCACTTTTGTATCTTCTTTTAATATTTGTATATAAAAGCTTGTTCCTATAACTTTAGAAAAATCATTTTCTGAAACAGTCTTTTTATCTTTATCTAGCAAAGTATATGAACTTGGTGATACTGTTGTTTCAAGTGATTTTATAAGTTCTGTGTTTGTTCCTTCAAATCTAAATGGTCCAACTATATAACCTTTGTTTGTTTCTTCAATAACAGCATCTTTGTTATCTAATGATATTGTTGGAGTTAAATTTTGTATTTCTTCTGCTTTATCTGCATTATCTATTAAATACATAAATAATGCATTCATTTTCCATTCTCTTATTCTTCCTGATTTTATATTTCCAGTATATTCAATATAATAATCTTCCCCTTGGTTGCTTAGTTGTTCATCATTCAAATAGATTTTGGGTAATACTCCAGATTCAAGGTGGTATGCTGGATCATCACTATTTGTATAATACCATATAGCCATTTGTTGAACAACATCTATATCATCATCTGTTAAGTTGATTGTTTCTTTAGAATCAAGCATATTTTCACTTATAACACTGTTTACAATTCTATTTGGTAAAATTCCTGATAATTTATCAAACCTTGTATTATCGCTTTTTACATATTCCAAAGCATTTTTTAAAAGTTGTGCTTTTTCCTCTTGGGTTGTTTGTCCTGGAACATAAGCATTGCTTAATATCCACAATACTTTATTATAGTTTTCTCCTATTTTACCCTCAGATTTTCCTGAAATCACTTCTTTACTTAATGTGTCCAACATATCAATGCTTGTAGTATATTCATCCTTTTTACCTTCTGCCATTTCTCCATTATTTAGTCCAAATCCCATTTTTGCATTTAAACAATAATATAAATCTTCATAGTTTCTAAGGTCTATATCTCCAGATGGATATGTTGCTATTTTCCAAACTTTTTTTCCATTTCCTGTTGTATCTACATTCCATTTGTATGAATTTCCACTTTCTCTTTTTTCAGATATTCCAAGCCATTTCTGTTCTATAGTACTTGATTTAATGGCCTTATTTAAATTATCTCTATTTATAGTAATATCACTAAAAGCAGAGGTAATATTAGCTGCATATAATTTATTTAATCCTAAACAACTAATTACCCCCATAATAATTCCCAATAAAATTAATTTGTTTTTAATTTTCATTCTTACCACCTTAAAAAACATAATATTCTATCTAAAATAATTATATTTATATAACTATATATTAATAACTTTTTTAAAATAAGTCAATAGGCTATTTTTAACATATTTTGCAGTCATTTATATACCTCGAAATAACTCTTTACGGATATATGATTTCTAGCTTTAAACATTTATATATAGCCCTATATTACAATTATATAACATTTTAAATTATTTTTCAACAGATTATGTAAAAAACTCTGTAAAAAGCTTACTTACGTAAGCGTTCCGAATAAAAACAGTTAAAAAATTTTAATTTGCTCCAATGCAAAAGCAACACAAAAGGGTTGCTTTTTGTTGGAGGCGAGTATCGGAATCGGCGAGCCGCGTCGGGAAAATAGTCCACCGGACTATTTTCTTTTCCTCCTTTTCGATTCCTCCATTTTAATTCGCTCCAATGCAAAAGCAACCCAAAAGGGTTGCTTTTTGTTGGAGGCGAGTATCGGAATCGAACCGATGAATCAGAGTTTTGCAGACTCGTGCCTTACCGCTTGGCTAACTCGCCATTTATTATATTTTTACAAAAAAATGGAGCAGGTAACGGGAATCGGACCCGTAACTTAACCTTGGCAAGGTTATGTTTTACCACTAAACTATACCTGCATTAATAAATATATGCTTTTGTAACAGTAATATGATAGCAGATTTTTTTTATTTAGTCAAGTGTTAACTAAGTATTTATTTAGATAAATTAGATTTTTCGTATTTTATATTTCGGGCAGGCACAAGACCTGCCCCTACATCTTTGAAATTTATGTTCTTCGTGAATTTGTATTTGGAGCAGGCAATATTTAATTAATTTTCTACTGCTCTTTTCAAATATTTATTATAATCTTTTATCATTTCATATATGTAGTCAAAAACTGTTTTTTCTCTTATGTTTTCATTGGTTAGTATATCAATTTCAGAAATACACTTATCATCATAAAAAACTTTTAGTTCTCCAATTTTTGTATTTTTCCTAACAGGAGCATTTATATTTAAATTTCCATTTATTTCTATTTTTATATCATTTTCAGAATTTTTCTTTATTGGGTATGTTTTTATATTATATTCATCCAATTTAATTTTAGTACTTGGCTTTATTCCTTTTTTTATAACTATTCTTTTTTCATTTATGCTTTTCCATTTTTCAAACTCTTCATTAATTTTACTGGATATATTGCTGCTTTCATAATTTTTAAAAGTATACTCTATAAGTTTTACACTATCTGCTGTTCTATCTTTTTTAGTATCTGCACCTAGTACTACACATATAGCATCTAAATTTTCTCTTTTTATTGCAGTTACTAAACATCTACCAGCACCATTTGTAAATCCTGTTTTTACTCCATAAACACCATTTAAATTTCCAAGTAATTCATTGGTATTAAATATTGTTCTTGGTATTCCATTTATATTAATACTGCAACTTTTAGTTCCTACAATTGTTTTAAAGATATTATTTTCTAATGCATATGTGGTTAGTAGTGCAAGTTCATAAGGTGTAGTATAATGATTATCTGAATCTAATCCGTGTGGTGTTTCAAAGTGCGTGTTTTTTAGCCCTAATTCTACAGCTTTTTTATTCATAAGAGTAGCAAAATCTTCTATGCTTCCACCTACGTGCTCCGCAAGTGCTACTGCTGCATCATTTCCTGACCTTAACATTAATCCATATAATAAATCATTTACACTTATTTTGTCACCTTTTTTAAATTTTAACTTCGATCCGCCTGTTCCCGCTGCTTTAGCAGATGTTTCAACAACATCTCTTAAATTTGCATTTTCAAGAACAACTAGGCATGTCATTATTTTGGTGGTTGATGCCATCTTTGTTTTTGTATTTTCATTCTTCCCATAAATTACTGTTTTATTATTTTTGTCAATAACAACAGCATACCTGGAATTAATTTTAGGTAAATCTTCTACTTTAGCTGCAGTCTCAATAACCTTATTTACTTCATTAAAATCTATATTTTCACTTTCATCATCTGCAAAAACTACATTTATATAACTTAAACATACCATAAAAATTATACATATATTAATTATTTTTTTAAACACAAAACTCACCTTTACAAATTGTATTCGTAAATGGTGAGTTTATGATGCATAATATTCTTATTATTTTATCTTTTTGTATTCCTCATACTGTATACTCTCAAAATATAAAGTTTCTGGGCACACATCTTCTCCATTTTTCCATTCAACTGTGTCGCCCCTTGGTTTAACATTTTCAAAATATTCTCTTTCTTTTAACTTATTATAATATTTTATATTATTGATACAATCTTTCATATTGTATACTTTTTCTTCCCCTGTTTTAAATTTTAAATATATGTAATAATCCTTTAAAGCTCTAACTTCTATTATGTCAGGTGTTATATAACACATATATATCTCCCCCCTTAATCAATTTAATCTAATGGTTTTATTTTAAAATATTCATTATCTTCTCTCATTAAAATCCATAATGAATTCAATTCATCTTTATGTATTTGAATCCATGCTTGAATTAATTTATCTTGTTTTGAAGGCATTTCTCCATTAATTTTATTTGAATCAAAATCATAAGTTGCTTTATTTTCATTATATCTTGCATGTAAATGAGGTAAATGATGTTTATCAGATTCCATAAAATACATGCTTATAATTATCCCATAAAACTGAGGAATAATTGGCAATTTGTATCACCTCCTTTATTATAACAATATTTTGTTATGTTTTCAATACAGTTCTTGGAATTTCAAAACTACAGAATAATAGTTTTAAAGAAAAAAAGATTAACTATAGAATACATTATTTGCATCTAACTGTCAATCTTCATTTAAAGTTTTGTTAAGAATTAATAGTTTAAAATTTTCGGGCAGGCACAAGACCTGCCCCTACGTCTTTGAGATTTATATTCTTTGTGAATTTGTATTTCAGGCAGTGGGCCATACCCCTTTTGGTGGAATTTATTTTCGCCCCCACCCTTAGGCTTTTTTATTTAAATATATAAATCATTAACTAGTAACAAAATCTTAAACTATATATTTAATTTCATTATTTGGAAAGTATTTATGCATAAGTTCTTCCATATATTTTTTGGCTTCTTCTTTTATTTGTGGTTTATATGCATATTTTCCCTTACCTCTTCCTGTCATAATTTCTTTATTATATAATTCAATTGCATTTGGAAATGCTTCATGATTTATTGCATTATGAACAAAGCTATAGGTCATAAATATTAGCTCAAAAAATACTTGTTTTTTTGCTTTTATTGATAGCATTTCTTTTAATTGTTTTAACAAATCATCATATAAAATTTTCCAATTATCAACTAATATAATTGGTGCAATTAAAATTCCTACAATATATCCTGCATCAACTAATTTATTTATTGCTTCTATTCTTCCTTTTAATTTTGATGTTCCAAATTCTATTTTAGTAATAATTTCTTCTGGATTTACGCTCATTCTAACTATTATTTTTTTATTATGATTTAATCCTAAAATTGGTTCTACCATATCAAATTTTGTTGGGAATGTAAGCATTCCTTTACTTTGATTTTTAAAGTTTTCTATTGTCCATTCCAAATTTCCAGTAATGGTATTTTCTAAAATTAAGTCACTATTGCTTCCTATTTCAAATACTAAATTTTCATCTGCTTTTGATGCAGTTTTTTTTATTTTATCTAACATATATTCTCTATTTACAAAAAGTCTTAAATATGCGCATTTGTTATAATTACAAACTAAATAGCAATACATACACATTGCTATGCATCCAGAAGATGTATATGGCACTAAAAAATCAGAAACCTTATGATTTGGCACATATTTATGCGTTTTCCTTGTTGCTATAATTAAATTCCTTTTCATATATGGAAAATCTCTATTTTGTTTTTTTCTCATTTGTTCTATATTATTATGGTTTTCTATTTCTATCATTGGAATGTTCTGTTTTTTGTAACTATCTAAAAGCCTTTTTCCTAACTCATATTCGTACGATTTAGGTTCAAAAAAAATAGCATCTGGTATAAACATATATTTTTCTCCTTTAATATATGTTTACCAAATGCTAGAATTTTATTACTCAACACTAAATGACATTGTAAAACTATTTTCTTCAATTGGTTTAATAACAATTGTTGCCGTTTTATTTTCAGTTTTATCTCTCATATTAATAATTTTGCATTCAAATGCTCTATATTCCTCATTATCATCATTAATATCGTTTATCTCAAACGAGTTGATTTCGTAAAAATTTTCCTTAATATATTTTTCTAATTCATTAATACTTTTAAAATTATTTTCTTTAAATGTATTATCTAAATTATTATATATTGTTTCATAATCTTTTGTATTAATCATTGAAATAATGTTGCTTAGAATATATTGTGTTTTTCCGTTTACATCAAGTTTTAAGTATTCTTCTTTTTCCTCTGGTATTGCAACTGTGTAAGAATCCATAAATACACTATATTTCATTATTGCATCTTGTTGTTCGAATATTAATTTGTTGTCAAAACTATCTATACATATATAATACATTTTATTGTTTTTCTTTATTACTTTATATTTTTCTATATCACTTAAAGAGAACATAGTCTTGTTATTTTCAATATAATTAATAAAATTATTTTTACTTCCGAATTTTTTACTTTTATATTCGTTATCTAATAGTTCATAAGCTCTATCTGTATAATTAACTAATAATTCTTTATAATTATTGTAGTATTCTGTTGCCATTTCACTATCATTTAAAACAGAATATACAATTTGGTTAAAATCATTTTTTATAATTTCTTCTTTTGTAAATCCTTCTATTTTACTATTATTATTTAAGTTGTTGAATTTATTATCTAAAACATATTGTCTTGGAAAAATAGCGTATGCATTATTTTTACTATTTATTTCTATTAAAACATCAACATTAAATTTTAAGTTTGAATCGGTAATTCTACAAACTCCACTTACGATAAATATATTATTATTTTCATCAATTTGAGTAGTTAACATTTTATTAATTATTAGTTTATATATTTGGCTATTATTTTGCAGACTTGGTATGTTACTTTTTTCAAAAATATTGCTATCATTTATATTATAATTGTTTAGATATTGTTTAGATAGAATATATTTTAAGTTATTACTTTTTTCATTTACTAGATTAATATATCTATTAACTATACTTTCAATTGTGAAATAATCTGTTCTGTTCTTTACATAGTATAAAGATAAGTCATATTCTCTTTTTTGTTTGCTCACATCTTCATAGTAGTATGCTGTATACGAATTATCTATTTGATTGTTATCTGTACTACTATTTATGTTGCTATTTATATTATCTTTTTTATTATTTTTTACGGAATTGCTATTTAGTTGAAATAATATTGTCACTAAAAACATTATAAATATTGCAGTAATTATAATAGCAATTAATAAGTATTTTTTATTTTTTTTCATCCTTATACTTCTCCATTCTAGTGTATATCATACCACCCTTCAACTCCTTTTAAGGCTTCATCAATATTGTACCAACCCTCTTTTGCTAAACTGTAGCCAGTAGCTACATATACCTTAGTTTCATTCTCATTTATATCTATATCAATAAAAGCCAAATAATGTTGTGTATTTGTATACATACTCTTGCCATTAGCATATATAACAACCGGATATCCAGCCTGCAAAGCTCCAATAATTAATTCTTTTTGCACATTTGAATTATAATTGCTAATAGTATATTTTTCTCCAAGTTTTTCATTAACCACAATTGGAAAACCCCTATAGTATATATCTAAGAAATCGCTTGGTATGTAACTATATCCTAGTCCAGATAACGCTGTTGCTGCAGCTGTTGTTGGACAACCGCTGTTCGTGAACGGTTCCATTTCCATATCTTAAATTTGCCCATGGACCTTCACTTTGTTTGTATAGAATATAGGTTTTTCCACTAGATGAAGTATATGTTGGTATTATAGTGCCTTGATATTCAATTGATGATGTTTCACCTGGTGTTCCTGTTGGTGATGAAATTTCTGGTTCCCAGTACACACCATTTCCGCCTTGAAAATCAAAGTACCCATATCTAAAAAGTTTCCACTGTCTTTGTTTTCTTGTATACACACCGACTACTTGTATCTGTAAAACCATTATTAAAGAAACTATATAATGAGTCTTGTGAATATTCTTCCATCTTAGTATCTTTCTTATATCTATTATCATTTCCTGACCATTTTTCATTATAAGCATCCTCAAAACCATTAGTGTTTCCTCTTCTATATTTAACATCTGTTAATGCATAATATTGATAAGTTGAAAGTCCTAAATATGAATAAGAACTTTTAATGCTATCATATATTCCTTTTAAGTTTTCTTCCCATATCTGGTCACATATATCTACAGAAACTTTTCCAGTTCTATCTCCACTAATCCAATTATCCGCTAACTCAACCGAATTAATATTATGGTTAGCAAATGCTTCTTTATGTAAGTATACATCATCAACTTTTGAATATAAACATAATCCATGACCAACTGTAGGGTTTCCTTGAGAATCATCTTCTACAATATAATATTTGCCATCTTCTGTTGTAGTTCCACCTTCATTTACTAGTACAAATCGTTTAAAATTCTCCCACCCAGAACTTGAAACGTTGGAATAACTCATTGCTTTTGCTTTTGCTCCAAATATTGTTCCAAGTATAGAGCAAAAGATAATTAATGCTCCAGCAAAGCATCCAACAATAATTCCACCATAAAGTTTTATTTTTTTCTTAATCCCTTCTAGTGCACCATTAGCCACAGCATTTACAATTTCTTCCAAATCCATATTTAATCCTCTTATTCCTCTATATTTGTGCTTACCTTTCTATTACCTACTGAATCCTTTTCTCCTTTAATAAAAAATTCCTTTTGTTTTCTATTTTCAATTTTACCAGACTCTAAAATATCTTCTAATAATACAACTTTAAAAATATCTTCTTTATAAGATTCAATTTTACAGTCAATTTTTTGTTTAAAATAAATATTATAAAAATTTTTTTCGAAAGCCTCTAATGAACTATATTGTTCTTTACTTTTTGTAGAAAGCATATTATAGGCTTTTTCGATTTCTTTACTACTACAGTAATTTATAAACACTAAAGAAATTTCTTTTGATTCTTTTGCTTTTTGCTTTTGTAAATTTGTTTCTTGTACATATTCTTTCTTTTGTTCTTTTTCTTTTTTTACATTTAAATTAATATTGTATAAAGCAAACATTAGTACAAATACACCAAACAAGCATTTAAAAAGGAAGCTACCATAATGTGAAAAGAATAATCTAATTTTTCTTATTACTATTTGCATGGTATCCTCCTTTTGTTTTTATAAACTTTATAATTCTTTATTTTTTACTCAATCCAAACTCAGATATATTAATTACTTCTTGAGCTATTTTAGTTGCCTTGTCATTTGATATGTATCCTTTGCTTTTTATACTATCTGTCAATGCTTTCTTTTCGGCTTCTATACTTTTACCATTTAAAATTTTATCTCTATTTTCAGTAGCAAACTTTCTTGCCTCTTCAACTACATCTGAAACAGAAAGATTTTCACGGTTTCTTACTTCTTTTAATTTAGACATATCACCTATATCATAAGCTTCAACTGCTTTTAGCATTTCCAATTTTTCTGCAAATACTTCTTTATCAGTTATGTCTGATTTATCTCCGCTAATATCTTTATATTTATCTATAATTTCTATTGCAGTGTCTTTAGTACCTGAATCGGAAATAAATTTTACTGCTTGTTCGTATGAGGCAATTAATTGATCAGTATTTGCTCCGTCTACTGCAAATTTTTGTGCAAATGAACTGATTTCTACTATTTGTTCTGGAGTTGCTCCATCTAATTTCACAGTTAACTTATTAATTTTATCTTTTTGATCTGGTGTTAAGTTAATATGAGTCGTTCCTGCATCAATTCCAAGTGCAACAATAACTGATTTATTTATTCTATCTCTTGCAAGAGTTATAGTATTCTCACCTGTTGTGCCACTTCCTTTTCCAAGTTTTACATTTTTATACTTATCTGGAAGAACTATATCGGCCTTTTTTATGTTTGCTGCATTTGTTAAATGATATGCAGCTGCTCTTCTTGCATTTTCAAGTGCTGCTTGCTTTTTAGCCTCATCACCGCCAAAGTCTTTACCTGCAATAGCATTTTGTGCCATTGCTTCTATTGCACTGTTCATTTTCTTTTCGTCTGCAAAGTCAGTTTTCTTTAAATCCCCATTAAATGCTAAATCTGCTGCGAACGCTGTTTGATCTAAGGCATCTTCTTTAGATAATCCAGCATCTTCAAGCTCATGAAGTTTCTTTAGAGACTTATCAATTTCTTTATCTTCTAGTCCTCTACGTTCTAGTTCAAATCTATCTTCTAACTCTTCTTTTAAGTCTTCATATGTTGCATCTTCACCTGTTCTCTTTTTAAATGATTCTTGGGCAAGTTTAATTTTTGAGTCATCATTCATATATTGTTCCTTAGCCCTTTTTATCTTTTTATCCTCATCTGTACTTCTTGCTAAAGACGCATAATCTTTTATTGCTCCTTTTGCTCCAGTTATTGTTGTTTTTACACCTTTAGATACATTCTTTCCTACACCATACGCAATTCCTCCAGCTGTTGAAGCTAAAAGTTTTCCAGCTTCCTTTCCTTTACCAGACATAGCAAGTAATGCTGCTCCTCCTACTGCAATTGTTGCCATACTTCCATATTTTAATGCTCCTTTAGCTAAAGTCCATACACCTTTTCCAATTTTTTTAGCTCTTTTTATATTTCTTTGTTTTTTACTTGCAGAGCCATATTTGTTTATCATTCTCTGATTATGCATGGTCCTTAACTTTCTACCAACCTCACTGTTTCTAAAGCTTGTATACTTTCTACCAACCTTACTGTTCTTAAGCTTTCCAAACTTCTCTCCTGTTTTATCTTTGTCACCAGCATTTAAATTTTCTCCAGCTCCTTCGCTTTCATCATTAGCATTATCTGCTGTATTTTCTTGATTATCGTCTGTTTTATCGACTTCTGTACCATTAGTATTTTCATTTTCTCCATCTGCTTCACTTGGTCCTGGTTGATTGTTACCATCCATATTAGAATTTTCTAATTCAGATGAACTATTACTTCCTGTATCACCTAGTTGTGCATTTCCTGAGCCTGATGCATCTTCTCCACTAGAATTGCTTCCTCCTGATGTATCAACTCCCATTTCCTTATCTTTATCAACTGTTCTAGGTGGTATTTCATTACTTTTATCGTTTTTATCTTCTTTTGAGTCTCCTCCACTAGTACTTTTTCCTTTATGATTTTTAATAGCATCAATTGCTTTACTAGCAAGTGCTCCTGATGCAAAAGCTCCAAATGGTGATCCAAGTCTATCTTTAAATCCAAACATTTCTTTTATAAATTTCTCGGCTGGCATCATAACAGCAAAACATGCAATGGCATATAAAGCGTTTTCGCTTGCCAAGTCTGCTGCACTACCAATAAGTACAACATATATTAATAAATGAAATGGTTGTATTAATACTTGGTAAATAAATTCTGTAAGCCATCTATTATATGCTTGAGCTTTACCATCACCAATTTTATCTATTGGGTATGTAATACATGATATTGGTCCTAGTAAGATTAAGAATATTATAATAAATTCCCTCTTTAAATATTTAATTAGAAAGATTAAAGTATATACAATAATACCTGCTAATATAAGAACATATGAGTAGCATGCCATTAGTCCAGGGGTATCATCTTCTTTTTTATAGTCATCATTATTGAGTATATATTCAATTTTTTCACAATATTGTGGTATTATATCCGAACTATCTCCACCGACCTATTGCTTCTGTAATTGAACTTGTAAGATTTAACACAGCTATCATAATGTAGTGCATTACAAACACTAAGCACAAGGCGACTAACCAATCTTTAAACATCGTTTTATATTTATTTTTATCTTGTGCTATAGTTGACATTATCATTCTAATTCCAACATATACAAGAACACACAATAAAGCTACAATGGCAAAGTTTCTTATTGCATAATACCAACTTGCAACTGTTTTTCTTAGTATTCCTTTTTGGCTTGCAAGTTCTTTTCCACCATCACTATATTTTTTTTCTCCATCAATATATTTGCCTCTATTGGCTTCTGGGTCTTCAAATATATTTGCATTTAACAATAAAAACTTTCCTTTAATAATGTTCTCTGGAGTCACCTGAATAACAACTTCTACGGGATCAGTGTCTTCGGAACCAGTGCCTTCGGAACCAGTGCTTTTTTGGGGAGCAAACATATTATTCAATGTTTCAATAACTCCGTCCTTCAATAAAATAGAATATTCTAGCTGGGATTGCTATTATGTCTTCCCATGACACTCCAAATATATCAGCTGCAACTCTTTTAGGGTACATAAAATTAAATAATATAAGCAACACTAATACTAATATTAACTTTTGTGATATTTTTTTATGTTTCATTTAAGGTTTTCCTCCTTATTTGTTTGCTAATTTATTTATGTTTGTTTCAACAAATTCAAATTCTTTCTTTGTTGGTGTAATCTTTAGTATTGCTGTTTCATTTCCTACTTTTAATAATCCTTCTCCCACTTGTGCTGTAATTAAATAGTTTGCTTCTCCTTCTGATAATTTAAATACTTCTTTTAGGTATTGAATTTCAGATTTATCTTGTGCTAAAAATAGCTTTGTATCTGATGATGTAAGCACTGCTTGTGCTTCTGGTTTTTCATAAAAGTCTTGAAATCTTTGGGAAATTATTGCCAAAGAAACATTTCTTTTTCTTGCACGACGTGCCATTTTATTTAAGAAATCTACAGCCTCTGGGAATGGTAATAGCATCCAAGCCTCGTCAACTATAACTCTTTTTTGTTTTGCTTTTTTTCTATCTTCACTATTCTTTTTTACAAATTTTTCCCATATCCAAGATAAAAGTATTTGTTGTGCAAGTGGTCTTGCAAATCTTTCTTCTAATTGAGATATATCTAGGTTAATAAATGGTGCTCCATCTAATAATTTAAAAGTAGATTGTCCATCAAAATATGCCATTTGACCATCATATTCTCTTATATATTGTTTCATAACTTTTATTAAATAACTATAATGTTTTGTATAGTCTGGGTTATCGTTTTCTTTTGCTTTTTGAACAATTCTTTTGTACCAAGAGCCTATTGTTGGCATCTCTTTCTTTTCTTGTTCAATTTGCCCTTGTTTTATTAACGTTTTTTCATTTCTATATAAGCTATTTATGTTATTTGTAATTCCAAGAGCTTCATATTCTTCAGCAACTGCTTCCGCAATTATTTGTTTTGTTACTTCATTTACTTCTGTACTTTGTGTGCTACCTTTTGCCATTGTATACAAGGCTTGAGTAACATCCTCAACTTTGTTTTGAATATTAACAACTTCTCTATCTCTTCCTGTTATTTCATCTTTAATGTTTTCTGGTTCAACATCAAATAGATTTATTATTGTGTTTGATGTTGGACTTATAACAACATTTATTCCTCCAAGACTTTCTGCAACTAGTCTATATTCTCCTTCAGCATCTAGTGCTAAACTTTCTATTCCCATTAAAACAGAAGATCTTGAAATTAATGTTTTCATTGTAACAGATTTACCTGCACCAGATTTAGCAAATATAACCATATTATAGTTTGTAAGTGATGAATGGAAGTTGTCAAACAATATTGGTGTTCCTGTTTGTTTGTTATATCCTAGTGGTACACCTGTTGCATGTCCAACTTCTGATGATGTAAATGGGAATACAGTTCCCATTGAATTTCTATCAAATGTTAATTTTTTTGTTTTCATCATATTATTACATAATGGTGTGTTACTTCTAAATGCCTCTTCTTGCATTGCCCACGCTGATTTCAAACCAATTTGTGTTTTTCCCATTTCTGTTGATAATAGTTTTGTATATTTTTCAAGTTCTTCTTTGCTATAAGCAAAAATTGTTGATATTATTGAAGCTTCGAACATTTTGTTAAAACCTGCTGCAATTTCATCTCTTAATTGTTCTGTTTCATATTTTTTTTGCGCAAGTACAGCTTCTCTATTTATATTTCCTTTATCTGCAGCTAAAATTCTTTCTGTTTCTAGTTCAGTTATAGTTCTGTTCAAATCTTGCTGTGAACTTGCTTCTTGAATTGGATTAATATATACTGATACGTTTATATCTCCAAAATCATACATATCTCTTAATAGCTCCGGAAATGTTCCCATACGTGGAAGTGTATTTACAAAAAAGCTTCTTGCAAGTCTATTTGTATGTGAAATAATTTCTAAGTGATTTAGGTTTGAAGCATCTATTCCAGCTGGAGCTATAACATCTTTTATGGTTTTAGATTTAAATAAACTAATTTTTTTAGATTCTAAATTATTATTTCTAATTTCATTATCTTCATCTTTATTTTTTTTCATATATTATGCTCCTTTCTTTTGTTTTTTTGCTTGTTTTTTATCAAGTTCTTTTAGTGCTTCTTCTGCGACATCCGGTTTTATATACTTTTTGTTTTCTTTTATATATTGCCTAGCCATTTGTGTTACTAAATCATTAAATTCTTTTTCTTTTAATTCTAGTTCTTTCTGTTTTTTGCTTTTTAATACAGCACTATCAATTGCGTCATTTGCCACATCCACTGCTCTCTCATCTATTAATTTATCTAATTCTTTTATTTTCTTTTCAAAAACATCAGGTGCTGTAGTATATAAAGAATCATACCCTGATTTAATAGCTTTATCTATTCCATATATTTCTGAAGCATCTCTATTATATGCTACATACAACAAGTCTGCTAATTCTTCAGAATTTAAAACTTTTCCTGTTATTCCGCATATTGAAATTGTTCTTAAAATTGACTGTGCATTAGTATACAAGTCTGAAAACGCCATATCTGATATTTCATCTTTATTGAATAGTTCTTCTTTGTTATCTGGATAGTAAGATATTGCAATATAGTAATTCTTAGTTAATATATTTCTATTTAGGCTCATTTTTTCAGTATTACTTATTATGTCTTTTGTATATTCATATAGATTTTTTTGTCTTAAATATTCAAATCTAATATTTTTATACTGTTGTTCGCTTATTTCACTATTTCTTTGTGCTTGTTCATACTGAATTTTTATTCTATTGAAATTACTTTCTATTGTTTTTAACCTTTTTTTATAATTTATAACACTGTCTTCCAAATTAACTTTTCTAGCTTGAACATAAATTTGTATTGGATTTACTAAAGAATTAAGGAATTGTATAAATCCTGATTCAACAGCAACTTTTTCCATGCCACTCATTAAGTCATAGTTAATACCATTGCATTTGATTACCATAACATATTTTTTTCCATTTTCTCTAACAATCATGTTATCTTTTATGTCATCAAAATCCATAAATTTTTTTATGTTTTCTGTAGTGTATGCTTTGGTTTGTATTACTGATGAAGTTTGCATATCATTAGAACTGCTCTGATCTTTATTTTTTTCATCTTTCTTTTGTTTATTTTGCTTTAATTTATTTGATAAAACAATTGATAAAAATACAACTACTAAAATAAATAATACAACCAAGCTGACTATTAATAATATTGACAATAATGATGTTAATTGTTCACTACTCATTTACAATTTCCTCCTCTTTAGTTACATATATTTTATTTTTTTTTCTTTTAAATTTTATATATCGCAATATTATATCGTCTACATTTTCTCCGCCAGCAATTCTTGTTATTTTAAATGCTTGTGAATTAGGAACCTTTAGTGTACCAATCAAAAATCCAGCAAGTGTCAAAAATGCCATAAGAATAATTCCAATAGTTCCAAGCATTATTTTACTTAATATCCAATATATTATATATCCAATTACTCCACAAACAGCTGTATAAATTAATGCTTTTGTTGAAAAAATATATAATAGTCTACCCTCTCCTTTAGTATTCCTTGGGATCATATATGACTTCATGCTCTTTCCTCCAAACATTTATAATATTCCTTTTTATATTATAACAAAAAACCTTACAAAATGTAAGGTTTTTTGTTTAAAAATATAATATTTTTAATATAATTGTAATATAACTGTAATATTGGTTACTATTTATTAATATTTACAGCAAACTCAACTACCATTCTTCCTATTGCACCAGCTCCAAATACTAAAACAGCTCCAACTATGTAAGGTATTAATGATTTTTTGTATTCTGCTTTTTCTTCTGTACTTCCCATCATGTATTTAATACCCAAAACAGCTATAATAACAACTGCAAGAACCATAGCAACAGTTGTAATAATTGTTAAAATTGTATTTCCTATAGTACCAATTTTACCGCTTGCCGGACCTAAATCAGCTTTTCCAGTCATTTGGTTTAATACATCACCTGCAAAAACATTTGTGCAAGCACTTACTAACATTAGCATTACTACTACTATGCTTAATACTTTATTTAGTTTTTTCATATATTTATCCTCCTTTTCTTCATTATTCTATATTAAAATATCTTAAAAAAGATAACATTAAAATCATTTTACAACGCCTTTAAAAATTGTAACAGTTAGTCTCCAAATTCCTAAAGATCCAAATACTATTATACAACTTATCATATATGGTAAAAGTGATGCTTTAACATCTGTTTTTTCATTTATTCCTGCTGTCATGTATTTTATACCAAGTATAGCTCCAACTATAACAGCTGTACCTGTTGCAAAGGCTAAAAGTAGATTGTACACTTTACCTGATGCATCTTTTAGTGTAGTAGTATTCATTGTTGATCCTGAATTATTTTTTCCAACGCCTATAAAATCATCACCTGTATTTTTTACTTCTCCGATTGCAAAGGAATTTGAAGTTAGTATGAAAATTATACAAAAACTAATTGTTAGTACCTTTAATATCTTCATTATATATCACCACCCAATTTTTGTATATATTCTTATTATACAATATTCTTCTATTTTTTGCAACTTTTTTATAAATTATTTATTGTACTTCCTAAACTTTGTAATATTTTAACTATTGCGCATATTCCAAATAGTAGCGCTGCTCCAATAAAATATGGTACTAAATCCTTTTTATATTCTGCCTTTTCTTCTACACTTCCTAACATATATTTAACTCCTAATATTGCTAGCATTAATATAGATACTACTGTTCCTACAGTTGTAATTAAACTAAGTATTTTGTCAATAATTGTTGCTGCTTCACTATCCTCTTTAGAACTTGGATCTGTCGGATTATATGCACTCGGATCATCAAGCACATCATTCGTAAATACTGTCTCTGTCCTGCTTGCATCTTTAGGTCCACTTATTATTGTTGCAAGCTTTTTTTTGGCACTTTCTATAGTTTTGTTATTTGCATCTACTGCAGTTTCTGTTGAATTTTTTATGCTACTTTCAAGTGAATCTTTACTATTCTGTTTCCCTTCTTTTTTAAGCCTACAGTTAAGTAAATATGCCGATACCAAATCATATCTTTTTTTGTCTGCATCATATTCTTTAGCAGATTTTGCATATATAGTATCCTGCCATTTTTTTAAAAGTTCTATACTAATTTTATCACTATTTAAGTTTGCCTTATTGTTATATGTAACATCACTACTAACAAAATCTCTTATCTCTTCAGCGTTTGCATTTTCTGAAGGTATTGTTTTATATGCATCTTGAATATAAGTATTATAATTCTGCGCGCTTTCTATATTTATTTCTTCCTCAGATTTGTTTATTGTAATGGATATATTAAGTTCTTGTTCATCCATTTTTTTATCATCCCATAATTTAGTCCAGCCTGTAATTTTAACCTTTGATGTACCACTTTTTTTTGCCTTTAAATGATATTTCAGTACCCATTTACCCCATTTGCCATCTTCAATCGTTGTTGTTTTTTTCGTTCCATCCGAATTTTTCACTATTTCAATATACTCAGAATCACTTTCTATATCTAAATAAGCATTGTTAAAAAAAGCATTATAATTAAATGTAATTTCTATACAAAATTCATCGCCAGTAACAATTTTATTATTTAATATTTTTGTACTCCACTCAAATGCATACAATTTATTAGAAAATAATATGTTTAGTGCTATAGTTAATAAAAACAGGATTGCAATTTTTATAACTTTTTTCATTTTTCCCCTCCGTTTATTTTATAATTAATATACTATTACTTTTATTTTACATTATTTTATTTTTTTTTCCAATAGTTTTTTTATTTTTTATAAGAAAAGTCTTTGATTTTTTCTGTATAGTAAAAAATAGAGCATTTTTAATGCTCTATGCTATATATAGTATTTTATTTACATCCCTTCGTCTTTTGAAAATCCTTTTATTTTTCTTGTTTTGTTTAGATTCCTTGTAAAATTCTGTTATTAGCTCATCAAGCTCAACACTTAGTCTGTATACGTCATTGTAATTGTTGTTTTTTTCTATGCTTTTGTTTAATTCTTTTCTTTTTTGTTTGATTTGTTCTTCTAACATACACTTTTTCCTCCTTTTGAGCTTTTTAGAATAAAGTGACTTAAGTTTTTCTTTGTTCTTAGCAATTTGATTTTCTAAAATAAAACTAAGAAATACAAAAGAGCATACATTTATTCTTTTTACTAATAGGATTTTGAAAATTTTCTATTAGATAAAAAACTTTCTATTTCTTATTATATTTAAAAATTAACACATTTTTACATTTTAGTCAACAAAAAAAGGCCGTTTTTCAGCCTTTTCGTGTGTCTTTTTTAATTATTTTTTTCAATATTTTTTCAGTCTTTTTTATTTTTCGACGCATTTAATTTTTTTTTATTATTTTTCTACAGAGTCGTTTTTTCCTTTAACTATAGATATAATCATTTTTTCTTCATCAAAATTCTTTTTTAATATGTTTTCAGCATATTCCTTTGTTACCTGATTATATTCTTCAATATATTCAAAACTATTTATACCTTTAAAATAATCTCCCATAAACATTCTTGCTATGTTGGATACATCGTTAAATTCCCCAACATACTCGCCATATATTTTTTTCTTTATTCTGTTAAATATTTTTTCATCTATGCCATTTTTCTTCATCTCTTCTAGCTTTTTAATCAATTCGTCTTTTAGTTTCATTGGGTCATTTGATTGACCGAGATATTGTAATATGTGCATATTCTTTTGAAAATTCATAATCTAAATCTGGTTGGGCAAGTATCAAATTATTTTTGTATAAGTCTTGGTATAGGCTTGAGCTTTTTCCAATTAGCATATATAGCAATATTTCTATAGCTATATGTTTTCTAACCATTTCTTCTTTATTTTTTTCTACTTTATCTTTAAAGCCTATTACAAATAATGGATTATTTACTGCCATTTCTACTATTTTTTCTTTTTCGTTTATTTCTTCTGGTTCTTGTGGATATATTCTTTCTACATCAACATTTTCTTTTTTTATTAATCTACTTTTTATCTGTTCTATTAATTCTTCTGGAACAAAGTCTCCGCTTACTACCATTAACATATTTGCTGGTGTATAAAATGTATTGTAACAATAATATAAGGTTTCTTTGTCTATTCCACTTATTGATTCAACTGTTCCGGCAATATCTAGTTTTACAGGATTATTTTTATATAAACATTTCATTGCATTCATATAAACCTGCCAAAATGGATGGTCATCATACATTTTTATTTCTTGTGCAATTATTCCCTTTTCTTTTTCTACATTTTCATCTGTATAATATGGGTTTTGAACATAATCCATAAATTCATCTAATGCTTCGTAAAAATGTTCATTGCATTCATATAAGTATGTTGTATAATCGTTTGTTGTATATGCATTTGCATCTACTCCAATGCTAGACAATGTATCTAAACTATTAATTCCGCTTTTTTGTTCAAACATTTTATGCTCTAAAAAATGTGCTACGCCATCTGGAACTGTTATTTCTTGCTTTGTTTTAGATATTATAAAATGATTATCAATAGATCCAAAATTTGTTCCCCACATTATATATTTTTTATTTGTGTTTTCTTTTGGAATAATCATAACAGTTAGCCCATTTTCTAGCTTTTCTATATATAATTTTTCTTTAATTTTTAAATTTTCAATTACCTGCATAATCTTTTTCCTTCCAACTTCAAATTTCTAATTTTTCAAAAAGTAAATTGTGTTTATTTGTATTCTCTTTGCTAATTCTATAATATCTTCTTTTTTTATTTCTTTTACTTTTTCTACATATTCTTTAAATCCCATTTCATATCCAGATAGTTCTTGAGAAAAATAATACATAAGTTCTGTATCTTGTTCATCTGGTATAAATTTAATTGTAGATATTATATTGTTTTTTGCTTCTTCGATGTTTTTATCAGTAAATTCACCATTCTTCATGTCTTCCAATTGTTCTTTTATTATTTTCAAAGCTTTTTCATAATTTTCTATATCAATTCCACATTTTATAAATATATTTGCTTTTTGCCTAATAAAACTAGATGATGCAGTATATGCTAAGGAATTTTTTTCTCTTACATTCTGAAACATTTTAGATGTTGGTGTTCCACCAAGTATTGCATTATATACTAGGGCTGTATATTTATCTTTATCATTTTCGTTTAATATATCTAAACCTAATATTAATTTTCCTTGTGAGACTTCTGAGCTTTCATTTACTACTTGTTCTTCTTTTTGTTCTTTTTTTCTAGTTTCTTTATTGTTTATTATAAATATTGGTTTTCTTGCATCTATTTTCTTTATATTTTCATTTTCCATTATTTCATCTTTTATATTTTCTTCTATGTTACCAGAAATAAAAATATCTATTTTGCAATTTTTAATTAAATTAACATATTGTTCATATAAGTTTTGTGAATTTATTTTATCTAGCTCACTTGTCATACCATATTTATATAGGCTATATGGCGCATTTTGATACATTTCTTCTATACATCTTTCTAATGCGTATGAAGCTTTTGAATCCTTTCTTCCATCAATTACTTGCTTTAAGTTTTTCTTTTCGTTATCAACATATTCTTTATTAAAATTTCCATTTGAAACTTGAGGGTTAAAAATAATTTCTAATAATATTTCTATGGCCTGTTTTAGATTATCTTCTTTTTGTGGTAAAAATTCATTATTTATTGTTTCTAAATAAAATTTTAAAACTTGATTATCCCCAACTTTATCTATACCGCAATCAAATGTTGCACCATACATTTCTTCTAAAGCAATACTTATTTGTTCTTGTGTTGTTATGTTTTTTGAGCCCCTTCTTAGAACTGCTGGTATTAATGCATTTGGTGTAACCGTTTCTTTTGTTAACGGTGTACTTAAAAATACAGCTAATAAATTAGTTTTAAATTTATTTGTTTTTATTATGTGTAGGTCTATTCCCTCTTTTATATTTATTTTTTTCACTTTTTTCTCCTCTCTTTATAAAAATTGCATTTTTATTATTTCCATTATTTTTATTTGTATTCTTTATTCTAGCTGATTAGGTTTTCTAAATAAGGAAATTTCATGCCTTATAATAACTAATAAATAGTAAATTTCATAATATATAAAATTTACTTAAACTAACTATAATATACTTAAAAATTCAAAAAGATTACACAAATATAGTGTAATCTTTTATGTATAATTAAAATTTTCTTTTTCTAGCAGCCTCTGATTTTTTCTTTCTTTTTACGCTAGGTTTTTCATAATGTTCTCTTTTACGTACTTCTTGTAGTACCCCATTTCTAGCACATTGTCTCTTAAATCTTTTAAGAGCATCTTCTATATTTCCATTATTAACTTTAATTTCTGACATTTTGTTCCCCTCCTTCCGGTACTTTGCACAGTATGTGGGATTTTTTTCCTTTTTTTCTATGTTTATTATTATACTCTAATAATTCATAGCTTGTCAATACTTTTCTTAAAAATATAGTTTTAAACCTTGTGGTTTAAATTGTATATATTGGGTTAAAAATTGGTGATTTAAGATTTTCTCTTTTGGGGCAAGCTCAAGGCCTTTCCCTACACAAAAAACCTCAAAGGAGTAGTGATTGTGGTTTTTAATATAATGTGAAAGTATAACTTTCACATTATATTAAAAACAGACCACACAAATGGTCTGTTTTAGATTAGCTATTAAATATTGCTTCAAATTCTTCTGAATCAATTTTTTCTTTTTCTAATAATACTTTTGCTACAGCATGTAGTTTATCAATATTATCGCTTAAAATTTGTACTGCTCTATTATATCCTGCATCTATTATTTTCTTTGTTTCTTCATCTATAATTCCTGCAGTTTCTTCTGAATAATTCTTAGATTGTGCAAAATCTCTTCCTAAAAATACTTCTTCTTGTCCTGATCCAAACATTATTGAACCAATTCTTTCGCTCATTCCATATTTTGTAACCATATCTCTTGCAATTTTAGATGCCCTTTCTATGTCATTGCTTGCTCCTGTTGATATATCATCTAGTATTAATTTTTCTGCTACTCTACCTCCAAGAAGAGATACTATATTTTCTTCCATTTCAGTTTTTGACATAAAAGATTTGTCTTCTGTTGGTCTATACATTGTATAACCTCCAGCCATACCTCTTGGAACTATTGATATTTGATGAACTGGATCTTGAGATTCCAAAAATCTACTTACTACAGCATGGCCTGCTTCATGGTAAGCAACTAATTTATTTTCTTTTTCGCTTCTTACTCTTGTTTTCTTTTCTGGTCCCATTGTAACTTTAACCATTGCATCTTCTATTTCTTTCATGCCTATTTGTGTTAAATCACGTCTTGCTGCTAAAAGAGCAGCTTCATTTAATACGTTTTCTAAGTCTGCGCCTGAAAATCCTGATGTATTTTTTGCAATAACTTTTAAATCTACATCATCTGCAATCTTTTTATTTTTTGAATGTACTTCTAATATTTTCTCTCTTGCTAAAACATCTGGTGCTGGTACTACTATTTGTCTATCAAATCTTCCTGGCCTTAATAAAGCTTTATCTAGTATATCTGGTCTATTTGTTGCAGCAAGAACAATAACTCCTTCATTTGTTCCAAATCCGTCCATTTCAACAAGTAATTGGTTTAATGTTTGTTCTCTTTCGTCATGTCCGCCACCAAGACCTGCTCCTCTTTGACGACCAACTGCGTCTATTTCATCTATAAATATTATACATGGTGCATTTTTCTTTGCTTGTTCAAATAAGTCTCTTACTCTTGATGCTCCAACACCTACAAACATTTCAACAAAGTCTGAACCACTCATTATAAAGAAAGGAACTCCTGCTTCACCTGCAACAGCTTTAGCTAAAAGTGTTTTACCTGTTCCTGGCCCTCCAACTAATAATACTCCTTTTGGTATTCTTGCACCCATGTCAGTGAATTTTTTAGGATTTTTTAAAAACTCAACTATTTCTTCTAGTTCTTCTTTTTCTTCTTCAACTCCAGCAACATCTTTAAAAGTAACTCTATGCTTGTCGTCTACTCCAGACACTCTAGCTTTACTTTTTCCAAATGACATTGTTTTTCCTGTTCCACCGCCTTGTGTTGCATTATTGTTCATTAGTAAAAACCAGAATATAAAGAATATAATTATTAGTCCAAATGGTGAAATTAATCCTAATAATGTTATTAATAAAGATTGAGATTTTTCTGAAAGTTTAATTTTTCCGTCTTTTAATTGCTCATTTGCATAGTTCATAAAACTTTCAGTGTTTGGTATATTAACTTCTTTTGGAATTGTTTGTCCTTCTATTTTTACATTAGCTGTTTTTCCATCAGATTCTAATTCTATTTCTTTAACTTCTCCCTGTTCAATTTTAGAAATCAACTCAGAATAAGTCATTTTTGTATTTGTATTATCAAGTATTGTTGATAACACTACAATAAATATTATTCCACATATTAGCCATGTGGCAAATGTTTTAAGTTTTCCCTTCACTTTTTCTATTCCTTTCTTATTAATAAATTTAATTTAAAAAGAATTAGTATTTTGCTGAGTAAACAAATTTATTTTTGTTTATTAACGCAAGATGCTGATTATTTTCAAATTATATATAACACAGTATTTTACCTATTTCAATACTTTTTTGAAAAGTTTTTTAAAGGAAACCTTACTGTTTCTAAGGTTTCCTTACGGAAGGTTTATAAAGCTATGAAAAAAATTTTTTTATTTTTTACTAGAATTTTTACTTTTTTATTTGGTATTAAAAATTTATTACCTATATTATTGCTACATAATTTTATAATATCTTCAATATGTTTCTTTTCTATTCCACTTCTTGTCCCAAACAGTATATTAATAGTATATAACACAAGTCTGTTTTTTATGACTATTTCTTGTGAATTAAAGCTATTTAAATCTAAAATTATTTCATTTTTCTTTTGCTCTACCAGTATTTTTTTATATGCTTCTTTAGTTAATTTTTCTAAAAAGTCATTTTCTTGTTTTGAAAGATCTGACAATCTATTTATTGCTTCTATTATATTGGGATTAAAATTGTTTTCTATATACGGAATCAACATATTCCTAACTTTATTTCTAGTATAAATATTTTCAAAATTTGTTTTATCTATTCTAGGATTTAAGTTTTCACCCTTACAATATTTTTCTATTTCGCTTCTTTTGCATTCTATTAAGGGTCTAATTAATTTTCCATTTTTCGCTTCTATTCCTTTAAGCCCTAGCGTTCCGCTTCCTCTTATAATATTCATCAACACTGTTTCTGCATTGTCGTTTGCAGTATGCGCTGTTGCAATTTTATTTGCATTTGTTTTATTTAAAATCTCATTAAAAAATTCATATCTTGCTTTTCTTCCTGCTTCTTCTGTTCCTATTTTTTCTTTTTCTGCCATTTCTTCAACTTTTATTCTTTTTGCAAAAAACTCTATATTGTTTTTTTTGCAATACTCTTCTACATACTTTTCGTCACTTATTGCTTCTTCTCTAATCATGTGGTTAATATGACATACAACTAAGTTGAATTTTATAATTTCTTTTTCTTTAATATTTTTAAGTACATTTAAAAGAGTAATCGAATCCGGTCCACCAGATACACCAACTACTATTTTATCTCCATTTTCTATTAAATTATATCTTTTTATTATTTCTAAAATTTTTTCTTCCATACGCTATATTATATCATTTTCATATGTTGTAGTCAATTTATTAAATTTTAACTTTTTGTTATATTATTCACTAATATAATGATTATTCAAGTTTTAAGTAATAGCCAAATACAATAAATAATAATTTATATATCTATCTTATTTGTTCTTTAAATAAAAACCTTTTATCTTATTGTTAAATTTAATACATATAATTATGTTTTTTATTATTTATACAACATTAATTTTTTTATTAATTTAAAAAAGAAAAACTCTTGATCTTGACGATACAAGAGAAAAGATAATTTCTTTTTTTGTTTCTAGTGGAAATTTACCAGAAGACAGTTTTTGTGCGAAGAGAATCAATTCGGTTTAATCTCTCGCCGTTTAGGTTTCTTCTCGTCGTACGGCAAACCCATGCCAAGAAAGTAACATCGCCTTTTTGAATGGCATACATTTCATATCCGTCACTCTTGACAAGTTCCATAGACATTGCCTCTAATATAGAGAGCTTCGGTCCATTTTGTTCGGCAAATGATTTGACGATCATATACGCGAGTCCTTTTTCCACCATGATTCAATCCTCCTTTACAAGTTGATACACCCTGTTGGATAAACAAGGACGATTTAATGCAGTAGACTTGCTACTATTTATAGTATATCACATTTACATAATAAATGCAAATTAAAATTTCGTTTATTAGATATTTTCAATCTAACTATTTATATTAAACGAAAATATAATTTAGAAAATCTTTGGTAAGTTATATTCTAGTTTTCAGTTGTAAAGAAAACGTCTCAAATGGCTAGCAATTGTAGCTTTTTATATAATAGGAAAGTATTATTTTCCTATTATATAAAAAAACCACAGTTTTACTGTGGTTTTTTTGGTGAGCCAGAAGGGATTCGAACCCCCGACCCCAGGCTTAGAAGGCCTGTGCTCTATCCAACTGAGCTACTGACCCATGCGTTTTTTCTAAATGCATTTATTATAATAGCACTTTTTTTATTGCTTGTCAATTATATTGTTTTATTTTTTTGTAAAATATTAAAATTTTTTGATTTTTCTATACCATGAAAAAAACAGTGACATAGCCACCGTTTTTTCACTTAGTCCAAGTTGTAAATCCATTAAAAGCAAAAAGCAAATGCTATTAAAATGCACATAAGTGTAAAAAATAAAAAGAATATGCTTTTTACCCAAGGATATACAAATATAGACAAAATTTCGAATATAATAGCTGCTACAATTACAATTGCAAGCGCTATTATTGCCAAAGCAAGTACCATCTTCTTGTTCAAATGCTTTCACTCCTTTAGTGTTTTTGCAATATAATTATAACACAAATCCTTGAAAAAATCAATTATATTAAGCTTGTATCCTTTTTCGACAAATTATTTAAAAAATATGTGTTATTATATTACATATGTGTTACATAAATATATTTTTTTTGTTACAAATATGTTTATTTATTCTTTATAATATATAATATGGTTGTATTTTATACGACGATGTAAATGAAAGGGGCTTTTACATTATGGAGTATTCATTAACTAATCCTCAAAATTCAATTTGGCTTACAGAAAAGTTTTATAGCGGGACATCTATAAACAACATTAGTGGTTATAACTATATAGATGAACCTGTTAATTTTAACATTTTGAGTAAAGCCATAAATGAGGTAGTAAAATTAAATGATGCAATGAGAATTAAAGTAAAAGAAAAAAATAATTCATGTATTCAATATATATCTGAATATGTGCCTTTTACTATTGAAACTATTGAATTAACAAAAGAAAAAGAAATAAGGAGTACAGCTTTACAATTAGCAAAAATTCCTTTTAATATAGAAAATAATTTACTTTTTAAATTTACGTTTTTCAAATTACCAAATAAAAATGGTGGTTTCTTTTTAAGTGCTCATCATATTATTGGTGATTCTTGGTCTTTAGGCTTAGTTGTAAAACAAATAATGTTATGCTATTCAGATATAAAAAACAATACATATACAGCTAAAGAATATCCATCTTATACTTCTTATATTAAGGATGAAAAGGACTACCTAGAAAGCGATAAATTTAAGAAAGATAAAGAATATTGGAATGATATCTTTAAAACTGTTCCGGAAGTTGCAACAATTCCATCTTTTCAAAAACAAAATAACGCCTCTTGTAATGGAGATAGATTGGATTTTAGTATAGATTCTAAATTGGTAGAAGATATTAATAACTTTTGTAAAGATAAAAAAGTTTCTTTGTATAACTTTTTTATGTCTTTATATTCTTTATATCTAGGACGAGTTAGCGGTTTAGATGATTTTGTTATTGGTACTCCTGTTTTAAATAGAACTAATTTTGAACAAAAAAATACTATGGGTATGTTTATTAGTACTGCTCCACTAAGAATAGAATTAAATCACAGCTTATCTTTTACAGACTTTGTAAAAGATATTTCGGCTCGTACTATTTCGTTATTTAGACATCAAAAATATCCATATCAATATATATTAGAAGATCTTAGAGCAAAAGATTCTTCTATTCCTAATTTATATAATGTTGTACTTTCTTACCAAATAACCAAAACCTTTGATGAAGAAAGTAAAATAAAATATACTGCAGAATGGCTTTCAAATGGTTGCTGTGCAGATGATTTACAAATTCACTTATTAGATTTAAATGATGATGGCAAAATTCATATTTTATATGATTACAAAACGGATAAATATTCAAAACAAGACATAGCTGATTTACACTCTAGAATTTTAACAATGTTAAATCAAGTTATGTCTAAAAATGATGTTTGTTTAAAAGATATTGAAATTGTTACACCAGAAGAAAAACATAAGATTCTTTATGATTTTAATAATACAAAAGTAGATTACCCAAAAGATAAAACTATAGTAGATTTATTTGAGGAGCAAGTTAAAAAGACTCCAGATAACATTGCTGTTGTTTTTGAAGATCAAAAATTAACTTATAAAGAATTGAATGAGAAAGCTAATCAGTTGGCTAGATATTTAATTGAAAATGGTATTAAAGACCAAGATGCCATTTCCGTAATGTTACCAAAGAATTTAGATTTTATTGTATCTGTTTTGGCTATTCTTAAAATTAAAGGAATATATGTTCCAATTTATACAAAATATCCATTAGAACGTATTAAATTAATGATAAATGTTTCAAATTCCAAAGTAATTATTGCTCATAAGAATTATATATCATCTAATATTGATGATAACTTAATAATTGATACTGATAATATTGATTTAAATTGTTTTTCTACATCAAACCTGAATTTAAAGTATTCTACTAAAGATATAATATATGAAATTTTCACTTCTGGTTCCACTGGAACTCCAAAGGGTGTAAAAATTTTAAATAGTAATCTAGTAAACTTTGTATATTCTTTTAATGATTACTTTAACAATATATCATCATGTGATAATTTTCTATCATCAACTAACATTTCATTTGATGTTTCAATATGGGAACTATTTGTTCCTCTTTGTTTTGGAGCAAAGCTTTATTTTAATAAATTTGATTTAATTAACAATATATTTGATTTTTGTGATCAGATAATTAAGAATGAAATAAATGCGCTATATATTCCTCCCAATATATTAGATGAGGTATACAATATATTAAAGAAAGAAGGTTATACAAAAATAAATAAACTATTGGTTGGCGTTGAACCAATAAATAGTAGCACTCTTGAAAACTATTTTAATTTAAATAATAATATAACTATTATTAATGGGTATGGTCCAACTGAAACTACAATATGTGCTACAGTTTTTAACTATACTAAAGGATCATATGAAAATAACTTCATAGTTCCCATAGGAAAGGCATTAAATAATAACAATATATATATACTATCAAGTGATTTAAATTTATTACCTCCTAATACTCCTGGTGAATTATATATTTCAGGTGCTGGCGTTGGTGATGGATATATTAATAATAATGAAAAGAATAAGACATCTTTCATTTCAAATCCATTTATTAATAATCAAAAAATGTATAAATCTGGAGATATTGCTAAATGGAGTCAAAATGGTATTATATCATTTGTTGGTAGAACCGATAATCAAGTAAAAATATCTGGTTATAGAATTGAATTAAATGAGATCAATCACGCTATACTCACCTATCCTAACATTGAGAAATCTGTTGTCAATGTTTTTAAAGGCAAGAACATTGTATGTTATTTTTCAGCTAAAGAAAAAATTGACATTAAAAATTTAGAAATACATTTAAAGAAAAAGTTGCCCTATTATATGCTACCAAAATTTATTATTCAAGTAGATACATGGCCAACAAATGTAAATGGAAAAGTTAATTTTCAAGCCTTGCCAAAGCCACAAATAAATGTAAATAAAACAATTCATTCTCCTACAAATGATGTAGAAGAGTTTATATTAAATGTATTAAGAACATTAACTTCAGTTATAGAAATAGATATATATGAAGATTTTAATAACTTAAATTTTGATTCATTAGATTATATCAAACTTTCTACAAGTATATATAATAAATATAATGTTTCACTTTCTGCCAATCAAATAATAAATAATAATTCTATTCGAGCATTAGCAGATTTAATTGTAAGATTTTCTTTTGAAAAATCCATAATCAAAAAAGATAAAGTCGAATACTATCCACTGTCCGGTGTACAAGAAGGTATTTATTATTCTTGTAAATTAAATGAGAATTCAACTTTATACAATACTGCTGGTGGAATAATTGTTGATAAAGAATTGGATTTTGAAAAACTTGAAACTTGTTTAAATACTTTAATAAAAAGGCACGAAGTATTAAGGTCACACTTTGAACTTAAAAATGATACTGTCGTTCAAATCATTGACGATAATATAGATTTTAAACTAGATATTGAAGCATATTCTACTGATGATTTAGATAAACTATATAAAAATTTTGTTAAGCCTTTTGATTTATCAAAAGCCCCCTTGTTCAGATGCAAAGTTGTTAATCTTAATACTAAAAGTTTGATTTTATTTGATATGCACCATATAATTAGTGATGGTATATCATTAAAAATATTTATCGAAGAGTTATGTTCTTTATATAATGAAGAAACATTACCTGTAAAAAACATTGATTACACTGATTTTTGTTTATGGGAAAAAGAGCAATTTAATACAGATGAATTTAAAGCAAAAAAGGACTTCTGGATAAATAAATTTAAAGATGAAGTACCTTTATTAAATATACCAACTACATTTCCAAGACCTTCTGTGCAAAGTTTTGAAGGAAAAGATTTTAGGTTAACGTTATCAAAAGAAATATTTGATAAAATAAATATTGTTGCAAAGTCTTTAAACATAACACCATATATGCTAATGTTATCATGCTATTATGTATTGTTATATAAATATACTTCTCAAAATGATATTGTTATTGGTAGTCCTATTGTTGGAAGAGAACTTCCTGAACTTGCAGATGTGTTAGGTATGTTTGTTAATACATTAGCCCTAAGGAATACTGTAGATAGTTCACTATCTTTTGAAGAGTTTAGTAGTGACATAAAAGAAAACTGTTTGGAATATTTCAAAAACCAAAGTTATCCATTTGATATGCTAGTTAGGGATTTAAAAATTAAAAGAGATACAAGTAGAAACCCTCTATTTGATACAGTTTTCGTTTATCAAAATAATGGTTATCCACAATTTAATATAAATGGTGTTAATTATAAATATTATACCCCCAAAATAACAACCTCTAAGTTTGATTTAACATTAGAAGTTGTTCCAAATAATGGAGAATATACACTACGTTTTGAGTATTGTACAAAACTATTCGATGAAAAATTTATAAAAAGATTTTCATCTCATTACGTTAATATCTTAGATTCTGTTTTAAATGACTCTAAAACAAAAATTGCTAATATTAATATGCTATCTTCAGATGAAAGAGAAAAAATATTATACAAATTCAATGATATTGAAGAGCCAACAAATAATGATACTTTTATAACTTTATTTGAAAATCAAGTAAAAAAACATCCAGATAATATAGCTTTAATATGTGATAACAAATCATTAACATATTCAGAATTAAATAAAAAGGCTAACAGTTTGGCGCATTTCTTGATAGAGCACAACGTAAAACAAAATGACATTATAGCAATTATGACTGATAGATCATTAGAGACAATTGTATGTATGTTAGCAATTTCAAAAGCTGGCGCTGCATTTGTTAATATGGATCCAACATATCCAATAGAGAGAACTACATATTATTTAAATGACTGCAAAGCTAAATGTGTATTAAAGCAAAAACATTTAAATTTACCGGTTAAAAATTTTAAGGAGATATATGAAATCGACTTAACTAATAAAGATATTTATTATAAAAATACAAATAATCCTAACTTAAATATTAATTTGAATAGTCTTTCTTATATAATTTATACATCGGGTTCAACCGGTGTTCCTAAAGGCGTAGTATTAAATCAACTTGGATTAGCCAATATGTGCAAAGCTATGACTTTAGTTTTAGACTATTTAAAAGATGGTCCAAATCATGCAATACTATCAGTAACTTCAACTCCTTTTGACATATTTGTGTATGAAATTACTGTATCTTTATCACATGGTATGCGAGTTGTACTAGCAAATAATTCAGAACATAGAGATCCAAAACTGGTAGATATGCTAATAAGAAAGTATAATGTGGATGTTATGACTGTAACTCCAAGTTTAATGAAAATTAATTATGATAATAGAGAACCAAACTCTGCACTAGCAAATGTTAAAAACATGGTATTTGGTGGAGAACCTCTATCAGAGAAGTTTGTTCATGATTTAAAAGCTTTAGCTTCAGATATAACAATATATAATATATATGGTCCTAGTGAAATTACAGTTTTATCTAATGTTCAGAATTTAGATGGTGAAGATAAAATTTCTATAGGTCCCCCTATACTAAATACAAAAATATATGTATTAGACACTGATATGAATCCGCTTCCAATAGGTCTAACTGGTGAAATATATATTGGTGGAGTTCAAGTAGGCTATGGATATCTCGGAAAAGAAGATTTAACTAACCAAAAATTTATTAATAATCCATTTGCTCCGGGAAAAATGTTTAAATCTGGCGACATCGGCAGATGGACAGAAGATGGAAAGTTACAATGTTTAGGTAGAATAGATCATCAAATTAAATTAAGAGGATTAAGAGTTGAGTTAGGAGAAATCGAGAAACTTCTTGAGGCTATACCAGAAGTTGACGAAGCAGTTGTAAATAAAGTTACTGTAGATGACAAAGAAGCTCTATGTGCATATTACGTTTTAAATTCTAGTATTGATGAGGTATTATTGAGAAATAATTTAAGAGAAAAGCTTCCTTACTATATGGTACCTACATACTTTATGAAACTAGATAAAATGCCTTACTCTATTAACAGAAAAATTGATAGAAAAGCTTTACCAATTCCAACGCCAACAATAGCAGCAAACAAAAGAAGTATTAACACAACTTCTTTAAATACTATTGAAGATAAATTATTATTTATATGGAAAAATGTTTTACATACAAATGAAGTTGATATTAATGATAATTTCTTTGATGTTGGTGGAGATTCAATTGCTGCAATTCAGGTTCAAATTGAAGCAGTAAAGCTTGGAATTAATATAGAATATTCTGATATTTTTAAATATCCAACTATAAAACAATTATCAAATAATATAAATAAAAATGAATGTTATGATTTAACTAAATTCACTAATAGCAATATTCTTGATATGTTAAAAAATAACAATGATAAAGCTTTGTCTTCTATTAAAAAAGCAAAATTTAAAAATGTCTTGATTATTGGAACTACGGGATACCTTGGAATACATTTAATATATGAGTTTTTAACTACTTGCAAAGGAAATGCATATTGTTTGATTAGACCTAAAAATAACTTATCTCCTGAGCAAAGATTTAAAGACATGTTTACATTTTACTTTGGTAATAAATATTATGAGAAATACAAGAAGCGTATAGTAATTGTAAAAGGTGACATTACAATGGACAACTTGGGATTGTCTAATGAAGATTCTGAATTAGTAATAAATAAAGTTGATGCAGTAATTAATTCCGGCGCATTAGTAAAACATTATGGGACAAGTAAATTATTTGAAGATATTAATGTACATGGAACTCAAAATGTAGTAGACTTCTGTATGAAGTATAAAAAAAGATTGTTACATATCTCAACAATAAGCGTTTCTGGAAATGGTGAAAGACTTGATGATTATGATACTACTAAACTACATAAAAATACTTTTACAGAAAGTGATTTAGATATTGGGCAACAAGTTAACGGAATTTACACATATACTAAATTTCAAGCTGAATGCATTGTTCTTAATGCTATTTCAAACGGTCTTAATGCTATGATATTCCGTGTTGGAAATGTTACCAACAGATTTAGTGATGGTATGTTCCAGAGAAACTTTAATGATAACGCCTTTGCAAAAAGAATTAAAGCTTTTATAGAAATTGGAGCCTTTCCGGAATACTTTTTAGAGCATGAGCTAGAATTAAGCCCTGTTGATTTATGTGCTAAAGCAATTGTTAAATCATTACAGTATGAAAGTAAATGCACAGTATTACATATTTACAATAGCAATTTATTAGCAATAAGAACTTTTTTAGAAGTTTTATCTGAATTAAATATTAAATTAGTTCCAGTATCTAATAGACTTATGGCAGATATTATTACAGGTATATTAGATGACAATAAAAGAAAAGACATTGTATCTGGCATTATTTATGACCTAGACAAAAATAAAAACTTGATATATACATCAAATATAACTTTAAATTCAGATTTTTCTAATAGATATCTTAATAAGATTGGTTTTTATTGGAAAAAAACAGAAAAAAAATATTTAAGAAAATGTATGGAATATTTTAAAAATATAGGATTTATAAATTTTTAGGAGGAATAACAAATGGATTTTATAAACACACAATTTTTATTACTAGCTTTTTCTGCGCTGTTAACTTTTGGATTAATGATTTATGTAAAAAAGAGTAATAAAACAAATCAAATAAACAAATTATTCTTTTATGTTTTACTTTGTACTTTTATTATATCTGTTGGTGTATTAAGCCAAGCAATAGGAAATTACGTGTTTAATATAAATCCTATTTACTTTGAATATATAATATACATCGGCACTTGTTTTTTACCAGTAGCATTGTATTTTACTAGCATTGCTTTTTCAAAAACTAAACTGCAGCTTACAAGAGCTCATATGTTATTGTTCATAATTCCAATAATGACTTTATTAATGCTATGGTCAAATGAAAAACATAATTTGTTTTACGTATCATATTCTTCAAACATTATTGATACCATATATGGTAAATATTTTTATATACATACAATTTATACATATGGATTGTTTATTGTTTCATTATTTAACTTACTTAAATATTCAATTAAAAATGCCGGCTTCTTTTCAAAACAATCAATTCTAATAATAATTGGATCTCTTCTTTCAATTATTATTAATATATTAGGTACATTAAAGATTATACCAATGACGGTATATATAACACCAATATCATTTGCTTTTGCTATGGCTTTCTTTGCTATTGCAATATTTAAGTTTGATTTTCTTAAGGTTGCACCAATTGCAATGCAAAGAGTTGTTGATAGAATGTCTGATAGCTTTTTAGTTGTTAACGAAGATAATATAATTACAGACTTTAATGAAACTTTATTAAAAACGTTTAAATTATCTACTACCGCTGTTAGAAATGCTAATTTTATTGAGTTTGTTTCTTCTCAAAAATTAAGTGGATTAGATGCTGCTCTTCTAACTTCTACTTTAAAGAAGTGTAGAACTTCTAACGAAACTGTATTGGTAAAAAAAGAATTTAAAATTAAACATAATTATTTTAATATTGAAGCAAGCGGTATATTTTCTAGAAGAAGCTTTTTAGGTACATTAATTTTATTGAAAGATGTTACACAGCACGTTTTGGATAAGCAAATAATTGAAGATAATCAAAGTATGCTTATGGAAAAAGAGCGTTTGGCTTCTTTAGGACAAATGATTGGTGGTATTGCTCACAACTTAAAAACTCCAATTATGTCTATTGCAGGTGCTGCTGAGGGATTAACTGATTTAACGAAAGAATATGATATATCAATTGGAGATCCAACAGTTACAAATGAAGACCACCATGCAATTGTTAAGGATATGAACACATGGATTGAAAAAATTAAAACTCATACATCTTATATGTCAGATGTAATTACTGCTGTTAAGGGTCAAGCAGTTGCTTTTTCTGAAACTACAAACTCTGGATTTACTGTTGCAGAATTATTAAAATATGTTGATGTATTAATGAAACATGAATTAAAAAATGCTTTAGTTGAACTTAATACTTCTGTATTAGTTCCAAGTTCACTTACAATTAAGGGAAATATAAATAGTTTAGTGCAAGTTATTAATAATATAATTTCTAACGCAATACAAGCATATAATGGCACTCCTAATAAAAACATAGATTTAATGGTAAAGAAAAAAGGAGATAATATTGTATTCACTATTCAAGACTACGGTTGTGGAATGCCTAAGAAAGTTCAGGATAAACTGTTCAAAGAGATGATTACTACAAAAGGTAAAAATGGTACTGGTTTAGGATTATTTATGTCATATTCAAATATTAGAGCACACTTTAATGGAAATATGACATTTGAATCTAAGGAAGGAAAAGGTACAAAATTTGATATAGTAATTCCTTTAAATTAAAATATATAAGAAAAGTGGCTTCGCCACACTTTTCTTATCGCCGATTTGAGTTTCCGAATAAAATGAGGAAATCTCAAAGGCAACAGCGATTATAGCATTTTTGTTGAATAGAAAAATCTTTGATTTTTCCTATTCAAGAACAAAGCGACTTTAGTCGCCCTTTGTTCTCGATGATTTGAGTTTCCGAATGCAATGAGGAAATCTCAAAGGCGATAGCGATTATAGAATATTTTATATACTAGGAAATGAGAAATTTCCTAGTATATAAAATAAAAGAATGAAATATACAAGTTTCATTCTTTTTTTGTAACATTTTTTCACTTTATTCTTGCTTTTATTTTATTTTATTATATAATATTTGTAAACTAATAGATATATTAGGAGGGAGTATATGAGAAAAAACATAAATGAAAATGCTTCTACTGGATACAAAATAATTGTTGTTGATGATGAATCTGGTATTATAGATTCTCTTTCTATATTTTTAAAACGCTCTGGGTATGAATTTACTGGCGTTACTAACCCTTTAGAAGCTATAGAACTTGTTAAAAAAGAACATTTTGATTTAATGCTTTTAGACTTTATAATGACTCCTATTCATGGTGACCAAGTTGTTGAAAGAATCCGTGAATTCAATAAAGAATTATATATTTTATTGCTTACAGGACATAAGGATTTAGCTCCACCTCTTGAAACAATAAAACGTTTAGATATTCAAGGTTACTGTGAAAAAAGTGATAAATTTGATCAATTACTTTTACTTATTGAGTCAGGAATAAAAGCAATTGCACAAATGAATTTAATTAAAAAGATTAACAATGAATTAAAAGAAACAAATGAAAAATTAGAAAAAGCATATTTAGAAACAATTCAAACTTTAAGATTTACTGTTGAAGCTAAAGATACTTATACAAGAGGTCATTCAGATAGAGTATCTGAATATTCTGTTTTGCTTGGAAAGTATTTAGGATTATCAGAAGAAGATTTACATTTACTAAAAGTTGGTGGTCTTTTCCATGATATTGGAAAAATAGGCGTTCCAGATAGTATTCTTTTAAAAACTTCTAAACTTACAGATGACGAATATTCTGAAATTAAAAATCATCCTACAATTGGTGCACATATTTTGTCTAATGCTACAATTTTTGAAAAAGCAATTCCAATTGTTAAACATCACCACGAAAGATATGATGGATTTGGATATCCTTCAAAGTTAAAAGGTGAAGATATACCATATTTAGCAAGAATTGCTGCAATTGCAGATAGTTTTGATGCAATGACTTCAAAAAGAACTTATAGAGACTCTTTACCAATTGATGTTGTTAAACAAGAAATAGAAAAGAATAAAGGAACTCAGTTTGATCCAAAATATGCAGATGTATTCTTAGATATTCTTAATAATCATTATGATGAAATAGAAGAGATTAAGAATAAATATATTTAACAAATGAATATTATTATTTTTTAATAATAGATATTAACTAATGAAAGGGGGTATCTCTTATGCCATCATCAGAAATAAGAAAAGATGCAAGAGAAGCTTTAATTGGAAAATGGGGAAAAGGTGTTTGTATTTTACTTGCCTATCTTTTAATATCTTTTGCAGAAGGATTTATTCAAGGTATTTTTGAAAATATTTGTGGTAAGCAAAGTGCACTTGTAAGCTTAATTAGTCTTGCATTCACTATTATAAACACACCAATAGCTTTTGGTTTAGTAATTTGTTTTATTAAATTAAAAAGAGGAGAAGATGTTTCTGCTTTTGATTTTTTAAATGATGGATTTTCTAGATTTGGAAAGGCTTGGGGAATTGCACTTAATACTTTTGTAAAATTATTAATTCCTATTTTATGCCTTGTTGCTTTAGTTGTTCTTTTAATAATAGCATTTGCAGTTCCTTTTTTAAATTCTGGAAGTACACTAGGAATAATTTTTTTAGTTGCAATAGCTGTATTATATATTGCTAGTATAGTATATATTGTTTCAAGAAGTTTATTATATGTTTTAGCTTATATGATTGGTTATGATGAGCCAGAACTTTCTTCAAAGGCATGTGTTGAAAAAAGTGCAGAGCTTATGAAAGGTAATAGAGGAAATTATTTTCTATTAGAACTTTCTTTCATAGGATGGGCTATTCTTTCTGTTTTAACTTTAGGAATAGGTTACCTATGGTTAGCTCCATACATGAGTGTTGCTTCTGTTTGTTTCTACGATAGAATTATAGGTAGAAAAGCTGAAACTTCTGAAGAAGATTCTAATAAAATAGAAGAATAGAACAAATCGAAAAATTTTTTCTATGTAAAAAAAACAGATTTTTAAAATCTGTTTTTTTATTATATAGGAAAATTTAAAGACTTTTCTTATATTCCTTTCATTGTTAAAGCCACTTTTTGTTTTTCTAAGTCTACACTTAATACTTTTACTTTAACAATATCTCCAACAGAAACAACATCTCTTGGATTTTTTATGTATTTATCACTTAATTCTGATATATGAACTAATCCGTCGTGTTTTACTCCTATATCAATAAATGCTCCAAAGTCTATAACATTTCTTACTGTGCCATTTAAAACCATTCCTTCTTTTAAGTCTTCAAGTTTTAATACATCGCTTCTTAATATTGGTTTTGGCATATCTTCACGAGGATCTCTTCCCGGTTTAGATAATTCTTTAATTATATCTTCTAATGTTAAATTTCCAACTTCTAATTCATCAGATATTTTTTTTATATTAATAGAGCCTAGTTTTGCTTTTATTTCTGATAATTTTTCTTTATTTAATAAGTCATTTTTTGAAAATCCTATTTTTTCTAATAATTTTTCAGCAACTTCATAACTTTCTGGGTGAACTGATGTAATTTCTAATGGGTTATCACCATTATATATTCTAACAAAACCTGCACATTGTTCAAATGCCGCGTTTCCCAACTTTGAAACCTTTAATAATTGTTTTCTATTTTTGAATTTTCCATTTTCATTTCTATATGCAACTATATTTTTAGCTATTGTTTTATTTATTCCTGATATATAAGACAATAATGATGGTGTAGCTGTATTTAAATCGACTCCTACTTTATTAACAGCATCTTCAACTACTCCTATTAAACTTTCTGATAAATTCTTTTGATCTACATCATGTTGATATTGCCCCACTCCTATTGCTTTAGGATCTATTTTAACAAGTTCTGCAAGAGGATCTTGCAATCTTCTTGCTATTGATATTGCTCCCCTTAATGAAACATTTATATCTGGGTATTCTTCTGTTGCAAGTTTAGATGCAGAATATACAGATGCTCCTGCTTCACTTACAATTGCATAATACACTTCATGATCTGCTTCTTTTATTAAGTCTGCAACAAACATTTCAGATTCTCTTGAAGCTGTTCCATTTCCAATTGCAATCATATTTATTTTGTCTTTTTTTATTAGATCTAATAAAACTTTTTTTGCTCCATTTACATCATTTTGTGGTGCAGTTGGGTATACTGTTGTAGTATCTAGTACCTTTCCTGTTTCATCAATTACTGCTATTTTACATCCTGTTCTATATGCTGGGTCAAATCCCATTACAACTAAGTCTTTTAAAGGCGCTCCTAGCAATAGTTGTTTAGCATTTTCTCCAAATACTTTTATTGCTTGTTGCTCAGCTTTTTCAGTCAAATCAGAACGTAGTTCCCTTTCTATTGATGGTTCAATTAGTCTTTTATAGCTATCTAATATAGTTTCTTTTAATATATTAGTATATTGCGTTTCCTCTTTTATAATGTCTTTTTCTATATAGTAAATAATTTTATCTTCTGGCTTTACAATTTTAACTTTTAAAAAGTTTTCTTTTTCTCCTCTATTTATAGCTAAAATTCTATGGCTAGGAATTTTTTTAATTTCCTCTGAAAAATCGTAATACATTTCATAATTTGATTTTTCATCTTTTTTTGATGCTTTAGTTTCTATTTGTGCTTCTCTATAACAAACTGATTTTATATATTTTCTATATTTTGCATTATCTGAAATATCCTCAGCAATAATATCTTTTGCACCTGCTATAGCTTCTTCTACAGATGCCACACCTTTTTCTTCATTTATGTATTTTTTAGCAGTTTCGTTTATGTCATCTTTTTCTTCTTGTTTTATTATTATTTGTGCTAATGGCTCCAAGCCTCTTTCTTTTGCTATTACTGCTCTTGTTCTTTTCTTTTGTTTATATGGTCTATATAAATCTTCTACCTCTGCCAAAGTCTTTGATGTACCAATTGCGATTAGCAGTTCATCTGTTAATTTTCCTTGTTCATCTATTATTTTTATAACTTCTTCTTTTCTTTTTTCTAAGTTTCTTAAGTATGTAAGTCTCTCATTCAAATCCCTTAATATTTCATCACTTAAATTACCAGTTACTTCTTTTCTGTAACGCGCAATAAAAGGAATTGTATTTCCTTCGTCTATTAACTTTACTGTATTTTCAACTTGTGAAGGTTTTATATTAAATTCTCCTGCTATTATTTGAATTATTTTTTCCATTTTTAAATTACCTCTTTCGCGATATTGATTTATGTAAATTTGTGTGATATAATGGTAAATGTATTAACCTAAAGGAGGTGAAATACATGAAGCAGAATGTAGTTTATGACCCTAAGAGTGGACTTGTCTACTCTCGGGATAAAGACTACTTGGTGGGCATAACCACTCATAGTTCAACTGAGGAATTTCCTGTTGATGGACTTCCTGTCTACTATGATTTGGACGACATGAATCCTTTGCCTTTCCGTCTTTATAGAGACGAGCTTGGATATTATGTTGCTGGTTAATCCGGTTGATTAATGTTGTCTATGTGTAGAGAATGGGGGTAAAGAGTTTTTCTCTTTACCTCCATTTTCTATTATATGTCTTTATTATTCTAAGCCCAAATATTCATTATATGTTACTTCTCTATCAACTAATCCTGTTTCTTTTATGTCTAAAATTCTATTTGCAACAGTTTGTGTTAATTGGTGGTCATGAGATGTAAATATCATATTTCCTTTAAATTTACTCATTCCCTCATTTAATGCTGTAATACTTTCCATGTCTAAATGATTTGTTGGTTCATCTAATATTATAAAATTTGCTCCGGAAAGCATCATTTTAGAAAATACACACCTTACTTTTTCTCCACCAGACAATACAGAAACATTTTTTAATGCTTCTTCGCCAGAAAACAGCATTCTTCCTAAAAATCCTCTAACATATGTCTCATCTGGATCTTTTGAATACCCTCTAAGCCATTCAACAAGTGGCATATCTTCTTTAAATAAGTAATTATTATCTTTTGGAAAATATGTTGTACTAACAGTTGTTCCCCATTTTATCTCTCCAGAATCTGGTTCTAATTCTCCTGCTAGTATTTGAAATAATACTGTTTTAGCAATTTCATTATCTGCTAAAACTGCTATTTTATCATTTGCTTTTACTGTAAAACTAATATTGTTTAAAACTTTATTTCCATCAATTGTTTTACAAAGTCCAGTTACTGTTAATATATCTTTTCCAACTTCTCTATCTGGTTTAAAGTCTATGTATGGATATTTTCTATTAGATGGTTTAATTTCATCTAATTCTATTCTTTCTAGTGATTTTTTTCTAGATGTTGCTTGTTTAGATTTAGAAGCATTTGCACTAAATCTTGCAATGAATTCTTGTAATTCTTTAATTTTTTCTTCTTTCTTTTTATTTTGTTCTTTAGCTTGTTTTAATGCTAATTGACTTGATTCATACCAGAAATCGTAATTTCCTGGATATACTTTAATTTTTCCAAAGTCAACATCTGCAATATGTGTACATACTTTATTTAAAAAATATCTATCATGTGACACAACTATTACTGTATTTTCAAAATTAATTAAAAAATCTTGTAACCAATTTATACTTTTTAAATCTAAATCGTTTGTAGGTTCATCAAGTAACAAAATATCTGGATTTCCAAACAATGCTTGCGCCAAAAGCACTTTTACTTTGTCTTTGGCCTCTATTTCTCTCATTAATTTATAATGATTTCCAGTCTCAATTCCTAAATCATTTAATAATATTGCCGCATCTGATTCAGCATTCCATCCATCTAGTTCTGCAAATCTTTCTTCAAGTTTTGCTGCTTTCATCCCATCTTCTTCTGAAAAATCAGGTTTTGCATATATTGCTTCTTTTTCTTTCATTATTTTATATAGTTCTTCATTTCCCATTATTACTGTATCAATAACTGTATAATCCTCAAAAGCAAAGTGATCTTGTTTTAAAACAGATAATCTTTCTGTTTTTTCCTTTGTTACCTCACCTTTACTTGGTTCTAGTTCCCCAGATAATACTTTAAGAAATGTTGATTTTCCAGCACCATTTGCTCCAATTATTCCATAACAATTTCCTTTTCCAAAGCGAATATTTACATCTTCAAATAATACTCTTTTTCCAAATCTAACTGTAACTCCATTTGCAGATAACATTTTATTTCCTCCTAATTAAGTTTTTACTCATAGGATTATATATTAAATCTCCTTAATTTTCAAGCAAAAAAAGTGGTTTTACCACTTTTTTTAAATAATTAAATAACTTAGTTAAATAAATATTTCCTAAAATTATAGGAGTGTTTTTTTCTCTATCAATATTTTCGTTTTTTGTTAGTTCCTGTATTGTTTTTTTATTTATAGCAATCTCATATTCTAATTCTTTTATTTTATTTTTTTCATTTTCATTTTCTTCTAAAACTCTGCTTATTGCATTGTTTATTTCTTCTGCACTTATATAAGTATAACTCTTTATGCTTGGCTCACTTATTACTGCTTCACTCAATATGTATTCTGCTTCTTCTATACTCATTTTTTTCCTCCGTAAATTATGTTTTTAAATTGCGCAACTTTTGTATTATAATACTTATTGTTTCTAAATGCAATTATTTTTTCAAAAAATTTTTCGACATTTTTATTAAAATTAATCTTCAACTGCTACTTTTATTCCCCATAAACCAGATATACCAACTAGAACGTAAATAATTCTTGCAAGTAAAGTCATGTCTCCAAATATAAGTTCAACTAAATTAAATTTAAATAGTCCAATAAGTCCCCAGTTAATAGCGCCTATTATTATTAAAATTAAAGCAATTTTATCTATTACTTTCATTTTTTCACCTCCTTTTTATTTCATTTTATATTTTTTCTTTTTTATTGATTTTTATTCATTTTGTTGAAATATTTAATTTTTTATGATATCTTTGTTTTTGATAAGGGGGTTTTTATGAAAAATAAGAAAAAAAATATTAAAATTAATTATAAAAAATTTTTCAGATCAGTTTTAATTTTAGCAATCTTTGTATTTTTACTTTTAAAACTACCTTCAATAATTTTTGCACCAAATAATGAAAATAAAAACAGTGAAAACCTTATAGATTCAAAGCCAGATCCTATAACTATTCATATGTCTGCATTCGGAGATACAATGTGTCATTTGACAAATATAAAAAATGCGTATGATGCATCAAAAAAAGATTATGATTTTTCAAATGTTTTTAAAAATGTTAGAAGTTATTTGGAAGATGCGGATATTACAATAGGAAATTTGGAAACTACTTTTGCTGGAAGTTCTAGGGGATATACCGGTTACCCAACATTTAATGCTCCTGAGGTTCTTGGCCAAAACTTAAAAGATATGGGTGTAGATGTTTTAACAACAGCTAACAATCACTGCATGGATAAAGGAAATTCTGGATTAGTTAGTACTTTAGATTATTTAGATAAATACGAAATTTCGCATACAGGAACAGCAAGATCCGAAGAAGAACAGAATTCTATTTTAATTAAAGATGTAAATGGAATTAAAATTGCATTTCTTTCTTATACTTATGGAACAAATGGTATCACTATTCCTAGTGATAAACCATATAGCGTAAATTTAATAGATAAGGAACTTATAAAAAAACATATTGCATCTGCCAAAGAGCAAAATGTTGATGTAATTTGTGTTAGCATGCATTGGGGACTTGAATATAAGTTAAAGCCTAATTCAACACAAACAGAATTAGCAGATTTTCTTTTCGAAAATGGAGTTGATATAATTTTAGGTAGTCATCCACATGTACTAGAGCCTATGGAAAAACGTACAATAACACTTGAAGATGGAACCACAAAAGATGGATTTGTTATATATTCTTTAGGAAACTTCGTTTCTGGTCAAATATATGCAAATACAAAAAGTACTGTAATTTTAGATATACAAATTACCAAAAATAGTGATGGTAAAATTTCAATAGATAATGTAAAATATACTCCAGTATATCTTTATGATAAAGGTGCAGGAGCAAAAACAAGAACTAGATATACTTTAATTGACTTAGAAAAATCTATTTTGGATTATGAAAATGGTAATGATTCATCTATTAGTAAGTCTTTATATAATACTTTTAAAGATGAACTCGAAAATATAAAGAAAAATGTTGGTGATGAAATTTTATAATATGATGCACTGCTTAAGAAAAAACTATGTACTTAATACATAGTTTTTCTTTTTGCCAAGTTTTTAAATATTTTTTATTAAAAATTTAATTTTTCGACAGGTTTTGACAAAATATATTTATACCTTATGCTACAATATGCATATCAACTGAATTAAAAATTAAAAATATCTTCCGCACCTTCAAATATCTGGTCATATGATATTTTTAATACCTTTGTAAACGCATATAGCTCATAGTCTTTAACTGTGCGCTTATTATGCTCAATTTTATAAATATCATTATTAAACATAGTAACACCAATTAGAGCCAATTCTCTACAAATATCTGGCTGAGAAAGGCCTCTTTGTGTTCTATATTTTCTTATATTCTTGGCAACAATGTTAAACCTATCATTTAATTTCCTAGCTCCCATAATATATAACCCTTTCTTGTACAATAATGATATAATAAATTCCAGCTTGCCTTTGCATTCAGTTGATGTAAGTTGTATGTATAAAGGAGTTTTAAAATTGGAAAGTTCATTTTATCTTAGAAAAATTGATGAATTAGGTAGAGTTGTACTACCAATAGATATTAGAAATGCATTGAGTATAAAAGAAAAAGATACTTTAGAAATATCTGTAAAAAATAACGGAATATTCTTACAAAAGAAAGAAGACACGTGCGTATTTTGTAATTTAAATAAAAATTTAACTAAATTAAATGAAAAAAATATTTGTAAAAATTGTATAAATAAACTTAAGGAGGAAATATAAAATGACTGATGACTGTATGAAAATTAGAGAATGTGCTAATAATTATTTAAGCAATATGTCTATTATAGATAGTGATGCAACTATAAATAAAATCTTATTTGAACTTAGCGAGTCTGATGAGACAAATTTAGATATAAAGAAAAAGACACTAGATGAAATTAAAAATTTATTAGATATAAAGCAAAAATTCAAAGTAAAAAATGATGATATCTATTTTTTAAAAAATTTGGCTGAACAATTAAGAGCTTCCAATGACAATTGTTTAAATGATAATCAATTAACAACTTTACTAGATATTTTAAAAAGAAACTTCTAAAAAAAATAGCCATAAAAATATTTTATGGTTATTTTATCTTTAATTTCTATAATACAACAACCTCTAACATATTCTCTATTTAGTAATATATCCATTAATGAATTAAATATACTGTTAGCTTTGTATGTATTTTGTAAATGAATTGAGAAAATCTAAGAGCTAGGATAATTATAAAAATTGCATATAATTATAATTTCATTAATCTTTTTAAAATTTTTTCTTTTGGTGTAAACACCATATATTTTATAAAATATTTTTGTAATGGATTAAAAAAAGCATCCAATAATAATAAATCTTTTATTTTAAATTTAATACCTTTTTTTTCTAAATAATCACAAGTAAATAATTTACATGAAAGACATTTCGCATCACAAGTATAATTTTCTTTATTTAAATATTCGCATAAAACTAATTTTGAAAATGGTCCTAAAGTTTTATGCTTAAAGTGATGACAACAACCAGTTGTAGATGAGGTATTTCTTTTTTCTCCACATTTATTATTTTGAAAATCGCATAGATTTTTTCCATAAAAATATCCATCTAAATAATCACATACAGTATCATATATATAATTATATCTCTCATATTTAGTATTATAGAAAACAGCATTAATACCAGAAATAAATTCTTTTTGAAATTCTGATTTTTCATTAAAATTAATTATATATACAACAATTCTCCTTTCTTTTTCATCTATACCAATTTTCTTTTTCATTTTCATAGCTATATTTTTAAAAAATAGTAATTTTTTTAGTATCTTTTTATACTCTTTTGTACTAAATTTATCAAAGTCTATTTGAAAAAATATTTTTTTTTCTTTTACTAACTTTATTAATTTGAGATTTTCTATACTTATAGCTTTATATGGTATTTCATTAGTTTTATTAACTACTTTAATATAATAATTATCGTTCAAATTTATAATATCTTTCATATGATTCATTCCTTTCAAATTTGTTTTTAAAGAAAGAGATCTGGAAGCCTTCCAGATCCCTTAGTTGATTTTCTTTGACCAGAAAACCATGGACACTTATTTAGCCTTTGTTGTGATAGAGCTGACCATCGTTTGAGTTATCATTATTGATGCGATAATCTCCATCGCTAGTAACATAACCTACACGATTATCATTTCCGTCATAGACATCTCCGCCTTTAGAATATCCACCAGGATAATCATTACGAAAATCTTTGCTGTCTTTCCGTACTACATAAATAAATTATATATTATCGTCATGGAAATATCAACTATTTGTGTATTTTTTTTCCTTTTTTTCAATTAATTACATTTTTGTGTATTTTTCTAAATATTCGTATTTAACTTTAGTCTAATCTTGTTGTATGTGTCAATGGGGTTGTCAAAAAACTCCGTCCCCATTGACAACCCCTATTTAATAAGAAAACTAGGCGAGAGAAAACTCTCTCGCCTAGTCAAATGTAAAATCAGCAGTTATGCGAATTTCTTGGCAAATAATTTGAGTATTGCCATAATAGAAATTTTAGGGCATTTCTCTGCTAAAGTAGGATACTTTTCTAACCAGTATTTGAATGTTTCTTTTAAGGTGTTTTTGATAGTTTCCTCATTCATTTCGGGAAATTCTTCATGCAACTTAAAAATGACATTATCATACTTGATTTTCTTAATATCACAAGCAATAACAAAGGACTGTGTAATCATTTTTTCATTAGATACCATACCAATATCAGTTAAAAAGTTTTCTACTTGATCCTCAACATTTTTAGACGGATCAAGTTTATCGAAAGCAAAACCAATAACCTCTTGCAAAGTATCTTCAACATTATACTTTTTAGCCGGATTTGGGGATTGTTCAGCCTTATTGATGGTAGTATCATCAGATTCACCAACAGTTTCAGTACTAGTTTTCTCTGTTGTAAAAGAGTTTGCAACTACTTCATCAGTTGTTGTTAAAGGTAACTCTCTTTCTTCTTCAACTCTTTCTGCAAACTCCTTTGTGAAATCAAAGGTATTTGCAAGCTTTCTTAAAATTTTTTCAAAGAAAGCAGGAGTTGTTTTACCAATTACTGCATTGAATCTTTCAGCACGGACATATTTTCCCTTATCTAATAAAGCTGTACCACCTTTGTAATAGTCATTTTCATAGACTACATCTTTAGGGGCATTAAAAGTTAAATAAGAATGAGAAACAATGTTTGTCTGTGCCTTTGTAATAGGTACTAAATAAACCATAGAATCGCGAGAAATATTGCAGACTATTGCAGAAACATGTCCACCATTAATTTCTCCAGGTAAATGAACTCCATAAGAACAGTCAACAACGTCTCCGATTGAGAAATCAATACACCTTTTTTTATTGTATCTCATAGAAATCTCATTCATAGCAGTATAAATGTAATCAGCCACTTCTTTCTCGGAGATATTCATTTTGAACATTACCCAAGATATAGTTCTTACATACTTGTTGATTAATCGCTCAAGATATTCATTCTGGAATTCAAACTTTTTGATGATTAGGTCATCTTCTGTCTGAGGTTCCAGAATTGTTGGTCCGGCTTCAATTACCGTTTCATCTGTTTCTACAGTATTACTAGGTACATCAGAAATAGATTTTGTTGCGATAGCTGCTATCGGATTTTCTGTACTGTTTTCAAGTGTGTTGTCAATATCAACACCAACAATAGTGTAATAATTATTGACTAATTCTATGATCGAATCAATCATAATATCATTGACATTTTCAACCGATACAAAACCGTTCTCAAAATCAATGGAAATCCGGCAAGATATTTTATCAACCTCTTTTATTAATGAAATAAATGAACCATCTTTTTGTGAACTTACTTTAAATGTTAATTTTTTCATTGTTATCCTCCTGTTTTAACAAAAAAATATTAACCAAACGAATAAAATCAACTGTAGGAGCTTTTCTAAAGCCAAAAGTTTCTTTTACTCTTGCAACGATTAAACGCTTTACTTCTTCTTTATCAATGCTTTCTTCTTTAGAAACGCTTTCAGATAAGGTTTCAAGATTAAAGTAAGCATCTTTTGAAGAAGCAATAATTGCCTTAAGTACATAGTGAACGCCTTTTTTATTAAAATCAAAGCCAAATAATTTTAAAATTTTTTCAGCTTTAACTTCATCTGTAGCATGTTCTTGCGAAATTTTCAAAAGTTCGTTTATATCAATAAATGATAATAACCGAATTTGAACTATATTCACATCTTTGCGTTCTTTTGGTGCATTAGAATCAACCTTAACTTTTTGAGTTGTTTCGATATCCACTTTTTTTTCTATGTTTTTTACCTTTTGACTTAACTGTAACGAAATGCTAAGTTTTTCGTCAATCTGTTTCATAAAATCTGTTGTCAACATTCCAAGATATTTACGAAGTCTTGTCTTGTCAACTGTTTGAATTTGCTCTGCCATAATTACATTTTCAGCAGAACCCACTTTTTTTAGATCATAATCAACCATATTCTTAGAAGAAAAAGTGCAATGAAAATGAACTGGAAGTCTTTTTTTGTGTTCAGAAGTACAAGCAATTACAATAGTTGTTGGAGAATTAAAATTCCCATCATCATTCTGTACGATAATAGCATATCTCATAAATCCCTGTTCACTACCATAAGGTTCACCAAAATCACATAAATACACTTCGCCACGTTTAACTTTAGAATATATTAAATCATATTCAGAAATATTATGTGATAAAATTGGAGTTGCTTGAATTTTCTCAACTTGTTGTTTTCCTTCTACACAATCAGTTGCAATATCTTCAGATTTTTCCACAACTTCAGCTTGAGTAGATTTTTCATTTTTTATAAATGAGGTTTCACTAAGAGCAGACATCGGTTCTTGACTTATAAAGTTCTGAACTCCATTAATGTTAATGCTATCGCAAAGTTGCATAAGCAAATCATCAGGAATATCGCCCTCTAAAGTGATTACTGAATTAGTTATACTAGACTTGATATTATACTTTACAAGTAGTTTACTAATCCGACAGATATCAATAGATTTTGTTTGAAATTGTAACACTATGTAGTCCTCCTTTTTATTTTTGTTTTTAACTGTTACAAATTTGCTTGTAATATCACGCTCCTTTTTTGTAGACATTTGTTACTATTATGGAAAAACATTATTCCATAATCATCACAGAATTATGTAAATATAATACCATGAATTTTTAATAAAATCAATAGTTGTCAAAAAACTCCGTCCCCATTGACAACCATTGACATATTAAAAAGAGATTAGCAAAAGCTAATCTCTACTTTGGTGCGACTGACAGGACTTGAACCTGCAACCTCTTGGTTCGTAGCCAAGTGCTCTATCCAGTTAAGCTACAGTCACATATTCTTATTATACATTTATTTTTTTATAAAATCAATATTTTTTAAAAAACATATTGATTTTTTTTTATTATTATGCTATACTAATTAATGTTCGTTATAGAGGTGTAGCGCAGCTGGTAGCGCACGTGGTTTGGGACCATGGGGTCGCAGGTTCGAACCCTGTCACCTCTACCATATTTAAACAGTAAATTAAATTTACTGTTTATTTTTTATTTACTAAACATTAAGAGCTAGTAACTATTGTATTTAAATATTTTTATAGTATAATAGTTAAAATTAAATAATACGGAGAATTAAAAATGTCAATAAAAGAAGAAAACGAAATTACAATCAAAGTTGCTTGTTCAAATGATGAATTAATAAAGCACTTAATAAACAAAGGCTTTAATGAGGGCAGAAAGTTTACTCTTGATGATTATTATTTAATACCAAAAGATATAAATATGAATCAATTATCAACAAGAGAAATATTAGCAAAGGCTATAATTATAAGATATATTGTTGACGATAGGAAAATAATTCAAAAAATAACATTTAAAAAGAAAAATATTAATTCGGATGGTGAAATTATAAGTCAAAAAGCAACTAATTGTGATGTATTGGATTATAAATCAGCAATAGACTTATTTTATGAACTTGGTTATTATCAAATTATGAACATTAAAGAAAGTGATGTAATTTATTTTAAAGATAAACTAGGACTAGCTGTAAAGTTTATAGAAAATGGTAATACTTTGATAGAAATTGAAACAAATGAAAACTTTGAGACAGTTGATAAGTTAAAAAAATTAGTAAAAGAATTAGAAATACCAATTGAAAATAATAACTATTTTGTAAAGAAAGCAGAAGATGAATTAAATAAATTATTAAATAGATAAATACAAATAATAAAATTTTCTAATTATATACAATATAATACAAGTCATACAAGTATTGAAAAATCAATATTTTGTATGACTTTTTGTTTTAATATAGTGCAAAAAAGATTATATTTTTTTAATATACTTTAACAATTTCTTGCATACAATTAAATAAATTATTTAATTTATTTGGAGGTTTTTATGTTTAATTTTACTAAAATGCATGGTCTTGGAAATGACTATGTATTTGTCGATTGTACAAATTCTAAGAATATAATTAATAATCCTGCTAACTTGTCTAGAATTATTAGCAATAGAAATTTTGGTATCGGATCTGATGGGTTAATTTTAATTGAAAAAAGTACTGTTGCAGATTTTAAAATGAGAATTTTTAATAGTGATGGTTCTGAAGCTGAAATGTGTGGAAATGGAATTCGTTGTGTGGGTAAATATGTTTTTGATAACAATTTAACAACTAAAACATCTTTAAAAATCGAAACTTTAGCAGGTATAAAGCAGGTTGATTTAAAAATAAAAAACAATATTGTATATTCGGCTTCTGTTTGTGTTGGAAAATATGAAGTTAAAAATCCAATTCAATTGCAAATAAATGATAAAAATTACACAGTTTTTCCAGCTACAGTTGGAAATCCGCATGCTATTATATTTTCTGATAATTTAGATTTATCTGAATTTGAAAAATACGCTCCGATAATTGAAAAAAATTCTGCTTTTCCTAATAAAACGAACGTAGAATTTGTAAAAGTTTCTAATGCAAATTTAATAAAGGTTTTGGTTTGGGAAAGAGGGTCTGGAAAAACTTTAGCTTGTGGAACTGGGGCAGCTGCTGTTACAGCTGTATGCTATACTCAAAAATTAGTACCAAATCTTACATCTGTTGAACTTCCTGGCGGAACTTTAAAAACATATGTTGACTCTTCAAATAATGTATATATTTCTGGGCCCGCAACAACTGTTTTTAGTGGTACCTATTATAATTAACTAAATATATTGGTGGAGGTATTTTATGATTAGTTTAAATAATAATTTTTTAAAATTGCAGGATAATTATTTGTTCTCTTCTATTGCCCAAAAAGTTTCTGCTTATAAAAAAATATATCCAGATAAAAAAATTATTAATATGGGTATTGGAGATGTGTATTTACCGCTTCCTGAGGTATGCATTTCTGCAATAAAAAAAGCAGCTGATGAAATGGCTTCTAGTGAAACTTTTAAAGGATATGGTCCAGAGCAAGGATATGAATTTTTAAGAGAAAAAATTTCTTCATATGATTATAAAAATTTAAATATTTCTCCTAATGAAATATTTATTTCAGATGGAGCAAAATGTGATTTAGGAAGAGTTTTATCTCTTTTTGATTCAAATAATATTGTTGCAATTCCGGATCCAGTATATCCTGTTTACGTAGATACAAATGTTATTGGTGGTAGAAGTGGAAATTTTGATTCTTCTTCTAATATTTTTAATGGTTTTACCTATTTATTAATGAATGAGGCTAATAACTTCATTCCTTCTTTACCTGAAAATAAGGTTGATTTAATATACTTATGCTCGCCAAATAACCCAACAGGAACAGTTCTAGATAAATTTACCTTACAAAAATGGGTAAACTACGCAATAGAAAATAATTGTATAATTCTTTATGATTCTGCGTATGAGGCATTTATTACTGATCCTAATATCCCCCACAGTATATATGAAATTGACAATTCAAAACAAGTTGCAATTGAGTTTAGAAGTTTTTCTAAAACAGCTGGATTTACTGGGTTACGTTGTGGATATCTAGTAATTCCTGATGAATTATTAATAAATTCTATTCAGTTAAATATTTTTTATAAAAGATTTTTATCATGTTCATACAATGGTACTTCTTATGTTGTTCAAAAGGCTGCTGAAGCTTTGTATTCAGAAGATGGATTATCGCAAATAAAGCATAACATTAATTATTACTTAAATAATGCTAAAATTATTACTAACAAATTATCAAGTCTTTCTATTAAATGTTATGGTGGAATAAATTCCCCTTATATTTGGCTAAAAATTCCTAACAATATGAAATCATGGGACTTTTTTGATGTTTTACTTACAAAAGCTAATGTTGTTGGTACTCCTGGCATTGGCTTTGGTCCTAGTGGTGATAAATTCTTTAGATTAACTGCTTTTAATTCACTAGACAACACAATAGAATCTATGAATAGATTAGAAAAAATATTAATTTAGAAATTTTAACATTATTCGAGGTGATTACATGGAAACATTAAAATTAAATTCAACTGGTCCTCTTGTTGAATTATTACAAAGTACTCTTCTTAAACTTGGCTATTATTTTGGAAATATTGACGGTATTTTTGGATCTCAAACTGAGCTTTCTGTAAAGATTTTTCAAAGAAATTATGGCTTACCTCCAGATGGCATTGTTGGTAATAATACTTGGAATGCTTTATTTCCATACATATATGGCTATACATCATACATTATAAAAAAAGGAGACACCTTATATAGCTTAGCAAATAAATTTGGAACTAGTGTAAATAGAATTATTGCTGCTAACCCTAATATTAATACAAACAATCTCCTTGTGGGAAGTACAATATTTATTCCTTTTGGAAGTATTATACCAACTAATATAAGCTATTCTTATTCTATTTTAATAATGAATATAAATGCACTAAGAAAGGTATTTCCTTTTATAGAAGTTAATTCAATTGGAAGTAGTGTTTTAGGTAATCCTATTCCATATATAAAAATAGGAAATGGCCAAAAACAGATTTTCTATAATGCTTCTTTCCACGCAAATGAATGGATTACTACTCCTTTGCTTATGAAATTTATTGAAAATTATTTACTGGCATATGTTAATAATTCTACCATCTTTGGATATAACGCAAGAAATTTATTTAATAGTGTAAGTTTATATATTGTTCCTATGGTAAACCCAGATGGTGTAAATTTAGTTACTGGAGAATTTGAAAAAGGCAGTACAAATTATGTCCAAGCAGAAAAAATCTCTAAAAATTATCCTAATATTCCTTTTCCTTCTGGATGGAAGGCAAATATAGAAGGTGTAGATTTAAATCTTCAATTTCCCGCTGGTTGGGAAGAAGCTAAAAGAATAAAATTCGAACAAGGTTTTACCTCACCTGCTCCTAGAGATTTTGTTGGAAATGGTCCATTAGTTGCTCCTGAAGCTTTAGCTGTATATAATTTCACTCTTTCACACAATTTTGAGCTAGTAATTGCTTATCATACACAAGGTCAAGAAATATATTGGCAGTTTCAAAATTACGCAACAAACCGAGGAAGATTAATAGGTGAACAATTTGCGAATGTTAGTGGCTATCGCCTTGCTGATGTTCCATATAACTCTAGTTTTGCAGGATATAAAGACTGGTTTTTACAACAGTACAGAAGACCTGGATATACTATAGAGGCTGGCATAGGAAATAATCCGCTTCCAATTTCTCAATTCAATGAGATATACTCAGACAATTTAGGAATATTAGTTTTGGGTATGGTTTTATGATAAAAGCCAGATAGTTTAAGTATCTGGCTTTTATCAATTTTTATAATTTTTTATCTTATATTATTGTTTAAATATCTTCCTTATTATCATTTGTAATGTCTCCATTTCCACTTACAGGTATTGTATCTCCTAAGTAAGTAGGTTCTGGTTTTAGTATACATTTTATGAAATCTTTGTTTCTTGCTATTATTTCTCTTAATTCTCTATAAGTTGCTCCTACATATTGTCTTGGGTCTGCTCCTACTCCATAAGCTTCCAATCCTAATTGATTTGCAATATATAAAGCTCTATACAAGTGATATTTTTGCGTAACTATTACTACTTTCTTAGCTTTAAAAATATCTTTAGCTCTGTATATGCTTTCATAAGTAGAAAAACCGGCGTGATCCATAAATATATTTTCTGATGGTACACCATTTTCAATTGCATATTTTTTCATAATATTTACTTCATCATATTCTTCTCTGCCATGGTCCCCACTCATTATTATTTTATCTGATACATTATTTTGATATAATTTAATACCCTCTTGTAATCTATCTTCTAGCATTGGGCTTGGTTTGTCTCCCCATATTCCTGCTCCTAGAATAATTATACAGTCTACATCTGATAATTTTGAGTATTCATTTTCTTTAATAATTTTTTTATTTGTAGATATTCTTACATATAAATTTATTATTAAAATAATTATTAATATAATAGCAATAAATATTATTCCATACATTAGTACTTTTTTCATTTTTTTCTCCTTAAATATGCTCAGTTATTTTTTTGCCTTTAAATCATTTTTCGTTCTTTTTATCTTCTTTTCCAATGTATGCAGCTGTTAATATAATTCCAACTAAATTGCTTCCTATTGATAATCCTAGTAAAACTCCTTTACTAAAGTCTCCAAAATTAGTTGTTTCATTTCCGCTTAAAAATATGTACACTAGGTATAACAAATTACCTAAAATTATTGATAATATTCCTGATTTTAATTGGTTCATTATTTTATCTCCTTTTTATTATTCTAATTTTATTAATTAATCTATTGTAGTAATTATATAATAAAAGACAGGTAATTTCAATTAAATACCTATCTTATTTATTATATTTTTATTTACATATTAAATCTAAATTGTTATTAATTATATTGTAAAATTTGTTAATACTATAATCGGAGGATATAGTTTTGAGTTATATTATATGGGTTATAATTTATTTAATTTTTGCAGTTATATTTGCACAAGGTTTTAAAAGCGTTAATAGAGATATGAAAAATGCATCTGCTCTAACAATTTTATTAGAATTTTTTACTGCACTTTTCGCGCTAATTTTATCGCCTTTATTTGCTTTTAGATTTCCTAGTAGTTTTACAGTTTATATTATTGTTGGAATTGTAACTATTATTTATGCTATAACAGACAGATTAAATATAGAAGCAAGATACGGTCTTGATCCATCAACTTTTAGTATGTTAAAACAATTATCTACTGTATTTTTAGTAATATTTGGATTTGTTTTCTTAAAAGAATCATTTATTTTAAATAAAATCATAGGCATTGTTTTAATTCTTGTGTCTAATGTTTTGTTATCTGTGAACAAATCTGGAAAAATACAATTAAATAAATATTTTATTATGTCTTTTATATCAAATTTTCTTTTTGCAATAGCAATGTTTATAAATGTAAATATTGCTCAAAATTTTAATATTTGTATTTATACCGTTTTTACTGTTTTAGTTCCATCTGTTATAATAAAAATATTTTCTAAACTTTCTATTAAAGATTTAAAAAAAGAATTTAATTTATATAATAAAAGAAAGTTTTTATTGGTTAGCTTTTCTTGGTGTGTCATGTTAATATCTTCTGTAAAAGCATATGAACAAGGAAATGTTTCTGTTGTAGCGCCTCTTTTAACCTTAACATCAATTTTAAATTCAATATATGAATTTTTTAAAGATAAAAATAAAAAAATGCTTTTATATAAATTATTTATTAGTATGTTAATTATATTAGGAGTAATATTAATTAAAATTTAATTTTTTTATAGAAAAAGTACAAAGTATGTTTCTACTTTGTACTTTTACTTGTTTAGTATATAAATTGCTATATTTAGATATGATGCAAATATAATCCATATAATATATGGAAGCTGAAGTAATCCTGCTACTTTATTTTTCTTATAAAAACTAATTATCATAATTGCAACTAAAATATCCAAAATTAAAATCCAAATAAAAGAAAACAATCTTAATTTTAATACAAAAAATAAAATTGACCACATTGCATTAACAAAGAGCTGTAAATAATAAATAATATTAATTTTTTTATCTACTAGTTTATTACTTTCTAAAATACCGTATGATATTCCCATTAAGACATATAGAATAGTCCACATTATTGGAAATAATATACTTGGTGGTGATAATATTGGCTTTTGTAATGAATTATAATCTATAAAACCTGATATTATTATTCCAATAATTCCCCCAACAACAACTGGTATTAAAATTGATTTTGCATATATTTTTATTTTTTCCATTTTATCCTCCTATATTTAATTTTATTCATTACGTTTTTTGCTATTCATTAATTATTATTTTTTCTTTGTCCTAATTTTATTTTTATTATTTTTTCTTCATTTTCTCTTATTATAAAAAGATTTACTTCATCTTCAGGCTCTTTTGTAAATATATATTTTTGTAATTCACTCATTTTATTTATACTTGTATTATCAATTTTTATTATTATATCTCCCTGTTTTAACTCAGAATTATCTGCTGGTCCATTTTTAGCAATGCTTTCAATGTATACACCTTTTGAATAATTTAAATTTTGATTTATATAAGACATAACAGATCCATCATATGCAAATATACCTAAATATGCTTCCTTAAATTCTCCATTTAATTCATATTTATCTACTATTGGTTTTACTATATCAATTGGAATCGCAAAACCAATTCCTTCTGCTGATGTTATTTTTATTGTATTTATTCCAATTATGTTCCCATTTTTATCTATTAGTGGTCCTCCACTATTTCCAGGATTTATGGTCGCATCTGTTTGTATTAAATTTGACATATATGAATATGTTTCATCTTCGTTTTTTATTTTAACTGTTCTGTTTACTGCACTTATTATTCCGCCTGTTACAGTTCTTTGAAATTCGTATCCAATAGGGTTTCCTATTGCATATACTTCTTCTCCTACTTTTGCAATATTGGTATTTAATATTTGAGCGCAATCTTTAAATGTTTTATTTACTTTAATTATTGCAATATCTATGTCAGAGTTAGAAAACACTATGTTTCCACTGTATGTTTGTCCACTTTTATCAGTAATATAACAATATTCTCCTTGATTTCCAGAGACATGTTGATTAGTTAGTATATAGCCTTTTTTTGAAATTATTATTCCTGTTCCTAGCCCCAGACTTTGCGAAGAGCTTGATAAAAAAACTGAGCTTCCTGTATTTTTTATTTTAGATATTCCAACCACATAATCTGAAATTTTTTCTATTGTTGCACTAATATCTTCGGTTGTAACTTCATCTTCTTCTGCAGAAAGTTTTGTTCCATATGTTTCATCTAAGTCAGTATTTTTTCTTAAATCCATAAAAAGCTGATACACTATAATACTAAAAAAAGCAATTATAAAAATTCCTAACATTTTTTTAGCTATATATTTAGCTTTACCTTTTTTCACTTTATCACCTTAGATTATATTATTAACAATTTTTAGTTATTTTATATTTATAAGTTCATAAAATTTAATAAAATTACTATTTTGGAGGATATATGTTTGATATAATTTTTGTTTTAATTGGAACTTTTGTTGGTGCAGGTTTTGCCTCTGGAAAAGAAATATTTAATTTTTTTACTATATTTAATTTGTATAGTTTTGTTTCTATTTTTGTCTTTTCTTTACTATTATTTTTTTTAATATTTAAATGTATAAATATTAAGAAAAATAATAATTTAAATAGTTATTCTTATTTTTTACTTTATTTAGAAAAAAAATATAAATATTTTAATTCTAAATTCTTTTTATTTATTATTAATATTTTTTTAGCATCTTCTTTTTATATTATGATTATTGCTTTAGCAGCTCTTTTTAATTATCAATTTAATATAGAAAAATATATTGTAGTTTTTATTTCCATATTTATTTGTTTTAATATTTTTTATAATAAAAATATTGATTTTATTTATATTATTAACAGAATTCTAATGCCAATTTTAATTTTATTTATGTTGTTGCTATGTTATTTTAATATAAATATAGACAATATTTTTTCGGTATCTTTAACTACTAATAATTATAGTATTTTATATGCAATAACAACAGGTTTAATATATTTTAGTTATAATAGTTTATTATTAATTCCAATCGTTTTTGATTTAAAAATTAATTATAACAAATCTAATATAAGTTTTAAAATTTCTTTTATATATTCTTTAATTATTTTTATTTTAATTTTTTTTATTAATTTATTATTATTGTGCTTTTATTCATCAATATATAATATTGAATTACCAATATTATATATTTGTAATAATTCATTAAAAATATTTTTATATTTTTATTTTTTTATTGTTTTGTCGGCAATTTTCACAACAATGATATCTTCTGGTTATACATTTGTTAATAACTTCAAAGAAAAAAATTATACTTTAAAATTATTATTTTTTTTATTATTTTCTTTTATTTTTTGCTTTTTTTCTTTTTCGGATTTAATTAACTTTTTTTATCCGATTTTTGGTATAATTGGTTTTATTCAAATATTTTTAATATTATTTAATAGGTATTGAAAATTTGCTTAAAAACTGATATAAATAACTTAATATAAATGTAAGGAGAATAGCATATGTCAATAATTAAATTTCCAACCAAGAAACTAAATATGAAAAAAGTTACTGTTTTTTTATCATTAGCTATTTTTCTTTTAATTATTTTAATATTAGGTATTATTTACTTTTTTAATTCATCTTTTAGAGAATTTACAGATATTCATATTTTTAGAAAACAATTAAATCAAAATAATCTTCCTACAATTGAAATTAACCCCAACGAAGATCAATTTGTTTGGGCATATGATAAATATATTGCTTTATTAAATAAAAATATTTTATATTCTTATAATACTTCCGGACAAATAGCTGCGCAAAATGATGTTTATGTTTCAACTCCTTTGTTTTGCAATTCTAACAAGTTTTTAGTTGTTGCCGAAAAGAATGGGAATTCTCTATATTTAGTTTCTGGTACAAATATATTATGGCATAATAAATTAGAAGGAAACATTTCTAACATATCTGTTAATAAAAACGGTTATGTTTCTGCTATTCTTTCTGGTACAAACTATAAGTCTATTGTTGTATCTTTTGACTCAAAAGGAAATGAATTATTTAAAACATATATTTCAAGTAATTTAGCAACTTCAACTGTTATCTCTAATGATAATAAATATCTATCTATTGCGGAGATAGATTACTCTGGTTCAATAATAAAATCTGCTGTTAAAAATATTTCTATTGCAAAGGCTAAAACAGATCCAACTAATTCCGTAGTTTTTACATATAATCTACCTGACAATGAATTACTTACAAATATTAAATATCAAGATAAGTCTAATCTTGTATGTATGACAAACTCTAGTATAATTTTGCTTAATATAACTGATAAAACAGATTCAAAAATTATTGATTTTGAAAATTCTTTTGAATTTATAGATATAAATTTAAAAAATAATTTTATATATACTACAAATAAATTATCTGGTTTTAGTAATACAGCCATTATAAATATTTATAATGTAAATAACAATTCAAAAAATACTTTTGAATTTAATGGAAGCATTAAATCTGTTTGTGTGAATGAGGATAAAATTGCAATAAATACTGGCTCAGAAATTTATTTTATTGGTTTAAATGGTTGGCTTATAAAGAAATATACTTCATATAACGAAATAAATAATATAGTAATAGGCGAAAATATTGCTGGTATTATTTATAAAAATAAAATCGAAATAGTTGAAATTTAAATAATATTTTATGGAGGTTTTTATGAATTATTTAATTGATATTATTGTTCTAGTAATAATTGCTCTTTTTACTTTTATTGGATATAAAAAAGGGTTAATTAATGTTGCTTTTAAGTTAATAAGTTTTGTTTTAGCTATAGTTATTTCATTAATATTATATAAGCCATTATCTAATTTTATTATTAACAAAACCACTTTAGATGATAAGCTAGAAGTGACTATACAAGATAGACTATCTTCAGATGTATCTAAAGAAGAAAAAGATAATATTCTATCAAATTACTATACTCACGCAAAAAACGCATCTGCAGGTGTATTAGCCTCTAATATTTCAAAAACAATCGTAAATATTGGTTGCGTTCTTATTGTTTTTATAATATCAAAAATAATTTTATTATTTTTTAAGTTTGGTGCCGACTTAATTGCAAAGCTTCCAATAATTAAACAATTTAACTCTGTTGGTGGATTTGCCTATGGTTTAATTAAGGGATTTTTATTTATTTATATTGTTCTTGCAGTTGTTGCACTGTTAGCACCAATTACAAATATAAATAATATTATTAATATTATAAATTCATCAATTATTACCAATATAATGTATAATAACAATTTAATTTTTGCATTATTCGGGTAATTATTTGATATTTTATTAGTTTTTTGATATACTAATTTTACTTATACTATAACTTAGGAGAAAAAATTGAAAAAAAATAAGAAGATAAAAAATAAAAAAACGAATAAAAAAATTATAATTTTAAAATTAGTATTAGCATTACTTTTATTTTTACTTGTTGGAGTTATTGCTTATTTTATATATGGTACCGTAAAAAATGGTGGTGGTACTTCTGGTTTCGTAGCAACTGCAATGGGACAATCTAAAGAAGATATAGAAAATTTAGAGCCATTTTCTGCTTTAATTTTAGGAAGTAGCCAAAACCTTACTGATACAATAATGGTATTTAAATATAACCCAAAAACACAAAAAGCTTATTTAGTTTCTATTCCTAGAGATACCTTTGTTGGAAATAATAAGGAAAAAGCTAAAGCAGCTGATAAAATTAATTCTTTATACCAAGGCAAGGATCCACAAAGAACCTTAAATGCTGTAAAAAAAATAACTGGCTTGCCACTAGAATATTATGTTGTTATTGATACAGAAGCTTTAAAAGCTCTTGTCGATGCAATTGGTGGAGTGTATTTTGATGTACCTATAGATATGGATTACACAGATGAAAATCAAGATTTATATATAGATTTAAAACAAGGATATCAATTACTTGACGGAAATAAAGCAGAACAAGTTGTTAGATTTAGACATAATCAAGATGGATCTTCATATCCTGCAGAATATGGTGATAACGATATTGGTAGAATGAAAACTCAGAGAAATTTTTTAAAAGCTGTAATGAAACAAACTTTAAAACCATCCAATATTGTAAATATAGGAAAGTTTATTGATATTGCGCAAAAATATGTAAAAACTAATATTCCAATTGATGTATTAAAAAAATATATTGCCCCAGCAGTTAGTTTCAATACAGATAATTTAGAAACTGGCACTCTACCTGGAACTCCAGAAAAATGTAATGGTGTATGGCTTTATATTGCAAACAAATCAAAAACTAAAACATATTTTGCACAAATGAGTAGATTGTTAGCAAATATCAATGAGTTTTCTGAAGATGAGCTTTCAAATGTAAAAGTTGAAATTTTGAACGGTTCTGGTAAAAAAATTAATTTAACTAATGTAAAAAAAGTTTTATCTGATGCTGGTTTTACTGTAAGTAAAACTGGAAATACAAATTCAACAGCAAAAACTTCAATTATAAATAAAACTAATGTCTCTGAAGATATAGTTTCTTCAATTAAACATTTGCTAAACGTTTCTGCTGAACCAGAATCCGACTTTTCAGAAGAAAGTACTATAGATATAAAAATAATTATTGGTAAAGATTATAATTAAAAAAAGTTAAAATTTCGTTTCATTTTTTCGGGCAGGCACAAGACCTGCCCATACATTATTAAATTATAAACAAATTCACTGAGCAATATAAATTTATATATTCCATCCACCATTTACAGAAATAATTTGTCCTGTAACATATTCATCATCTATTAACCATTTTACACTTTTTACGATTTCCTCAGGCGCTGCAACTCTTCCAAGAGGAATCTCGTTTTTTAATTCCTGTAATTCTTCAAAAGATAATTCTTTATTCATATCTGTATCTACAATTCCAGGTGCAATTGAATTTACACGTATATTTGATAATCCCATTTCTTTTGCTAAAGCTTTAGTCATACCATCTATTCCTGCTTTTGAAACACTGTATGCAACTTCGCATGATGCTCCGGTAATTCCCCATATTGAAGAAATATTAATTATACATCCTTTTTTATTATGTATCATATTTTTTAATACTTCCTGACTGCAATAAAATACTGAATTCAAATTTGTTTGTATTATTTTATTCCAATCTTCATTTGTTATATCCATGAATGGTTTTATTTGATCTATTCCAGCATTGTTTATTAATATGTCTATGTTGTTGTACTTTTCTATTGTAAAGTTAACTAATTTTTTAACATCTTCTCTTTTAGATACATCCGCTTTAAATATCTCTATATTAATTCCCTGTTCTTTCAATTCTTTTTGTATTTTTTTAGCTTTTTCTTCCGAATTATTATAATTTAACACTACGTTATAATTGTTTTTTGCAAGTTCAACAACTATTGCTGCTCCAATTCCCCTTGATCCTCCAGTTACAATAACAGTTTTCATATTTTTCCTCACTATATATTATATTTTTTTCTATTCTTTCTACCATGGTTTAAATTTGCACCTTTATATGTAGAAGTTAGAGAATGACAATTTGGACATAATAAAGTTAAATTTTCTTCATTATTATTTTTATAATTTCCATCTATATGTTCAACTTCTAATGGTATTTTATTTGTATATATGTTTTTCTCTCCCCATCCGCATTTAGCACATTTATTATTATATTTTTTAAATAAATATGTTTTTATGTTATTAGATATTTGATATTCCCCTTTTAATCCAGATTGCAAACCATTCTTCCATTCATTAATATATCTTTTATATTCAAATTCCTTTTGACATGCGTTGGAACAATATTTATTTTTATATTTAATTTCATTATTACAATTTAAACATTTCATAGTATATATTATATAGTATTTTACCAAAATGTCAAGTTTTGTCTTTGCTCGATTTTAACTTCTTAATGAAATGAGAAATTTTCTACTAAAACAATTAAAAAAAATCAAGAATTAAGATTACTCAAAACTCTTGATCTTTTGGAGCCACTTGTCCGAATCGAACGGACGACCTACTGATTCATACCACTACAATTTTCATTGCCATTTTCATGTTTGCGGTCTGGACTTTCTCTTTGCCTTAGTGCAATACCTTAGGCACACCGTATAAAGTCTCTACACTCAGGATATTCTCCTTAGCTCGGGATTAACATATTTTCACTTAGTCTTCCCCGAATTAGCGGTGTCCACTTTATGTGTTTCCACATAAAGGTGCAAGATAGTTCTAGATTTTCATCTATCCCACAAGTCAGTTGCTCTACCAGCTGAGCTAAAGTGGCATATTATTGGTGACCCCTACGGGAATCGAACCCATGTCTCCGCCGTGAAAGGGCGATGTCTTAACCGCTTGACCAAGGGGCCGGATTGGTGAGCCATCGCAGACTCGAACTGCGGACAACTTGATTAAAAGTCAAGTGCTCTACCACCTGAGCTAATGGCCCATGTCACCAATTTTCAATAATATAAGCAGTCTTGAAATGCGACTGCCTATATATATTACAACATTTTTTGTCATATGTCAATATTTTTATGAAATTTTTATGATTTTTTTATGAATTTAGTTTTTTAACTAATTCTTCAACATCTATTCCGTGTACCATACAAGCTTCTTCTAATGTTTCTGCTTGTGATGCAGGGCATCCTAAACAATGCATTCCAGCTTCTATTAAAATTTCTGCTTTTTCTGGTGCATTTGCTAATAATTCACCTATTTTTGTGCTTTTTTCTACCTTCATTTTATTCCTCCCAATTTATATTTTTAAATATTTTATCATATTTTTTATAAAAAGTATAGACAAGTTTTAATAATTGTTATATTATGTTTACACTTAAAGGTGGTGATAATTATTCAAAGCCTAATTCATTATTTTTTTATATCTTATATTATTAGTATTTTAATTTCTTTTTATTCAATTTATGTTTTTATAGACTCTATTTTTTTCCAACGTATTCAGGGTTCAAAATTAAATATCAAAAAAAATTCTATGTAAGGAGGTATCTATTTGTTTATATCTACTTTTAAGAAACGACTCTTCTTTAATTTTTTCTTTGTCCCAATCATTTTATTTTTTATTTTCTTTTATTTTAAAGAAATATTTACTTCAAATTATATTTTAATCGATTTTGCAATTCATCCTTTTAATATTTGTGAAAATTATATTGATTTATGGAATTTTATTAAAATTTCATATATATTTTTTGTAACTTTTTCCACTGTAATAATTATAAATTTAATCTATTCATTTATTTTTGCTAAACAAATAAAAAAATCTAATATTTCTTCCGCTTCTTTATCACATTCGGAATTAAATTTAATTATTGGTAAAGACAAAAATACAAATGAAATTATACTTGAAGAAAATGGTCTTTATCAAAACATACTAATTACCGGAACTATTGGTACAGGAAAAACTAGTTCTGCTATGTATCCATTTACAGAACAATTATTAAAATTTAAAGCTAATTTTCCTAAAGAAAAACTTGGGATGCTTGTTTTAGATGTAAAAGGAAATTATCATAGTCAAGTAAAAAAATATTGTGAAAAATACAATAGAATACATGACTTTATGGTTCTTTCTCTTGATGGAACGATTAAATATAATCCTTTAGATAAACCCAATTTAAAAGCTAGTATATTAGCAAATAGATTAAAAACCATATTAACTTTATTTTCTAATAATAATGGTGAGGCATATTGGTTAGAAAAAGTTGAGCAAATCTTAACAGAATGCATTAAACTTTGTAGACTATATAATGATGGTTATGTTACATTTGTTGAAATTCATAAACTTGTAACTAATCCTAACTATTATTTATCTAAAATAAATATTTTAAGAAATAATTTCATTTCTGGAAAGTTATCAAAAGAAGATTGTTTTAATTTACTAACATCAATTGAATTCTTTGAAAAAGAATTTTTAAAATTAGATACTAGAACAATGGCAATCTTAAAATCTGAGATAACCAGAATTACTGGTTGTTTTGTCTCTGACTATCAAGTTCAAAAAGTTTTTTGTCCATCAAAAAAAGATATAAATTTTAAAGGCTTTAAAAGTTTAATTTCTTCTGGAAAAATTTTGGTTTTAAACATGAATTTGTCTGAGTATAAAAACTTATCCAAAATTATTGCAGCCTATTTAAAATTAGATTTTCAAACCGAAGTTATGGCTAGACTTGCTAAAGCTAATTTAAACATAAGACCTGTTGTTTTTATTAGTGATGAATTTCATGAATATGTTACAACTACAGATGCTGATTTTTTCGCTCAAAGTCGTGAAGCTAAGTGTATAAATATTGTTGCTACCCAAAGTTATACATCCTTACTTAATACTTTAAATAATCAAAATGCAACTAAAGCAATTATTCAAAACCTAGTAAATAAATTTTGGTTTAGAACTGATGATATATACACAATTGAAGACGCTCAAAAACAACTTGGAAAAGAAGAAAAAACTAAATATTCAAAAACAATTTCAGAAAATGCTAAAACAACAAATTTTAATATCTTTACAAAAAAATTTAATTCTTTAGATTCTAATCTTTCAGAAAGTATAAATTCATATTCTCAATCAGATTATATTTTTGATACTAATTTTTTTACTCAAAAATTAGAATGTTTTTCTTGTATTGCTTTCATTTCAAGCGGTACCAATATTGTATTTTCACAAAAATTAAATATGATTCCATATTTTAAAAACGACAAATTATAACGGAGGTTATTTATGAATAAAAAAAATTTTTTTATTAAATTAACATTTATTTTATTTATTATTTTTTATTTCTGTTTTTACTCAATTTCTTTTGCAGCCTATCCAACTCTTGTGTTAACACTTACAAACGCTTTTGAAAAAATAAGAACATGGCTTTTAAAATTATCCACTCCTGCAGTTGCTGTTGCTGTAAGTACAGGTCTTTTTATAAAGAAATTTAGCTTTGGTGATGAAGAAAAAATAAGAACTGGTAGAAATATTATCAGAGGTTCTTTATTTTCATACGGTTTTATTTTGCTTTTAGATTTAATTTTATCTACAATAAAAGGATTATTAGGCTAAATTTTTATTCTGGAGGTTACAATTGGATTCTTCTAACATTTCATCAACTATTTCAAATGCTATTAATTATATGTTTAATAATATTTTTTCATCGATTGATAATACCCTTTACTCTGTTCTAGATGATTTTACTTTTATTAATTGCGATATTTTATATGACGACTATTTTTTTGATATTTTTGGTTACAATTTTAAAGAAGGTATTTTACTTGTTGCCAATGCACTTATATTTGGTTACTTGTTGTATTATTCTTTTAAGCTCCTATTATCGCATTTATGCATAATTGAAGTAGAACGTCCATTTCAGTTTATTTTTAAATTAATAATTTGTGCTGTATGTATGAATGCTTCTATCTTTATTTGTGAAGAAATAATTTACTTAGCTTCTCTTTTCTCTAGTATTATACGCGAATTAGGTGTTGGTATATATGAAACTGAAATATGCTTTTCATCTTTAATTACTAAATTAAACCCTGTATTAAATATAAATGGCAATAGCTTAGACATTTTTTCAATAGACGGAATTATAAAATCTTTAATATCCATTGGTCTATTAAATCTAGTAATAGCATACTCTATTAGATTTGTTCTTGTTAAAATTTTTGTATTAATATCTCCCTTTTGTTTCTTATCTTTGTGTAATAAAAGTTCATCTATACTATTTAAAGTATGGCTAAAATCATTTATTTCTCTACTTTTAGTTCAAGTATTTGTTTCTTTAATTTTATTATTAGTTTTTGGTTTAAATATGAAAAGCAATAATCTAATGGCAAAATTCACATTATTTGCTGCAATTTCAATTTTAATTAAAGCAAATAATTATGTTAGAGAACTACTTGGTGGAATTAGTACTGAAGCCGGTATCTCTATTAGTAATTTAAAATCTTCTTTATTAAAATAAAGTTTTAGGAGGATGCAAAATGAAATTTATTTTTCCTAGAAATTATAATTTCAAAAGTAAATTATTTGGAATTATTGATTATTCTACTGCTATTATTAATATAATTTATGATCTATTTATTTTTTCTCTTTGTAATTTAATATTTAAAAATATTAATATAAAAATATTTTTATTTATCGCATTATGTTTTCCACTTTTTATTTTAAGTATATTAGGTTTAAATAATGAAAATATTATTTCCGTTTTAATTTATTTAATAAAATACTTTATAAAGCCAAAATTATATTTATATAATTAATGTAGTGTGTAATGGCAAGTTTTATGTCTGCCTGAATGATAGTATTATTTAAAATAATTAGCTAGTAACTTTCTTCCTGCCAAATTTCAATTTTATTATTGTATTACGTTATAAAAAATGATATAATTTTACATATATTTTAGGAGGGATTTTAATGAAACTTGAACAATCAGATTCTTCAATGTTGTTTTCATACACATCTTTACCAGATGTTTTTTTTACAGAATATTTATCTGCTGCTTCTGGAAACAGCATAAAAGTCTATTTGTATATACTATTTTTATCAAAATATAATAAAGATATAAAATTAAATGATTTATCTAAAAAATTAGCATTACCTCTTAATATTATTCAAGAATCATTAAAATATTGGGAAGATACTGGCATAATTACGAAAAAAGGCACTGGTTATATAGTAAATAATATTCAAGAAATTGAATTAAATAAACTATATACTCCCAAAATTACAATTAATAAAGAACGTGCTCAAGATATTGAAAAAGATCAGTCTCGTTCAAATGCAATTGAAAACATAAACAATTCATTCTTCCAAGGAATAATGTCTCCATCTTGGTACAGCGATATTGATTTATGGTTTAAAAAATATAATTTTGATGAAGAAGTAATGATTGCTTTATTCAGATATTGCTTTGAAAAGTCCGCTCTTCATAGGAATTATGTTAAAGCTGTTGCTGATGCTTGGTATGGAAATAAAATTCAAACTTTCTCAGAATTAGAAGATTATTATGAAAATCAAGAGAAATTAAATAAAATCAAAAAAAGCATTGCCAAAAAACTTGGATTAAATAGATCTCTTACTCAATATGAAGAAGCCTATATAGAAAAGTGGTTAACAGAATATAAATATAATTTAGACGTAATTGAAATAGCTTTAAAGAAAACAACTTCAAAATCAAATCCTAATTTTGACTATTTGGATAAAATGATTTCTGATTGGTATGAAAAGAAATTGTTAAATTCTGATGATGTAAAGAACTATTTATTAGAATTTAAAAATAAATCAAAGCAAATAAAAGACTTAGAGAAAAAAACAAATTATCAAAACTATGAACAAAGAAATATTACAAATTTTGATGATTTATATGCAAATAATTAAAAAGGTAACCTTGCAACTTCTTTTACTCGTCGATTTGAGCTTCTAAATTAAATTAGGAAATCTCAAAATATAGTGGTTGTATCTTTTTTATATATTAGAAAAAAATTTTTTCTGGTATACAAAATATTTTAATGGAGGTTTAATAATTTTGGCTAATTCAACATTAAAAGAATTATTAAGAGAATATGAAAAAAATAGACTAAATAAAGAACAAGAATTAGATGAAAAACTAAGAAAGTTTTATATTAAAAACCCTGATATAAGTAATTTAAATGATAAGATAAATAAAATATCTATAGATATCTCTAAAAATATTTTATTAAAAAATAATATTGATAATTTAAAATTAGATTTAGAAAAATATAAAAGCGAAAAACAACGTTTACTTACAAAATTGAATATTACAGATGATTTTTTCAAACCTGATTATAATTGCAAATTATGTAATGATACTGGGTATTTAATTAACAATAATCAAATTATGTGTACTTGTTTAAAACAAAAACTCCTTGATATTGAATATAATAAATCAAATATATCTAGTTTAGGAAATGAAAATTTTTCAACTTTTAATATTAATATATTTTCTGATACTGTAGATGAAAAAAAATATAATTCTAATATTTCACCTAGAGATAATATGAAAAAAATAAAAGATTTATCAGAAAAATTTATTGAAAATTTTGATAGTTTCGAAGAAAAGAACTTATTATTTACAGGTAATACAGGTCTTGGTAAAACTTTTTTAACGAACTGTATTGCAAACGAATTATTAAATCGTGGAAAAACTGTACTATATCAAACTGCACCAGTGATGTTAGATTCTATAATGGATTATAGATTTGGAAAGAATAATAATTTTAATTATAATGATTTATTAAATGTTGATTTATTAGTAATTGATGACTTAGGTACAGAAAGTTTAAATAATATGAAATTTTCCGAATTATTTAATATTTTAAATACTAGGTTACTAAATCAAAATAACCATGTAACTAAAACAATAATCTCAACAAATTTAAGTTTAAGTAATTTATTTAAAACATATGATGAAAGAATTTTTTCAAGGCTTGTTGGTTATTATAATATTTGTAGATTCTTTGGTAATGACTTAAGGTACACTAAAGCTCCTTAAATGTTTATTTATTTTAAGTTGCATATTGTTACTAAATAATGATTTAAATAATACTAATCTTTCGGGCAGGCACAAGACCTGCCCCTACAATACTAAAATTTGTTCCAGAAAAATCTTAATAACAAAGCGGCTTTATGTCGCTTTTTATTTTCTCTTGATTTTAGTTTTCGAGCTGTAATTGAGAAAAACTCGGCATATAAACTATGCCGAGTTTTTTATACATTAACAAGGTTAAATTACGTTCTGCGGTGCATATTTGTGAAACAGAATGCACCTATATTAAAGCAACTATTCTTATTCTTCATTTTCTGGAATTAATGTTTCTATACTTACAACTTTACAATCATCACTTGTTCTCATTAATGTGACACCTTGTGTTGATCTTCCTAGAATACTTATATCTTTAACTTTTATTCTAATTATTGTTCCATTATTTGTTATAAGCATAACATCTTCTTCATCTGTTGCTATTCTTATTCCAACAATTTTTCCTGTTTTTGGTGTTATTTTATATGTAATAACTCCTTTTCCACCTCTTGTTTGTACTCTATATTCATCTAGTTCTGTTCTTTTTCCAAATCCATTTTCTGTTATGGCAAGAAGTGTTGCTTTACTTCCAGCAATTATAGGTTCCATGCCTATAACTTCATCTCCGTCATTTAATTTCATTCCTATAACACCTTGTCCAACTCTTCCTATTGGGCGCACATCTTTTTCTGCAAATGTAATGCATAATCCTTCTCTAGTTACAAGAACTACATTATCTTCTCCATCTGTCATTCTTACATCTATTAGTTCATCATCCTCTTTAAGAGTAATTGCCTGAAGTCCAGATTTTCTAACAGAATTATATTCTGATAAGGCTGTTTTCTTAATCATTCCTGCTTTTGTTGCCATTAATAAATATTTTCCTTCTGCAAAATTTGATATTGGAATAACTGCTGAAATTTTTTCACCTCTATCAAGACTTAATATATTAACTATTGCTGTTCCTTTAGCAGTTCTGCCTGCTTCTGGTACTTCATATCCCTTCAATCTATATACTTTTCCCTTATTTGTAAAGAACAATAATGTATCATGAGTTGATGCTGTAAATATTTGTTTTACAAAATCTTCTTCTCTTGTTGCTGTGCCTGTTATTCCTTTTCCTCCTCTTTTTTGGCTCTTATATGTATCTATTGGCATTCTTTTAATGTATCCAAAATGTGTTAATGTTATAACTGCTTGTTCATCTTTTATTAAATCTTCAAGTTCAAATTCGCCCTCTGCAGCAACTATTTTTGTTTTTCTTGCATCTCCAAATTTTTCTTTAACTTCTATTAATTCTTTTTTAATTATATCAAAAACTAATTTTTCACTTCCTAGAACGTCTTTTAAATATGCAATTAATTTCATTAACTCATCATATTCATTTTCTATTTTTTCTCTTTGCAAGCCAGATAATGTTTTTAATCTCATGTCTAATATTGATTGTGCCTGAATATCAGATAATCCAAATCTTTTCATTAATCTTTCTTTGGCATCATCATAAGAATTTCTTATAATTTCAATAACCTCATCAATATTGTCTAGTGCGATTTTTAATCCTTCTAATATATGGGCTCTAGCTTCTGCTTTATCTAAATCAAATTTTGTTCTTCTTAAAACAACTTCTTTTCTATGATCTATATAGCAATCCATACATTGTCTTAATGTTAATATTTTAGGTTCTCCATTTACTAAAGCTAACATTATTATTCCAAAAGTGTCTTGCATTTGTGTATGTTTAAATAATTGATTTAATACAACCTGTGCTTTTGCGTCTCTTTTTAACTCAATAACTACTCTTACTCTATCTATTCTATCTGACTCATCTCTTACTTCAGAAATTCCTTCTATTCTTTTATCTTTTACAAGTTCTGATATATTAGTTATTAATTTTGCTTTGTTTACTTGATATGGTAATGAAGAAACAATAATTCTTTGTTTATTTCCACTCATTTCTTCAATTTCTGTTTCTGCTCTTAAAGTTATTTTTCCCTTTCCTGTTGTATATGCTTCTTTTATTCCTTCTCTACCTAGAATTAAAGCTCCTGTTGGAAAATCAGGTCCTTTAACAACTTGCATTAAATCTTCATCTGTAACTTCGTCTTCATCTATTATTTTTATTATTCCATCAATAACTTCTGTTAAATTATGTGGTGGAATATTTGTAGCCATTCCTACTGCAATACCAGAAGATCCATTTATTAATAAAGCTGGAATTTGTGCTGGTAAAACTGTTGGTTCTTGTAATCTATCATCATAGTTTGGCATAAAATCAACAGTATTTTTTTCAATATCTGCTAACATATAATTTGAAATTTTAGCCATTCTAGCTTCAGTGTACCTCATTGCTGCTGCACCATCACCATCTATTGAACCAAAATTTCCATGTCCATCAATTAGCATATATCTCATTGAAAAATCTTGAGCCATTCTTACCATTGCATCATAAACTGCTGCATCACCATGTGGATGATATCTACCAAGAACTGAACCAACTGTATTGGCACATTTCCTATATGGTTTATCTGAAGTTATTCCATCTTCATTCATTGCATATAAAATTCTTCTATGAACAGGCTTTAAACCATCTCTTACATCTGGCAAAGCACGTGCAACAATAACACTCATGGCATAATCAATATATGCTGTTTTCATTTCTTTTTCAATGTCTCTTTCGATTATTTTTTCTCCTTCAATGTCCATTAATTACCCTCTTTTCTTTGACATTCAAATATGCATAAATTGCATTTTTCCTTACGGATTTATTATACTAAACCTTGTCAAAATATGCAAGAAAAAAAGCATAAAAAAAACTAAAAAAACCTTAGTTTTTATATATGTTTAGGTCTTTTTAGTTTTTATTTTTAGCTTTTATTTTTCTTTATAATTTTTAATGAAATTAAAATAATAAGAATTAATATTACACCAATTGCAATTACTGCTGGTTCTTTATTTTCTGCAATTACATTTACCTTTTTTTCTTCTGTTGCTTCTTGTTGCTGTTCTGCTTTTTTCTCGATGTTTATTGTATATGTCTTAGTTGTTTTACCATCTTCCGCTGTTACTTTTATTTCTATTTTATTTTCATCATTAGTCATTTCTTCGTTTCCACTAATTTTAATTTGTGCCTTATTATTTTCTGCAACAGCCTTTACATTAATTTTATCTGTGTTTTTATCTATTATAGCATTATAATTAGTAATGCTTGAATTAAATTCTGGTGTAATTTCATAATCTTCAAGTTCTAATTGTTCTAAATTTGCATTAGATTTTTCTGTATTATTTGTTCTTGTTGCGTAAATATAATATTTTTTTTGTGTTCCATCTTCGGCTGTTACTTTTAATTCTATGGTATTTTTACCTTCTTTTAAATTTTTATTTCCACTTACCGTTACTTTTGCATTATTATTTGATAAATTAACTTTTGTAGTTATTTTTGTTACGCTTAAATCAACTTCTGTGTAATACTCAGTTATATCTTTGCTAAAGCTTGGATTTAATTTTCCTGCACTAATTGTAAGTTTTGTTATATTAGCATCGCTTGATTTTTTATTAACTGTTTTCGTAGTAGTATTCTTATTTTCATTTTTAGTGTTTTCTGATTCACTCTCATTTTTTTCTGCTTGTTCTGTATTTTCATTAACAGTTACATTATTTGCATATGTTTTTATTATGCAAATATTAAATATAACTATTGTAACTAATATTGCTACAAGAAATTTTGTTGTGTTTTTTAGTTTCATTTTTTTTCCCACCTTTATTATAATATTTCTTCATTATTTAATATTCTTTGTGGATTTGTAGTGCTAATTTTATAAAATTCTTCTTCACCGATTATTTTGATTATTTTCTTTACTGCTTTAGGAATATTTAAGTAAATGCTTCCTTTTCTATGACAATCACTTCCCAAAAAATTAACTAGCTTTTCTTTTAAAAGTTTTTTAACTGTTTTTTGGGCATCCTTTCCATAATATCCTAAAATGCTTGCATAATTACATTGAATTAAGCATCCCTTTTCTATATATTCTTCAACTAACTTATAATTTTTTTGAACTTCTAAATATCTTTCTGGATGAGCAATTATTGGAATAATATTTTTGCTTTGTAGAACATATATCACATATTCAAAGTAATTTACATGGTTAGATAAGGGTAACTCCATTAATAAATAATTACTTCCAGCCAAGGTTAGAATTTTTTTATTATTTAATAGTTCCTCAATTCTTTCTGTAATATATACTTCCATTCCAGAATGTAACTTAATACTATCACAATTTTTTTGTAGATCTTCTTTTAAGCTTATTAGTTCTTCTATCTTCGTTTCATTATACTCAGGTATAAAATGAGAAGTTAAAATAACATCTGAAAAGCCCACTTTTTTTGCTTCATTTAATATTTCTATACTTTCATCAAAAGTTTTTGAGCCATCGTCTACATTTGGAATTATATGTGAATGTAAGTCAATCATTTTTCCTCCTATTATTCTTCTCTACCATAATAGTAACCGTATGTATATCCTTTTGTTTTTGCAGGGATTTTGTTTAATACTACACCAGCAATTTTCCCGCCAACATTTTCTATGTTTCTCTTAACTCTTGTTAAGTCTTCTTTTTTAGTTATGTTATAAGCAGATACAATAATTGTTGTGTCAACAATTCTAGAAATAATCGTTGCGTCTGTTACTAACATGCTTGGAGTACCATCAAAAATAATTATATCAAAACGTTTATTTAATTGTTCCATCATTCTATCAAGCTTATCTTCTTCTAATAATTCTGATGGGTTTGGTGGAGTATTTCCGGCTGTTACAACAAATAAGTTTTCAACTTCAGCTGCTTGAATAATATTAAGGATATTTTCTTTTGCTATTACTCCGTCTGCAGAAATCCCAGACAAGAAGTTTGAAAATCCAGGTGTTGGCCTTGCTTTAAAAACATTTGCAATTCTTCCTTTTCTCATATCTGCGTCTATTATTAATACTCTTTTTCCTGCTAAAGCAAATGTAACCGCTAGGTTAGATGCAATCCATGTTTTACCTTCACCAGGTACAGTTGAAGTTATTAATATACTTCTAAGCTCGTTTTTTGTATTCATAAATTGTAAATTTGTTCTTAATGTTCTAAATATTTCTGCAATTGGAGATTTTGGATCTTTTTGAATAAATAATTCTTTTTTCATTATCTTCTACCTCCTTTTTTTACTTTTTTTCCGCCATCATATGTTGGAATTAGTGTCAACACCATTAATTTAGTTGCTTTTTCTATATCCTCTTCAGTTTTTATTGTTGTGTCCAACATATTTAATACCAATATAACCATTGCTGATATTACCAGTCCAATGAAAGCGAAAATAGCAATATCTTTTCCATGATTTATATTACATGGTTGTGTTTCTGGCTCTGCTTTATCTAATATATATACATTGCTCATATTATATATTTCAACAATTTTTTCGCTAAAAACTGTTGCAATTTCGTTTGCAACTTTTGCTGCAAAATTAGGGTCTTTATCTTTTACTGTTATTTCTATTATTTCTGTATCTTGAACAGATTTTACTGTAATTTTATCTTTAACTTTTTCTATTTCTTCTTCAGATAAATTTAAATTACTTGCAACTTTTCCAAGTACAGCATTTCTTTTAATAAGTGCACTATATGTAGAAATAAGTTTTGAATTCATTGTTATATCTGTGGTTGTAATTGCACTTTCTCCATTTTTAGATGTAGCTGAACTTTGTACTAAAACCATATTAGTAGATGCTTTATACTCTGGTTTAACAAAAAAATATGAATATGTAATTCCCATAGCCAAAAAAACTAATGTTATAAGCAATATCTCAAGCCTTTTATTCCAAAATATTGAAAATAATTCTTTTAAATCTAGCTCCTCCATTTAAACTCTCCTCATCTGTAAAAATTTCTATTTTATTATATCTATTTTAATATTTTTTTGCAATATAATATACTAAAAAAGTGACTTTGCTATATTCTTCTCCTCAATTTGAGTAAAAAAAATCAGAAAATCCAAAGTTAATTTCAAGTATATAATCTTTTTTATTCAAAAAATTTAATGTTATCAAGAAGTCAATTATTATAAAATGTTATAGCGAATTTATATTAACCTATTATGCTATTTATTCAAAAACTTTTCTACTATATCCGCTATTTTTTCGCATGCATGTCCATCACCATACGGATTACATGCTTTGCTCATTTTTTTATATTCTTTCTGGTTTGTTAAAAGTTCTTTAAAGTTATTATAAATATTTTCTTCTTCTGTACCAACCAATCTTAATGTACCTGCTTTTATTCCTTCTGGTCTTTCTGTGGTATCCCTCATAACAAGAACAGGTTTTCCAAGTGATGGGGCTTCTTCTTGTATTCCTCCGCTATCTGTCAAAATCAAATATGATTTAGCTAAAAAATTATGAAAATCTAAAACTTCAAGTGGTTCTATTAATCTAATTTTGTCATCATTTCCAAGAATTCTATTTGCGCATTCTCTTACAACTGGATTTTTATGTATTGGATATATAACCTTTACATCTGAAAACTCATCAACTATTCTTCGTATTGCTCTAAACATATTTTCTAATGGCTTCCCTAAGTTTTCTCTTCTATGTGCTGTTAACATTATCAATCTACTGTCACTTGCCCATTCTAATTCATCGTTTTTATAATCATCTCTTACTGTTGTTTTTAGTGCGTCAATTGCTGTATTTCCTGTAACAAATATCTTGTTTTTATCTTTTCCTTCATTAATTAAATTTTGTTTAGATGTCTCAGTTGGTGCAAAATTAAGCTCTGAGATAATTCCTGTAGCTTGTCTGTTAAATTCCTCTGGATATGGCGAATATATATTATATGTTCTTAATCCTGCTTCAACATGCCCCACTGGGATTTGCATATAAAAGGCTGATAATGCAGTAGCAAATGTAGTAGTGGTATCACCATGTACTAATATTAAATCAGGTTTTACTTCTTCTAAAACCTTTTTAATTTTTAGCATTATATTTGAAGTTATATCAAATAATGTTTGTTTATCTTTCATTATATCCAAATTATAATCTGGCACGACTTCAAAGCAATCTAAAACCTGTTGTAGCATTTCTTTGTGTTGACCTGTAACGCATAATATAGTCTCAATATTATTTCTTTTCTTTAATTCTTTTACTAATGGACACATTTTTATTGCTTCTGGTCTTGTGCCAAAAACTAACATAACTTTTTTCATGTTTTTCTCCTTTTTATAATAGTAACCTTGCTAATATTCATATTATTTAAATTTTATAATTTCTTGCTATCTTTTATTTTTTCTAAAAATATTACTTTTAGAGATTTTATCACATTTCTATACATATATATCATTAATAAAATTTGTATAAATAAGCCTATAATATTAAATGTTATTTCAGTTTTCATATATATAATTGATGAAATCAAAAATAAAATTACTGGAAAAATATACGCCTTATAATTATATTGTAATTTTATAATTTTATTAATTGATTTTTTTCTCGCAATATAAAATATAATATACGATACAATATTTGCTAATAAATATCCATAAATACCAAGTATAGGAATTAGAATAATATCTGCAACTATATTCACTATTCCTGCTATAATAGTTGTATAAAAAGCTCCTTTGGTTTTCATTGATGCTGTATATATAGTCCCCATAAAACTAGACATTGCATTAAATATCATTGCTATGAACATTAAAGGTATTAATTTTATTGACTCATAATATGTAATATTAATAAAAAATTTATAATATACTTTTATAACAGGTAATAAAATAGCCGAAAACAATATTAAAAAAACTGAAAAATAATCTAAATTACTAGAATAATATTTATCCTTATCCTTACTATCATATTCATATATTGAATTTTCAGTCCATGCTAACAAGAATATACTATTAACAGTCATTAATAAAGACGGAAATTTATTAGCAAAACTTACCACTCCTGTAGCTGATACACCACACCAATACTTTAAAATATATAATCCCGCTGTTCCATTCAGCCACCAACTAATTTGATTAGGGATTAAAGGCAATGAATACCTAATCATTTCTTTTATTATATTCTTATTAAATAATTTTAAATCTACATATCTAAAAAATTTCAGCCTAAATAACGCATATATAGTGATTACTAGTGTTCCTAACGCTGTTGCCAATAGAATACTTCTTTCATGTATAATTTTTATCATCATTACATTAATTATTAATTGTATTAATGTTGAGATTAATCCTGTAATAGAATAATCTATATTTTTTTTCATTCCTCTTAATATTTGTTGTAAGTATAATGAAAAATAATTAAATATAAAATATATACTAAACAAATAAGAATATTGAAAATTTGTTTTTATACTTATCGGTATATACAAAAAGATAAATGCACACATTCCCAAACAAAAGACAAGTAATGAATTGGTTATATAACATTTTTTTTCATTTTCATCTTTAGCTGTACATAAAAATCTAAAAATTGTTTCCGTTACTTGTAATGTAAATACCGGTCCTATTAAAGGAACAATATTTGTTACTAGATTTACAGTTCCAAATTGTTCTGTTGACAAGTAAGATGAATATAACGGCATTAAGAAAAACACTAATAATTTTGAGCCAAACGTTCCTATAAAATATATTATTGTAGTTTTAAATAATCGTTTATTTCTATCCATTTTTTTTACCCTTTATTCTATTATAAATATGTATAATGATTTTTTCTGCTTTTTTATTTTTTATTATTTTTTTACAATACTTATTAGATATTTTTTTCAGATTATTTTCATTTGATTTTAATTCATTAATTATCTGTTCATTATTAATAGGTATAGGAATATTATTAATTTGTTGAAAATTAAAATAGTCATCTATATTTTCTTTTTCTAATTTAATTCTTTTACATGATAATTGATTAATAATCTGTTGTCCTCTATTAGTATTACAAATTATCATACTAATACCATTATTGTTTTTTTTATGTTGTTTTCCCCAATAGTCTCCTATCCTTAAATCTGCATTTGTTTCTGTCCTATATTTACAATTATAACAAGCATCATTATATGCGATACTATTTTCAAAAAAACTATAAAACAAATCTTTGTTATCTGGTTTATTATATTTTTTATTAATACTTATATATTTTTTTTCCCATCCATATTTTTTATTTCTAAAGATCACACTATCTATCTCTGGAAATTGTGATATATATTTGTTCCACAAAAAATAGGTTGGAACTCCATGACATATTAAATCAACTAATATAAATTCACTTCTTTTGTTTGCATTTCTTAAATATCTATCTATTGAATTTATCTGACACGGTGTACCAATTACTAGTCCACTTTTCATTTTTTCTATTTTTTTAAATGCTTCCGCTGTATCACTCTGTAAATATTTACTTCCTGATAATTTGTCTAATTCATTAATATTGCCTACAATTATATGTTTGGCTTTATTATTCTTAAGATCATACGTGCATCCAACAACTTGCAAATTATGTTCTATTGCATATTTTGATAATTCATATGCTACCCCTCCTGAAGATGATTTTTGTAATACATTTTCATCTAATGAATATGCACTATATAATTTCATATTTTTAATACTATCCATATTTTTTCTTAATTGTCCACAAACCATTATACACTGATTACAATTGATACACTTACTGTTATCAATATCATAATGATAAAACCCATTTTCGTTGAGTTTAAGTGAAATAGCTTTTGTTGGACAAACTACTGAACACATCCCGCATCCTGTGCACAAATTAGTTATTTTTTTTTGATTTTCTCTAATATTAGGAAGTTGTATTGAATACTTTAAAAAATTCATGCTTTTTTTTCTTTCAATATCTAAAATTTTATTTGCTTCATTGAAATTCAACTTTACATTATTAATAAAATAATCCAAATTATCATTATATAATCTTCCTTCAAGATTTGTTTTTCTTAGTATATTATATATTCTAGAATTTTGTGATAGTCTATCATCCTTAAATCGTTTAAATGTTAAAAATGGCACATTAAAATTTATTGCAAAAATTGTTCCATGAAAAGAATCTGTAATTACCATATATGCATTGTATATAAGTTTCAGAAATTCTTCAGGTGACGCATTAATAGTTTCTTTTTTTTGGTAATCTTCTATGTTACCAGGAATTATTTTTAATTGTTTGTTTAACTTTTTAGCAATCTTTTTTGCAGTACTATATTGTTTTTTGTTGTTTTTTAAGCAATAAAAAACAATATAATCATCATTATTATATTCTTTCAATGAAAATTGTTCATTCCACTCTTCTTTTGTTAATAGTAATGTAGGATCCAAAACCACATTTATTTCTTTAGTGGTTAATTCTTGTAATATTTTCTTTCCCTGTTCTTCTCTAATTGATAAACTGCTGAATTCATTAATAAGTTTTTTAACATTTTCTTTTATACTTAGATTTTCGATCGTTGGTAGCCCTATACTCGGAGCATAAGAAATTTTTTTAGATTTATCTGTTACAAAACTTAAAAAATAATTTTCATCAAAAACTGTTGGTGCCCATATTTGATCACTTCCACAAATAAATTTATCATAAACATCATTCAATAAAAATAAATCAGTTACATTGTTACATTTAGGTGTAAAGCTCATTTCTTTCGTTCTAAAATTTTGAAACTTAATGTCTTTTTCATTAATACTGTTTTTAATATTTTTTTTCTCTTGTAGTAATCTCTTTTTTATATTTTCAAATTTTATTTTTTCTTTTAAATTTAAATTTTGTACTTTGGGTGAAAAATTAATAGTATCAGCATTGTAGCCTAAATTTTTAATCACTTTCTGTAAACTATATGCTTGTAAAACACTACCATAATTATTATACGTATACCATGTCATTATAGCTATATTTTTTTTCTTCATATATTTATTTCCTTTTTTTTACTAATATTTTATTTATTGTATTTTGTCCAAAAATTTTAACTAATATATTATAAGTCCTTATTTTAGCTTTATCTTTATTAGAAACCCATGATCCAGAAAACCAATGTATAGTATAGGTATTTTCTGTTATAGTTTTTGTTTTGGTTGGGTAATCTATTGGGCAAAAATACTCTTTAGGATACAAAGTAAACTCTTCTACTGTTTGTAATTCATTGTTTTGTTTTAATCCCTTATTTTTCATTATATTAGTTATAGTAGTTACATTAGATGTAATATCTAATGTTCCATCTTTCTTTTTGAAATGTATACTTTCATAGTAATTTAATAATTCTTTAAAAATTTTTACACCTTTTTCACTTCCCATTATTCCAGTTGGAATATCTGTTTCATTTTCAAATCCCGAAAAGGCTTTATGTTGCAAAAATTCATCAAGACTTTTTATTGCTTCTACATCTGTATCCATGTAAATACCACCATAGTTATATAAAACATACAATCTAACATAATCTGTGACAAATGCATATTTCTTATTTTCATACGCCTCTTTTACATATGTATTTATATTTAAATCAAACTTTTCTTCATTCCAACATATAATTTCATAATCTGGACAGAATTTTTTCCAACTTTCTAAGCATTTTTGTGCTAATTTAGGAAATTTTCCATTTCCAAACCAACAGTAATGTATTGTTTTAGGAATCATTATACCACCTCTTTTATCTTTTTTTAAATAATAAAGCTATTTTACATAACATAAACAACTTTCTTTTAAACATATATATATATATCTTTGTTAAAATCGGTGTTTTCATCAAATATTTATTTTTTTCCCATTCTTTATAGTTAGTATTTAAATATTCTAGAACATGTTTACACCTGTCTTTATATATTTTTTTATTAAATTTTAATATTTCAGTAGAATAAACAATTAATAAGTGTTTTATAACCAAGTATTCTATCTCTGAATAGTATTTAAGAAAAGTATCATTTTTTTTAAATAGTTTGGTCAATCTGTCTAATGCAAAAAATTTATCATCTCGGTTTTTATTAAATTTTATATTGTTATTCATGATAGAATTTTCTCTATATACATAATTGTACAATGGTTTTTCTATGAATTTTATATTTTGAGTTTTTGACATTATAAATGGTATAAGACTTAAATCCTCATATATTTTACCTTCCGAAAAATGAAATCTGTTTTCTATATAAAAAGTTCTATTAAATACTTTTGTACAAGCTGATGTATTTACTAAAATGTATTGTTTTTTGTCTAATATGTCAATATCGTCTCTTTGCAATTCTTTCTTATTATAAGTTTCTTTATAAAAACCAAAAGATATTATATCATATTTTTTATTATTCACTAATTCATTAATTGTTTTTAATGAATCCCTTTCTATATAATCATCTCCATCAATGAACCAAATATATTCGCCTTTTGCATGTTTAACTCCTTCATTTCTAGCTGAAGATAACCCTCCATTCTCTTTATTAATTATCTTTATCTTATTACTTCTTATTTTTCTAATAACTTCTTCCGAATTATCTGTTGATCCATCATTAATTACTAGTATTTCATAATTTTGGTAATCTTGTTCAAGTATACTAAAAATACATTTTTCTATGTATTTTTTTATATTAAACACAGGAATTATAATGCTTATGCTTGTTTCTTTCATTTTATTTCTCCTTACATTATATATATAATACTAAAGAATATGGTGCATATTGTTAATGCTAACAACTTTTGCTTTCTGTCATTAAACAAATCTATTAGACTTGGTATTATAAGTGGTATTGCTGGCATAAAGTATTCTAACATTCTACCAAACATAGGATTTAAAGTTGCTAAAAATGCAAATAAGCATAATAATATTAAAAAACTTATTTGATATGAATATTCTGGTTCTTTACTATAGAAATTTTTTTTATATAACACAGCAATTAATAAGCAAAATGACGAAATAATAAAAACTGTATAATTAGAATTTAATTCACTTCCAATATTTAAATATTTATATTCGTAACTTGGAAAATATTTATATATATATGCAAATATAATATTGGTTTTTATTAGAAAAAACAACCCTGTTCCTAATAATACAGCAATTAAAATTTTATACTTTTCTTTTATATTAATATTAACAAAAGGATAAACTATCAATAATACAATTGCACTATTATGAAATAAAGAAGCTATCAATATTCCTAATAGATATTTTCCGAAATTTTCTTTCTTTAACATATCTAAACGATAATAAAAATATTGATCCGGCTATCCATTGTCTTATAGCGGATATACCTAATTCAAATATTCCAAACGCAATAAATATAAAAATTGATATCAAATAATCTTTACTATTATCTATCGAAAATTTAAATATAGAATATACAAATAATACTGATGTAATTATAATAAATATTGGGTATGAATTCGTTATTTTTTTTATTACTAACATTAATATGTTAAAACCAATATCATTCATTAAAGATAACTTTATATTGTCAATATTATTAAACCATTTATTATAACTAAGATAATCATTTCCAGAATATTTTCCATTTAATATATTACCTCTTAATGATGCAAAAACTATTAAAGTGCTAGCTGCAAAAAATATAAAAACTTTTTTGTATTTAGTATTTTTTTTTGATAATATCAAAAAAAATACTAATAAAAATAATAATATATATCTCATTTTTTCCTCTTTTTATAATATACTTAATAACCTATTTTTCATTACTCTCCAACTATATCTGCTTTCATACAAATTTATTGTACTTTTCAAATTATAATTTTCTATATTTTTTAATGTTTTTATTAATTTTTCAGCATCATAATCTATTACTTTTCCTAATTTATTTTCTTCTACTATTTTATCTATACCTGTATTTTTGCATACTATTATTGGCTTACCTAAAGCCATTGCTTCATAAAGTTTATTTGGTGCTGAATATTTATGATTTTTGATTTTTGGATTATATGTAGCAAATAATATATCACATTCACTTTCTAATTTTAGAACACTTTCATAGTTTAAAGATCCATAAAAGAATATATTTTCATGTTTTTTTGCTAAATCTTTAAAATATTCTTCATATTTTCCAAATCCACCTATATGTAATTCATATTGCGGATATTTTTTTATTGCCTCACCAACCTCGCATAGCATTCTATCATCTTGTAGGATTCCTACATATACTATTTTGAGTTTATTTGATTTGCTTTGTACCACACTCTCCATATTGGTAATATTCTCAGGAATCTCTGGTGAATTATGAATCACTATCAAATTTTTTGGATGAGCTTTCTTTATTTGTTCCTTCCTTTGTTCTGTACAAATAATAGTGACATCTGCATAATTTATATTTTTTATTTCTTGTCTTTCAGCAAAGTTAGATAACCAACTAGGCAAATTATGGCAATCTATATAATAGTCATATATATCATAAATCATTCTTTTTCTAAAAATTTTAGAAACAATTCTTGATATTATCCCAGTATCTAAATCACAAGAAAATATAATATCATAATTTTTTCTGTACTTGATAAGTTTATTTAATAAGAATATTTGAAATAATATTAAACTGATTAAATTTTTAATTCCACTTCCATAAACTGATTTTTTTCTAAAAAATTCAATATCTATATTTTCAAACTTTTCAAATCTATCTAATTGATTTTCTCTATCCCATCCTATTATAAAAACTTCATTTTTATTTTCTTTGATAGCCTTAGCTTCTTTTTGTATTCTTGAGTCATTTTTAATAGCGGTAGATCTTAGCATAATAACTTTTTTTCTTGAATTTTGATTATAGATTTTTTCTATTATATTTAATGTTTCTGTACTTGAATATTTTAATATATTGTAATTAACTTTAGAATTTTTTTGAGTTATTTTCTTTAATATTTTTACTTTTAACTCTTCAATATTATTTATCTTCACACATTCATCAACTAAATCTCTGTTTCCTCTACAATCTGTTGCGATTATTGGTAATTGTGCACACATTGCTTCCATTATATTTACTGGCAATCCCTCTTGTTTTGCTGTAGATACATATAAGTCTGATATTTTTAGTAATTTAGGTATGTCTTTTCTGTAACCTAGAAATTTAACATTATTTGTAATTTCTAATTTATCAGTTAAATTTTGATAATATCCATTAATAGAATCTGTTCCTGGTAGAATAACTTTTATATTATTTTTTCCACCATCTATTAATTCTTTTACTGCTTTTATTAGCATTCCTTGATTTTTTCTTTTACTTAACTCTGCAACATATATAATTACAAAATCCTCATCTGTTAATCCTAAACTTTCTCTTAATTTATGTTTTTCTTTATCTGACATTTCAAAATTGAATTTACTTTCATCTACCCCAACTCCATGAACCAGTTCTATTTGTCTACATTTCTTAAATTTTCTTTTTGCTAATTCATAATCTTCCTGATTTATTGTTATCAAACAGTCTGTATATTTAGATAAATATTTTTCTATTGGATAAAATATTAACCAATTAGCAAGTGGAGCTCCTTTAAAGAAATGAAATCCATGTGCTGTATATATTACCCTTGTTCCTTTGTTTCTTGCTTTTTTTGCAGCTATTCTTGTAACAACACTTCCCATCGGTGTATGGCAATGTATAATTTCAAAATTATTTTCATTTATTATTTTTTTTAATTGTTTTATAGCTTTTATATTATTGAATTTAATGGGATCTCTTTCAAAACTTACTGTATGTTTTACATCGCAATATGGAATTTTATCAGTTCCATTTGTTGCAACATGTACTTCATATCCATTATCTTTAAACATTTTTAAATATGGAATGTGAAATTGCAATATATGTGAGTCAACTGTTGCAGTAAATAATACTTTTTTCATTGTTTTTCCTTTCTATGTTTTAACTATGTATTTTTTCTCTTTGTTCCTTTAATTCTTCTAATTCTTCCTTTATTCCCATTTCAGATATTTCGGCACTTGTTTTTTTCAAAACAGCAACTATTGATAAAAAGAATATCTTAATATCTAACCATAAACTCATATTATCTACATATTCAATATCATAATCTATCTTTTTAAAAACATTTAGTGCATTTCTTCCTTTTGCCTGAGCAAGTCCTGTTATTCCTGGTTTTACTTCACTTCTTCTTTTCTGTTCATCAGTAAACCATTCATAATATTCTAATATCCATGGTCGTGGACCTATAAAACTCATATCACCTTTTAATATATTAAACAATTGTGGCAGTTCATCTATGCTTGTTGCTCTTAATATTTTTCCAACTTTTGTTACCATCTCTTCGTGAGATAAATCGCTTTCTAATTCTCTTCTTTGTGTTTTCATTGTTCTAAACTTATATATGTAAAATGGTTTTAAATTCTTCCCCATTCTTATTTGTTTAAATATTACAGGAGAACCATCTTCTTTTTTTATACATATTGCCACTATAATCATTGGAATTGCAAGTAACATTATTGCTATTAAACTTACTATAATATCAAAAGTTCTTTTTACTATTAAAAATATTTTTTTATTCATTTCCCCTTTTTCTAACTCCCTTTAGTAGAAGATATATCTTCTACTATTTTTTGTACAAAAAATATAATTTTATTATTTAACACCTGTTTTACTTATTATTGTGTTACTAATCTTTTTTACTGTTTCAGATGGTTCATATTCTTCTTCGTTAAACAAATCCTTATGTAATTTTTTAACACTTTCTTCTAAGTTATTTGGTATTCCATACCATATTTTGTTAATTGTTTTTCCTGTAACTCCATATGGCCAACCATTACTTTCCTTTATTTCTAATGATATTGCTTTTGTTATTAAATCTGTTATTTCGTTTCTTTTTATATTTGTATGTATTTCTGGTAATATTTCATCTGCAAACTTGTTCATTTCTGTTACAGACATTTTCTTCACTTTTTTAAACACTTCATTTATTACAGTTCTCATTCTTTCTGTTCGTTTATAATCTGTATCTATTTTCCTTATTCTTCCGTACGCTAATGCTTGCACTCCGTTTAAGTTGTATGTTCCTGCTTTAGTTAATCCTGGAATGCTTTTAGCTTCCTGTGATGTTACATTAATTGTAATTCCATCAACATAATCAACAACATCTTTTACAACCTCAAAATTAATTGTTACATATTCTGTTATATCTAGATCTAGGTTTCTGTTTATAGTGCTCATTGCTAGTGCTGCTCCACCATATGCATATGCGTGATTAATTTTTGTATATCCATGTTTTGGGACCTCAACATAAGTATCTCTATATATTGATGTCATTTTTACATCATTTGTTTTTTCGTTTAAAGAAAATATTATTATACAATCACTTCTGCCGTTATATCCATCAGCGTCATCTATTCCAAACAATACAATATTTCTATATTTGTCTAGTTTTTCTTCTATTCCTTCTGTTACTTCTATGTCATTTTTAGGAATTTCTTCATAATTAATTTTGTCTAATTTATTATTATAAAAATAATATAGTCCTCCACCAATTATAGCTATAATAGCAATTAGTGTTAATAATATAATTAAAATAGTTTTTTTCATATGTTTTAAAGAATAATCTTTTTTATTATTCTTTTCCTCCTTTTTGGATATTGTTCGTCAGAATAAATTATATTTCTTTAGTAAATTAATGTCAATAAAACATATGATATTTTTAAAAAAACATTTCCGAAAAACTGTGTTTCCGTAAAATTAGTCTATTAACTTATGCTCATTTTTTTAAGTTAATTTTTTATAGTTAAAAGAAAAGTGGCTTCGACAAAAATACACCCCCCTTATATGAAAGTGCGGTGTATTTAAAATGCTATTTTTATTTTAATATCTCAATTAGTTTTTTCTCTTCTTCAGATAGTCTATAATTTATTCCTTTATTTTTTATTAAATTATGTAAGTTTTCAATTTGTTTTGCCTCTGATATTGTACTTTCTAGAGCCACGACTGTAGATAATTGTTTTTTTAATTTATTAAATTCTTTTTCCATTCCAGGCAAATCTTTTAAATTATAATAATACTTCCAATTAGAAATATATTTACTTACCTTTTCCAATGAATGTACGTCATCTAAGAATTTATCTTCAATATTATTAGAAACTGTATCTAAAATTGCATTTTTTCCTTTCTTTATAAATCTTGCTGTTCCTTTACTTATTAGTTTGTTTTTGCTTGCAGAATTTACAACATTATCTAATACATCAGAAACTCCGTCTATTATTCCACCCTTTTTTACAGCATTATGAACCTGAGATAAATTTTCAAATTTTCCAGTAACAATTCCTAATGTACTTTTTCCAAAATCAATAGCATTTTTTATTGCTGTATTTATGCCTTCTTTTAATCCACATGTTAACAAAACATTTTTTATGTCAATAATTTGTTCTTCCACCATGCTTGGCATTATTGTTCTTAGTCCTATATCAATTGCAGTATTTATTGTTTTTCCAAGTGTTGTTTGCAAAAATTGATTCTGTCCCTTTTCAGTAACTTCATTATCTATTAATTTTTCTGTTTTACTTTGTTTTTCGTTTTTTTGATTTTTTTCTTGTTCAATATTAATATCCATTTATATTCTCCTTAAATATTCTTAATTATTTTCTTAATTTTATTTTTAGTATTATTATCTAATAAATTAATATTAAAATAATTATTTATAATTAAATTATATTTTTTATTTGTTTTTAATTTTTCTATAATTTCAATTTTATTATTAAAATTATTTTTTAATAATTTTTCACTTATTGAATTTTCATTATAATTATTTAAAATTACATTTATGTTTTTTTCTTTCTGTATAAAACAATTAATTGTTTTTTTATTTTTAATTATTTCTAGTAAATTACTATTTAATATAAAAATATTTTTATTTATTAATTCTTTATAAAAATTATATGAATAAATATTTTTTATTTCTATAAAAATATAATCATAATTATTTTTTATTAAATTAATTTTATTAATAATATTAAAATAATTAATTTTTTCTTTTGTATTTAAAAATTTAATATTTAATAAATATAAGTTTTTTTCAATTTTAATAATTTCATTTTTTTCATTTTTCTTTTTAAACAAATCAAGAAGATTGCTATTTTCTTCAACAATTATTACTTTTTTATTTTGTGATAATAATTTACATATTAATAACATATTAATTGTTTTTCCACTTCCACAATATCCTGTTATTCCTATTACTTTATTTTCTGTACTTATTTTTTCTAATAATTTATTATTTTTAAATTCGACTTCATAAATATATTTAATATTATTTTTTTTATAATAATTCTCCTTTTTCTTATTTTTTTTATTTAATATAATAATTATTTTTATTTTATTATTTATTTTTTTTAATTTATTTTTTAGTTCTATTATTTTTATTTGTCCAGATAAATTTTCATTTAAAATTATATAATCAATTTTTTGTTTTATTTCTTTTTTTTCTAATAATTCAATTATTCCTTCTTTATATTGAATATTTTTATAAATAATTTTTATGTTCTTATTTATTTTTATTTCATCGTATATTTTTTTATTATTTATTGCTGTTATTACTGTTATCATCTTTATCTTCTATTACTATGTTTTTTTCATATTCGTCAGCCTCAATTTTTGCAAGTATATGATTTTCTCCAACGAACATTAAACATTCTCCTCTTTTTAATGATTTTATTTCTAATTTTTCTTTTTCTGTTAAATTACTATACATAGATAATGTTTTTATATTTTCTTCTTCTAAAGAAAAAAGTAATTTTATCTCTGAATTATTTATTATGCTTTTTCCATATATACCTTTTTCCAAGCTAAACAAATCTGATACATCTTGTGTTATAGCAACACTACTTCCTCCATATTTTCTTATTGTTTTAAATATTTTATATATAAAACTAGCTACTTCCTTATTAGAAGTTACTCCTATTAATCTCCATATTTCATCTAAATAGATTGATTTTTTTGTTTTTCTATCTTTTTTTATTTTATCCCAAAATAAATCTGTAAAAATAAATAAACCATATTTTAAATTTTCTTCTCCTAATTCATAAATATCTGCAACAATTAAATTATTATTTAAATTTACATTTGTATAATTATTAAAAAAATTTAAAGACCCTTTTACAAATGGCATTAATTTTATTTTAAACATTTTACACTTTTCGTCTTTTTTTAAAACATTATATAAGTCCTCTAATATTGGCATATCTTTAGATTCCTTAAATATTTTTTTATTATTTTTAAATTTATATAATGATTTATCTTGAAATGTAATATTTTTTAATTTATAACATTCTACTATTTTTTCTTCTAATATTGATTTTTCTTCTTCAGACATGTTTCCAAAAATCAAATTAAAAAATCCAATTAATTTATTAATTTTAGTTGATAAATATCCATGACTATCTTCTTCTATACTTTCTTCTCTTATATCTAAAACATTTATATATGTATTAGATGCTGGTCCAATTTTTAATAATGTTCCATTTAGTTTTTTGCAAATATTTATATATTCTCTTTCTGGATCAATAATAAATTGCTCTATTCCAAATAATCTACTTCTTAAAATTAATATTTTAGTAAAAAAAGATTTTCCAGCTCCACTTGTTCCAAATATACATATATTTGCATTTTTATATTTTTCGTTATTAAATCTATCTATAAAAACCAGAGAATTATTTTTTATATTATTTCCTATATATATTCCTTTTTCATCAAATATTGTAGATGAAATAAATGGATATGTAGATACAAGACCAGATGTTAAAATATTTCTTTTTGCCACATTTTTTATATCGATATTATTTTCAAAAATTGGCAAACATGATATAAATGTTTGTTCTTGCCTAAAATATGATTTTTTATAATTTAATCCACTTGATAATAAAATATTTTCTAATTTATTTAAATTACTTTCTAATTCAATTATATTTTTGTCATATATTACAATATAAATATATAAAAAATATAATTCTTCGTTTTCAAGTTGAATTTGTCTTCTTATATATTTGGCATCATTATTTGAGAACGCAACAAGTTCTGTTTGTGCATTTTGATTTTCAGTAATTTCTATATTATTGTTTCCAATTAAATACGTTAATTCTTTTATTGCTTTATTAGAATCCTTTTTTTCATAAAAAATAGAAATATTAATATTTAAATTTGAATTTATTAAATTTTTTAATATTATATTTTCATATTCCTTATTATAATTATAAATTATTACACCAGAATAAAATTTATTTTCTATTTCAAAAAATTTTGGATTTTTTAAATTAATATATGTTGGTAATATTTCATCATTTAAATCTATTTTTCCTTTTTCTATTTCTAAAAAGTCTTTTTTTATTTCTTTATTAAATATATATTTTTTTAATTGCATTTTTTCTCCTTTTATTTAAAATAATTTTTAAAAATATTTTTTATTTCTTCTTTGCTTTCTATCTCACATATAAAATTGCCACATCTAGACAATGCTTCTTTTATTTTTAAATATTTATCCTTTAATTCTTTAAATATTTTTTCTTCATTTTCTTGGGATTTTTTTTCATTTATTAGAATATAAAAACTTTTTGATGATGATAAATTTTCTTTATTTTGTTTTTTTAAATAATTAATATATTTTTCCATTATATCTTTGATAAAATTATTTTTTTCAGATTTTTCTTTTTCTTTAATTATTTTTATATTGGAAGATATATCTTCTTTATTACTTTGAATTATAATTTGAATATCAAAATTGCAATTTTTTAAAAATGTTTTATAAGAATTTAAAATTGTTTTTTTCTCAAATTCTGATTTTAATTCATAATTAATAGGTTGTACTTTAATAATTTTTACATAATTATTATTTTTTAATTTAATAATTCCATTATTAAAAAACTCCTTAATAGGTAGCCATTGTTTTACATTATTTATTTTTATCATTTTTTCTCCTTGGAAATTTTTTAGAAATTTTTAGAATTTTTGAAATAAATTTAAATTTATTTGAATTAAAATTTTTATATTTTTATTATATAATATTTTATTTTTTTGTCAATTATTTTTTTCTGCTATTTTTCGACACTAAACACTAAAAAGAAAAGTGGCTTTGCCACACTTTTCTTTTTATATAGGAAAAATCAACTTCATGTCGCTCTTTAGAAAATGGCTTATTTTTTTATCCTAATTATATTTATTTTTTATTTATTAAAAATAAATATGTATATTTTTTTTATCGTTGTATATAATATTATTATAAGGTTAATATTAGTTAAACCAAGATGGATTTTAGGTCATATGGCTTTTTATCTTTCGGACTAAAATATATGTATGCTTTTAGCAGGTATTCATATGTTGGACGTACGAGTGTGCAATGTGTATGTAAGCTAATTTTGATTGGTTAAATTATATGTTGTATATTCAAGTTAAGAGTATATTTATATCTTTTAAGGGTGAATTTTATTCCCATGTGGAGGAAGTTCGTTTTTATTGGTGTTTTTATATTCGAGTGAGTGATTAGTGTGTGTGGTGTAATGCTTGCTTAAACAGTAATGTTTATCAGGTGTGTAATTATGTGCATTGGTTTTAACTGCGATTAATATTAGCTTTATAGATAAGAAATAGCGAAGTTTTTCTTCGCTATTTCTTATTTATGTATTATTTTTTTAATATATTAATCACTAGTCCGCTTAAGATTTCCTAATTTCATTCTTAAACTTAAATCTATTTGTTTTATATATCTAGATTTTTAACATATTTTGCATTTTCTTCAATAAATTTTCTTCTTGGATTTACATCGTCTCCCATTAAAAGAGTAAATATTTCGTCTGCTTTCATAGCATCGTCCATTGTTACTTTTACAAGAATTCTCTTTGCTGGATCCATTGTTGTATCCCATAATTGTTCTGGATTCATTTCTCCTAAACCTTTATATCTTTGAAGAGCTAATTGATCTCTCGCTATTCCTTTTTCTTCTAATTCTTTATATGCTCTTGTTAAATCATCATCTGTATAACAATAAACATCTGTCATACCTTTTTTTGATAATTTATATAATGGTGGTTGTGCTAAGAAAACATTACCATTTTCAATTAATGGTCTCATATATCTAAAGAAGAATGTTAGTAACAAGGTTCTAATATGAGCTCCATCAACGTCGGCATCTGCCATTATAATTACTTTTCCATATCTAATTTTAGTAATATCAAATTCTGCACCAATTCCAGCACCAACTGCTAGTATTACTGGTTGTAATTTATCATTATTATATATTTTATCTGCTCTAGATTTTTCAACATTAAGCATTTTTCCCCATAATGGAAGAATTGCTTGAAATTTTCTATCTCTTCCCTGTTTTGCACTACCTCCAGCAGAATCTCCCTCGACTATATATATTTCGCATTCTTCTGCATTTTTACTTGAACAATCTGCTAATTTTCCTGGTAAAGTTGAGCCCTCTAAAGCCGTTTTCTTTCTAACTAATTCTCTGGCTTTTCTTGCAGCTTCTCTTGCTCTAGAAGCACTTATACATTTTTCTAAAATTGCTTTTGCCACTGATGGATTTTCTTCTAAAAATGTTGATAGTGCATCATTAACCATTGATTGAACTATTCCTGTAACATTACTATTTCCTAGCTTTGTTTTAGTCTGTCCCTCAAATTGAGGTTCTTTTACTTTTACAGATATTACTGCTGTTATTCCCTCTCTTATATCTTCTCCTTGTAAATTAGAGTCTTTTTCTTTTAAGATATTATGTGCTCTTGCATAATCATTAAATACTTTAGTTAAAGCTCTTTTAAAACCTTCTAAATGTGTTCCACCTTCTATTGTATTAATATTATTAACAAAACTATATATATTTTCATTATATGCAGAAGTATATTGAATTGCAATTTCAACTGGAACTTCTCCTGTAGTTTTTTCTATATATATTGGTTGAGGATGCAAGGTTTCTTTGTTTTTATTTAGATATTCAACAAAAGACTTTAGCCCTCCCTCAAAACAAAAATCAGCCTTTTTAGGTGTTTCTCCTCTTAAATCTTCAACTTTTATTCTAAGACCTTTAGTTAAAAATGCCATTTCTCTAAATCTTTTCTCTAATACTTCATATTCGTATTCTAGAGTTTCAAAAATAGTATCATCTGCTAAAAATCTTACTTTTGTTCCTGTTTTATTTGAGTCTCCTATTCTTTTTAATGGATTAACTGTCTTTCCTCTTTCAAAAGACATTTGAAAAATTCCACCATCTCTTTGAATAGTAACTTCTGTCCATTGTGACAAAGCATTTACAACTGAAGCACCAACTCCATGAAGCCCTCCAGATACTTTATATCCACTATCACCACCAAATTTTCCTCCAGCATGTAACACTGTATAAACTGTTTCTGCTGCAGAAATACCTGTTTTTTTGTGTTTTTCAACTGGTATTCCTCTACCATCGTCTTCAACTGATATTATATTTCCTGGTTCAAGTATTACATGAATATTTCTACAATAACCTGCCAATGCTTCATCAACACAGTTATCAACGATTTCATATACTAAGTGGTGTAAACCTCTTACAGAAACACTTCCTATATACATACCTGGTCTTTTTCTTACTGCTTCCAATCCCTCTAAAACCTGTATTTGGTCTGCTCCATATTTATGTTCATATTTCTCCATGCTTTTTCCTCCCTAAGTTATTTCGCTTTTATTATATATTTAAATTAAACAAAAAATCAAGTGTTATTTCTTAAAACTTGTCCATTGTTCACAATAAACTTATTAATATTTATATTTTCTATGTTAATTTCATCTGTACATGTTATTATAATTTGAGTATTTTTTATATTTTTTAAAAAATTCATTTTTCTATTGTTATCTAATTCTGACATAAAATCATCTAGTAATAATACTGGGCTTTCACCTATCTCATCTTTTATTACTTCTAATTCTGCCAGTTTAAGTGTCAAAATTGTAGTTCTTTGTTGACCTTGTGAGCCAAAAACTTCTACTTTTTTTCCATTTATAAAAAAATATATATCATCTCTATGTACACCACAACTTGTAAATCCTCTTTCTATATCTTTTTCTCTATTACTCTTTAGTGCTAATAAATATTTTTCTTTTTCATAGCAATCTGATATATATTTAATTTTTAGTGTTTCTTTCTCTTCTGTTACATTTTTATGAATATTTTCTATTTTTTCTTTTAACTTGTTAATAAATTCATTTCTATATTTATTAATTACTTCTGCATATTCGGCTAATTTTTCATCATATATGTTTAATAAATCATCATCTTTTCTATCTATTGTTATTTTTTTCAAATATGTATTTTTTTGTTCTAATGTTTTTTGATATAAATTATAAACATACACATAATTTGGTCTTAATTGACTAATTAAAATATTTAAAAATCTTCTTCTTTTATCAGGTCCATCTTTTATAATATTTATATCTTCAGGAGAAAATAATACAATATTTATATTTCCTAAAAGCTCACTAAGTTTTTTTAGCTTTATATCATTTACAAATATTTCTTTATTATCGTTCTGTATTAAATATTTTATTTTTCCTGTTCTATCTTTTTTTTCATAATTTATTTCTAAAAACAAATTATTTTTTTCAAAATTAATCAATTCCTTATCTTTTTTTGCTCTAAAAGATTTTCCTATACTACACAAGAAAATACTTTCAATGACATTAGTTTTTCCTTGCGCATTATTTCCATAAAATAAATTAATACCTTTTTCTAGTGTAATTTCTTGTTTAATATAATTTCTAAAATTTTGTAACTTAATATTTTTTATATACATTTTAATCCTTCAATCTTATTGGTAAAATCATATATGTATAATCTTCATTTTCTATTGGTCTAATTACACTTGGAGATACACTTGTTCCAAAATCAACAAATATTTCTTCATCGTCGATAACTTTTAAAGCATCTAAAAAATACTTAGGATTAAATCCTGCCTCTAATTCTTTTCCCTGTGTTTCTAAAAACAATTCTTCTTTAGCATCACCTGTTTGATTTGTACAAGAAATAACAATTCTTCCTACTTCTATTCTTACTTTTACAGGATACTTTTTTTCTTTTTCAACAGCTGATGCTGATATTAAACTTACCCTTTCGAAGCATTCTTGTAAATCTCTTTTATTGGCTCTTATTCTTGTTTCCCAATTTTTTGGTATTACACTTGAATAATTTAAAAATTCACCATCTAATAGTCTTGTAACAATTTTACAGTTTTCCATTTGAAATAAGGCTTGATTTTTTGAAACGCCTATTTTAATTAAATCAAATGAATCTGTAATAATTTTATTTACTTCATTTAAAGTTTTTCCTGGAATTACAGCCTTAAAATCATTATTTTTTTTCTCTAAATAATTACTTGCCCATGCTAGTCTAAATCCATCAACTGCAACAACATTAATTTTATTATTAACAATTTCAAATAAGCATCCTGTAAAAACAGGTCTATTTTCTTCCATACTTACAGCAAAAATTGTTTTTCTTACCATACTTTTTAATATTTTTTGTTCAAGTTCTATAGAATTTTCTATATTTATTTTAGGAAGTTCAGGAAATTCATCTGGATTCATTGTTGCTAATTTATATAAAGATCCTTCACATTCAATTACTAATAAATTATTTTCATTAACAGTTATACTTATTTGTGTATCAGGTAACTTTCTTATTATTTCGCTAAACATTATTGCATTTACTACTGTACTTCCTTGTTCTTCTACTGTACTTTCTATAATGTATTCTATTCCTATTTCTAGATCATATGTTGTTAATTTTATTTCATTATCATTAGTTTGAATTAATATTCCTTCTAGTATAGGCATTGTTGTTTTAGTAGCAACTCCTCTTACTACGGAATTAATTGCTTTAAGCAATTTTTCTTTTTCGCAAATTATTTTCATAACTGCCATCTCCTTTATAATATATATAATATTTTTAGTATTATTAGTATTAGGTACAGTGGATTATGTGTAAAAGTTTTGAAAGTGTTTATTTCCCTAACAAAATTACTGTTAATAATATTGTGTAAAACTAACATACATATCCACAACTCAAATTTTAAAATGTGTATATTATAGTTTTAAACAACTAATCAACACATAATTCACAATTTATTGTGTATATCTTTTCTATTGGTTCCGTAAGAATAAAAGCATTTGTTTTTTCAAACATTTTTTTCTACAAACAGTTTTTTTGAAAAATATCAAAAAACATTTAAATTTATATTATTCTTTTTCTATTATAATTTTTTTCACACTATCCACAATTGCTTTTGTGTTTTTATTTGTTCTTATTTCTGTATCAATTTTTGAGCAAGCATGCATTACAGTTGTATGATCTCTTTTTCCAAATTCATCACCTATCTTTGTAAAAGGCATATTAGCTAAATCTCTACATAGAAACATTGCAATTTGTCTTGGATAAGCAATATCATTTGAACGTTTTGAACTTTTTATATCTTTTTGTGGTATATTAAAGTATTTCGCTACTACTTCTTGAATATAATCAGCTGATATTACTTTTTCTTTTCTTGATATAACTTCATTTATACATTGTTCAGCTAATTCCATAGATATTGGACTATGTGTTAATGATGCTTTTGCTACTATTTTATTTAATGTTCCTTCAAGTTCTCTAATATTTGAATCTACCCTAATAGCGATATTAGATAAAACATTATCATCGATAATTATATTTTCTAATTGAACTTTTTTTCTTAAAATTGCTAAACGAGTTTCGTAATCTGCATTTGATACATCAGCTATTAGTCCCCATTCGAATCTAGATTTTAATCTATCTTCTAAATTATCTATATCTTTTGGAGGCTTATCACTAGACATTATAATTTGGCAATTATTCTCTTTCAATGTGTTAAATGTATGGAAAAATTCCTCTTGAACTTGTTTCTTTCCTGCAATAAATTGAATATCGTCTATTAGTAAAACATCCATATTTCTATATTTATTTCTAAACTCTTCATTCTTATTGTCTTTAATTGAGTTTATAAATTCATTTGTGAATTTTTCAGAAGTTACATATAATACCTTTTTATCAGAGAAAGTCTGTAATATTTGATTACCTATTGCGTGCATCAAGTGTGTTTTACCTAATCCTACTCCACCATATAAAAAAAGTGGAAAATATGATGCACCTGGTGCTTCGGCTACAGCAAGCGCTGCAGCTTGGGCGAAACGGTTATTATTACCAACAACATATGTATCAAATGTATAATTTGGATTTAAGCCTGTTGAAGAATTTATAGTTCTTGTGTTTGTTACACTACTATTTTCTGCTCCTTTTTCTGTACAATATGTTGAAATTTCATAATCTTTATTTGTCAAATATTTAAAAGTATTAGAAATTAAATCAAGATATTTTTTTTCAATTACATCTTTTTGAAATGTTGAAGTTACTAAAAGAACAATTTTTTTATCTGTCATTTCTTTAATTTCTAAAGGATTGATCCAAGTAATAAAAGATATGTTGCTTATTTCTTCTTTTAATAATTCTTTTGCATTGTTTAGAAGTTCAAGTTCATCCCTATTCATTTCTATCTCCTTATAAATGAGTTATCAACAAAGTTATCCACATAGGGTGGATAAAATGTTGATAAGTATATAAAAAAGTTATAATCGCTACTGCCTTTAAGATTTTCTTATTTTATTCGGAAACTCAAATTGGCGAGAACAAAAGGCAATTTATGTCGTTTTGTTCATAGATAGTCTATATTATTTAAAACACCTAAAATTTACTGTATTTTAAAAATCGATTAACGAAAATAAAAGATATATAAATCATTTTATTCTTGTACGATATATAATATCAAAAAGAGTAAAAAAAAGTCAATAAAAATGTGGAAAAAAAACAAAAAAATGTGGATAATTTTGTAAAACTCGTTGTTTCCGTAATATTTGATAATCTTTACAACAAAAGCTTGACAGATGCTACTTTATAATGTATAATAAGAAATACTTGTAAAAATATGAAAAGTGGCTTTGTCACATATGCATTTTGCTTCGCAAATATGCACTGACCAAGGTAACTTAACCTTGTTGCCCGGAAAAATCTTCGATTTTTCATATGCAATAAAAAAAGCCCAATAGGGATTAATAAAAAATTAAATGGAGGGAAGCAAAATGAAGAGAACATTTCAACCAAAAAAGAGACAAAACAGCAAAGAACATGGATTCTTTAAAAGAATGAAAACTAGAGCAGGAAGAAATATATTAAAAGCAAGAAGAGCAAAAGGTAGAAAAAAATTAACAGCATAATATTCAGGACCGCAAGATAATGTGGTCCTGTTTGCGATAAGAGAGAAAAAATGAAAAATACTTTAAAATTAAAAAAAAATTATGAGTTTAGAAGTACAATAAAAAGAGGAAATTATTATAGTGGTGAATTTATAGAATGTTTTTATTTAAAAAACAAAAATAACTATAATTCTATTGGAATTGCAATAAAAACAAAACTTTGCAAAGCTGTTAAAAGAAATAGAATTAAAAGAATAATAAGAGCAGCATACACAGAATTAGAAGACAATATTAACTTAGGAAATGTTTTTGTTTTTTTATGGAAGAAAAATGTAAATATAGAAGAATGCACATATAATAATGTCTTACAAGATATGAAAAAGATATTCAAAAAAATAGGCATATGGAATAATGAATAATATATTAATAAAAATTGTTTTATTTTATAAAAAAAATATATCAGTGTTTTTTGAAAAGTATGGGGTAAAGTGCAAATATCACCCAACTTGTTCAGAATATTTTATTAATGCGGTTCAAAAGTATGGCAGTATTAAAGGCAGTTTTTTGGGTATAAAAAGAATTTTAAAGTGTAATCCCTTTTCAAAGGGAGGTTATGATCCACTAAAGTAATGGAGGAGATTTTGTGTTCGCGTTTATAGCAAATATATTTGGATATTTATTAAATTTTTTATATAATATTTTTAACAACTATGGATTAGCAATAATTATTTTTTCTGTTTTAGTTAAACTATTATTATTACCATTAACAATAAAACAGCAAAAAACAATGGATAAACAAGGAAAATTGCAAGAAGAAATGAAATCATTGCAATTTAAGTATAAAAATAATCCGGAACAATTAAATAAAGAAATGATGGAGATGTATAAAAGAGAAAACTTAAGTCCATTTAGTGGCTGCTTAAGTTCAATTGCTCAACTTATATTGATATTAGCAGTATTTTATATGGTAAGAAGTCCTTTAACATATATGAGAAAGGTTGATCCACAGGTAATTAACGATTATACTGCTAAACTTGAACAAAAAACAAATTACCCAGAAGTACAAATTGTAAAAGAATTTGGAAGTGATGATGAAAAAGTAAGCTTAAATATGGATTTTCTAGGACTTGATTTAAGTACAGTTCCTAACAGTAATTATAAAGATTTTAAATCTTTTATTATTCCATTTTTATATGTAGTTTCATCAATTGTTTCTATGAAAATGACACTAAATATGCAAAAGAAAGATAAAGTATCAGAAAATGCAGATGGGGAAGAAAAAGAAGAAAGCCCAGAAGATATGATGCAAAGTACAAATAAAACAATGTCATATATGATGCCTGTTATGGCGTTTTCTATTTCTTTGGTTGCTCCTTTAGGACTTGCATTATATTGGTTAATGAGCAATATATTAATGATTTTAGAAAGAGTATTTTTAAATAAATTAAAACAAAAAGAGGAGGAAAATGCATAATATGGAAGAAAAACATGTTTTTGAAGGAAAAACAAGTACAGAAGCAATAGAAAAAGGATTAAAAGAATTAAAATTAAAAAAAGAAGACGTAGAAATAAATATATTAAAAGATGAAAAAAGAAGCTTTTTTAGTATCTTAGAACCAAGAGTTGTAAAGGTTGAGATAACAAAAAAAGAAAAAGAAGTTTCTGTAAAAACGACAAGACACGAAATAAAAAAAGAAAAAAGCGAAATGTCTAAAGAAGCTATAAAAAAAGCAGAAGAGAACTTAACAAAATTTCTAGACAAATTCTTAAAACTAATATCATCAGATGAGTTAAAATATGATATATCAACAGATAATTATTATATAACAGTTGATATTAAAGGAAATAATACTAATAATTTAATTGGATATAGAGGAGAGACACTTAATGCTATGCAAACATTACTTTCTTCTGTTGCTAATAAAGATATAGAAGAAAAGGTTAGGGTTGTTTTAGATATATCTGGTTATAAAGAAAAAAGAAAAAAAGTTCTAGAAGAATTGGCAGACAAGGTTTCTAAAACAGTTATAAAAACAGGAAAAAAAGTAACATTAGAACCAATGCCAGCATATGAAAGAAAAATAATTCATTCAAGATTGCAAAATAACAGTAAAATAATAACAGACAGTGTTGGTGAAGAGCCACATAGAAGAGTGGTTATAGAATTAAAAAAATAAAAATCCGAGGTCAAAGGTCAGATTTTTATAATTATTTAACGTAATTATAAGAGACTTTTGACCTATTTTTATTGAATAGGAAAAATCAAAGACTTTTCTATTCAATAAAAAATACTATAATCGCTATTGCATTTGAGATTTCCTCATTTCATTCGGAAACTCAAATCGGTGAGAAGAAAAGTGTGGCAAAGCCACTTTTATTGTTGAATAGGAAAAATCGAAGATTTTTCTATTCAACAAAATATGCTATAATCGCTATTGCCTTTGAGATTTCCTTATTTCATTCGGAAACTCAAATCGGCGAGAAGAAAAGTGTGGCGAAGCCACTTTTCTTATGTATATAACAAGGTTAAGTTAACTTAGAAATTCTATCTAAGATTTTCTTATTATATGGACAGAAAGGGTAGACAACTCTTATATTTGCATGCAAAAGTGAAACAATGAAGAACTTAAGTTGTTTTGTATAAAGATAAAAAATATTTAAGAAAGGAAAATAAAATGAGTACTATTGTAGCAATATCTACAGCTCCAGGAAATGGAGGAATTGGAATTGTAAGAATGTCTGGAGAGGACAGTTTTGAAATATTAAAAAAAGTATTTAAACCTGCTCAAAAGATGGATAAAATTAAAGGATACACTATAAAATATGGTAATATTGTTGATGAAAAAGAAAATATTATAGATGAGGTTTTAGTTTCTTTTTTCGTTGAACCTAAAAGCTATACAGCAGAAAATATGTGTGAAATTAATTCACATGGAAATAATATTATCTTAAAAAAAATATTAGAACTTTGTATTAAGAATGGCGCAATATTAGCTGAACCAGGTGAATTTACTAAAAGAGCTTTTTTAAATGGAAGAATAGACTTATTACAGGCAGAAGCTGTTATAGATATTATCAATTCAAAAAGTGAAAAAGAAAGAATATCAGCTATCAATCAACTAGAGGGTGAATTATCTAAAAAAATTATAGAAATAAAAAATGAAATACTAGAAATTCTTACTAATTTAGAAGTTTCAATAGATTATCCAGAATATGATATAGAAGAAAAAACAAGCCAAGAGATAAATACATCTATATTAAGAATTAAGGAAAAACTAAAAAAATTAGAAGATTCATTTGAAAGAGGGAAGCTTTTAAGGGATGGAATTAAAGTTGCAATTGTAGGTAGACCAAATGCTGGAAAATCATCATTATTAAATAGAATTTTAAAAGAGGATAGGGCTATAGTTACTGATATTGAGGGAACTACAAGAGATACAATTGAAGAATTTGTAACAATAAAAGGTGTCTTGTTTAAAATTATAGATACAGCTGGAATAAGAAAATCTGATAATGAGATCGAAATGATAGGCATTGATAAAAGTAAAAAAGCTTTGAATGAGGCCGATCTAGTTATTGCACTATTTGACAAAACAAAAAAACTTTCAAAAGAGGATTTTGAAATTTTAAATATAGTAAAAAATAAAAATTCAATCATATTATTAAATAAAAAAGACCTGGAGAAGACTGAAACAACAGAGGAAGACTTAAAAAAATATTCTAAAGATATTTTAGAGGTTTCTATAAAAGATGATGATGGAATTGAAGAACTATATAATAGAATGCTTAATCTGTTTACAAATAAAGAGATTAAAGCAGAAAATGCAGAGATAATAACAAATATACGACATAAAGATGCAATAAGTGATGCTTTAAAAAGTATAATTAGCGCTGAAAACACAATTAATGATGGTATGACAATTGATATTACTGCGATTTATTTTAAAGAAGCAATTGAAAATTTAAACAAAATAACAGGAGAAGATGTTACAGATGATATTATAAATGATATTTTTTCAAAGTTTTGTTTAGGAAAATAATTTGATAATAAAGGAGATAAAAAATGCAATATTTAGCAGGGGAATATGATGTAGCAGTTATTGGAGCAGGACATGCTGGATGTGAGGCTGCTTTGGCATGTGCTAGAATGGGGATGAAAACATTAATTTTTTCAATTAGTTTAGAGGCAATTGCAAATATGCCATGTAATCCGCATATTGGAGGTTCATCTAAAGGTCATTTAGTAAGAGAAATTGATGCTTTAGGTGGTGAAATGGGAAAAAATATAGATAAAACTTTTACTCAAATTAGAATGTTAAATACATCTAAAGGACCAGCAGTTTATTCTTTAAGGGCTCAAGCTGATAGAAAACTATATCATATGGAAATGAAACATACTTTAGAAAAACAAGAAAACTTATATGTTAAACAAGGTGAAATTATAGATATTGGAATAAAAGATGGTAAAGTTGAAAGCGTAACAACTAAAATTGGAGCTGTTTATAAAGTTAAAGCTGTTATTTTGGCAACAGGTACATATTTAAAAGGAAAAATATTTATAGGAGATAGTTCATATGAAAGTGGGCCAGACGGAGTGTCTGCAGCCAATAAATTGTCAAAAAGTATAAAAAATGCAGGGATTAATCTTGTAAGATTTAAAACTGGAACACCAGCAAGGGTAAATAGAAGATCAATAGATTTTTCTAAAATGGAAATACAAGAGGGAGACAAAAATATTGAAATGTTTTCTTTTGACGATGAAAAAGTTGAAAAAGAACAAATGCCATGTTATCTAACATATACAAATGAAGATACTCATAATATAATTAGAAAAAATTTATATAGATCTCCATTATATGGAGGAGAAATAGTAGGAACAGGTCCTAGATATTGTCCATCTATTGAAGATAAAGTTGTTAGATTTAGCGATAAACCAAGACATCAAGTATTTGTTGAACCTGTTGGAAAGGATACGGAAGAGATGTACATACAAGGCATGAGTTCATCTTTACCAGAAGATGTTCAAGTTGCAATGTACAGAACAATTGCAGGTCTTGAAAATGCAGAATTTACAAGACCTGCGTATGCAATAGAATATGACTGTATTGATCCAACCCAGTTAAAACTTTCTTTAGAATCTAAAAAAATTGAAGGAATGTTTTTTGCTGGACAGATTAATGGTTCTTCTGGATATGAAGAAGCTGCGGCACAGGGAATTATTGCAGGAATTAATGCAAGCTTAAAAATAAAAGAAAAAGATCCATTGATTTTAGATAGATCTGAGGCATACATTGGTGTTCTAATAGATGACTTAGTAACAAAAGGAACTAATGAACCATATAGAATGATGACTTCAAGAGCTGAATATAGGCTATTATTAAGACAAGATAACGCGGATTTGAGATTAACACCAAAAGGATATGAAGTTGGGCTTATTACTGAAGAAAGGTATAAAAAATTTGTAACTAAAAAAGGAAATATTGAAAAAGAAATAGACAGATTGCAAAATAAAACAATAAAACCAACGGAAAAGGTAAATGAGATTCTAAAAAAATATAATTCTTCTGCTATATCAACAGGAACTAAGCTATCAGAACTTATAAAAAGAACAGAACTTAACTACAAAATACTTGAAGAAATAGATGATGAAAGACCACATTTATCTAATCAAGAGATAGAAGAGGTAGAAATTCAAATAAAATATGAGGGATATATAAAATTACAAAACAATCAAGTCGAAAAATTTAGAAAAATGGAACAAAAAAAATTAAGCGACCAAATAGATTATGAGCAAATAAAAGGTCTAAGTTTAGAAGCAAGACAAAAATTAAATAAAATAAAACCATTATCTATTGGACAAGCATCGAGAATTTCTGGAGTATCTCCAGCAGATATATCGGTACTGTTAATATATATGGAACAACAAAAAATAAAAAAATAGCTTCTTTTCGTGTGAAACAACCGTGAAACATTATGTGACAACTAAAAAAGAAAAGATAAAAATTTTACTGGGAGAAAAATTATGGATAAGAATCAGTTTAAAAATACACTTTATTTGAATGCTAAAAAAATAGGAATTGAATTAGAAGAAGAACAATTAGAAAAATTTTATGAGTATAAAACATTAATATTGGAATGGAATGAAAAAATTAATTTAACAGCTATTACAGACGACATTGACTTTATTATTAAACATTTTATAGATTCACTTACAATTTTCAAGTATGTAAATAAAAATGATAATAAAATAATAGATATTGGAACAGGTGCTGGTTTTCCAGGAATACCATTAAAAATATTAAATGAATCAAATAATATTATTTTATTTGATTCTCTAAATAAAAGATTAAAGGTACTTGAAGATATAATTGAAAGATTAGATTTGAAAAACGTTGAAACTCTTCATGGAAGAGCAGAGGAAACGTTTAAAAACAAAAATTACAGAGAAAAATTTGATGTTGCAACGTCAAGAGCAGTTGCAAGCTTAAATGTTTTGGCCGAATTAATGCTTCCAGCTGTTAAAGTTGGTGGAATATGTATTTGCATGAAAGGAAATAACGCAGAAGAGGAAATAAAAAATGCATATAAAGCAATTAAAACTCTAGGCGGAAAAATAGAAAAAGTAGAGAGAATAATATTACCAGAACAAGAGTTGGAAAGAAATATAATTATAATAAAAAAGGTAAAAAATACTCCTAATATATATCCAAGAAAACCAGGAACTCCACAAAAACAACCATTATAAAAATATTGAATTGTACAGAAAGTTTATTTCATAAATTTTTTTAGAGTAAAATTCGGCTTTGTAAAGGGCATGTCTTGAGCCTGTCAGAAAAACTTAGCAGTATTTTAATTAACTAGTAACACAATAAATAATAAAATTTAAAAAAATTATTGACATATGTCAATAATTTTTATATTATATACTAAGAAATTAATTATTTTGTAATAATATAGAAAAATGCTGAAAGTGGCTAGTATTAGCGGTTACATAGCTACTTTTATTATACACCGAGGAGGAATAAACATGGGAAAAATAATATCAATAGCTAATCAAAAGGGTGGTGTTGGAAAGACTACAACAGCAATAAATCTAAGTACAGTTTTAGCCAAAAGAAACAAAAAAACATTATTAATAGATACTGATCCACAAGGAAATGCAACAAGTGGAGTTGGTATAGATAAAAATTTGGAAAAATCAATATATGATGTATTAATAGAAGATACTACTTTAGAGGAAGTAATAGTAAAAACAAATATTAAAAATTTAAGTTTATGCCCATCAACAATAAACCTTGCAGGAGCAGAAGTTGAGCTTGTTTCAATGGATGGAAGAGAAACAAAATTAAAAGAAAAAATAGAAAGTATTAAAGATATGTATGACTATATTATAATAGATTGTCCTCCTTCTTTGGGACTAATAACATTAAATGCTTTTACCGCATCTAACAGTGTATTAATTCCTGTACAGTGTGAATATTATGCATTAGAGGGATTAGGGCAACTGTTAAATACTATAAAACTTGTAAAAAAACATTTGAATAAAGAATTAGAAATAGAAGGAGCTTTACTAACAATGTTTGACACAAGGACAAATCTTTCAAAACAGGTTGTTGATGAGGTAAAGAGATACTTTGAGGATAAAGTATATAAAACTGTTATACCAAGAAATGTAAAATTGAGTGAAGCACCAAGTTATGGAATGCCCATAACTATATATGATCCGCGCTCAAAGGGAGCAAAATGTTATGACAAACTTGGAAAAGAGTTAATAAAAAACAATGATGAACAGGGAAAACGTAAATAATAGAAAGGGTGAAAAAAATGGCAAAAAAAACAGGACTAGGAAAAGGATTAAATGCTTTATTTTCTGAACCAGTTGATGAAAGTGAAGAAATAAAAGATGGAGAAGTTGTAAAAGAATTAAAGATTATTGAGGTAGAACCAAACAGAGATCAACCAAGAAAAAGATTTGATGAAGAAGCTTTGGATGAACTTGCAGAATCAATAAAAAGATATGGATTAATTCAACCAATTGTGGTAGCAAAAAAGGATAATTATTATCAAATTATTGCAGGAGAAAGAAGATGGAGAGCTTCTAAAAAGGCTGGACTTACAACAATTCCAGCAATAATAAGAGAAGATGATGAAAAGAAAAATAAAGAAATTGCCTTAATAGAGAATATTCAAAGAGAAGATTTAAATGCAGTTGAAAAAGCAATTGGAATAAAGCTATTAATGGAGCAAAATGGCCTTTCTCAAATGGAAGTGGCAGACCTTTTGGGAAAAAGTAGAAGTGCTATTGCAAATACATTAAGAATACTAAATTTAGATGAAAGAGTTTTAGAATTAGCAAAATTGGGCAAATTAACTGAAGGGCATTGTAGAGCACTTTTATGTTTTGAAGATGGGGACAAGCAATATCTTGAAGCTTTAAAACTTATTGAAACTGGAAGATCAGTAAGAGATATAGAAAGAAAAACTCAAAGAAATAAGCCTAAAAAGATGGATAAGCAATATGCAGCTATATGCAATGATGTTGAAGACAGATTCCAAAGCTTTTTTGGAACAAAAGTAAAAGTTGATGCTGGAAAAAGAAGTGGAAAAATAATTATTCAATATAATACAAATGATGATTTGGCAAGAATTTTAGATCTTATACAATAATAATGTAAATTTAATTTGCTACATGAGCATAAAATCTTAAAAATTTCGATACTATAATAAAAAACAAAAAATGCTATTGACAACATACGTAATTCTATGTTATTATATATGTTGTCACTGATATGGAGAGGTGGTCGAGTTGGTTTATGGCACCAGTCTTGAAAATTGGCGTAGGTTTGTAGCCTACCGTGGGTTCGAATCCCACCCTCTCCGCCATTTTTTTTTAAACTTAACAATTTGGAGGCTTACCCAAGTGGTTGAAGGGGACAGTTTGCTAAACTGTTAGGGTTCGCAAGGGCCGCGAGGGTTCAAATCCCTCAGCTTCCGCCAGTAAAAAAGATGTGTAAAACACGTCTTTTTTTATTATATAGGAAAAATTGAAAATTTTTGCTATATAACAAGGTTAAGTTACCTAAGGCGGTGCATATTTGCGAAGCAAAATGCACATGTGGCGAAGCCACTTTTCTTATATAGTAGGAAATTTCTCCGAAATTCCTACTATATAAAATGCTATAATTGCTATTGCCTTTGAGATTTTCTCATTTCATTCGCAAACTTAAATCGGCGAGAATAAAGGGCGACTAAAGTCGCTTTGTTCTTGTATACGTAAAAATCTTCGATTTTTCTATACAATAAAAATAGCTAAACGCCAGCTATTTGAGCTTCTTTCATTTTACTAAAAAATCAAATTGGACGAAAAAGCAACTGTTGCTTTATAACATACATAATATTATAGTTTACTTTTTAATAATGGAATGATATAATATGCAAGAAGAAAAAAGATATTAAGGAGAATACAAAATGTATAGAAAAACTTATGTTGAGGTTAATATTGATAATTTAAAAAATAATGTAAAAAACATAGTTAATTATTACAATAATTATAAATATTATTTTGGAGTTGTTAAAGGAAACTGTTATGGACATGGTACAACATATGTTATAAACGAACTTATAGAAAGTGGAATAAATTATTTGGCTGTTTCTTCTTTAGAAGAGGCTTTAGAAGCTAGAAAAATAAACAAAAAAATACCAATTCTATGTTTAGAGCCCATCGATTTAGAATTTATTGAGATATGTATTAAAAACAATATTACAATAACAGTTCATGATTATAACTATGCAAAAGAATTAATAAATAAAAATATAAAAAAAGAATTAAAAATTCATCTAAAAATAGATTCTGGAATGAATAGATTGGGATTTAAAGATAAAAATGAATTAGAAGAAATATATAATGAATTGAAAAAAAATGAAAAAATTGATATTGAAGGGATTTTTACACATTTTGCAACATTAGGAATTAATGACAAAGACTGGGATATTCAATTGCAGAATTTTAAGGAAATAACCAGTAAAATAAACTTAAGTGAGATTCCAATTGTACATTTATATAAAAGTGCCGCATTTATAAATCATCCAAAATTAGAATTTGCAAATGGAATAAGACTAGGAATTGCAATGTATGGATATAATACAATTCCTAAATATAATACTAAAGGATTAAAAAATAAATTAAGGCAATTAAAAAGAGAAATAAATAAAAAAAGAAATAATGTAAGTAAAACAAATTTAAATTTGCCAATAGAATTAAAACCAGCATTTAAAATGTATACACAGTTTTTACAAATAAAAAGCGTAAAAAAAGGTGAATTTGTTGGTTATGGGGCAATGTATAGAGCAAAAAAAGATACAATTATAGGAATTATGGCAGTTGGATACGATGATGGTATATTTAGAAAAAGTAGAGGACGATTTGTAACAATTAATAATAGACGATATCAAATAATTGGCGATGTTGGAATGGGAATGACAACTGTTGAAATTGACAACACAGTTTCAATAAATGATAAAATAACACTAATAGGAGATCTTACACCAATAAAGGAAGTGGCTGTACATAACGAAACATCAATATATGAAACAATGTGCAACATTGGAAAACAAATACCTAGAGTGTATATTAAAAATAATGAAATAATAGGTATTGAGGAAGGAAAATAATATGGAAGAAAAAATAAAAGTTCTTATTATTGGCTCAGATATAAATGCATACTATATGACAAGATGTTATAATGAATTAACAGGAAAAAAAGCTGATACAATTGGTAATAGAGCATTACCATATACAAATATATCTAATCCTATAGTTATACAAAATTTTAATTTGAAAGAAAATTTCCTTAAAGCTTTAATAGATTATGGAGAAAAAAATAAGGAATATAAAATATTACTAATAGCAACCAGTGATATGTATGTAAAGATGGTTGCAGAAGAAAGAAGTTTACTAGAAAAATATTATGTATTCAATTATCCTGATATTGATATAGTAAATAATGTTTTAATAAAAGAAAATTTTTATACTAAATATAAAGACATGGGACTTGATATGCCTGCAACATATTTTTATAAATGTAATAACAAAGATCAAATTGAAAAAGTAAAAGATTTTTTTAAAGAGTATCCAATAATAATAAAACCAAGTGATGTTGTAGCATATCACAATTTAGATATTATTTTAGATAAAGTATACAAAGTATATAATGAAGAGGAACTCGAAAATACAATTAAAAAAATAGAAGAAGCAGGTTATAATAATACATTAATAATTCAAGAATTTATTCCAGGAGATGACTCTGCACTATTTGATTCACTTTTTTACGTTGGAAAAGATAAAAAAGCAAAACTTGCAACATTTGCACAAATTGGTTTACAAGAAAGAACACCAACAGGAATAGGAAACTGTACAGTTTTGGTAAATGGCTTTGACGAACATGGCTATAAAGAAGAAAATGTTAATAAGCTTAAAGAATTTATTGAAAAAATAGGATATCAAGGTTTTGCTGAATTTGATATGAAATATGATTATAGAGATAAAAAATATAAAGTGTTAGAAATAAATCCAAGACAATCAAGAAGTGGCTATTATATGGCGGCTTGCGGATATAATTTAATCGAAACTTTAATTAAAGATTTAATTAAAAAAGAAAAAATGGATTTTAAAATAATTAAAGAAAAATATGTATTAAGTTTTGTTCCTAAAAGTGTAATTAATAAATACATAGAAAATAAAAAATTAAAAAATGAAATAAAAATTTTAATTAAGAATAAAAAAATAGTTAATCCAATTAATTACAAAAAAGATAAAAATATTAAAAGAAAATTTTATATTTTTTATAGAAATATTAATTATATTAAAAAATATAAAAAATATACTTTTTAGAAATATAAAGTATATTATTAAATTGAATATAATTAAACAAAATAAATATTAATTAAAAAAATTTATTATTTAAATATTAAAAAAATTAAATGATAATTAAATAATAATAAATATTAAAATAAATAAAAAACATTGTTATTTAAGTATTAATAAAAACAGCATTAAAAATAATTAAATAATAAATTAAATAATAATAAATACTAAATTAAAAAAGATTAAATAAAAAATAATTATTATTTAAATATTAATAAAAAATATTAAAAATAATTAAAAAATAAATTAAATAATAATAATAATAAATACTAAATTAAAAAAAATAAATAAAAAATAATTATTATTTAAATATTAATAAAAAACATTAAAAATAATTAAACAATAAATTAAATAATAATAATAATAAATACTAAATTAAAAAAGAATAAATAAAAAATTAATTATTATTTAAATATTAATAAAAAATAATTAAATAAAAAAATATTTATTTATATTAATACTATTTTATTATGATAAAGAGGAAAAAATGGAAAAATATAATTTAAATAAATATATTGATATTTTAAAAAAAGAAAAAATATATTTAGAAGATAATTTAACAGATGAAATAAAAAATAAAAATGTAGAAGTTTTTACACATGATTCAAGAGAGGTAAAAAATAATACACTTTTCTTATGCAAAGGAGCAAACTTTAAAAAGGAGTTTTTAGAAAAAGCACTTGATAGTGGAGCCTTTGCATATGTTTGCGAGGAAACATATAAAGAATATGGTAAACCATTTATTATTGTTTCTGATATACGTAAAGCATTAGCTGTTTTATCTGCATTATTTACTAATTATCCAGAAAATGAAATTAATATGATTGGTATAACTGGAACAAAGGGAAAATCAACAACAACATATTATTTAAAATATATTTTAGATGAATATATGAATGATTTAAATAAAAAAGATACAGCAGTTATTTCTTCAATTGATACATACGATGGAGTTGAAAGAAAAGAATCTGTTCTTACTACTCCAGAAGCTTTAGAATTGCACAAACATATAAGAAATGCTGTCGATTCTGGAATAGAAAATCTAGTTATGGAAGTATGTTCACAAGCATTAAAAACACAAAGAACTTATGGTATACAATATAAATATGGAATATTTTTAAATATTTCTGAAGACCATATTAGTAATATAGAACATAAAGATTATGAAGAATATTTTACTTCTAAACTTAAATTGTTTAAACAGACAGATACAGCTATCGTGAATTTAAATACAGATGACTTGGATAGAGTATTAGATGCTGCTCAAAATTCTAAAAAAATAATAACATTTGGAACTACTAAAGATGCAGATGTATATGGATATAATATTAGAAAAGAAGGATTAAATACTGTATTTAATGTAAAAACAAGAAAATTCGATGAAGAAATATTATTAACAATGCCAGGACTTTTCAATGTAGAAAATGCATTAGCTGCAATTGCAGTTGCTGTAGACATGGACGTACCATATAAAAACATATATGATGGATTAAAAAAAGCCAGAGCAAGTGGAAGAATGGAAGTATACTCGGATAAAGAAAGTAAAGTAATTGTAATAGTTGACTATGCACATAATAAATTAAGTTTTAAAAAATTATATGAATCAACAATAAAAGAATATCCTAAAAGAGAAATAATAACTGTATTTGGATGCCCAGGAAATCACGCTCAAAATAGAAGGAAAGATTTAGGAGAATTATCTGGAAAATATTCAAATATGAATTATTTAACAATGGAAGATCCGAGAAACGAAGATCCAGAGGAAATATGTAAAGAGATATCAACATATATAAAAAAAGAAAATGGAAAATATAAAATTATAACTGATAGAGGACAAGCTATAAAACACGCAATTTTAGAAGCAAAGCCAAATTCTGTTATATTAATTACAGGTAAAGGAAATGAGACAGTTCAATATGTAAAAGGAAAATATGTTAAATGTGAGACTGATGTTCAATATGCAAAAAAATATTTAAATGAATTGGATAAAAAAGAAAAAATAAAAAAATGATAATATAATACAAAGAACCTTTAGTAAATTCTAAAGGTTCTTTGTTAATTTATTTATTATTTTAATTGCAATTTGTTCCGTTTTTTTCTCGAGATCTTTTTCTGGATTAAATTCAACTAAATCCATTGACCTTATAACAGATTTATTTTTTATAACATAATCAACAAAACAATTAGCATCTTCAAGAGTTACACCTTCAACAGCTGGAACAGATACACCTGGTGCAATATTTGGATCTATTACATCAATATCAAAACTAACATGAATACCGTTTGTGTTTTTTGAAGCTATCTCGAATGCTTTTTTATATATACATTCTGGTCCATATAGTTTGATATCTTCAGTTGTAAAAATCGTAACACCAGCTTTTTTTAAATTATCTATTTCACCTGGAATATCAATATCTCTTCCTCCAACTAAAACTGCATTTTGTGGATTAAAGAAACTACCATCATGGAAATTGCATAAATCTTTTTTTTCATAATTACATAATGCTGCGAAAGGTAAGCCATGAATATTGCCAGATGTAGTTGTATCAAATGTGTTAAAATCACCATGAGCGTCAAACCATATTATTCCTAAATTAATATATTTTTTTATTGAAGCTAAAGCAGAACCAATTGCAATACTGTGATCACCACCAAGAACTAATGGAAAGAAATCATTATTTAAAGTATTTAAAGTTTCATTATATAGCTTTGAATTAAATATATTAATTTCTGATAAATTCTTTTTTAAATTTGTTTTATCTAATTCTTTTTCTACATTATTAGAATAAATATTTATTATATTATTAATATTAGATTTATCTATATTATTTTCCAGTATTTCTGGACCATGTTTAGAGCCGTTTATATGTACTCCTAAATCTGAGCATGCGCCAATAATATTAATTTTACTCATTATAAAATCACTCCTTCTGACGAAATTATATCATAAATGAAGTAATAAATAAATAGTTTAATTATTATTTAGAGTTTTAAAGGAAACTAATTAATGATTTAACAGGTAGGCACAAGATATGATCTTGCAAAAAAAGATAATTAATTAAAAAATAAATAATAATTAAAAAATAATAAATAATAATTAAAAATAAATAGTAATTAAAAATAAATAATAATTAAAAATAAATAATAATTTAAAATAAATAATAAATAAAATAATAAATAAAAATAAATATTAATTAAAATAAATAATAATTAAAATAATAAATAATTAATAAAAAAACAAATAATTAATTTAAAAATTAATAATTAATTATTTATTTTTAATAAATGATAAGATAAGTAAAAATATTTATAAAATTGAAATGAACAATAATTTTTATTGTTCATTTTGTTTTATGCCAGATATTTTGTAAATGGAGAATTTATAAAAAAGAAAATTATGTTTACTATTTAAATGAGAAAAAAATTATGTGTTTTTTTAATACATTATAAAAGAAAAATTGGAAATAAAAAATAAAACATCAAAAAACATAAAAAAACTTAAAAAAATAAAAAGAACACTTAAAAGAAAAGCATGTTCATATGATAAGCTTGTTAATGAATGCATAAAGTAATTTAAGTATGAGAAAATTAAAGATAGGTTTTTAAAATATAGTAACGCCGTATTAGATAAAAGGTAGTGTGGATAATTTTTTATAAGAAAAAATGGTAGTATATTGATAATAAAATATATCAGAATGTATAAATAAACTTTATAAAAATAATAAAAAATACAAAAACAACAAAATGGCATATTGACAAACAAAAAACGAGTTATAAAGTTTATATATTTTAAATTGAAAAAGAAAAAATAGTAATGCAACTGAAAAAGTATACATAAAATTATAAATTTTAAAAGTAAAATATTTTTATGATATAAAATTATATATAGAAAGATAGTATTAATAAAATAATTTTATAAGGTAAATGATAAGATAAATTTTTATAATCTGATTATAAAAAAATTTTTTATTTAATGATTTTAATAAAAAAATATTATTATAAATAAAAAATAAATATTTTATTAAATTAATATTATTTATATCTTTTTTTAATATAAATAAAAATAATATTGTATAAAAAATATAGAAATAAATAATAAATAAAAATATAAATTAAACAAATAATAAATATAAATTAAATAAATAATAAATATAAATTAAATAAACAATTAACTTAAAATAAATAAATAATTAATTATTTATAACATGAAATTCTTTAATAAAAAAATTTTTGCATATTAAAGTAAAGAAATAAAATTTTACTCAAACAATATAATAAAAAAATTTAGATATTTATACGCAAATTATGTACACCTAAGAAAAAACAAAAATTTTGTAAAAGATAATCATATAATAAATTCAAAATTATAAATAAAAGAAAAAATTAAAGAACCAAAAAGAGAATTTATAAAAATATTATAAAAGAAGAAAGATTTTAGTAAAAAGAAATCTAATGATTTAATATAAAATAAAAAAGAATAGTAATATAGAAAAATATATATAATTTTTTAAGAAATACGCAAGATCCGTACTATTAATTAAATAATGTGGAAAACTTTTTTCTTATAAAATAACTAAATAACTAATAGCAGATTATACAATTTCTTTAAAATACAAGATATAAAAACATAAATTATAGTTTTTTAAAACATGACATATTGGCAAAACAATAAAAATAGATTATATGGAAAAAATTGTTGTTTAAAAATATGAAATATAAGTATAAAAAAATTTTGAAAAAGTAAGTAAACATAATACAGAGGCATACACAAAAATAGAATTTATAAGCAATAAAACTTTTCAAAATTTTTTTATATTTTTCTTATGACAATTTTTTAAAAATTTATATTACTTATAATATATAATTTTAAAATAAATAAAATTATAAAATAACAATAATGAAAAAAATAATAAATTATAAAATTAATGATATATTATTTTAAAATAATAAAAATAATATATAAATAAAAATATATTTGATTAAAATAAAAAAAATATTTAATTAAATATTTTTTTAAATATAAAATAATATTTAATTAAGAAATAAACAATTAAAATTAGAATAATTAATTATAATATTTTAAATAAAATTAAATCATTATAATTGTAATTAAAAATAGAAACTGAAAAAATTAATTTTGAAACAGAACAACTTTTTTCATAAAAAAGGTGTAAAAAAATTTTTGTTTTTTATAATAAATGTCAAAACATGAAAAAAAAATTTGGCTATGGATATCTTATAAATATATTTAAGATGAGAGAACAATATATAAAATCTAAATTCCTAACACGCACAACAATTGACCAAAAGACTATTTTTACATAAGAATTAAGGTTAATGAAAAACTCAAAAAAATTTTTTTATTATGCATAATTATAAATAGATGAATTGCTGGTACCCTCAATGATATTTTATTGTATTGTGGATAACTTTTTTAAAACATAACTGTAAAATAATTACAATAATATTCTATGTTAAAGGTAAAGATGAATTTAAAAAGAATATTTTTATCTGATAAATATTTTTTCTTCATAGAGCATAAAAAAATTTTTCCACTAAAAAAATGATGCTTGCGTGATAAAAAATAAATATAATCATATTAACAAAAGTATATTTAATAAAACAAAATGAAAAAAGTTTTATAGCAAAAAAATTTAGATAAAAAATTTAAAAATTCTAATATAAATATTTTTTTATATTAAAATTTTTATATTATATTTTTATTTAAATAATCAATTTAAAATATTTTAAAATTAATTTATAAATTATTAAAAATAATAAAATAAATAATAAAATAAATAATAATAATAAAATATATAATAAAATAAAAAATAAATAAAAAAATAATTCTTAAATTTAAAATAAATATTTATATATTTTTTAATAAATTTATCTTTCTATAAAATTGATTTATAATATATTTTATAAAAAAGTATAGTGAGACGAAATAATTTTTTTTAAGTTATATATTTAAATTTTTCATTATATAAAACAAAAAAGACAAATTTTCTTAATATTAAGTTAAAACATAAAAAGTTAGAGGTGAAAAATAATGCACAAAAAATTTATAAAAAAACATTTTTATAAATGTAAATAAATGTAAAATGAAATCGTATTTTGAAAAAAATTAGTAAAAGGACAAATTGGCTATGTGACTAAAAAAAGTTTTTGAAATCGTAAATATATTTTCAGTCTTAAATATATTGTTTAAACTTTCAAACGATATAACCCTAAGAGAAATTGAGCTCGATGTGGATAACTTTTAGTAGCAAAAATGAATATAAACAACTAATTTAAAAGAAATAAAACACGAAAATAATAATTATTTTTGCGAGTAAATCTAATAAAAAAACAAATAAAAATTTCAAAAATTTTTATCGGTGAAAAAAGTAAAAATATGTAAATGAATTTGCCAAAAAATTAAAACATATTATAGGATTATAAATTAATAAGATCCATGTATAAATATTTGAAATTCATAGATATATAAAAATAAAAAAATGAATAAAACTTAATTTATTCATTTTTTGTCTATTAATAATCAACTAATTATTTTTTTAACTATTAATTTTTAATTAAATCTTTTTCATTTAAATAATTATCTGTTTCTATTTTTAAGTTATTATTTAAATTATCTTTTGCAACTGTCATCATTAATTTAATTCTATTTGTTTGATTTGCTTGGCTTGCTCCAGGATCATAATCTACAGGAGATATATTAGCATTTGGATACATATTTCTAATTGTTTTAATTACACCTTTACCAACAACATGATTTGGAAGACATGCAAATGGTTGAACACAGATGATATTTGGTATGTCATTTTCGATATATTCAATCATTTCTGCAGTTAAAAACCATCCTTCACCAGTTTGATTTCCAATTGAAAGTATATCTTGAACTTTATCTTCTAAATGCCATATATCACATGGTGGCATATAACCTTTTTTTGAACTTGCTAAAGCAATTTTCATATCTTTTTCTAGAATATCTATTAATTTAATTGCGATTTTTGAAATATCGGATTTTTTCTTATCTATTTTTAATAGGCTATTAAATGTTATTTTATGAGTCATCATAAATTTAACAAATCCCATAAAATCAGGAAGTACTACTTCAGCGCCTTCTTTTTCTAATAAATCAGCTACATAATTATTTCCAAATGGATGGTATTTAATTAATACTTCTCCAACAATTCCAACTTTAGGTTTTTTTATTGATGTGTCTAATTCTATTTTTTCAAAATCATTTACAATATCATAAATTGCTTTTTTAAACTCTTTGTTTGATGCTGTAACAACTAAGTTTTTACCTTTTTCAACCCAGTGTTCAAATAATCTTTGAGTTTCACCTTTATTTATTTCATATGCTCTATTTTTTGTAAGCATTTTTTGCAATAAATCACCAAGAATAACAGCTTTTAAGCCTCTATCTATCATTCCAAGAGTTAATTTAAATCCAGGATTTTTTTCCATTCCTACTATATTAAATGATATTACAGGTACGTTTTCAAATCCGGCGTCTTTTAATGCTTTTCGAATAAAACCAATATAATTTGTTGCACGGCAACCACCACCGGTTTGAGACATCATTATTGCTGTTTTATTTATATCATATTTTCCAGATTGTAATGCTTCAATAAATTGACCTGTTGTTAATATTGATGGATAACATGCATCATTATTAACATACTTTAAACCAGTTTCTACAGTATTTGGTGTACATTCTCTTAGGTATTCTATATTATATCCGTCAGCTGCAACAGCTTTTGTAACAAATTCGAAATGTATAGGTAACATTTGTGGAACTAAAATTGTATAACCTTCTTTTTTCATTTCTTTTGTAAATGGAATTTTGTTTAATTCGTAGTTACCAATATTTTTAGCCTTATTTTGTTTATTTAATAATCTCTTATTCATACTAGCTAAAAGAGATCTAATTCTAATTCTTACAGCACCTAAATTATTTATTTCGTCTATTTTTATTAAGGTATACATTTTTTCATAACTTGAAAGTATTTCCTCAACTTGATCTGTTGTTACTGCATCTACTCCACAACCGAATGAATTTAATTGAACTAATTCTAAGTTATCATGAGTTCCAGCAAATTCAGCGGCAGCATATAATCTTGAATGAAATACCCATTGATTAACTACACGCAATTGTTTATCTAATTTTGCAAGATGAGATACACTATCTTCAGTTAATACACATAAACCTAAACTAGTTATTAAAGTATCTATTCCGTGATTTACTTCAGGGTCTACGTGATATGGACGTCCGGCTAATATAATTCCACGTAAATTATTTTCGTCTATGTATTTTACTGTTTCCTCACCTTTTTTTCTAATGTCGTTTTTAAAGTTTTGATATTCTTCTTCAGCAGCTTGTGCAGCAAGAAGAACTTCTTTTTTAGTAAAATTATACTCCTTAAATTCTGGAAGTTCCATTATTCTTTTTGTTAATGCTTTAGCTTCAAAAGGCAAAAATGGATTTAAGAATTTAATATTTTTTTCTTTTAATTCTTCTACATTGTTTTTTAAAACTTCAGAATAAGATATAACAATAGGACAGTTGTATTTATTATCAGCTTTTTCATATTCTTTTCTAGAATAAGGAACACAAGGATAAAAAATTGTTTTAATTCCACTATTTATTAAACTTACAATATGACCATGCGAAAGTTTTGCAGGATAACAAACAGATTCAGATGGCATTGATTCCATTCCTTTTTCGTATGTAGCTCGATTACTTTTTTCTGAAAGAACAACTCTAAATCCAAGCTTTGTAAGAAATGTAAACCAGAAAGGATAATCTTCATACATATTTAAAACTCTTGGAATACCAATCGTTCCTCTTATAGCATCATTTTCGTCTAAAGGTTTATAATTAAATAATCTCTCATATTTATATTTAATTAGATTTGGCAAATTTTGATTATCTGATATAATACCGGCACCTTTTTCACATCTATTTCCAGAAATATGTTTTTTTCCATTACTAAATTTATTTATAGTAAGCAAACAATGATTTTCACATCCATTACATCTTGTGTGAGTAACTTTTATATCTAAATTATCTAATTCTTCAGTTTTTAAAATTGTAGAATGATATTCCATATCAAAATTTGCTTCGTACTGTTCTTCTGCAAGTAGGGCAACACCATATGCTCCCATAAGTCCAGCAATGTCTGGACGTACAACATTTTTACCAACAATTAATTCAAAACTTCTTAAAACAGCATCATTATAGAACGTCCCCCCTTGAACTACGATATGTTCTCCAAGAGTAGATACATCTCTAACTTTCATAACTTTTTGAATAGCATTTTTTATAACAGAGTAAGAAAGGCCAGCAGAGATATCGCCAACTTCATATCCTTCTTTTTGTGCTTGTTTTATTTTCGAATTCATAAATACTGTACATCTTGAGCCTAAATCAACAGGTCTTCTAGATTTTAAAGCTTCTTCAACAAATTCTGAAATAGTTAAATTTAAACTTTTGGCGAATGTTTCTATAAATGAACCGCAACCTGAAGAACAAGCTTCATTTAGCATGATGTTGTCTATAACGTCGCCTTTCATTTTTATGTACTTCATGTCTTGTCCACCAATATCAACAATACTTGTTACATTAGGCATAAATTTTTTTGCAGCTGTATAATGAGCAATGGTTTCAATTTCATTTAAGTCAACATTTAAAGCTGTTTGTATTAATTTTTCACCATATCCTGTTACACCACTGTAACGTATTATAGCTTTTTCGGGCAAAACTAAATATAATTTTTTAAGCATTGATATTACACTGTTTAATGGGTTGCCCTCATTACTTCCATATAAGGAATACAAAAGGTTTCCATCTCTATCAATTAAAACTAATTTTGTTGTGGTAGAACCAGCATCAATTCCTAAAAAGCAATCTCCAACATATGTTTTTAATTCTTTTCTTGAAACTTTATCTTTATCATGTCTTTCTTTAAATTGTTTATATTCTTCATCTGTAGTAAATAGAGGTTTTAAAGGAACGGTTGTTGTGTCTTTTGAAATTCTAAGAACCTGAATTTTACTTTTCAATTTTTCAACAGAAATTGGATTTGAATTTAAAGAATCTAAAACAGCACCTTTAGCAACTAGTAAATGTGCTTCTGTTGGAACTATTATTTCATCATCTTTCAAATTTAAAGTTTCTATAAATCTATTTCTTAATTCGGATAAATAATTTAATGGACCACCTAAAAAAGCAATTTTTCCACGGATAGGTCTTCCACAAGCTAATCCACTTATTGTTTGATTTACAACTGCTTGGAAAATAGAAGCAGCTATATCTTCTTTTGCTGCCCCTTCATTTATTAAAGGTTGAATGTCAGTTTTTGCAAAAACTCCACATCTAGAAGCTATTGGATATATTGTATTATGATTTTTTGCAAGTTCATTTAAACCAGCTGTGTCGGTGTCTAATAAGGATGCCATTTGGTCTAGAAAAGCACCAGTTCCACCAGCACATGTTCCATTCATACGTTGCTCAATTGATTTATCAAAATATATTATTTTAGCATCTTCGCCACCAAGTTCTATTACTACATCTGTTTGAGGAATGTATTTTTCAACAGCTCTTTTACAAGAAACAACCTCCTGAATAAAAGGCAAATCTAAAAAAGTAGCAGCAGACATAGCTCCAGAACCTGTTAATGCTATTGTAAATTTAAAATCTGAATAATCTTTAGCAAGTTCTTCTAATACATCACAAACTGTATTTTTAGTATCAGAAAAATGTCTTCTATAATTTGTGTATATTGTTTCTAAGTTATCATTCATTATAACGATTTTTACTGTTGTAGATCCTACATCAAGACCTACATGCAATATTTTTTCATTCATTAAAAGTCCTCCCAAAAAGTAACAAATTTCCCCATTTATATAAAAGTAATTTTACAACTAAAATGTAAAAAAGTCAAATGTAAAAGAATGGGAAACTTACGGAGATACTTATTTTACACTAATATAGTTTTTCATTTGATCATATTTTAAATCACCTATTCCAGATACGTTTTTTATATCTTCTATTTTTTTAAAATTACCATTATCCTTTCTATAATTAATTATTTTTAAAGCAGTTGAAGGGCCAATACCAGGTACTAATTCTAATTCAGCTTGGCTGGCTTTATTTATATTTGTTTTTTTAGTAGTTTTTGAACTTGATGAAATAGAAGATGAAATGTCAGATGGATAATCTTCTTTTTTTTCATTTTTATGAGGAATATATATTTTTTCTCCATCCTCAAGAATGTATGCCAAATTTATATTTGTTAAATCGGCATCATTGGTAAGCCCACCAGCAGCTTCAATTGCGTCCGAAATTCTACTGCCTTGATTTAATGTTACATTTTTATTTTCATTAACACATCCACAAATATATACAATTATACTTTGAGTATTTTGTGTAGTTGTAGACAAAGTATTTTCATTATACAGGTCGTTTTTATAATAATTTGTATTTAGTGAATTTTCCAACAATAAATCTGTATCATCTTCAGATGACAAATTAGTGTAAATATAATAAATAATAAAACAAATCATGATTGACAAAATAATGAAAAATATTATTTTTTGTTTAAAACTTAAATTTTCTAACATAAAATCACTCCTTAGATTATATTAATAATAATAAAATACTTGAAAATTATCAGAATATAGGGTATAGTAAAATAAATTATGCGAAAAGGAAAGAATAATGAAAAACACAAATAAGAAAATATGTATTGTATTAATAATATGCTTAATTTTTAATATTTTTTTGGGTATTGAAGTTTCAGCTGAAGAAGAACAAAATAATGAAACAAATACAGATATATTTGCCGATATTGAGGCACCTAATTTATTGTTGGGGGAAAATAGTAATACAGAAAAAATTTTATATTCAAGAAATATTTATGAAAAAATATATCCCGCAAGTATAACTAAATTAATGACAGCACTTTTGACTGTTGAAAATTGTGAACTTGATGATATAGTAACAATAAGTGAAAATGCAGTACATAGTGTACCATCTGGATATGTAAATGCAAATTTACAAGTTGGAGAACAATTAACGGTAGAAGATTTATTGTATGTAATGTTAATTCCGTCTGCAAATGATGCCGCAAATGCATTGGCAGAACATGTTGGCGGAAGCATAGAAAGTTTTGGAACAATGATGAACACCAGAGCTAAAGAGTTGGGATGCACCGGAACAAACTTTACAAACCCAAGTGGTTTACAACAAGAGGAACATTATACAACAACTAGAGATTTATATTTAATTGCAAAAGCAGCATATAGTAAAAGTATTATAAAAAAAATAATTGGTACTGTTAGCTATACTTTACCAAGTACAAATGCGTATAGCGGAGATGCAAGAATTTTTACAACAACAAATTATATGACAAGAAAAAATATGAGCAAATATTATTGCGATTATTGTATTGGAGGCAAAACAGGATATACTGGAGATGCAAAAAATTGTGTTATAGAATATGCTCAAAAAGATGGAATTGAATTAATTGCAATTGTTATGGGGGAAAATGCAAAAGTAAAAGGACAAAAATTCTTAGATGCTAAAGAAATGTTTGAATATGCATTTGAAAAATATGAAAACAAAAAAATTGCTAGTAAGGGAGAAGTTTATGAAAGCATAAAGATAAACAATGCAACTAAGGAAACAAAAGAATTAAAATTGTTATTTAAAGAAGATATAAATATATTGTCATTAAAAGAAGATAAAATAGATATAAATAATTTAGAAAAAAGTATTGAATATATAAACATAAAGGCACCAATACAAAAAGGACAAACTATAGGAAAAATATCAATTGAATATGATGGAACAAAATATGAAACAGATTTAATTGCAGAAAATGAGGTTCAAGAATCAAAAAATTTTAGAACTATATTAAGAATATTATTAGTAATATTAATTATATATATAATATATAATATGAAAAAAAGCAATACAAAAAATAAAAAACGTAAAAAATATGGAAATCATGGAAGAAATATATATTAATAAAGAAAAATATTTAAAATGAGCAAAACCAAAAAAAAGAGCTTATGCTCTTTTTTTAATTTTCAGATATTTTTCTTTTATAATTTCCAGAGATTAATTTTGGAAAATATACTAATATTTTATATACAGCAAGTCTTATTTTTTTGCTCCATATATATGATTTTCTTAAATGACGTTTTGTTTCTAGTCCTAATTCTTCTTTAATTACTAAAGCCATTTCAGATTTTTCAATAGGAAATACATAATTGTTATTATCATTATTATCCCAATTATTATTTCCATCTCTAAAGCAAAAATTAAAAGTATCATAAGCAGGTAGTTCAATTTCTGCTTGAAAACCTAAGTCTGTTTTTTGCATTTCTATTTCATTTAGTTCTTTCCATTCATTATCAAATCCATAATGAATAAAAACATTTTCTGCGTTTTCTTTAAACAATGTTCCGGTATAAGAAATTTTAACTTTGCTTGATTGAACTAATCTATCTGTATTAAAAAATATATTCTTTGATAATTCCATTTTTAACTCCTTAAAAACTTTCTCTTTTGTATCACAATTATATTATTAAAAAAAATTAAAAGCAATAGTTTTTTATAAAAAAAATCATTATTTTACAAAAACTTTTCCAATCATATAAAAAGTATCATTTTCTGTTACTTTTATGTCTTCTACAGATGAATTATCTGCTTTTAAAGTGATTTTTCCATTTCTAGTATGAAATTTTCTAACTAATATTTTATCGTTGTATGAGAACAAGCCAATATCTTTATTAGATAATGGTGAATTAAATTCTACAAAAACATATGAATTTTTTGCTATTGTTGGAGTCATAGAGTCATCTTTAATTTTTAGTGCTATAGCAGAGCTTGGAACATCAGGTGGGCAATCTATAAAACCACTTATATTATCAACTGCAATTAATTTGTTGTAAGAAATGTGTTTAACTAAATTATAACTTTCTTGTTCTTCATTAACACATTTATCATAAGTAAACATTAGCTGTTGGTATGGAATGTTTAATGCACTACAAATATTTTTTAAGGCTTTATGACTTGGGTTTCTTTCACCTTTTTCAATATGAGTTAAATGTCCTATGTTTATATCTGTAAGTCTTGCTAGTTCTGTTTTTGACATACCTTTTTCTTTTCTTGCTTTTGCAATCATGTCACCGATCATCATAATTAATTACCTCTTTTTCTATAATTTTACACCATTATACATAAAAAAACATAAATTGTCTAGTAGTAAACTTAAAAAATTTTTTTAGTAAAAATATCACAAAAAACTTGACTTGTCAATTTGAAATATGATAACATTTTGACAAAATCAAAAGAGGTGATAATATGTCTAAAAACAATATAAGAGAAAATAGAATCAGAAGACAACTAACAATGAAAGAATTAGCTGATAGATGTGGGATTTCTATAGGATATTTATGCCATTTAGAAAAAGGAACTAGAGATAATCCCTCAAAAGAAGTTATGGAAAATATTGCTATTGTTTTAGGGAAAAGTGTGCAAGAAATATTTTTTTCTAATTGAGTTATATAAAGCATTAAAAAAACATAATATTAACTAATTAATAAATCAAATTTTTGTTGTAAAGTTTTATTCTTTATGATAATATTTTGTTGAATAAAAATAAACTGGAGAGATATTATGGAAAAAGATAACGGAACAATAGAAAATAATAATGAAAACGATAACCTTGTTGAAAAAAATGTTATCGAAGAAATTAAAAACGAAGAAATTGAAAAAGACGAAATAAAAGAAATAGATAACGAAGAAGATATTATAAACGAGGAAAATAAAGAAGAACAACCCAAAGAAGAAGTAGTTGAAGAAAATAAAAAAGATGAAAAGCATGTAAAGAAAACACAAGAAGAATTAGTAGAAGAAATTTTAAAAAGAAAAAAGAAGACTAAAAAGATAATAATACTTATAACAAGTATAATATGTTTTTTGTTATTTATATCTACAATTTTTGCAATTTTAAATATAGATAATAACAATATTATAAATGGAGTATATATAGAAGATGTTAATCTATCAAATTTAGAAGTAGAAAATGCAACTCAATTGATTAATGATAGATTAAATTTAATCGATGAAATTGAATTCGTGGATGGTGAGTACAGTACAATAATAAAAACAGATGATATTGGAATAACAGTTAATGCTAGAAATGCAATTATAGATGCAATAAATATAGGAAAAACGAAAAATATTTTAATTGATAATTATGTAATATTAAAAACAAACTTATTTAAAACAAAGCTAAAACTTGAAATTAATATTGATGAAACAAAATTAGAAGAAACAATTAAAAATATACAAGCAGAGCTTCCAAATGCTATAAAAGAATATACTTATGAAATCGATGGAGATAAACTTATAATTACAAATGGAATTAAGGGAAAGGCAATAGATAAAGAAGAGTTTAAGAAATACATTATAGAGAATATAAAGAAACAATTTAACGGTGAACCTAATAAATTAAGCTTACCACTTGCAACAAAAGAGACTGCTAAAATTGATTTAGATAAAATATATAAAGAAATATATAAAGAAGCACAAGATGCATACATTGTTGAGGAGCCATTTGAATTACATAAAGATGAGGATGGAATTGATTTTGATATAACAATGGAAGAAGCACAAGAACTGCTAAAAGAAAATAAGGCTGAATATGAAATACCACTTAAAATAACAGAAGCGGATACAAAAGTAAAAGACTTAGGAGATAAATTATTTAAACAGACTCTATCTAAATATACAACAATTTATGATGCCGGAAATAAAAATAGAGCAAGCAATATTGCGTTAGCTTCAAAAACAATAAATGATATAGTATTACTACCAGGAGAAGTTTTCTCTTATAATGGAACATTAGGAAATACAACTAAAGAAAAAGGATACAAGCAAGGAGGAGCATATGTTGGAGGAAAAGTAGTTCAAGCATATGGAGGAGGAATTTGCCAAGTTTCAACTACTTTGTATAATGCAGTTTTATATGCAAATTTAGAAATCGTTGAAAGATATAATCACTCTTATCCTGTATCATATGTGCCTGCTGGAAGAGATGCTACAGTAGCATATGGAGGAAAAGATTTTAAATTTAAAAATTCAAGAAAATATCCAATTAAGATTTCTGCAAATGCAAAGAATGGAGTTGTTAGTATTTCTATTTTAGGAATAAAAGAAGGAGAAGAAGATGAGATTGTATTAACAAGCACAGTTCTTGGTACAACACCATTTTCGGTAGTATATGAAAAAACAAGTTCACTTCAAGAAGGTACAGAAAAAATAATTCAAAAAGGATGTAATGGGCAAAAAAGTATAGCATATAAAATTATTAAACGTAATGGTAAAACTATTTCTAAAACGGTATTATCAAAGGATACATATAAACCAATGAATAGAATAATTCAAATTGGAACTAAAAAATAAAAAAATATTGTATATAAAATTTATGTAAGAAATGAAATTAAAAAAGTATGGGCAGGCCTTGTGTCTGCCCAAATTACATAGGATAAAATTTCAATTTTTCTTATTATATAGGAAAAATCGAAGATTTTTACGTATATAACAAGGTTAAGTTACCTTAGACAGTGCATGTTTGCGAAGCAAAATGCACATGTGGCGAAGCCACTTTTCTTATTTGTTCTATTATGGTTGACAAATATATATATAAAGAGTATAATAAAAAAGTATTTAAAATGCGTTATTAGCTCAGCTGGTAGAGCAGCGGACTCTTAATCCGAAGGTCCGGGGTTCGATCCCCCGATGACGCACCAAAAAACACATCTGTAACTTATCGGTTTGATGTGTTTTTTTATACATATTCGTGGCAACCACATTTGTGGTTTTTCATTTCCTATATTTATTATACATAGATAAATTGATTTTATCAAATAAAACTTATTAAAAGTTATGTATTTATTATATCTTTTTACCAATGATATGTTTCGTTGTTAGATATTTTAAAGGCCCTAAATAGTTGTTCTAATAAAAATACTCTTATTAATTGATGCGGAAATGTCATTTTTGAAAAGCATATTTTTTCGCTTGCAAGGGATAATACTTTTTCATTTAAGCCTAAAGTTCCACCAATTATAAATGTTATAGAACTGTTAAAGTTTAAAGCAATGTTTTCAATTTTTTTAGAAAAATCTTCAGATGAATATTCTTTTCCTTTTAAATCTAAGCATATTACATAAGAATCTTTTTTTATAGCATCAATTATTTTATCACATTCTTTATTTTTTATTTCGTTTATAATACTACCATTTATTTTTGTAGGTAGTTTTTCATCCTGAAGCTCTGTAATTTTTAAATTGCAAAATTTACTAAGTCTTTTTGAGTATTCATTTATAGCATCTTTTAAATAGTTTTCTTTAATTTTACCAATACATATAATTGAAATATTTAGCATATAAACCTCCTAACATATTTCGTAAAATTTACTAGGGGTAAATCTATCAGCTACCTCTAATGTTATGTTTTTCATAATACAATTATTGTTTTTCATTTCTTCTAAAACACTGTTATATGCTAGTTCAGGAAAATTATTTTCTCTACTTAAATGCCCTAACATTATATTTTTTTTTCCATAATTTGAAAGGTATGAAATTGTTTTTCCGGCATCTATATTTGACAAATGCCCCATTGGGCTAGAAATTCTTTCCTTTAATTTGTAAGGATATGAACTACACTTTAAAACATCTGGCTCATAATTTGATTCTAACAAAATAAATTTACTGTTTTTCATATTATTTAAAATAGTGTTTGTAATATGTCCTATATCTGTTGCTATGCTTATTTGTGAGATATTATCTGAAATACTAAAACCACAAGGATCTGCAGCATCATGCGGAATGCCAAAAGGAAGTATATTTAAATCATTTAGTGAAAAGACTTTGTTATTAGTAAAATAACGAATATTTTCATTGGAAATTTTTGCTTTTTTTTCTGGCATTGCTTCCCAAGTTTTCTTATTTGCATATATTGGAATATTATATTTTTTTGAAATAGTTGTTATTGCTTGTGTATGATCTGTATGCTCATGAGTTATTAATATGCCGGAGATATTTTCTATTCCAACATTAAGAGAAGCAAGAGCTTCAACGATCTTTTTTCCGCTGACTCCTGCATCTACTAAAATATTTATATTTTCAGACTGAACTAAAAAGCTATTTCCTGAGCTTCCACTATATAAACTACAAAATTTTAACATTTATTCTTCGACTCTTTCTATTTTGGCACCTAATTTTCTAAATTTTTCTTCTATATTTTCATAACCTCTATCTATATGATGTATATTATATACTTCTGTAGTGCCTTCTGCGCAGATTCCTGCAATTATTAATGCTGCTCCTGCTCTTAAATCTGAAGCATACACAGGAGCTCCTACAAGATTTTCAACACCGTCAAAAACAGCAGTTTTTCCATGAGCAGAAATTTTTGCACCCATTTTATTTAATTCTTCTGTATATTGAAATCTTGACTCCCAAATATTTTCGTTTATTATACTTGTACCATTTGCTGTTGAAAGTGCAACACCCATTTGTGGTTGTAAATCAGTTGGAAAACCAGGGTAAGGTAGAGTCTTTATATTAACTTTTTTAGGTCTAGTATTACACCAAACACGAATATTATCTCCATCTAAATCATCAACTTCTGCGCCCATTTCAATTATTTTTGCAGTTAAAGGCTCTAAGTGTTTTGTTATACAATTTTTTATAGTTATATCTCCTCTAGTTGCAACAGCTGCAAGCATAAAGGTTCCCGCTTCTATTTGGTCTGGAACAATTGAATATGTAGCATCACCGTGTAATTTTTTAACACCATTTACTTTTATAACGTCTGTTCCGGCACCACGTATATCTGCACCCATTGTATTTAAAAAGTTTGCAACATCAACAACATGAGGTTCTTTTGCAACGTTGTCTATAATTGTAGTACCTTCTGCTAAAACAGCAGCAAGCATTACGTTAATAGTTGCTCCAACTGAAACAGTATCTAAATATACTGATGTGCCTATTAAATCTTCTGCAGTAGCAGTTATTTTTCCTTGAGATACATCAACAGTTGCTCCTAAGGCTTCAAAGCCTTTTATATGTTGATCTATAGGCCTAGCACCTAAGTTACATCCTCCAGGCATACCAACTTGCGCATGACCAAATCTTCCAAGTAAAGAACCAATTAGATAATAAGAAGCTCTAAATTTGCTAGTTTTTTCTAATGGTGAATCATAACTATTTATGTTTCTGGTATCTATAGTTATTTCATGTTCATTAACCCATGAAATTTTTGCTCCTAAATCTTGAAGTATATCACAATATATTTTTACATCACTAATATTAGGAAGATTATCTATTGTGCAAATTCCATCTATTAATAATGTTGCTGGAAGTATTGCTACTGCCGCATTTTTTGCTCCACTAATTGTTACATCTCCCTTTAAATGTGTTTTTCCATTTATTACTAACTTATCCAAAGTATAACCCCCAATTAAAGTAAATAGAGTGTAATATTAAAACACCCTACCACAATATAACATAAAAGAAATAAAAAAACAACTATTTTTTCTATAGTAGAAAATTTCTCATTTATGTTGATTTGTTTGCTATAATAATTTTAGCATTTTCTAAAATTTCAACTAATTTAAATTTTATTTTATATTCAGCCTCATCAGAAGATATTAAGTTATAATCTTCATAATCTAAATTTGATTGTAAATTTTCTTTAGATTCTTCTGGCACAATTCCATTAGAAACATCTACAAAACACAAAGATGGAAACATTACACACCACCAATTTCTACCTTGAGCTTCTCCAATTTCAACTTTTAATGCATCATAAAATCCAGCAGGAAGAGAAATATCTCCATATGTTTTAGTTGGAAAATCAAAATTTCCCACTTCAATTTTTACAGGATAATCAAATCCGTTTTCTATTATTACATTAGATGCAATTGCTTGAAATGTATCTAGATTATTATTTACCAAAGTTAAAGCTTCATCTTTTGTAGAAATGTTTGAAGATATAGATTTCATATATTTTATTAGTTCATCACGAACTTTATATTTTAAGTCCTGATCTTCTTCAGAATTACTATTAGCAATAACATGTAACCTAAAAACATTTTTCGATATATTATTTGTTACTGCGTCAGAATAGAAAAACAAGGACGTGAATATATATGATAAAAATAAAATTAAGATAATAAGTATTCTTTTGCAAATTTTCATTAAAACCTCCAAAAAAAGAAGAAATTGTTATTTAATAAAAGTATTTACAAAAAAATTAATAATATACTTTTTATTAAAAAAAATGGTAATAAAATAATTTTACATGTCGAATAAAAGTGCACGAAACCTACGGAAATAGGCTTGACAGAAAACAAAATAAATGGTAAAATTTACCAGTAAACAAAATTTGAATTTGGAGGAATGTTTCTATGGCAAGAAAAATTCAGTTAAGAAAAACTTGTAGTATATATGCAGATGATCTTCATTTTGCAACTATGGTATTTCCATTTATAGAAAAAGAAATAAATAATAATACTACAATAAAAACAATCTTAGAAAAAAATGAAGAAGAAAACATAGAAAAAATAATAAATAATATTGGGCTAAATTCAGAAATAAAAGAAAGAATTAGGCAAATTGATTGGAGCAATACAAACATAAAAAAAATTAGAAATAATTTTGAAGTACTTAAACAAGATATTAAAGAAAAGAATAATATAGATATAATTGTGTTAGGAAGAAATTTATTTGTTCAAAAGGTAAACAAGGCAATTGATTTATGGTTTAAAAACAATATTGAAGAATTAGAAAACATCGAAATACAAATAAATGTTATAAATTGTTTTTCATTTGAGGAAAATAAAAAAATATATAAAATAAAAGATTCTTATGATTATATTTTAAAAACATCTGGAATAGAAGAAATATTTGAAACAGAGGAGCTATTAAAAGCTAATTAACACATATTGACTTATTTTTGAAAATGATATATTATAATAAAACATTGATATAAATATACTAAGAAAGGAAAAAACTATGGTAAAAGATATAGAATATGAAGAAGCACAAAAGAAACTTCAAAAATATGGACAAGAACAAGTTTTAAATAGATACAAATATTTAAGTGATGAGAAAAAAGAAAGATTAATTAATCAAATTAAAAATATTGATTTTGATCAAATTAGAGAACTTTTTGATATAACTCATAAATCCGTAAAAAAAATTGATGGAGAAATAAGTAGTATCAATTTTGTTGATAAATCTAAATTATCTAAAGAAGAATATGAAAAGTATTATAATATTGGAAGTAAAATTATTAAAGATGGAAAGTATGCGGTAGTAACTATGGCAGGAGGTCAAGGAACTAGATTGGGTTATGTTGCACCAAAAGGTACTTTCAAAATAGGTGGAGGAGTTGATAAATCTTTATTTGAAGCATTATCTGATACAATTAAAGATGCAAAAAATAAGTTCGATACAACAATTCCATGGTATATTATGACAAGTAGAGAAAATAACGATGCAACAGAAAAGTTTTTCGAAAAAAATGATTTCTTTGGATTACCTTATGAAGATATAAAATTCTTTAAACAAGGCGAATTACCAATGCTAAATACAGATGGAAAACTAATGCTTGACGAAACAGGACTTATAAAGCTTGCAGCAGATGGACATGGTGGTGTGTTTGAATCATTAGTAAAAAATGGTTATTTAGAGGATATGAAAAAAAGAGGAATAGAGTGGATTTTTATATCTGGTGTAGATAACGTTTTAGCAGGCTTGGTTGATCCGATTGCAGTAGGACTTGCTGTATCTGAAGGAAATCTTGCAACAGGAAAGTCTGTTGTTAAAAGAAGTCCAGATGAAAATGTTGGAGTTTTTTGCAAAAGAAATGGAAAACCATATGTTATTGAATACACAGAAATAACAGATGAGATGGCTAATGCCAAAAATGAGGATGGAGAACTAATATATGGTGAATCACATATATTAACGAATTTATTTAATATTAAAGCATTAGAAAATATTGCAAAAAATAAATTACCATATCATAAAGCATTTAAAAAAGCAAAATATATGGACGATAATGGGGAAATAGTTGTTCCAGAAAAGCCAAATGCATATAAATATGAAGCATTTATTTTTGACGCATTTGAAAGCTTAGATGATATGTCTGTATTAAGAGTTAAAAGAGAAGATGAATTTGCACCACTAAAGAATGCAGACGGTGAAGATAGTCCAAATACTGCAAGACAATTATATATGGATTATCAAGAAAGAAAAAGAAAAGGATTAGTATGCTAAAAAAGAGGTTAAAAGTTTAGAGATTAGAAAATAATATATTTAATCATCTAATCTTTAACCTCTTTCTAAATTAATAAGTGATTTGGAGGTTTTACATGAATTATTTCGATGAATATACAAGATGGATTGAAAGTAATTTTATTGATGAAGACACAAAAAAAGAATTAATTAAAATTAAAGATAATAAAAAAGAAATTGAAGATAGATTTTATAAAAATCTTGAATTTGGAACTGCTGGACTTAGAGGAATTATTGGTGCAGGAACTAATAGAATGAACAAATATACAGTTTCAAAAGCAACTCAGGGATTAGCAAATTATATAATAAAAAATAATGGACAAAATAAAGGGGTAGCAATAGCATACGATTCAAGACATATGTCCAAAGAGTTTAGTGAGATCACAGCAAACTGTTTGAATGCAAATGGAATAAAAACATATGTGTTTGAAAGTTTAAGGCCTGTTCCAGAGTTATCTTATACTGTTAGAAAATTAGGCTGTATAGCTGGTGTTATGATAACAGCAAGCCATAATCCTTCTAAATATAATGGCTATAAAGTTTATTGGGATGATGGTGCGCAAGTTGTTCCACCTCATGATAAGGGAATAATTAATGAAGTTAATAAAATTGAAAAATATGAAGATGCTAAAATTATAAATAAAGATGAAGCAATAAAAAAAGGATTATATAATATTATTGGAAAAGAAGTAGATGATTGTTACATTGAAGAGCTAAAAAAACTAAGCTTGAATCCAAATATAATTAAAGAACAAAAAGATTTAAAAATTGTTTATACTCCTTTACATGGAACAGGAAGAAAACCTGTACAAAGAATTTTAAAGGAAATTGGATTTAAAAATGTATATACTGTTTCTGAACAAGAAGAGCCAGATGGCGACTTTCCAACTGTAGATTATCCAAATCCGGAAGATAAAAATGCATTTAGACTTGCTTTAGAGTTAGCCCAAAATAAAAATGCTGATATAGTTTTAGCAACAGATCCAGATGCAGATAGATTAGGTGTATATGCAAAAGATTCTAAAACTGGTAAATATATGTCATTTACAGGAAATATGAGTGGCATGCTTATTGCAGAATATATATTATCTCAAAGAAAAGAAAAGGGAATTCTACATAGCAATGGAGCATTAATTACATCAATTGTTTCTACAGATTTATCAAAAGCTATTGGAAAAGAATATAATTTAAAAGTATTCGAGGTATTAACAGGTTTTAAATACATAGGAGAAAAAATAAGACAATTTGAAGAAAGTAAAGATTATACATATGAATTTGGGTTTGAAGAAAGTTATGGTTGCTTAATTGGAACATATGCTAGAGATAAAGATGCAATTGCAGCAGTAATGATGCTTTGTGAAGCGGCAGCATATTATAAAAGTAAAGGGTTAACTTTATGGGATCAAATGCTTAATATATATAAAAAATACGGTTATTATAAAGAAGATATTATGTCATTAACACTAGAAGGGGCAGACGGAGCAGAAAAAATTAAAGAAATACTAAATAATTTAAGAACTAATCCATTATTAAAAATATGGAAATATAAAGTTTTAGAATTTAGAGACTATAAAGAAGAAAAAATTATTAATATGCTTACAAAGGATGAGAAGAAGCCACAATTACCAAATTCAAATGTGTTATATTATGAACTTGAAAACAATTGTTGGTGTTGTGTAAGACCATCTGGAACTGAGCCTAAAATTAAATTTTACATCGGTGTAAAAGAAAAAACGGAAGAAGAAGCGGATAATGCAATAAAACAAATAAAAGAAGAACTATTAAAATATATAGAAAAATAGCAAAAAATGCAGCCTATGGGTTGCATTTTTTCCATTCTGGTATATTTCTTTTTATTGCTCCATATAAATTTGCTCTAATGTGTGGAATATCCACTCTTAAATCGTTTATTATATTTTTCATATCTTCTCTTTTTGAAATTCCATCCATTAGACATACTTTACTCATTACCATGATATTATTTCTTTTGATAAAATTTTTAATATATTTTTCAGGAGCATATATTAATGGTCTAATTAATGTCATTTTACTTCTATCCATATAGCTCATAGGTGCAAAAGTATTAATTGAGCCAGTGTATAATAAATTAAGCATAAATGTTTCTAAAACATCATCTTCATTGTGACCCAAAGCAATTTTATTACATCCCTCTCTAATAGCAACAGTGTTCAATGCTCCACGCCTAAAGTTTGCACATAAAGAACATGGATTTTTTTCTTTTCTTAAATCAAATACTATTTCTTTTATATGGGTATCTTCTATAAATAAAGGTACGTTAATATTATCACAAGTTGTTTGTAGTAGCTTTTTATCAAAAAATTCAAAACCTGGATTTATGCTAATGGCTATTAAATCAAATTTTTTAGGATAAAAACGTTGTAAATTTTTTAATCCCATAAGCATTGATATTGAGTCTTTTCCACCAGATAAAGCAACTGCAATCTTGTCTCCATCTTCAATCATATTATAATCTTCAATTGCTTTTCTCATATAACTTAAAATTTTTTGCATAATGCATGTCCTCCATAAATATATATTATAGTATTATTTTTATTAATTTTCAATACTTGATTTTTAATATGAAATATATTATTATATTGTATAAGATGTGCTTATAGCTCAGCAGGATAGAGCAGTCGCCTCCTAAGCGACCGATGGGGGTTCGAGTCCCTCTAGGCACACCAGTTAATTAAAATTAAATATAATTTGGATAAAAATAATGAATGATGAATATTTTATGAAAGAGGCTTTAAAAGAAGCAGAAAAAGCATATAAAAAGTTGGAAGTTCCTGTTGGGGCAGTAATTGTTAAGGATGATAAAATAATTGCTAGAGCACATAATAAAAAGGAAGAAAAAAATAGTCCAATAATGCATGCTGAAATAATTGCAATTGAGAAAGCTTGTAAAAGAATAAACAATTGGAGACTAACTGGATGTAAGATGTATGTAACATTAGAACCATGCCCTATGTGTGCAGGGGCACTAGTTAATTCGAGAATAGATAAAATTTATATAGGTGCAAAAGATCCTAAAACAGGAGCGTGTGGATCAAAACTTAATTTGTTACAAGAATGCGAATTTGACACAAGCGTTGAGATTGAAAATGGAATACTTCAAGAAGAATGTCAAGAAATTTTAAAGGCTTTTTTCAAAGAGATTAGAAAAATTAAGAAAAAATAGGAGAAAAATAATGTACGAAAATAAAAAGTTAAAAAGTCTTATTTTAAAAAGCTCTTATATATTTGTAATTGTTTTAATAATTGCGGTAGTAATACTTCTTATTTTAAAATATAATGTTGAGGGCGAAAAAAACATGCCTTTTAAATTGTCAGATTTAATTTTGATAAGTAGTGCTGAGGGATTTCAGGATGAAGAAGATAGTGAATACAAATGGAATGTGGATATATATCAAACAAATGATATTTATTTAAATATTGAAAAAAATAAAAACTTTAAAGAAAATGAAGCAATTAAAAGTATAATAATTGAAAATTTAAAAGTGGAAAAAGAACCACAAAGTGGAAAAATAGAGTTCTATAGGCCAAGCGGAGACGAAAAAAATTTATTTGAATATAAAGATGAGTATAGAATAAACAGTAAAATAGAATTTGTAGGAAGTAAAGAAGCTGATATAAAAAATTTAAAAATATCTAATCAAGGTAATACAATAATGATTAGAGCTGTAAATAAGTTGGATAAAAAATATGCTTCAAATAATGACTCAATTGAACACAGTGGACGCTTACTAAAAGAAACAGGTATAACCTTAGAAGAAATAGAGGCAGAAATTTCATTTGACTTAATAATTAATCTAGAATCTGATGTATCATTTAAAGCAAATATAAAGCAAAATATTCCAATTGGAAACATTGCAAACGAAGGAACAATATCAAAAGAAATTACAAACTTGAAAAATATAGTATTTAAAAGACAATAGAGTAGTTATTTTTAACTACTCTATTGTCATATATATAGTAGCTAGACGTATTCCATTTGAGATTTTTTTCTTACAGCCAGAAAACTCAAATTAGCTGGAACTAATGCCAACTTAAATTATTTTATTTATCTTTTCTCCATATTCATTTAAAAGAGCATCAAATACATTTGAATTATGAACAGGTGTGGAAAATTCAATTAAATAATTGTTTAATTTTTTATTTCCTTCTAGTTTATCTAAAACAATAAAAAAACTATTCATGTATTTGTATGCAAGTATGTTAGATAGCGAAATATTTTCTTTATGTGATAAAATATAAAATTCTAAAAAATCATTAAAATTTTCAAAGCGATATATGTGAGAGGTTTGATTTGAAAATATTGATTGCTCGTTTTTCTGTTTGGTAATTGTAAGTACAAAGATGTTATTATCTAAACTAATTGTTTCAACAATTGCTTTATTATTATCTATGTAAAAATCATATTTTTCTTCTGCTAAATCTAATATCTCAAAAAAAAGATTTTGTGATTCAATGGAATTAGATAAAAAAGAATCTACGTTGATGTTTTTCTCAGTTAAGTCATTTGAACTTAAAATAACTTTTAGTTTATCACTATTAATTTTTTTAATTTGCATTATTATAAACCCCTCAATCCACATTAATATTGAACCTAATTTAATTATACTACATGTGAAGTAGTAAATAAATGAACAATTTTTGGTAATTAGTATATTATATAAAATATTAATATAAAGTGTGCAAAAAAATTATTTCATAGATTTCAATTTTATAAAGAAATATAAAAATAGAGAGAAGACCTAAAATTGAAAATTTTCAGGTTTGCTCTAATTCATAACATTTAACTTTATACTAAAAATACTTGAAAAAAAGTGAAAATCAATATATAATACAATGGTAAAAAAACAAAAGAATATTTATTTCCGTAAGGAAAAAATGGAGGAAAAACAAATGGCAATGAAAGAAAAAAACATATGGATATTATTAATTTTTATTTTATCTGGACTAGTAGTTGGTGGATTACTTGGAGAAATAGCTAAAAATGTTGATTTTTTATGGTGGCTTGGTTATGGAGAAACATTTGGACTAACATCGCCATTAGAATTGGATTTAAACATAATAAAAATAACATTTGCCCTTGCTTTTAAAATAAATATAGCTAGTATAATTGGACTAGTATTAGCAGTATTTATTTATAAAAAAATTTAAATGTATTTTTAGTGGGGATAATGGGGAGCTTCAAGAAAGGAGCTCAGTTTGAATATAAAAATGAAAGAACTGCCAATTTCTGAAAGACCATATGAAAAGCTAGAATTATATGGTGCGGACAAGCTAACAAATTCAGAATTATTGGCAATAATAATAAAAACAGGAACTAAAGATGAAACGGCTGTGAGTTTAGCGCAAAGAATATTAAAATTAAATGATACTGTGCAAACAGAGGATTTATCATTTTTACAAAATATTTCGATTTCTGAATATATGTCAATAAAAGGTATTGGTAAGGTGAAAGCAATTCAACTTATTGCACTTGGAGAAATAGCTAAAAGAATAAACAAACCCATAAATAAACAAAATATAAAAATAAAAAGTTCAAAAGATGTTGCAAATTTACTTATGAATGAATTAAGAAACGAAAAAAGAGAAAAAGTTAAAATAATTTTACTTAACTCCAAAAATATTGTTATGAAAATAAAAGATATATCATATGGTGGAACAAATTTTGCGATGATTGAAACACGAGAAATACTTGAAGAAGTAATAAAAAATCAAGCACCAAAAATGATTTTAATACATAACCATCCAAGTGGAGATGTTACTCCAAGTAAAGCTGATTTTAGTATGACGGATAGAATATATGACGCAGCAAAATTAGTTGGAGTTGAACTTTTAGATCATATAATTATTGGGGATAATAAATTTGAAAGCATTTTAAGATTTATGGAGGAAAAACAATGAAGTTAAACTTTAATTTTTTAGATTTAACAGCTAGAGATATAGGGATTGATTTAGGAACAGCCAACATTTTAATAACATTGAAGGGAAAAGGAATAGTTTTAAATGAGCCATCTGTTGTGGCAATAGATAAAAAAACAAATACTGTATTAGCAACTGGTCAAGAAGCAAAAGAAATGTTAGGTAGAACACCGGACAATATAAAAGCAGTAAAACCAATGAAAGATGGAGTTATAGCAGATTTTACAGCAACTCAAATTCTTCTTAAAACATTGGTTCAAAAAATATGCAGAAGATATAATATTTCAAGATTGAGAGCAGTTGTAGGGGTACCTTCTGGAATTACAGAAGTTGAAAAAAGAGCAGTAGAAGAATCAATTTTACAATCTGGTGCAAAAGAAGTTTATTTAATTGAAGAACCAGTTGCTGCGGCAATTGGGGCAGGCTTAGAAATAGCCGAGCCGAATGGTAATATAGTAGTAGATATTGGTGGTGGCACCACAGAAGTTGCTGTAATTTCACTTGGTGGCGTTGTTGTTTGTGATTCTTTAAGAATTGCTGGTGATGAATTAGATGAAGCAATAATAAATTATGTGAAAAAAGAGCTTAACTTAGCAATAGGACAAACAACAGCAGAAGAAATAAAAATAAATTTGGGCTGTGCAAAGCCACTTATGTCAATTGAAACTATGCAAATAAGGGGAAGAGACTTAAATACAGGACTTCCTAAAGTGCTTGAAATTTCTTCTGAGCAAGTAATGATTGCAATGGCAGAAACGATATCTCAAATTGTTGAGGTTGTTAAAGTAGCTCTAGAGAAAACACCACCAGAACTATCTTCAGATGTAATGGAAAGAGGAATTATTTTAACAGGTGGAGGAGCATTAATTAGAAATTTAGATAAATTAATAAATGAGAAAACAGGAATACCTGTATATATATCAGATACACCACTAAATGCAGTTGTTAGAGGAACAGGAAAGGCTTTGGAAGATATAGAAAAATTAAAATCTGTTTTAGCAAGTTCTAGAAAAATAAAATAATTGGAGGGTAATGTGAATAAAAAGAAAAGTGGAAAAATTGGAATTATAATAACAATTATATTTTTAATTATTCTTGTATTTATTTCAAACTTGAAATTAAACAAGTTTTCTTATGTTGAAAGTGCATTTAGCAATATAATAATGCCAATTCAAAGTGGAATTACCTATTTGAAAAATAAAATTCAAAAAAATGACCAATATTTTGCTACAATAGATAGTTTAAAAAGTGAAAATCAAAAATTAAAAAATAGAAATACAGAATTAGAAGAAGCATTAAGACAACTTGAGGTAATACAAGCTGAGAATACAACTCTAAAAGAATATTTAAATTTAACAAAAGAATATACTAATTATACTACTGTTCCTGCTTATATAATAAATAAAGACATAAGTAATTATTCTAATGTCTTTGTTATAAATGTTGGTACAGATAATGGAGTTAAAGAAAATATGACAGTTATTGCAGCTGAGGGACTAGTAGGGCATATTATTTCTGTTACAAAAAATACTGCTAAAGTTCAAACTATAATTGATACTTCTAATGTTGTTAGTGCAACATTAGAAAATTCAAAAGATAATGTGATATGTAGAGGAACTTTAAATGAAAATGAATTAAAAGCTACATACATTTCAACAGATACTGTTTTAAATGAGGATGAAAAATTGCACACTTCTGGAATGGGTGGAATTTATCCTAAAGGAATATATATTGGAAAAATAAAAAAAATAAATGATACTAAAAACATGACTGACAGAAGCTTCGTTGTTGAAGCAGCTGTAAATTTTAAAAAGTTAGAAACTGTATTAGTTATTACAAAATAATGAAAGGATATAAATAATGAACAAAATAAAAATTATTATTGGCATAATATTTGCATTTTTAATTGTTTATTTGTTGCAAGCAAATTTCTTTTCATGGTTTAACTTGGCTGGTGTAAAACCTAATTTATTTGTTATTTTAGTATTAACAATAGGATTGTTTTCAGGAAGAAGTATGGGAGCAACATTTGGAATTTTATTTGGATTATGTTTAGATTTTTTTATAGGAAAAAGTGTTGGAATATATGGATGTATGCTAGGAATTGTTGGAATAATAGGAGGATATTTAGATAAAAACTTTTCAAAAGACAGTAGAATTACTATAATAACAATGATAACATTTGTAACAGTAATATTTGAATTAGGGACGTATTTACTAAATGTTGCTGTTAATTCATACCAAATTAATACAATATATTTTATAAAACTTTTAATAATTGAATTGATGTTTAATATTATTTTAACAATAATTATTTATCCATTAATAATAAAATTTGGATATAAAATTGAAGAAACATTTAAAGAAAATAAAATTCTTACAAGATACTTTTAAGAAAGGAAATAAAATTGAAAAATCCAAGAAAAGTAAACTTTAATTTTAGATATAATTTAACAACAGTACTTGTATATTTAATTGGAATAGTTCTTATTGTTCAGCTTTTTAATTTGCAAGTTGTTCATGGAGAAGAATATAGAGCAAGCTCAAACGCAAGACTAACTAGAGAAAGTGATATTGAAGCAGCTAGAGGAAACATAGAAGATAGAAATGAAAGTATACTTGCCACAACAAAAACAGGATATAGTGTAGAATTATATAAAACTAAAATTAAGGATGAAGAATTAAATAATGTTGCTTTAAAAATTGCTAATTTACTTGAAAGTAATGAAGATACATATATAAATAATTTTCCAATAGATTCAGAATTGAAATTTACTTTAAATTCAGAAGATAGTATTAAAGCTTGGAAGAAAAAATATAAAATATCAGAGAATGCAAGTGAGCTTGACTGTATAAATGCATTTAAAGAAAAATATAAAATAAATGTTGACAATGTAAAAGATGCTCTAAAAATAATTGCAATAAGATATGAAATAACAACTAATGGATATAGTTCTACAAAATCTATAAAACTTGCTGAAAATATAAGTAAAACAAGTGCAATTCAATTTAATGAACAAAATAATTCTTTCCCTGGAATTAATGTTGTAGAAGAACCAATAAGAGTATATACAAGCGGAAGCTTAGCAGCACATATTTTAGGATATATAGGAAAGCTAGACCAAGATACATTAAAAGCAAAAATAAATGATGGATATAGAATAAATGATTATATAGGAAAAGTTGGTATTGAATATGTTCTAGAAAAATATTTAAAAGGTAAAACAGGAAAAAAACAGGTTGATATGTCTGTTGATGGTACTGTTATAGAAGAATATGTGCAAGAAGAAGCAGTTTCAGGAAATACTGTAATACTTACAATAGATTCTGAAATACAAGAAAAAATGGAAGAAGCTATTGAAGACGAAATAGAACAATTAAAAAATGAAGGAAAGCAAACAGATTGTGGAGCAGCTGTTTTAATGAATGTAAAAAATGGTGAAATATTAGCAATGTGTAGCTATCCGACCTTTAAGCCAGAATATTTTACAGGAAAATTAGATCCGGATATTTGGGAAGATATTCAAAAAAATAAAAAATTATTTAATAATGCTGTTCAATCCGCTAATGCTCCTGGTTCAACATATAAAATGGTTGTGGCAACAGCGGCATTAGAAGAAGGTGCTACAACAGAAAACGAATATATAAATGATAGAGGAGTATATCCATATGGACACAATCCAGTATGTTGGTATTATACAAGTTATCATAGAGGACACGGAAATGTAAATATAAAAACAGCATTACAAAAATCATGTAATTATTTCTTTTATGAAATGGGAAGACGACTAGGTGCAGATAAAATAGCTGAATATGCAAGATACTATGGATTAGGTACAAAAACTGGAGTAGAACTTACAGGGGAAGCAACAGGAACTATAGCATGTAGTGAAGAGGCTCAAAAGCAAGGTGAACAATGGTACCCTTCTTATGATCTTTCTGCAGCAATTGGACAAATATATAATAGATATTCTACAATTCAGATGGCAAGATATGTTAGTATTTTAGCCAATGGTGGAAATTATGTTACACCAACATTAATAAAAGAAGTTAGAGATAGTGATGGAAACAGAATACCAAAAGAAGAAATAAGAAATTATACAAATGAACTTTTAGGCGTTTCAACAGAGCAAAATTCAGATTTAAAAATTTCTGATAAAACGTTAGATACAGTTAAAGCAGGAATGCGACTAGTTACATCATCCGGTGGAACAGCATATGCAGCTTTTAAGAATTTTGACAAATCTGTTGCCGGAAAAACAGGATCTGCACAAGCAAAATCAAAAGAAAAAGGAGAATATGCAAATGGTTGGTTTGTTGGATTTACTCCATACCAAGATTCAGAAGTTGCTGTTGTTGTTTTTCTAGAAGATGGATCTTCAAACTCACATGCAGCAAAAGTGGCAAGAAAAATATTAGAAGCTTATTATAATTCAGATATAGAAAATACAGAAGATTTAAAAGAAGATATGTCTGCTCAGATTTATGCAGAAACTTAAAAAGGAAGAGGAATATATATGAGAAGTTGTGTAAAAGTTAATCTAACAAAAGAAAATTTATTAATGAAAATAAACGAAGAAGCAGAGCAAAAAGAAATTATTGATAGTATAAAAAAGAAATTACCTAGTTTAAAAAAACTATACAAAGATGAAAAAATGCCAATTTTAATATTAGGAAAAAAACTAAAAGAATCAGAAAAACTAGAAATTAAAAATACAATTCAAGAAAAAATAGATGTTAAAATTTCTTTTGAAATGCCACAAGAACTTGGATTACATGGAATAAAGAAAACTTTTTGTCAAGAAATCGAAGCTTCTAAAACAAAATTTCATAAAGGTTCAGTTAGATCTGGACAAAAGATTGAATATGACGGAAGCATTGTAATACTTGGAGATGTAAATGGAGGTGCTGAAATAATTGCAGCAGATCATGTGGTTGTACTAGGAGTTTTAAGAGGACTAGCACATGCAGGAGCTGGAGGAAATAAAAAGGCTATTATTGCAGCTGCTTCAATAGAAAGCAAACAAATAAGAATTGCAGATGTAATAAAGGAAATGGAAGAAGAAAAAGATGAAGAAGGAAATCCTATTGCACAAACAAGAAAAACTTATGCTTATGTTGAAGAAAACCAAATAATATTAGAATAAAACTATGTAATAAAAAGTAAAATTAATATAATAAACAAATCTGAATTACATGATTTTTCACTATATAATGTATATAATAAAAATAATATAATTAAATCATCTAATTTAAGTTTTATTCCGAGAAGCTGAAAAATAAAATCAGCTTCTTTTTTATCAGTATTATTTTTAAATTTCTTATTATTTGAATTATAATGTATATTGTTTGAAGTTGGCGAGTATAAGTCTTTTTTAACCGTATATTTAGTTTTAGAATTACCTGTTCTATAATAATTTATATAAGGAAATCTAAACATTTTTGTTCTCCTTACTATTTTCTTCATTTAATGCTTCTAAAGCTTTAGTAATATTTAAAATTTGCATATATTGATCAAGCTTTTGTTTACGATTATTATTTAGATATGGTTTTAAAGAAATTAATAAATTTGTTTCTGGACTATTTTGAGCTGAATTAATTTTATCCATAATATTTTTAATTTTCATAATTGTATTTATATCAAAATTAAAGTTAGTGTTTGTACTATCATTTGAAGAATTGGAATTATTAAAAAAATCGGAAAAATTCATATTTGAATTATCTGAATTTAAAGATCCATCAGAACTATTAGTGTTTTCTTGATTATTTATATTTGAGTTGTTAATCATACTACTAAGCTTTTGTATAATATCTGACATATCTTCATTATTCACTTAGAATTTTCCTCCTTTTTAAAATTATTAATAAATAACATATGGCGAAGCCACTTTTCTTATTATATAGAAAAAATTGAAAATTTTTACGTATATAACAAGGTTAAGTTACCTAAGGCAGTGCATATTTGCAAAGCAAAATGCACATATGGCGAAGCCACTTTTCTTATTTCATTTAGAAACTAAAATTGACGCGAACAAAGGATGACTTAATTGGTTTTGTTATTATTATTTTGTATTTGCTTAATAATTTCATCTTTATTTTTACTATTTAAAATTTTATTTGCTTGCTCTAGTCCCTTTTCTAAATCTTTTTTATCCATTTTAGATAACATGTTAAGTAACATGTTCATATTCATATTATTATTCATATTTTCTCTCCTTAATAAAAGTTATATTATATATATATTATTAAAAAATATGAAAAATGTTAAAAAATAATAAAAAATAAATGATATCTTGACAAGAAATTTTTATATGTATAAAATATCAATAGGAGATAAACAAATGAGTAGAAAAATTTTTTGGACAATTATTGTCATAATTATTACTATTACTAATGTTGCACTGTTTAATAATTATTATCAAGCAGAACTTAAAAACAATAAAAAAATAATTAAACAAATATAAATAACCTAGTTTTAAATAATTAGGTTATTTTTTCATTATATGCCTTTGTTTTGAATAAAAAGAAGTATTTAGGAAAAGCTAATTTAAAAACAAAAATGGGAAGTGAAAAAGATTGAGATCAACTAAATTTTTAAATATTAAAGGAGCTTTACTAGATCAAGGACAGTTAGAAAATTATTTAGAGAAAATAGCGTCAGAGCACATATTGCAAAAAAAATCTAATAAAGATACTTTTCCAATTCCAAGATTAATAGAGAATTTTAACCAAATAACAAAAACTTATGACATTTTAAATTTAGACTTAAAACTGGGTATAGATATTCATCCTGCGGGAGAATGGCTTTTAGATAATTATTATGCAATTGAACAAACATATAAAACAATAAAAAAAGAGTTAAGTATAAAAAAATATACTAATTTTATTGGAATTTCAAATGGTGAATATAAGGGATTTGCAAGAATTTATTTATTAGCATCTCAAATTGTTGCATATACAGATGGAAAAATAGATGGAAAAAAGTTAAAAGATTTATTAAAAGCATATCAAAGAAAGAAAACATTAAATATGGACGAAATATGGAACATAAGTATTTTCTTTAATATTGCATTAATAGAACAAATAAGAAATGTTTGTGAGAAAATATATTTTGCTCAAATCCAAAAATATAGAGTAGAAAGCTTAATAGAAAGACTTGTTGATAATAAAGATAAAAACAAATTGAAATATATAAAAAATATGGATAATGCAAAATTGCAGTTTTCCAAAGAACCATACATTGAGTATCTTTCATATAGACTAAATCAATATGGTAAAAAAGGAAATCCATATATACGAATTTTAGAAGACCAAGTAAGTAAAACAGGAACCACAGTTTCGGAAATAATAAAAAAAGAACATTTTGATATTGCAATAAAAAAGCTTTTAATTGGAAATTGTATTAAAAGTATAAAAGAAATACAAAGAATTGATTTTGATAGTGTTTTCGAAGAAATAAATGGAGTTGAGGAAATATTAAAAAAAGATCCTGCTAATGTTTACGAGAAAATGACTCATAAGACTAAGGAATATTATAGAAATAAAATTAAAGAATTATCAATAAAATTAAAAGTATCTGAAATTTATATATCTCAAAAAGCATTAGAGTTATCTAAAAGAAATACAGATAATTTAAAGAAAAAACATATTGGATACTATATTATAGATAATGGCATATATGAATTAAAAAATGCTATATATAATCAAACAGATGGATATAAAGTTGAAGACATAAAATATACTAATAAACAAACAGCAAACAGTAAAGCTAGAAAATATGTATCGTATATTATTATATTGACGTCATTATTAGATTTATTAATTAGTTTTGTCATGCTAAAAAAGACAAATAATATAATAATAACTTTGTTATTTATTGTATTTTCATTTATTCCAATAAGCGAAATAATAATTAAATTAATTCAGTATTTATTATCTAAAATCATAAAAACAAAATTAATACCTAAAATTGATTTTTCGAATGGTATAACAAAACAAAATACTACTATGGTTGTTATACCAACAATATTAAAAAGCAAAGAAGACGTTGACGAAATGTTAGAAAAGATAGAGGTATATTATTTAGCAAATAAGTCAGATAATTTATATTTCACATTACTAGGCGATTGCTCTACATCAAGTAAAGAAATTGAAAAATATGATGAAGAGATAATAAAAGAAGGAAAAAGTAAAATAGATGAATTAAATAAAAAATACAATTTAAATATTTTTAATTTTATTTATAGAAAAAGAATATGGAATAGTAAAGAAAATAATTTTCTTGGTTGGGAAAGAAAAAGAGGGCTTATTTCAGAATTTAATAATTATTTATTAGGAAAAAAAGAAAATACTTTTAAGTACAATTCCTTTAATGATAGTAAAATACCATATATTAAATATATTATAACCTTAGACTCTGATACGAATTTAGTTTTAGATAGTGCAAAAGAGCTTGTTGGAGCTATGGCACATATATTAAATAAACCAATTATTGATAATGAAAAAAATATCGTAACATCTGGATATGGAATAATACAGCCTAGAATAGGCATAGATATAGATTCAAGTAGAAAAACATTATTTACGAAAATATATGCAGGTATGGGTGGAGTTGATGTATATTCAAGCGCATCATTTGATCTATATCAAGATAATTTTGGTCAAGGAAATTTTACAGGTAAAGGAATATATGAATTAGAAACATTTACAAAAGTTCTAAATAATGCAATTCCTAATGATACTGTTTTAAGCCATGATTTATTAGAAGGAATTTATGCAAGATGCGGATTTGCATCAGACATTATTTTATTAGATTCTTATCCACAAAAGTATAATAGCTATATAACAAGAACAAAAAGATGGATACGTGGCGACTGGCAGATTATAAAATGGTTATTTAATAAAGTAGAAGATAAAAACAAAAATATAATAAATAATCCAATTGACGAGCTTTCAAAATTTAAAATATTAGACAATTTAAGAAGAAGTCTTGTTGAAATTTCGCAAGCTATTTGTTTAATTATAATATTATTTATGAACAAAACAGATAGTATTTTTTTCTATTTAATAATATTTTTAAGTATTTTTATTGATTTATTTATAGATTTTTTAAATACAGCAATATTTAAAAAAGAAGGAATAAAAAAACAATCCTCTTTTGAAAATAAATTACCAGGGCTAAAACTTAGTTTAGTAAGAAGTATAATTAATTTTTCAACTATTATATATAAAGCATATGTTTCAATAAGTGCGATTGCTGTAACAATAAATAGAGTTTTTAAGACTAAAGAACATTTATTAGAATGGACTACAGCAGAGGAAGCAGAAAAAAATAGTAGTACAGATGTTAAAAGTTTTTTTAAAGAAATGAAAATTGATGTTATTTTTGGAGTTTTGCTTCTTATATTAGCAATTAAAGAGATAAGCATTTTAAAAATTTTAATAGCATTTTTATGGATTGCTTCTCCATTCATTTGTTGGTATATAAGCAGAGAACTTAAAGAAAAAGCTGAGATTGATGAATTAAATCAAGAAGAAATATCAGAAATAAAAGATATAGCCAAAAGAACTTGGGATTACTTTGAAAACTATATTAATTTCGAAAATAATTATTTGCCACCAGATAATTATCAAGAATCAAGAAAACAAAAAATTGTTGATAGAACATCATCTACTAATATAGGACTTGGACTAATGTCAGTAATGTCTGCATATGATTTAAAATTTATTGAGTTAGATAAATCATTACAGCTGATTCAAAAAATGCTAAAGACTATTTATGAGTTACCAAAATGGAATGGACATTTATATAATTGGTATAGTACTAAAACTTTATTACCATTGAAACCAGAATATATTTCTACTGTTGATAGCGGAAATTTTGTTGGATATTTAATAGTATTAAAAACTTTTCTAGAAGAAATTAAAGACAAAGAGCTAAGAGACAAATATGAAATTGATACTAATTTATATAAAATTAGTGAACTAATAAAGAATACGAATTTTTTAAAATTGTATAATCCAGAAATAAGTTTATTATCAATTGGATTTAATGTAGAACAAAATAAATTAACTGATTCATATTATGATTTATTAGCTTCAGAAGCAAGGCAAGCAAGTTTAATTGCAATTGCAAAAAAAGATATACCATCTAAACATTGGAATAGTCTTAGCAGAACTTTAACTTCGATAGATGGAAAAAAGGGACTAGTTTCATGGTCAGGGACTTCTTTTGAATATTTGATGCCTAATATTAATATAAGAGAGTACAAAGGTAGTATATTAGAAGAATCATGTAAATTTATGATAATGTCTCAAAAAAAATATTGCAATAAATTACAAGTCCCATGGGGAATATCTGAAGCAGCATATAACCTAAAAGACTTAAATTCAAATTATCAGTACAAAGCATTTGGTATACCATGGCTTGGACTAAAAAGAGGGTTAGCAGATGATATAGTAGTTTCTAGTTATGGAAGCATATTAGCTATAAATAAAGATGCTAGAGATGTTTTTAGAAATATAAAAGAATTAAAAAAACATAATGCATATGGAAAATATGGCTTATATGAATCAATAGATTTTACACCTGAAAGAATGTCTGGCAATAGAAAATATGAAGTGGTTAAAACTTTTATGGCACATCATCAAGCATTAATATTATTGTCAATTAATAATTTAATTAATAAGAATATATTGCAAGAAAGATTTCATAAAAATCCAGAAATTAAAGCTATAGATATTTTACTTCAAGAAAAATTGCCTGAAGATGTAATTATAACTAAAGAAAGAAAAGAAAAAATAGAAAAAATTAAATATACAGGGTATGACACAAGATATATAAGACAAGTGGATAATTTAAAAACAGATTTACCAGATTCAAATGTAATATCTAATGAAAATTATACTGTTTGTATGAATAAAGATGGGACAGGCTTTAGTAAATATAAAGAAATTTTGATAAATAGATATAAATATACAGATAATTATAAAGAAGGAATATTTTTTTATTTTAAAAATATAAAAACTAAAAAGGTATGGGAAAGTTTTTATAAAGATGATGACGAAAACTATAAAGCATTTTTTACTCCAGATATGAATGAAATAGTAGTAAAAGAAGACAAAGTTGAATGCAAAATAAAAAACATTGTCACAGCAGATGATAATGTTGAGATAAGAAATATTAAAGTTAAAAATTTAGATGATAAGAGAAGCCAAACTGTTGAAATAAGTTCAGTATTAGAACCAGTATTATCTAGAAAAGAACAAGATTATGCTCATAAAGCATTTAATAATTTATTTTTAAAATATGAAAAAATTGAAAATGGTGTCCTTATAAAGAGAAATGATAAAGACAGAAGTATTTATTTAGCAGTTGGTTTTTTTTGCAATAATGGGAATGTAAAGAATATAGAATTTGAAATAGACAAACAAAAATTATATGGTAGATTAAACACAGGAGTACCTAAAAAAATATATAATTCAGAAGAATTTAGCAATAAAATTGGCTTGGTTGTGGATCCAATAATATCTTTCAGACGAACAATAAAATTAGAAAAAGATTTAATAGAATTAAATTTGGTTATTAGTGTATCTGAAGATAAAAATCAAGCCATAGAAAAATTAGAAAAATATAAAAGCTTTGAAAATACAAGAAGAGCTTTTGAAATATCAAAAACAAGAAATGATGAAATGAATCGATATTTGCAGGTTACAAGTAAAGAAATGATTGTTTATCAAAAAATACTATCATATTTAATTATGGGAAATCCATTAAAAAAACTTTATATTGATAAATTAAAGCAAATTGAAATAAAAAATGAGGATTTTTGGAAGTATGGAATTTCAGGTGATTTACCAATTATCTTATTAAAAATTAATGAGGTGAATAATTCTTATGTTTTACAAGAAGTATTAAAGGCATATAAGTTTTTTACAAACAAAAATATTGCAATAGATTTAGTAATATTAAATGGAGAAGCAAATGTATATGAAAGATATGTTAAAGCAGCAATAGAAAAAAAGATTGCAGATCAAAATTTATCATATTTAATTAATAATAATATATTTATAATAAATTTAAATGAAATAGAATCTAAAGAAAAATTTGAGTTAAAGGCAAGTTTTATTGTAGACGCTCAAAAAGGAAATTTAGAAACTGTTGTATTAGAACAAGAAGATGAATATTTGCACAAATACAAGGAAAATAAAAACGACGCGGATGCTTTTACTGAAGAAACAGAATTTGAAAAATATAATATAGAAAACATGGACTTAATATTTAAAAATTCATATGGCGGATTTTCAAAGGATGGACGTGAGTATGTAATTTGTGTAGATAGCAATGTACCAAGTGTTTGGTGTAATGTTTTAGCAAATGAAAACTTTGGAACAATTGTATCGCAGAACTTAGGTGGGTACTCTTGGTATAAAAATAGCAGATTAAGTAGGATAAGTAAATGGTCAAACGATGCAGTATTTGATACTTCATCAGAATGCATTTTTATTAAAGATGTAAAAGAAAAAAAGTTTTGGAAAATTGGAAATGGTAATTTACTTGCAACTTATGGATTTGGGTATTCAATATATGAACAAAATAAATTAGATATAAAACAAAAATTAAGTGTATTTGTAAGCATGAATGACAACGTAAAAATTAACCTATTAAGATTAAAAAATAATACAAACAATACTAAAGATATAGAAATAATATACAAAATAGACACAGTATTAGGAGAAGATGAAATAAAAACAGATGGAGAACTAACAACAGAATTTGATAATGATGTTTTGTATAGTAAAAGCCAACATTCTACAGAAATAAAAAACATTAGCTATATATATAGTAATGAAAAAATTGACAGTTATACAGGAAATTATAAAAGCATTAACTTAAAAAAAAGTTGGGATTTAAATAAAGAAAATTCATTTGGAAATAAACCATGTATGGCAATAAAGATTTCAGTAAGCTTAAAAGCATTTGAAGAAAAGAAAATTTCACTTGTTCTTGGGGCAGAAAGTGATAATAACAACTTTAAACTAAAATATAAAAAAATAGAAGAATGCGAGAATGAATGCAATAATACTATAAACTATTGGAAAAATATTCTTGAAAAAATCAGAATAAAAACTCCATCAGAGCAAATGAATATAATCTTAAATGGATGGGCAATGTACCAAACTATTTCTTCTAGGTTGTATGCAAGAACACGGTTTTTATCAATCAGGAGGTGCATATGGATTTAGAGATCAACTCCAAGACACTTTAGGACTTAAATATTTAGATATTGAAAAAATGAAAAAACAAATTATAAAACATGCTTCACATCAATTTATTGAAGGGGATGTTGAACATTGGTGGCATGAGGAAACTAAAAGAGGAATTAGAACTAGATTTTCAGATGATAGATTATGGCTTGTTTATTTATGCCTTGAACATATAAAAACAAGTGGAGATTATAGTATACTCGAGGAAAAAATACCATATTTAGATGGAGCTAAGTTAGAATATGGACAAGATGAAGAATATGATATTCATGAATTCTCAAAATATGAAGAGACATTATATGAACATTGTATAAGAGCAATAGATATAAGTTTAAAATTTGGAGCAAATAATTTACCACTAATAGGTTCGGGAGACTGGAATGATGGTTTCAGTACAGTTGGAAATAAGGGAAAAGGTGAAAGTATTTGGTTAGGCTTCTTTTTATATGACGTTATAAATAGGTTTTTAAATATATTAAAAAAGAAAGAAGATTTCAAAAAAATTCAAGAATATGAAGCTATATTAGAAAAATTAAAAAAAGCTTTAAATGAAAATGGATGGGATGAAAAATGGTTTAAAAGAGCATATACAGATGATGGAAAAATTTTAGGAAGTATAAAAAATAGTGAATGCTGTATAGATAGCATTGCTCAGAGTTGGTCTGTAATATCTGGTGCTGGTGATGAGGAAAAGACTCATATAGCAATTAATAGCTTAGAAGAGAAGTTAATTAATAATAAAGAAGGAATAATAAAGTTACTAGATCCGCCTTTTGAAAAATCTGATTTAGAACCAGGATATATAAAAAACTATTTACCTGGAGTAAGAGAAAACGGTGGGCAATATACACATGCAGCAATATGGGCAATAATTGCCTTTACAAAACTTAATATGAGCGAAAAAGCGTATAAATATTTTAATGCAATTAATCCTATTGAACATTCAGATACAAAAGAAAAAGAAGACAAATATAAAATTGAACCTTATGTTATTCCAGCAGATATATATGGAAGCGGAAATCTTCTTCGGAAGAGGTGGTTGGAGTTGGTATACAGGTTCTTCAAGCTGGTATTATGTTGCAGGAATTCAATTTATACTTGGACTAGAATTAGAAAACGATAAAATAAGTCTTAATCCATGTATTCCAAAAGAATGGGAAGAGTATTTTATACAATATAAATATAAGGAAAGTATATATAATATAAAAGTAAAAAATCTGAGTAAAAGTAACAAGATACAAACAATTTATTTAAATAACGAGGAAATTAGAGAAGAAAATATAAAATTAATTGATAACGGAAAAATTAATGAAATTGTAATAATAATGTAAAAATTTCTTAAAAAAACTTGTGCAATTACTAGGGATATGATATATTCATAGTATATCGATTGTGGAGGTTTTCATATGGACGAAAATGAAATTAACAAAGATAAAAAAACAATACTAATTGTAGATGACGAAAAGCCAATTGTAGACATTTTAGTATATAATCTACAAAAGGAAGGATACAACACATTAGAAGCAAATGATGGTGTAACTGCTGTTGATATTGCTTTAAACCAAAAACCAGATTTGATATTATTAGACATAATGTTACCTAAAATGGATGGTTTAACAGTATGTAAAAAAATTAGAACAACTTTAAATATTCCTATTTTAATGTTAACAGCAAGAGATGAAGAAATAGATAAAATCGTTGGACTTGAACTTGGAGCAGATGACTATGTAACTAAACCTTTTAGTGTAAGAGAACTTATGGCAAGAATAAAAGCTAATTTAAGAAAGTTTGAGGCATCTACAAATAATATAGAAGGAAATAATAATTCAAATAAAGAAACAAAGAAAATAAAAATCGGTGATCTAAGTATTGATTATGATAAATTTGAAGTTAAAGTAAAAGATGAAACAATTGACCTTACATTAAGAGAGTTTGAAGTCTTAAAATATTTAGCAAACCAACCAGGACAAGTAGTTACAAGAGAAGTTTTACTTGAAAAAGTATGGGGATACGAATATTATGGAGACATTAGAACTGTTGATGTTACAGTAAGAAGAATACGTGAAAAAATAGAAAAAGATACTTCTTCACCTCAAATATTAATAACAAAAAGAGGAGTAGGATATTATATAGCAAGCAAATAAGTAAAATAATTAGGGGCTTTGGGGGTATTCCCTAAAGCCCATTTTATATAGTAGGAAATTTCTCCGAAATTCCTACTATATAAAATGCTATAATCGCTATTGCCTTTGAGATTTTATCATTGCATGGGCAGAAAGGGTAGGCACAAGATACCGCACACAGAAGATAAATTTTTAATGGAGCACACTGTGCTCCGTTACGAATATATTTAAAAAAAAGCCACTTTTCTTGTGTTAATAAAAAATTAATTTTAAAGTATTTGGTTTAAATAAGGGGAGTAAGATATGTTCAAAAAAGCACATATAAGAATAATAACAATATTTTTTATATTAGGATTAGTTATAATAACGGGTTTGGGAATTATTAACATATTTAATTTAAATGAAATAAAAACACAAATTGTAGAAAATTCCTTAAATGAAATAGAAAATAAAATTGCATATACATATAAATTAACGATAATTTTAGATGTAGTTTATTCTGTTGTATGCATAATCATGATTATATTGTTTTCTCAAATACTAAGTAGACCTATAACCAAATTAATATCAGATGCAGAAAAAATGGTATCAAATGATAATAAAATAGAAAAAAATAAAAATTCTAAAGATGATGATGAAGTTGTTAATGCTTTTAACATGATGACAGAAGAATTAAAAGAAAACTTAAATGAAATGACAAGACAAAAGAAACAAATTGAAACAATTATTTTACATATGACAGACGGAATAATAGCATTTAATATGGAAGGTGAGGTAATTTTAGTAAATCAAGCAGCTACCAGACTATTGCAATTATTGCCTAAAGATAGAGATTTTAATAGTATATTTAATAGAAAAATTCATTTAGATATAAATATGGAAAAGATAATATACTTAGAAAATTGGACATCATCAGAACAAAAAGTAACAATTGGAGATAAAACATTAAATATGTTTTTTGCACAATTCAAAGATGAAAATGATAGACCATCTGGAATTATGGTTTTAATTCAAGATATTACAGAACATGTTAAATTAGATAACATGAGAAAAGAATTTGTTGCAGATGTATCACATGAATTAAAAACACCAATAACCTCAATAATGGGGTATGCAGATACTCTATTAGAAGGGGAATATGACAAAGACACACAAAATAAGTTCTTAAATGTTATAGCAGAAGAAGCAAGACGTATGGCTAAATTAGTAACAGATTTATTAACTTTATCAAGATTTGATAATAATCAAATTTTGCAAGAGAAAGTAAGATTTGATTTAGGAGAACTTGTAAAACAGTGCCAAGAAAAAGTTCAAATAGAAATAGATAAAAAGAAACACAAAGTTGAGTGCTTTGTAACTGCAGATGTTCCTAAAGTATATGCAGATAAAGAAGGAATTGAAAGGGTAGTTTTAAATATATTAACAAATAGTATAAAATATACTCCTGATGGTGGAAATATAAAAATATATGTTGGGTTTGTATATAATGATGCATATATAAAAGTTATTGATAATGGATTAGGAATACCGGAGGAGGATTTATCTAGAATATTTGAAAGATTTTATAGAGTGGATAAAGCTCGTACAAGACAAATGGGTGGAACAGGTCTAGGACTTTCAATAGCAAAAGAGATTCTAGATAAAAATAATGGATCAATAGATATAAAAAGTCAAAAGGGAAAAGGAACAGAAGTTGTAATTAGAATACCAACAAAAGTCTAAATATTTAGGTAGTATTATCTTTACAGAAAACTTAGTAATATGTTATAATTAAAACATAATTTGGAGGAAAAATATGAACCAAATATTACAAGTGGAAGAGAAAAAAAATAATTATAGATCATCTAGTACAATAGATATTAAAAAAATTGTATTATTTTTTGCTATTGCAATTTTAATTTTTGGTGCTATTTTACTGGGACAAGGAGCATATTCAATATATTTAAGACAGATAAATAAACCGGTTAAACCAGATAACCCAGTAATTGGTGTAAAAGAGCCAACAATAACACTTACAGAGGATAAAGAAAATAATCAATTAGTAATAAATATAGAAAGCGAAACACCAATAGCCCATTTAATATATAATTGGAACAACCAATCATCAGAAACTATTGAGGAATCAGGAAAAACATCAATAGAAGAAAGAATAAATATTCCTGCAGGTGACAATATTTTAAATCTATCAGTAGTAGATTCAAATGGACATGAAACTAAAAGACAAGAAAATTATAGTATAGAACAAACAAAACCTATTATTACTCCGACACAAGTTGGAAAAAATATTAAAATTTCAGTAACATCAAAAGTAGATTTGGCTTATGTATCTTATAGATGGAATTCGGATCCTGAAAATAAGGATGATATGGCTACTTATGAAGACAAAACAAAATTTGAAAAAAATGTAGAAATTCCAATAGGACAAAATACTTTAAAAATAGTAGCTGTTGATATAAACAATAATAAAACCGAAAACAGTCTTGAGATAAGAGGTGTAACTAAACCTAAAAATCCAGAAGTTGTGGTACAGGGAAACGAATTACATTTTACAGTAGAAGCTGTTGAAAATATTGCTTCAGTTGTATTTACTTTTAATGGAGAAACATTTAATATGACTGCTGAAAGTACTTTTGGAGAAACTAATAAAGTTCATTACAAAGTAAATATGGTAGAAGGTATGAATTACTTAAAAATTGTTGCAAAAACTAAGAGTGGTGGAGAAAACACATCTCTTTGGAAATACGAATACAAACCAACTAATTAAACTAAAGATAGAAAGGAAAAAACAATGTATCAGGAAATTGTTGTTATAGAAGATGGAAATGAATTAGTACAACGACTTGAAAAAATATTTAAAAATGAAAAAGATTATATATACAATAGTATTAATTCTGAGAATCTTGAGGAGAAAATAAAAACTATACCAGATCTAATAATAATAAACGAAGATAATATAAAAAACAACATAATTGATATATGTGATTTTATCAGAAAAGAAAGTGAAAACTCGATTACTCCAATAGTTGTAGTTAGTTCTGATATTAATAAAGAACATAGAATAGAAATTTTAAAAAGTAGTGTAGAATATTTTATTAAAGTTCCAATAGATGAAGATTATTTTTATTATACAATAAAAAATATAATAAGATTAATGGCAAGTAATAGAAAAGTTAGCCCACTTACAGGATTACCTGGTAACTTACAAATACAAGTTGAACTTAGAAAGAAACTATTAAAAAAGGAAAAATTTGCAATATTATATTTCGACTTAGATAATTTTAAGGAATATAATGATACATATGGATTTCTAAAGGGAGACGAGGTAATTAAATATACAGCTAAAACTATTTTAAAAACTATGAATGCATATAAGCTAGAGGATTCATTTGTAGGACATATAGGTGGAGATGACTTTGTTGGTATAATCTCGAATGTGGATTATGAAAAATTGTGTCAAGAAATAATTTCAAAATTTGATGAGCATATAACAGATTATTTAAATCAAGAGGATATTGAAAGAGGGTATTTAGAAGTAGCAAATAGAAGAGGAATAATAGAACAATTTCCAATAACATCAATTTCTATTGGAGTAGTTATAGTTGAGCCAGGGGAATATTCAAATCCACTAGAAATAGGAGAAGTTGGTGCACAAGTAAAACACTTAGCAAAAACACAATCTGGAAGTGCATATGCAATAAATAGAAGAAAAGGTTAAAGTTCTATAAAGAACTTTAACCTTTTATAGTTGTATATAAAAAATCGAAGATTTTTACGTATTATGAAATTGAAAGATGTGATGGTATTATTTTAAGCCATTAACTATTAACTAAAAATAATTGGTAACCTAAGTTACTAGTTTAAAATTATTTTAATAAAAGGAGGAAAAAATGGAGAACATTAAAATATTTGCATGCAATTCAGCAGAAGAATTCACAAATGGAATATGTGAAAAGTTAGGACTAGAAGCGGGAAAAATTAATTCTTTTAAATTTGCAAATGATAACTCATTTGTACAAATAAAAGAAACGGTAAGAGGCAAGGATGTATATATTGTACAGACAACAGAACCACCAGTTAATGAAAGAATAATGGAATTACTAATAACAATAGAAACTGCTAAAAGAGCTGGAGCAAAAAGAGTAACTGCAGTGCTTCCATACTATATGTATTCAAGATCAGATAAAAAAGATCAATCAAGAGTTCCAGTAACAGCAAAATTAATGGCAAAATTATTAGAAGCAGCGGGAGTAGATAAGGTACTAACATGTGACTTGCATAATCCCGCAATTCAAGCATATTTTGATATTGTATGTGATATTGTTACAGGAAAATATTTATTACAGAATTATTTTAAAGAAAAAAATATAGAAGATATGGTTGTTGTGGCAACTGATGCAGGAAGCTCAAAAAAAGCATATAAATACTCTAAATTTTTTGAATGCCCACTAGCATTAATAGACAAGAGGAGGGAATCGAACAATGATAATGCCGTAGCAACAAATATAATTGGAGATGTTAAAGGAAAAACAGCAATAATTTTTGATGATGAAGTAAGCACAGCAGGTACATTAGTTGAAGCTGCAAATATTTTAAAAGAACATGGAGCAAAAGAAATTTATGCTGGAGCAACACATGGAATTTTAGTAGGACCAGCAATTGAAAGAATAAAAAATTCCGCAATTAAGGAATTAGTAGTAACAAGTACAGTTCCTGTTGAAAAAGAAAAACAAATTGAAAAAATAAAAATTGTTCATATAGAACCATTATTTGCAGAAGCAATAAAAAGATTAAATGAAGAAAAGCCTTTAGGGGATTTATTCGAATATGATAAATAAAAACAAAACACCTCGCATATTAATTAATAGCGAGGTGTTTTTATGTTTTATTTAAAAAGAAAAATGATTTATTTTGTATCAACAATGTTTCTTTTAATTGGAGGCATAACAATTTATACTGCAATTTTAAGTGAAAATAAAACTATAGAAACTGTTAGTTTGCCTGTAAGTAATAAAACGGTTGTATTAGATGCTGGGCATGGTAAACCAGATGAAGGAGCAGAAAGTTCAAATGGAATTAGTGAAGCGAGTATTAATTTGAAAATAACAAAGAAAGTTCAATATTTATTAGAGCAAAGCGGATGTAATGTTATTTTAACAAGATCAGATGAGGAAGGAATTTATGATTTAAATTCTAAAACATTAAGAGAAAAAAAGGTATCTGATATAAAAAATAGAGTGAAAATTGGAAATTCATCAAGTGCTGATATTTTTGTGTCAATACATTTGAATAAAATACCACAAAGTCAGTATTTTGGATGGCAAAGTTTTTTTAAAACAAATGATGAAAAAAGTGAAGAACTCGCTAAAAGTATACAAGAAGAATTAAATGCAAGCATTCAAAAGGAAAATAAAAGAGAGGCTTTAAAAATAACCGGAAAATATATAATAGAACATGTTGAAATACCAATTTCTATAATTGAATGTGGTTTTTTATCAAATCCAGAAGAAGAAAAATTATTGCAAGATGATAATTATCAAAATAGAATAGCTTGGGGAATATATAATGGAATAATGGATTATTTTTATATAATATGAAAGTAATACTTTTCTATTATATAAAAAGCTACAATCGCTAGCACTTTGATATTTTCTCCCTTTAGTCGAAAACTCAAATCGGGCAAGAACAAATAAGAAAATTTAAATTTTATGCTTGCCCAATATTGAAACTAACTAATTTTAAGTAAATCATTACTGAATAAAACAGTGACTAGAAAAATATTTATATGTATTGAAAAAAACGACAAAATATAGTAAAATAATATACATAATTTGTTTAATTTTTTTGAAATTACAATTATAATTAAAATATAAATCAAAAAAAACAGAAAACTTTTTTAAAGTAATAGCCAAATACGACAAACAATTTAAAAATAACGTCTTATAATATTTATGAAATTTAAGATGTTTAGGAGAGTAATTGATAATGTTTCAAAATATTTCAAAAGATTATACAGAAGAAAATGAAAATATTAATGTTAATAAAAAAAATATAATAGATATATTAAAAAATACAGTAAATATTAAAAGTATTTTACTATATGTTATTTCATTTATGCTATCTTGTACAACTGGAATGCAAGCAAATTTTTCATTATTTGCAATTGCAATATTTGCTGCTGCAATAAGTAATAGCATACCTGTTGGTGTATTATTTGTTGTAACAATGATAGGTACACTATTAAAATTTCAGACAGCTGGCTTATTATCGTATGTTTTTACAAGTGCCATACTAGTTTGTTTAATTTTAATATTTAAACCTAAAAAATTATTGTTAGAATACGAAACAGAAAAAATAAAACTTGGAAAATATGTTTTTATTTCTGTGCTTTTAGGACAAGTAGTAAAATTCATTTTTGGGCAATTCTTAGTATATGATTTGCTAATGGCAATTGTATCTGGAATATCAGCATATATATTTTATAAAATTTTTAGTAAATCATTAATTGTTATTAATGAAATAAAAGATAAAAAAGTATTTTCAATAGAAGAAGTTATGGGAGCAACCCTATTAATATCAATAGCATCAACATGTTTGGGAGAACTTAAAATTGTAGGGCTACAAATTAGTAATATAATAAGTATATTATTGGTATTAATATTAGGATGGAAAAATGGCATACTAATAGGAACAACTTCAGGGGTTACGGTAGGAGTTGTTTTAGGAATTATAAAATCGTCTAATCCAATTTTAATTGCAGCATTTGCTTTGTCTGGAATGATTGCTGGAGTACTTAGCAAGTTTGGAAAATTAGGAGTTATTATAGGATTTATTGCAGGAAACCTATTTTTAACATATACATATAATGGACAAGTTGTTGAACTGATTTGCTTTAAAGAAATACTTGTTGCATCTTTGGCACTTATATTAATTCCAAATAAGGTAGAAATAAATGTATCTGATTTATTTGGAAGAGATAATATATTGCCAGAGGGAGCTAGATATAGATTACAAGAGAGTAAAGTTGCTGCAGATAAATTAAATGATGTATCTGATGTAATTAAAGAAATGTCAAATACATATAAAGAAGCAACAGCTATAGAAAATAAAGAAGAAATTGACGAAAGAAAAGAAATATTCTTAGAAGAATTTCAAGGAGCAGTAAGACAAATACCAGACAATATTTTGTATTCGGATTTAATTGATGAAGACGAAACAATTGTAAATGATATATATGAATATTTACTAAAAAAAGAAAGAATAGATAGAGAAGCAATTTTAGAGATATTTAAAAATCATAATAACTATATAATTGGATTTGATAATTATGAAATATCTTTAAAAATAGAAAAAAATATTGCTCAAGTTGTAGATATTGTAAATGACGCATATAAAGCAAGCAAAATGAACTTAGTTATGGCAGCTAAAATAAATGAGACAAATAGAAATGTATCAATGCAATTAGATGGGGTTTCAAAAGTTATAGATAACATTGCAAATAGTATGGAAGAAAAAGAAAATGATAATTTCTTAGATAAAAAGCAAGAGATTATTTTAAAATGTAAACAAAGAAAAATTAATATACTAGACTTAAATATAAAACAAGAAACAAGTGGTAGATATATTATAAAGGTATTTCTAAATACTTGCGATGATAATAAATTAATAGAATGCCCTACTAAAAAAATTGAGGAAATATTAACTCAAACTTTAAATGAGGATATTGTAATAAAAAAAGAAAATTGTGGAATAAAACAAAATCAAAATATGTGCTATCAAACATATATATCAAAAGATAAATATGGAATGCAAATTGGAATTGCAAAGACAAATAAAGATGGAGAGTCAGTTTCAGGAGATAGTAATTTACAAATATCACTTGAGGATGGAAAATATTTATTAGCGATAAGTGATGGGATGGGTTCTGGACCAATAGCAAGAAAATCAAGCCAGATAGCAATAAAGATGCTAGGCAGATTACTTTCTACTGGATTTGACAAAGAAAATTCAATAGAATTAATAAATAATACAATTTCTTCAAATATAAAAGACGAAACATATGCAACACTTGATATTATGGTATTAGACTTATATAAAGGAAATGTTGAATACATAAAAAATGGAGCAGCACCAACATTTATAAAAAATAATAAAAATGTAGATATAATAAAAAGCATTGCATTACCTGCTGGAATTTTAGACAAAATTGACTTAGTAGTATATGATAGAGATATTGAAAATAACGATATAATTGTATTATGTAGTGACGGAATAGTTGAATCTAATGAAGAATATACCAATAAGGAATTATGGGTAAAAGATTTGTTAGAAAATATTGAGAGCACAAACGCTCAAAAAATAGCAGATATATTATTAAAAGAAGCTATTGATAATGGTTACGGAAAAGCAAAAGATGATATGACTGTTATTGTTACAAAAATAATGAAAAGATAATGAAAAGAGAGCAAAGTGACTAAAGTCGCTTTGCTCTAAAATATTACTAAATTCAATTTCTAATATAATTTAATAATTGAATGTAATACAGAGTCATCATTATTTTTTATAGTTATAATATGTTCATTATTTTCTAGAGAATAATAGCAATTAATTATTTCTTTATACTTGATTTCTTTTTTATAAAATATTTCTAAATTTTCAAAATTACAAGTTGTGTAAATATCTTCTGGTAATGTTTCAAAAGCAAAATCTAAATAGTGCAAATTATTAACATGCCCATTTGTGTCTAAATCTCTTCGTTGAATTTCATAATTAAAATTTAACTCCAAATTATTTGGAACACTAGGTTTTTCATTAATTGGGGTATCAAATACTTTCTTACTATAAGTACCACCATAAGCTATAGATATTTCTGGAGTTATTCTTTTAATTTTTTTAGTTGTAGCATCAATAAGTAACCATTTAGAAGAAGCAATTGCTACTAAATTGTTTTTCTCATCGAAGACTTCAAAATCTCTATAAGAATACATTTTTTCAAAAGTTCTTGGCCAAGTATTAATAGTTAAACATTCGTTTAAATGAGGCTTTGACATCATTTGAACTTTCCAATTTAATACTAACCAAGTACAATTAGTTTGTTCTACATTATTTATGCTATAGCCTGAAACATCAGAATGTTCAGTTGCTGCTTCTTGCAATACTGCTAAAAGTGCTTGTAAGGTAAGCTTATTTTCTGTTCCAATATCTGAATACTTAATTTTATATTTATAGGTAAATACTGACATATTTTCCTCCTAAAGTAATTATATTAGCATACATTATAACACAAATTTATTATTAATACTAGAAAATTTCAATATTCTAGGGCAGATCTATTCCTACAAAAATGATTAATGTGGTGTGTAGGAGCAGGTTTTATGCCTGCATGGAAGATTAGTATTATTTTAAACTATTAACTAGTAACGTTGCTTTGCTCATTTAAGTAGAAAAATATCGACATTTTACGAAAAGTATGATATATTATTTGTGGAAAATAATAATTGGAGGCCATTATGAGTAGAGGAAGAAGATATAATAACGAACCAAAGCTAAATATAAAAAAAGTGATAGCGGTAATTATAGCATTAATAGTAATTGTTATGTTTGTAATTGCAATAAAAAACTTAATAAACTCAGATACAAATTCTAATAATTTAATTAGTACAACATATTTTTTACTAAATAAAGATGGAAAATGGGGAGTAATTGATAATAATTCAAAAATAGTAATAGAACCAACATATGAGGATTCAATTATAATACCAAATAATAAAAAAGATGTATTTATATGCACATATGATGTTGATTATGAAAAAAATACATATAAAACAAAAGTAATAAACAGTAAAAATAAAGAATTATTTGAAAATTATGATAGCGTACTTGCACTAGCAAATTATGATGAAAATAATAATTTGTGGTATGAAGAAAATGTTTTAATAGTAAAAAAAGATGACAAATATGGACTTATAGATTTAAAAGGAAATAATATTTTAAATATAGAATATGACGATATATATGCTTTAAAAGGAGTAAAAAACAGTTTAATAACAGTAAAAGAAGAAAAACTAGGACTAGTAGATGACTCTGGTAAAAAAGTACTAAATAATGAGTATGATGAAATTTTATCACTTGGAAAAGATTGCAAAAAATATATAGTAAAAAAAGATGGAAAATATGGTGTAAATGACATATTAGACTGCGAATATGAAGAAATAAAACCATTAAATAATACTAATATATTCTGTGTAAAAGAAAATGGAAAATTAAAAGCAATTGATAAAGATAAAAAAGAAATTTTAAGCGAGAAATTTGATGATATTGAAACTATTAAAAATGATGTAATAGTATATAAAAATAGTGGAAAATTTTATGCTTATAATGTTGCATCAGAAGCAAAGGTAGAAAAAGGTTATAAAGAACTAAAATATACATCAGATAATTTATTTATATTTAAAGCAGAAAATAATTATGGAATAATAAATATAGATAATCAAGTTATGATAGAAGATAAATATCCAAATATTAATTTCTATGATGATGCACGAATTTATGAACTTGAAGATCAAGACCTAAATATTATTTTAAATAAAGAATTAAAGCAAATTGCAAGAGGAATTGTAAACGAAGTTAATTCAGAAAAATTATATATTAAAATTTGGGAAGAATCAGGATATAAATATTATAGTTTAAATGGTGATGAAAAAAAATCAAGTGAAATATTAGCAAACAACAATTTATTCTTAAGCAAAAAAGATAATAAATATGGATTTGTGGATAAAAAAGGAAATGTTGTTGTTGACTATATTTATGATGACGCAAGAGAACAAAATGACTTTGGATATATAGCCGTGAAAAAAGATGGCTTATGGGGAAGCATTAACAAAAATGGACAAATAATAGTTGAACCTAAGTATAATTTAGATGAAAATTTATTAATAGACTTTATAGGTGGATACCATTTAGGAAAAGATTTAAATTTAATGTATTATACATATTAATAGGAGAAAAAAATGGAACTAAAGACAAACTACCAGTATTCATATTTTATATATCCATTTGCAATTAAAGAAGAAAACTATAAGAGATATATAAAAAATTTAATAAAAAATAAAAAATTTAAAATTAAGTTTTTTGATTATTTTAAAGATGTTGAATTGTATAAGTATTTTGTACCAACAGTAAAGCAAGATTTCTTTCAAGACTTTTCTTTTGATAAGGAAAAAATAAACAAATTTAATAAATTAAGTTACGGTCAACAAATAAAAATATTAGAAAATCAAAACTGCTTAATATTTGAATATCTCTTGAAAAAGCAAATACAAGGAAAAATAGAAGAAAAAGATGGAATATTCTTTACTATACCTAAAATAGAATTAATTTGCTTTAATACAGGAATTTGTTTTTTATCAATAAAGACACATTTGGAAGAAACTAATAATTTTTCGGACATATTAAATTTTAATTATAAATTTAATAATATAAAATTAGAAAATAAAAATATAAAAAAAATAAAAGATATAAAAATACAGACAGACATGTTTGAAAATATGACTGAAATATCAAGCATAATAGAAGAAATAACAGGAAAGAAAATTGAAGGAAGAAAATTAGACATTGATGAAGACCTATTTTTGACTTACACTTATGTGTGTATAGAAGCTAATCAATGGAACAATGAAAATAGTTTTGAAAATATAGAAAATGAATTTGTAAAACTTGCTGAAGTTAAAAAGAGTAATACAAATATAAATGTAGATTATGAAAAATTATCAGTGCTTACTAATTCATCATTTATGAAAATAAGAATAAATGATAAATGCGCAGCAGTAATATGTTCGTCAGCGGATGTTAGTAACTATACGGTACTTCCTGAATTATATGAGAATCAATATTTTTATACTTATATTTTAGCTTTGCATCAAAGATATTATCTAAAAAAATTAAATAGGAATTTTGATTTTAAGACTGAAAACACAATAAAAAAATTTATTAAATTTACAAATACATTATGGATAAGCGAAATAACATCAAATTCATTTGGACAAAAGTTTTATAAAAGATGTAAAGAAAAATTAAATTTAGAGGAATTATTTGCACAAGTAAAAACTAAGTATGATATATATTATAAAAAATTAAACATAGAAAAAAATAGAGTTAAGGAAAATACAATACTTATAGCAACAGTCATGTGCTTATTAATAGGGGTAGCAAATTTTATTAGTTGGCTTTTCGTAAAATAGAGGTGAAGTATGAGAATTTTAACAGGAACAGATATAATTGAAATTAGTAGAATTAAAAAAAGTATAGAAGATTTAGGCGAAAACTTCATAAATAGAATTTATACACCAGAAGAAATAAAATATTGCGAAAGTAAAAAAGAAGCAAAATATCAACATTATGCAGCTAGATTTGCCTCAAAAGAAGCAATATTTAAAGCTATATCTGAATTATTAAATGACAAATATGATGTATCTTGGAATGAATTAGAAGTACTAAAAAGAGCAGATGGAAAACCATTTGTAAATATTAAACAAAAGGAAATATGTGATAAGATTGAAAGTATTGATATAAGTATTTCTCATTGCAAAGAGTATGCAACTGCTAATGTAACTTTACTTTGTAAATAATAGAGGTTTAGAATAATGGAACTATTTGATTCACATTCACACTATAATGATGAAAAATTTGATATTGATAGAGATGAAATTATTAAAGAAACACTAGCTTCTGGTGTTTCTAATTTTACTGTTGTAGGATATAATATAGATTCATCAAAAAAGGCTATAGAAATAGCAAAACAATATGAAAATATTTATGCAATTGTTGGAATTTCTCCAAATGACCTAGATCAAATTAATAATGAAAATGAAATTAATAATGCAATAGAAGATATTGAAAAGATATATGTTAATAACAAGGAAAAAGTTGTAGCAATAGGTGAAATTGGATTAGATTATTATTGGAACAAAGATAATAAAGAAATTCAAAAGAAAATGTTTATAGAACAAATTAAATTAGCTAATAAATATAACTTGCCAATTGTAATACACACAAGAGAAGCGGTTATGGACACACTAGAGATATTAAAAAATAATACAGTAAAGCAAAAAGGAATTTTTCATTGTTGCCCATTAAATAGAGAATTAGTAAAAGAAGCAATAAAACTTAATTTTTATATATCTTTATCTGGAGTTATTACATTTAAGAATGCCAAAAATGTTGAAGAAATTGTAAAAATGATACCTTCTGATAAATTACTAATAGAAACAGATAGTCCATATTTGGCACCAGAACCAGTAAGAGGAACACGCAATAATTCTATTAATGTAAAATATGTTGCAGAGAAAATAGCAACAATTACAGGAAAAAAGGTAGAAGAAATTGCAAAAGAAACATCTCAAAACACAAAAAGAATATTTAATATATAGCTTATAACATATGCAATGACAAATATAACTTTAACTTTGTAATAAAAAAATCTCTGTTTATTCAGAGATTTTTTCATTGAATTCGTTAATTTATATTATTTATTAAAATCAACTTTAACGTTTTTTCTAGCTTCCTCACTTTCTGCTTCGAATAATGGTTCTGCAGAGAAATTAAACATGCCTGCAATTATATTGCTTGGAAACATTTCTAATTTTGTGTTATACATTGTAGCACTATCGTTGTAGAATTGTCTAGAGAAAGAAATTTTATCTTCAGTATTTTGTAGTTCGTTTTGCAAATTTATAAATCCTTGGTTAGCTTTAAGATCAGGATAATTTTCAGATACAGCCATAATAGTTTTTAATGCACTTGATAATTGATTATTTAATTCTGCCTTTTCTGATACAGTACCTGCTTTAGCCCAAGAAGTTCTAAGCTCTGCGATTTTTGAAAAAGTTTCACTTTCATGGGTCATATATCCTTTAACAGTTTCTACAAAATTTGGAATTAAATCGAATCTACGTTGTAATTGTACATCCATTTGGCTCCAAGAGTTTTTAACTTTTTGCCTAGATGAAACTAAGCCGTTATATGTTGCTATTATATATATAACTAATAAAATGATAATAATTAAAGCAATCAACATAAAAAGACCTCCTATTAATATTATTTAAGTGTATATTAACATATATGCAGATAATTTTCAATATATTAAAAATAAATATTACAATAAATGGAATAGAAGAGAAAATTTTGAATATAATATAACGAAAGTGTTGACAATAACAAAGTTTAGTAATATAATATATTTGTTGTTAATATCGCGGGGTGGAGCAGTTGGCAGCTCGTCGGGCTCATAACCCGAAGGTCGTAAGTTCGAGTCTTACCCCCGCAACCACGCCTAAGTCGCTAGAACCTTAAAGGTTTTAGCGATTTTTTATTTTTGCAAAAATATCTAAAATCTAGCTATTTTTCATAAAATGGGGAGATTTTGGGGAGAAATCGAACTCTTCATAACCTTCAAATACTATATATTTCAATAAATTTCTTAATTTTACTTTTTATCTTTTTTTTAATCTTTTGGTGTTAATAATAAATTTTGCAATACATTTCCTGCAACCTTATTGTGTGATATTACAGGATGCACATAAAAGTTTAATGTCGTTGTAATTTGTGCATGTCCTAGTCTTGCTGCGACAACTGCAATATCTATGTTTTGAGATATTAAAAGTGTAGCATTTGTATGCCTTAATCCGTGAAAGTTTATTACGGGAAGACCGATATTTCCTACAAATTTTACAAACCATTTACTGATTGTATCTGGATGCATAGGTTTGCCATCAGCTTGTACAAATAATCTATTAGAATTAGTCCATAATTCGCCATATAATGATTTTTGTTCTTCATACCACAACTTATATTCTTCAAGCAATGAAATCACAAATGTAGGTATAGCAACTTCTCTAATTGAGCTTTCTGTTTTAGGTTCTTTGGTAAATACTCCTTTATCAGATAAATATTGACTTGCTTTGTTAATACTAATAATTCCATTTCTAAAATCAATATCATCCCATTCTAATCCCATAAGTTCGCCAAGTCTCACTCCAGTGAATATTGTAATAATAATAGCTACTTTGTATTTTATATTATCTGCATTTAGCTGTTCTAAATGTTCTAATAAAAATTTACATTGCTCATCATCATAATATCTTCTCTTAGGCTTATGAATTTTTGGCGGTTGAACTCTCTCGGCTGGATTGTTTACAAGTAGTTGCCAGTATACAGCTTTGTGAAGCATTGCTCGAAGTAATCTGTGATGTTCTAAAATAGTTTTTCTAGATAAGGGTTTCTTAAGCCTTTCTCCTTTATTATTTTTTAATCTTTTAATTTGTGTATCATTTTCAAGCATATCATAAAATTTCATAATATCTGTAGGCTTAATCTTATCCAGTTTAAACTTGCCAAAGTATGGTAGAATTCTAGTGTTTAAGATTGCGACATATCTAGAATAAGTTGTAGGCGCCAGTTCTTTAGCACCATAATCTCTTTTCCATATTTCAGTAAATTCTTCAAACGTAATAGAATTGCCTTCAATAACATTTCCTTTCTCAACATCTGCAACAAATTTTGCTAGTTCAAGCTTGGCTTCCTTTTTTGTACAATGAACAGTTTTTGTATGTCTTGCAGGACTACCATCTAGGTTTTTACCGCAAAAGTAAACCAACCTATATGTGTCTGTACCTCTTTTTTCTATACTCCCTGCCATAAAATCCTCCTTTCCGTGTGGGAGAGAGTATTTTTGTAACCTACAATGAAATTACAAGTTAAAGATTGTATATATTAATTATACAAAGTAAAAAAACAAAAGTCTAACCGACAATGGATGTTTTAGAAAAGTTTTAAAGATGTGTATGGTAAAAGTGAGAAAAATGTCAAAAAAGGTAAAAATAAAAATTGTTGGAAATACTGAAATTGATAGATTTTTGAAGAGAAAAATGATAAAATAAACTCAGATAATTAAAAATGTAAGAGGGAGAAAAAGTAATTTTATGAAAATAAATGCATTTATAAATGAAGGTGAGGAAGAAAAATTTTTTAAAGATAAAATTATAAACTTAACATCAATGCAAAATTCTTTTTTACAAATGCCTACGATGATATGTTTTAATTTTTGTTTAAAGGAAATGTTAGATTTGTGTAATGTTAATAGTGAGACAGGTAATAAAAAATATTTTGAACTAGCACAAGATTTTATAGAGTTTTTAAAAAAAGACATTATTTTAAAAGAATTAGATATGGGAACATATATTAATATTATAAAAAAAATAAAAGAATTTTTAGATAATAGGGATAAGATTAATTGCTTAGAGCTATATAATTACTTTAGTCATGTAAAAACGATATTTGGCAAAAAGTATATAGATAAATTGATTGAAGTAATATTACAAGAATTACAAGAGTGCACTAATTATAAAAAATTAGAGATATTAATAGAAACGTTAATTAATGAGTTATTATCTTTGGGTTATACATATAAATTTTTAAATGAAATAGTAAAGAGTTATATATATGACAATATATTTGAAACACCAAGTGAATTTATAGATTTCTTATTTAATAGTAAGGAAAATTATGATATATATATACCATTAGTTCATTTTAATAATAGAGATGAAAGGTTTCTAAAAAATAGTTTTAAAGCTCAGGATGTGCAATTAGGTAAGAATATAAAAATTGAAGGTAAAAATTTTTTATCAGAGAAATATTATTGTCATATATATTTTAATAATAATGACTATTACAAAGGAATAAGTAAACAAATAAAAAGAATGAAATCAATTTTTAATTTTGAAAAGTTTTATATTGGAAGTAAGATAGATTTGGATGAAAATGAAAACTGTATTATAAAAGCAAATAAATATTTAAATATTAAAGATAAGTCTTTAAATGATATGTTTAAGTATGACTATTATAAAGGAACATATAAAATAATAGATAGTTCTATAAGTACGTTGCGAAATTTAACAGGATATTATTATAAAGATGAAAAAGAGGATAGAGAAGATAGTATATTAGTTAAAGATTTTTTTAATATAATAGATTATTCAGAAAAAGATAATAATACATTGTCAACTGAACAATTTATAAATAAATGGATAGCATTAGAAACATTATATAGTAAATCACCTACAAAAAGTGGATTTGATTCTGTTTTAAATTATATGCCTCAAATTTTAGCAATAGACTTATTTAGAAAAAAACTTAATGTTACGTTAAAAAGGTCTAAGATAGGTACGAGAAGAGTTGAAGAATTTATAAAATGTTGTTATGATGGTTCAATAGATACATATATAAAAAAAGTAAAAGGAAAGTATTTTCAAACCTGTATATATGAATATAAAGAAATAATTACGAATCCACACAAATTAAATATAGAATTAAATAAGATAGTAAAAAGAATAAGAATGAGTATATATAGAATATATATTTTCCGAAACAGATATGTTCATACAGGAGAAACTAAATCTTATTATGATATTCCGCAATATTTGTTGTGTCAAACATTGGCTTTATCAGTAGATAAATTTATGAAAAGTATAAATGACTTAGATAAAATGGAAATTGAAAATATCACATGGGATAAAGTATTTAATAGTTTATTAAATAAATATTTGACCATCTTTAACGCTCTAAAGATTTTAGCAGAAAATTACAAAATAGATAATAGTTCTATTTTAGTAAAAGAAAATATTTTAAAAGATAAAGATTCGGAAGAAAATATAATAATTAAAATCTTGTTAGAAAAACACATTAACTTATTTGAAAAAATAGATAAAACAGCATCGACTAAAAAAAACTATTATACTAAAAAAAGAAAATTTAACAATCCACTTTAATTGAAGTGCACCCTCAATATTAGACAAAAATTTAACATTTGGAGGTGTATTTTTTATGAGTAGATACTCAAGTGAATTTAAATTAGAAGTTGTAAAATATTGTATTGATGAACACTATGGTTTTAAGGAAGCCACAAAATACTTTAATATTCCTGCAAAAGAAAATATTCAGAGATGAGTAAGAAGATATGAAAGTTTAACCAATAATTGATTTTAGTTAAATTTTAAAAAGTATATGGCAAAAACTGAGTATTTATATAAAAAGACTTTAAAAACATTAAAAATTATGCTATACTAATATTGTAGTATTTCAATTCGTCCATTCGCGTGATGCTACCGAAGAAATTGATAACTAGAAATAGTTTGAATAATAGAAAATGTTGAGAACCTTTTTCTATGAATGGCAAAATTTAACCATAGCAAAATTATGGTTGTTTTTGCTTTGCTCATAGAAGGGAGGTTCTTTTTGCATATACAACCAAATAAAAAAGTAAAGGAGAATGCAGAATGCAAGAAAATGAATTAAATTATTACGAAAAAATAGGAAACTGGGATTTTAGTCAAATAAAGTGCAGAACTGAAGATTTAACTAATTGGAATTATTGGGAAAAAATAAAAGAAAATACGAATGAAAAATCTTTGTGCTTAGATTTAGGAACAGGTGGAGGAGAAAAGGCACTAAAGAATTATCCAAATGTAGGAATGTTAATCGCTACAGATTTTTCAGAGGAAATGATAAAAACAGCAAAAGAAAATACTAGGAAATATCCAAATAAAAGAGTGAAATTCACCAAAATGGATAATTTAAATATGAATTTTCCAAAAGAAACTTTTGATTTAATATCAGCTAGACATACAATTATAAATACAAAACAAATTTATGAGAGTTTAGTAGCAGGAGGAACAATTGTAATAAGAGGTGTGGACAAAAAAGATTGTTGGGAAATAAAAGAATTATTTGGAAGAGGTCAGGCATATAATGATGAAATTGCAATATCAGAGAAGGACTATCAAGATTTAGTTGAAGCGGGATTTAGAAATATTGAGAAAGTTGAGATATTACAAAATGAATACTACGAAACAGAAGATGACCTAATGGCACTATTATTAAAAACACCAATATTAGATGATTTTTCAGAAATAAAAGGAAAAGCGTTTGAACACAGAACAATAGTTGAAAAAGATTTATTTGACGAATATGTGAAAAGATATAAAACAGAAAAAGGAATATTATTAAAAAGAGTTTTGTATGGAATTGTAGCTAAAAAATAAAAAGGCTGAGTTATTTTATTCAGCCTTTTCACCTAAGTCTTGCATAAATCGTAGTAAATAGCCATCTGAGTCTTGTATTAAAAATTCTCTATTTCCTAGTATTTTACTATCTTGTCTATACCAATTTTCTTCAATTTCAAAAGCTATTGTATAATTATTATTTTTAAAATTATTATATATATTTTCGACATCTTCAACTTCTAATTGAAAGTTTATTCCATTACCGAATGGATATTTTAATTCCCCAATATTCCATTTATCATTATCAGATAACTCTTGTAACATAAATTGAATATTGCCAAAAGATATGAACGCAAATTTGTTTTCTGGTCTATCATATTCTATTTTAAATCCAGCAGTTTTATAAAAATTTAAACTATTTTCTAAATTAGTAACAGAAAGTTCAGGAATATTTTTGTTCCAATTTATATAATCATTTGGTCTTAAAATAATACTCGTAAAATATTGCTCTTGAAAATCTGTCAACACCTTAATTTCTTCATCTGTAAAGGTTTTGTTCTCAGGAACAATAATTAGTTTATCATCATTATCATTAGTTCTATGAATAATTGCAATACATTTTCCAGTAAAAGTTTCTAATGGTTCATAAATTCCTAAGACATAAGCATCCAATTCTTCAGAATCTCCACTAATTGTATTTGGTACATACCCATAATTTACAGGATAAATAAATCCGTGCTTTGGATGCTTGATATCTACATGTATATCTATTTTTAAATTTTATAAAATATTCCTGAAAACATTTTAAAATAAAAGATATTCCTAATTATTTCATAAACTACACCTTATATACAATTTGAATTGCAGATAGTAATTGTATAGTTAGCATATAAATATTTATGAAAAAAATCAATAAAAGAAATAGAGTCCTTATACATAAGGACTCTACTAGTACGAGTTTTTGATTTAACGCTTAGAAATGAGCAAAATCTCACTTTCGGCATCAACCAAAGAGATTTCTGAGCAACCATTGTTTAACATAGCAGTTTTCATCCACTTAATGTTTCTCTCGGTTTCTGTTTTATTACAATGCTGGTTCTCAGGATTATATACTCCTTTAATAGGGGTATATTTACCATCAGATACATCAATGTATCCATTTGAGATGGAGAATATGATAACTCCACCGGGCTTAACAGAATGAATAGCCTTGTTAACGATAGAATCAAGGTTATTACCTGCACAGTAAGCAGCGCGCAGACTGATGAAAATATCGAATTCATTTTGGGGAAGGTTTACTTCATCCATTGATGCACATACAAAATTAATATGCGGATAAAGTAATTTGCCGGCAGAACAAGCAGTTTCAGAGATTTCCACAACATCGAAATGCATTGACTTAAAGAAATCTTCGAAGATTATAGCAAGTTCAGAGCCATTGTTAGCACCCAAAGCAAGGACTTTTTTAGAAATAAGGTCCTTTCCAAAAATTTTTTGAATTTCATCTAAGATAATATGATTCCAATTTTCACAAACAGAACGATAGTCTGTTAAATATGAGTAGGCACCATACTTCTTATTGAATGCATATGACCGTGCGTCTGTAGCAACTTGGTCAAAAAGTGCTATTTGAGAACTAGGAAGTTGCTTATGATATTTTTCAATAAACACATCCCAGAATTCTGAAGAGTCAAAAACAACGGAAAGACCATGATCTTTAAAATACTCTTCAACTAATGATTTGATGCTAGATTCGTACCAATTGTTCATGCTAATACCTCCTTATGAATTTACAAACTAAATTTTAGTTTGTAATTAAGTACGAGTGCGAACACTAATATTATATCAACTATTTACATAAAAGTAAATAGTTGATAGTTTATTGCTTAAAGTATGGTTAAGTGATATACTATATATGGTGATAAAAATGGATAAAATTTTAACTTTTATTGTAAATGAATATAATGAAATATTGTTATTAAAAGGTAGTGAAAATGATCCTCAATTTAAACAATCTTTTTGGTATGTGGTAACAGGTGGGTGTGAAAACTATGACTTAAATAAAGAAGAAACTGTTAAAAGGGAAGTAAAAGAGGAGACAAATTTATTAACAAATAATAACATTTACTTAAATTGGATTTTAGAATATGAGTCTTTAGGAGTACAATGCAAAGAATATGTTTATATAAGCTTTGTAAAGAAAGATAATATTGTATTAAATGAGGAAAGTATAGATTATAAATGGTGTACATTTGATGAATTTATAGAAAAGGTAAATTGGTTTGGAGATAAGAAAATATTAGAAAAAGTTTTAAATTTAGGAATTAAAAAACAGCTCTTTTTTAAGAATGAAAAAACAGATAAACTTTAAGAATAGACACAAAAGTGTCTATTCTTATCTTTCTTGAGATACAACATTAGTATTTATAAATGATTTATAACTTTCTCTGGCAGCAGTGATATACCAATTAATACATTCATCATTTTTGGTTGTTAATGACCAGCGTAGTTTATCAAATGAACTTAATAATTTGTATGTATCTAAATTTTCTTTTAATTTTGTAATAGGTATTCCAAAACCTTTTGAAAAAGCAAATAAGTCATCTTTATTGTATGTTTTTAAATTAGCAAATTCAGAATATAATGAATTTGCATTAACAGATCCAAAATCTATCCAATATACAATTCCTTTTGGGCTAATAATTGTATTATTTAATGAAATATCGCCATGGTTTAAAACACAGGTTAAATCTTGAGACATTAAATGTAAAAAAGAATTTTTTATACATAAGATATGTTTTGAATCATATACTTTTAAATCAAGTAATCTATCAGTTGAACTTAAAGCCTTTATATTAGATAAAATCTGTTCTTGAGGGGATTTATAAAATTTATCTGTAAAAATAATATTATTAAAATCTGCAATTTCAACCCCATATCCAGAAACAGGGATTTCTTTTATTCTTCTTGAATACATTCCTAATTTTTCAAAAACAAATTCTTTTTTTTCATATTCATTTCCTGAAATTCCATCAATATATTCTTCTATTAAAAAATCTATGTTGCAATATTTTCCTGTATGCATTATTCTAGGAACAGGTATTCCAATTTTAGTACATTGTCTACTAAACCATTGTTCCTTCATAAATTCATTTTCTGCATAAATATCATTTTCTCGCAATCTAATAATTAACTTACGATTATTAAATCCCAATAAATACACCATATTCATTGTTCCACTAGTATTTAATTCAGTTATACATGTTGGTATTATATTAAAATTTGTTTTAATTAAATTTATAATAAATGTGGCATCAATCATAAAATCACCCAATAAATTATACTATATAATTTATTAAATAGCAATTATTGACAAAATATACATAAAATGGTAAAATGATATAGTAAAATTACTTTATGAAAGGGTGAAAAAAGATGTTTTACAATGAAAAAATTGTAAATATTCGTAACACTAGCATTACAGCACCCGTCAAACAAACTTGCGATATTAATAGTTTGTTTGTGCGGAAAATTATCTCTTTAATGAGTGATGGATGTAAAATCCTTGATATTGGAACAGGAAATGGATTTGTATTAAAACAGATTCAAGAAAAATCTGATATCAAAAGCACATTGACAGGAGTTGATAATTCGAGTGAGATGGTAAAAACAGCCAGAGAAAATCTGAGAGAAAGTGCAATTATTCTTGAAGGAGACAATAATAACCTTCCTTTTGCAGATAATTTTTTTGATATTGTTACTGCAAAAAATGTAACTAGGTATAATTCTGATGAGTTATATAGGATACTTAAAGATGGAGGATATTTTGTCTTTAGAGAATATGGTCCAAGCAAAGGTCTGATTGAAATAGCTAATCTGTTTAGAGATAGGCTTATTAGAAGCAGACAAATCGAGTACTATTCTACTAAACTTGAGAAATCTGGATTTGAGATTGTAAGTATTGAACAATATGAGGTACACAGACAGTACCAAAGTGTTCAAGAAATTATTAACATTACTAAGAGCTTTCCTTTTATTGAAGGCTATTCTGAAAAAGATGAAGAAATAATAAGAGAGAGCTTAAATGGTAATTGTAATATAACATCAGATCCATTTATCTTAGTTGCTAAAAAACATGAAAGGTGAGGTAAACACTATGAAAAAAGTAGAACTGTTATTTGACACAATTCGGTCCCCGTATGATATTGCACATATCATTCAGGTCGCTAACGCAATCGATTGCGTTATTTATACGGCGGGCAAAAACTCAATTCCCTTTGATATTCCTAAGGTTGTAAGCAAAGTTAAGTCTTGGAATATTACAGGTAAAGTAAAGGAAATTCACTATGATACCTTTGAGGAAGCTATTGCAGATTTGAGAGCAAAGGGAAAATATCTTATTGGTACTTCTGGAAATACCAATAAAATCTTTTATGATCTGGATTTGCCAGATGATAAAGACATTGTTGTTGTTTTCGGCACAGAAACTTCAGGATTAACTCTTGCTAAACAGGAAATGCTTGATGCAACTATTAAGTTACCAATGGATAAATCAAAAGTTGATTTTCTTACATTACCAGTCGCTGTATCGGCGATTGCATATGAACTCTATCGCAAATATAATTTTGAATAGGAGGGAATAAAATGCTTAAAGGTAAAGTGGTTTATGTTGTAACAACAGGGGCTAACAAAAGTAAGGATGTAAAAATTCTCTTGGATTACCTTAAAGCAGAAGGAGCAACATGCATTTTAATGCCTACTGCAACTAGTTGTTCAATAATGGACTTAAGAACTGTTGAAGGTTACCAGATAAAAAAGAATTATACCTTTAACAGGACAGACTCTATCAACGAAAGGATTCCTGAGGAAGATGTGATTGTTGTTGCACCATGTACTTTTAATACATTTTCCAAAATTGCTAATGGAATAGCTGATAATTATCCATTATCAATTATCCATACAGCAATTGGATATGGTAAGTACATTGTAATAGCACCCTCTATGAATCAGGGATATTTCAACCATCCTATAACCAAGGAAAACTTTACTAAGATTAATTCCTTTGGTAATGTTTCTATTGTATATCCAGAGTATATCTATAAAGAAGATGGAACTTTGGATAGGATTACAATGGCACCATGGGAAAAGATATTAGATAATGTTTGTCATAAATATACCAAAATTAGATATTCTGATAAAAAGGTTGATTATGATATGACAGATATTATTACAAAGTATTTTCCTGAATTCTTCACAGTTGGAAAGTTTTTGCAAGAAAACCAGTACACTAATGGTATAGCTGGATTTATTGCAAAGAAAATACCAGAAGGAGTTTTAATAACTTCTACTGGTTCAGCTGTAGGAGCTTTGAAACGAGAAAATCTTACTCTCATTCTTGATTGGAAAGATCATATTGTTTCTTGGGCAGGGAATGCCAAACCGTCTTCTGAAGCACCATTGGTTCTTGAGCTATTTAAGAATTTCACCAACAAGAATGTTATTGTACATGGTCATTGCAAGGACATTACCTATAGCAGTAAGACCTTGAAGTACAATAGTAGTGAATATCTCCGGTACGGAGGATGGGGAGAGCTCTATAAAATCAAACCAGTGATAGATGAATACCAAAAAGGTATTATGAAATTACATGGCGAGATTATACTTGCAGATACTTTTGATGACGCATTATCAATGTATTTTGATATGTATAAAGAAACCTTGTAAATAGCGATAATTTTCCAAGAGAGACTAGAAATACTAGTCTCTTTTACTTTTTTTAAATATAATAATTATGATAAATTTATATTTTAAATTTTTATCCAATTACTAGTCAAATTTATTGTAAGTTTTCTTACTAGTTTTAATACCATTAATAAATTCTTTAACTTCTTTTTTCCATTTTTTATAATTAGTTTTGTAATATTCTATACCTAGATTTTTTTACTGCCATAGATTTTTTGTATTCACTTATATGTATTTACTATGTTTCGAATGGAACGCTAAATTATACACTAGCAGTAAAAATTGAAAAATAAGCATATGAAATAATAATCATTTTACTTTATTTTTCACCTAAATCTTGCATAAACCTTAATAAATATCCATCAAGGTCTTTTATTAAAAATTCTTTATTCCCTAACATTTTATCATCTTGTCTATACCAATTTTCTTCAATATCAAAAGTTATTGTAT